>NZ_LLYA01000091.1 GCF_001440415.1 Bradyrhizobium retamae
AGCTCCCCTACGGCCCCAAACGGAACAGGCGCGCCATCACCATCCAGCAGATAGATCCGCGTGTTCGCAAGCGGACGGCCGATCGGGACAACGGCCCCATCAAAATCAGCCGGGCAGCTCCACGTCGTCGCGCAGACTGTTGCTTCGGTAGGTCCATAGGCGTTGACAATAGATGCTGCAGGCAAGGCTCGGATAAGCTCGGCCTTCGGGAGCTCTCCAGCAAGAACGAGAAGTTGCGACGCCAAATATTCCAGATGCTGGCTTCCCTGAAGCAATGCTGGAGGCAACGTCGCATGCGTGATGGCTTCGTTTCGCAGATAGTCCGATAGCTCTTTGGTCGATTGACGGATCTCACCCGCAGGCAAGTGCAAGGCGGCTCCTGAGCCAAACGCCATGACAAGCTCTGAAACACTTGTATCAAAACCAAAGGAGGCGAACTGCACCACTCTACTGTTGGAACAAGCGCCAAAAAGCACATTCTGAGCCAACTCCAGATTGACTAATCCCCGATGCTCGACCATGACGCCCTTGGGCGTTCCGGTGGATCCTGAGGTGTAGATCACATAGGCGAGATGGCGCGAGGTCAGACCGAGGGCGCGCGGGTCCGGGTTCGCGGCCGGCAGCTGCGCCCACGCCGGGGTCGCCGTCTCCAGATCGACCACCGTCAGATCGAGTAGCGCATCGCTGCCGAGTGCGGCGCGGCCGGCCACATCGGCCAGCAACAGGTGTGGGGCCGCATCGTTGAGCACCTGGTGCAGCCGCGCGCTCGGATAGGCCGGATCCAGCGGCAGATACGCCCCGCCCGCCTTGAGGATCGCCAGCAGCCCGACCACCATCGCGATGCTGCGCTGAAGGCAGATCGCCACCGGCTGGTCCGGCCTCACCCCGAGCCCGATCAGATGATGCGCCAGCCGGTTCGCCCGCGCATTGAGCTCGCCATAGCTTAAGCGCTGGTCCTGATAGACCACCGCCACCGCATCCGGCGCTTGGCGCACCTGCGCCTCAAACAGCTCATGGATGCACTGCTGCTCGGGATACGGCGCCGCCGTCCGGTTCAGCTCCTCCAACAGATACGCGCGCTCAGCGGACGACAAGAGCCGAATTCGTCCTACCGGCTGCTGCGCATCGGCCATCACAGCACACAACAAATTCTGCAAATGCTGCGTCATGCGGTCGATCTGCTTGGGCGCCAAGCGACCTGCATCAAAGTGCCATCGAAAGCTCCCTTCCAGAGCGCAAACCTCAAACGTCAGCAAATCACCGGATAGGGGCGCCTCAAAACTCGGGCTTGCAAGATCACCAGCGGCAGACCCGCTATTTGCAGTAACCGTAACGCCAACCGGCCAGGGACGGCGCGATCGTAGCGCCTCACCGCCCCGCAACGTCGGGTAGCGCGCGATAAGATCCCGCGCAAAGCTATCGTGCTCCCTCAGCTGAGCACACTCGGCCGCCACCGCCCTGCGCACCTCTGCAAAATCATGACCGAGATCTATGATAATTTCCATTGGCACGACAGAAGCGACAAGCACCTCCACCGCCTTCACCCCGGCTCGCGATTCATTCGCTGGGGGAGTCCATCCCAATTGAAGCTCTGATTCTCCCGTGAGGCGGGCGAGATAGATCAGCCAAGCGCTCAGTATGTACTCGGTGCGATCATTGGGGGACAGCTCGGCCAAAGCACTTGGAATGAGCCACGAACTCGACTGCCATCTTGGGGGAGCCACAGCTTGTGGAGACGACAGAAAAGGAAGCTGCAATATTTTAGATTGCTCAAGCCGCTGTCGCCAGAAACTCTCCCGAGGCGCCAACATTTCATGTGTAACAGTTATGCTCCGCGCCTCGTCATCGCTTAGAATCGGGAGGCGATCGCCTACATTCAGATCGGAGTGCCTTGCGAGTGCCCGGGCGTCCAGAGTCTCACCATCTGAGCTGCCAAACCAGACATCAACATCTTCTGTGGCCGTCGCCACACGCCAGTGCCTCGGGTGGATTTCAACCAGGGAACCCGGCGAAAAGCCCGAGCGGGCAGACGACACCTCCAAGCACCTGACTGCGACAACGTCATCGCCCACAAGAGCCTT
>NZ_LLYA01000092.1 GCF_001440415.1 Bradyrhizobium retamae
TCAGGGCAATCTCAAGTCAAAGTAGCTATCGAAATTTATGACGCAGTAAGACTAGACTACTTCCCGGCGCAAAGGCTTGGGCCGGGTGTAGAATCGGCGTGTCGGCGGAAAACTGCAAGGTCGAACGGAGCGAGGCTTGACTTGTGCGGTTGTCATTGATTCATTTTTATGAATGATTCGCGATCGAACTCTTCAGGCGCGCGTCAAGCTTGTCGGCAAGCTGCCGATTACCGGCGAATTGCTGCGCGGCTCGCTGCTGGAGCGCACAGTCCGACACACCAAGGGTTGCCCGAAATGCGCCCGCGGTGAGGGACACCAGGTGTTTGTCCTGACCGTGACTTACGCCGGCGGGCGCACGCAACAGTTCAGCGTGCGGCGCGAGCGGATCGCCGAAGTCCGGCGCTGGCTCGACAATTATCAGAAGCTCAAGCAGGCGATTGAGGACATCTGCGAGCTCAATCATGAACTGCTGCGTCCAGGGCCGCATCGAAGGCGGATGGGGCGGCGGCATGATTGAGATGCGGCGGGCACAACTCAGCTTCGGCGATGGGTTGATTGCCGAGGAAGTGAGTGATCTTCGCGAAGACTGGATGGAGCACGCCGATCGGGTGCTGGCGGACGAAGAGATCGTGGCGGCAGTGTACGACGCGCTGGCAAAGCGGCATCCCAAGAGCCGCAGTCGTGGCCGGTTCGGCGCGCCGGCCGAGGTGGTGTTGCGTCTGCTGGTCCTCAAGCACATCCGAAACCTGAGCTATGCCGCCTTGGAACGCGAGGTGCGCGCCAATCTCGTGTACCGCGACTTCACCCGGGTGGGCGGCGGGAAGATGCCGGATGCCAAGACCATGGGGCGATGGGGCTTGGCAATCGGGCCGCAGGTGCTCAGGCAGATCCATGATCAGATGGTGAAAATAGCGCATGACAACGGCGTCGTTGCGGGCCGGCGCATGCGCGTGGATACGACTGTGGTGGAGACCAACATCCACCATCCGACCGACAGCACGTTGCTGGGGGATGGCGTGCGGGTGCTGCCCCGCACCATGAAGAAGATCACGGATATTGCCGGCGCGGTCGGAACCAAGCTGCGCGACCGCAGCCGGAGCGTGAAGCTGCGGCTGTTCGAGATCGCGCGGATAGCGCGCACCAAAGGCCCGCTCAATCGGGACCGGCTGCAGCAACGTTATCGCCGATTGCTCAATACAACGAGCCGGGTGGTGGGTCAGGCGAAGCGGTTCTCGAAGGAGATATCGCAAGGAGTGAAGCGATCCACAGATGTTCTACAGCAGATCGCACTGGAGGGCCTGCGCAAGGAGCTCGACAGGATGGTGCCGCTGGTGCGGCGGGTGATGCGGCAGACGCGGGCGCGTATCTTCGATGGCGACACCCACGTCGAAGACAAGATTCTTAGCGTGTTCGAGCCGTCGACCGAGGTCATCCGCAAGGGCAAGGCCGGCAAACCCAACGAGTTCGGCAAGATGATCAAGCTGCAGGAAGCCGAGAATCAGATCATCGTGGACTACGAAGTCTACACTCGGCGACCCAACAATTCCGATCTGTTGATCCCATCCATTGCAGCCCACCAAGCGAAGCTGGGGCGCGTCCCGCGATTGGTGGCGACTGACGCCGGGTTTTATTCCGCCAGAAACGAGGCCGCTGCGAAGGCGATGGGAGTCAAGCGTGTGTGTATCCCCAATCGATCGAGCAAGAGCATCGAACGCAAACGCGAGCAGAAGAAACGATGGTTCCGCAACGGCCAGAAATGGCGTACCGGATGCGAAGGGCGGATCAGCGTGGTCAAACGGCGAAACGGTCTCGATCGCTGCCGATACAAGGGCGACGAAGGAATGCAGCGGTGGGTGGGGCTAGGCGTGATCTCCGACAATCTCATCAACATCGGACGGGCGATGAGCAAACAAGCTGCTCCTTAAGCTCTTGCAACCATCCTCGCGTTCTTCACACCCCGCTGCCCACCCCGGCGGGTTTTGCTTTGCTTCACGCCATTGACCACAGGGCTCGAAAACTGAGCTGGTCCCGGTTGTCTGAACAGCATTTCCGCATCGATAAGTGGAGCGTCGA
>NZ_LLYA01000093.1 GCF_001440415.1 Bradyrhizobium retamae
AAATCATCGCGTCGCCTGGCTCCAACTCAACATAAACAGTCTCGAATCGCTTCATCGCGGCCTCGAGAGCCTTCTGTTCGACTTGCGTCTGGTTGACCTTGACATACTCTGCGCGGTTTGGCGCCAGATCGGTGTTGTGGTTGAGCCGTCCGAGCTTGTGCGAACCTTTGAGAACCCGCATGCAGCCGTTCTCCCTTGTCGCCTTATGGAACACGAGCCAGATGGCGGTTAACTCAGGGGCGAGCAGGCCGTCGGTGTGAAAAAAACCGAAGTCCTGATGCCATCCCCAGCCGCCGTCGCCGCCGCCGCCGGCTGGCTGCTTCAGTGGCATCTCATGAGCGTAGCGGTAGACGGGCTTGCCGATGACATCTTGCGCGAGATCAACGAGCCGCTCGTCTCGGCCAAGAAACCCGAATCTTACTTCATCCGCCTTAGTCAAACCTTTGACGAGGCCCGTCCGGCCCTCATGGTCCTTTTTAGCAAACACTAAGCCGCCCGCAATTTCTGCCTCGATAGGCGCTCGTACTCTGTCTAGGAACAGCGCCACTTCTTTTCTGCTAAATAGGTTCTTGCGGATTACGTACCCATCTCGGGCGTAAGCCGAAACTTCCTCGCTGCTCATTGTAAGCATTGTACTTCGTCCGATTTCTGGAGTTGGATAAACTGTCGGCAGCGCTCATTACCTGGAGGATTCTGCCGTCCGGCCTCGCTGGCCAACGAATCAAGGGTCAATACCCGCGACTCAGGTTGACAACATTCTTCAGCGCCCGTCCGCTTAGGAAACGTTCGATATTGTCAGCGAAGATCGAAAAGACCCGACCTGGATAATTGTCCGGGTAGCCGGCCATATGCGGTGTCGCGATGACATTTGGCAGGTCCCACAGCGGACTATCTTGCGGCAGCGGCTCCTTTTCGAAGACATCGAGCATTGCGCCTGCGATCGCGCCACTTTGCAGGGCCTTAATCAACTCGGTTTCATCTACAACAAAGCCCCGCGCAATATTGATCAGAAAGGCATCGGGCCTGAGGCAGGCAATCTCGGCCCCTCCAATGGTCCTAACTGTGTCGGGAGTCCCAGGCAAGGCTAACACAACGAAATCACAGAGAGGCAGCATGCTCTTGAGATCGCTCGCGCTAAACAAGCGGTCAATACCTTCAACTGGAACAGAAATGTTCTTTTTGGTACCGTAAACCGTCATACCGGCGGCCTTGGCACGCCTTGCGATAGTCGCTCCGATTGACCCGAGCCCGACGACGCCGAGTGATTTATCCGCTAGCGGCGCTACAGCTCGGGTATTCCATTGGCGAGCAGCCTGCTCACGTAGTAGGCGACGGAAGTCCCAATGCAGGATTGTAATACCGGCCATGACGTAATCCGCAATTATATCCCCGTGGATTCCTCGTGCGTTGGTTACTTGAATGGCTCCCAACTTCTCGCGAATGGGCATAAGAGAGTCTACGCCCGCACCGGTGCATTGGAACCAGCGCAACTTTTTTGCCCGATCGATAAATTTTACTGGGAACTCAAAGGCCAGAATCGCGTCGGCCTCGCCGATATGCCGCTCAAGTTTCTCGACATCCGGCGCCACAATGGTGTGCACTTGCGGAAATCGCTTCCCGATTAGTTCAGCGTATGTGTCTGCTACGGGATGGTTGAGAACGATGGTAAGTTCTTGGCTTTGAGCGGCCATTCGAATTCCTCTCCGGTAATGCGCTTACCTTGCGCTACTCCACGGGTTTGCACTTATGTTCATGCTTGGCAGCGCTCACATCCTCACCTTCGTCGGTTCCGCAGCGCGTGTTTTAAGAGAACAGCGGAATCCTATTGCCGCGGAGAATGTTTTTTCAGCTAACTTCCAGGCGCAAGGCGCAGAAATCCCGCGCATTTTACCTGATTGGCGCAGATTTCGTAAGGAAGCGATCAGAAAGCGCTCGGCTCGTGACTAGTTGAGCTTAGTCTACTTCCCGGCGCAAATTGATGTTAGAGCCGGCTCCGCAAATCTGAACAGTGCGATAAGTGGAGTTTCTGCCTGACGGCGGGCAAGATTGGCC
>NZ_LLYA01000094.1 GCF_001440415.1 Bradyrhizobium retamae
CCTTGGATTTCCGAAGTCGTCCCGGCAGGAATGTCGCGGCTACGGCATCCCGGCCGACATCAAGTCTTATGATTCCTCTTCGCCTGCAGTCGATCCTGAGCCTTGCTGCGGCAAAGAAATCGCGGGCCGCCGGAGGCAATCTGCCGAAGCGACGAGAGGTCTCCCCCTCGAGATCGTCCAGCTCATCTTCGCTTCGGCATCTGGCGACGCGGCCGTAGATTTCCAGCCGAACCGCCTCCGATTGCACGTAGCCTGCGGGCAACATGTCCCCTACTGGCAGATTCAGGTCAGGCACCCACAGGTCGGCTGTTCTGTCGTCGGCTTTCTCCGAGGCCAACTTCAGAAGGTGGCTGTAGAGCACCGGCCCGAACACCTGCACATGGCCCGACTGCCGCTCTGAAAGCACATCCCCCGCTCCCCTGAGGTCCAGATCCCGCGCACTGATCGCGAAACCCGCGCCGGGTCTATTGAACTCCTCCAAAACGGCCAATCGCTTCTCGGATCGCTCCGAGTCCGAATCGGTCAGCAAATGCGCAAATGCCCGTATCCCGCTGCGGCCCACCCTTCCTCTGAGCTGATGAAGTTGCGCAAGACCGAACTTTTCGGGCCAACAGACCACGATCGTGTTTGCACGTGGGATATCGAGACCGCTCTCCACGATGTTGGTCGCCAGCAGCACGTCCGCCGCGCCTTCGACGAAGCTCATCATTCGGTCGTCGATGTCGTCGGCAGGCAACTTGCCATGCAGACAGACGATGCGGAGATCCGGGGCCACCGATTGAACGCGCGCCAGCATCGGATCAAGATCCTGAATTCGCGGACAGATCAAGAAGCTTTGCCCGTGCCGCCTTTGCTCGCGCAGCAATGCCGAGGCAATAGCAGCATCCGAAAGAGGAGCAACCTTTGTGACGACCGGGAGTCGATGAATGGGCGGAGAGGCAATGACGCTAAGATCCCTGAAGCCAGCTAGACCGCCCGCGAGAGTCCGCGGAATCGGCGTGGCGCTCATCCAAAGGGCATGAATACTCTTGGCCAGCCCGGAAAGTTTCGCCTTCTCCGTCGCCCCAAAATGCTGTTCCTCATCGATGACGACAAGGCCGAGGCCGGCGAACTTCAAGTCCTTCGAGGTGAGGGCTTGGGTTCCGACTACGACCTTCAGTTTGCCGCTCTTCAGCCCCTCCTTCACCTCTCTTGTCTCTGCGCCCGAACCGATTCGCGACAAACTCCCCACTTCGATGCCAAACGGAGCGAAGCGTTTGCGGAAAGTCGCGACATGCTGTCTTGCCAGGACGGTCGTCGGCACCGCTATCGCCACCTGCTTCCCTGACAATACGACGGCGGCCGTGGCCCGCAACGCCACTTCGGTTTTGCCGAATCCGACGTCGCCGCAAATGATCCTGTCCATGGGGTGGCCCGACGCAAGATCATCCAAAACGTCCCGAATGGCTTTCGCTTGGTCGACTGTCGTGAAATACGGAAAACGCGCGACGAACCTCTCATAGATGGGACCAGGAGGTACGAGTTTCGGAGCCCGCCGGCGGCGCCGCTGGCTGATGTGTTTGGCGAGCTGCTTGCCGGCGATTTGAATTTCGTGCTCCGCCTCAGTACGCCGGCTCCACCATGTACTTCCATCCGCTTTGTCGAGGGTGAGTTCGCCGCGCTCCGACGCATATGGCCAGATCAAGGCCAGGTCAGAGGGCGGAACGAGCACTGCATCGTCTCCCGCAAATACGAGCCTGATCATTTCGCGCGACGACCCGCCCCCCGTTGCCACGGTCTGCAAGCCGTCGAGCAAGGCCAGCCCTCGCTGCAAATGAACAACCGCTGTCCCTTGCTCCGGCACATCTGCGTGGTCGAAAGCCGCACTCCAGCTTCTAGCCATCGGCTGCGGATGATGAGCCCTGCTGCCGAGCACATCGGAAGCCGTCACAACGACAAGAGGTTTCCGGCCAGGCACGACAAAACCCCTATCGAAGTCGGCCAGAAGCGCCGCCTCACGGTTGCGTCCGGCCGTCGCCTCGTTCCAATCCGCAAAG
>NZ_LLYA01000095.1 GCF_001440415.1 Bradyrhizobium retamae
TCGAGACGGCGCTGGCGACGATCTGGGCCGAGCTTCTGGGTGTTGAGCGGGTCGGGCGCCACGACCACTTCTTCGAACTGGGCGGCCACTCGCTCTTGGCGGTGCAGTTGCTCAGTCGAGCGCTCGATCTTGGGCTGAAGCTCAGCGCCGCCGACCTCTTCCAAGCCCCTGTTTTGCAGAAACTTACGTCGAAGGTTGAGTTGCAGCAGCCGCACCGCAATGCAGCTGGAGTGCTATCCGTTCGTGTAACGGGATCGCAAGCGCCACTCTTCTTTGTTCCTACAGGTTTGGGGGATTGTTCCTATGTCGTCAGTTTGGTCAAAGAAATGGACATAGACTGTCCTGTCTATGCTCTGCCATGGCCGTCCTTCGATGAACTTTGTTCGCCAACTCTTGAGGCGATAGCCTCGCAACTAATCTCGGCGATCAAAGAGATTCAGCCGCAAGGCCCATATCGCTTCGCCGGATATTCCTCAGGGGCATTCTTGGCCTACGCAATTGCCCAGCGCTTACTAAGCCTCGATGAAACTGTGTCATTCATGGCTTTCATCGATGTTACGTTACCTGCAAATCCATTGAGCATGTCGCCAGCCAAAATAGTACTAGAAATGGTGCTAGAGTCTCTCAAGCCCTTGGATGATGAGCGGTTCGAAGTGTTGGAGCACTTTGCTAGACAAAGTTCAGTTGCCCAGTTGCTTGAAAAGGCGCAGCAACTTGGGGCGCTACCTCTAGATCATGATCTCGAAATTGACGCTTTGAGGTGTGCAAGAATTGCCCAATTTCGAAGGGCGCTGCAGTTATACCAAGTTCCATCCCTGCCCGTTGAAATACATCAGTTTTATGCCACAGAGGCCAGTTCACCCATACGCGGTTGGGACCAAGTTTTGAGTGCAGCGGCCATTCATGCTGTGCCAATTCCAGGCAACCACATGACGATGATGAGTGCTCCAGAGAACCGCCGAGTTCTGGCTCGATCCATATCAGCGGCCATAAACCCCAATTTGGGAGCTTGAATCACAGGCGCTCGGCCACCCAAATATGCGGTCCGTTCTTTAATCGCGGGCACGGTGTCAACCCCGATAGACAAAGTGATCCACTGCCGGGTTCATGGTTCTTTCCGCGGTCGTCTCTCCAGGAGCCGCCGCATGATGGCGTTCAAGAGGTGTGCATCTCGATGTGAAGAGCGCGGTGCGTAGTCGTCCGTTCTTTAATCGCGGGCACGATGTCAACCCCGATAGACAAAAATGATCCGCTGCCGGGTTCATGGTTCTTTCCGCGGTCGTCTCTATGCAGGAGCGCCGCATGATGGCGTTCAAGAGGTGTGGCATCCCGATGTTAAGAGCGCGGTGCGTAAAGCCCGCAGGGGCGACTTCGAGATTGCCCACACCTTCGTCCCGGCAGGGACGCTTGTTCCGCCGAAGGCGGATCCGGGTTGGTTTAAGATTGGTTCATGCGGTGCACATCTCTGCCTGGAATTCGGTGCCATCGGTCCAGATGGCATGGAGGATGACAGCCATTTTGCGAGCGAGGGCAACCTTGGCCTTTTTGGCGCCGATGCGTTTGGCCAGCTTGCTGCCCCAGCGCTTGAGCGCAGAACCTCGCCTGACAACGGTCAGCAGGACGTTCGCCGCCTCGAACAAATAAGTTCGCATCTGGTGGTTGCCGCGCTTGGAGATGCGGCCAGTGCGATCCATCTCACCGGATTGATGACGTCTTGGTGTCAGGCCTAGATAGGCACCCACATCGGCGGAATGTCTGAAGCGAGTGGGGTCGTCGATGGTAACGACGAAGGACAGGGCAGTCAGGGGACCGATACCGGGAACGGTGTAAAAGTCTCGACTTAATCTGACAGAATGGTTTGGACTGGTGGGGAAATGG
>NZ_LLYA01000096.1 GCF_001440415.1 Bradyrhizobium retamae
TCAAGAGACGAAATCCCTGTCCATCTTATCTATGTCTCCTATTCCATCGAAATCGGACTGGTCAGCATGATTGGCATGTCTCATTTCCCAACGGGTGGATCGATAGCCTCGTTGACACGATTTTCAGTATTTTTACTTTCCTCGCTTGGCCCGTTGTCCCCTCTGTTGCCAAATTCTTGGGCCCGGGCCTTTTGTGCTTTTGGCACCGCCTCGATCAACAGCGCGAGCGCCTCGCTGAAGCCTGAAGCGGCGTAAGATTGGCCCCGATAGTGCCCGAGACGCGCGACGACGAGATCGTGCGAGGGAATGATCAGCGTGGTCTGCCCACCTGCGCCCGCCATGTAATAGGCATCGCGCGGGACTGGATATTGCCCGTGGCCGTTGAGCCAGAAAAAAGCTCCATAGATCGGCCGATTGTCCGCGGCCCAGGCGGGCGCAAGCGTGCTGACGAATGTGGTGTAGCCCTCTGGGAGAATGCGCTCACCGTTCCAAACGCCCCCCTGAAGATAGAGATTGCCAAGCCGCGCCCAATCGCGCCCGGAGCCTACCCCATAACCTTGCCCTAGAAAATTTCCGAACGGATCAGTTTCGATCACCATGGTGCGGATGCCGAGCTTGTCGAACAGCACCCGCTGAGGAAATGAGAGATATTCGTCGCCTCTTTTTTCGACACCGAGCCGGATCAGATAGTTGATCAGGACCGGATCGGTGTTGCGATAGCGTCCGACCGTGTTGGGAGGCCACTGCAATGGCCGTGTTGCCGCGTAGTGAAAGGAATCGATGCCGCCGGTATACAGATAGACGTGATCCGGGTAAGGCCCCGTTGGGTCATAATCCGGGTCTTGGGGCGCCTTGATCCGAAGCCCGCTCGACATGTGAAGGAGATCCGCAATGCGCATTTTGGCGCGCGGGTCGCCGGGCGTTTGCCATTCAGGGATCGGTGCCGGCTGCTCCAAATCGTAGACGCCGTCTTTGACCAGAATGCCAAAGAGCGTTGCCGTAACGCTCTTGCCCATGGACCAGCTTTCGAGCGGCGTCTGCGCCGTAACACCTTCCGCGTAGCGCTCGGCAATGAGGCGGCCTTTCCACGTCACAACGAACGCCGCGGTCAATCCTTCGGCCGGCTGGAACGCAGCATTCACGGCAGCTTTGAGTTTCTCGGCGTCGATCTCTGTCGGTAACGGCTCTTCCGGCAGCATGTCGCCCATGGGCCACATTTGGGTTGCGGGATCGGGCAATCGGCTCTTGACGGCGACCGGCTTGAAATTCACGACGCTCTTGCCGATCGGGAACGTGACGCAACCCTGGCTCCCGAGATATTTGGCCGTCCGGGTCACGCCGCTAGGGAGCGTGACGTGGACCGCCTTGTTGGCGCGATCGATGACCGGCCTGCCGAGCTTCGCGCGCTGTCCGTAGGGCGCCGTGAAAAACCCAACATTTTCGGCCGCGAAATCGGGCGCAAGGCCGGTCATGAATACAGCTGAGCACATGACCTTCGCAAATCCGGCGGCATGATGCGTCAAGGGGTCGCCTGGCGGCGGCACATAGGGCGTATCGAGTTCGAATGATTTCGCGCGGGCGATGAGCGCGTCTTTGGTGGGCGCCTGCGCAGCCGCCGCCGTACCGGTGAGAGCCACAAGAATCGTCACCAGAAGACACTTATTCATGATCGCTCCCGCGAAAACGAACAATAATCGTTTGGTTCAATTGCTGCGCATGCAACACATCAATATACCCTAACGCGCATCAGAGTGAGAGTATGGACCAGCCCTCGCGGCGCGAGGATATCAAATCGGCGGCACAACCGCTCGGCCGCTGGCTACGGCCGGCGACTTCCGTTT
>NZ_LLYA01000097.1 GCF_001440415.1 Bradyrhizobium retamae
CTTATATGAGGGCTTGGTGTGTCAAGAAGTTTTTCGCGATCAACATTTCTTCCCTACGTTTCAAGAGGGGGGTTCGTGCGAGCGCAGTTCTGCATTGATGGTACGGCAGGCCCCTTTGCTTGGCCGCGCTGAGCGGTCAACCGCCCGGAGCCCGGAGGGTCGCGCCGGAAGGCGCGAGGGGTTGACGGCGAAAGCGCGCGCCGAGCTACAATTGGTGTCCGGCCCATCACGCTGCAAACGTAACTGCGTTTCTGTTGATCCTCTTTCCCCGTTTTGACGTTCCCGATGACGTTCGTTCAATTGACCCAAGGCGGAGCCCCTTTCGCTATGCGGCGCTCGCCGCATCAACTTATATCCGGTCGGGACGAGCCCATACCAAGGTCCCTCATGCAACGGTGCGAGGGCACAGGGCTCCAAGGAGGATGGGACCATTCTACTTTGCGGCGTACTGCAGCCAGGCTAGGCTACCGGTCACACATCCGCCTTGGAATCGGTAATGTTCCTTTCGTCCTCTTTCAGTGAATCTAATCACACCTTCAGAGCGGTGCCTTCAGGCACCAGACCTGTCTCAAGATAGCGCCAGAGCGCAATCAGCAGCTTGCGTGCGACGGCGACGATCGTAATCCGCCGGATGCGGCCCTTGAGTTTGCCAACACGATCGCGGAACCAGATACTCAAGGGGCTGTCAGGCTGATGCCGCAACCACAGCCAGGCGAGCTCAATCATGACCGTGCGAGCCTTGGCGTTGCCAGCCTTGCTGATCCCCTGATCACGGCACGTCGCGCCGCTCTGGAAATGTGCTGGCGTCAGACCGACATAGCTCGCCAATTGTTTGCGATTGTCGAATGAGCGGTAGAAAACTTCGCCGACAAGTGTGTTCGCAAATTCGGGCCCGATGCACTTAATTATGGCTAGATCCTGGATCTTCTTTGCGCTCGTATGCTCCGCCTCAGTCTTGGCCGATGCAATGGCATCGCGCTCCGCCTCGATCGTTTTGATCATTCCGATGACAAGCTCCAACCGCTGCAGTTCGCGCAGGATTTCCGCCATGAGCCGCGGCGGCAACGACCGACCATCAGCGGTGCGCAACCGTTCCAGCTGCTGCATCCGATCGCGGCGCAGGGGTTGGTACTCATAGATGCCATGGATCGCGAGCAGTCCCTTGATCCGGTTGACATGCTGGATACGTTCGTTAATCAACCGACCACGCTCACGATGGAGCCGACGGTTGTCCTCTTCGGCGACACTTGGCACGCGCACAACGCTCCAAACCTTCGGCTCACCCCGCAGATACGCCATCAGTGATCGGAGCAATCGCTCGACATCGACGCGGTCAGTCTTCGCGCGACGCGCCCGACGATCAACCTGCAGACTTGCCGGATCAATGACGTAGTTGCGGATGCCGTGTGCTTCGAGCAGGCGGTGGAGCCAGAAGCCGTCGTAGCCAGCTTCGTAGCAAGAAATGATTTCCACGCGCTGCTTTGTTTCTCTGGCAACTCGCGTCCGGATCCGCTCGCACAGATCCAACAGCTCCTTCCCATCGCAGGGCTTCAACGTGTGGCGACTGACCTTGTCCGACAAGGGCGTGTTGACAGCAACAATCCAACTTTTCTTGCTCAATTCGATTGCAAAAAGACAGCGTACGGCGTCATCATGGGTTGCGGCGGGCGGCAGGTTGTTCACTGTCCGAGTTTCCATCAGCGTCTCTCCTATGCACACCTGGTGGGAAGGTAAAAACCGAAGCGGTAACACAAACCTCCTGTCCGTCGCGCTTGCATAGGATCTACTTTCCGGCGCAAAA
>NZ_LLYA01000098.1 GCF_001440415.1 Bradyrhizobium retamae
GAAGACGCGTTCTGTTTCACCTACGGCGATGGTGTGGGAGATATCGACATAAGCGCATTGATCGCCTTCCACCTTCGCCAGGGTACGCTCGCCACTCTAACTGCTGCCTATCCGCCTGGCCGCTTCGGCGCCCTCGAAATTCGTGCTGATCACCGTGTCGCCATTTTCAAGGAAAAACCTCGGGGTGATGGGGGGATGATCAATGGTGGTTTCTTCGTGCTCTCGCCGAAGGTAATTGACCTGCTGGCGGATGACTCCACTGTTTGGGAGCGCGAGCCGCTCGCAGCCTTGGCTGAGCAGCAACAGCTTTCGGCCTACCAGCACCACGGCTTCTGGCAGCCCTTGGATACTCTGCGCGACAAGGCGTTCCTGGAAGCGCTCTGGGTTGAGGGCAAGGCTCCGCGGAAGGTATGGGAGAAATGAACGGCTTCCGGGCGGGCAAGCGCGTCTTTCTCACTGGTCACACGGGCTTCAAGGGCTCGTGGCTCGCGTTTTGGCTGCAACATCTCGGCGCTCGGGTGATCGGCTCCGCGCTCGCCCCACCGCCCGCGCCTGTTTACCGATGGTTTGGTCTTTTGCTGATGCCTGGAATTTCGGCCCAGCCGAAGCCCGCTCGGTGGCCCGGATTGCCGATCGTCTGACCGGCGTGTGGTCGCCGGAAGCCCGCTGGACCATCACTAATGCACCGCAACCGCACGAGGCCCACCATCTGCGGCGCGATTGCAAGGCAGGCCAGAAGCTAGGTTGGCATGCGCGATCATCCCGCGGCCGACTATTGATGGCAAAGACGGCGGGTCGCGTCACTTCGCTGCCGGACCCGATCGTCGCCACCATATGCGCGGATTTGGCACGCGAGCATGGAATCGCTCGCCGAGCGACATCACAAACCAGGAAATCATCCAACGCCTGATTAACACGCTTATCAATGAGTGTATCCAGATCCTCGACGGCGGCATCTCGTACCGAGCCGGTGATATCGAGGTCGTGTGGACGGCTGACTACCGCTTTCCCGATCACCAGAGTGGACAGATGTTTATGGCGGACCTAATCTGATTGTCTGAAATCAAGAACACGCTCGAGCGCTACGGCCGTGTACGAGGAAGCCAGTTGGCCAGCGACTAGCGAATCGGCGCTTGGACCGGAAGATGAAGCTGCCATCGAACGCAAAGACAACTGCCAGGACATCTCATCATGCGCGAAGCAGTCATCGTTTCCACCGCAGCACCCCCCGATCGGGCGCGCGTTCAAGGAGGCTTTCGAAAAACTTCAAGTTGCCAACGCTTCTCGGCCATGCCATCCACCACGCGGGCTACCCGATGCGAACATCGACGGGTCGGAGATCGAGGACGCCGTCCTCGGATGTTGTCTCACGCCGAGCATGAACGTTGCTGCCTGATCCGCCGCGCGCCGATCGACATGTCCGGCAGCTGGTCGAGCGATACCACCTGCGAGGACTCTGACCTCGGCCTTGCGATCTAGGAGCTCGGCTGGGTCATTCACTACATCAACCACCGCTATGGCGAAGGGCGGTCGCTCGGCACGTTTAAGGCCTTCAAGACGCAGGCACCGCTGGGCCTATAGTGGCTTCCAGATCGTGAAGAAGAACTGGCGACAGTTCCTGCCCGGCGCCAGTCGGCTGATGCAGGATCAGAAGCGCGAGTACGGATTGGGTTGGTTGAATTGGCCGGGCGCGCAGAGCCTCGGCCCTCAAACCGCTGCCGGCCGAGCCCTACGTCTTTGCCGAATGGAAGGAATGCAGGG
>NZ_LLYA01000099.1 GCF_001440415.1 Bradyrhizobium retamae
AAGAACGACCAGGCGTTTGTCGAACAGAAGAACGGCGCCGTGGTCCGACGGATGGTTAGTTATCGGCGGTTTGAAGGGCTCGAGGCGGCCGCGTTGCTCGCAGAACTCTATCGCTCAGTGCGCCTGTTCGTGAACTTCTTCCAGCCGTCGTTCAAGCTGATCGGGAAACAGCGCGATGGCGCGCGCGTCCGTAAATCTTATAGTGCGCCGACGACGCCGCATCAGCGGCTGACAGCCGACCCACATACCTCCGATGCGGTTCGGGCCCGACTGCAGGAAATCTGCGTCAGCTTGGACCCGGTTGCGTTGCTGCGTGACATTCGGTCTGCGCAGCAACGTCTGGCCGACCTTGCCGACGTGAAGCCAGCGGGCGATTCGATTACTGCGGCCCCGCCGATCGATCTGTTCCTCGCCAGCTTGCGAACGGCTTGGAAAGAGGGCGCATCTCGACCGACCGGACCAGCCGATCCTCAAAGCGAAGCGAGGTCGTCGTCGCCCTGATCCGCTCGTTCAGGCAACCCCACAGCTGCAGGAGTGGTTCAAAGCCGAGCCGTGGCGAACCGGCGCCGAGCTCCTGACAAGGCTACAGGCGGAATATCCGGGCGCGTACCCGGATAAGCTGCTGCGACGCTTCAGCGCCGCCTCAAATCCTGGCGCAGCGAGCAGGCAAGCGCGCTGCTGTTTGGATCGGCAGATCATGCGGAGCGGTTCGACGAGACACAGGTTGCGCGGTAGCAGCGCCCGCTTCCGGTGCGGGCGAGGCCGGTCGTTGCGCAACCCCGTCCAGCTCCACGACCGGCCTCCCCCGCGCCGACCGTCCGTCTTCTTGGGAGCAAAATAAATGAGGCAACGATCGCGTCTTCGGGAACATTCCTCCATGAGGCAATACGAAGTCTCACCTTGATCGCCGCCGCCCAGACGCCGCTCGGGACCGGGATCATCGCCGTCTCAGAAGCTCAAGAACCCGTTGGAGCGCCTCAGTGTCCACGTCACGGTCAACGCGCACGCGACAGCCGCCAAGCTCGATCGCTCGATCTCGATTGTTCCGGCCCTTGCGCGCTGCGCAGGAGGCGAAGACGGCGGTAGCGGCACATCCATCAATGTCGGAGCTGGCGCTGAAGCGATCTCGACAGGAACAAGAGCGTACGCATCCGACGACGGCCGCGCAACGATTACGCGCGCGCATAGACGGTCTGGGTTATGATGGTCGCTAGCCGGTTGAGACGTTCAGGTTGCGACGGACCGCTGATCAGAGGTTTTTTTCGACCGCGCGTAGCCTTTTCCATTCCCAAGGAAGCAGCTCGTGCAGGCGCGAGGCAGGCAGATCGGCGATACGGGCCAGAACATCGGCGAGCCAGGCTTGCGGGTCGACATCGTTGAGGCGTGCGGTGGTGAGAAGCGTCAGCATGACAGCGGCGCGGTCTGCCCCGCGCTGAGAACCGGCAAAGGTCCAATTGCGTCTTCCGAGAGCGATACCGCGCAGCGCTCTTTCCGCAGCGTTGTTGGTCAGGCAGATTCTGCCATCATCAAGGAAGCGGGCGAAGTCGGCCCAGCGCTTGAGCATGTAGTCGATCGGCTCGCGAACCGCGGAGGAGCGCGAGAGTGTGGCGCGTTCGGTGGTCACCCATTCGTGCATCGCATCGAACAGCGGCTTGCTCTTTTGCTGTCGCACGCTAAACCGCTCGGCGGCGGTCAAGCCGTTGATCTCGCGCTCGATGACGAAGAGTGCTGAT
>NZ_LLYA01000100.1 GCF_001440415.1 Bradyrhizobium retamae
GGATGCACTGCTCCGCCGGATAGGGGGCCGCCGTCCGGTTCAACTCCTCCAGGAGGTAGGCGCGCTCAGCGGACGGCAGGATGTCGAGCTCGCGCACCGGCGTGTTGGGGGCATGCTCCAGCGCCTCCGCCAGTTGCTCGAGCGCCCGCTGCATGTAGCCGCAGACCCGATCCGCAGAGACAGGCTCCGCCACCTGCGCCGTCAGGCCGAGCGCTTCGCCATAATCCTCGACCGACAGGGTCACGGGATAGTTGGTGCGCTCCTCGCCGCCGAGCCATTCCACGCCCGACAGGACATCATCCGTTCCGGAGCCGGGCGTGGCCGCCGGCCTGTTATGGCGGTAGTTCAACAGCGCGCTGAACAGCGGCGCCGGCGCCGCAACGCCGCTGCAGCGTTGCGCCAACGCCAGCGAGGCATGCTCATGCGCCAGCAGCTCGGCCAGCCGGGCGTGCGTGGTCCGCACGCTCGCCTCGACCCCGGTGCCGTCCAGATCAAGCCGCAGCGGCAGCGTGTTGATGAACAGGCCCATGGTGCGGTCGGCACCCGCGCCGCCATGCATGCGGCCAAACAGCACCGTGCCGAACACCACCTGCTCTCGGCCGCTGCTGCGCGCCACCACCTGCCCCCAGGCCAGATGGCACAGGCTGGCCAGGCTCACCCCAAGCCGCCGCGCCTGGCTGCGCAATCGCGCGTTGAGCGCCTGCGGCAGCCTCCGATGCGCCTCATGAACCCCGCAGCCGTCGCCGTGGACCTCGCTCAAGCCAAACGGCGTGGTCGGCGCATCGATGTCCCCCAGCAGCCCCCGGAAGAACTCTTCATGCGCCTTGGCATCAACACCAAGACGCGCCTGCGCCACCAGATTGCGGAACGGCTGCGGGGCTATCAGCTCATGCTCGCGCCCCTCCAGCACGGCCCGGACCTCGGCATGCATCACCTCCAGCGTGGTTTGATCCCCGATCAAATGATGCTGCAGCTGCAAGAGCAGCCAGCGCGCGCTGCCGGGATCGCGCGCGGTCACAAACCGCAACAGCGGCGCCCGGCCAAGATCGATGCGCTGCCGGCGCGGATCAAACCTCAGCCGGAGCTCATCGGCGCCGGGACCATCATAGCCATCCAGCTCGACCTCGCTCACCTCCAGCGGCGCACGACGCCACACCACCTGGGCCGGGCTCGACAGTCCTTCCCAGACAAAGGCCGTGCGCAGAATGTCGTGCCGATCCACCACCCGCTGAACCGCACCAAGATAGCGGTCCAACAGGCCACGGTCGGCAAACGCCGTCTGCGACACCAGCAGGTACGGATCGCCATGGCTGGCGAGCAGATGATGGAACAGGATGCCGTCCTGCAGCGCCGACAAGCCATAAATGTCCTGGATGTTGCCGACGCCACCAGGCACCATGGCGACGATCCGATCGATCTCCGGCTGGGCCAGCTCGATCAGCGGCAGCATCTGCGGCGTAATCGCCGTGCTGCTCGCGGTGATCAGGTTGGCCGGGACCGCCACCTCCTGATGACTGCCCAGGCTTGCGGCCAGATCCGCCAGCACCGGCTTGGCGAACAAGGTCTGCACCTCGATCCCCAGCGACAGCCGCCGCAGACGCGCCATCAGCTGCACCGCCAGCAGCGAATGGCCGCCAAGCTCAAAGAAGTTGTCGTGCCGCCCGACCCGAGCCACACCGAGAAGCTCGGCCCGGC
>NZ_LLYA01000101.1 GCF_001440415.1 Bradyrhizobium retamae
CCGCCGCCGCGGATGGCCGCACCACCCCCGCCACCCGCGCGTATGGCCGCACCGCCGCCGATGGCTGCGCCGCGTGCGGCGCCGGCTCCGGCGGCCGCGGCCAGGGGGTGCCTGCCGGGCCGATGCTGATCATTAGCCGGCCAGATCCCGGGTCTGGCCGTAGCGGCCCTAAATCGCGGGACGGGAAGACCGACAAGCCGGCCGTATTTCCTTGCTTCTGGCTGGAATCCGGCTATATAGCGCGCCATCTCACACGGAAACATGGCTCTCAAAGGCCGTCCGGTGGCAACCGGGCCAGTCAGGCTCGTTTGCTCACACGTTTCCGGAGGAACCAACCGGAGAACTATTACTATGGCGCTACCCGATTTTTCCATGCGTCAGCTCTTGGAAGCTGGCGTCCACTTTGGCCATCAATCGCACCGCTGGAATCCCAAGATGGCGGATTACATTTTCGGTGCCCGCAATAACATCCACATCATCGACCTCGCCCAGACCGTGCCGATGCTGCATCGCGCGCTGCAGGCGGTTTCCGACACGGTTGCCAAGGGCGGCCGCATCCTGTTCGTCGGCACCAAGCGGCAGGCGCAGGACGGCGTTGCCGAGGCGGCCAAGCGCTCGGCGCAGTACTTCGTCAATTCGCGCTGGCTCGGCGGCACGCTGACCAACTGGAAGACGATTTCGGGATCGATCAAGCGCCTGCGTCACCTCGATGAGGTGCTGTCGTCGGGCGAGGCCAACTCCTACACCAAGAAGGAGCGGCTGACGCTGCAGCGCGAGCGCGACAAGCTCGACCGCTCGCTCGGCGGTATCAAGGACATGGGCGGTCTTCCTGACATGATCTTCGTGATCGACACCAACAAGGAAGACATCGCGATCCAGGAAGCGCAGCGGCTCAACATTCCCGTTGCCGCGATCGTCGACACCAACTCCGACCCGAAGGGCATCACCTTCGTGGTGCCGGGCAATGACGATGCCGGCCGCGCCATTTCGCTGTATTGCGACCTGATTGCCCGCGCCGCCATCGACGGCATTTCGCGCGCGCAGGGCGATTCCGGCATCGATATCGGCGCCGCCGTTCAGCCGGTTCGCGAGGAAGTTCCGGCAGCGCCCCAGCCGACCGGCTTCCAGGGACTGGCCGGTCCGCGCGGCACTGCCGACAACCTCAAGAAGCTCACTGGCGTGTCGGGTACGATCGAGAAGAAGCTCAACGACCTCGGCATCTTCCATTACTGGCAGCTTGCCGAACTCGACCACGACACCGCGCACAAGATCGGTGAAGAGGTTGGTCTTCCGAGCCGGGCCGATGCCTGGGTCGCCCAGGCCAAGACGCTGACCGCGGAAGCGGAATAATTGGTTGGCCGCGTGGCCGGGTCTTCCGGCCACCGGTCCTGCTCCCCAGATACGGCATTCCCTGTAGCTGACGACGGCACGGCGCAAAGCGCGCGGCGCGCCCGCAGCCACAGGCAAGAAGGATATTCGACGATGGCAACGATCACTGCGGCAATGGTCAAGGAACTGCGCGAGTCGACCGGCGCGGGCATGATGGACTGCAAGGCAGCGCTCACCGAAACCGCGGGCGACATGCAGGGCGCCCAGGATTGGCTGCGCAAGAAGGGCCTCTCGAAGGCCGCGAAGAAGGCCGGCCGCGTCGCGGCCGAAGGCCTGATCGGCGCGGTTACCTCGGGCGTCAAGGGCGTCGTGGTCGAAGTCAATTCCGAGACGGATTTCGTCGCCCGCAATGAGCAGTTCCAGGGCCTCGTCAAGATGATCGCGCAGGTCGCGCTCGACGTCGGCGCCGACGTCGAGAAGATCAAGGCGGCAAAGGTCGGCAGCGTCACCGTCGAAACCGCGATTTCGGACGCCATCGCCACCATCGGCGAGAACATGACGCTGCGCCGTGCTACCTCGCTCGAGGTCGGCAAGGGCGTGGTGTCGAGCTACGTCCATGGCGCCGTGATCGATGGCGCCGGCAAGATGGGTGTGCTGGTCGCGCTTGAATCCACCGGCAAGACCGATGAACTCGCGCATCTCGGACGTCAGCTTGCGATGCATGTGGCTGCGACCAATCCGCAGGCGCTGGATCCATCCGGCCTCGACCCCGAGATCGTGAAGCGCGAAAAGGACGTGCTGGCCGACAAGTATCGCCAGCAGGGCAAGCCGGAAAACGTGATCGAGAAGATCGTCGAGTCCGGCCTGAAGACCTATTACAAGGAAGTCTGCCTGTTGGAGCAGGCGTTCATCCACGACGAAAAGGGCAAGTCGGTCGCGCAGGCGGTGAAGGAAGCCGAAGGCAAGTTCGGTGGGCCTGTCAAGATTGCCGGATTTGTGCGCTATATGCTCGGCGAGGGAGTCGAAAAGCAGGAATCCGATTTCGCAGCCGAAGTCGCGGCGGCCAGCGGCAAGAAGTAACCGCTGCGGTCAAGTCTTCCGGCGCAAATGCGCCGGAAGTCGCCTGCGCGGGAGAGGGAAGCGTAAGCAATGGCTGAGCCGGTCTATCGTCGCGTCGTGATCAAGCTCTCAGGCGAGTATCTCGCAGGTAGCCATTTCTTCGGCATCGACCAGCCTACCGTTGACCGCATCGCCGACGACCTGATCGCGGCCCACAAGCTCGGCGTCGAGGTGGCGGTCGTGATTGGCGGCGGCAACATCGTTCGCGGTGTGGAAGTGTCCTCGCGCGGCGTTTCGCGCCCGACCGGTGACACCATGGGCATGCTCGCCACCGTGATGAACTGCCTGGCGCTGGAAGCCGCCATCGAGCGCAAGGGAGCCCCGGCGCGGACCTTATCGGCTTTTGTGATGCCCGAGATTTCCGAGCTGTTCACCCGCAGTGCAGCGCACAAATATCTCGCGGATGGACGAATCGTCCTGCTTGGCGGTGGAACCGGCAATCCATTCTTCACCACCGATACCACGGCGGTGTTGCGGGCGGCCGAGATCGGGGCGCAGGCGGTGCTCAAAGCCACCAATGTCGACGGCGTTTACAGCGCCGACCCCAAAAAGGACCCGTCCGCCAAGCGTTTTGATCGGCTGACGCATTCGCAGGCGATCGCCGGCGACTACAAGGTGATGGACGCGACTGCATTCGCGCTTGCCCGCGAGACGTCACTGCCTATCATCGTATTCTCGATCGCCGAGCCGGGCTCGATCGGCGCGATCCTGCGCGGGACCGGCCACGGCACGGTGGTTGCCGGCTGATATGCCGGTTGCAGTTTCGAACCGCGGCTTCAAGACGCCAGCGGCTAATTTTCCAAGGAGGGGAGAGCGTTATGCCCACGCCCGGTTTTGACATCAACGAATTGAAGCGCCGCATGCAAGGCGCCACCCATGCGCTCAAGCACGAGCTCGGTGGCTTGCGGACCGGCCGCGCGGCAGCGTCCATGCTGGAGCCGGTGCAGGTCGAGGCCTACGGCTCGCACATGCCGCTCAACCAGCTCGCCACCGTCAGCGTGCCCGAGCCGCGGCTACTTTCCGTCCAGGTGTGGGACAAGTCGATGGTGAAAGCCGTGGAGAAGGCGATCGTCGATTCCAATCTCGGCCTCTCGCCCGCGACCGAAGGACAGGTGCTGCGCCTGCGGATTCCCGAGCTTAACGAGGAACGGCGCAAGGAACTGGTGAAGGTCGCGCATAAATACGCCGAGGCCGCCAAAGTTGCCGTTCGCCACGTCCGTCGCGACGGCCTGGATATCGTCAAGAAGCTCGAGAAGAATCACGAGATTTCCGAAGACGATCAGGAGCGGCTCGCCAACGAGGTGCAGAAGGCGACCGACGGAACGATTGCGGAAATCGATCAGTTGCTGGCGGCGAAGGAAAAGGAAATCCTCACCGTTTGATCGCAACGTTTACGAGTTGAGACTGGCCCTGGAATTCAGATAATGCCGAACGCCGCTGCCCCCGCTACGGAAGGACCGGATCGCTCCGTCCCGTTGCATGTGGCGATCATCATGGACGGAAACGGGCGCTGGGCGGCAGCGCGCGGCTTGCCGCGCGCCGAAGGCCACCGTCGCGGCGTCGAGGCGCTGCGCCGCGTCGTTCGCGCTGCCCATGAACTCGGCGTGCTCTATCTGACGATCTTTTCGTTCAGCTCCGAAAACTGGTCGCGGCCGGCGACCGAAATCGGCGATCTCTTCGGATTGCTCCGCCGCTTCATCCGCAACGATCTGGCGACGCTGCACCGCGACGGCGTGCGCGTGCGCGTGATCGGCGAACGAGAAGGGCTGGAGCCCGATATCTGCACGCTCTTGAACGAGGCCGAGGAACTGACGAGAGCCAATACCAAGCTCAATCTCGTGGTCGCGTTCAATTACGGATCGCGCCAGGAAATCGCCGGCGCTGCCCAGCGGCTGGCGCGTGAAGTCGCGGAGGGCAAGCGCGATCCCGCCTCGATCGATGCCGATGCGCTCGGCCGCTATCTTGATGCACCTGACATTCCCGATCCCGACCTGATCATCCGCACCAGCGGCGAACAGCGGCTGTCGAACTTCTTGATGTGGCAGGCGGCCTATAGCGAACTTGTGTTCGTGCCGATCCACTGGCCGGATTTCGACAAGGCTGCGCTCGAAAGCGCCATTGCCGAATATGCCAGACGGGAACGCCGTTTCGGCGGTCTGGTTGCGAAAACCGGATCGTGACCGACCCCGAGCCCTCGCCGGCGGCAGCAAGCGCGCCCGATTCACGCAATCTCGTGATGCGTATCGCCGCTGCCGCGGTGCTAATCCCGCTTGCAGTCGCCATCGCCTATGCGGGCGGGTGGCTGTGGGCCGCGCTGGTGACGCTGGCGGCCATCGGTCTGTTCGTCGAATGGCTCGCGATCGTGGGCCTCGCCGGGGCAACGCGTGTGATCGTCCCGGGCGTGGCCGCGCTTGCGCTGGGCGGGGTTTGCTTTGCGATCGGCCGGCTCGATGCCGCCCTGACCGTGCTCGGCATCGGCTTTGTCGCGGTTGTGTCGATCGCGCCGGAGCGGCGAAACTGGGCGGCGGCCGGATTTCTGTACGCGGCGGCGGCCGAGATTGCCTCGGTGCTGGTGCGTCTGGATTCCACGAAGGGTTTTGCCGCCCTGATGTTCGTGCTGCTGATTGTGTGGGTGACTGACAGTGGCGGCTATTTCGCGGGCCGCGGTATTGGCGGGCCGAAACTGTGGCCGCGCGTCAGCCCGAAAAAGACCTGGGCCGGCGCCGTCGGCGGCTTTGCCGCCAGTCTGGCCGTGGCAGGCGGATTTGCCGCCTTTGGTCTCGGCAAAGTGGGGCCGCTGCTGGTGCTTTCGGCGGCCCTTTCGGTCGTTTCGCAGCTCGGCGACCTCTTCGAATCCGCCGTGAAGCGCCGTTTTGGCGTAAAGGACTCAAGTCACATCATCCCCGGCCATGGCGGACTAATGGATCGTCTGGACGGGTTTGTCGCAGCCGTTGTCGTGGCGGCACTTTTCGGCTTTCTGCGGGGCGGCGCCGATGGCGTCGGTCGCGGTCTTATGGTTTGGTGAAACGATGAGCGCAGTTCCATTGCGTAACAACAAGGCCGTTTGGTCGGATGCGCGCACCGTCACGGTGCTGGGCGCCACCGGTTCCATCGGCGACAGCACCATGGACCTGCTGCGCGGTGCGCGCGACCGCTATCAGGTCGAGGCGCTGACCGCGAATTCCAATGTCGAAGCGCTGGCCAGGCTCGCGAAGGAATTCGGTGTACGGTTCGCTGCGATCGCCGACCCCGCGCGCCTTGGCGAACTGAAGGATGCGCTGGCAGGCACGAACATCGAATGCGGCGCCGGCGAAAGCGCGATCATCGAGGCCGCCGCGCGTCCCGCCGACTGGGTGATGGCGGCGGTGAGCGGCGCGGCCGGGCTGAAGCCCGCGCTCGCTGCGGTCGACCGCGGCGCCGCCGTCGCATTGGCGAACAAGGAATGCCTGGTGTGTGCCGGCGATTTCTTCATGCAGCGCGCGGCGAAGGCCGGCGCCTGCATCCTCCCGGCGGATTCCGAACACAACGCGCTGTTTCAGGCGCTCTCTTCCGGCAATCGCGAGGAATTGGTGCGCGTGATCATTACCGCATCCGGTGGCCCGTTCCGCACCTGGGCGCCGGCCGACATCGAGCAGGCGACGCTTGAGCAGGCCTTGAAGCATCCGAACTGGAGCATGGGCCAGAAGATCACCATTGATTCGGCCTCGATGATGAACAAGGGTCTCGAAGTCATCGAAGCCTCCTATCTGTTCGCGCTTTCGGCCGACGAAATCGACGTCCTCGTGCATCCGCAGTCGATCATCCACGGCATGGTCGAATTCTCCGATCGCTCTGTGGTTGCGCAGCTCGGTGCGCCCGACATGCGCATCCCGATCGCGCACTGCCTTGGATGGCCCGATCGAATCGTTGGCCCGTCGGCCAGGCTGGACCTCGCAAAAATCGGCCAGCTCACGTTCGAGGCGCCGGACTTCGAGCGGTTCCCGGGCTTGCGGCTGGCCTATGAGGCGTTACGTACAGGACGTGGCGCGACCACGGTATTCAACGCCGCCAATGAGGTGGCGGTGGCGGCGTTCATTGCCGGAAAGATCAAATTCGGATCGATCGCGCGCCTCGTCGAAGCCACCATCAACGATTGGATTCGTGCCGGGAACCTTGCGCCTTTGAGCTCGGCGGACGACGCGATCTCCGTTGACCATAACGCGCGAAATCGAGCCGCCTCCCTATTGCCTCAAATTGCCTTAAAGGCATCCTAGAGGGTTGGGGACGGAGCCATCGGCTCTTGTCGAGGGGAACCTGATGTCAGAGTTTTTTTTAAGCAGTTTCAGTACGTTGGGCCACGGGCTCATCGGCTACATCATTCCCTTTTTGTTCGTTCTGACCATCGTCGTGTTCTTTCATGAACTCGGCCACTTCCTGGTCGCCCGCTGGGCGGGCGTGAAGGTGTTGACGTTCTCGCTCGGGTTCGGGCCGGAACTTGCCGGCTTCAACGACCGCCATGGCACGCGCTGGAAGATCTCCGCGATCCCGCTAGGCGGCTACGTGAAGTTCTTCGGCGACGAATCGGAGGCCTCGACGCCCGCATCGGCCGAATCGCTCGCCCGCATGAGCGACGAAGAGCGCGCAGGCAGCTTCCATCACAAGAAAGTCGGCGCGCGCGCAGCCATCGTGGCCGCCGGTCCGATCGCGAATTTCATTCTGGCGATCGTCATTTTCACCTGTCTCTTCACTTTCTTCGGCAAGCCGAGCACGACTGCACGCGTCGACAAGATCGAAGCCAGCAGCGCCGCCGAGCGGGCGGGCTTTCAGGTCGGCGATGTCGTCACCGCCATCGACGGCAAGAAGATTGGCAGCTTCTCGGACATGCAACGCTTCGTGAGCGTTCGCGCCGGCGAGACCATGACCTTCACCGTCAAGCGGGGTGATTCCACGCTTGAATTGAAGGGCACGCCGGAACTGCGCGAGGTGAAGGATCCGTTCGGAAACACCCAGCGGCTCGGGATTCTCGGCATTACCCGTGCGACCTCGCCGGGCGAGGTGACCACCGAGAAGGTCGATCCGGCGACGGCATTCTGGCTCGGAATCAAGGAAACCTGGTTCGTCATCGAGCAGACGCTCGCCTATATCGGTAACATTTTTACCGGCCGGGCGAGTGCGGACCAGATCGGCGGGCCGATTCGGATCGCGCAGATTTCGGGGCAGGTGGCAACCTTGGGAATCATTCCGCTGCTGCATCTGGCGGCGGTGCTGTCGATTTCGATCGGGCTATTGAATTTGTTCCCGGTGCCCTTGCTCGATGGTGGTCACCTTATGTTCTATGCGGCCGAGGTGCTCCGCGGGCGTCCATTGTCGGAGAAATCCCAGGAATACGGGTTCCGAGTCGGGCTGGTTCTGGTCCTGATGCTGATGGTGTTCGCCTTCTATAACGACTTCCATCAGGTGCCCTGGCTGAAGGGGCTGTTCGGGAGGTCGTAGAAGCGGCTTTTTTATGACGTTGCCCTTTGGCAACGTCTTGGAATGAAATTGGAATCGCATCGCGATGTCTGGTTTGCCCCCCTGTCGAAATTGGCTACAAGCAATGCAACTTTGGGATTCTGCCGGTTCGTAGGGGTACGAGCCGGCAGTGCAATGACGAGGGCGCGTTGCGCATGATGTTGGGAATGCGAGTGCGGGGGGGTCTGCTGGCCGCTCTGATCATGATGGCCGCGCCGATGGGGGGCGCGTTGGTGTCTGTGCCGGCTGCGGCCCAGACCGCGGCGTCGATCGTCGTTGAAGGGAACCGGCGTGTCGAGGTCGAGACCATCCGCTCCTACTTCAAGCCGGGCCCCGGCGGCCGCCTCGGCCAAGCCCAGATTGACGATGGCCTGAAAGCGCTGATCGAGACTGGCCTGTTCCAGGACGTGCGAATCAACCAGGTCGGCGGCCGGCTGGTCGTGACCGTCGTCGAAAACGCCGTGATCGGGCGCATCGCCTTCGAAGGCAACAAGAAGGTCAAGGACGAGCAGCTTTCAGCTGAAATCCAGTCCAAGCCGCGCGGTACTTTCTCGCGCCCGATGGTTCAGTCGGACGCCCAGCGCATCGCCGAAATCTACCGGCGCTCCGGCCGCTATGACGTGCGCGTCACCCCGGAAATCATCGAGCAGCCGAACAACCGCGTCGACCTGATCTTCACGATCACCGAAGGCAGCAAGACCGGCGTCAAGTCGATCGAGTTCATCGGCAACGTCGCCTATTCGTCCTATCGGCTGAAGGACGTCATCAAGACGCGCGAATCGAACCTTCTGAGCTTCCTCGGCGGCGCCGACGTCTACGATCCCGACCGCGTCGAGGCCGACCGCGATCTGATTCGTCGCTTCTACCTCAAGAACGGTTACGCCGACGTGCAGGTGGTCGCCGCGCTGACCGAGTATGACCCCGACAAGAAGGGCTTCCTCGTCACCTTCAAGATCGACGAGGGGCAGCAATATCGCGTCGCCTCTGTCGATTTCCAGACCTCCATCCCGACCCTCGATGCCAACTCGATGCGCAGCTTCTCGCGCGTCAGTGTCGGCTCGGTTTACAACGCCGAGGCGCTGGAGAAATCCGTCGAGGAAATGCAGATCGAGGCTTCGCGGCGCGGCTACGCCTTTGCGGTAGTGCGTCCGCGCGGCGATCGCAATTTCGAGCAGCACACGGTTTCGATCGTGTTCGCCGTCGACGAAGGCCCGCGAACCTATATCGAACGCATCAACGTCCGCGGCAACACCCGTACCCGCGACTACGTGATCCGCCGCGAGTTCGATCTGTCCGAAGGCGATGCCTACAACCGTGCCCTGGTCGATCGCGCCGAGCGCCGGCTGAAGAACCTCGACTTCTTCAAGAGCGTGAAGATTCTGACCGAGCCCGGCTCGTCGACCGATCGCGTGATCCTGATCGTCGATCTCGAAGAGAAATCGACCGGCGACTTCTCGGTGTCGGGCGGCTATTCGACCACGGACGGTGCGCTGGCCGAAGTCAGTATCTCCGAGCGCAACTTCCTGGGCCGCGGCCTCTATGCGAAGGCTGCCGTGACCTACGGCCAGTACGCGCGTGGCGGCTCGCTGTCGTTCGTCGATCCCTATCTGTTTGACTACCGCGTCGCGCTTGGCCTCGACCTGTTCTATCGTGAACAGCTCGCCAACAGCTACATCGCGTACGGCACCAAGACGCTGGGCTTCAGCCCGCGGCTCGGCTTCACTCTGCGCGAAGATCTCGCGCTCCAGTTGCGCTACTCGATCTACCAGCAGGAAATCTCGCTGCCGAACGCGCTCGCGAATTGTAACAACAACTCGGCGAACTCGTTGCTCGCGTTCAACCCGTCGCCGGCATTTGCGAATCTGGTCGGTGCGCCCGCGGGCGGATCGATAACGTCAGGGGGCCAAACCGCCACTGACGTCTCCGGCCAGGGCCTGTGGTGCTACTTCGACGGTGAAGCCTCGCTGCCGGTCCGCAGGGAACTGCAGAGCGGCAAGGCGCTGACCTCGTCTGTTGGCTATTCGCTGAACTACAACACGCTGGACAACAACAAGAACCCGACCGACGGCTTGCTGATCGACTGGAAGCAGGACTTTGCCGGTGTCGGCGGCGACGTGAGCTACATCAAGTCGGCAATCGACGCGAAGTACTACACCCCGCTGGTTGCCGATATCGTTGGCCTGATCCATCTCCAGGGCGGTATTCTCAACCAGTTCGGTGGCAGTGAACTGCGCATGCTGGATCACTTCCAGATGGGCCCGAACCTGGTGCGCGGTTTTGCGCCGAATGGTATTGGTCCGCGCGATTTGAACCCGTTCGGCACGCGTGACGCGCTCGGCGGCACCAAGTACTGGGGCGCGTCGTTCGAATTGCAGATGCCGTTCTGGTTCCTGCCGAAGGAAGTTGGGCTCAAGGGCTCGGTCTATGCCGACGCTGGCGGACTGTTCGACTACAAGGGTCCGACGTCATGGGCGGCAACGGGCGAGGTCAATGTGCCTGGCTGCATCCCGCCGACGCAGGCGACGGCGACGACTGCGGCTAATCCTGGAACTTGTTTGGGATTGCAGTACGACAACGGCAACGTCGTTCGCACCTCGGTGGGTGTCGGCTTGATCTGGGCCTCGCCCTTCGGTCCGCTCCGCTTCGACTATGCGGTTCCGCTTACGAAGGGCCAGTTTGACCGCGTGCAGGAATTCAAGTTTGGCGGTGGCACATCGTTCTGAGGTGTCTTGAAGCGAAATGGACTAAGGTCCGCGTGACGAGAACACCAAGGAATAAGAGGAGGGTTCGGCTCCGTTTCGTCGGAGCCGGCTCTCCGGTGTGAATGGCGGCCGGACTGCAACGGGTGAAATGGCGCAGCCGATATTCTTCAAACAGCCTCCTTCCTCAACGCTGGCCGAGCTGGCCGCGTTGACGGGAGCGGTATTGGTCAATCCTGCGCGGGACGGTGATGTGATTAGGGGCCTCGCTTCGCTCGACGAAGCCGGTCCGATGCATCTGACGTTCTTCGACAATCTCAAATACGCCGATCAGCTCAAGACGACCAATGCCGGCGCTTGCCTGGTCAGCCCGCGTTTCGAGGCCCAGGTGCCCGCCCATGTGGCGGTGCTGCGGGCGGCCCAGCCGTTCCGTGCCTTCATGAAGCTGGCGCGCGAGTGGCACGCCGATGCGCTCCGCCCGCAATCATGGTTCGACAATGACGGCATCGCGCCATCGGCGATCATCGACCCGTCCGCCCATCTCGAGGACGGCGTCATCGTCGATCCGCTCGCGGTGATCGGCCCGCGGGTCGAGATCGGTACTGGCACCGTAATCGGTGCCGGCGCGGTGATCGGCGCCGACGTCAAAATCGGCCGCGACTGCAATGTAGGTGCGCGCAGCGCTATCCAGTTCGCCCTGATCGGCAACAACGTCCTGATCCATCCCGCCTGCAGCATCGGCCAGGACGGTTATGGCTTCATTTTTTTCGGCCCCGAGGGCCATCTGAAGGTGCCCCAGACCGGTCGCGTCCTGATCCAGAACGATGTCGAAATCGGCGCCGGCACTTGCATCGACCGCGGCAGCCTGCGGGATACGGTGATTGGCGAGGGCACCAAAATCGACAATCAGGTCCAGATCGGCCACAATGTGACCATCGGCAGGCACTGCCTGCTCGCGGCCCAGATCGGGCTCGCGGGCAGCCTGACGATCGGTGACAACGTCGCGCTGGGCGCCAAGGTGGGCATCAACAACCACCTCAAGATCGGCGATGGCGCGCAGGTGACAGCGATGAGCGGGGTCAAGGACGACATTCCGCCCAACGGCCGCTGGGGCGGTTTCTTTGCAAAGCCGACCAAGCAGTGGTTCAAGGAGATTATTGCAGTGGAGCGGCTGGTGCAGGGTGGCGCCGTCGATCCGAAAGGCGAAGGGCGCGAGTGATGGAGGAGGCACCGGTCAGATTCGAGCTTGTGGACATCAACGAGATCCTCAAGACGCTCCCGCACCGTTATCCGATGCTGCTGATCGATCGGGTGATCAATATCCGGACCGATTACAGCGGCATCGGCATCAAGAACGTTACCTTCAACGAGCCGCCGTTTCTCGGCCATTTCCCCGAACGTCCGGTCTATCCCGGCGTGATGATGATCGAGGCCATGGCGCAGACCGCCGGCGTGATCGGCATCAAGTCGGTCGAAGGCACTGAAAAGCCGCGCGCGGTTTATTTCCTCACCATCGACAAGTGCAAATTCCGCAAGCCGGTGATGCCCGGCGACACTATCGAATACCACATGCGCTCGATCGGCCGCCGTAAGGCGATGTGGTGGTTTCACGGCGACGCCAAGGTAAATGGTGCCGTGGTTGCGGAAGCCGACGTCGGCGCGATGCTGACGGATTGAGCCGGATTGAATTTACCCGTCACACAAAGACCGGCAAGCTGCTCAGCGGCAAGGACGTGTCTCCCGTCGACGCCCTGACCGACAGCGGCGCCGGCAGTGTGTCGGCGATGGCGAACCCCGACGGCAAGAACGCTAAAATTGGGCGCGCCGTCCGCGATCTCGTCAATGCGCCTCTGAAAGCCGGCGTCAATAATGTGATGGTGACGCACAAGACCAACGTCGCCGATGCCTTCGGAAAGGAATTTGGCGATATCCGCGAGGGCGAGGCGCTCGTCTACAAGACCGGTGGCTCGGGCCCGGCCGTCCTGGTCGCGCGCGTACAACCTGGCGAATGGATTGCTCAGACCGGCAGCTAGAGTCTTTTTCGGTTCTGATTGAATCAGAACCGGGCTTTAGATTCTTGTTTTGACGCGTTTTCTTGACGCGAACCGGTGTCCACCCCAAACGCTTTAGCAGGACACCGTTCGACCGTGGATCGGTCCAGCTTTAATTGTGACGTGTTGATGGAACTTCAGCCGGCCCAGCAGCTTTTATAGATACCGTGGGAAATCTGTTGGCGGATGGCCGCATGAAGTCTCTCTGGGTCGGTGTTGCACTGCTAGGCGCAGCTATTGTTCTCGGCGGACATGCCGTAGCCCGCGATGACGGTCGCTACGCCAAATCCCCGCTCAAGTCGTGGTTCGACAGCCTCAGGAGCGGAAAGGGGCCATGTTGCTCCGACGCTGATGGCTCCGTTGTCGCCGATGTCGATTGGGAATCCAAGGACGGTCATTACCGCGTGCGGCTCGAGGGCCAGTGGATCGATGTCCCCGACGATGCGGTGATTACCGAGCCCAATCGCGCCGGCCGAACCATGGTGTGGCCGATGAAGGACTCACTCGGGATTTCGATCCGTTGCTTCCTGCCCGGCAGCATGACATAGCGACGGCTTGTCTCGGCCTTCGGCTGGGGAGACGGGCGGCAGCGGATGGGAATCTTGCAGGCGTTGCGCGCCCGACACATGACGTAATCATACGTCACTAGACAGCATTGAAATGCCGCGCTAACCACCGGAAAACGCGAGATATTCGCGCGCAATCGATGGCTGGGCTGCTTGATGGGTACGATCGATCCAACCGCGCGGGTTGAGGATGGCGCTGTGATCGGCGAGGGGACGACAATCGGTCCCTATTGCATCATCGGGCCGAACGTCACCATCGGCGCGAACTGCAAGTTGACCGGGCATGTGAACGTGGCGGGGCATACGACCATCGCCGATAGCTGTGTCATTTACCCGTTTGCTGCATTGGGAGGCCCCCCGCAGGACCTCAGCTATCGCGGTGAACCGACCCGGCTCGAGGTCGGCGAGGGATGCACCATCCGCGAAGGTGTAACGATGAATATCGGAACGAAGAAGGGCGGCGGCCTCACGCGGGTGGGCGCGCGCGGTTACTTCATGAACAACAGCCACGTCGGCCATGATTGCGTCGTGGGGAGCGACGTTATCTTCGCGACGTCTGCAACGCTGGGCGGTCATTGCGAGATCGGCGATTTCGTCTACATCGGCGGGCTCTCGGCCGTGCATCAGTTCACGCGGATCGGGCCGCAGGTCATGGTCGGTGGCGTCTGCGGCGTCCGCGGCGACATCATTCCGTTCGGGCTCGCCAATGGACAATATGCCAGTCTCGAAGGGCTGAACATCATCGGCATGAAGCGCCGCAAGTTCACCAGGGAGCGGCTCGCCAAGGTGCGCTCGTTCTACCAAAAGCTGTTTCACGGGCCTGGTATTTTTGCCGAGCGGCTGAATGCGGTGCAGCCGATGGCTGGAGAGGATCCGGCGATCGCCGAAATCCTCGCCTTCATCGGCGACGGTAAACTTCGTCCGCTCTGCCTTCCCGCCGGCGACGGCAACAAACCTTGATGACGGGATCGCCGCAGCCATGATCTCAGCGGCTTCCGACATTTCATCGCCCGTCGGCGTCATCGCAGGCGGCGGCGCGATGCCGTTCGCGGTGGCGGAGTCGCTTGCCGCGCGGGGATTGGCGCCAGTGCTGTTCGCGCTGCGCGGCGCCTGCGATCCGGATCGCGTCGGCCGCTTCCGCCATCACTGGATCTCGGTCGGACAACTCGGCCGCGCGACAAGGCTGTTCCGTAGTGAGGGCTGCCGCGACTTGATTTTCATCGGTACGCTGCTGCGGCCTGCGCTCTCGGAAATCAGGCTGGACTGGGGAACGATCCGCGTGATCGGCCGCGTCTGGGCGGCGTTTCGCGGCGGCGACGATCACCTGTTGTCGGGGATCGGCCGCATCCTCGAACAGGACGGTTTCCGGATGGTCGGCATCAGGGATGTCGCCCCGGACGTTCTGATGCCAGAGGGGCAAATTGCCCGCGCCATGCCGGATGCCGCCGCCGCCGCCGATATTGCCAAGGGGCGGGAGGTGCTCGGCGCGCTCGGTCCGTTCGACATCGGGCAGGCCGTGGTCGTGATCGACGGCCATGTGGTCGCGGTCGAGGATATCGAGGGCACCGATGGGCTGCTGGCGCGGGTGGCGAGGCTGCGCGAGGCGGGGCGCATTCGCGCCAAATCCGGCCGCGGCGTGCTGGTGAAGGCGCCGAAGAGCGGGCAGGATTTGCGCTTCGACCTGCCGGCCGTGGGCGCAAAAACCATCGAAGGCGCAGCTAGCGCCGGGCTCGCCGGCATTGCCGTGATCGCCGGCCATACGATTGCAGCGGACTCGCAAGCCATGATCGAGGCCGCCGATAGCGCCGGTCTGTTCGTTCAGGGCTTGCCCGCGTGACGCCGCCTCGCGCGACCGCCGGGATGGAGCGGAGGATATTTCTGATCGCGACGGAGGAATCCGGCGATCGCCTCGGCGCCAGCTTGATGAAAGTGCTGCGCCAGCGCCTTGGCGATGCGGTACAGTTCGAGGGCGTCGGCGGCCGCGCAATGGCACGTGAAGGCCTGGAGTCGCTGTTTCCGATTGAAGAACTCTCGATCATCGGGCTAGCCGCAGTCGTCAAGGAACTGCCGAAGATCCTCGGGCTGATCAAGGAAACGGCTATCGTGGTGACGGAGGCATCGCCCGATATTCTCGTCATCATCGACAGCCCCGACTTTACCCATCGTGTCGCGAGGCGTGTGCGCGCCAAGAATCCCAAGATTCCGATCGTCGATTATGTGTCGCCCTCGGTATGGGCCTGGCGGCCCGGCCGGGCGCGCGCGATGCTGAAATACGTCGATCACGTGCTGGCGCTGCTGCCGTTCGAGCCCGAGGCCTATCGCAGGCTGCACGGCCCTCCCTGCACCTATGTCGGTCACCCCCTGACCGAGCAACTGACCTCGCTGCGGCCGAATGCCGATGAGACCAGGCGACGGGCGGAATCGCCGCCGGTGCTGTTGGTGCTGCCGGGAAGCCGCCGCAGCGAAATTCGTCACCACATGGCGGTATTCGGCCAGGCGGTGGGACTGCTGCAGGAGCAGGGCACGCCGTTCGAACTGGTGCTGCCGACCATGCCGCACCTGCAGGAGGCGGTCGTAGATGCGGTGAAGGGCTGGCCGGTGCAGCCCCAGGTCGTCATCGGCGAGCAGGAGAAGCGGGCCGCATTCCGGATCGCGCATGCAGCGCTCGCCAAATCCGGCACCGTGACGCTCGAACTGGCGTTGGCTGGCGTGCCGATGGTGACGGCCTACCGGACCGGCGCTGTGGAAGCCTGGATCTTGCGGCGGGCGATCAAGGTGAACTCGGTGATCTTGGCCAATCTCGTGATCGGCGAGAATGTCGTGCCGGAGTTCCTGCAGGAGAACTGCACGCCGGAAAAGCTCGCAGCCGCGCTGCGCGAGGCGTTGGGCGACAGCGAGCTGCGTCGAAAGCAACTCGAAGCATTCGGCAAAATCGACGGCATCATGTCGACCGGCAACCAGCCGCCCAGCGTGCGCGCCGCCGATATCGTGCTGGCGACGATGCACAAGGCGCGGCAGGGGTAGGATTGTAGGATGGGTGGAGCGAAGCGATACCCATCAATCGCGGCATACACTGGCGATGGGTATCGCTGCGCTCCACCCATCCTACGAAAAAGCAGAAAAGCCGGACGCGATGATCGCATCCGGCTTTCCGAATTGGCGTAAGCGACGTCGCTTACTTCCGCTTGTCCATCGCCACGTAATCGCGGCGGGCGACGCCGGTATAGAGCTGGCGCGGACGGCCGATCTTCTGGTGCGGGTCCTCGATCATCTCGCTCCACTGGCTGATCCAGCCGACGGTGCGGGCGACCGCGAACAGCACGGTGAACATCGAGGTCGGGAAGCCCATCGCCTTCAGCGTGATGCCTGAATAGAAGTCGACGTTCGGGTAGAGCTTGCGGTCGATGAAGTACTGATCGTTGAGCGCGATCTTTTCCAACTCCAGCGCCACCTTCAGCATCGGGTCGTCGCCATGGCCGGTCTCGGCCAGCACGGCGTGACACATCTTCTGCATGATCTTGGCGCGCGGGTCGTAGTTCTTGTAGACGCGGTGGCCAAAGCCCATCAGGCGGACTTCGCTGTTCTTGTCCTTCACCTTCGCGATGAATTCCGGAATCTTGTCGACCGAACCAATCTCCGCGAGCATCGCCAGCGCCGCTTCATTGGCGCCGCCATGCGCCGGGCCCCACAGGCAGGCGATGCCGGCGGCGATGCAGGCGAAGGGGTTGGCGCCGGACGAGCCGGCGATGCGCACCGTCGAGGTCGAGGCGTTCTGCTCGTGATCGGCGTGCAGGATGAAGATCTTGTCGAGCGCGTCAGCCAGCACCGGATTGATCTTGTAGTCCTCGCAAGGCACTGCGAAGCACATGTGCAGGAAGTTCTCGGCAAAGGAGAGGGTGTTCTTCGGATACATGAAGGGCTGGCCGACGGTGTATTTATATGCCATCGCGGCCAGCGTCGGCACCTTCGCGATCATCCGCATCGACGCGATCATGCGCTGCTTCGGATCGTTGATATCGGTGCTATCGTGATAGAACGCGGCCAACGCACCGACGGCAGCGACCATGATCGCCATCGGATGGGCGTCGCGGCGAAAACCCTGGAAGAAGCGGGCCATCTGCTCGTGAACCATGGTGTGATGGATCACGCGGTGGTCGAAATCCTGCTTCTGGGCCTTGGTCGGAAGTTCCCCGTAGAGCAGGAGGTAGCAGGTCTCGAGGAAATCGCCCTGTTCGGCGAGTTGCTCGATCGGGTAGCCGCGGTATTCCAGCACGCCGGCGTCGCCGTCGATATAGGTGATCTTCGACTGGCAGCTTCCGGTGGAGGTAAAGCCGGGGTCGTAGGTAAACATCCCGGCCTGGGCGTAGAGCTTGGCGATGTCGATGACATCTGGCCCCACCGTGCCGCTGAGGATCGGGAAATCGTAGGTCTTGTTGCCTACCGTGAGCGTTGCAGTCTTGCTGGATTTTGCGTCCATCGTGAAGTCCCCGATGAAATCGTTGCGAAAACCGCGCCTGACCCTGGTGCCATTTTCCGGGGCACAAGCAAGGAGGCCGGCTTGTCTGGAGGCGGCGGCAAATGGGTTAGCTTATTGCCCTGTGCACTGCAAGATGGCCGGAAACCCGCATAAGGTAGGGGCTTCAGCCGGCCGCCTGATCAGCTAGCCGACCCAGACATTCCTCCCGCCCCAGGACTGCCAAAACGTCGAAAATGCCGGGCGAAGTCGTCCGCCCGGTCAGCGCCACCCGGAGCGGCTGGGCGACGGCGCCGAGCTTGAGGTTGTTCTGCTCCGCGAAATTCCGCATGGCGGATTCGGTGGTCTCGGCATGCCAGTCGGTCACGGTTTCCAGCGCGGTGCGGAGCTGACCGATCAGCGCCCGGGTTTCCGGCGTCAGCAGAGCCAAGGCCTTCGGCTCGATCTGGAGCGGACGGTCGGCAAAGATGAAGTAGGCGCCCGAGATCAGCTCGATCAGCGTCTTGGCGCGTTCTTTCAAGCTCGGCATCGCCCGCAGCAATTGCGCGCGGGTGGTGTCGTTGAGTTTTGCCTTCAACTCGGCGCCATCGGGCACATAGTCCAGAACGCTCTCGAACTGGGACACCAGCGCGCCGTCATCGGCGTGGCGGATGTAGTGGCCGTTGAGGTTTTCCAGCTTGGCGAAATCGAAGCGTGCAGCAGACCGCCCGATCGCGGGCAGGTCGAACGCATCGATCATTTCCTGCGTCGAGAAAATCTCCTGGTCGCCATGGCTCCAGCCGAGCCGGACTAGGTAATTGCGCAGCGCCGCCGGCAGATATCCCATGGCGCGGTAGGCATCGACACCGAGCGCGCCATGGCGCTTCGACAGTTTTGAACCATCGGGCCCGTGGATCAGCGGAATATGGGACATGTTCGGGATGTCCCATCCGAGCGCATCATAGATCTGCTTCTGGCGTGCGGCGTTGATCAGATGGTCGTCGCCGCGGATGACATGGGTCACGCCCATGTCGTGGTCGTCGACCACGACAGCCAGCATGTAGGTCGGATTGCCGTCGCCACGCAGCAGCACGAGGTCATCGAGGTTTTCGTTCTGCCAGACCACGCGGCCCTGCACCTGATCCTCGATCACGGTCTCGCCGGTCTGCGGGGCCTTCAGGCGAATGGTCGGCTTCATGCCGGCGGGCACTTCTCCCGGATCACGATCTCGCCACATCCCGTCATAAAGGCGCGTGCGGCCCTCTGCGCGCGCTTTCTCGCGCATCGCGGTCAGCTCCTCCGCGGTGGCGTAGCAGCGGTACGCCTGGCCGCTGGCGAGCAGCTGCTCGGCCACTTCGCGATGACGGGCGGCGCGGCTGAACTGATGGATGACGTCGCCGTCCCAGTCGAGCTCGAGCCATTTCAGCCCATCCAGGATGGCGGCAATGGCGGCTTCCGTGGAGCGCTCGCGGTCGGTGTCCTCGATCCGCAGCAGCATCTTGCCGCGGCGCTTCTTGGCATAGAGCCAGTTGAACAGCGCGGTCCGGGCCCCTCCGATATGGAGGAAGCCGGTGGGCGAGGGGGCGAAGCGTGTGACGACGGGTTCAGTCATTACCAAGCGCGTGAGCGGTGAACGGCGGTGGTGTATAGCAGGAACGATGCATAACTAAAGCCCGGGCCGGTGGCAAAGTGGGCTTGGCTCACAGGGGCGAATTTGGCAGAAGGTTCGCCAATCCCTAACAGGAACTCAGGATGACCACAGAACCGGTAACGGCAGAGGCGGGGCGCGATTTCATCCGCGACATCGTCCAGGCCGATCTCTCTTCCGACAAGCACAGCCGGATCGTGACCCGATTTCCGCCGGAGCCGAACGGCTATCTGCATATCGGCCATGCCAAGTCGATTGCCCTCAATTTCGGCATCGCGCAGGAGTTCGGAGGCAAGTGTCATCTGCGCTTCGACGACACCAACCCGACCAAGGAAGAGCAGGAATATATCGATTCCATCCAGGCCGACGTGCACTGGCTCGGCTACGACTGGGGAACAGATCTCTATTACGCCTCCGACTATTTCGATCGTCTGTATGACTGGGCGGAGGGCCTGATCAAGGCGGGCTATGCTTATGTCGACGACCAGTCGCAGGAGGAAATCCGTATCAACCGCGGCACGCTGACGGAACCCGGCAAGAACTCGCCGTTTCGTGACCGCACGGTGGAGGAAAACCTCGACCTCTTCCGACGCATGAAGGCCGGCGAGTTTCCGAACGGCAGCCGCGTGCTGCGCGCCAAGATTGACATGGCGGCCGGCAACATCAACCTGCGCGACCCCGTGCTCTACCGCATCCTCCATGCCGAGCATCCGCGCACCGGCACCAAATGGTCGATCTATCCGAGCTACGATTATGCCCACGGCCAGTCGGACGCCATCGAAGGCATCACGCATTCGATCTGCACGCTGGAATTCGAGGACCACCGCCCGCTCTATGAGTGGCTGCTGGACAAGCTGCCGGTGCCGTCAAAGCCGCGCCAGTACGAATTCGCCCGCCTCAATCTGACTTACACGCTCTTGTCGAAGCGCGTGCTGACACAGCTCGTCCGCGATGGTCACGTCTCCGGCTGGGACGATCCGCGCATGCCGACGATTGCCGGGTTGAAGCGCCGCGGCGTGCCGCCGGCGGCGGTGCGCGAATTCGTCAAGCGTATCGGCGTAGCGAAAGCCAACAGCGTGGTCGATGTCGGCATGCTGGAATTTTGCATTCGCGAGCACCTCAACAAGACGGCGCAGCGGCGGATGGCGGTGCTGCGGCCGCTGAAAGTCGTGATCGAGAATTATCCGGAAGGGCAGACGGAGGAGCTCGAGGCCGTCAACCATCCTGACGATCCGGCCGCGGGCACGCGCAAAATCTCGTTCGGCCGCGAGCTCTATATCGAGCGCGACGATTTCATGGAGAACCCGCCCAAAAAATTCTTCCGCCTGTCGCCGGGCAACGAGGTGCGGCTGCGCTACGCCTATTTCGTGAAATGCACCGGCGTCATCAAGAACGACGCCGGCGAAGTGGTCGAACTGCGCTGCACCTACGATCCCGCGACCAAGGGCGGCAACGCCCCTGACGGCCGCAAGGTCAAGGCCACCATGCACTGGCTGTCGGCCAAGGATTCGGTACCGGCGGAAATCCGCGTCTACAATCAGCTCTTCTCGAATCCGAGCCCGAGTGCGGCGAATTTTGCCGCCGATCTCAACCCGGAATCGCTGGAGGTGCTGCCCGAGGCGCGGGTCGAGCCGTCGGTCGCATCAGACAATTCGGGCGAGGTGATGCAGTTCGAGCGGCAGGGCTATTTCGTCCGCGACAAGGATTCCGCGCCGGGCAAGCCGGTGTTCAACCGCACGATTGGGCTGCGCGACACGTTTGCCAAGGAAGTCGGCGGGAAGGGGTGAGGTCAATCGATGGCGTCATCCGAACGGATTGCGACCGAAGATATCGTCGCCGGCATCATGGGAAAATGGACGAAGGCTTTCAGCGGGCTGGATGCCAAGGCTCTCGCCTCGCTTTATTCGAAAAACGCGTTCTTCTTCGGCTCGAAGCCGAACTTCTATTGCGGCAATGACGGCGTTAAGGCCTATTTCGAAGGGCTGCCGCGATGGCAGTCGCCATCGGTCCAATTCACCGATGTCAAAACCGCGCAGGCGGCTCCCGACCTGATCAACGTCGCGGGCACAGCGTCCTTCGCTATCGAGAAAGATGCCGAGCCGCTGGTGGTGAAAATTACCTGGGTGATCGTTCGCGAAGACGGCGAATGGAAGATAGTCAGCCATCATGTCTCGTCGAAGACACCGCTGATTGAGCCGTAGGCTGGTTGCGCGTCAGGACGCGGTCCCTGCGTCATCCCGTTCTAAATATCGTAATACAAATGGAACTCGTATGGATGAGGGCGCAGCCGGATCGGATCGACCTCTTTCTTCCGCTTGTAGTCGAGCCAGGTCTCGACCACGTCGGCCGTGAACACATCGCCGCGGAGCAGGAAGGCGTGATCGCGCTCGAGCGCGTCAAGCGCCTGATCCAGCGATCCCGGTGTCGACCTCACGTCCTTTGCCTCGGCAGGCGGCAGGTCATACAGGTTCTTGTCGATCGGGCTGCCCGGATCGATCCGGCTGGTGATGCCGTCAAGACCGGCCATCAGCATCGCGGCAAAGGCCAGATAGGGATTGCAGGAGGGATCCGGCGAGCGAAACTCGACCCGCTTTGACCGCGGGTTCGGCGAATACATCGGAATCCGGCAGCAGGCTGACCGGTTGCGCTGGGAATAGACCAGATTGATCGGAGCCTCATAGCCGGGCACCAGGCGCCGATAGGAGTTCGTGGTGGGGGCGCAAAGCGCGCACAGTGCCCAGGCGTGGGTCAACAGACCGCCGATGTAGTAGCGGCCGAGCTGGCTCAACTCGGCATAGTCGCCCTTGTCGTAGAACAGATTGGTCTCGCCCTTCCACAGGGACTGGTGAACGTGCATCCCCGAGGCGTTGTCCTCGAACAGCGGCTTCGGCATGAACGTTGCGGTCATGCCGTGCTCGCGGGCGGTGTTCTTCACCACGTATTTATACATCATCAGATTGTCGGCCATGCGGGTGAGTGTAGTGAAGCGCATGTCGATCTCGTTCTGGCCGCCGGTCGCGACTTCATGGTGATGGGCTTCGATCTGGATGCCAAGCTGTTCCATCGTCAGCACCATGTCGGTGCGGAGAGCCTGCATGCTGTCGGTCGGGGGAACGGGAAAATATCCCTCCTTGGGGCGCGGCTTGTGGCCCAGATTTGGCGCTTCCTCCTTGCCCGTATTCCAACTGCCTTCGCTGGAATCGATTTCGTGGAAGGCGTAGTTGATCCCCTGTCCGTAGCGCACGTCGTCGAACACGAAGAACTCCGCCTCTGGGCCGAAGTAACTCGTATCGGCGTGGCCGGTGCCCTTCAGGTTGATTTCGGCTTTCTGGGAGATGTAACGGGCGTCACGGCTATAGGGTTGACCGGTCACGGGGTCGCGGATGTTGCAGATCAGGACCAGGGTCGATGAAGGGGAATACGGGTCGAGGAAGGCCGTGGTCGGGTCCGGCACGACCAGCATGTCGCTTTCCTGGATTTCCTGGAAGCCGCGGATGGATGAGCCATCGAATCCAATGCCTTCGCTGAGAGCGTCGATACTCGCCGCACCCGGCGGGATGGAAAAATGCTGCCATACCCCAGGCAAGTCGGTGAAGCGCAGATCGATCATCTGCACCTTCTCGTCGCTGATCGCTTTCACGAGGTCTTCGGCTGTCGCACACTTCGGAAACATGGCTTCACTCCTGTCATGGAGAGGCGCATCGTGGAGGTCGTGCCGCCATTCAGCCGTGGCGAAGCGGCTTGCGACGGGTCTTGGACCACGTTCTGCGTTGCCGCGCCGGCAGCCTCAGCTTTGGTGCGGCCCGCGCATGAGCTTCATCGCGTCTTCGATATGCCGCCAGGTTCTGGCCAGTTCGGCCTAGCCTTTTGCCTCGAGTTCGATGGCGTTCTGGGCCGCTTCCGCAATGGCCTTGGGGCCATGCGCTTCCAGCAACTGCCGTGCATAGTCGTGGATTTCGGTTTCTCGCATGGGGTCATGCTCCTCTCGTTCTGAGCGCAACCGTAAATTCCAGTCGAGCTGAGAGCCGTAGACGTTGACACCTGGTCATGCGCGCACAGTGTGCATCCTGCTGCGGCGCACTTGCAAGAGCGGTTTCCGGGTGGTGGGCTGGCGGGATTGGAACGTGACGCCGGCCGCCTAGCACCCCCGGCAAATGCTGCGCAGGGACTTTGCGAGCTGGGCGTCGTCCGCCGTCATGGGCTCGTAGGGCTTTTGCTGCTCGGCCTGCCGGGCTTCGTTCGCCTTTTGCCGGGCAGCACGTGCGATCTCCTGGCGCTGATAGCACGCCTCGCGCTCGGCCCGCGCTTCGATGAAGCGGCATTGCTCTGGAGTGGCGGCATTGGCGTGAGAGGTGATCAAGATCACCGTAAATAAAAGGCTGGCCGCAAGCTTCATGTCGCTTCTTTGTCCCGATTCCGGTTCAATCCATAGCGTTCGACTGTAACCCCAGCCGGCGTGCATTTCTTCAGGTTTCTGCTTCCGTTCCGCTAGCGGGCTGAATACAGCGTCCGGTAGTCTTGCGGTCTCCACGAGATCGTAAGGTGTAGGGCTCGGTGGCGGAGCAGGGCGACACGTCGGGCCGAAAACGGGGCTATGCCGGCACTTGGCCGCCGCGCGTTGCGGCGCCGGTCGGCGGCATTTTGCCGTCGCGTCGCGCGTTCTGGCCGCCGCTGATCGAGACCTTGCGTACATGGGCACGCGCCGAAGCGGGTGCCGGCCGCTTGCTGCCGTGGGTACCTGTCGCATTCGGTACCGGCATTGCGTTTTACTTCGCCGCCGATCATGAGCCGGTGCTGTCGGTGGCTGCCATTGTGGCGATCGCGCTGTGCGCGGTGGCGGTTCTGTTGCGGCGGCAGAAATTCTTTCCCGCTGCGGTGATGATCGCGGCCGTCGCCGCGGGCTTTGCGATAGTGACCTGGAAGACCGCGCGGATCGCGCACGGCGTGCTGGCGCGACCGATGTTTTCGGTGTCGCTGACGGGTTTTGTCGAGACGCGCGACATTCGCGAGCGCACCGACCGTTTTGTCCTGCGCGTCGTTACCATGGAAAGCGCGCGCGGAACGACGAAGCTGGAGCGCGTACGGCTCTCGGTAAGGAAGGGCACCGCCCCGCCGGTCGGCAGCTTCGTTGAATTGAAGGCGCGGCTATTGCCGCCGCTCGCGCCGGTGCGGCCGGGGAGCTACGATTTCAGCCGCGACATGTTTTTCGCCGGCATCGGCGCCTCCGGCTTCGTGATGGGCGCGATCAAGACCACCGAGCCGCCAGCGACGGGCGGGCTCCGTCTGCGCTATTCGGCATTCATGCAGGGACTGCGCGATACGATCGACGCGCGGATCAGGACCACGCTGGAGGGCGACAAGCGCGCGATTGCGACCGCTCTGTTGACCGGGCGGCGCGATGCGATCTCGCCGCCGGTGAACGATGCGATGTTTATCTCCGGTCTCGGTCATGTGCTGTCGATCTCCGGCTACCACATGGCCGTTGTTGCCGGCGTCGTGTTTTTCGCGGTCCGGGCGCTGTTGGCGCTGTATCCTGTGCTCACGGTCGGCCAGCCCATCAAGAAGTGGTCGGCGGCGGCGGCCCTCGTTGCCGCCGCGTTTTATTTGCTGCTGTCGGGCGCCGAGGTCGCGACGCAAAGATCGTTTTTCATGACGGCCGTGGTGCTGATCGCCGTCATGGTCGATCGCCGCGCGATTACGTTTCGCACGCTCGCGGTCGCGGCCCTGATCGTGCTCACGGTCGCGCCGGAAGCGCTGGTACATCCGAGTTTCCAGATGTCGTTTGCGGCGACGTTGGGGCTCGTTGCACTGGTGCAGATCGGCATGCCGCGCCTGTTGGCGACGGCGGATCATACCGCAACAGCGCGCGTAGCGCTGTGGGGCGGCCGCGAAGTCACTATGCTGTTGCTGGCCTCGTTGGTAGCGGGGCTTGCGACCATGCCTTACGCCGCCTTTCACTTTCACCGGGTCACGCCTTACGGCGTGCTGGCCAACCTCGCGGCGATGCCGGTGGTCTCCGCGCTGGTGATGCCGGCGGGCTTGCTCGGCCTCGTCGCGATGCCGTTCGGCTTCGATCGGCTGTTCTGGACGATCATGGGGCTCGGCATCGACTGGATGATTGCGGTGACGCAATGGGTCGCGGCGTTACCCGGCGCGGTCGGCCGGGTGCCGGCGTTCGGCATCGGCCCGCTGCTTGCGGCGAGCCTCGGCATCATCCTGCTCGGCCTGTTGCGCACGCCGCTGCGGTGGTCGGGTGCGGCGCTGGTACTGTCAGCGGCGCTGTGGGCGGCGAGGGTGCCGCAGCCCGATATCCTGATTTCCGCCGACGGACGCAATGTCGGGGTGCGCGGCCAGGACGGCCGGCTGCATTTGATGCACGCGGCCAAGGGGTCTCGGGACGTCTTCCTCCTGAAGGAGTGGCTGGCGGCGGACGCGGACGCGCGAACCGCGGCTGACGCCTCACTCACGTCAGGCGTCTCATGCGACGATCTTGGCTGCGTGGTGCAATCCGCCGGCGGCGGCCTGGTCGCGCAGGCGCTCAGGTCCGAGGCATTTTCGGACGATTGCGAGCGCGCGGCAATCATTGTGACGCTGCGGCAGGCGCCCGCATCATGCGCGGCTTCGATTATCGATGCCGAACGGCTGCGGCGCCAGGGTGCCATGGCGTTGCGGCGTAGCCGCGAGGGATTTGTCGTCGAGGCGGTCAAGCCGAGGGGGATCGATCGCCCATGGTCGCCGGCTACGGCTGACGAGAGCGCGGCCGACACCACCGTGCTTGCGCCGCGCGTCGTGCCACCGCGCAGCGTCGATGCCACGCCGGCCGAGGCAGACCTTCAGGCGGAGGAGTAGACGGGCGTCAGTGCTCGTCGACCGTGGGCTTGGCTGGTATTTCGAACGCGCCGAGATGGAATTCCTCGGGCGCGTCGGGCGCCGACGGCAGAGCGACCAGCGTGAACGATGCGTCGGGGAATTGCTGCCAGATTGCGAGATCTTCCGCCGTGATGGTGAGCCAGCCGTACCTGAACATGTACCGCCCGGGCTCAGTGACGCGCCCGGCTTTTTGCCACGTAACCTTGTTGACCACCGACTGCCCCCTGCGGTGCCGAGTTCTGAAAAATGTACCACCACGATCCGCCGGGCTGGGCCGGCGGATCGTATGCGCGTGGGCGTTTATCCGGTTACGATCGATTCGGCCGGAGGCGCTTCCGTCACCTTCGGCGCGCGTTCGCCACCGGTCTGGACCACCGGCAATTGCAGCACGGTCGCGCGCTGGCCTTCGCAAAGCTGCGTCACCAGCACATGGCTTCCGTCGGGAAATTCGATCGCGTCGTGGTGACGGTCGGAGATATGGGGGTCGATTTGATTGAACTTGCCGACCCGCCAGTCGGTGGTTCGAGTCCAGATCCACCGGTTGTCGTATCTGACGTCCTCAGCGAACGCCAATTCGGTGCCGGGAAGCATGCAGACCGCCACTGCAGGCTCGCGTTCCGACGCAAAGCCGCGGGTCGATGTACCGCGGAATGTCGTGGTGATCAGCGTCTCGCCGACCTCGGCAGGCCGCGTAGCCACAGCATGCAGGCTATAGTCACACATCGGATGGCTCCCTCGTTTGAGATAGCTGACCCGTGTCTAGAAGGAGGCACAGGCCTCTATCAGAGTGGACATGGCGCAGAGCCTTTTCTCGTTTCTTGGCAATTCTGCGACTGGCGCGCTGCGCCACATTCACAAACGCGCTAACGGGCGTTGGTTCCAAACGCGCAACAAAAAACCCCGGCCGCGGGCCGGGGCTCTTTTCCGTCACGGCCCGGACGGCATAACGGGTCAGTATTTGCGGTAGAGCCCGATCAGCTTGCCCTGAATCCGGACCCGGTTCGGCGGCAGGATGCGGACTTCATAGGCGGTGTTGGCGGGCTCGAGCGCGATCGAGGCGCCGCGGCGGCGGAAGCGCTTCAGCGTGGCTTCCTCCTCGTCGATCAGCGCCACGACGATGTCGCCGGTGTCGGCGGTCTCGTTGCGTTGGATCAGCGCCATGTCACCGTCGAGAATGCCGGCGTCCACCATGGAATCGCCGCGCACTTCGAGCGCGTAATGTTCGCCGGAGCCGAGCATGTCCGGCGGTACGCTGATGGTGTGGCTGCGGGTCTGCAGCGCCTCGATCGGCGTACCGGCGGCAATCCGGCCCATGACAGGCACGGCGACCGGGCGATTGCCGTCGTCCTCGGCGGCCGGCGCGCTCACCGTGCGTTTGCCGAGTGTACCCTCGATGACGCTCGGCGTGAAGCCGCGGCGGCTGTTGGCGGCGGCTGCGAGCTCGGGCAGCTTGATGACTTCGATGGCGCGGGCGCGGTTGGGCAGGCGGCGGATGAAGCCCCGCTCCTCCAGCGCCGTGATGAGGCGGTGGATTCCGGATTTCGAGCGCAGATCGAGCGCGTCCTTCATCTCGTCGAAGGAGGGCGGCACGCCGGCCTCTTTCAGCCGTTCATTGATGAAACGCAGAAGTTCATACTGTTTGCGCGTAAGCATCGCGAGCAATCCCCCGGTTGGCGTCGTCTCGTTCCGAATCTTCAGAGCCCAGATCGTGGAGTCCCCAAACTCTCAATCAAGGACACTAGCCGTCGAAACAAATCATGAACGGACACTATATGTTCGATATGTGTTCCGCAACCACTTAATTTCAGGTGAACGCATTGCGGTTCCGGCACCAAGGTGCTGTTAGAGCGCCGTTCCGGCGTCATTCCGGCAGTCGGAGCAGTTCGCAACGCGATCCCTTTGCGGCAGCCGGCGCGAACGGCGGACGTATCACAAGCGCACGTGCCGCAGCGAGATTCCCTGATAGCGACGAGTCTTGATGGTTCACCGGCACGGCAACCAGCGTGCCGTCGTTGCGCGCTTCGAGACTGGCGCGAAGATAGTCTTCGCGCTGGTCGTTGGCGGCGAGATCGCGGCCAAGCAGCGCGCTTTCGCGCCGGTGATGGATGGTATCGCGGCCCGATAGAGCGCGAATCAGCGGCACCAGGAACAGGAAGCCGCAGACATAGGAGGAGACGGGATTGCCGGGCAGGCCGATCACCCGCATCGCCTCCAGCCTGCCATGCATCATCGGCTTGCCCGGCCGCATCGCGATCCGCCAGAACGCCATGCCGACTCCCTCGGCCTCCAGCGACCGCTTGACGAGGTCGTGGTCGCCGACCGACGCGCCGCCCAGGGTGATCAGGATGTCCGCGTCGGCCTTGCGGGCACGGCGGATGCCTTCTGTGGTCGCGGCGACGGTGTCGGCGGCGATTCCGAGGTCGATGATTTCTGCGCCCTCGGCCCGCGCCAGCGCCCGCAAGCTGTAGCCGTTGGAATAGACGATCTGGCCGGGGCTGGGGATTGCACCCGGCATCACCAGTTCGTCGCCGGTCGCCAGCATCGCAACCTTCGGGCGGCGGTGCACCGCAAGCTCCGGGCAGTTCATGCCGGCGGCGAGCGAGAGGTCGCGGTCGGTGAGGCGGCGCCCGCGTTTGAGGAGGACGTCGCCTTCGCGGAAATCAACGCCCGCGGCGCGGATATGCCGCCCCGGAACGGCTGCTTCCGTGATGGTGATATGATCGCCGTCGACGCCAGTGTCTTCCTGGATGATGACGGCGTCGGCGCCATCGGGGATCACGCCGCCGGTAAAGATCCGCACCGCTTCGCCTTTGCCGACCTTCCGCTCGAATGGTCGGCCTGCGGCGACCTCGCCGATCACCTTCAACCGTGCGCTGACATCGGCGGCGTCAGCCGCGCGCACCGCATAGCCATCCATCGCCGACATCGGCTGCGGCGGCTGCGTCCGCCGCGCGGCGACGTCGCGTGCGAGAATGCGGTGATACGCGTCATCGAGCGCCACCATTTCTTCGGGCAGGGGATCGGCGCCCGCAAGGATGGCAGACAATGCATCGGCAACCGGCATCAACGCCACGGGCAGACCTCCCTCAAATTCCAAGTGCGGTCAGTGCCCTCGCCACGTCATCCGTCGATGTCACGTGGATGGCAGAAAGGCCGCGCGCCCGCGCACCTTCGATATTGGCAGCCGAGTCGTCGAAGAACAGGATCCGCGACGCCGGCACGCCGATCGCTTTTACCACATGATCATAGGCTTCGGCGTCGGGTTTACGCAAACCGATGCTGGAGGACAGGAATATCTGGCGGAAATGGCTGAGCACGTCCACGTAGGCCTGCGAAAAATGCGTGACGTGGGCCGGATTGGTGTTGGAAAAAGCATAGAGCGGCAGACGTTTTGCTGCACGCGCCAGCAGCGACGAAATTCCCGGCATCTCGCCGGTGAAGATCGCGTTCCAGCCTTCCAGGAACTGCGCGTCGGTGATGCCGATGCCGAGCGACTGGCGCAGGCTCGCAAAGAACGCCGCATCGTCGATCCGGCCGGTCTCGTGGTGCTTGAAACTGTCGTTCACCACAAAGCGTCCGGCGAGGTCGGCCGGCGCGCAGCCGGCATGCCCAGCCCAGCACGTCATTACCTCATCGAAACTGATATCGAGCACGACACGGCCGAGGTCGAACAGCAAGGCGTCGACGGAATGGGGCGCTGGCGGCGAATTCATGGCAGTCGTTTACAAAACCGGACCGGCCTCGGCAACGGCCACGGTGATTTGCGTCGCAGCCCAATCCGGCGCTTAAGCCCGTACGCAGGCTGTGCTAAGGCTTCGGGCCAGTTTCTTGGACCAATTTCTCGGGCCAATTTCAGGGAGTAGTCGCATGCAAGTTGTTGGCAGAATCCTGGGCGCTGTCGCCGTGATCGCCTTATTGGCCGGATCCGCTGCCGCCCAACAAGGTCCCCCCAAATACGGCGAGGAGGACAAGCCCAAGACGCCCTCGCAAATCGCGGCCGAGAAGGAGGCCGAGCGGGCCTACCGGAGGTCGCTCGGCAACATCCCCGAGCAGCAGAAGAATTCGGACCCCTGGGGGACCATGCGCGGCGACAGCGCACCGCCGAAAGCGGCGGCCAAGGCGCCGGCAGCGAAGTCAAAGGCCAAATCCGCCGAAGGCGCGGCAAAGTAGAAGATGCCGGCAAGCCCGGGGCATGACGAACTCCCTATCTAACGTGATGATTTTATTCACACTCTGAAAGCGACCGTATTGCTCCGGGTCGACGTGCCTTGATCCGACCAAAAAGCCATTGTGAGTTGGCGGGGCCGGGACAGGGACGCCGATTCACAGGGATGGTGGGCGTCCGTAGAGATAGAGGGACGCTCCACGATGCGCAGGAATTTTGCCTTTCTTCTCGGCACGGTGACGGGCGCGTGTCTGACCGCCCTCGTGATCGGACCTCAGGGCGCGCATCTGGTGGCGGCGGCAAAGGCCGCGGCCCGGTCCGACACCTACACCCAGCTCAATCTGTTCGGCAACGTGTTCGAGCGCATCAAGACCAGCTACGTCGAGAAGCCGGATGATTCCAAGCTGATGGAAGGCGCCATCAACGGCATGATCTCCGCGCTCGATCCTCATTCGCGCTACATGAATGAGAAGGGCTGGAGCGACATGCAGGAGACCACCCATGGCGAGTTCGGCGGGCTCGGCATCGAAGTGACGATGGAAGACGGCCTCGTCAAGGTGGTCACGCCGATCGACGATACGCCCGCGGCCAAGGCCGGCATGCTGTCGGGTGACGTGATCACCCAGATCGACGACGAGGTGATCCAGGGCATGAGCCTCGAACAGGCGGTAGGCCGGATGAAGGGCCCCACCAACAGCAAGATCCGCCTCAAGGTCGTGCGCAAGGGGGCCGCCGCGCCGATCGACGTCGCCATCGTGCGGGAGATCATCCGGGTGCGGCCGGTCCGTTTCAAGACCGACGGCGGCGACATCGGTTACATCAGGATCACCCGTTTCAACGAGCAGACCACCGACGGCTTGAAGAAAGCGATCGCCAGCATCTCGAAGGAAATTCCGCCGGAAAAACTAACGGGCTATGTGATCGATCTCCGCAACAATCCCGGCGGGTTGCTCGACCAGGCGGTGTCGGTGTCGAGCACCTTCATGAACCGGGGCGAGGTGGTCTCGACGCGCGGCCGCACTTCGGAGGAAACCCAGCGCTTCACCGCGCGCGGCGGCGACATCACCAAGGGCAAGCCGCTGGTCGTGCTGATCAACGGCGGCTCGGCTTCGGCGTCCGAGATCGTGGCCGGTGCGCTGCGCGACCACAAGCGCGCCACGCTGATCGGCACGCGCACCTTCGGCAAGGGCTCGGTGCAGACCATCATCCCGCTCGGGCAGGGCAACGGCGCGCTGGCGCTGACCACGGCGCGCTACTTCACGCCCTCGGGCCGCTCGATCCAGGCCCAGGGCATCGCGCCCGATGTCGAGGTGCTGCAGGACGTGCCGGACGAACTCAAGGGCCGCGCCGAACTGAAGGGCGAAGCCTCGATGCGCGGCCACCTCGCCGCCGACGGCGCCGAGCAGACCGGCTCGCAAGCCTACGTCCCGCCGAACGAAAAGGACGACAAGGCGCTCAACGCCGCGTTCAACCTGCTGCGCGGCGGCGCCGTCAATGCAAATGCGGCGACGGCCGCAAAGCGGGCGGTGCCGAACTAAATTCAGAACCACCGCGTCATTGCGAGGCGCGAAAGCGACGAGACAATCCATATCTCCAAGAGCGGAGAGATGGATTGCTTCGCGGAGACTGTCATCCGGCGGCGCTTTGCGCCGACCGGGTGGCTCGCAATGACGGAAACAATCAGCGCGTAGTATGCGTCAAGGCGCGTAGCGATCCGGAAAGCAAGATCGTTTTTTTGAAACCTCATCTCCATCCATTCGTAGCTCGCGCCAAACACCATGCGCGTTCGAACGGAGCAGTCATGTCGAGAAGATGGATTTTGCCGGCCCTGATCTTGTCCCTTTGTTCGGGTGGAGCCCTGCAGGCCAATCCGCTGGATTCACCCGGCGTCGTTTATATCGATGGGCTGCCGTGCAACCGCGCGTGCCAGTCCTACATGGCCTGGTCTGATCAGGCATTATCTGCCCGGCATAGCGGGCAACGCAAGACTGTTGTCGTGGTACCGGCCGAGCCGGAAACAAGACCAGAACACGCCAGTCCCGCCCGCGTGACGAGGCAGAGGCAGGGTGCACCGGCTTCCCGCGCGACGCCGCGCACTGGCGTGACGGCATCGAAGGCCAAGCCGTCAAGCGCCAAAAAGGCCGCTCCCGCCTCGCAGCAGCCAGCAAGAACCTTCCATCGGCTACGCCGCCCGTGGCCCGCGAAAAAACAGTCGCTGGCGTCCAGTCGCCGGAGCGCAAGGTGGAAATCCCCGAGAGGCTGGCGCCCGGTCAGTCAGGCGCCATCGCCGCGCCGCAGTCCGCAGCGACCGCCACGTCTGAGGTGACGTCGGAAGCCAAGTCGGAGGTGAAGGCCGAGGTCTCCCTGCCGCCGCCAGCCACGCTCGAACTCGCTGCAACTCCTGCCGCATCCGAAACTCCCGCAACACCTCCCGCGGCTGCGAGTGCTCCTGCTTCCTCGACACGAAACATACAGCAGCAGGTTGTGGAAGCGACCGGAATGGCCGATCTCGTCACGGCCATCGGAACGATCGGGGAAGCGGCCAGCAATTTGGACAATCCGGAAATAGAGCCGGACCGCGACGCCGCGAAGTCGGCATCGGCTGACGAGCCGGACAATCTGGTCGCGCTTGTCCTCGCACGTCCGGAGATCAATTCGTTATCCGACCTGAACAACAAGAGCATCGCGATCGAGGAGAAGCAGTCCGCTTCCAGCGGACGTGTCAGCGCTGCCTTCATGGCGGCGGGAGCCGCGGAAGTCCAGTTCAGCGAAGGACAGCGAGGGGCGATCGACCGGCTGATCAGCGGCGAAGTCCCGGCCGCGGTCCTGACATTGGCTTCGCGCCAAGCCGCCGAGTGGTTTCCCGATATTGAAGGCTTCAGGATTTTTCGAGTGCCGCTGAAGGCGCGGCTCTAGCCGTCGCAGTTGGGGAGTCTGGTAGCCCAGACGCGCGACTTGTCCGCCGTAGCTCAAGGCACGCGTAGGCGGAAGCGACATGCGGGTTTGGCTAGTCCCCGCATATAACCGCGATCATTCTGGACTACATGCTGCCACAAGTCATTCTCCAAATGAGCTTGTCACAAAACTAGCGTGTCCCAGTCCAGGACTATCACCGCAGTTCTTCAAGCTATCGTGAGAGCCCCGGAAGCGCGCCGTGGATATGATTGGTAAAGTTGATTGGCGCAGCGACGCCAAGGCAACAAATTGCATGTATGAGGTGTCATATGTCTGCACCCTGCAAGTTCGAGCTGAGTATCCTGAATCACGATGAGAAAGCGCTCGTACAGACCTCTCATCATCCCGAAATTGGTGACGCGGATCGCGCGACACTTGAGAACCTGAAATCATCGCTCAGAAAACTCCGAGACAGGGAGCGTACGCTCGCCTTCCAGCGGCGTCGGATCAGCAAAGGCACCGCCCAGCCGCGGGGCCAAAGCGTTTCGGGGACTGCCGAGCATTCTCTCCATCGTAAGCAGGTTTTCGTGGCTGCCCTGAAGCGGGTTAACAAGGAACTCGCACGCCTCCAAAAGTTTGAGGCGAGGAGGGAACTGGGAGAAGCGGCTCGGCGAGCGCTTTCTCTTCGGAGAGCACAGCAATTCTCCCGCCCGACAAATGAGCCAACTTCCCATGAAGGCATGAAGGCGATTCCGAGTCGCCGACGAAATATCAAGCTCCCGCGGTCAACGATTGGACGGGTGTCACAGGCGAACAAGAGAGCACAGGCCGCAAGAGATTCCCGCCGCTAACGAATTCAGCTCAGCTCGTTGGGCGGATTGGAGCCGAACGCGTAATCCGCCGCTCTGTTAACGCCGACGCATCATGTGCTATCCTGCACCGCACGTCGACCGCATTCCTCGTTTCATCGCGTTCTGGACCTACAATTCAATGCATGGCAACCGCATCCGGCACCTTCTCATACTGTGGGATCAACCCGCTCGTCGCCTTTGCGCAGCAGCGGCGAGGTTATTGGCGGGAGGTCCGAGAACCCAAGTCATTCCGGTACTAGCTTAACCTCGTCGCATCGATACCGGGTTGCAATCCCCATCGGGCATTGCCCGGCTCGAACACGCTAGCCGGATCGTCGCGGATCACCAGATGCCGCCCAGACGGTCGCTGCCGACGTCGGCATCGATGGTCGCGAAGCTGCGTCGGCGCTCGCATACGGGGCCGCGCGATCGTCGCCGTCGTGTTGCCATCGCCTGTTGTATCGGACTTTGGCAGCGGTGATGCTCATCAGGTTTTTATCGCCGCGCAGAACTGTTCCGTGACCGCCGTCGTTTCCTCGGTGACGTTCCAGCCGTTCGTCTCGGCCTTTTCTTTGGCCAACTTCTGCTCGATCTGAAGCATCCTTTTGATTTGCGCGTACGGTTTCCAGTCGGCCTTGGACAGCTTGACGGGGGGCGCACCGCAGACGTTGTGGGCAATCGCTTTCTGCACACTAGTGCTGACGTCGCTCATGTGGTCCTCGACCACGGCGGTGAAGCGCGCCTTGGCGTATTGGCTGTTGGCTGCGATGAAGTCCTTGCAGAAGGTGGCCCGTTGACCTCCGTCGCGGGCCTTGATGTAGGCCGTCTGCGTTTCATAATGAAGGCGGTAGGCAAGTTTGTTGGCGTTCGGGTCGGATTTCACCGCCGCGAGCATGGCGCGGTGGTCATCCAAGGTGGCGTCATTGATCCTTATGTCACATACTTTGGCGAGGGAGACGACCGGAACGTAGGCCCGCACCTTGGCTTCCAAGGCATCGTTGGCCTGCGCAACTGGTGGGAACAGGCTGGCGGCGATTGCGAAAGCAGCGAGACAGCGTTTCATTGGTGACATGCTCCACAAGCGCTTAACGCGTGGGTACGTCTGTGCTCAGAATATCCCGAAAACACATGTGACAGAAGGTTTCTGCCAATTTATGCGAATGGCCGGAAATGGCTGAGAACGTCTGTTAGCTATTGTTGCAAAAGTCGAAAATCCAACGATCCTAAAATCTCGCGAAAGTTGATTTTTAGACTCTCTGCTGCTGCCCTTTCGGCACCGCTACGAGGGTCCATGGTCGATTTCGGACAGATCGATATGGCCCTCGACAGCAGACATCGGAGGACTGAGCCGCATGTCCGCTTGGGAGCCCTCAAGCGTGAGCACCATTTGCCCCACCTTCACCATGATTTGTGCGTACATCCGGCCGCGCCTAACTGGGCAGGGCCACGCCAATGACAGCTCAGTTCCATGAGACAACAGAAGCGGAGTTCGAGGTGCAGGTTCGCAACCTCGTGCGCCTCGTGTCAGCTTGCACCTTGGGGCTTTGGTCCTTTTCTGCGGGCCTGCTGATCGGGAGCTTTTTTCTGTTTTGAGCAGTGTTGCAGGGGCCGTCAGCACAACAATTTCGCTGGCGCATTGATGAGTGACAATCCGAACCAGCTTCCCTGGCGCGAGCGCACCTATGAGGTGCGAATGGCCGGGGTGCCGGAGGGTAATGCCCGCTTTGGTGTCGGTTTGGCCGGACCACGGTGACTTCCGGTCTACCCCGGTGAACGGACATTCTCAGGATAGGCGGGCATGGCTCAAAGGTGCCAGAAGCGGACTTACTGGAGCGTAGAAAACGGACGTTGACAGCAGCGCAGCCGGACGTAACCATCTTGGTCGGTCAGATCTATATTGGCTTGGCACCCGACCCAATTAGAAACTTGAAGCTCGTTGTGAAGCCTTCGCCGGTTTCAAACTGCTTCAGACATTCATGAACGTCGCACCAGGCTCCGGATCTTTCCGCATCACTGAGATCGGCCACGACCGCGCGGTATGCCCGAAGGCCTGCTGCATCATCTCAAGGGCATCAGCCGCCCCCTGCAGGCTAAGCAGCGCTCTCACCTTCGTTGTCTTGACATCTGCAAGGCCACTCTCCTTCATCAGCTGTTCCAGAATTCCGTCATCGCCGCCCAGTGCGAATATTCCGGGTTGTCCCGGCTGAGGCGGCGATTTGCCAGAGTGGCGCAGAAGGATCGCCATCGGTTGTGCCATGAAGGCGTTGTCAGCGGGCGTCGTAAAGACCAGTGCCGCGAAACGCGCACCGGGCATCAACACGCACTGGACTGCCTCTAATGCACTGCGTGGCGATGGGAAGAGCATCAGACCTAGTCGGCAGATCGCCGCATCGTACGGAGGCTGCGTCGCACCCAGATCGTTTGCCGCGCACTCAAGCGTCTCAATGTTGTGCAGCCCCGCAGCGGCGGCGCTTCGGCGCACATGTTCATGCATGGTGGTTGATATGTCACTGGCTACTACTTTGCCGTCTGGCCTATGCGCTTCGCTACCTGGATGGTCTGGCTGCCAGCGCCGCAGGCTAGATCCAGCACACGCATCCCAGGCTTGATGCCGGCCATGTCGATCAACACCTCAGTTGCATCAAATAGACCCGCAGAAAACGCATGCTCCCACTTCGCCCAGCCAGGTGCTGCCGCTTCCCACGTTTTGCGAAGTTCGGATTTCAATGTGTCGTCGACCATTCGCAGCGCTCTAAAATCTATCGCCTGTGCAGATTTATTGTACCACACAGCGATCCAGTTCGGGTCGTAGAACGGTGGCGGCCGATGAGCAGGGTTTCGCGCTCCCTTGGTACCGCCCAATGTCGGCCTCGGGTCATACGGTGGTCCAGGCGCCGGTGATGCGGCTGCAGACCGGCTCGACCAGCATCTCCGGCGATTGCGGACCGGACCTGAATGTTCTGAAGAAAGCGCGGTCCGCGGAGTTAACGGTTGGCGGCGGCCAGGTGACCGATGCGTTGATCAGGTTGCCGTCGGCGTCGAAGACGTTGACGCCGCCGACATAAGACAACGCGTCGATCTTGGATTTGAGCATCAGGTGGATGTCATGGCTGGACATCCGGCGCTTGTAGTTTTCGAGCGTGGCGATTCCGTTGCAACGCATGAACGCGATCAGGTCCTTCTGAACGACCTGAAAATCGTCGAACTGCTGGTCGGAATGGCGGGCGAGCAGCAGCACGGTGTTTTCCAGCTCGCGTTCGCTGTTGCGCAGCGCGCGCTCGCGGAAATTGCCGGCCATGATGGTCGCGCCGATCGCGATGGTGGCGATCAAAAGCGTGCCGCCCAGGACCAACCAGCGGATCGGGCCGCCGCGAAAGGCGAACGCGATCCTCAATGATCTGGTGCCGGTTGAAACCATGGAACGCGATCGCGGCCGGGACATGAACTGCCGGAAGCGGCGTTCTCCCAAACCCGATCGTAGATTCGATACCGCGCCGAGATGGAGTTGACGTTAGGAAGTCTGGTTAATGAATGGTTAGCTCGGTGGCGAGTGTGGGCTGTGACAACCACAGGGGAGGGTCCGGTTCCGGCCATCCCCAGGCATTCGGGTCGTGACGACGATGATCGCTGCAATGATGTTGGCGGCAACGCCGGCTAGGATCGGCAGCGTATAGTCGTGGGTGAGATCGAACGCGAAGCCGGCAGCGCTGGGACCGATCAGGGTACCGAAGGCGACGCTCGTGTAGAGAATGCCGATAATGCCGCTGACGTTGCGGCCGCCGAAATAATCCATCACCACGGCCGGAAGCACGGCGACCCAGGCGCCGTAAATCATACCGTAGACGAATGCAAAAATGGCAAGCGGCCAGAATGTCGTTGAGATCGTCCAGATCGCCAACGCGATCGCCATGCCCGCGAAGAGCAGGAGCAGGGCGGACTGGCGGCCGATCCGGTCGGCGAGACCGCCGAGGAAAAACCGGCCAGCCGTGCTGCCGATGCCGATGATGCCGAGCAGCAGCACTGCGGATGTGGCCGGGACGCCGTGGTCCCCGGCATAGGGAACGAGATGCACGAACGGCACGAACAGGCCGAACGAGCAGATCAGGCAGGCGGCGTATAGCGAGATGAAGCGTCGCGACCGGATCGCCTCGCGCACCGAAGCACCTTCGGCCCGTGTCAACATGGCTCCCTGCTGGAGCGGATCGCCATCGGGATTGAGGCCCCGGCCGCGCGGATCGTTCTCGAGAAGGAGCGCCATTCCTCCGCCGATAACCGTAGCGAACGCGCCGAGCGCAAGATAGGCGCCGCGCCATCCCAGCATCTCGATCAGGAACGTTGCCAGTGGCGGCATCACCAGCGTACCAACCCCAATCCCGCTCACGGCGAGACCAGAGGCAAAGCCCCGCCGCCGCACGAACCAGCGCTGCACCGCGCCGACCGCCGGGACATAGGCGCAGCCGACGCCGAGTCCGACGCCAAGGCCGTAGGCTGCGTACACCTCGACCAGGTTGCGCGCGGCACTTGCCGCGGCAAGCCCGAGGCCGATCAGCAGCATGCCCGCCAGCGCGAGGCGGCGCGAGCCATAGCGGTCGGCGAGAGGGCCGCTGACGATGCCGAGGCCGAAATAGAGAAAGCCGGCCAGCGAAAACACCAGCGACACCGAACCGCGCGATGCGTCGAAATCGCGCTGCAACGAGTCCAGAAACGCGCTGAACGTATAGGCGCAGCCGAAGCCGACGAAGGTCACGGCAAACGCGGCAGCCACCACGAACCAGCCGTAGAAGATACGGGAATTGGGTATCGCTGATTGGACACTCAATGCTGCCTCCATGCGCTCGGCGACGGATGGCGGCGATGCCAGGATGTGATCCTCTGGAAAGCTGCGCCAGCACGTACCAGCGTGACTTCGTCGAGATTGGCGGCCACAAGCTGAAACGCGATCGGCATTCCGGTTGCGGAAAAACCGCCGGGCAGCGTGATCGTGGGATGACCGGTCATGTTGAACGGGCAGGTGTATTCCTGCAATCTGGCAATCAGCTCCGGCTGCTCGCCTAGCGTCCGTATCATGGCGAGCGTCAAGGGTGGGAATGGGTGAACCGGAATGAGCAGCAGATCGATTGTCTCGAACAGCGATGCGATCCGGCCGCGCAATTCCAGCCGCCGCAGCAGGATCCTCTGGTAGTCGGAAGCGGACAAGGCGCGGCCTGCCTCGATAACGGTGGCGAGGATCGGACCATATTCATCCTTGCGCGCGGGATAAGTTGCATCGTGCGCGACCGCGGCCTCCACCGCGCAATTCGGCACCCAGTCGGCGACGGCCTGCTTCGCGTCGGGAAACCGCACATCGACGATGTCAGCGCCATGCGCACGTAACGCCTTGATTGCTTCGCCCAGCACCTGTTGGGTCGCAACGTCTACGCCGTCGCTGCTCCATTTCGCGTCGAAGCCAATCCGCAGGCCTCTTACGTCCTGTTCCGCCGCAGCCAGATAGTTGGGCACGGGGTCGAGGACGGCTGTCGGATCGGCATGATCGCGCCCGGCGATGACGCCAAGCATGGCGCCGGCATCCATCGCGCTCCGCGCAATGACCCCGACATGGTCCAATGTCGCTGCCAGTTCAAACACGCCGTGGCGGCTGACGCGTCCCCAACTTGGCTTCAAGCCGGTAAGACCATTGGCGGCACATGGCCAGCGGATCGAACCGCCGGTATCGGACGCGAGCGAGCTATAGCAGAGCCCCGCTGCAGTTGCGGCCGCCGAGCCACTTGATGAAATGCCCGGCCAATACTCCGGATTCCACGGATTCTTCGGCGGCGTTACAGATGGATGGTGATCGGAATAGGCGCCTTCCGTGAGCTGCAGCTTCCCCAGCACGACTGCGCCGGCTTCATTCAGGCGGTGCACCACGGTTGCGTCTTCATCGGGCAGGAAATCGCCGTGGACAACGGTGCCGGCAGCGGTCGGAACATTCCTTGTCCAAAACAGATCCTTCACCGCAATCGGAACACCATGCAGCGGCCCACGATACCGGCCTGCTGCGATTTCGGCGTGCGCCGCTTCGGCTTGCGCCATCGCAGCATCGGCCGTCACACGGACGTAACTGCGGAGTTCGCCATCCAGAGCGGCGATGCGATCGAGTTGCGCGCGTGTTGCTTCCAGCGGAGAAATCTTGCGGGCCCTTATGCATGCCGCAAGCTCTGTGAGTTCAAGGTAGTGCAGATCGTCGGTGCCAATGTCCATTCTGTCTCCGTCAGCGATGCGGCTGGAATTTTTCGGCAAAGGATCAATTGTCGCTAACACTAATATAGACGTTATACCGGTGTCTCTTGATGTCAACCGGTAAATATGCTTTACTGGTGTTGCAATGTCGAAATTGTCCAGACAGTTCAAGGTTCCCGACGAGTTGGCCAATCTCTACGATTTCGCCAATACGCTCGACCTACGGCATTTCACGCATCATGGCGTGCAGCATCCGCAAAGTGATGAACTGGCAAGTGCGAAGGAATTCGCAGTGTGGATGCGGCAACGTGGGCTGTTGCTCGTCGACGCGAGGGTTTCGCCAGCGATGCTCGCAACTGCGCTTGAGCTCAGGAGCTTGATACGCGACTATCTGCAGCGTGATCCTTCTGAGCGAAGCAAGAACAGGGACTCGGTCCGCTCGCTTAACAAAGTGCTCAAACTGTTTCCGCTGCTCGCGACGGCAAAGGATGATGGCGGCATGGTGCTTAAGGCAGCGCGTGACGATGCGCTGGCGGGGCTCTCATCGGTCGTTGCGGAGCTCTACGAAGGCTCCAGAGATGGAACGCTTGATCGGCTGAAAATGTGCGCTTCCGACGAATGCCGCCGCGTGTTCTTCGACCGGTCGAAGCCCGCCACGCGGCGATGGTGCATGTCGTCATTGTGCGGGAACCGCATGAAGACGAGAAATTATCGCGAGCGCCAGCGCAACACGTACCGCAATGGTAACACGTAGTGACAATTGAGGGACGTCGCCGGGCTCACCGCTCCGCGCGATAATGGCCGGACTTGCCGCCGCTCTTCTCGACGAGATGGATGCCTTCGATGCGAACGCCGCGCTCGACCGCTTTGATCATGTCGTAGATCGTCAGGCACGCGACCGACACCGCCGTCAGCGCTTCCATCTCGACGCCCGTCGGGCCGGTGACCTTGACGGTAGCGCGGACGATGCAGCCCGGAAGTTTTTTGTCAGGCGTGATGTCGAGCGTCACCTTGGACAGCGCCAGCGGATGGCACAGCGGGATCAATTCCGATGTGCGCTTTGCCGCCATGATGCCGGCGATGCGGGCCGTGCCCAGCACGTCGCCCTTCTTGGCATTGCCGGAGACGATCAGATCGAGCGTCGCCTTGGCCATGACGACACGCCCCTCGGCGATGGCGGTGCGCTCGGTCGCTGCCTTCGCGGAGACGTCGACCATCCGCGCTTCGCCGGCGGCATCGATATGGGTGAGGGCGGCGCCGCCTTTGGAAGTCTTCCGCGCCATCTGCTAGCCGGTCCCGGTCGCGCGGGCCGTATCGGAACGCGTCAGCAATGCGCGGGTTGCCGCGGTCACATCGGCCTGCCGCATCAGGCTTTCGCCGACCAGGAAGGTCGACATGCCGACGCGCTCGAGGCGGGCGAGATCGTCAGGCGTAAAGATACCGCTTTCGCCGACCATCAGGCGGTCACGCGGGATCAGCGGCGCCAGCGTCTCGCTGGTCGCAAGCGTGGTCTCGAAGGTCCGTAAGTTACGGTTGTTCACGCCGATCATCGGCGAACGAAGTTTTAGCGCGCGGTCGAGCTCGGTGCGGTCGTGGATTTCGATCAGCACGTCGATGCCGAGCGCAATCGCCGCGTCCTCGATATCCCTCGCGGCGGCATCGTCGAGCGCAGCCATGATGATCAGGATGCAATCCGCGCCATGGGCGCGGGCTTCCACCACCTGATAGGTGTCGAACAGGAAGTCCTTGCGCAGCACCGGCAGATTGGTTGCCGCGCGCGCCGCCACCATGAAATCGAGATGGCCCTGGAACGAGGGCGCGTCCGTCAGTACCGATAGGCACGCCGCGCCGCCGGCCTCGTAAGCTTTGGCCAGCGCCGGCGGATCGAAATCAGCGCGGATCAGCCCCTTCGACGGCGAGGCCTTCTTCACCTCGGCGATCAGCGCGTAGTCGCCACGGGCGAGTTTTTCCCGAATGGTGCGGACGAAGCCGCGTGGTGGCTGGGCCGCCTTGGCGCGGGCCTCGACCTCGGCAAGCGGGTGCGCCCGCTTGGCCGCAGCGATCTCTTCGCGCTTGTAAGTCTCGATCTTGCTCAGGATATCGGACATTTCTGGCGCCTCCTAAGATCAGCCGCGTGAGACCGCGACCAGGTGCTTCAGCCGTGCCGCCGCTGCACCGCTGTCGAGCGATTTCGCGCCGATCGCGACGCCTTCCCTCAGGTCCCTGGCACGGCCGGCCACGATCAGCGCCGCCGCGGCGTTCAACAGCGCGACGTCGCGATAGGGGCTGGGCTTGCCGTTGAGCACGCCTTGCAGCGCCAGCGCATTGGCGTCCGCATCGCCGCCCTTGAGCGCGTCGACGTTGCAGCAGGTGAGGCCCGCGTCCTCCGGAGTTACCTCGAAGGTGGTGATCTTGCCGTTGTCGAGGCTGGCGACAAAGCTCGCACCCGTGAGGGTGATTTCATCGAGCCCGTCGGAACCGTGGACAACCCAGACGGATTCAGAGCCGAGATTTTTCAGGACCTGCGCCAGTGGCTGCACCCAGTGCCTGGAGAACACGCCGACCATCTGGCGCTTGACGCCGGCCGGATTGGAGAGCGGCCCTAGCAGATTGAAGATCGTGCGGGTGGCGAGCTCGACGCGGGTCGGGCCGACATTCTTCATCGCGGGGTGATGCGCGGGCGCGAACATGAAGCCGATGCCGGCCTCCTGCACACAGCGGCCGACCTGGTCGGGCGTGAGGTCGATCTTGACGCCGAGGGAGGCCAGCACGTCGGCAGCCCCCGAACGCGACGACAGCGCGCGGTTGCCATGCTTGGCGACGGGCACACCGGCACCTGCGACGATGAAGGCCGCGCAGGTCGAGACATTGACCGAACCGGAGCCGTCGCCGCCGGTGCCGACGACGTCGACCGCGTCCGCAGGCGCCTTGACCCGCAGCATCTTGCCGCGCATCGCCGCCACCGCGCCGGTGATCTCGTCGACGGTCTCGCCGCGAACCCTGAGCGCCATCAACAGCCCGCCCATTTGCGAGGGCGTGGCCTCGCCGGACATCATGGCATCGAAGGCGGAGGCTGCCTCGTCACGCGACAGCGTCGCGCCGGTGGCTACTTTTCCGATGATAGATTTGAGGTCGTCCATCGTTTGGCTTTCAAAATCGAGACCTCATGGTGAGGCGGCGTTCTTGCGCCGTCTCCGGACGATACTTCGCATCGCTCGGAGAACCATGAGGCCCGGCTCTCATCCTTCGAGACGCGGCCAAGTGGCCGTTCCTCAGGATGAGGTGAGTTATTATGCTCAATTGTTCGCGCCCGTCACCTGCGCGAAGGCGGCCGCGTTGATGGAGGTGCCGATCTCGGATTCGATCTTGGTCACGTATTGCGCGACCTGTTCGTCGGTCAGGGCGCGCTGCAACGTCTCCTTCAACTTCTTCAGCTCATCGGAGGCCATGTCGATCGGCGGCACCGTCACGTCGGTGACGCGCAACACGATCCACTCGCTGCCACCGGTGCCCGGCGTCTGCGTGACGCCGTCCTTGGGCGTCCGGAATGCGGCCGTGATGGCGGCGGAGGGCACGCCTGAAAGCGAGGCGTCGCGGCGGAAACCGGTCGCGGTCTCGACCTTCGCTCCGACTGCGGCCGCTTCGGCGGCGAGCGTGCCGCCTTGCTCGACCTTCTGCACCATCTCGGTTGCCTTCGTGCGCAACTTGCTCGAAATCTGGTCTTCGCGCCATTTTGCCTCGACCTGGCTGCGCACCTCGTCGAGCGAGCGCTCGCGCGAGGGCGTAATGCCGAGCACGTCGTACCAGACATAGCCGCCGGCAAACTGGATCGGTTCGTTGTCGACGCCGATATCGCTGTTGAAGGCCTGCGAAACCACGTCGAGGCCGCGCGGAATATTCGCCACCGGCTGTCCGTCGGGCGTGCGGCCGGAGCGATCGACAGCCTCGATCGTGACGGGGGTAAGGCCGAGCTTCTGCGAAGCCTCGACCACATTGGCGCCGCCGCTGCGCTCATCTTCCATCTTGTTCTGGATTTCGTTGACCTTGGCGCGCGCGCGTTCGGTCGCGATTTCCTTTTTCACCTGCGCTGCGACGCTTTCATAGGTCGGCGTCACACCCGGCTCGATCTTGCCGACCTTGACCAGCGCCACGCCGAACCGGCCCTGCACCGGCTGGCTGACTTCGCCTGACTGCAGCGAGAACGCGGCATCCGCAATCGCCGGATCGATGATCGCGTTCTTCGCGATCATGCCGAGATCGACGTCGGCCAGATTGAGGTTGCGCTCCTTGGCGACGTCGTCGAACGATGTTCCCGACGTGATGCGGCTGCGCGCGGCCTGGGCTTCGCCTTCGTTCGGGAAAAACATCTGCGATACTTCGCGCTTTTCTGGCGTCCCGAGTTGGTCGCGGCGCTGCTCGAAGACCTTCTTCGCATCCTCGTCGGAGACCTCGGTCCACTTGCCGATCTCTTCGGGGCTGATCACGACAAAGGACAGTTTGCGATACTCGGGCGCGCGGAACTGGGTTTTGTGATCCTCGAAGTAGGCGGCCAGCGCCTCGGGCGACGGCGGATCGATCGTGCCGGCCTGCGCCGCGTCGAGCTTGACGAATTCCATCGAGCGCTGCTCGTTCTGGAAGCGGGCGAGCGCCTCGATCAGGACCTTCGGCGGCTCAGCCCCGGCCGAGACGGCGCCGACGATCTGACGCCGCAGCCCGACCCGCCGCCGTTCGGCGAGATAGCGCTGCTCGGTATAGCCGAACTGCCGGATCGTGGCCTGGAAGCGAGCCGGATCGAATTTGCCGCCCAATCCCGCAAAATTCGGATCGCTGTAGATCTGCCGCATCGCTTCGTCCTGCGACTGGGCAAGCCCCATGCGCCGGGCTTGCTCATCCAGCGCGGCTTCGGCGATGGTCTGTTGCAACACCTGGCGATCGAGCCCGAAGGCGCGGGCCTGTTCAGGGGTCAGCGGACGGCCGAAACTGCGGCTAAGCTGCTGCAGCTTTTCCGTGTAGATCTGGCGGAACTGCTCCGTCGAAATCTCGGTCTTGCCAATCGTGGCGAGCGACGACTGGCCAAATCCCTTGAAGATGTCGGCAATACCCCAAACTGCGAAACTGACAATCAAAACGCCCATCACGACGGCCATGACAATCTTGCCGAGCCAGTTTGATGAGGCTTTCCGAATTCCTCGAAGCATGGGTCCAACTTGTTTTTAAAGGAGAGGGGGAACCGGGTCGTGCCCAAGGGAATTCGATCCGGGACCGAATTCCACAACAAGGCGTCACCGAGTTGAAAACGCATCATAAAGTGGCCGCGCCCCCCTCGCAACCTCGCCCGTGCGGGCTATTTGAAGCGGCTAATGGCCCCTGGATCGCCCGACGGGTATCTGGAACTGGCGGCGTGGCTCTGCTAGCGCATCTAGAACGCTGACATTTGCGGGACAATCGACATGACCGATGCCATCCGGCCGCTGATCGCCGGCAACTGGAAAATGAACGGCCTGAAATCCGCCTTAGGTGAATTCGAGGCAATGATCGCGGGGGCGGGTGCGTTGGCCGGCAAGGCCGACCTGCTGGTCTGCCCTCCAGCCACCCTGATCGGCGGCTTTGCCGATAGGGCGCTCGGTTCAAAACTCGCCGTCGGGGCCCAGGATTGCCATGCCAAGGCATCGGGCGCCCATACCGGCGATCTCTCGGCGGAGATGCTGGCGGATGCCGGCGCCAGCGCCATCATCGTCGGGCATTCGGAGCGGCGTGCCGATCATGGCGAGACCGACGCGTTGGTTCGGCAGAAGGCGGAAGCGGCTTGGCGGGCCGGGCTGGTGGCCATCGTCTGCATCGGCGAGACCCAGAAGCAACGCGATGCCGGCCAGACGCTGGATGTCTGCGGCGGGCAACTCGCCGTTTCGTTGCCGGACGGCGCGACATCAGCCAATCTGGTGGTGGCCTATGAGCCGGTCTGGGCGATCGGCACCGGTCTGACGCCGACACCAAAAGATGTCGAACAAGTTCATCGCTTTATCCGCGATGTTCTCGTCAGCCGATTTAAGGTGGAAGGCAGCAAGATCCGGATTCTCTATGGCGGATCGGTCAAGCCCTCGAACGCGGCCGAACTGATGGCGGTTGCCGATGTCAATGGCGCACTAGTCGGCGGCGCCAGCCTGAAGGCAACGGATTTCCTGGCGATTGCGGAGGCGTGTTAGAGCTTTTTTAAGCGAAGTGGGGACCGGTTCGCGTCAAGAAAACGCGTCCATTCAAAAGTCTCAGGCGGGCACGCCTTCCTGCAACCGCTTCCAGTAGATCAGCGTGCCCGTCAGCCCGCCATGGGGCTTGAACGCGTAGTCCGGAATAACCCCGGTTAGCTCGAATCCCATCCGTTCATATAGTCCGGCCGCGCCTTCGTCCTCGGCGGTGTCGAGCACCAACAACCAGCGCCCGCGCGCGATGGCCAACCGCTCGGCCTCGCGCAGCAGCGCCGTGGCGACGCCGCGGTGGCGGCAACTGACACGCGTCATCATCTTTGCGATCTCGGCGCGATGCGGCTGGTTCGGCGGAAGGTCGAGCAACAGCGTGACCGTCCCGATCAGCCTGTCCCCGTCAAAGGCGCCAAGGATGATCCGCTCGCCGCGGCCTGCAGCGCTAAGCGAGTTGGACCAGAACGCCTCGGCCGCCTTCTGTGACAGCGGATGCATGAAACTGACAGAGCCGCCGTTCGCCACGGTTTCGATCAGCAAATCACCGAGCATCGCGCAAATTTCGGGCGAGGGGTTCAAGGCTTTGATCAGGATTTCCGACATCGGGATGAATTTCCGCAAGGTTCAGCTTCGAGGATTGACGGCGCGCCGCGAGCGCGCCCGCTTGATCTCTGCAATCCGTTCGACATCCTCGATCTGCAGGTGGCGGCCACGTTCGAGAATCTCCAGCGTGTATTCTTCGTAAGTGATGCCCAGCCGCTCGGCTTTCCGGATGCGGAACGCGACAATGCCGGGCGAGGGATTGTGCCAGGCCGCGCGATGCGCCGCCTTCCAGTAGAAGTAATTGCCGATGCCAGCATCACCCCATTCCGGCCGGTGCTCCTCCTCGAGCGGCGGCCCGCCATTGTGGCCGACCGAAATCGGGTCGTCGGTACTTTCAGGCTGGCTCGCGGCGTTTTTGCAGGCGATCTCCAGCATCGGCGTCAGCTCCGGGCAAGCGCCACGACATAGGTGCAGGGCGCGGTAGTCTCGTTAGCGAACGTCACTTCCGCCGGCGGGCCGAATCCAAGGCAGTCGCCGGCGCCGAGTTCATGGCGTTCGCTGCCATCGATCAGCACGAGCGCGCCCGACAACACCCAGAGGACCTGGCGAATGTGGGCGTAGGATGAAGCGGGCAGGGTCACGCGCTGCTTCGCCGGCATCTCGACCTTGATGACTTCGATGGGGTGATCGGGCCGGTTGAACACCTGCCGGCGCAAATAGCCGGTCTCGGGATCGCGCCACACCGGCTGCTCGGCGGCGCGCGAAAGACGCCCGCCTTGGCCTTCGGCGCGCAGCATCAGGCCGGCAAGGGTGAGGTCGAAGGCGCTGGCGAGCCGAACCAGCACCACCGCGGTCGGGCTGACCTCTGCGCGCTCGATCTTGCTGATGGTGGCTTTTGATACGCCGGAGCGTTCGGCGAGATCTGCCAGCGACCAGCCGCGGCTGTCGCGTTCGAGCCGCAGGCGGTGGGCGAGCCGGGCGCTGAGGTCGTCTACTAAAGTATCCATTTGTCCATTATAGGAGAAATCTTCCTGATCTCAAGTCCCGGATGCGACCTCGGGCGGGAGGCGTGAGCAGCCTTGCCGTGGCGCCTGCGGCAATTATCTCCACGGCGGCGGTTGGGGGTGACAATGCCCTGTCCGATCGTGTAACACCGCGCAACTTCAGGAAAACCCGCAAGCTCTTGGTGCAGCCGAAGCCCGGTGCTCTTCGCTTGTGACGGAAGGTTTTGAGATGCATACCGTCATTATCGTTGTTCACCTCATGATCGTCGCCGTGCTGATCGGCGCCGTGCTGCTGCAGAAATCCGAAGGCGGCGGGCTCGGCATGGGCGGCGGCGCTGGCTTCATGTCGAGCCGCGGCACCGCCAACCTGCTGACGCGCACCACGGCAGTCCTGGCGGGCCTTTTCTTCGTGACCAGCATGACGCTGGCCTGGCTCGCGGGCGTTGATCGCAAGCCCGCGTCGATCCTCGGCACACCGGCGACGCAGTCCCAGCCGGGTGGCGCGACGCCGGTCGCTCCGCCGACCTCCGGCGGCGTGCTCGATACGCTTAAGAAGGTGGATGAGCAGCAGGGCCAGTCGGGTCCACAGGCGCCGCGTTCGCAATAAAGCAGGTTGGCTATGCAGGGCGGCCCTCTACCGTCCTGCATCAGAACTTCCCATTAATGCTCTGAAATCGCTTTGAAATTCACGTCACCCACAGCTCGGCAAAATGTTTGCCCGCGCATGCGATTCGTTTTGGAGAATCGGGGCGGTGGCCTTAAAGGTAGAATCCCATGGCGCGGTACATATTCATCACCGGCGGCGTGGTTTCTTCGCTCGGAAAGGGTCTGGCTTCGGCGGCACTCGGTGCCCTGCTGCAGGCTCGCGGGTACAAGGTCCGTCTCCGCAAACTCGACCCCTATCTCAACCTCGATCCAGGAACGATGTCGCCGTATCAGCACGGCGAAGTGTTCGTGACCGATGACGGCGCCGAGACCGATCTCGATCTCGGCCATTACGAGCGCTTCACCGGGCGTCCGGCCACCAAGGCCGACAACATCACCACCGGGCGCATCTACCAGGACATCATCACCAAGGAACGCCGTGGCGATTATCTCGGCGCGACGATTCAAGTCGTCCCGCACGTCACCAACGCAATCAAGGAATTCGTTCTCTCCGGCAATGATGAGTACGACTTCGTGCTGGTCGAGATCGGCGGCACCGTCGGCGACATCGAGGGCTTGCCGTTCTTCGAGGCGATCCGTCAGCTCAAGAACGAGCTGCCGCGCGATCACGCCGTCTACATTCATTTGACGTTGCTGCCCTACATTCCGAGCGCCGGTGAGCTGAAGACAAAACCGACGCAGCACTCCGTGAAGGAGCTGCGCTCGATCGGCATTCAGCCCGATATCCTGTTGTGCCGTACCGACCGCGAAATCCCGAAGGAAGAGCGGCGCAAGCTCGGCCTGTTCTGTAACGTGCGCGAAAGCGCCGTCATCGAGGCGAGGGATGTGGACAACATCTATGCCGTCCCTGAGGCCTATCACGCCGCAGGTCTCGACGACGAGGTGCTGGCCGCCTTCGGCATCACGCCAAAAATTCCGCCGGCGCTGCAAAGCTGGAACGTCATCAACGAGCGCGTGCGTAACCCGGAAGGCGCCGTGACGATTGCCGTTGTCGGCAAGTACACCGGCATGAAGGACGCCTACAAATCGCTGATCGAGGCGCTCTCCCATGGCGGCATCGCCAACAAGGTGAAGGTCAATCTCGACTGGATCGAGAGCGAGGTGTTCGAGAACGAAGATCCCGCGCCTTTCCTCGAACACGTCAACGGCATTCTGGTGCCTGGCGGCTTCGGCCAGCGCGGTGCAGAGGGCAAGATCCGCGCGGCGCAGTTCGCCCGTGTTCGCGACGTTCCGTATTTCGGCATCTGCTTCGGCATGCAGATGGCGGTGATCGAAGCCGCCCGCAATCTCGTCGGCATCGAGGAAGCCAACTCCACCGAGTTCGGCCCGACCAAGGAGCCGCTGGTCGGCTTGATGACGGAATGGCTGCGTGGCAACGAGCTGGAGAAGCGCTCGCAGTCGGGCGATCTCGGCGGCACCATGCGGCTTGGCGCTTACCCAGCGACGCTGAAGCGCGGCAGCCGCGTCTCGGCCGTCTATGGCGGCGCCACCGAGATTTCCGAGCGCCACCGCCACCGCTACGAGGTCAACACGGCCTACAAGGACCGCCTCGAACAGCACGGCCTGCGCTTCTCAGGCCTTTCGCCCGACGGCGTGTTGCCGGAGATCGTCGAATACGAGGACCATCCCTGGTTCATCGGCGTGCAATTCCACCCCGAGCTGAAGTCACGGCCGTTTGAGCCGCACCCGCTGTTCGCGTCTTTCATTCAGGCGGCGGTGGTGCAGTCGCGGCTGGTCTGACGTTTACGTCGGCTGATCCATCTGCAGCCGGCGCGGCTCTGCCTGTGGCAGCGCGACGTTCCCGGCGAAAAACTTGCTCTGCGGCCGCCGCGTCAGCCGGTAAACCGCTGCCGGCGGCACGTTCAGGATCGCGCGATCGATGAGCTTCGCCTTCAATCCCAGCCGGTCAAGCACCCGCGGCGACACCGGGCAGGTCATGCCATAGGTGAACTGGTAGAATGCGCCACCCGGGCGGATGTAGCTGAAGGCGCCGTTGAGGATCGAGACCACCTTGCGCATCGACATGTTCAGCAGTGGAAGGCCGCTGATGACCGCGCCGACCGGCGCGAACGCCACGCTTTAATAGCTGATAGGTGAAGGCGCCGGTCCCGGGACCGAGCTCGATGATTGGGCCACTTCCTGCCGTTGTTTCGCTCGTGATCAGCTCGGCAAGGGCGGGGCTCGATGGTGCGATCGCGCCGACGCGGCCAGGGGCCGACATCCAGGCCAGAAAGTACGAAAAGAAGTCGTGTGACATAGGCACTCCAACGAATTGACCGCGCCTCGATTCGATGACGAGGCGCGGTCAATCTGGCGTGCCTGCATTGCGAGAGCATTGCGGAGGGCGACGCGTGGACGCCGCTATTTCGCTGACGGAGCAGGCGGAAGCGTCAGTCGGAAACATGCGCCGCCATTCGGGCCATCGAACACCGAGATGTGGCCGCCATGCATACGCGCGATCTCGCGCACCATGTTCAGTTCGAGGTTGGCGCCGCGCTCGAGCGGCGTCACGCGATAGAATGGCTAGAAGATCAACGCGCGCTGTTCCGCCGGGATGCCGGGGCCCTCGTCGGTGACTTCGATGGTCGCTGGTCGGCTCACGTGAATGCTGATGCTGCCGCGGCAACCGCCGTGCTGAATCGCGTTCTGCACCAGATTAGTCACCGCCCGCTCGATGGCGCCGTGGTCGCCAAGCGTCTCGATGCGATCGGCCGCGACTTGAAGCGACAATTCATAGCCGGCGGCGATAGCGAGCGGTGCCAGGTTCGCTGCGACGCCCTGCGCGACTGCCACCACATCGACCGGAGTAAACGGGCTTCTACATTGGTCGAGCCGCTGGATGTCGAGCAATTGCTCAGTAGTGTCGAAAGCCGCGCCGTGTCCTCGAGCAAGCGGTTCTTCTCCGCACCTGCCGGTAAGGATTCGAGGCGCGTGTTCAGGATCGCGATCGGCGTGCGCAGCTCATGCGCGGCATCGGCCACGAAGCGCTGCTGCCGCGAATAGCCGTCATCCAGCCGCGCCAGCGCTTCGTTGACGGCCCTCACCAGCGGAGCAATCTCGTCGGCGACGTGTTTCACCGAAAGCCGCGCACCACGCTGATGGATGTCGATCCGGCGTGCCTGATCGGCAACCGTGCCAAGGCCGGCAAGCGCCCGCCGCACCACCATTGGCGTCGCGACGAATGTCGCGGCCGCCATTAAGAGCAATCCGGGAAGGACGATGCCGAGAAAGCTGAGCGAGCTCATCAGCATCGCCTTGCGTCCGGACGGTTTGCCCTGCGTTGCCGTTAGGATTTGTACCGTGCCCGCCGCGGTATCGACGCGCTTCAACCGCGCCGCCGGCTTGCTCAGATCGTCAGCTAGGAGCTGCCAGCCGAGCCGCGCCTGGCTGATATGGCTGAGCGCATCGACCATACCGACAAAATCCGGCGGCACTGCGCCTTCCGACAGCGAGTGCCCCTGGCTGTCCCGAACTACGAACCAGAGATCGGGAATCTCCTCGCGCAGTTGCGCAAGCTCCGGGCGCGGATGCAGCAGCAGGCCCCCCGACGTATCTTGCGCGACCGCCTGTTGGACGATCTCGATGACACGGTCTTCGTCCCGTGCGTCCAACAGTAAGCCTGCGCCCCACAGCGTCCCGATGACCAGGATTGCGAGGATCGCGAGCAGCCCCGCCTGCAGCGATATCAATCGCCAGACAAGCCGCGTCTGCAGGCAGTGCGAGCGAGCTGTCTCGGTCACGGCAGCGGCTTCAGCAAATAGCCGACGCCGCGGATTCCGTGAATTTCAACCCCGGCGTTGCTATCGGCAAGCTTGCGGCGGAGCCGTGACACATGGGTATCCAGCGCGTTCGACTGGACGGCGTCATCGAAATTGTAGACGGCCTCCTCGAGCGCCGAGCGCAGCACGGTGCGTCCCATGCGTCGGAGCAGCGCTTCCAGCACCAGCAGTTCGCGCCGCGGCAGGTCAAGCGGATGTTCCTCCACGCTGGCTTCTCGATGGCTGAAATCGAAGGCGAGGCGTCCGGCGCGCATGACGTCCAGCTGCATGCCGGCCGGTCGACGCAGCACGGCGCGCAGCCGCGCGAGAAGTTCCTCGACCGCAAATGGCTTGGCTAGATAGTCGTCGGCGCCGCTGTCCAGGCCGGCGATGCGGTCCGCGAGCTCGCCGCGTGCAGTCAGCACAATGATGGGCACGCCATCAGCCCGGGCGCGGAGTTTCGGAATTAGCGCCAGCCCGTCTCCGTCGGGCAATTGGCGGTCGAGCAGCACCGCGCCATGTACATCGGCCGAAATGGCCGCTTCGGCGTCGGCTAGCGTCGGCGCATGGTCGACCACCATGTCATAACGTTTCAATGCCGACGACAGCGCCGCCGCCATTTCCGCTTCGTCTTCGACCAGCAAAACCCTCATCCTGCACCCGCGTTTCCCGGACCAGCCCTACTAGCGCCAGCAACATTGCGGCAGCATTGCGGGATCGGCAGGGGCCGGGGGAATCCTGATTGGCTCCCAGCCATGCACATGGCGCCGTATGATGCGCCAAATCGGGCCCAAGACAGCGTCCGGGCCAGCCGCTATAACGCGCCTCCGTCATAATCCGGGGAGGACCACCGATGATCATGGAAATGCGCGTCTATCGCTGTCTGCCGGGCCGTCTGCCGGCGCTGATGAAGCGTTTTGATACGTTGACGCTGAAGCTGTGGGACAAGCACGGCATCAAGCAGGCCGGCTTCTACACCACGCTGATCGGCACCTCCAATCAGGAACTGACCTATTTCATCGCCTGGGAGTCGCTCGCCGAACGCGAGAAGAAATGGACCGCATTCCAGAGCGATCCTGACTGGATCGCCGGCCGCGCTAGAAGCGAGGAGGACGGACAGATCATCGACAACATCGTCAGCCAGTTGCTGGTGCCGACGGCGTTCTCCGCGGTAAAATAGCTGGCGGCGCAACCCTGATGCTCAGGGGTTAAACGGGGTCGATCCCTGAGCATTTTCTGTCAAGAAAATGCTCAGCATTTTTGAATTGCGCGTATTCTTGTCGCAAAACCGGTACCCTTTTTGCGGAATGCGCGCGTGTCGCGGACCGGCATGGTCCGCGCCGGTCGTAAAGGAAAATCCCTTTGAACGCGAAACCCGAAGCAGCTCCGGTCGTCTCGGTCGGTCCGGTCAGATTCGGCAATGATCTGCCGATTTCGATCATTGCCGGACCATGCCAGCTCGAAAGCCGTGCGCACGCCCTCGAAGTGGCGACTGCGCTGAAAGAGATCGCAGGCCGGCTCGGCATAGGCCTCGTCTACAAAACGTCCTTCGACAAGGCCAATCGAACGTCGGGCTCGGCCGCGCGCGGAATTGGCTTGGCGCAGGCCTTGCCGATCTTCGCCGAGATACGCTCCTCGCTCGGCTTGCCCGTGCTGACCGACGTGCACGAGACCGCCCAATGCGCCGAGGCAGCACAGGCAGTCGATGTGCTGCAGATCCCGGCCTTCCTGTGTCGGCAGACCGATCTGCTGCTTGCAGCGGCGGCGACCGGCAAGGTCGTCAACGTCAAAAAAGGCCAGTTCCTCGCGCCGTGGGAGATGACCAACGTCGTTACCAAGATCACCGGCGGCGGCAATCCGAACGTGCTGGTCACCGAGCGCGGCGCGTCGTTCGGCTACAACACGCTGGTCTCCGACATGCGTGCGCTGCCGATCATGGCGCAGACGACGGGTGCGCCCGTCATTTTCGACGCCACCCATTCGGTGCAGCAACCGGGCGGGAAGGGCACCTCGTCCGGCGGCCAGCGCGAATTCGTTCCGGTGCTGGCGCGCGCCGCGGTCGCCGTCGGCGTCGCCGGTGTGTTCATCGAGACCCATCCTGATCCGGACCGCGCGCCGTCGGATGGACCCAATATGGTTCCGCTACGCGAGTTCGAAGCCTTGGTGAAGACGCTGATGGGTTTTGACGCGCTGGCCAAGAACGCCCTGTCGTGACCGCCGCCAGCGGCATGCCGCCGGCGCTCAACATCATTGCGCTCGCAACCTTTTCGGCAGCCCTGTCTGCTCGCGCGCTCGATCCGGTGTTGCCGCATGTGGCCGAGGATTTTTCGGTCAGCATCGCCACAGCCGCGAGTTTTGCCGCCGCCTTCGCCTTCACGTTTGCCATCATCCAGCCGGCGCTTGGCGCCTTTGCCGACATTTTCGGCAAGGCGAGGCTGATGATCGTCTGCCTGGCATTGCTCGGCATCGCCAACATTCTCGGCGCGATGGCGACCTCGTTCCCGCTATTGTTTGCGAGCCGAATTCTGGCCGGCATCGGTTCGGGCGGCGTGTTTCCGATCGCGCTGGGGCTGACCAGCGATCTCGTTGGTGCCGAGAAGCGTCAGGTCGCGATCGGGCGTACGCTGGCTGGCGCCATGACCGGCAATCTTCTGGGCGCTACGGTGTCCGGCCTGATCGGCGATTTCCTCGGCTGGCGCGGCGTGCTGGCCGTGCTCGGTGGCATCGTCGTGCTGGCCTCGATCGTGGTTGCGATCCGATTCCGCGGCGCGGCACTGACACATCCGCCCCGGACCAGCCTGTCCGCCCTCAAACAGGGCTATCGCACGATTTTCACCAACCCGAACGCGCGCATCTGCTACGCGGCCGTCTTTATCGAAGGCTGCTGCGTGCTCGGTCTGTTTCCGTTCATTGCCGCCTTTCTGTTCGAGCTCGGGCAAACCTCGCTGTCGATCGCGGGTGTCGTCATCGCGGGCTTTGCGGTCGGCGGCCTCTTCTACACCATGACAGTGTCGCGGCTTCTGCCGAAGATCGGTGTCAACGGGATGATGATCGGAGGCGGCGCGCTGGTCGGTGTCCAACTCATCGCGGTCGCGATGGGTCCGGAATGGAAGCTGCATTTGCTCAGCCTGATCTTCATGGGCTGGGGCTTCTACATGATCCACGGCAGTCTGCAGGTATTTGCCAGCGAATTGTCGGCGGAAGCGCGCGCGACTGCGCTGTCGTTGCACGCGTTCTTTTTCTTCATGGGGCAGACCGTTGGCCCGATCGCCTATGGCTTCGGCATCCAGCATGCCGGCAAGGTCCCGACCTTGCTCACCGCGGCGGCCGTGATGATCGCGCTAGGCTTTGTCTGTGCCAAACTGCTGCGCCAGACGCGGCCGGCGGATGCGGCGGTGACGTAGCCGATCGCGGGGCGCGCGCGACAGGCGCGGAGCCGGGTCAGTGCCCGCACGTCGCGAGCGTGTTCAGCGCTTGCCAAGTTCTCGTATTGTGCCAAGATAGCGATGGTCGTCGATGCCACCGGAATCGTGCACGCGATGCTACCGCGCATTCAGGCGCTGCTGCTGCCGGTCAGGACGCTGGTGCTGAGCGGGCATTGAGCGGTACGGCCGAGCTTCTTCGGTATCGTGCATTAGAGATGCCGAGCAGAGAGCTGATTTCCCTATCAAGAGCAAACGGACGCGAAAACTCCGCAACGAGAGCGGCTGTTTGCTTTGGAGTCTATGATAAGAAGCAGCGGTAGACGGCCGAAGCAACTGCAGTGTCGAGCTTGTCTTGTATTGGGTACCGACGAATGATTGTCCGAGAACGTTTTCGTGGCCTTTTCCAGAAGTATTTGCTCGTGCTGTTCATGGCCGTCGCGATTCCGCTCGCGGTGAACGGTGTTGTCGAAGCCTGGTTCGGCTATCGCGACCAACGAGAAAGGCTCGATCAATTGCTCGGCGTTCAAGCAACGTCGGCAGCCGCCGAAATCCATGACTTCATCTTCGACATCACAAACCAGCTCGGCTGGTTTGTCCAGGTTCCCTGGAGCGACGAGCCAGACGAACGTCGGCGGACCGAGGCGTTGCGCTTGCTTCGACAAGCTCCTGCCATCGTCGGTCTGGCGCTCATCGATCACAAGGGCCTGGAACGTCTCTATGTCTCACGGATCGGGCTCAATCGAATTGAAAGCCGCGCGGACCGATCCGCTGATCCTGCGGTAGTTGGCGCCCGCTCGGCACAAGTCTGGTTCAGCGATGTAAGCTACCATCGAGGCTCTGAACCACATTTGACGGTTGCGGTGGTTGGCAGCCGCCCATCGGTCGGCGCGGTTGTCGCGGAAGTCAATCTCAAGCTGATCTGGGATGTGATTTCAGCGATAAAAGTGGGAAAGAGTGGCTTTGCCTTCGTCCTGGACCAACCGGGTCGGCTCATTGCGCATCCCGACATCAGTCTTGTCCTCCGTGGGGCGGAAGAAGCGACCTCCAAGCCGTTCCGTAACATACGCGACGCAATCGGCCCGGCGGGGGCCGGCTTTGCGACGAGCCGAGATGCGGAAGGCCGTGAGATTGCCGCCGTCGCTGCTCCCGTTGCGGGCCCTGATTGGACAGTAATAGTCGAACAGCCGCTGTCTGAAGCCTACGCGCCCATCTATGCAGCCTTATGGCGGACCGCGACGCTTCTCGCCGCGGGTACGATATTTGCCGCGCTGCTTGCCTACGCATTGGCGCACCGGATGACCGAACCGATAAGGGTTTTGGAGGAAGGGACCGAGAAAATCGGGGCCGGCTCTTTCGATCACCGCATTTCCATCGAGACCGGAGACGAGTTTCAGCGTCTGGCAAACAGCTTCAACAAGATGGCTGCCGAGCTGGAGCTCGCGCAGCAGCATCAGGAACGCATAGCGAAGCTGAAGCGATTCCTTGCGCCGCAGGTCGCCGACCTCGTCGATCGAGCGGGCGACGACAGTGTATTGGACGGCCGCCACGCGGAAGTCGTCGTCATATTCTGCGACTTGCGAGGCTTCACCGCATTTTCTGCGGCACTCGCGCCAGAGCAAGTCATGAGCGTGTTGTCGGAGTACTATGCGTGCCTCGGCAGAGCCATCACGCAATTTGCAGCGACACTCATCAGTTTCTCTGGGGACGGCCTCATGGTTCTTGTGAATGCTCCCGTTCCCGTCGAAGAGCCGGCATTAAGGGCTGTCGATCTTGCTGTTGAGATGCAGAAGGGCGTGCAAGGGCTCATCGCCGGCTGGCGATCCCGAGGCTACCAGGTTGGCTTCGGGATCGGTCTTGCCAGCGGGGCAGCGACCGTTGGACGGATCGGATACGCGGACCGGTTCGATTACACCGCCATCGGCAGTGTGGTGAACCTGGCGGCACGTCTATGCGCATCGGCGGCAGACCGGGAAATCCTCATAGACGCTGAAGTCGCCGAACGCGTTAGGGGCAAGCGCCCCCTGGAGCGACTTGGCGACCACCAAATCAAGGGATTTGACGAAGCTATTCCGGTATTCGGAATTTCCTTCGACACCGTGGCCGACATCAAGCCGCAGGGGTCTGGCGTAATCCGTTAGGGACTAGGTCAACTTCACGGGATATGCTGGGGGCGGCGTCCGAAACACAGCCAATCGGTGAAAGCATGACGAGCGCCAAGTTCAACGCAATGACGTCCGGCAGATCCGTCAGGCGACGAGATTTGCTTGTGTTGATGGCGGGCGCCGCCGCTTGGACAACCCCGCTACATGCGCAGAAGGCAACGATGCCGGTCATCGGCTATCTCTGCGCGGAATCTCCCGAGCTGTTTGCCAGCCGACTGAAAGCTTTCCATGAAGGACTTCGTGAAGCTGGCTTTGTCGAAGGCCGCAATGTCGCCATCGACTATCAGTGGGCCGAAGGGCAGTACACCCGATTGCCTGCCCTGGCCGCCAACCTCGTTGCGCGCAATGTCGACATTGTCGTCGCGCCCGGCGGCGCGCAGGTGGCACTCGCTGTGAAAGCTGCTGTCTCCAACAATGCAATCGTCTTCGAGATGGGTGGTGACCCCGTTCAGTTAGGTGTCGTGGACAGCCTGTCGCGGCCGGGCGGCAATATCACGGGGGTTTCGAGCCTGAGCGTCGACGTGTCGCCGAAACGGCTTGAGCTGATGCATGAAATGCTGCCAGTCGCGGCAAAACTGACGGTGGTCGCCAATCCTACGAGCCCAACCGCCAATTCACAATTGCAGAAGCTGCGCTCGGCCGCCGAAACCTTGGGGATCCTTCTGCAGGTGGTGAATGCAAGTACCGAGAAGGAATTCGAACCGATTTTCTCTGGCGCGGCCGAGGAAGCGGGCGGGCTCGTCTTTACATCGGACCCCTATTTTGCATTCCGCAGCAGACAGCTAGCCGAACTCGCAATGAAATATCGCGTGCCGGCAATTACTCAGTCCCGGGACTTCCCCATGGCAGGCGGCTTGATGAGCTATGGGGGAGACTTTGCGCAATCGCATCGACGCGCGGGCATGTATGCCGGGCGGATCCTGAAAGGCGAGAAGCCCTCCGATCTTCCAGTACAGCTTGTCACCAAGGTGGAGTTCATCATCAACATGAAGGCGGCAAAGTTATTGGGGCGGGAGTTCTCGCCTTCATTCGTCAGCGCCGCTGATGAGGTAATTGAGTAAGAGATCTGTTCCCGCTGCGAGGTCAGATTAGAGGCCAAGCGTGGTCTCGGCCCAGCGCATCACAGTGCTGCCATTGAGAAACTCGATCACGCTCGGCTCGATAGCTGACGGCCGGTTGTGGCCGACTACAGCAGTCGCTGCGATCATGTCGCAGCGTTCTCTGAAAACAACCGATAGCGCCGTCTTGCCGAGCGGATTACGAGTGTCCAGCGTGTAAGCGCGGCTGCGGCCGTCCATCCACGCAATTCTGATGGGACGGCTGATGCCGAGCGGCGAGGCTTCGCCGACGAGAGCAAGATCTCCCATGCGGTCCACATCGTCGTCATCGGCTACCCCGGTCGTGCAATTGCAAAAGCCTATCTTGGCACGCAGATAAAGGCTCACCTCGGCGCCGCAATCGGCCGCCTCACAGCGGAAGGCCTTTCCCTTCCCAAAGGGATCGCTGGGGAAGGGCCAAGCCATCTCGGTCCACACCGGCGCGGTCGCAGTTGCGGCCGCGTTCTGTGGCAGACCAGACCATGCCAGCATAGCCGCCAGCACACTTGCCAGCGACGCTGCTACAATGGCGACACGACCTACCGCCCTCATGGCACCACCGGCTAGTTGCTGGCGAGATACTTCTTCGCCGCCGCGACGTCTGGCCGTTCCGTGTCGGCATTCGCCGTCAGCGCCACGAGTTGCTGATAGTTGTCCCGTGCCACAACCTTGTCACCGAGCCTGTCGGCTGCCTTGGCGGCGCCTGCGTAGCCCTGGAGGCGCTTCGGCTCCTTGGCCTTGGTGGCCTCGAAGGCAGCAAGCGCCTCCTTGGCCATGCCGCGATCGAGCAGCATGAAGCCGTAAAGCTCGCGCGCCGGCGCTAGCGGACCTGGCGTGATCACATGCTTTTCGGTCTTGTCCTCGGCCTCCGCCGCAGCGCTCATGGCCTTGAGAGCGTCGTCGTATTTGCCCTCTGAGTGAAGCACCCAGGCAACGGCCACCTGATGCTGAATATCGACGATCTCCGACCAGTAGTTATCCTTGGCGTCGCGCATCCTGTCACGCAATTCTGCGAGCTTTTGGACATCGGCTCTGGCGGCCTCCGGCTTGCCAGAGCGCGCGGCGCCAAGCGCGCGGGCGAAGTGCGAGATGGCCATCGCGAAGTTCAAGCCGCTCGGCCTGACAGACAGTTGCGAGGCGGCGTCCCAGTCACCGCGCTCGATCGCATAACGGGCCGGCGACGCCGCCAGTGCGTAGTCGGCCGCGGCGACCGTGGCCTTGAAGTCGGTTTCCTTTGCCATGTCATTTATGACGGCGCGCGCCTGCTGATCTTGGGCAAGTTGAAGGTGGGCGTAAACCATATAATCCTGCGCGTGCAGATAATTGCCCACCGACTTCTCGGCCTTGGCTGCTTTTACGGAGGCAGTGTTGGAAGCGATCGATTCCTTCCAATAGCCGACGCGGGTGTAGATATGCGACGGCATATGCTGGGCGTGCGGCGCGGCCGGCGCGATCTTGGCGTAACGGTTGGCGGCATCGAGACCTTTTTGTGCGATCGCCGGATAGTCATAGAGATGGATCAGGTAGTGCGTTACGCCCGGATGCTGTGGCAGCCGTACGGACATTGGCTCCAGAATTGCGGCGCCCTTGGCCTGCTGGGCGTAAGTCTTGTCGTTCAGGTCCGCCGACGTGTTGAGTGTGATGGCGTAGGCGATCTGAGCCTCGTCGTCGTCTGGATATTTCGCGGCGACTTTCGCTAGCGCATCCCGCAAGGCGCGCATGCGCTGGACGTGGGAAGTTTTGTCATAATCCGCGTACATCACCATAAGGGCATCGATGTAGTCGCGTTCGCGCTCGGTTTTGGCCCCGATTTCCTTGGCCTTCGTGATGGCGGCAAGCCCGGGCGCGAGATTCTGCCGCGGGATTGCGACGTGCGGGTTGTCCATCAGCGTGAGCGCGATGCCCCAATATGCCATGGCACATGTGGGGTCGGCCTTGATGACTTCCTCAAAGATTTCTTTGGCGTTGTTGTACCAGTAAGAATGCTGATAGCGCATCGCGCGATCGAACCGGCGCTGCGCCACCTCGTTACAAGAGGTCTTAAAGTGTACTTGACCGAGCTGCTGATCCACATCGTCTTGCGCAAGCAGCGGCTGGGGTGTCGATAGGCTAAGAGCTGCGATGGTAACCCCGAGGAGAGACTTCCGCATGGCCTTCCTCCCTTTGATGCATCTAGAAAAGAACAGATTGCAATACGCGTCCTTATACGCCTTTCGCGCTGGTGCTTGAATGAATATGTGGATCGTGGCAGTGCAACTGACCTTTCGTCCCCGAGCTTGGATAGTTCTCGGAGGTCCGCTGCGAAGTCCACCTTCCGATTAGCGCTTAGCCCCGTCCGCGATAGGGCGCGACGCCCTGATCGGGCACCCATACGTCCTTGGGCAGCTTGCCCGTCTGCCAGAACACGTCGATTGGGATGCCGCCGCGCGGATACCAGTAGCCGCCAATGCGCAGCCATTTCGGCTTGATCTCGGCCGCGATCCGCTTGCCGATCATGACCGTGCAATCCTCATGGAAGGCGCCGTGATTGCGAAAGCTCGCGACATAGAGCTTTAGCGATTTGGATTCCAGCAGCCATTGTCCCGGCACATAGTCGATCATGAGATGCGCGAAATCCGGCTGACCCGTCACCGGGCAGATCGAGGTGAATTCCGGTGCGGTGAAGCGAACCAGATAATTGGTGCCGGCTTGCGGATTGGGCACGCGGTCGAGCTGCGCCTTTTCAGGGCGATCAGGCCATTCCACGGCGCGGCCGAGTTGCAATGATGTGGGCAATGATTTCTTGGCCATCATGATCGTCCTGTTGCGAGCGCTGACATGAACGCTGCGGGGGGTGATCGTCAACCGTCAGCGCGAGGCTGGGTCGCCAAGAAAGCGCGTCAGCGCCTGCCGCTCAGCGGCGTCCTCGATCCCGCGGATCGACATCCACAATCCCGGAAACATCGCGGCGGGATCGGCGAGGAAGGCCTCCAGGCGCTTCGCATCCCAGCGCAATCCTTCGTCGCGCGCCTTGCGCAACACCGGCGAGTAATCGAACTCTGGATCAGCGGCCACCGTGCGCCCGATCAGCCCTGCAAGGTTGGGGCCAGGCAGGCCGCGCTCCGCGGGATCGAGGCTGTGGCAGGCGCGGCAGGGCGCGAACGCCCGCACGCCGTTTTCTTCCGCGATGGCGGGCGCGGTTAGGAGAAAGGGCAACAGCAGCAGCGCAGCGAATGACTTCACGCGACCGTCTGTATCACGACAAGGCGGTCATTGCCGGATTCGCCGCCCCAGGTTTCGCCGGGCCGGCCGTCGAGCTGGCGCACATTCGCGCCCGGCTGATCGCTGGGAAATGCGTTGAACTTCTCCGTCACCGGATCGAAGCGCACGATCGCGTTGGCGCCGAAATCGGTGAGCCAGACCTTGTCCTTGTCGTCGACATAGACCGCATAGGCGCGGGGATTGCTGCCCGGCAGCTTCCACGCCTTCCAGGAGCCGTCGGCGGGATCGTGCACCGACACATTGCCGCTATTCCATTCGCTGACCCAGATCCGGCCTTTCGAATCCGACCATACGCGCCGCGCGCCCTGCTTGGGTGTGGGTGGCTCGACCACAGTCGCGTTGCCGGTCGCCGGATCGATCTTTGCGATGTGGTTGCCGGCGAGCGAGGCGTACCAGATGTCGCCCTTCGGCGTGACGGTCATGCCATAGGTGCCGCGACCGCGCGGCGATTTGAACACAGTCATGTCGCTCGATCTGGGGTCGAGCCGGCCATAAATGCCGGATTGGCCGGTGAACCAGTAGATGCCGCCTCTGTCGAATACGCCGGTGTTGAGGTTGGCGTAGGCCTCCTTTTCGGGCAGGCGGAACAGCGTAATCTTGTGATCAATGGGGTCGACGCGCGCGATTGCGTTCTGTCCGCCTTCGGTAATCCAGGGCGCGCCATCTGGACCGATGATGACACCATGGGGCGCGGCGCCCTTGCCAAGGTCGATTAGCTTGTAGGACCCGTCGCGCGGATCGAGCCGGCCGAGCGTCCCGTTGCGCTGGCCGCAGAACCAGATCGAGCCATCGGGGGCCGGAGTCGTATCACGCGAGCCCATGCCGGATGCGACCGGATAATATTTGACGCGGAACGGGCCTTCCTGTCCGTTCGCGTGGCGCAGGAGAGTGGGCGCGGCAAGGAATCCGGCAGCGGCGGTTCCAAGAAACTGGCGGCGATTCATTGCGTTACCCCGGTCTATCAATGTGAAGGTTTGGACGCTGATATCAACCTCGAAGCAAGTCTATCCTGATCCGGCTCTATCGTCCGGAAGAGGTCGCAGCCAAAGCGTTCACATTTGCTTGCTCCCCGTGTAAGACCGCCCCCGAAACCGGACCACCCATTCCCAGGAAAGTTCAAGACATGACCGCCATCGTCGACATCATTGGCCGCGAAATTCTCGATAGCCGTGGCAATCCCACCGTTGAAGTCGATGTGGTGCTGGAAGACGGCTCGATCGGCCGCGCGGCTGTTCCCTCCGGCGCATCCACCGGGGCCCATGAGGCGGTCGAGCTGCGAGACGGCGACAAGCAGCGCTATCTCGGCAAGGGCGTGCAAAAGGCGGTGGAAGCCGTCAACGGCGAAATCTTCGAGGCGCTAAGCGATCAGGCCGTCGAGGACCAGGTCCACATCGACCAGATCATGATCGATCTCGACGGCACGCCGAACAAGAGCCGGCTCGGCGCCAACGCCATCCTCGGCGTTTCGCTGGCCTGCGCCAAGGCAGCGGCCGAATCCTTCGACATGCCGCTCTATCGCTATGTCGGCGGCACCTCGGCGCGGACGCTGCCGGTGCCGATGATGAACATCATCAATGGCGGCGCGCATGCCGACAACCCGATCGACTTCCAGGAGTTCATGATCCTTCCCGTGGGCGCCGCGAGCTTCGCCGAGGCGCTGCGCTGCGGCTCGGAAATCTTCCACACGCTGCGCAGCGAACTGAAGAAGGCCGGCCATAACACCAATGTCGGTGACGAGGGCGGCTTTGCGCCGAACCTGCCGTCGGCGGACGCAGCCCTCGATTTCGTGGTGAGCGCGATCGGCAAGGCCGGCTACAAGGCAGGCAGCGACGTGATGCTCGGCCTCGACTGCGCGGCCACCGAGTTCTTCAAGGACGGCAGTTACGTCTACGGCGGCGAGAACAAGACCCGCTCGCGTTCCGAGCAGGCAAAATATCTCGCCGATCTCGTCTCGCGTTATCCGATCGTCACCATCGAGGACGGCATGTCAGAGGATGACATGGACGGCTGGAAGGAATTGACCGACCTGATCGGCAAGAAGTGCCAGCTCGTCGGTGACGACCTGTTCGTCACCAACGTCACCCGCCTTGCCGACGGCATCAAGAACGGCCGCGCCAATTCGATCCTGATCAAGGTCAACCAGATCGGCACACTGACGGAGACGCTCGCCGCCGTCGAGCTGGCGCACAAATACGGCTACACTTCCGTGATGTCGCACCGATCCGGCGAGACGGAAGATTCCACCATCGCCGATCTGGCGGTCGCCACCAATTGCGGCCAGATCAAAACCGGATCATTGGCGCGCTCCGATCGCACCGCCAAGTACAACCAGCTCCTGCGCATCGAGCAGCAACTCGGCAATCAGGCAAAATATGCCGGCAAATCGGCGCTGAAGGCCTTGGCATAACGCATCGGCGCAACCAGATAGGACGGACACCAGGGGGAGGATGGCGATGAGCGACGGCAAGAGCGGGCTTCAACTGCGTTCGCTGCTCAAGAAGAGCGGCGAACTCGAACTGTCGCTGATCGATGTCCCGACGCCCGAGCCGGCCGACGACGAAGTCGTGGTCCGTGTCGAGGCGACCCCGATCAATCCCTCCGATCTCGGGCTCTTGATCGGTCCGGCCGACATGTCGACCGCCAAGGAATCCGGCAGCGCGGACGCGCCTGTCATCACCGCGAAGATGCCGGAATCGGCGATGCGGATGATGGCAGCGCGGCTCGACCAGTCGCTTCCCGTCGGCAATGAAGGTGCCGGCGTGGTGATCAGGACCGGATCTTCGGACGCCGCGAAAGCGCTGATGGGCAAGGCGGTCTCGATGATCGGCGGCGCGATGTACACGCAGTATCGCACCATCAAGGTCAGGGACGTCATGGAGCTGCCGTCAGGCACAACGCCGGCCGACGGCGCATCATGGTTCGTCAATCCCTTGACCGCGCTCGGGATGACCGAGACGATGCGGCGCGAGAACCACAAGGCGCTGGTGCACACCGCGGCCGCCTCCAATCTCGGGCAGATGCTCAACAAGATCTGCATCAAGGACGGCATCGGCCTCGTCAATATCGTTCGCAGTAAGGAGCAGGCCGACATCCTGCACAAGATCGGCGCCAAATATGTCGTCGATTCCACCGCAGACACGTTCATGGACGATCTGACCAACGCCCTGGTGGAAACCGGCGCCACCATTGCGTTCGATGCGATCGGTGGCGGCAAGCTGGCAAGCCAGATTCTTACCTGCATGGAAATCGCGGCCAACAAGACCGCCAAGGAATACAGCCGCTACGGCTCGAACGTGTACAAGCAGGTCTATATCTACGGCAGCCTCGACAATCGTCCGACCGAGCTCAGCCGTACATTCGGCCTGACCTGGGGCGTCGGCGGCTGGCTCTTGACGCCGTTCCTGCAGAAGATCGGCCCCGCCGAAATCGGCCGGCTGCGCCAGCGTGTCGCGTCCGAGCTCAAGACAACCTTTGCCAGCCACTACACGCAGGTAGTGTCGCTGCAGGAGACGCTGCAGCTTTCCAATATCGCCGTCTACAACAAGCGCTCCACCGGCGAGAAATTCCTGATCAACCCGAACAAGGGGTGAGCGCGCGCTTCTATTGCCGCGAACAGGCTGCCTTTCAGGCGGCCTGTTTTTGCATGCCGAGCCAGTCGTAAAGATAAGTTAATGCACTTGCATCTTTCTGCCGATCTGGCGTAAGGGAGCGCTGGCGCTTTTGCTTCAAAAGGGAAATCCAATGGCCACCTATTACACCATCGTCACGATCGTCGGCTCTCTCCGCAAGGAGAGCTTTTCGCTCAAGGTCGCCAACGCGCTCGCCAAACTGGCGCCGGCTTCGCTCAAGCTCGATGTGACCACGCTGCATGAAATTTCCTTCTTCAACCAGGATTTGGAAGCGGCGCCGCCGGCTGACTGGCTGGCGTTTCGCGAAAAGCTGCAGAAGTCGAACGGCGTGCTGTTCGTGACGCCCGAATATAACCGCTCGATCCCAGGCGTCCTGAAGAACGCGATCGACGTCGGCTCGCGCCCCTATGGCAAGAGCTCGTTCCTCGGCAAGCCGACCGGCATCGTCAGCAACTCGCCCGGCGCGCTCGGTGGCGTCAGCGCCGCCAAGCATTTGCAGAACATCCTGCCGGGTATTTCCGGTCCGATCCTCGGCCAGCCCGAAATCTACCTCAACGGCATCGGCGACGCTTTTAACGAGAAGGGCGAACTCGTGAAGGAAGCGGTGCAGAAGGTGCTGCAGCAATACATCGACGCGTTTGCGGCCTTCATCGAGAAGCAGAACAGGTAAGGACGTCATTGCAATGACGGCGGTGACATTCGTGCTCACCGCCTTAGCATTCCATTAACCCAGCCGTCGCATCTTGACGGCATGGTCTCCCGCACCCGATTGAAATCCATCCTGACCGGGCTCGCCCTCTATACGGTGGCGGCGATGATGGTCGGCTATTTCGGCGTCAACGCTTACACCGGCAAATACGGCTTGAACGCGCGCCAGGAACTCGATCAGGAAATCATTGCGCTGACTTCGGAATTGGCGCGGCTGAAGCGGGAGCGGGCAGAGGGCGAGCAGCGGGTATCGCTGCTGCGCTCCGACCGGGTCGATCCCGACATGCTGGATGAGCGCGCGCGCTTCCAGCTCGACTATGCCAATCCGCGCGATCTGATCCGGATCGTCAAGCCGAACTGATTTCAAACCGATGTCACGAACACGGCCGTCATGGGGGCGATGCCGGCGTGTCAGTCCGCAAATTTCAAAAAATCGCGAAATCAATTTCAAAAATGTCGCAGCCCACATTGCACTGCGGCATAGCATTATTTTCTCCAGCGCACGCAATCCTTTCACGGCGGTTTGAGTTGGGATAGAGAGGGCTTATCCGTCTCTCTTTCACCCGGAATTGCCATGGCTGCACCCAAGAAAAGCGTCGCGAAAGAACCAGGGCAGGAGAAGGCAAACGGGTCCCCACCGGAATTCACCAAGGCGCAGGAACTGGCCGCGCTGCGGGACATGCTCTTGATCCGCCGCTTCGAGGAAAAGGCGGGCCAGCTCTACGGCATGGGTGCGATCGGCGGCTTCTGCCATCTCTATATCGGCCAGGAAGCTGTGGTGGTCGGGATGCAGATGGCCCTGAAGAAGGGCGATCAGGTCATAACCGGATACCGCGACCACGGCCACATGCTGGCCTGCGGAATGGACGCCAACGGCGTCATGGCCGAACTCACCGGCCGCCGCGGCGGCTACTCCAAGGGCAAAGGCGGCTCCATGCACATGTTCAGCATGGAGAAGAATTTCTACGGCGGCCACGGCATCGTCGGCGCCCAGGTTTCGCTCGGGACAGGCCTTGCTTTCGCCAATCGTTATCGCGGCAATGACTTCGTCAGCGTCGCCTATTTCGGTGACGGCGCGTCCAACCAGGGCCAAGTCTACGAGAGTTTTAATATGGCGGAGCTGTGGAAGCTCCCGGTGATCTATGTGATCGAGAACAACCGCTACGCCATGGGCACGTCGGTGACGCGCTCCTCGGCACTGACCGATTTTTCCAAGCGCGGCGCCTCCTTCAACATTCCGGGCCAGCAGGTCGACGGCATGGATGTTCGCGCCGTGAAAGCCGCCGGCGACGAGGCGGTGGCCTGGTGCCGCGCCGGCAAGGGGCCGTTTATCCTGGAAATGCAGACCTACCGCTACCGCGGCCACTCGATGTCCGACCCGGCGAAATACCGGACTCGCGAAGAGGTCGAAAAAATCCGCACCGACCAGGACCCGATCGAGCAGGTGCGCAACCGCCTGCTGGCCGCCAAGGTCAGCGAGCAGGAGTTGAAGGCGATCGACGCCGAGGTCCGCGCGATCGTCAACGCATCCGCCGATTTCGCCCAGCGCGATCCCGAGCCCGATCCGTCCGAGCTCTGGACCGACATCTACAGGTAATTCAACGCATAGTTCGTAAAACGTGGGACCTGGTTTGCTGCTCTCGCAACCTGCAGATCAAACGAGCGCAGAACCAACTGACGAGTGATTTTCGGGAGCCGATATGCCCATTCAAGTGCTGATGCCTGCGCTGTCGCCCACCATGGAGAAGGGCAACCTTGCGAAGTGGCTGAAGAAGGAAGGCGAGACGATCAAGTCGGGCGATGTCATCGCCGAGATCGAGACCGACAAGGCGACGATGGAAGTCGAGGCGACCGATGAGGGCACGCTCGGCAAGATATTGATCCCCGAGGGCACCGCCGACGTTGCCGTCAACACGCCGATCGCGACCATTCTGGCCGACGGCGAGAGCGCCGCCGATCTCGGCAAGGCGAGCGCGCCGGCGCAAGCGGCGAAGGCCGCGGAATCCGCGCCCCCCGCTGAAGCCAAAGCTGAGGCGCCGCAGCCCAAAGCGGAGAAGGCGCCAGCCGCGCCGCCGGCCGCGGTCACCGAGCCCGATCCGGAAGTCCCCGCCGGCACCGAGATGATCACCCAGACCATCCGCGAGGCGCTCCGCGACGCGATGGCGGAAGAAATGCGGCGCGACCCCGACGTGTTCATCATGGGCGAGGAGGTCGCGGAATATCAGGGCGCCTACAAGGTGACCCAGGGCCTGCTGCAAGAGTTTGGCGCGCGGCGCGTGATCGATACCCCGATCACCGAGCATGGCTTTGCCGGCGTCGGCGTTGGGGCTTCGATGACGGGGCTGAAGCCGATCGTCGAATTCATGACATTCAATTTTGCCATGCAGGCGATCGATCAGATCATCAACTCCGCGGCCAAGACGCTGTACATGTCGGGCGGCCAGATGGGGTGCTCGATCGTATTCCGCGGCCCCAACGGCGCCGCCGCCCGCGTAGCCGCCCAGCACAGCCAGGATTACTCGGCCTGGTACTCGCAAATTCCCGGGCTGAAGGTGATCGCGCCGTTCTCGGCGGCCGACTACAAGGGGCTTCTGAAGGCCGCGATCCGCGATCCCAACCCCGTCATCTTCCTCGAAAACGAAGTGTTGTACGGCCACACCGGCGAGGTGCCAAAACTCGACGACTACGTGATCCCGATCGGCAAGGCGCGTATCGTTCGCTCGGGCAAGGACGTAACGCTGATTTCGTGGTCGAATGGCATGACCTACGCGCTGAAGGCCGCAGACGAGCTCGCGAAGGAAGGCATCGAGGCCGAGGTGATCGACCTGCGCACGCTGCGCCCGATGGATACCGAGACGATCGTCAACTCGGTAAAGAAGACCGGCCGCGCGGTGACGGTGGAAGAAGGCTGGCAGCAGTCCGGCGTCGGCGCCGAGATTGCCGCCCGCATCATGGAGCACGCCTTCGATTATCTTGATGCGCCGGTCGCGCGCGTATCCGGCAAGGACGTGCCGATGCCTTATGCCGCGAACCTCGAAAAGCTCGCGTTGCCTTCTGTTGCCGAGGTGGTCGCGGCCGCCAAAGCCGTTTCTTATCGGTAAGCCCATGGCCGGTCCCAACGAACAACCGCTGCCGCCGGACGTGATCGGCCGCGAGGACGCCGTTGAAGTCCTGCGCGCCTTCGTCGTCGATGGTGGGCTCTCGATCGCGTTCCAGCGCGCCTTCGAGGAGCCTGACATGTGGGGCCTCTTGCTGGTCGATATCGCCCGCCACGCCGCCCGCGCCTATGCGCGCGAGAGTGGCTACACCGAGGACGAGGCGCTCGCGCGCATCGTCGAGATGTTCGAAGCCGAAATCAACCGGCCGACCGACATGGGCTCCACCACGCCCCGGTCGCAACAGGGTCACTGACGATGCCGATCAACATTTTGATGCCCGCGCTGTCGCCCACGATGGAAAAGGGCAACCTTGCCAAGTGGCTCAAGAAAGAGGGCGACAAGGTCAAATCCGGCGACGTGATCGCCGAGATCGAGACCGACAAGGCGACGATGGAAGTCGAGGCGGTCGACGAGGGCACGATTGCCAAGATTCTGGTGCCGGAGGGTACGCAGGACGTCCCCGTCAACGACGTGATCGCGGTACTGGCCGGCGACGGCGAGGATGTGAAGGCGGCAGGCGCCGCGCCCGCGCCGAAGGCTGCCGAAGCGCCCAAGGAGGCACCCGAAGAAGCGCCGAAGCCTGCTGCCGCGGCTCCGGCGCCAACACCTGCTCCCACCACTCCCGCGCCTGCCCCTCAGGCGGCGCCGCCTGCCAAGGGCAACGGGCAAGGCCGTATCTTCTCGTCGCCGCTCGCGCGCCGCCTCGCCAAGGATGCGGGCATTGATCTTTCGCGCATCAACGGCTCGGGCCCGCATGGCCGCGTCGTCGCCCGCGACGTCGAGGATGCCAAGTCGGGCAAGGGCCTGAAAGCCCCGGCCGCCGCGCCTGCGGCGGGTCCGAGCATCGCGCCGTCAATGTCCGACAAGCAGATCCTGGCGCTGTTCGAGGAGGGCAGTTACGAGATCGTGCCGCATGACGGCATGCGCCGCACCATTGCGCAACGGCTGACGGCGTCGGTGCAGACCGTGCCGCATTTCTATCTCACGATGGACTGCGACATCGGCAAGCTCCTGGTCGCCCGCGAGGAGATCAACGCCGCGGCACCGAAGGACAAGGAAAAGAAGCCGCTCTACAAGCTCTCGGTCAACGACTTCGTCATCAAGGCGATGGCGATCGCGCTGCAAAAGATTCCGAATTGCAACGTGAGCTGGACCGAAGGCGGCATGCTCAAGCACAAGCACTCCGACATCGGCGTGGCCGTGGCGATGCCCGGCGGCCTGATCACGCCGATCATCCGGAAAGCGGAAACCAAGACGCTGTCCACGATTTCATCCGAGATGAAGGACTTTGCCGCGCGCGCACGGGCACGCAAGCTGAAGCCGGAAGAATACCAGGGCGGTACCACGGCGGTGTCCAACCTCGGCATGTACGGCATCAACCACTTCACCGCCGTGATCAATCCGCCGCACGCGACGATCCTGGCGGTGGGCACCAGCGAGGAGCGTCCCGTGGTGCGCGGTGGCAAGATCGAGATCGCGCAGATGATGAGCGTGACGCTTTCCTGCGATCACCGGGCGATCGACGGCGCGCTCGGCGCCGAGTTGATCGGCGCCTTCAAGCAGTTGATCGAGAACCCGGTCATGATGATGGTGTGAGGCGAGGGTAGCCGCCCGTCATTGCGAGCGCAGCGAAGCAATCCATCTCATCGGCGACAAGGTGGATTGTTTCGTCGCAAGGGCTCCTCGCAATGACGGAGAACTGTGATGGTCGCACGATGATAACGAGCACATAGCCATGGCCGACAATTCCTTCGACGTCATCATCATCGGCTCCGGCCCCGGTGGCTACGTCACCGCGATCCGCTCGGCTCAACTCGGCTTCAAGACCGCGATCATCGAAAAGTCCTATCTCGGCGGCATCTGCCTGAACTGGGGCTGCATCCCGACCAAGGCGCTTCTGCGATCAGCCGAAATCTTCCATTACATGCAGCACGCCAAGGACTACGGCCTTTCAGCCGAGAAGATTTCGTTCGATCCGAAGGCGGTGGTGCAACGCTCGCGTGGCGTTTCGAAGCGGCTGAATGACGGCGTCGGCTTCCTGATGAAAAAGAACAAGGTGACAGTGATTTGGGGCGAGGCGTCGATCGATGCGCCGGGCAACGTCACGGTGAAAAAATCCGCCGTCGAGGCGCCGAAGGGGGCGCTGGGTGAGGGCGCCTATCAGGCCAAGCATATCATTCTCGCGACCGGCGCCCGGCCGCGCGTGCTGCCGGGGCTTGAGCCCGACAAGAAACTGGTCTGGACCTATTTCGAGGCGATGGTCCCGGAGCGGATGCCGAAATCGCTGCTGGTGGTTGGTTCGGGCGCAATCGGCATCGAGTTCGCCTCGTTCTTCCACACCATGGGCGCCGATGTCACCGTGGTCGAGGTCTTGCCGCAGATCCTCCCGGTCGAGGACGCCGAGATCGCCGGTCTCGCGCGCAAGCGGTTCGAGAAGCAGGGCATCAAGATTCTCTCAAACACCAAAGTCACGAAGCTCGAGAAGAAAGCCGACAGTGTGGTTGCCACCATCGACGACGGCAAGAAGCCGCAGACGGTCGAGTTCGAGCGGGTGATCTCGGCGGTCGGCGTGGTCGGCAATGTCGAAGGTCTCGGCCTCGAAAAGCTCGGCGTCAAGACCGACCGCGGCGTCGTCGTGATCGACGGCTACGGCAAGACCAATGTCCCCGGCATTTATGCTATTGGCGACGTCGCAGGTCCGCCGATGCTCGCCCACAAGGCCGAGCACGAAGGTGTCGTCTGCATCGAGGCTATCAAGGGCCTGCATCCGCACGCCACGGACAAGAACCTCATTCCCGGCTGCACCTATTGCCACCCGCAGATTGCTTCCGTGGGGCTGACCGAGGCGAAGGCGAAAGAGGGCGGCCGCGAGATTCGCGTCGGCCGCTTCCCGTTCGTCGGCAACGGCAAGGCAATCGCGCTCGGTGAGGACCAGGGCCTCGTCAAGGTGATCTTCGACAAGAAGACGGGGCAATTGCTCGGCGCTCACATGATCGGTGCGGAAGTGACGGAGTTAATCCAGGGTTACGTGGTCGCCATGAATCTGGAGACTACGGAGGAGGAGTTGATGCACACCGTATTCCCGCATCCGACGCTGTCCGAGATGATGAAGGAGGCCGTGTTGGATGCCTACGGCCGCGTGCTGAACATCTAGCCTAATCCCTAACCGTCATGCGCGGGCTTGACCCGCGTATCCATCGCGCTTCACAAGAGTCTTGCGAAGAAGATGGAATGCCGGGTCTAGCCCCGGCAATGACAAGCAAACCAGAAAGAACAGTTGTGAAAGACAACGACAATCTGACCATCGAACGCCCGACCTTTGTGACCCATCTCGAATGCGCGATGGAAGGCGATCGGTACGAGGCCGACCAGATTTACAACCTCTCCAAGGCCGGCAAGCCGCTACTGGTGCGTTACGACCTCGCTGGCGTGAAGAAGGCGCTGACCAAGGAAGCCCTCGCGCAGCGCCCGGCCGACATGTGGCGCTATCGCGAGCTGCTGCCGGTGCGTAAGGTCACGGACATTGTCAGCCTCGGCGAAGTGACGACGCCGCTGATCCGGCTGCCGAAGCTTGCGAAAAAACTCGGCGCTGGCGAGATCATTGTGAAGGACGAGGGGCGCTTGCCGACCGGCTCGTTCAAGGCCCGCGGCCTTGTCATGGCGGTGTCGATGGGCAAGGCGCTCGGTATCAAGCACATGGCGATGCCGACCAACGGCAATGCGGGCGCAGCGCTCGCGGCCTACGCGACGTCCTGCGGCATCAAGACGACGATCTTCTGCCCCGCCGACACGCCGGAGGTGAACGTCAGCGAGATCGAGCTGCAGGGCGCCACCGTCTATCGCGTCAATGGCCTGATCGACGATTGTGGCAAGATCGTCGGCGAGGGGAAGGTAAAAGCGGGCTGGTTCGACACCTCGACGCTGAAGGAGCCTTACCGGATCGAAGGCAAGAAGACGATGGGCCTTGAGCTCGCCGAACAGCTAGACTGGGAGATGCCCGACGTGATCTTCTACCCGACCGGCGGCGGCACCGGCCTGATCGGAATGTGGAAGGCGTTTGCCGAACTGGAAGCCATCGGCTTCATCGGCGCGAAGCGGCCGCGGATGGTCGCGGTACAGGCGTCCGGCTGCGCGCCGATGGTGCGCGCCTTCGAGAACGGCACCGAGCACGCCCCGCGCTGGGAAGATGCCCATACCATCGCGTCAGGCATCCGCGTGCCGCAAGCGGTCGGAGATTTTCTGATCCTGCGCGCGGTTCGCGAGAGCAAGGGATTTGCGATCGCGGTCCCGGACGAGAAGATTTCTGCTGCGCTCAACGAAGTGGCGCGCGAGGAGGGCCTGCTGTTGTGTCCGGAAGGGGCGGCGACGTATGCTGCCTATCAGCAAAGCCTTGCCGACGGTCGCGTGACCAAAAACGATCGCGTCATGCTGTTCAATTGCGCGACAGGGCTTAAATATCCGCTGCCGCCGGTCACGCGCACGCTCGATCGCCACCAGCCGATCGACTACGCCAAGCTCTGACCGTCATGCGGCGGAATGTAATGGGAGCATGAGATGCGAAAGATCATTCTGGCCGCGATTGCAGTGTTGGCGTTCGGTGGTGTTGCGGCAGCGCAAAACTTCCCCTCGCGTCCCGTCACCATCATCGTACCGTTCTCCGCTGGCGGTCCGTCGGATGCGATGGCGCGCATTCTCGCGGAGCGCATGAAGGTCACGCTCGGCGAGCAGGTGCTGGTCGAGAACGTGACGGGAGCGGCCGGTTCGGTCGGCGTCGGCCGCGCGGTGCGTTCGCCGCCTGACGGTTACACGATCAGCTTCGGCCACCTCGGTACCCACGTCGCCAATGGCGCGATCTACAAGCTCGGCTACGACCTCATAACCGACCTCGAACCGGTCGCGCTGCTGCCGAGCAATCCGATGATCATCGTCAGCAAGAAGGCGGTGCCCGCAACCTCGCTGAAGGAATTTGTGGCGTGGCTGAAGGCGCAGCCGACGTCGGCGACCGCGGGCACGGCCGGCGCCGGCTCCGGCAGCCATATCGCCGGGGTCTACTTCGAGAACGTTACCGGCATCAAGCTGCAATATGTGCCGTATCGCGGCACCGGCCCCGCGATGAATGATCTCGTCGCCGGCCAGATCGACATGATCGTCGACCAGACCTCGAATTCGATCGGGCAGGTGCGGGCCGGCAATATCCGCGCCTATGCCATCACCGACAGCAAGCGCGTGGAATCTGCCTCCGACATTCCGACCGTGGACGAGGCGGGGCTGCCCGGCTTCCACATGACGCTGTGGTCCGGCCTCTGGGTGCCCAAGGATACGCCGAAGGACGTCATCGCCAAGCTGAATGCGGCGACCGTGGAGGCGTTGAACGATCCGGCGGTGCGCAAGCAGCTTGAAAACCTCGGCCTGCAAATGCCGCCGAAGGACAAACTCACGCCCGAAGCGCTCGGTGCCTGGCAGAAAGCCGAGATCGCAAAATGGTGGCCGATGATCAAGGCCGCCAACGTCAAGGTGGATTAGCTCCGGATGCGCACGCGGGCGAATGTGCAAGATCGAGGGCAGGGAACCTACGGGTAGTGCGGACGTTAACGCTCTTATACGGAGCGCACGATGGCTGACAAATACAACCGAACCAAGGGCACAATCGGACTCATTCTCGGCGGAGTCATCGCATTGGCTGCTGCGGCATTCATTCTCACCGGCGGTGAATTGGGCGGAACTAAAGAGGTGACCAGCGATGCTGACCTTCCGCCGGTCGCGCCCGGAAAGAAATAGTAGTTGGTAAGTGTGCTTTGTCCGATCTCTTCGGACTGCAGCGGCCAAGCCGTCCTCCATATTGATCGGATGCTCTATTTCGACTGAGCATCGCGCGCGCAGCGCGATGTCGTTGAGCGGATCATCAACATCACCAGTCGCGAGGTGAGCGACATTATGACCCCGCGGACGGATATCGACTGGAGGCTCTCGATGGTGAACCACTTGATCCCCTCGCCGCAATTCAGCAGCCTTTGGTTCTCCCCGAATCGATTCCTGTGCTTCACGCTATCGAGAGGTTCAAGGCTCAGCCCGCTCGTGTCGGCGTGATCGTCGACGAATATGGAGCGCTTCAGGGCATCGTGACGCGGACCGACCTCCTTGCGGCAATTGCGGGCGATCTGCCCGATGCCGGTGAGGACCCTGCGGAGCTTGAGCAACGGGACGGCACGTTCCTCTTAGATGGCAAAATGGCAGCGGACGAAGCTCCGATTCGCCTCAATATCGGTCGCAGGCCGGAAGGCGATTTTCACACGCTTGCAGGATTTGCGATTGCTCTACTTGGCAGAATACCCGCCCTTGGTAACCAGTTCACTTGGGAGGGGTGGCGATTCCAGATCGTTGATATGGAGGGTCCGCGGATTAGCAAGGTTCTTGCATCAAGAGACTGAACGATCCGGCTGTACGCAAACAGCTTGAAAAACCTCGGCCTGCAGATGCCGCCCAAGGACAAGCCCACGCCCGAAGCGCTCGGCGCCTGGCAAAAGGCCGAGATCACAAAATGGTGGCCGATGATCAAGGCCGCCAACGTCAAGGTGGATTAGCCCGGCCGCCGCGCGCTTGCTCATGATGTGTCACGATGGCTTACGTATGTGGGGCGTGTAACCGGCGGCCCGCTCCCCCGGTGAGGCTGCATGGCTTTGCCGCTTGTTCGAAGCACGTCGTCACTGAACGCTGGGCAGCCTCTCCAGCGCGACTTGTTGCCACAGCCGAGATAGTCATTTGCGTTTTGACGCAGGTGGTGCCTCAATTCTTTCCGTCTGTTGGAGATGCATGGAATTTCATTGTCTGCCCGGAATGCAGCTATTGACTGGCCTCCGCTGCAGTGGCGCTTTTCGCCGTCAGGATAGTCTGGCCGCGATCATACTGACGATCCATTTGCACGGAATGCTTTAACTCCATTATCAGGAGCCTCCCATGAAACTAGCATCGCTATTCACTGCGGTGACACTTACCGTCATCGGCCTTGCAGGCCCGACGCTTGCACAAACGCCGGAAGGCCCACTCGTCAACGGCGAATGGCTGGAGAAGAACCTTAGCGATCCCAAGGTGCGTGTCGTCGAGGTGAGCGTCGAACCGGGCCTGTTCGAACGCGGCCATATCCCCAATGCGCAGAACGTTGTCTGGCACACGGATCTGGTTGACACGGTCCGTCGCGACATCGCCACGAAGGAGAAATTTCAGGACCTCGTCCGCAAGCTCGGCATCGACAAGGATACGACCGTCGTCCTCTACGGCGACAACAACAACTGGTTTGCCGCCTGGGGCGCCTGGATTTTCAAAAGCTACGGCTTCGATAACATAAAGCTGCTCGATGGCGGCCGGAAGAAATGGGAGGCTGACAAGCGTCCCTTCGACAGCCGTGTGGCCTCGGTAGCGCCGAGCCAGGTTTCCATCGGCGAGCCCAACAGCAAGCTGCGCGCGCGGCTGTCGGACGTGAACGACGCGGTGTCGAAGAAGACCAATGCGACCATCGTCGACATCCGCTCGCCGGACGAATATTCCGGCAAGGTGTTCGCTCCTCCGGGTTCGCAGGAGCTGGCGGTGCGCGCCGGCCACGTCCCGGGTGCGATCAACGTTCCCTGGGTCCGCGCCGTGAACGAGGATGGCACGATCAAGTCGGCTGACGAATTGAAGAAGCTTTATGCAGCAGCGGGCATCGATGATTCGAAGCCGATCATCGTCTACTGCCGCATTGGCGAACGCTCCAGCCACACCTGGTTCGTGCTCTCGCAGATTCTGGGCTATGATGTGCGCAACTATGACGGCTCGTGGACCGAATACGGAAACACGGTTGGCTTGCCCGTCGTCAACGTGGCAGGGACCGTCTGGGGTGGCAAGTGAAGCGCTGACATCGCAGGACAAGGCTTACGCGCATCGCATCGATGCGCCGCAGACCGCAACGGCGCCGGGCTCCCCGGCGTCGTTCGCATTTGTGCCCTCACTCGTGCGCTTGCTGGTCTCGGCTGCGCTTCTGGTGGTGCTGGCGGCGCTGGCTTACGTGCTCCACCTGAACCGCCAGCCGGGTCTTTCGCTCTCGCTTCTCTTGGGCGCAGCCTTCGGCATTGTCCTGCAACGCTCGCGCTTCTGCTTCTTCTGCAATTTTCGCGACTGGTTCGACAGTGGCGATCCGCGCGGCCTGTTCGGAATCCTCGTGGCGCTCGCGGTCGGCATCGTCGGCTATGCCATCGTGTTCGGGGCGTGGCTGCCCGATCCGTCCAGCGGCCGGCTGCCGCCGGACGCCTTCATAGGCCCGGTGAGCCTCGTCCTGCCGGTTGCCGGCCTCGCATTCGGTGCAGGTATGGCGATATCAGGCTCCTGTGTCAGCGCGCACCTCTATCGCCTCGGCGAGGGATCGCCGACCGCGCCTTTCGCGCTGATCGGCACGGTTATTGGCTTCATTCTCGGCTTCATGAGCTGGAATACGCTCTACCTGACCCAGATCGTTGGCGCGCCCATGGTGTGGCTGCCGCACTGGGTCGGCTATGCTGGCACGCTGGTGGCGAGCCTGATCATGCTCGCTCTCGTCGCGCTCTGGCTGTCGCGCGGCGGCCAGCAACGCTCTCAGCCAGTAGACGATACGCCCTGGCGCAAGATACTGATCCATCGCTGGCCAGCCTGGATCGGCGGAGCGATCGTTGGCGTTATCGGCATGGTGGCGTATCTGCGCGTCGCGCCGCTGGGCGTCACCGCAGAGATTGGCAGCCGCGCGCGTCAGATCGCCTCGGTGACAGGTCTCTCGCCCGGCAGGCTTGAGGGACTTGATACGCTGCGGGGCTGTGTCACCGTCATTCGCGACGGTCTCGTTTCCAATAACGGCGCGTTCATCGCAGCGCTCGTTGTCGCTTCCTTTGCCGCCGCATTCGTATCCGGCCAATTCAAGCCGGAGCGGCCGACCGCCGGTCAGGCCAGCCGCGGTGTGATCGGCGGCATTCTGCTTGGCTGGGGCGCCATGACAGGCCTTGGCTGCACGATCGGCACGTTGCTTTCCGGCATCATGGCCGGAGCGCTCTCAGGCTGGGTCTTCGCGGTGGCGGTGTTCACAGGCATCGCCACCACACTGCTCGTGGGGCGCCGCATCGGGGCGCTAGGTTGAAAGTCGGAGTGCAAGGGCCGGCGGCCGGCCCTTGCAAGTGATTTTCAGGAAGTGGTTTGAGTGCTGGACTGCGTTTACCTTACGCGTTTTGACGTTTCAGCTTGGAAAGATGGCTTCCCGCGTCAGTCGGCGTTTCGGTACGGTCGATGCCTCGAACGCTCAAAAATCATCCGCCTGGATTGATTCTTGGTCCTAACGCCGTCACAGAAACGAACGATCCATGGGCCTTCTGCCAGTCGGCGGCGGGTCGGGGCCAGCACAACAGAATCATTTTGCGCCGGTCGACATTCATGCCGGCTCAATTCGACTGGCCAACACCTTGTCAATCCGCCTGCCGTCGAGATCGGCAACCTCAAACTGCCATCCCTCATCTTCAATTCTATCACCCACGTTGGGAATCTTGCCAAACTCCTGAAGCAGAAAGCCGGCAAACGTCTGATAGGGCCGCGATGCAGGAAGGGCAATTCCGAGCAAATGCGCGGCCTCAACCGCCGGCATCCAACCGGAGATTAAATACGATCCGTCGTTACGCTTTACGGCAGCAGGCTCGACCGGTCCGTCTTTGGTATTGAAGGAGCCGACGATCGCTTCGAGGATGTCAGCGCTGGTCACGACACCTTGGAAAACGCCATATTCGTCATGCACCAGTCCCACGTGAACAGGTGCACCGCGCAAGAGCGTAATCACATCTCGAGCATCGAGCGCTTCCGGCATTATGGGTGCTTCGCGAACCAGATCTCGGACTTTGGGGATCTTGCCCGCCAGGTAGACGTCAAGCAAATCTTTTGCACTCACGATGCCTACCGCGCCTTCGTGATTGCCATCAAAGACGACGAGATGGGAGTGCTTGCTCTCCAAGAGGTCAGCAAAAATTTGGTCGTTACTATCTTCCAAGTTGATAGAGTCTACCTCGTGACGTGGGGTCATTACCGCCCCCACGGCCAGATCGCCGAGCCGCATCACCCCGGCGATCCATTCCTTTTCGCCCGGTTCTAATACTCCGGCATTCTCAGCCTCGGCGACAAGCGATCGAATTTCATCCTCACTGACTCTATCGCCCGCTTCCTCTCGATGACCCAACAGCCACAGCAATATCTTGCCGGATCGATCAAGGAGCCACACCAGCGGATGCGACACCTTGGCAAGCAACACCATCGCAGGTGCCACCTTCACTGCTACGGCCTCTGGATCACGAAGCGCAATCTGCTTCGGAACGAGCTCGCCGATAATCAGTGACGCATAGGTGATGAAAGCAACGACAACGCCAACTCCGGCCGGCTCTGCGACGCGTGGCGACAGGCCGGCCTCGATCAGCCAAGATGCAAGACGGAGCCCTAACGTCGCGCCTGAGAAAGCGCCGGACAACACGCCAATCAGGGTAATGCCGATTTGAACGGTCGACAGGAATTTGCCGGGATCAGATGCCAGCGCAAGGGCGCGGCGGGCTCCTTTGACACGCTTCTCGACAAGGCCGGCCAGCCTCGCCGGACGCGACGATACAATGGCCAACTCCGACATTGCGAGTAGGCCATTGAGAACAATCAGGATCGTGACGATCCCGAGGTCTAGATATAGCACGATTTTACCTTCTGTGGCGCGGGTGGCCGCACCGGTACCACACGATCGCCGCAGCACGTATGTAGTGTCCTGCCATAGGGACGCAAATGGAACTAGTTCCCGGACGCCGGCATGCGGGACAGTCAAGATCGTGGCTTAATCAGCTTCCGAACTTTTGTCGTTATCGCTGCAGCAATCATTCTGATGATTGCCGCCCTTGCATGGGAGAACATCGCGCATGTTCCCAGTAATCCCGGACCCAGCGGAATACCGGGATCGACGGCGCGAGATCAGACCCCACCGCCCGCCGGGGATATCTCAGGGACGACCACCGGGAAGTCGCGCTGACCTCATGCGCCTGAGATGCGGATGCAGCCTTGCGCCCGGTGACGATTGAATCGACACCGGACGCTGGAGGTGCAAGGTCCGGAAAGCCGGCCCTTGCAGGTGCTTGAGACCTGAGCTCCTTCGCCTTACGCGTAGGTGGCCATGTTGGCCATCGCCGTCATTTCGTTGTGGTGGCCGCCGTCGGTGCCGCCACCGGCCAGCACGCCGTCGTCCTCCAGATCGAAATGCGCGCCGCCGAGTTCGCCAACCTTCTCGTAGGCGCCATACACGGTTTGGGTAACGTTGATGTCGCTCTGCTTCACCAGGTTGCCGTAGACGGTGATGGTGCCGAGCAGATCCTCGTCATGCGCGCCGGCATTGCCTTGCTGGCTGATGACGGTGATCACGCTATAGTCGTTCCTGCCGTCGCCGTTGCTGTCCTTGTGCTCGATCGACTTGACCTCGGCGGTATGCGCCGAGATTTCGATCTTGTCGCCCTGGGCGCGATTGAAGTCGCGGATCACGTCGTTGCCGAAGCCGTCGACCCAGTGGTCGTGAACGGCGCCGTTTTCGCCGGTGACGCCGACCCAGTCGATGGTGCCGTCGGCATTGACGTGCTTGGCGACGATCTCATCCTTGGCGTTCACCATGCCTTCGAAGCGGAAGGTGTCGGCGCCCCTGCCGCCGGTGAGGGTGTCGTTGACCGCCTTGAACGCAGCGGTTTCCTCCGCGAAGATCTGGGTCGTGCCGTCCTGGGCCGCGACCATCTCGCCGGCGTCCGACCGGCTGAGCAGCACGTCGTTGCCGGAGCCGCCATCCATGCGGTCAGCGCCGAAGCCGCCGACCAGGAGATCGGCGCCGGAGCCGCCCGAGAGATTGTCGTTGCCCGAGCCACCCCACACCTTGTCGTCGCCGGAGCCGGCGTTCAGCGTGTCGTTACCGGCCATGCCGGCGACCGAGTCCGCCTTGGCACCGGAGTACAAGACGTTGTTGCCCGTCGTGCCGTTCAGATGATCGTGGTCGGCGGTGCCACCCGTAAACCTGGCTAAAAAATCATCGAGACGGCCGTCGTCGAAGAATCTGTTTAGATTGAAGCGTGCCATTAGTCGAACCTCTTACTCAGAGGCCTCACGGACTAGAAACGACCACGGACTTTGGGAAAGCCTCGCGTGATGCGCGCGGGAAGGACGTGAGGCAGGATCCCTCACCCGCATCGAAGAAGAAACAGCAAAACGGGCCCGTGGCTGGACGTGTGCGCGGCGGATTTGCGCTGCGCAGGGGCAATATGGTGACGCGAAAGGCGTTCGTGCGCCGATCCTTGGGCCTGCGCCTCAATTCCAGCCGGCGATCAAAACGTCTGCGACAAGCTGCGTACCGCGTTGTTCTCTCTCGCATATGAACCACAAGCGCCGACGGTGCGCATGTCGCGGGCCACATCATTGCGTGACGAAAACTGGCGCAAAAAGTGCCGGCCGCACAAAAATGACGCGATCCCGTTTCGAACGCCAGGCATGGCACGGGATGTAACTTTCGCTCTGCGCAATAGCGCAATAGAAGATGGGCGCCGTGGATGTTGTTCGGGTTGCGCTGTCCGATTCGCGGCGAGGCTGGGGCGCGCGGCATTTCGTCGATCGCCCTCAGGTTGTGATCGGCTGAGAGCCTGGTCTCCCGGAACGAGGGTTTTTTCGAGGGGTACCGCCGATCTTGGTAACGCCAAATAATGGTTGCCGCCGGGCCACGATTGTTGCGTGACTGCAACAACAAGGGAACATTTGGTTAACCGTCCCGCCTGCCTCTTGCTTGCGCCGCTTTTTGGCCACACCCCTCCATTGAAACCATTTCCTTCTTAGCTGATTGGCCACAGCGCCGGCGAAGGCGACGGGAAATTGCTCCCGAGGCCGACAGGAAGATGGCTGGGGAGAACAGGTTCCGCTGATGGACGCCAAGACCGACATTAAGAAGAGGTTGCCGAGCCGTCACGTGACGGAGGGACCGGAGCGTGCCCCTCATCGGTCCTACCTCTACGCGATGGGGCTGACCACCCAGCAGATCCACCAGCCTTTCGTCGGCGTCGCGTCCTGCTGGAATGAAGCCGCGCCTTGCAATATCTCGCTGATGCGCCAGGCGCAGGCGGTCAAGAAAGGCGTTGCGGCTGCCGGCGGCACCCCGCGCGAATTCTGTACCATCACCGTGACCGACGGCATCGCCATGGGCCATGACGGCATGCGCTCGTCCCTGCCATCCAGGGAATGCATCGCCGACTCGGTCGAGCTGACGGTCCGCGGCCACGCCTATGACGCCCTCGTCGGGCTCGCCGGCTGCGACAAGTCGCTGCCGGGCATGATGATGGCGATGGTCCGGCTCAACGTGCCCTCGATCTTCATCTATGGCGGCTCGATTCTGCCGGGCAATTTCCGTGGCCAGCAGGTCACGGTGCAGGACATGTTCGAGGCCGTAGGCCGACACTCGGTCGGTGATATGTCGGATGCGGATCTCGACGAAATCGAGCGGGTGGCCTGTCCCTCGGCGGGGGCGTGCGGCGCGCAATTCACCGCCAACACCATGGCGACCGTGTCAGAGGCGATTGGCCTGGCGTTGCCCTATTCGGCCGGCGCGCCGGCGCCGTACGAGATTCGCGACGCGTTTTGCACCGCCGCCGGCGAGAAGATTCTGGAGCTGATCGCAGCCAACATCCGCCCGCGCGACATCGTCACCCGCCGTTCGCTGGAAAACGCCGCCGCCGTGGTTGCGGCCTCCGGCGGGTCGACCAATGCTGCGCTGCACCTGCCGGCGATCGCGCATGAGTGTGGGATAAAATTTAACCTATTCGACGTCGCCGAAATCTTCAAAAAGACTCCTTATGTCGCGGATTTGAAGCCAGGGGGCCGTTATGTTGCCAAAGACATGTTCGAGGTTGGCGGTATTCCGCTTCTGATGAAGACGCTGCTCGACAATGGCCACCTGCACGGAGATTGCCTTACCGTCACGGGCCGTACGATCGCCGAAAATCTCAAGAGCGTGAAATGGAATCCGCACCAGGATGTGGTGCGGTCCGCCGACAATCCGATCACCGTCACGGGAGGCGTTGTCGGGTTGAAGGGTAATCTCGCGCCGGAGGGCGCGATCGTGAAGGTCGCGGGCATGTCGAAGTTGAAATTTGCTGGTCCTGCCCGTTGCTTCGATCGCGAGGAAGACGCCTTCGAGTCGGTCCAGAAGAAAACCTACAAGGAAGGCGAGGTCATCGTGATCCGCTACGAGGGGCCGCGCGGCGGTCCCGGCATGCGGGAGATGCTCTCGACGACGGCGGCGCTGACCGGGCAGGGGATGGGCGGCAAGGTCGCCCTGATCACCGACGGCCGGTTCTCTGGCGCCACCCGTGGCTTCTGCATCGGCCATGTCGGACCGGAGGCGGCCGTGGGCGGCCCGATAGCCCTGTTGCAGAATGGTGACATTATCGAGATCGACGCCGAGGCCGGGACTCTTAACGTAAAATTGACCGACGCCGAACTCGCCGAACGTAAAACCAAATGGCTGCCTCGACAGACTAACCATACGTCGGGTGCGCTGTGGAAATATGCCCAACAGGTCGGGCCGGCGGTGGATGGGGCTGTGACCCATCCTGGCGGTGCGCACGAGAAACAGTGTTATGCGGACATCTAGGCGTATCATTCTTGCGTTGATGCTGGGGGCCGCGCCGGTGGCCGCCCCTGGATTCGCATTTGACGGCGCACCGGTAAAGCCGGACGCCGCGCTCCCCGTAATGAACCAGCCCGCGGCAGCGCAAGCCGTCACGGCGCAGGCGCTGAAAAAGGCTGGAGCCGCGGCGGCTACCGCCACGGCGACTGCGGTTAACGCGCCTTCGCTGACTTCGCTGCAATACGCCGCCGAGGGTGGCCATCCCGTCGCGCAGTGGAAGCTCGGCCGGATGTATGCCGACGGTGATGGCGTGGTGCAGGATGACCTGCGCGCGTTTGAATATTTCAGCCGTATCGCCAACCAGCATGCCGAGGATAGCCCGTCGGCGCCGCAGGCCGCGATCGTGGCTAACGCCTTCGTGGCGCTAGGGCGCTACTACCTCAACGGCATCCCGAATTCCAAGATCAAGCCCGACACCGATCGGGCCCGGGAAATGTTCTCCTATGCCGCGTCCTATTTCGGCAATGCCGACGCGCAATACGATTTGGCGCGGCTTTATCTGAAAACCCCGGATGCCTCGCGGGACGATTTCCGCTATGGGGCGCGCTGGCTTGGTCTGGCTGCCCAGAAAGGCCAGCATCAGGCGCAGGCCATGCTCGGCCAGATGCTGTTCAACGGCGACCGGCTGCCGCGGCAGGCCGCCCGCGGATTGATGTGGCTGACGCTGGCGCGTGACAACGCCGCGCCCGATGAGACCTGGATCCGCGAAAGCTACAACCGTGCGTTCGCCAAGGCCTCCGACGACGACCGCGCCACGGCCTTGCAGATGCTCGAGCACTGGGTGCAGGGCAAGCGGGATTGACGCCGCACCGCCGGTAGGGTGGGCAAGGGCGCTCTGCGCCGTGCCCACTATCCCTCCGAAATCACAATAGAAATGGTGGCACGCTGCCGTCTCGCTCTACGAGCGGACAGGTCGCTTTGCCCACGCTACGATTTTGTCGCTCAAGCCTTCTCCAGATCGAAATCCGCCCAGACTGGCACGTGGTCGGACGGTTTCTCCCAGGCGCGGACGTAGCTGTCGACGCCGACATCGGTCAGGCGGTCGCTGGCCTGCGGCGACAGCAGGAGGTGGTCGATTCGAAGGCCCCAGTTCTTCTGCCAGGCGCCCGCCTGATAGTCCCAGAACGTGTAGAGGCCCGGTTCGTCGGTCACCGCGCGTAGCGCATCGGTCAGGCCGAGGCCGAGCAGGGACTGGAAGGCCTCGCGGGTTTGCGGGCGGAACAGCGCGTCGTTACCCCAGGCGGCGGGGTTATAGACGTCGGCGGCAGCCGGAATGACGTTGAAGTCGCCTGCGAGGACCAACGGTTCTTCCGCCTTAAGCCGCTCTTTCGAGTACTCAAGAAGCCGCGACATCCATTTGAGTTTATAGGGATATTTTTCCGTGTCCGGCGGGTTTCCGTTGGGCAGATAGAGGCAGGCGATCCGCATCACGCCGGTCTTCAGCGTCACCACGCCTTCGAGGAATCTGGCATGGGCGTCCTCGTCGTCGCCGGCCAGGCCCGATTTGGTCTCGTCGAACGGCAGTTTCGACAGCAGGGCGACACCGTTGAAGGTCTTCTGTCCGTGGGTGACGACGTTATAGCCGAGCGACTCGATCTCCAGCCGCGGGAACGCATCGTCAACGCACTTGGTTTCCTGCAGGCAGACGACGTCCGGCGAGCAGTCTTTCAGCCACGTCAAGAGAGGCTCGAGCCGCTGCCGGATCGAATTGACGTTCCAGGTTGCAACACGCATGAATTCTGTCCGGACCGTAACTACACAATTTCTGCTGCAGTGGCATACCATGTGCAGCCGGGCTGTGATAACCGTTTAAGAATAAGGCGCAAACATCGCCGTCAAGGGGCAGGAGTAAACCGTCCCGTCCGTTGTGGACCGGCGAGCGTGAAAATTATGAAAAAGCGTACCTTGATACTTGTTACCGGCGCCATCGCCATTGCTACCGCGGCCGGCTTCATTACCCGCTCCTCATGGATGGGCGGCAGCAGCAACGCTCAAGCCCCGCAGCGGCCGCGGACAGTTTCGGTCGAAATGGCGAAGGCGGAGCGCAAATCCGTCCCGGTCGATGTCGACGCCAATGGGACGGTGACGCCGATCTCCAGCGTGGCGCTGAAATCGCGGCTGGAAACCACCATCGTCGCGGTGCATTTCGAGGACGGCGCCAAGGTCAACCAGGGCGACTTGCTGTTCACACTCGATAGCCGCCAGATCGACGCCCAGATCGAACAGGCCGAGGGCGTGCTCGCCAGGGACCAGGCGCAGCTCGAGGGCGCGCAGCGTGACCTCCGCCGCTTCAACGATCTGGTCGCCAAGGGCGCGACCACGCAGGTCAACGTCGATAACGCCAGGACACAGTCCGATATCCTGACCGGTACCATCAAGGCCAACCAGGCTGCGCTGGACAACCTGAAGGTCCAGAAAAGCTACACCATGATCCGCGCGCCTTTCTCGGGCCGGATCAGCGCGGCCAACGTGAAGGTCGGCAATTTCGTGCGCCCCGCCGATACCACCCCGCTTGCGGTCATCAACCAGATGGCGCCGGTCTATGTGACATTCGCGGTACCGCAACGCGTGCTGGTCGATTTGCGGGAGTCGATGGCGAAAGGGATCTCCACCGTCACCGCGATGATCCCGGGCCATCGGCGTTCAGAGACCGGCAAGGTCGCGATGGTCGAGAACACCGTGGACGCGACCACCGGCATGGTCACCGTGCGCGGCATTATGGCCAACGAGAATGAGACGTTGTGGCCGGGCACATTGGTCGCCACCAAGCTCGTCATCCGCAACGAAGACGCAATCGTGGTGCCGACGGTCGCCGTGCAGCGCAGCCAGAGCGGCAATTTCGTCTTCGTGGTCAAGGACGGGGTCGCCAAGGTCCAACCGGTCACGGTCGACCGCACCACGCAGGGCATCTCGGTGATTTCGGAGGGGCTCGCCGGCGACGAGAACGTGGTGGTCGACGGGCAATTGCTGCTGTCTGACGGAACGCGGGTCGAGCCGCGAGCCAAAAAGGCCGGGGCCTAGCCGATGACCCTGTCCGAACTCTGCATCCGCCGGCCGGTCATGACGACGCTGATCACGGCGTCGATCATCGCGTTCGGGATCTTCGGCTTTCGCCTGTTGCCGGTTTCGGCGCTGCCGCGGGTCGATTTCCCGACCATCGCCGTGACCGCAACCCTGCCGGGTGCGAGCGCGGACACCATGGCGTCCTCCGTTGCGGGCGTCATCGAGCGCCAGCTCTCGACGATCTCCGGCATCTCGTCGATGTCGTCGAACTCGTCGCAGGGCACCAGCACCATCACCATCCAGTTCGACCTCAACCGCAACATCGATGCCGCCGCGCTCGACGTGCAGACCGCGCTGACGATCGCGCAGCGCCGGTTGCCGCGTGAGATGATCATCCCGCCGAGTTTCCGCAAAGTGAATCCGGCGGATTTCCCGGTGCTGTTCGTGGTGCTCGGGTCGTCGACGCTGCCGCTGTCGGCGGTCAACGAGTATGGCGAGATCACGATCGGCCAAACCCTGTCGCAGATACCCGGAGTCGCGCAGGTCAGCGTCTACGGCGCGCAGAAATTCGCCATCCGCGTCCAGGCCGATCCGGAGGCCGCCGCGGCGCGCGGGCTGTCGCTCGAGGACATTCGCAATGCGGTTTCGGCCGCCAATTCCTCGACCCCGGTCGGCACGCTGAACGGACCGAAGCAGGACGTGGCGCTGCAGGCCTCGGGCCAGATGGATAAGGCGATGGACTATCGCCAGATCGTGGTGGCCTGGCGCAACGGTTCCCCGGTCAAGCTCGACGAGGTGGCGCGGATCTACGATAGCGTCGAGAACGAGCGGATCGCGAGCTGGCTGAACGGCGACCGTTCCATCGTGCTCGGCATCCAGAAGCAGCCGGACGCCAACACGGTGGCGGTGGTCGACTCCATCCTGGCCAAACTGCCGGTGCTGCGGGCGCAGATCCCGCCATCGGTCTCGATCAACGTGCTGATGGACCGCTCGGTCTCGATCCGCCAGTCGGTGGCCGACGTCGAGGAAACGCTTTTGATCGCGATCGGGCTGGTGATCCTAGTGATCTTCCTGTTCCTGCGCTCGGCGTCCGCGACCTTCATTCCGGCGCTGGCGGTGCCGATTTCGCTGTTCGGCACCTGCGCGGTGATGTACGCGCTCGACTACTCCATCAACAACATGACGCTCTTGGCGCTGACACTCTCGGTCGGTTTCGTAGTCGACGACGCCATCGTCATGCTGGAAAACATCGTCCGCCACATCGAGCACGGCATGCGGCCGTTTGAGGCGGCGCTGAAGGGCGCCCGCGAGATCGGCTTCACCATCATTTCGATCACGTTTTCTCTAATCGCGGTGTTCATCCCGGTGCTGCTGATGGGCGGCATCGTCGGCCGCGTGTTCCGCGAGTTCGCGGTCACGGTCTCGGTCGCCATCCTGGTATCCGGGTTCGTCTCGCTGACGTTGACGCCGATGCTGTGCGCGCGCGTGCTGCGGGCGCATGACGCGACCAAGCGGCCGAACATCGTGCTCCGCATCTTCGAGAGGATGTTCGATTCCTGGCTGCGCGCCTATGAATGGACGCTCGACTGGGTGCTGGCCCGAAAATTCCTGATGCTGATGGTGACGCTGGCGACGCTGGGCGGCACCGTCTACCTCTATATGATCGTGCCGAAGGGCTTCTTCCCGCAGGAGGACACCGGCTTTCTGATAGGCGTGACCGAAGCTGCCACAGACACCTCGTTCGATGCGATGAAGGAGCGGCAGCAGGCGCTGGTCGACGTGCTGAGATCCGATCCGGCGATCGACTACATCAACTCCACCGTCGGCTCGGGCGGCCCCAATCCGACGGCGAATTATGGACGCCTGTTTATCGCCCTGAAGCCGAAAAAGGAGCGTGACAACCTCAACACCATCATCGGACGGCTGCGTGCCAATGCGCGACAGGTTCCGGGCATGCAGGCGTTCTTCCAGCCGATCCAGAACCTCAATATCGGCGGCCGGATTTCGAAGAGCCAGTATCAATACGTGATGCAGAGCGGCGACACCGACTCGTTGTACCGGCTGGCGCCGGAAATGCGCGAGAAGATCGAGAAGCTGCCCGGCCTGCTCGACGTCACCACCGATCTCTACATCAAGAACCCGCAGATGACGGTCGATATCGACCGCGAGAAGGCCGCTGTCTACGGCATCACCGTCGATCAGGTGCGCAACCAGCTCTACAATGCCTACGGCGCGCGCCAGATCGGCACCATCTACATGCCGTCGAACGACTACCAGATTATCCTGGAAGTGCAGCCGCAGTTCCGGGTCGATCCGTCGGATCTCTCCAAACTCTACATGAAGACGCAGAACAACCAGACCATCCCGCTGTCGGCGGTGGCGAAGCTGGTTCCGACGGTCGGTCCGCTGCAGATCAACCATCAGGCGCAGCAGCCGGCGGTGACGATCTCCTTCAACCTCGCGCCGGGCTATTCGCTGGGTTACGCGGTCGACGAGATCACTAAGCTCGAGCAGGCTTCGAATCTTCCGGCGACGATCGCCACCGGATTCTCGGGCACCGCGCAGGTGTTCCAGGATTCGTTGCGCGGGCAGGGCGTCCTGATCCTCGCTGCCGTGTTCGCCGCCTTCGTCATCCTCGGCATTCTCTACGAGAGCTTTATCCACCCGATCACCATCATCTCGGGCCTGCCGTCGGCCGGCATCGGCGCGATCCTGACCCTGATGATGTTTGGGATGGAAATGTCCGTGATTGCGATGATCGGCATCGTGATGCTGGTCGGCATCGTCAAAAAGAACGCCATCATGATGGTCGACTTCGCGCTGGAGCGTCGCCGGGTCGGCTTAAGCGCCGAGCACGCGATCCGGGAAGCGGCGCTCTTGCGTTTCCGTCCGATTATGATGACGACGTTCGCCGCGATCTTCGGCACGCTGCCGATCGCGCTCGGCGCCGGTGCCGGCGCGGAACTGCGCCAGCCGCTCGGCGTCGCCGTGGTCGGCGGTCTCTGCCTGTCACAACTGCTGACGCTGTACATCACGCCCGTCATCTACATTTATCTCGACCGCATCGACCGCCGCCTGCGGCGCAAGCTCGAACCGCAACTGCAGGAAGCGGGCGAGGGCGAGCGGCCGCACGTGGTCGCCGCCGAATGACGACGTTCGGGCGGGCATCGCGATTCATCGCCTTGCTGATCGCGTTCGCATGGGTGGGGGGCACAATCGACCGCGCCAACGCCGACGAGCCGATCGAAATCTTCGACGCCCATCTGCACTACAATTGGGAGCCAAAGCCTCATTTTGGCGTGGACGAGGTGCTGGCGCTGTTCAAGAAACACCGCGTCACCGGCATCCTCGCGACCAGCCGTCCGAACACCGGCACGCATGCGCTTATGGATGCCAAGCCGCAGGGCCTTTGGCTTGTGCCGTTCATCCGGCCCTATCGGGTCCGCGCCGACATCCAGAGCTGGTTCGGCGACCCCTTCATCTTCGACCTCGTGCAGGACGAGTTCAAACGCGGCTATTACCGCGGCATCGGCGAATTCCATATCTCGGGCAAGGCGGCCGATACCGAGTGGGTGAAGAAGACCGTCGATTTCGCGGTCGAGCACGACCTCTATCTGCACGCCCATGCCGATGACGTGGCCGTCGAAATCCTGATGCGCCATAATCCCCGCGCCCGCATCATCTGGGCCCATACCGGTTTTGGGCTCTCGACCGACCGCGTCGCCGAGATGCTGTCGAAATATTCGAAATTGTGGGGCGAGTTGTCCTACCGCGGCGGCATCGTTGGCGGCGGCGGAAAACTGACGGACGAATGGCGCGCCTTGTTCGAGCGTTACCCCGACCGCTTCCTGCTCGGCTCCGACACCTGGATCAACCAGCGCTGGGAGAGCTACGGCGAGATCATCGCGGAGTACCGTGCCTGGCTCGCGCAGCTACCGCCAAAGGTCGCTGCGCAGATTGCCCATGGCAATGCGCGGGCGTTGTTTGGTCCTGCCCACTAACCCGTGTACTCATAAATGGGACGTTCGGCCTAGGTGCGTTCGGCGTCCGCCTGTTCCCCAAGAGCGGCGCAAAAGCCAACGCGCCAGTCGGAATACATGGCAATCACGGCGCTCGTTTTGGTCCGATCAGCTCGAATTGAAACTTCTGCTCATCACTCAGTGCAGCATAGAAGTCTTCCAGCGCGTCGCTTACCAGATTGATGGCTTGTTGCATGGTACCGAGCCGACCATCCACCGCGGCGAGGCGAGCGGGCGGCGTGATCGCATCTTTCGGCTGACATTCATAGCTCAGCATTTCGACAGCTCTGGCGCTGGCACGCTGCAGCCGTTCAAGCGCGTCGTGTTGGGCATCGTTCGGGTGTAGCCTTGCCTCGATCTCGCCAGCCGGCCACTGCAACGCGGCTGGCAGGGATGCTTCGCAGCCCTGGGCCGGCGCCTTCGTGGCCCCGTTTGCGGACGCCGTCTTGAGCTGATCATCGGCGAGTGCATTGAGCCGTGTTTTCTGCTCGTCATTCAGCAGATCATAAAGCTCCTCAAGCGGCGGCTGCAGGGATATTACCGCAGTGAGAAGTGCCGCAGTGCGCTGCTGCATCAGGGCCAATCGGGCTGGCGCCGTTGATGCGGGCTGCGTCGGACAAGATGCCTGAATGATCTGGGCGGCCGAGTTCGACGCGTCGGCAAGTTGGTCCAGCGCGGCCCGTTGCGCCTCGGTTGGCTGAATCGCCCGCTGAATCTGATCAATGGCGAGACCGATAATTTCGCGGTCGCCATCACCGCAGAGCTGCTGCAGCGGCGGGATCCTTCGTTCGCTTTGGCCGGAAGAGACCGGTGCCATATAGGCCGCTAGTTCGTCACTGCCGTAAGGCCCAAAAATTCCGGCATAGATGTCGGGGTAGCCGTAGTCCCAGAAGCCCATGGCATCGCCGAAGATGGCATAACCATAAATATCATTGTAGGCGAACGGCCAGAACAGCGGCCCAACCCAGCCATATCCGCCATGGCCATGCGACCACCACCCATTTGTAGTGCTACGGTCACCATGCCAGCGAGCAAGTGCGGCAGTCGCGGCGATCTGCCTGCGTGCCGCGGGGTCAGTGAATAGCCTGCCAACAACCAACCCCTCCTCGCCGGTGGGCTGGTTCGTCGCGGACGGGATGTTTTGTAAAGCGGCGGGAGCACTTTTTAAAGCGACGGGAGCGTTTTTGGCCCGACGGACGTGCACCCGGCGGTGATGCCTGGGGCGGCTGTGAAGCAGCCCTGGCGCAAGCAAGCGGGCGAACGCGGACTTCACGCTGCCAAGTGGGCTGCCAAGTGGGCCGAGACCAAAATGTCCACGTCCTTTCGCAGTGGCGGCACTCGACAGCGCGGTCACCAGTACGACAGCGATCACTGTAACGCCGAACTTCGACATGGCACCTCCCGTGCCAAGCCTTGGCCGCGCCACTTATGACGCCGCACAGGATCGAAAGTTCCTTGTAAGCAATCATGCAAACCAAGGCATCGCGCGCCAAGACGGCAGCAATCACGTCGTTTCACAAGGCCCGAGTGGCGCATACAGTCCGCAGAAGTCGGCCTTAGGTCGAAAGCTGATCACTTCAAAATTGTCCGCTTTTAGCGGATACGTTTGAAAAGCCAGTTCGCGCTGAAGTGCGAACTCTTTCCAGCCCGCTGGTGCATCCTCGCGTCCGCGCGCTACAAGGCTTTAGCCACAGGGGCGCACGGCTGGGCCCTCGCCTGCAGGCGGGATACCGCCTCGGCCAGCGGAACGTCGGCCTGTGAGCCGTCGCGCTCGCGCAGGCTCACCCGGCCGTCCCTCATCTCGCGGCCGCCGACGATAGCCATCACCGGCACCGCCATTTCATGCGCTGCCACGATGCGCCGCGAAAGAGTATCGGTGCCGTCATAGGCAACGGCCCGAATCCCGGCATCCTCGAACGCCGCGAGAACGTCCGCGCCGTATCCGACCTGGTCTTTCGAGATCGGCGCGACCGCGATTTGGTCCGGTGATAGCCAGAACGGAAGCATGCCGCCATGGTGCTCGAGCAGGATCGCGATCATGCGGCCGAGCGATCCGAAGATGGCGTGATGGACCATCAGGGGATTGGCGCGGCTGCCGTCGGGGGCAATGTAGGACGCCTCGAGCCGCTGCGGCAGCACGCCGTCGAGCTGCACCGTGCCGCACTGCCAGGATCGTCCCAGCCGGTCGCGCAGCGCGAATTCCAGCTTCGGTCCGTAGAACGCGCCTTCGCCGGGATTGATTTGCGGCACGAGGCCACATTGCCTCGCGGCATCGCCGAGCTTCGCCTCTGACCAGTCCCAGTTCGCATCACCGCCGGCCGCGTGGCCAGCGCCACCTCGTAGTTGGGAAACCTGAGGTCCCGGTAGACCTCGCCCAGCAGGGTGATGAAGCGTGCGACTTCGGCTTCAACGTCCTGTTCGCGGCAGAACACATGGGCATCGTCTTGCTCGAAGGCGCGCGTCCGCATGATGCCGTGAAGCGAACCGGAAGGCTCATTGCGGTGGCAAGCGCCGAACTCGGCATAGCGGATCGGAAGCTCCCGCCACGAGCGCAGCCCCTTATTGAAGATCTGCACGTGGCACGGGCACGACATCGGTTTCAGCGCCATCGCCAGCTCGCCGTCGTCGATCCGGAACATGTGCTCGCCGAATTTGTCCCAGTGGCCGCTGCGGCCCCAGAACTCCTTTGGCAGCAGCTGTGGCGTCCGGACCTCGGCATAGCCGGCTCGGCGCATCTTGCGACGGAGATAGTCCTCCAGCACCCGGTAGACCGCGTAGCCGCGCGGATGCCAGAACACCATGCCCGGCGTATCTTCCTGAAGGTGCCAGGATTTGAGCTTCACGCCGAGATTTCTGTGGTCGAGATCGTCCATGGCTGTGTTCCTTGTGATGGGAAAAAGCGCGGACGGGGACCATCAAAAACCAGAAAAGGCCCCGTCCGTCGCCGGCGGGGCCTTTTCTGGGTGAAGTACGCTTGTCTCTAGCGCGCGCAACCAGCAGGCGATCCGCCGTAAGCGGTCGCCGTGGTGGTCAATGCGGCTGATCGAAGCTTATTCATGCTCTGTATATGGCGGCAAAACGCTCAGGCGTCAACGCCAGCCGCTTGGCGTCGCGGAATATGGATGATGCGCAGGGACATCAATACTGCTGTGGCGGATGATGCGGCTCGTTGGTCAGAATGCCGGTCTGCTCAGTAACGCGCTTGAAATCGGCAAACGTCTTGGCGGCTAGCGCTCAATCCGCAAACTGACCGGCCGCCTTGATGATCGGCGCCCAGCGGTCGACCTCGCTGATCAACTGCTTCTTCAAGGCTTCGGGCGTCGCGTCGCTTTGCGGGACAGGTTCCGTGTTGATGTCGTTGAACCGCTTCACCAAATCCGGATCGCGCAACGCCTCTTGCAGCGTCCTGGACAGTTTTTGAACGATCTCGTCGGGTGTACCCTTCGGCGCGTAGATACCGTGCCATGCGCCGACTTCAAAGCCCTTCAGGCCCGCTTCGTCGGCGGCCGGTAGATCGGGCATGGATGCGAGCCGTGTCTTCGTCGTGATGGCGTAGGCCTTGACCAGCTTCGATGCGATCGGGCTCGTTGTGTTTGTGGTCTGGTCGCAGGAGAGGTCGATCTGCTTGGCGATCAGGTCGTTCATGACAGGCGCATTGCCCTTGTAGGGCACCGTCAGGACCTGCTTGCCGACCGCCGTCATGAACAGCATGCCGCATAGGTGCGACGCGGCGCCAAGGCCGGCATTGCCGAACGTCATCTTGTCGCCGTTGGCCTTGATGTAGGTAACGAGTTCGGCGAGCGTGTTCGGCGGCAGATCGGGGCGCCCGATGATCGTCATTGGCGCATTGGTGACAAGGCCGATCGGGGCGAATGCCGTTTTGGTGTCGTAAGGCAGCTTGCGATACAGCGTGGCGGCTGTGGAGATGCCGATATGGTGGATCAGGAGGGTGTAGCCGTCCGCCTCCGCGCGTGAGGCGCGCGTGGCCGCAATGGTGCCGCCGGCGCCCGTGGCGTTTTCGATGACGATGGTCTGACCGAGGAGTTTTGACATCGATTGCGCCGTCACCCGCGCGACCGTGTCGGTGGCGCCGCCGGCGGCGAACGGGACCAGCAGCGTAATAGGTCTGCTGGGATAGTTCTGCGCCAAAGCGGTCGAACTGAGCATCGCGAACGCTGCGGCGATGACGGCTGTTTTCCTCATACGTGCCTCCCGGAGAATTTGTTTTGTTTGGCTTTTAACGCAGGCCTCTTGCTGCACGACCGGTTCGCCGTGCGGGCCTCACACGTTGGAGCTATGAATCGCCTCCACAACAGCCGCGGTGACATCTTTGGTCGTCGCGGTGCCGCCGACATCGGGCGTCGTAATGCCGGCGCCGGTGACCTTCTCCACAGCACGCATCAGCCGCGCCGAGGCTTCAGCCTCGCCGAGATGATCGAGCATCTGCGATGCCGTCCAGAAACTCGCGACCGGGTTGGCAATGCCCTTGCCGGTGATGTCGAATGCCGAGCCGTGGATCGGCTCGAACATCGAGGGAAAGCGCCGCTCCGGATCGATGTTCGCCGTCGGTGCCACACCGAGGCTGCCGGCGAGCGCACCGGCGAGATCGGACAGAATATCGGCGTGAAGGTTGGTGGCGACGATGGTGTCGAGGCTCTGCGGTTTCAGCGTCATCCGCACCGTCATCGCATCGACCAGCATCTTGTCCCAGGTAACGTCTGGGAATTCTTTCGACACCTGCTCGGCGATCTCGTCCCACATCACCATGCCATGCCGCTGCGCGTTCGATTTTGTCACCACCGTGAGCAGCTTGCGCGGCCGCGACTGCGCCAGGCGGAACGCATAGCGCATGATGCGCTGGACCCCGACGCGGGTGAAGATGGCGACCTCCGTGCCGACTTCCTCCGGCAGGCCGCGATGCACCCGTCCGCCGCAGCCGGCATATTCGCCTTCGGAATTTTCACGCACGATCACCCAGTCGAGGTCACCCACCTCGGCATGGCGAAGCGGCGAGGTGATGCCGGGCAGGATCCGGGTCGGGCGCACGTTGGCGTATTGGTCAAATCCCTGGCAGATCGGCAAGCGCAGGCCCCACAGCGTGATGTGATCGGGCACGTCGGGCGCGCCGACCGCGCCGAAATAGATCGCGTCGAATTTTTTCAGCGTGGCGAGGCCGTCGGCCGGCATCATGGCGCCGTGCTTGCGGTAATAGGCCGAGCCCCAATCGAAGGTTTCGACGCTGAATTTCACATCGCCAAGCCGCCTCGCGAGGCTTTCGAGCGCGGTGACGCCGGCGGCGATGACCTCCGGGCCGATCCCGTCGGCCGGAATGGCGGCGATTGAATATTCACGCATCGAGTTCTCCTTGGAAACGGCCAGGCCCGCGTCCTATCCACGTCAATTGCGAGGAGCGAAGCGACGAGGCAATCCACCTTTCCACTTGCGGCGCTATGGATTGCTTCGCTGCGCTCGCAATGACGGGGCACCAGCCTTGCTCTCAGGGTATCCTGGGGCCGCTTCTGCCGATGGACAACCGCCTCGCGTTTATACAAAAAATTGATATAATCCCGGCGGGGAGGAGCGATGGACCTTCATCACTTGCGTTGCTTCGTGGCTGCCGCCGAGGAGCTGCATTTTGGCCGGGCGGCGCAGCGGCTCGATATGCTGCCGTCGGCGCTCGGTCGCTTCATCCGCCTGCTCGAAGAGGATCTCGGCACGCGGCTGATGACGCGCACGACGCGAAGCGTTGCGCTGACAGATGATGGCGCCGTGCTGCTCAAGGAGGCGCGGGCGCTGCTGACGCAGGCCGATGCGCTTGCAGGGCGATTTCGCACCGGCGGCCGCAAGCGCGCGGCGATCATTCGCGTCGGCGCCATCGACAGCGCCGCCGCGGGACTGTTGCCAAAACTGCTCCATGATTTCCGGCAGCGCCGGCCCGACGTCAGCGTGCAGCTGGTCGAGGACAAGACGGTCCGCCTGCTGCCGCGCCTGTTGTCCGGCCGGCTCGATCTCGCCTTGGTGCGCCCGCCGGAGCGGCCCGACAAGCGGCTGGAGTTTGCCTTCCTGCTGCACGAGACCGCCGTCGTTGCGGTCGCCGACCGGCATCCGCTGTCGCAGCGCAAGCGCGTGACCATTGCCGATCTCGAAAACCAGCCGTTGATCGTGCCCGAACGCCGCTCGCGTCCGCACAGCCATGACCTCACGATGAAACTGTTTGCCGAGGCGGGGTTAGAGGCGCGCGTCGCCCAGATCGCTGACGAGAAGCAGACCATCGTCAACCTGGTCTCCACCGGCCTCGGCCTCGCGATCGTCCCGCGCTGGACCTCGCGCATGGCGACGCGCGGCGTCCGCTTCATCCGCCTTGCCGCCTCCGACATGAACAAGCTGCCGCTGGCGGCTGCCTGGACGCGCGGCACGCGCGATCCGGTCAGGGACGACGTTCTCGAAATGCTGAAAGCCGATTTGCCGCGCTACGCGCGCGAGGCGTAGCCGCTCCCGTCATCGTCCGCGAAGGGCGAATGCGGACGATCCAGTATTCCAGAGGCCGGAGTGATTGAACGGATAAGCCGCGGCGTACTGGATACCCCGCTTTCGCGGTGTATGACGACCATGGTCGAATAGAATTACCGTCTCAAACCGAAAAACTGGTCCCGCAGCCGCACGACGCCGTGGCGTTCGGGTTGACCACGCGGAAGGAGGCGCCGATCAGGTCGTCGACGAAATCGACTTCGGAGCCGGCGAGGAACGGCACCGAGGCTGGGTCGACCAGCACCACCGCGCCCTCGCGCGCGATCACCAGATCGTCCTCGGCCTTGGCGCGGTCGACGTCGAACTTGTACTGGAAGCCGGAGCAGCCGCCGCCTTCGACGGAAATGCGCAGCATGGCGCCGTCGCCCTCGCTCTTAAGGATTTCGCCGATGCGGCGGGCAGCCCGCTCGCTGACGGTGATGGCAGTGGTCATTGCATGGTCTCCGGCCCCGTCATACCCAATTCATTTGGTATGGCGCGTTAGACATAGTTAAGTGCGCAATCTCGCGGAATCAAATGGATAAGGACTAAAAAACCGTGTCGGTCGGAATGGCTGCCCCCCGCGCGCTTTATGGCTGCGACCCTGACCGGAGCCGCGGGCGGCTGTTCGCGGAGCCGCCGAGCCGGACCCGCAGCCCGTTCCGGCGCGATTGCGACCGGGTGATCCATTCCACCGCGTTCCGCCGGCTAAAGCACAAGACACAAGTTTTCGTGTTCCACGAGGGCGACCATTATCGGACGCGGCTGACCCATTCGCTGGAAGTGGCGCAGATCGCCCGCGCCCTGGCCCGCCAGCTCGGCCTCGATGAGGATCTCACCGAAACGCTGGCGCTGGCCCATGACCTCGGCCATCCCCCGTTCGGCCATGCCGGCGAGCGGGCGCTCGACAAATGCCTTAAGGATCACGGCGGCTTCGACCACAACGCGCAGGCGCTGCGTGTCGTGACCTCGCTGGAGCACCGCTATCCGGAGTTCGACGGGCTGAACCTGACCTGGGAGTCGCTGGAGGGCATCGTCAAGCACAACGGCCCGCTGACCGAGCGGGACGGGGCCCCGGCCGGGCCTTACCGCGACAGCGGCATCCCCATCGGCATTTCCGACTTCGATCAAAAATTCGATCTGGAGCTGTGGAGCTACGCCTCGCTGGAGGCGCAGGCCGCAGCGTTTGCCGACGACATCGCCTATGATGCCCACGACATCGACGACGGCCTGCGCGCCGGCCTGTTTGCTGTCGACGACCTCAAGGTGATGCCGCTCACCGAAGCGATCATCGCCGAGATCGACCGGCACTATCCCAACCTTGACGACGCCAGGCGCGGCGCGGAACTGGTACGTGAGCTGATTTCCTACATGATCGTGGCGGTCATGTCGGAGGCGGCCAGGCGGTTGGCAGAAGCGAAACCGCAATCGGCCGACGACGTCCGCCACCATCACCAGCCGCTGATCGCCTTTCCGCCTGACGTTGCGGAAGAGGAGGCTGCCATCAAGGCGTTCCTGAAGCAGCACATGTACCGCCACAATCGGGTGATGCGGGTAATGGCCGAGGCGGAAGGCATCCTGTTCGACCTGTTCGCGCGCTATCAGAATTCGCCGGGGGACCTGCCGGCCGAATGGGTGGAGGGTACCGAGCGCGTCACGGACGGCGAGCGGGCGCGCCGGATTGGCAATTTCATCGCCGGGATGACCGACCGCTACGCCCTGGTGGAGCACCAGCGGCTTTTTGACTCGACCCCGGATTTGCGTTAGGCGGCGGCCATGTCCGATAAGGCAGCCACACAACATCTGTTCGCCGACGCGCTGGCGCGCGTGCAGGCGGTCTGCGCCGCGCTCGCAGCCGAGGGCCAATGGCCCGCCGGCATCGATTTCTCCCGCGTCGTGGTCGAACCGCCGCGCGATGCCAGCCATGGCGACATGGCGACCAACGCCGCGATGGTGCTGGCCAAGGACGCCAAGGCAAAGCCGCGCGACCTCGCCGACAAGATCGCGGAAAAATTGCGCGCCGACGATCTGGTTGCCGCCGTCGAGGTCGCCGGGCCCGGCTTCATCAATCTCACCTTGAAGCCGCAAGTCTGGGCCGACGAACTGCGCACCGTGCTGCGCGAAGGCGTGTCCTACGGCAAGAGCGCGATCGGCCGCGGCGAAAAGGTCAATGTCGAATATGTCTCCGCCAACCCGACCGGGCCGATGCATGTCGGCCATTGCCGTGGCGCGGTGTTCGGCGACGCGCTGTGCGGCCTGCTGGATTTTGCCGGCTATGACGTCACCCGCGAATATTACATCAATGACGCCGGCGCGCAGGTCGACGTGCTCGCGCGCTCGGCCTACCTGCGCTATCTGGAAGCGCTCGGCGAAATCATCGGCGAGATCCCGGACGGGCTTTACCCCGGCGACTATCTCGTGCCGGTCGGGCAGGCGCTTGCGGCCGAGCACGGAGGCAAGCTGAAGGCGATGGCTGAAGCCGCCTGGCTGCCGATCGTGCGCGCCAAGGCGATCGCCATGATGATGGACATGATCAAGGGCGATCTCGCCGCGCTCAATATCAAGCACGAGGTGTTCTTCTCGGAGCGGTCGCTGATCGAGACCGGCAACAACAAGGTCACCGAGACCATCGATTTCCTGCGCTCCAAGGGCGACATCTACGAGGGCCGCCTGCCGCCGCCGAAGGGCAAGCCGGTCGAGGATTACGAGGACCGGATCCAGACGCTGTTCCGCGCCACCGCCTACGGCGACGACGTCGATCGTCCGCTGATCAAGTCGGATGGCTCTTACACCTACTTCGCTTCCGACATCGCCTATCACAAGAACAAGGTCGATCGCGGCTTCCTCGACATGATCGACGTGTTCGGCGCTGACCATGGCGGTTACATCAAGCGCATGCAGGCGGCGGTGAAGGGCGTCAGCGGCGGCAAGGCCGCGCTTGACGTCAAGGTGGTGCAACTTGTTCGCCTGCTGCGTGCCGGCGAGCCGGTGCGGATGTCGAAACGCTCCGGCGATTTCGTCACACTGCGCGAAGTGGTCGACGAGGTCGGTTCCGATGCGGTGCGGTTCATGATGCTGTTCCGCAAGAACGACGCCGTGCTCGATTTCGACCTCGCCAAAGTGCTCGAGCAATCGAAGGACAATCCGGTCTTCTACGTCCAGTACGGGCATGCCCGCGGCCACTCAATTTTCAAGAATGCCCGCGAGGTCGTTCCAGACCTCCCCGAGGATGACGCGGCCCGGACGGCGTATTTGGGGGATTCCCCGGTGGAGCGGCTGACGGATCCGGCCGAACTTGACCTTTTGAAGCGGCTGGCGCTCTATCCCCGGATGGTCGAGGCGGCGGCGGTCGCACATGAACCGCATCGAATCGCTTTTTATCTGTATGATTTAGCCAGTGAATTTCACGCGTTATGGACGAAAGGGCGGGATTTGCCCTATTTACGCTTCATTATAACTAATGATGCAGAAATCACGAGGGCGCGACTGGCTATGGTCCAGGGCGTCGTCTCGGTTCTGGCATCGGGCTTAGCCGTTCTCGGCGTCCACGCTCCGACCGAGATGCGGTAGGCAGGGGCGAAGGCCCTTCACGAATGGGGGTTCGTGGGGGTATCTGGCAGGGGCCACGCTCGTCATGGTTTGTTTGACATGGCGAGTTGGCGCTGTCCCGTAGGGGATGCATCATCACGATGGCTGATCGATATCAGGACCGACATTTTCCCTCCGCCGACCAGGATCGCGGCGAGAGCGATCCGCTTGCCGAGCTCGCAAGGCTGATCGGGCAGAACGACCCGTACGGGGCTGCCGCCAAACCGGCACCGCATCCTCTGCAGTCGCGAGCGAATGCGCGTCCACAGCGGCATGATCCACCGGAAGATCTCGATGTGCCTCCGGCCCCGCCGGCATGGATGCAGCGCGCGCGCCAGGAAACGCGGCAGGAAACCCCGCCGCCGCCACTTCCATCGCCTTTGCCGCAGGATCAGGCTCACGACGACGAGCCGGACTACCAGCCGGCGCCGGTGCATCCCTTGCACCGCTACGCGGCCCAGCATCAGGCGCCCGCGCAGGACTCGCAGGACTATTACGAGGCTCCACAGCAAGATGCCGACGAGCCGCAGCAGGACCTGTCGCGCTACGACGAAGCGCTGTATGGACGGCTCGAAAATGGCGAGCACGACTATCAGCGCGATCCGGCCTATCCGGACGATCCCTATGCGTACCAGGGCGAATACGAGGAGGAGGAGCCCGCTCCGAAGAAGCGCTCGAGCGGCCTGATGACGGTCGCTGCAGTGCTGGCGTTGGCTGTGGTCGGGACGGGCGCTGCCTTTGCCTATCGCACTTACATCGGTTCGCCCCGCTCGGGCGAGCCGCCGATCATCAGGGCCGACAACAGCCCGACCAAGGTAATGCCGGCACCGTCCGACGCGGGTGCCGCCAAGGCCCCTGACCGCATGCTGCCGGGCGATGGCGGCGAGAAGCTGGTGTCGCGCGAAGAGACGCCGGTCGACCTCAACGCAAGGTCCGGCGCGCCGCGCGTGGTGTTTCCGCCGCTAAATCCGAATAGCAACCCGCCGCCGGTCGCAAGCGTTTCGCCGTCCGGCCCGCCGCCGCAGACGGGCGTGAACGGTACGATGCCGAACAACGAGCCGCGCAGGATCAGGACGCTCGCCGTCAAGGGCGACCCCGCCGACAATGGCGGCATTCCGGCAGGGGCCAGCGCGCCGCCGCCGAGGCCGGCACCGACGACCCGCAGCGCTGCGGCTTCGCCGCCGGCTCCTGCCCAGCCGCCGGCGCGTAACCCCGCGTCGGCGAACGCCAGCGCCAACACGCCGATGCCGCTCACGCCGCAGGGTGGGGCTGATCCTGCTCCGGCGCCGACTCGAATGGCGGCAACCAATCCGACCCAGCCGGCTGCCCCGGCCGGGGGAGGCTACTTGGTCCAGGTCTCTTCGCAGAAGAACGAGGCCGACGCGCAGGCCTCCTACCGGGCGCTGCAGAGCAAGTTCCCGAGCGTGCTGGGACAGCACTCGTCGCTGGTGAAACGCGTCGATCTCGGCGAAAAGGGTGTCTATTACCGTGCGTTCGCCGGCCCGTTCGGCTCTTCCGAAGAGGCGGCGCAGGTCTGCAGCAGCCTGAAATCTGCCGGCGGGCAGTGCTTCGTCCAAAGGAATTAACGGCGGTTTCCTTGACCCCGGGGCCATGAGGGGCCTAATCGGCCCCCATGACAAGTCGCGCATTCATCACGGGCGTATCGGGACTCGAGCTGAGCGCCGCGGAGCGCGAATTCATCCGTGGGATGCGGCCGTGGGGCTTGATCCTGTTCAAACGCAATGTCGAGACGCCGGATCAAGTATCTGCGCTTGTTGATGAATTCCGGGGTTTTGTAGGCGAGGCGGATGCGCCGGTCCTGATCGACCAGGAAGGCGGGCGAGTGGCCCGGCTCGGGCCGCCGCATTGGCCGGTATATCCGCCCGGCGCCACCTTCGGTGCGCTCTACGACATCGAGCCGGTGCTGGGCCTGCAAGCCGCCCGCTTGAGCTCGCGCCTGATTGCGGCCGATCTGATCGACCTCGGCATCACCGTCGACTGTCTGCCGCTGGCGGACGTGCCGGTGGCTGGCGCGGACGCCGTGATCGGCAACCGGGCTTATGGAACCGAGCCGGGCAAGGTCGCGGCGATCGCCCGCGCCGTCACCGAGGGGCTGGAGCAGGGCGGCGTCTTACCCGTGCTGAAGCATATTCCTGGCCATGGCCGGGCAAATGCGGATAGCCATTTCCGGCTCCCGACCGTTGATACAGCGCGGGAAGAGCTGGAACGGACCGATTTCGCCGCCTTTCAGCCGCTGGCGGACCTGCCGATGGCCATGACCGCGCATGTTGTGTTTAGCGCGTTAGACCCCGTCCATCCGGCGACGACTTCTGCGACAATCATCCGGCAGGTGATTCGCGGCGTAATTGGGTTCCAGGGTTTGCTGATGAGTGATGACGTGTCGATGAATGCGCTGGCCGGATCGATCTCGGATCGGACCCGCGCCATCGTCAGCGCCGGCTGCGACATCGTCCTGCACTGCAACGGCAAGCTCGACGAAATGCGCGATGTGGCGCGCGAGACGCCGGAATTGGCGGGCGAGGCCTTGAATCGGGCCAAACGGGCGCTGGCCTCGCGAAAGCAGCCTGAGCCGTTCGACCGGCAGGCAGCGCGGACTGAACTCGAAGCGTTGATGGATCGGGTAGGAACGGCATGACGGCTGAGATTCTATCGTTTGAAACCGGACGGCCCGCCGAAATCACCGAAGGCGAGCCGGCGCTGGTCGTCGACGTCGAGGGCTATGAGGGCCCGCTCGACCTGCTGCTCACCCTGGCGCGGCAGCAGAAGGTCGATCTGGCCAAGATTTCGATCCTGGCGCTGGCCGATCAGTATCTGATCTTCATCGAGGCGGCGCGAAAGATCCGCCTCGAACTCGCCGCCGATTACCTCGTGATGGCGGCCTGGCTGGCGTTCCTGAAATCGCGCCTATTGCTGCCTGAACCGGCCACGCCTGATGGGCCGAGCGCCGAGGAAATGGCCACCGCCCTGGCCAACCGGCTGCGCAGGCTCGAAGCCATCCGCGAAGCCGCCAACCGGTTGATGAACCGGCCGCAGTTCCAGCGCGATATCTTCCCGCGCGGCAATCCGGAAACGATCGCCGAGATCAAGCATCCCAAATTCACGGCGACGCTGTTCGACCTGCTCACCGCCTATGCCACGCAGCGCCAGCAGCGCGTGCTGGCGACGGTGCATTTGGCCAAGCGCACGGTGTGGTCGCTGGCCGAAGCGCGCGCCTCGCTGGAGCGGCTGGTCGGCATGGCCGAATCCGAGGAGTGGAACTGTCTCGACGATTACCTGCTCAGCTATGTGGTCGATCCCTCACAGCGAGCGACGGTGTTCGCCTCGAGCTTTGCCGCGGCGCTCGAACTGGTGCGCGAAGGCGAAATGGAATTGAACCAGAAAGAGGCGTTCGCGCCGCTGTACTTTCGTAAGCGTCCGCCGCAGGCCGCAATGCCTGCGCCGGATATGACGGTCGAGTAAGTGGAAGGAGACCTAGCCATGGCAAGCCTGGCGGAAAAACGCATGGAAGATGCCGAGGATCATCCCATCGACCAACATACCGATCAGGCCGCGCGGCCCGAGGAATTGCGGTTGCTCGAAGCGTTGCTGTTTGCGTCCGCGGACCCGATCGATCAGGCGACGCTTGCCAAGCGCATGCCCGACGGCGTCGACGTCAAGGCGGCGCTGGCGCAATTGCAGGAGGAATATGCACCGCGTGGCGTCAATCTGGTGCGCGTCGCGAACAAATGGACGTTCCGCACCGCGGGCGATCTGTCGTGGCTGATGACGCGCGAAAGCACGGAGACGCGGCGGCTGTCGCGGGCGGCGATCGAGGTGCTCGCGATCATTGCCTATCACCAGCCCGTGACGCGCGCAGAGATCGAGGAGATCCGCGGCGTGATCACGTCAAAGGGAACGCTGGATGTGCTGCTCGAAACCGGCTGGATTCGCCCCCGCGGTCGCCGCAAGACGCCGGGGCGGCCGCTGACGTTCGGCACAACGGAAGCGTTCCTTTCGCAGTTCAGCCTGGAGGCGCTGAGCGACCTGCCGGGCCTGGAAGAACTGAAAGGTACGGGGCTCCTGGATTCGCGGCTGCCTTCCGGCTTCAGCGTTCCGACGCCGTCGGATGACGTGGCGCTACGCGAGGACGAGGATCCGCTGGACGCTGGCGACAATCTGGAACTGCTGCTGGCTCCGGCCGCCGAGCCTGAAGGCGGCAGCGATAGCTAGTTCCGACGGCTCCCCCGATTAATCCACTCAGGCGGGGTTAATAATAGCCATAATACGTAGCCGCGACAGCGATTTGCCGCGGCAGGGGTCCTTGTTTTTGACACCCCGCGGGCCTACCTTCCGCGAAAGCTTGGCCGGAAGCCGGCCGTCTCTTTTGGAGGGTTGCAGGATGGGTTCGCTTAGCATTTGGCACTGGATCGTCGTGATCGCAGTGGTCCTGCTGTTGTTCGGCCGCGGCAAGATTTCTGACCTGATGGGCGATGTCGCAAATGGTATCAAGGCCTTCAAGAAGGGCATGCAGGACGATGAGAAGGCGCCCGAAAAGCCCGCCGAACCGGTGAAGACCATCGATCACAATGCGACGCCGGCGCCGACAGCCCGGACGGATGTCGGCAGCAAGGCTGTCTGAACCAACCAGACATCACCGGGGAAAGACGCCGGTTGAGAAAAGACGCGGGCGGCTCCAAATCTTTGCTAAAGGGATTTGGGCGCAGACGTCTCGCGTGAGCGGAAGAATTCATGTTCGACATCGGGTGGAGTGAACTGGTCATCATCGCGGTCGTCGCGCTGATTGCCATCGGCCCGAAAGAGCTTCCCGGTGTGCTGCGCATGGTCGGGCAATGGATGGGTAAGGCGCGCAAGATGGCGGCCGAATTCCAGGGCCAGTTCCAGGAAGCCATGCGTGAGGCCGAAATGGCCGACCTCAAGAAGAGTTTTGACGAGGTCAAGGACGTGGCTACGGGTCTTTCGCCGGCCAACGTCATGACCTCGCTGCAAAAAGACGTCAACGACGCCCTGCAGATTGGGGATATCGACAAGCCTGCCGACAAGCCGGTGGATGCGCAAGTTGCCTCCGCGACCGGCGAGCCTGTCACGCCAACTACCCCAGCCCTGCCCACGCCGGAAACGTTCGTGGAGGCCGAGGCGCATGCGGCCGCTTCCGAACCGCTGGCGATCACCCGTGAAGTTCAGGCCGCGCCGCAGGATATCGCGCCGGCGGCGCCCGACATTCTCAAGGACGCCAAAGCGTCATGACCATCGAAGACATCGAGGCCAGCAAGGCGCCGTTGATGGACCATCTGATCGAGCTGCGCTCGCGGCTGATCAAGGCGCTGCTCAGCTTTGGCATTGCGTTCATCTTCTGCTTCTTCTTCGCCAAGCAGATCTACAACGTGCTGGTCTGGCCGTTCGTCTGGGTGGCGGGCGCCGAGAATTCGAAGTTCATCTACACCGCGCTGCTGGAATATTTCCTCACGCAATTGAAGCTCGCGCTGTTTGGCGCCGCCTTCATCTCGTTCCCGATCGTGGCGACGCAGATCTATAAATTCGTGGCGCCCGGCCTCTACAAGCACGAGCGTGGCGCGTTTCTGCCGTACCTGATCGCAACTCCGTTCTTCTTCGTGCTCGGCTCGCTCGTGGTCTATTTCGTGGTGCTGCCGATGCTGGTGCGGTTCTCGCTCGGCATGCAGCAGATGGGCGGCGACGAGAGTGCGCAGATTCAGTTGCTGCCCAAGGTCGGCGAATATCTGTCGCTGATGATGTCGCTGATCTTCGCCTTTGGCGTTGCGTTCCAGTTGCCTGTCATCCTGACGCTGCTGGGGCGGATCGGCGTCGTCAACTCCAGGATGCTTCGAGAAAAGCGGCGCTATTTCATCGTCGGCGCCTTCGTCATTGCCGCCGTTCTGACGCCGCCCGACGTCATCAGCCAGGCCTCGCTCGCGATTCCCTTGATGGCGCTCTACGAGGGCGCGATCGTCGCGGTCCGCATGGTGGAAAAGAAGGCCGCCGCGGCGCGGGCGTCCACGGGGACGCCGCCCGCAAGCCCGCCGCCAGAGGCTAATCCGGCCGAGTAGGGCGCTCCGGCCGCATTTTTCCTTATCATAGCTCTCCGCTGCCTATGATTCGTCATGCCCGGCCTTGACCCGGGCATCCACGACTTGGTCTAACGCAGCAAAGACGTGGATGGCCGGGACTCTGGGGTGAAGACGCGCTTCGCGCTTTTGCCCGGCCGTGACGCAGGAAATTGTGGCCATGCACGACATCAAATCGATCCGCGACAACCCCCAGGCGTTCGACGCCGGACTGAAGCGCCGGGGGCTGGCGCCGTTGTCGGCTTCGCTGCTGGCGATCGACGAGAAGCGCCGGGCAGCGATCCTGGCGTCCGAGCAGGCGCAGGCGCGGCGCAATGCGGCTTCGAAGGAAATCGGCGAGGCCAAGAAGGCCAAGGACGACGCGCGCGCCAACAAGCTGATGGCGGAAGTCGCCGAGCTCAAGACCACGATGCCGGAGCTCGAGCTCGCGGCGAAGACGGCAGACGACGAACTGGCGAAAGAACTCGCTGCAATTCCGAACCTGCCGCTCGACGACGTGCCCGAAGGCGCAGACGAGCATGGCAATGTGCAGCGCCACGTCTACGGCAAGATCCGCAGCTACGCCTTCACGCCGAAGCCGCATGATGATCTCGGCGGCGCGCTCGGCTACATGGATTTTGAGGCGGCCGCGAAACTGAGCGGCGCGCGCTTCGTGGTGCTGAAGAAGGGCCTGGCGCGGCTGGAGCGCGCGATTGGGCAGTTCATGCTCGATCTGCACACCAACGAACACGGTTACGCCGAGGTCAGTCCGCCGCTATTGGTGCGCAACGACGTGATGTTCGGCACTGGCCAGTTGCCGAAATTTGAGGACGACCAGTTCTGGGCCATCAAGGGGGAGCTGCTAGCAGCGCCGGATGAGCGATTGAAAACTGAACGTCTGGGTCTCATCCCCACCGCCGAAGTCTCGCTGACCAATCTCGTCCGCGAATCCATAGTCGATGAGAAAGAACTGCCGATGCGGCTGACTGCGCTGACGCCGTGCTTCCGCGCCGAGGCGGGCGCCGCCGGACGCGACACCCGCGGCATGATCCGGCAGCATCAATTTACAAAGGTCGAACTGGTCTCGATCGTGACGCCGGAGACCAGCCGTGACGAGCACGAGCGCATGCTGTCCTGCGCGGAGGAAGTGCTGCGCCGGCTCGACTTGCATTATCGCGTGATGACGCTGTGCTCCGGTGACATGGGATTCTCCGCGCAGAAGACCTACGACATCGAGGTCTGGATGCCGGGTCAATCTTCAAGTCAGGGCGAGGGCGGCGCTTATCGCGAAATTTCGAGCTGCTCGGTCTGTGGTGATTTCCAGGCGCGGCGCATGGATGCGCGTTCGCGTGGGCCCGATGGCAAGCCGCGTTTCGTGCACACGCTGAACGGTTCCGGTACCGCGGTCGGCCGCGCGCTGATCGCGGTGATGGAAACCTATCAGCAGGAAGACGGCTCCATCGCGGTGCCTGCGGTGCTGCAGCCCTATATGGGCGGGCTCAAGATCATCGAGCGGGACAAATAGCGCAAAGCAAAATGGCATTGCATCGCGACATCCTTTGGATCGGGAAGCAATGGGCTGTCACCGGCCACGGGATGCAATTGATCGACCAGCGGCTGATGGGCGCCTTCGATATCGAAGTGGCCCGCCTGTGGGACGACGATCTGATCGAACGCATGCATGCCAAGGAGTGGCTCAACGCCGCCGACTTCGACAAGGGGCTGGCGGTTGCGCGGACGCGACACACGCGGCCGGAGGCGGGATCGGCTGCAGCGCTTCCGGCGATCGAGCCCGTCGCGGCATCTTCGCCCAAGCCGGCGGACGCGAGCGCGCCCCCTCTGCCCGTCGAATCGGCGCAACAGGCATCGCCAGACCTGCAGATGAAAAACGATGGCGGCGCCAGATTTGCCCGCCCCTGGCGCGTCTGGATGAAGAAAACATGAGGGAACAGGCCGGTTTGCTTCAGCCGCGATAGCCGGATAAGACGACAGCCAAAGGCAAAAGCCTACCTCGACCTTAACCTGAAGGCATTTTGACGGATGCGAATTCTCTGCACCAACGACGACGGCATTCATGCGCCGGGTCTGAAGATCGTCGAGGAGATCGCCCGCGCGCTGTCCGACGATGTCTGGATCGTGGCGCCGGAGCTCGATCAGTCCGGTGTCTCGCATTCACTGTCGCTGAACGATCCCTTGCGCTTACGCGAAATCGGTCCGCGCCATTTCGCGGTGCGAGGCACGCCGACGGATTGCGTGATCATGGGCTCGCGCCACATCCTCGGCGAGAAGATGCCCGATCTCGTGCTGTCCGGCGTCAACAAGGGCCGCAACGTCGCCGAGGACGTCGTCTATTCCGGCACGATCGCGGGCGCGCTCGAGGGCACGATCCTGGGCATCCCGTCGTTTGCCCTGAGCCAGGAATTTTCCATCGAGACCCGTCACGCGCCGCTGTGGGATACCGCGCTGAAATTCGGCCCCGGCATCCTGCGCAAGGTGATCGATGCGGGGGTGCCGAAAAATACCGTGATCAACGTCAACTTTCCCGCCTGCACGCCCGATCAGGTCAAGGGTGTTCGGGTGACGCGGCAGGGCAAGCGCAATCTCGGCTTCCTGAAAATTGACAAGCGCCACGACGGCCGCGGCAATCCGTATTACTGGATCGGGTTCGAACGCGCCGCGGCACTGGATACGCCGGCCGATGGCACCGATCTCGCAGCGCTGGCAGCGCGCTACGTCTCGGTCACACCGCTGCGGCTGGATCGTACCGATGAAGCGTTCTCGGAAGAGCTGACGACGACGTTGAAGTAACGCGGAGCACGGTGACGAAGTAGCCGGATTGCGCTTCGCTCCGTTCGGGCTACACGTAGTGCCCTAAACTGGCGCGCTCTTCAACGTGGACGCGATCACCTGGGCCAGCGTTTCCAGTTGGAATGGCTTCTGCAGCGCGGGGCGGTCGCGATATTCCTGCGGCAGGCCGGAGGAGCCGTAGCCGGTCGCAAAAATGAACGGACGGTTGCGCGCTGTGATCAGTTCGGCCACCGGCGTGATCACCTTGCCGTTGACGTTGACGTCGAGAATAGCGAGATCGAATTCGGTCGATTGCACCAGCTTGACCGCTTCACCGATTTCGCCGGCCTCGGCGGCTACGCTGTGTCCCAGCTCTTCCAGCATGTCAGCGACCATCATGCGGATCATGACCTCGTCTTCAACGAGGAAAACAGAACAGCCCGCCGGCCGTGTCGCTACCATGATGGATTCCTTGCCCTTCCGAGCGTCGAGGTTCGCAAAAAACGGACCCCGGTGCAATGTCGGTATGGGCGGGTAGGCGCTGGGTAAAGCCTCTTCGCGAAGGATTTTCCCGGCGCCCCAACGTCGGGACGCGGTCCCAGTTCCGGGTGAGGAACTACAATCTTTAAGGAAATCGTTCCTTAAGTGCGCGGACGCTATATTACATCTCGGCGAGGCCGAAGCACCGGATTGGCGGCAGGCCTCCCGCCACGAGACCGCGATGTCCCAAGAACCGCTCGAAAAGATGATGTTTCAGCTCACTCTGCGGCGGCGGGGGATCAGCGACCAGGCGGTGCTGCGGACCATGGAAGAGGTGCCCCGCGAGGCTTTCGTGGCGGCTGGCGATCGCAGCCATGCCTATCGTGACAGCGCGCTCGGCATCGCCTGCGGACAGACCATCAGCCAGCCCTTCGTGGTCGCCTACATGACCGAACAGCTACAACTGCAGAAGCATTACAAGGTACTCGAGATCGGGACCGGCTCCGGCTACCAGGCCGCGGTGCTGTCGCGGCTATGCGCGCATGTCCTGACCATCGAGCGCTACCGGACGCTGGCGGACACCGCGCGCGACCGGCTCGAAGCGCTTGGGTACTTCAATATCGAAGTAATGCTGGGCGACGGCTTCCAGATTCCGCCCGGCGCCGGCGACTTCGACCGCATCATCGTGACGGCTGCGATGGAGCAAATCCCCGAAAAGCTGCTGGAGCGGCTGCTGCCGGGGGGCATCCTGATCGCGCCGGTCGGGCCCCATCATGGCAGCCAGACGCTGGTCAGGGTGACCAGGACGGATAGCGGTTTTGAGCGCAAGGAATTGGTCGATGTCCGCTTCGTCCCGGCCCTGCCGGGAATTGCGCGCGAACTGTAGAATCCCGGATTGGCGGTTCCCGCCAACATCTTATTCCAAGGGTTAAGCGGTTATTTACTCGGTACGTGTTTACTCAAAACAGTATTTTGTTGCGTACGAGTGAGTAACCATGTCCCGTGTCGCCGAGTTGCTTCGCTCGCGTCGGGTGCCGCAGGCCGCGGTGCTGGCGCTGATGTCGGTCGGCTTTGCCGGCTGCAGCGCCGATATGCAGACGCGCTTTTCCGATAGCTCGTTCTCCAACCCCTTTGCCTCTCAGCCCGAAGCGACCGGTTCGGTGCGCGCTCCCGCCGTCGAACGCCGCGAGCTGCCGCAATATTCCCGGCCGCAGGCCTCGACCCCGCAATACCAGTCCCAGGCCCTGCCGCCGCCCGCCGTCGTTGCACCGCAAGCCTATCCCGCGAGTTCGGGCGGCGTGTCGGGAGGAGGGCGCGGGGTTTCGTCTTATGCGCCGCCGTCCCATCCGCCGATCGAGACCACCGCCACGGTGCCGCCGCGCTCGGTGGCCGCCGCGCGCCCATCCGCGCCGGGCGGCACCACGATCATCGTCGGCACCAGCGACACGCTCGACATTCTGGCCAAGCGCTACAACGTTTCAGCCGCTGCGATCCTGCAGGCCAATGGCTATAAGGGTCCGCGCGTGTTGTCGCCCGGCCAGCAACTGATCATTCCGCGCCAGACGGCGACGGCAGCGCCTGCGCCGGCCCTCGCGCCTGCGGCCAGCAAGCCGGCTGCCGCGGCGGCAGCGCCGACCGTCCATGTCGTCAATCGCGGCGATACGCTGATGAGCATCGCCCGGCGCAATCAGGTTTCGGTCAGCGAACTCGCCAAGGCCAACAATCTCGATCAGTCCGCCAAGCTCAGCCTCGGCATGAAGCTGACCGTGCCCGGTTCGAAATCCGCCGCCGCCGCACCAGTGGCGCAGCCCGTTGCCGCAGCTCCCGCCCAGCCGGTCGCAGCGGTTGCGGCACCGGCCACCAAGATGGCTGCCGCCGGTGGTCCGCCGCAGAGCGCCCGGCTGGCACAGGCGACCACCAACGTCACCGAAGAGAAGCCCGTCGTCGAGCAAGCCTCGATCAAGCCCAGCGAAGCCACCGGCGCGCTGCCGACCTTCCGCTGGCCGGTGCGCGGCAAGGTGATCACGAGCTATGGCGCCAAGACCAACGGCAAGTCGAATGACGGCATCAACCTGGCGGTGCCGGAAGGAACGCCGGTGAAAGCCGCGGAAGATGGCGTGGTCGCCTATTCCGGCAACGAGCTCAAGGGCTACGGCAATCTGGTTCTGGTGCGGCACTCCAACGGTTACGTCACCGCATATGCCCATGCGAGTGAACTGCTGGTGAAGCGCGGCGATACGATCAAGCGCGGCCAGATCATTGCCAAATCGGGTCAATCGGGGGAGGTGGGCTCGCCGCAGCTCCACTTCGAGATCCGCAAGGGATCTTCACCGGTTGACCCGCTTCAATTCCTGAACGGGGCGTGAGCGGGTAGCTGAAACGGCGCCGCCCCACCCACAACTGTCGTCGCCCGGCTTGCCACCTCCGCTAAAGCTACGGCGAGCCCAGAGCGAGAGCCCCGGTGAAGCCTTGGCGTAGCCAGGACCGGGCGATCCAGTATTCCAGAGCAGTTGCGATTTGAACCGCGAAGCCTCAGCGCACTTGATCCCCCGCTTTCGCGGGGGATGACGCCAGAGGTGGGGACGCGCCCGCGGCCTACTTCCCGGCCAACCTCACGCCGAGCCTTCCGGCCAATTCCTGCGTGAACTGCCACGCGACGCGCCCGGAGCGGGAGCCGCGGGTGGTCGACCATTCCAGCGCCTCGCGCTCCAGCTCTTCGTCGGCAATCTTGATGCCGAAATGGCCGCAATAGCCGCGCACCATGGCGAGGTACTCATCCTGGCTGCAACGGTGAAAGCCGAGCCACAGGCCAAACCGGTCCGATAGCGACACCTTCTCCTCGACGGCTTCGCCCGGGTTGATCGCGGTCGAGCGCTCGTTCTCGATCATCTCGCGCGCCAAGAGATGCCGCCGATTGGATGTCGCGTAGAGGATGACGTTGTCGGGGCGTCCCTCGATGCCGCCCTCCAGCACCGCCTTCAGCGATTTGTAGGAGGCGTCATTGCCGTCGAAGGAGAGGTCGTCGCAAAACACGATGAAGCGGAAATCGGAGCTGCGTAGGAGGTCCATCAGGCCGGGCAGGCTCTCGATATCCTCGCGGTGAATCTCGATGAGCTTGAGCCGGTCGGCCGGCTTGCGGTCGATATTGATGCTGGCATGGGTTGCCTTCACCAGCGACGACTTGCCCATGCCACGCGCGCCCCACAGCAGCGCATTGTTGGCGGGCAGGCCGTCGGCAAAGCGCTCGGTATTTTCGATCAGGATGTCGCGCATCCGGTCGATGCCCTTGAGCAGGCCGAGGTCGACGCGGCTGACGCGCGGTACCGGCGAAAGGCGCCCCTCCGGATGCCAGACAAAGGCATCGGCCGAGCCGAACGCCTCGGGGCCTCCCGTCGCCGGCGAGGCCGCGGAGAGATGGCCGGCGATCGCTTCCAGCGCGATGGCGATCCGCTCGGCGGTGGCGCCGTTAAGCCGGTTTGCCGGACCTTTTGTCGCGGTTTTCGCTGGTCTTCGCGAGGCGGCCTTGGGGGCGGCGCGGGGCGCTGTTTGAGCCGCAGTTTTCTTGGCTTTTTTCGACATTTCCCGAGTTCCTGACGGCGCAGCCTTAACGGGCCTTGGAAGCTCTCGCAAGCGGCCTAAATGAGGGGGCGGCCAACGTTGCAATTGGGCCCGCCGCCGCTATAGTCCGCGCAAATTTACCCGGACCGGCGACGTGCCCAGGATGCTGTGCCCAGGCATGGCCGGTTCTTTTCCGTCTCACGAGGATTGTTCGAATGCTGATTACCCCTGCGTACGCCCAGGCTGCAGCCGGCGGCGATGCCAACAGCATGTTGATGTCGCTGCTGCCGTTCGCACTGATCTTCGTGATCATGTACTTCCTGATTCTGCGACCGCAGCAGAAGAAGATCAAGGATCACCAGGAACTGGTCAAAAACATCCGCCGCGGCGACACCGTCGTCACCTCGGGCGGCCTGGTCGGCAAGGTGACCAAGGTGGTGGACGACGACCAGATCGAGTTCGAGATTTCGGACGGCGTCCGCGTGCGGCAGATGCGGCAGATGATTTCGGGCGTTCGCGCCAAGGGCGAGCCGGCCAAGGAAAAGAGTGAAGCCAAGGACGAGACGTCCGCGAGCTGAGTTTTCCGCGCCGCTTGCCGCGGTGCATTTTCCTGGATCTGACGGATCTACTCGATGTTGTATTTCTCGCGGTGGAAGGCGCTGGCGATCATTCTGACCGCGCTGGTGATCTGCCTCTTCGCCGTTCCGAACTTCTTCCCCCAAGACAAGGTGAAAACCTGGCCAGTCTGGGCGCAGCGCCATATCGTGCTCGGCCTCGATCTGCAGGGCGGCTCGTACCTGCTGCTCGAAGTCGATTCCAACTATGTGAAGAAGGAACGGCTCGATCAGGTGCGCGACGAAGTCCGCCGTGTGCTGCGTGACGCCAAGATTGGCTATACCGGCCTTACCGCGCGCGCCGATGCCGTTGAAGTCCGCGTCAAGGAGACCGACCAGCAGGCGGCCCTTACTAAGCTGCGCGAGCTTTCGCAGCCACTCGGCGGTCTGCTCGGTTCCAGCGGGCAGCGCAGCCTCGAAGTCTCGGATGCTGGTGGCGGCCTGATCCGTCTCGCGGTACCGCAAGCCGCCATCACCGAGCGCATACGGCAAACGATCGAACAATCGATCCAGATCGTCGAGCGCCGCATCAACGAACTGGGCACGGTCGAGCCCTTGATCCAGCGGCAAGGCACCGATCGTATCCTGGTCCAGGTGCCGGGATTGCAGGATCCAACCGAGCTAAAGCGCATCCTTGGCCAGACCGCCAAGATGGAATTCCGCATGGTCGATTCGTCGATATCACCGGATCAGGCCCAGTCGGGGCGGGTGCCGGCCGATTCGGAAGTCCTGATGAGCGAGCAATCGCCCAAGGTTCCCTACGTCGTCAAGCGACAGGTGCTGGTGTCCGGCGGCGACCTGACCGACGCCCAGCCGGCCTTCGACCAGCGCACGAACGAGCCGATTGTAAATTTCCGTTTCAATAGTTCGGGCTCGCGAAAATTCGCACAGGCGACGTCCGAAAATGTTGGGCAACCCTTTGCCATCATCCTCGACAACAAGGTGATCTCTGCGCCCGTAATCCGCGAACCGATCACCGGCGGTTCGGGCCAGATTTCCGGCAGCTTCACCGTGCAAGCGGCCAACGAACTCGCACTGCTAATGCGCGCCGGCGCACTGCCGGCGCCGCTGACGGTGATCGAGGAACGCACCGTCGGGCCCGGACTTGGCCAGGACTCGATCGAAAAGGGCAAACTCGCGGCTTACATCGGCTCGATCATGGTCGTCGTGTTCATGCTGCTGACCTACCGCCTGTTCGGCGTGTTCGCCAACATCGCAGTCGCCATCAACGTCGCGATGATCTTCGGCGTCCTGTCGCTCTTGAACGCCACGCTGACGCTGCCCGGCATCGCCGGCATCGTGCTGACGGTCGGTATCGCGGTTGACTCCAACGTGCTGATTTATGAGCGCATCCGCGAGGAATTGCGCGGCGGACGCAACGCGATTTCGGCAATCGACGCGGGATTCCGGCGCGCATTGGCGACAATCCTGGACTCCAACATCACCACCTTCATCGCCGCTGCGGTGCTGTTCTACATCGGCACCGGCCCGGTTCGCGGCTTCGCCGTCACGCTCGGCATCGGCATCATCACCACCGTGTTTACGGCGTTTACGCTCACCAGCCTGATCGTCGCCGGCTGGGTGCGATGGAAGCGGCCGAAGACCGTGCCGATCTAGGGATTCGCTGTGACTCAATTCGTTCTCATTGCGCTGGGCGTTCTGATCGTCGTGCTGACCGTGGTCGCCGTGTTCGATCTGTTGCCGCCGCTGCGGATCGTCCCTGACGAAACGCATTTCGATTTCACGCGCTTTCGCCGCATCAGCTTCCCGATCTCGGCGGCGCTTTCGATCGTCGCGATCGTGCTATTCTTCACCCATGGGTTGAATTTCGGCATCGACTTCAAAGGCGGCACGCTGCTGGAAGTGCAGAACAAGTCCGGTCCCGCCGATATCGGCGCGATGCGCGCGACTCTCAGCACGCTTGGGCTCGGCGACATCCAGTTGCAGCAGTTCGGCGGTCCGAACGACGTGCTGATCCGGGTTGCCGAGCAGCCGGGCGGCGACGCCGCCCAGCAGGCGGCCGTGCAGAAAGTTCGCGGCGCGCTCGGTGACAGCGTCGAATACCGCCGCGTCGAGGTTGTGGGCCCGCGCGTTTCGGGCGAGCTTCTGGCCTACGGCCTGCTCGGCCTGATGCTCGCGATCTTCGGGATCCTGATCTATCTCTGGTTTCGGTTCGAATGGCAGTTCGCGCTCGGCGCCATGATCGCCAACATTCACGACATCGTGCTGACGATCGGCTTCATGTCGATCTCGCAGGTCGATTTCGACCTCACCAGTATAGCGGCGCTACTCACGATTCTCGGTTACTCCTTGAACGACACGGTCGTGATCTACGACCGCATCCGGGAGATGCTGCGGCGGTACAAGAAAATGCCGATGCCGCAGCTCCTCAACGAATCCATCAATTCGACGCTGTCGCGCTCGATCATCACCCACGTCACGGTGACGCTGGCGTTGTTCGCACTGTTGCTGTTCGGCGGCCACGCAATTCACAGCTTCACGGCGGTCATGATGTTCGGCGTGGTGCTGGTCGGCACCTACACCTCGATCTTCATAGCCGCGCCGATCCTGATCTACCTCGGCGTTGGTGAGCACCGCGAGGCGCCGGATACTTCTGCGAAGAAACCGGATACGCCGGCAAAGAAATAGTCATGGCAACATCCTCGGACGCTCCACATCTTCCGAGGCCGGCACCGATCGAAGCCTACGGCAAGGGCGGCTTCGCTTTCGCCGACATGTCGCATCGCGGCTCGCTGCTGTGCCTGCCGGACGGCATCTGGGCCTGGCCAGTTACAAAGCCCGCCGAGATCGATCAATATTCGCTGGACCGCGTGTTCAAGGTGGCCAATTCCATCGATACGCTGATTGTCGGCACCGGCACCGAAGTCTGGCTGCCGCCGCGCGGCCTTCGCGAGGCGCTGCGGACGGTCAGGGTGGTGCTGGACCCGATGCAGACGGGTCCGGCGATTCGCACCTACAACATCATGCTGGGCGAGCGGCGGCGTGTCGCGGCGGCATTGATCGCGGTGCCATGAGCGCCACGGCGACGTCGAAAGAATCCGCTGCGTTCTGCGCCGATCTGGTGCGCACGCACGACTTTGTCCGCTATGCCTCGACACTGTTCCTGCCTCAGGTCCAGCGCCGCGCACTGCTGTCGATCTATGCCTTCAATGTAGAGATTTTGCGCGTGCGCGAGCAGGTCAGCCAGCCGTTGCCGGGCGAAATCCGGCTGCAATGGTGGACCGATATGCTGGCAGGCGCCGGCCATGGCGGGGTCGAAGGCAATCCGGTTGCAGCCGAACTCCTGCAGACAATCGGCGAATTCCGCCTGCCGATCGAACCGCTGTCGCGGCTGATCGAGGAACACCAGTTCGACCTCTACAACGATCCAATGCCGTCGATGGCAGCACTGGAAGGCTATGTCACCGACACCTCGTCGGCGTTGTTCTTGCTTGGCGCGCGGATTGCGGCACAGCCCTCGGTGGCGATTGATCATCTCTCCCGCCATGCGGGTCTCGCCCAGGGCATGGCGCAGGTGATCGCAGCGCTGCCGCTCGATGCTGCGCGGCGGCAGTTGTTCGTGCCGCTGCAATTGCTGCAGCAGCATGGCAGCGGGATGGAGCAGGTCTTTTCGGGCAAGCAGACGCCGCAGGCGCGTGCCGCGATCGATCAGTTGATCGGAGAAGGGCAAAAACATCTCCGCACGGCCTTCGAGCTGCTCACGCATGTGCCGCCCCAAGTGCGGCCGGTATTCCTTCCGCTGGCGATGGTCCGCCGCGATCTGGATCATATGTCACGGGCTGACGTCGATCCGTTCGTGCCGCATGTAACGTCACGACTCCGGACGCTGTGGACGCTCTGGCGCGCCTCGCGCTCGCGGGAGTTTGGCGGGTAGGTTTCCGGCGTTCCCCGGATGAATCAATTCGGCCGCGAATTCAACTCGCTGCTTTCGAAATTGAACCGGTCGCGCAGATTCTTGCGGCTCTCCAGAATGTCCTTCAGGAACGCGCGGTCGATATCGCTCGTGATCAGCGGCTCGATCAGGTCGAGCTGGTTCATCGCCACAAGCTGCAAGATCTCCGTGCGCGGCTTGCCGGCGGCATCGCGGGGCAGGGCATGCACCACCTGGATATGCTCCGGCGGTTTGACGCCTTTGGCCGACGAAAGCTCGCTCCGCAACTGCTTTTCCAGCGCGACCTTGTCAGCCTCGACGAAGGCATACAGGCCGACGCCGGTACGGCGATCGGCGAAAGCGACAATGGCGGTATCGCGTACTTCAGGATTTTTCCTGATCAGGGCGCTCAGCACCGGCGCATCGTTGACCAGCCGGCGGCCGCCGCCTTCGCGATCGGTGAAGTTGAACAGGCCGCGGGTGATGGCCTGATAGACTTTCTTGCCGGTCTTGAGCCAGATACTGGCGACAAGGGATTTGCGCGCTAAAATCTTGCGCTCCATCGGCGTCAGCGCCGCCGGCGCATAGCTGCGCTTGTGCTTCAGCATATGCCGCAGATCTTCGTAAGCCGCGATCCGGAACAGGCGGCTTCTTGTCTTGAAGCAGGCCGCCAGTTGAAAATCGGTCACATAGGCGCGGCCGTCGCTGCCACGGAGCCAGTTCTGCTCCTTGGCGAGATCGTTGTGGCAAATGCCGGCGCGGTGCAGCTTGCGAAGAGCGAGCTTGGCGGAACGGAAATAGCCGATGTCGCCATGTGGCTTTGCCAGATGCAGCGCAACGCCGTCGATGAAGCCGCGCACCAGTGCCTGCCGACCGGCCCATAGCAGTCTCGGGCCGACGTCGAGATCGCGCGCCAGCGCCAGGGCGCGGCGCTCGCGTACGAACAGATGTTGGGCGAGCGGATAGGACCACAGCGGCACCTGATCGAGCCGGCGCAGCACGGCATCGACCTCGCCGCTATCCTCGCGAAACCGGCCGCGTTCGACGGTCGAGAACACGTCACGCTTGAGCAGCACGCCTTCGGTCCATCGCGCCGACAGGGTGGCGGCGTCGTCTTTCGGCAAGCCCATGGGATTACGCCGCCGCCGCTACGCGCAGACGATCGGCGATCCAGCGATCAAGATCCGACAAGGCGCGTGCGCTGAGCGCCTGCTTCTTGGCGACCGTCTTCTCATTGCCGCGCAGCCTGCTGCGATCGGCCTTCTTGGTCGGCACGCTGGCAAGCGGCGGAAACAGGCCGAAATTGATGTTCATCGGCTGGAACGAGCGTGTTCCGGTCTCGATCGTTTCGATGTGGCCGCCGGTGATATGGCCGAGCAGCGAGCCCAGCGCCGTCGTCGCAGGCGGCGGTTCGAGCGACTGTCCTCGCGCATTTGCCGCGGCATAGAGGCCTGCGATCAGGCCGATGCTCGCGGATTCCACATAGCCCTCGCAGCCGGTCATCTGGCCGGCAAAGCGCAGCCGCGGCTGCGCGCGCAGCCGCAATTGCCCATCCAGCAGCTTTGGCGAGTTCAGGAAGGTGTTGCGATGCAGGCCGCCGAGCCGCGCGAATTCGGCGTTCTCGAGCCCCGGAATGGTGCGGAACACGCGCTGTTGCGCGCCGTAGTTCAGTTTGGTCTGGAAGCCCACCATGTTGTAAAGCGTGCCGAGCTTATTGTCCTGTCGCAACTGCACGATGGCGTAAGGCTTAACCGTCGGATTGTGCGGATTTGTGAGCCCGACCGGCTTCATCGGACCGTGCCGCAGCGTCTCGTGGCCGCGTTCGGCCATCACCTCGACCGGCAGGCAGCCGTCGAAATAGGGCGTATTGGTCTCCCAGTCCTTGAAGTCCACCTTCTCGCCGGCCAGCAACGCCGCGACGAAGGCGTCGTATTGCTCCTTCGTCATCGGGCAGTTGATGTAATCCGCGCCGGTGCCGCCGGGCCCGACCTTGTCGTAGCGCGACTGAAACCACGCTACCGACATGTCGATGGAGTCCTTGTGCACGATCGGCGCGATCGCATCGAAGAACGCCAGCGCGTTCTCGTCGGTCAGTTCGCGAATGGCGTTTGCCAGTGGCGCCGAGGTGAGGGGGCCGGTCGCGACGATCACGTTGCCCCATTCGGCCGGCGGCAGGCCGGCGATTTCCGAGCGGTCAATCTCGATCAGGGGATGGTCGTGCAAGGCCCGGGTGACGGCGGCGGAAAACCCGTCGCGGTCGACCGCCAACGCCCCGCCCGCGGGCACCTGGTTGGCGTCGGCGGAGCGCATGATTAGCGAGTCCAGCCGGCGCATTTCGGCGTGCAGCAGGCCCACGGCGTTGTTGGCGGCGTCGTCCGAGCGGAACGAGTTGGAGCAGACGAGTTCGGCCAGGCCCTCGGTGCGATGGGCCTCGGTCATCCGCAAGGGGCGCATCTCGTGCAGGACGACGCGAGCGCCTGCACTGGCGATCTGCCAGGCCGCTTCCGAGCCGGCAAGGCCGCCGCCGATCACATGGACGGTGTCAGTTTTGAGAGTGTTGGAAATCATGCGCGCAGGGTTAGCGCGTTTTCGCGCCTGGCGCACCTACGAAGCGCTTCAAGCGAAGCCTGGCCCGGTGCAAACGACAACGCCCGCAGCGGGGCGGGCGTTATCCGTTCATCCAGGCGGCTGAGCAATGATCAGCCGTTATAGTTTCCGGCGGCAACGCGCGGAATGTCCGAACGATCAAGGCCGATGTCGGCTAGTTCGCGATCGCTGAGCTGGGACAGTTCGCTGACATTGCGCTGATAATCCCGAAATGCCTGGATCATGCGGATGAGCGAGAGCAACATGGTAGTCTCCTTGCAGTTACGATTCAGCCTTTGGAGGACGACTTCATCGTTGAAATGAATATAGCTCGGGTTTTTGCAGTGCAGAACTTATTATGTTGCGATGCAGCTAATCCTAGAACGCATAACGATGGTAACGGGCGCTTAATGTTTCGGCATAGTCGCAGATTAGCCGGCAGAATCACGTGATGGCGTGCGCCAAAAAGGAAAAGTAATGCCGTAGATTTGCGGGTTTCTCGTAATCGTCAGATAACCCTTAATTGACGATCAGGAGGCCGGAAAACCAGCTCGACGGCCCTCAAGAGCGATAAAACGTGCCACAAATGCCGGGCGCATTGGAATCTTCTTATGCGCGTATCGCATGCCGTTTGCAGAATGAATTGAATATAAATTCATTATTACGATCGACAGTCACAACGCGGCTGCCGCAGTGGCCGCCTTGGTGAATGGGGCGGCCTGCAAGGCCTAGTCACCACGGTCAGCCCTCTGAGTTCGTGTTAAGGCGCCCGCGAAAGCTGTGTCGCGAAATAACCGATGGTCTTTGCGCAGACCTCGCTCTTGTTCCACTCCTTGATCGCGGCGAAATTGGCGCCGCCGGGCTCCCAGTCCTTGCCGCGCCGCCAGCCGTGGTTGGCGAGGAAGTTGGCGGTCGAGGCCAGCACGTCGGGCGGGCTGCGCAGGAGGTCACGGCGGCCGTTGCCGTCGAAGTCGACGGCGAACTTGATGTAGGACGACGGCATGAACTGGGTCTGGCCGATTTCGCCGGCCCAGGCGCCGCGCATTTCCTGCGGCGCGATATCACCGCGCTCGACGATACGTAGTGCGTCCATCAACTCGGCCTTGAACATATCAGTGCGGCGGCAATCATAAGCCAGCGTCGCCAGCGCGCGCAGCGTCGGGAATTTTCCGATGTTGACGCCGAAATCGGTTTCCAGGCCCCAGATCGCCACCAAGACTTCTCCGGGCACGCCGTACGCTTGTTCGATGCGCCCGAGCACCGAGCCGTATTGCTTGAGCATGTTGGACCCGCGCGTCAGCCTGGGCGGGACCATGCGGCCGGAGAATTCCTCAAAACTCTGGCTGAAGACCTTTTGCGATTGGTCGCGGGCCAGCACACTCTTGTCGAACGTTACGCCGGTCAAGCCGGCCTGGATGGCGGACGCCGATATTCCCTTGGAGGCGGCTTCCTTCTTGAAGTCTTCCAGCCATGTTTCGAATGAGCCCGTGCCGCAGGGCGCCGCGAGCGCGGCCGCAGAGCTCAGCAACAGCGCGCCCAACGTCAGAGCGCGCAGAGAAAGGCGAGAGATCATCGTGCCGTTCGCTCCACGATCGATGCGTCTTCAGCATTAGTGTCGACCCCACGCCGAATGTTCGAAGCAAGGTCGGCCAAAACAAGGCTTATGTAGGTACGCGCAATGCCATTCCGTTGAACGTGCTCAATTCATCGTTAGTGAGAGGTGAACAGCCAATCCGCCGATCGGATTCGACCGGCGGATTGGTCGATCAGGTTCCGTGCAGGCCTATAACGTTATTCCCAGCGCCGCCAGGGGAACAGATTGGCCGGAAAATCGGCAGCAGGCTTGCGCTCGCGGTGCGGGCGGAGCGGGAGCGGCTGCGGGTTGAGTTCCGGCTCGATCGTCTCCCGATAGAGATGCCAGGTAGCGTGCCCGAGCAGCGGGATGACGACGGCAAGGCCGAGGAAGAACGGCAACGTTCCCGCGACCAGCAGCACTGCGACGATCAAGCCCCAGGCCGCCATCGGCACCGGGTTGTGTGCAACCGCGCGCAGCGAGGTCACCATCGCATCGCCGGCGCCGGCATGACGTTCCAGCATCAGTGGGAACGAGACCACGCTGATGCAGAGCGCGACGAGGGCAAACAGGAAGCCGACGCCGCAGCCAACCACGATTAGCCACCAGCCTTGTGGCGTCGTCAGCACGCGCGTCGCGAAATCGGAAAAGCCGGTCACTCCCGCATAGCCGAACGCAGCGATGTAGATCGCCTGCGCGGTCGCCACCCAGGTCACGAAAAGTGCCAGCAACAGCACGCCGAGTCCAAGCATCGCGCCGAATGACGGCGAGCGTACTACCTCGAGCGCATCCCAGGCGGTTGCCGGTTCACGGCGTTCGCGACGGCGGCTCATCTCGTAGAGGCCGAGTGCCGCGAATGGGCCGATCAGGGCGAAGCCGGCGGCCAGCGGGAACAACAGCGGTATGACAGAATAGCCGAGAACTGCGCGTGCCAGCACCAGTCCAAGAACGGGATAGATCACGCACAGCAGGATGGCGTGGCTTGGCACCGCCTTGAAATCTTCCCAGCCGCGCCGCAACGCGCGACCCAGTTCGGCGAAGCCGATGGTTCGGATGACTGGCGCGGCGGCATCCGGTGCGCGCTGCGCCATCGATGTGACATTGCCGTGATAGTTGGCCATGGTCGCTGTCTCCCTCGGGTCGCATTGCGCGCCAATCGAAAGACACACACACGCGCCGTTTCATAAAACGATCACGATCAGGCCAGACGCGAAGACAGAGTGTGGAACTGGCCGTGTCGCGAACTGTCGAGATAGGGTACTCCCAACCAGCAACAAACGCACTCACGCTTAGGTGAATGTTTCGTTGGCAAGCTCCGCCTGGGTGGTTAGACTTGCAAGCGATCCCGGCCTGGTGCTGCCGGTCAAAACAGTGCCTCCAAGACTCACCCCATCCTCAACTCATTGGGAGCAAACGATGAGCATTTTCGGAAAAATCATGAGCGCGATATTCGGCACCAAGGCAGACGCCGCGCCGGCCGGCGGCGGTGCGGTTGAGGGAGGCGCATCGTCCGGTGCGGCCGCTGCACCCGCGGCGACCGTCGACGTCGCGCCGATCCTCGATCAGGCAGTGAAGGCCAAGGGTGAAAAGCTGGCGTGGCGCACCTCGATCGTCGATCTGATGAAGGCGCTCGACATCGATTCCAGCTTCGCCGCGCGCAAGGATCTTGCGAAAGAACTCGGCTACACCGGAGACAGCAACGATTCGGCCAGCATGAACATCTGGCTGCACAAGCAGGTCATGGCCAAATTGGCCGCCAATGGCGGCAAGCTGCCGCCTGATATCAAGCACTGACGCTTCGCTCGGTCCTGACATGAGAAGGTCCGCGGCGGCGCGGGCCTTCTCTTTTTTGGTGCGATTGAAGGGCGACGTTATCCTGTGCAAGCTCGAGGGCCTGCCGGATATGTCTATCCGGATCGTTTGAGAGTGCCAAACCCACGCCGTCGCCCCCGCGGAAAGCGGGGGGCCATAACCACGGAAGGCAATGACGGGCGAGAATATCGCCTATGGTGTCTTCGATCGAGCACAACGATTTACGACATGGCGTATGGGTCTCTGCGTTCGCATGCGTTCGCAGCGACGACAGGATTCGCGTGATGCGTTGGCTCATCCCGTCAGATCGGCAAATTCCGGATTTCTGCGCAGATAATCCACGACGAAGCCGCAGCCGGCGATGACCTTGCGTCCGTCGGCGCGGATCAGTTCGAGCGCGCCCCTGATCAGCTCAGAAGCGATGCCGCGGCCGCGCAGGGCGCGAGGCGTTTCGGTATGGGTGATGATGACCGCCGCGGGCGTGACGCGATAATTCGCAAACGCCACGGCGCCGTCGATGTCGAGTTCGAAGCGGTTTTGAGCCTTGTTGTCGCGGACGGCGGCCATGCAGCGAATCCCGGATGATTCACCGTTCGATTTAGGGACATGAACCGGCCGATGCAAACCGGCGACGAACGGACAACTGCCTCGCTGGGGATTGGCTGACATGCTGTCTTGAGTCAGACCGCTACGTTGCTGGGCACCGATATCGGCGCAACTGACCGCCTCCATGAGCCGGCTGGCGCAATCGCGAGAGCCTGCAGCGGCTCGGTGCATTGCAATAAAGGACGTGCACTCGCACGGGATCTTTGCGGGCGAGGCCTTGCAACCGGGGGTGGGGTTCCTACGTCTTTGGGATGACATACGCCGCCGTGGCGGCCGGGTCTGGGCTCGATATCGGAAGTGCTGTGATCGCGGCCGCCGACGTATGCCTCTTTTCAAGGGGAGGTCTACAATGTCGGGCTTTAGTTTCTTCAACAAGCATCGCACGTGGGAAGACTGGCTTGGCATGCTGCTTGGCGTGCTGATCGTGGTATCGCCGTGGTTTCCGTTCTCCAGCCACGACGTGATGGACGCCGAACGCAGCACCATGATCCTCAATACGTTCGTGATCGGCATGCTGGTCTTCGGTCTGGCCCAACTCGAATATGTCGCACTGCAGCGCTGGGAGGAGGTGGGGGAGATCGCGCTCGGCCTCTGGTTGGCCGCTTCGCCCTTCATATTCGGCTATGCCGGTGACGACATGCTTCGGGCCTGGCACGTCGCCCTCGGTGGAATCGTCGTCCTGCTGGGCGCACTTCAGCTCTGGCAGGACTGGCGCTTGAGCGATCAGGAATTGGCCAATCATCCGCAGTAAATTCTGGAGAGCCCGTCGGCCCCACACGTGGCTGGCGGGCTCTCGATTTAATCCCGATACTTGAACGACTCGACGAGCAGCGCGCGACCGACCGCGGGCTGCCGTTGACCGCGGCCTTGATGTCGTTGATCTTCCATTGGCCGATGAAAATCATTTGCGCGGGCTTATGGACGCGAACGCGTGGCTGGATCATGGTGACGTTGGCCCGCTGGCGGCGAGACTATCATGGCCGGTAAGCCGCGAGGGCGGATTTGAGCTCACCGCGGCCTTTCTGCTATCGTTGCCATGAGATGTTCTATGTATGTTTTCCGAAGCGTGATGGTTGATCCCCTGTGACTGAAACGGTGACCATTCCTATCCCGCGCGGCGGTCTCGCGCGGATGTCGCGCCGGGTGATGAATCTGGCGCATATGCTGACCCAGAATGCCCGCCGTCATGGCGACCGCATTGGCTTCATCTGGGGTGACAAATCCTGGACCTGGCGCGAGATCGATGGTGCCGTGTCGGCTCTGGCCGCAGGCCTCGCCGCGCGCGGTATCGCCAAGGGCGACCGCATCCTCGTCCATTCCAAAAATTGCGACGAGATGTTCTGGTCGATGTTCGCGGCCTTTCGGCTTGGCGCAGTCTGGGTGCCGACCAATTTCCGCCTGATGCCGGACGAGGTCGCCTATCTCGCCAGCGCCTCCGGTGCGAAGGCGTTTTTGTGCCATGGCGGTTTCCCGGACCACGCCACAGCGGCAGCCAATCCCGCGCTCGAGTTCATCTGGAGGATCGGCGAGGGCGCCTTCGGCGAGAAGACGGTCAGTGACGTGATCGCCGAGCATGCTGGCGCCAAGGTCGAGAATGCGGCGGTCGACTACGACGATCCCTGCTGGTTCTTCTTTACCTCGGGCACGACCGGGCGCTCCAAGGCCGCGGTTCTTACACATGGGCAGATGTCCTTTGTGGTGACCAATCATCTCGCCGATTTGATGCCGGGCACCACAGAGACGGATGCCTCGCTGGTGGTCGCGCCGCTGTCGCACGGCGCCGGCGTGCACCAGCTCGTGCAGGCGGCGCGCGGCGTACCGACCATCCTGCTGCCGTCGGAAAAATTCGACATCGCCGAGGCGTTCCGGTTGATTGAGGTTCATCGCGTCAGCAACATCTTTACCGTACCGACGATTCTGAAGATGATGGTCGAGCATCCGGCGGTCGACAAATATGATCATTCCTCGCTGCGCTTCGTGATCTATGCCGGCGCGCCGATGTATCGCGAGGATCAGAAGGCCGCGCTGAACAAGCTCGGCAAGGTGCTCGTGCAGTATTTCGGCCTCGGCGAGGTCACCGGCAACATCACGGTGATGCCGGCCAGTCTGCACGACACGGAGGACGGCCCGCAGGCCCGCATCGGTACCTGTGGCTTCGAGCGCACCGGCATGCAGGTGTCGATCCAGGGCGACGACGGGCGCGAGCTCAAACCGTTCGAGACCGGCGAGATCTGCGTGATCGGCCCCGCCGTGTTCGCCGGCTATTATGACAACCCCGAGGCCAATGCGAAGGCGTTTCGCGACGGCTGGTTTCGTACCGGCGATCTCGGCCACATGGATGAGGAGGGATTCGTCTACATCACCGGCCGCGCCTCGGACATGTACATCTCCGGTGGCTCCAACATCTATCCGCGCGAAGTCGAAGAGAAGATTCTCACCCATCCCGCGATCGGCGAGGTCGCCGTGCTCGGCGTGCCCGACCCGTTCTGGGGCGAGGTAGGGGTCGCCGTCTGCGTCGCGCGCGATGGCGCTACTGCTGTGAGCGAAGCGGAGCTTGCTGCATTCCTGGCGCCCAAGGTGCCGCGCTACAAAATGCCGAAGCGCTTCTTCTTCTGGGAGGCGCTGCCGAAGTCCGGTTACGGCAAGATTCCGAAGCGGCTGGTTCGCGATGAATTGGAGGCGAGGGGACTGCTTGACCTTATCTCCAAGACGAATAGCTGAGCCGATGCGCAGCATCGCGCAGCCCGGGCCGCCCGCGCCCGAGCGCATCCAATGGGTCGAGGCGCGGGGACGGGCGTTCTCGTTCACGCTGCAGGCGGGCCTGCCACTGCTCGAGGCCGCGCGGGGCGGCTTCGCCGAAGCCGGATTTTCCGGCGGCGTGTTGAGCATGCGGGGAGGGGCACTCGGGCCGTTTGCCTATGTGATGCCGGCGCTGTCGAAGACCGGCGCCAATGCCGCGTTCTACAGCGATATGTTGCGGCCCGCCGGCATCACGCGGCTGAAGCTCGGCGCGATGACGCTCGGCGAGCGCGACGGCGCGCCGTTCTTCCATTGCCACGGGCTATGGACCGAGACCGACGGGCAACTGCACGGCGGCCACATTCTTCCCGAGGAAAGCGTCGTCGCCGAATCGTTCGCGGTGGAAGCATTCGGCATCGACGGCGCGATGTTTGTGGCCGAGCCCGATCCCGAGACCAATTTCAAATTGTTCGGGCCGGTGGCGTGCGTGAGCACGGACGCCGAGACCACGAGCCGCGCCTTTGCGCTGCGGCTGCGGCCGAACCAGGATTTTGCTGCGGCGTTGGAGACTTTCTGCCGGCAGCACGGAATCCTGCGCGCGCGGATTCACGGCGGCGTCGGCTCCACCATCGGCGCGCATTTCACCGATGGCCGAACCGTGGTGCCGTTTGCGACCGAGCTTGCGATCAGGGACGGCCTGATCGCGCCCGGTGCTGACGGCACGCTGCACGCGGAGCTCGATGTCGCGCTCGTCGATTATCTCGGCGGCATCGCCGAGGGACGGCTGATGCGCGGCGACAATCCGGTGCTGATGACGATGGAGCTGGTGCTGGAGGTGGTGTGAATCCGTAGAGCCTGTGAACCATTTGGGTTTTGCGGGTAGTCGGAGCCGAGACAACGGA
>NZ_LLYA01000102.1 GCF_001440415.1 Bradyrhizobium retamae
AGACGCTCCACTTATCGAGGCGGAAATTCTGTTCAGACAACCGGGACCAGCTCAATGGATTGGCAAGGACACCGAGCACGCGTGAATGCGTAAGTCGTCCCCAGATCAGCTTGCCGTCCCAGACGCCGCCATAGGCTCGGCGTGGAAAGACAAGGCCGAGTTCATTGAACCGTTTAACTACGCCGTAGGCGCTGCTCTCTTGTTCAAATAGTTCGAAGACTGTTCGAACCGCGCCTTGCACTTCCTGATCGGGGTCGAGGGTGATCCTATCGCCGTCGAATACCAAACCGACCGGCAGAGGGAAGTGCAATTCACCTTTCTGCGCCTTGTTGAGTTTGCCTCCGTGGAGGCGCGCGCGAATGATGTGCAGCTCTGCCTGAGCAAACGTACCCTTCATGCCAAGCACAAGGCTGTCGTTGAAGTCCGCCGGATCGTAGCGCCATCGCCGTCGAACACCAATGTGCGTGTCACCGCGCACAGCTCCAGCAAGCGATGCCAATCCTTGTTCGAGCGGGCCAGGCGCGAGGCTTCCAGAGAGAAGATCGCGCCGACTTGGCCCATTGCCACATCGCTGACCAGCGTCTTGAAGTCGTCGCGATTGGTCGCCTGCTCGCCGGAGTGACCGAGATCCCGGTCGAGGATCCGGATCTGCTCCGGAGTCCACCCGAGCGACCTCGCTTGGTCCGCCAAGTTGTACTGGCGCTCTGTGCTCTCTTGATTGAAGCGGACTTGCCCCATCGTCGACTGACGGATGTAGATGCAGGCCTGCCGCGCGAGATGATGATCGGCAATCTTGGGATTGATCATGATCGGGTCCTTCCACATCGGGCGGCGGAGCGCCTGCAGCGAGATAGGAGTCGATCATGTTGGCGATGATGGCGCCCGCCTCGGCAAAGTCGAGGGCTGCGACCGCCGGATCCATCTAATCGAGACTTTCGCGGCGACGCAGAAGCTCGGCATTGATCGCGCAAATCTCGTTGAGCATCTCCTGGAGGTTGCGGTAGTTGGCGAGAAACTCGGCCACCTGAGGATACGCGCCATTCGGCACATAGCCGAGCCGCGGGCGTTCGCCGGTTCGAGCGATTGTGGACAGGTAACGCTTGGGGCCGTGTCCCGGTCCGTCGACGCAGTGGCAGCTGGGTCGGCCGCAGCGCTTGTAGGTCTCGATGAGCGACCCGCGCACAATCTGCTCGATCGGCGGCAGGGCACGCAAGAGCTGGTGGCGGCGCTTTCGCAGGGCCGCGGAAGAAGGCTTCTTCATTTGCGGACCGAATCGAATTGATGTCCGAGTGATTCAGAAGCTGAGTCATTGGTCAAGCCTCATTTCTTGTGCTTCAACGAAGAGGCGAATTCGGCAAGCGCAAGCAGACCAAGGGCGTCAATGAGCAACGGCTGCTGGCCATTGATAGGCTCGCTCCGAGCACCTGGAAGCGCCTAGTCCGTCCAGTCGCGTGGGACAGCAAGCGATCCGATCTCGGCGTGGCGCAGGCTCAAAGTCTCTACGCCAGAGACCTTTCTGACCTTGAGGACAGCAAATCGCTGACCACGAAGTACATGGAAGGGATGGGTTATCTCAGCCGAACCCAAATCCTGACGGGGCTGAAGTGCAGTTCGACGCAACCGTGCCCTCTATAGCTGACCGCGTGGCTCAGACGGTTGCAAAGATGGTTATGGAGCCGA
>NZ_LLYA01000103.1 GCF_001440415.1 Bradyrhizobium retamae
CTCCTGGAGGAGTTGAACCGGACGGCGGCCCCCTATCCGGCGGAGCAGTGCATCCATCAGCTGTTCGAGGCGCAGGTGCAAAAGGCGCCGGAGGTGGTGGCAGTGGTCGATGAGGACGAGGAGCTGAGCTATGGCGAGCTGAACGCACGGGCGAACCGGCTCGCGCATCATCTGATCGGGCTCGGGGTGAGGCCCGGGGATAGTGTTGCGACAATGCTGGACCGCTCCGTTGCGCTTGTGGTGGCGCAGTTGGCGACCCTGAAGGCGGGGGGAGTTTATGTGCCGATCGATCGCGCTCTTCCATCTGCACGACAAAGCTGGATGCTGGCCGACTGTGATGCGCGCCTCGTGCTTAGCGAGAGTGACGATGACGATCTGGTTGAGGTGACAATCCCTGTTCTGCCCATTGAGCCGCTCATGGCCGGAACAGGATGTAGTACCGATCCAGGCCTGGCATTGAGCGCCGAGGCCGCCGCTTATGTCATGTACACCTCCGGCTCGACCGGCGTTCCCAAGGGAGTTGTTGTTCCTCATCGTGCTGTCAACCGGCTCGTCATCAACAACGGCTATGCGGAGTTCAGCTCGAGGGATCGAGTGGGATGGCTGGGCAATCCCGCGTTTGATATCAGTACGCTGGAAGTCTGGGCACCGCTGCTACACGGTTCGAGCCTGATTGCGATTCCATACACTAATGTGCTGGAGCCAGAAGTGCTGCGCAGTCTGGTTCAGCAGCACCGCATTACCGTCCTGCATTTGACAGCGGGGTTGTTCAGGCAGAGCGCTAATGATCTAGGCCCGGTGCTGGCAAGTTTGCGGTTGCTATTAGTTGGTGGTGATACGGTTGATGTGGCGGCAGTAGCACGGGTGTTGAGGCAGAACCGACCGCAGCATCTCTTGCACTGCTACGGTCCGACCGAGACGACGACCTTTGCGACAGTCTGCGAGATCAACGCGATTGATGAGCCATTCCAGCGGCTCCCGATTGGCCGACCGATCGCGAACACGCGGGTTTACCTGCTGGACGGTCATGGCGCGCCCGTTCCGTTCGGGGCGGTCGGGGAGCTTTACATTGGCGGGGCGGGGGTCGCGCGTGGCTATCTGAACCGGCCCGAGCTGACGGCGGAGCGGTTTGTGGCCGATCCGTTCAGCGCTGAGGCGGGGGCGCGGATGTACCGGACCGGGGATGTTGCGCGCTACTTGCCGGACGGCAATCTGGAGTTTTTGGGCCGCAACGACGACCAGCTGAAGATCCGCGGCTTCCGGATCGAGCCCGGCGAGATCGCGGCACGGCTCGTCGAACACGCATTCGTGCGCGATGCGGTCGTCGTGGCGCAACAGGATCGCACCGGCGAGAAGCGTCTTGTCGCCTATGTGGTTGCGGCTGCGGAGCACGCCGGCAAAGCTGAGGGATCTGACCTTGCCGGCACGTTGCGCGCGCATGTGAGTGCGCGGCTGCCCGACTACATGGTGCCGGCTGCGTTTGTGCGGCTGGCGGCGCTGCCGCTGACGGCAAACGGCAAGCTCGACCGCAAGGCGCTGCCGATGCCTGAGGATGCGGCCTATGCGCGCGCGGCTTATGAGCCGCCGCGGGGCGAGACCGAGACCGCGCTGGCGACGATCTGGGCCGAGCTTCTCGGTGTGGCTCGGGTCGGGCGGCACGACAACTTCTTTGA
>NZ_LLYA01000104.1 GCF_001440415.1 Bradyrhizobium retamae
CCCGCATTTCTCACGGGGCCGATTGATTTGCGACGGGCATTGGTGGGTCGGCGCGAAGGCGACGAGGACCGTGGCGCCAAAGGCGCTGGCGGCGAGATGGTTTTGTGTGTCTCCGTTGGCCTTGTTGATGATGCCGCGGATTTGGCGCGTGGCGGCGGCGCGTGTCAGGCCGGCGAGCCGCGGGCCTTGGCCGCCTCGGCCAGGCTGCGAGCGGCGCGGCCCCATTGTTCGGCGGCTGGGCAGGCCGAGGCCATGGCAATTTTGATGCGGCGGCAGGAGATGCGCACCAGCGCCCCGATTTTCAGGAGCTTGAGGCGGATGGTGCCGCAGGTGGCGTCCGCAAAGGCGGTTTCAGCAAGGCCGATGCGCCGCAGCGCGCAGATCAGCACATAGGCCATCGCGGCGAACCACAGCCGCAGTTGGTTGGCGCGCATGGTCTGAGCCGATGTGCGGTCGGCGTAGAGGTCGAGCTGGCATTCCTTGATGCGGTTCTCCATGTCGCCGCGCGCGCAGTAGATGTCCTCATAGAGCTGCCGCGCGCCCGCCTCGCTGCGCTTGAGCGAGGTGACGACGAAGCGCGGATTGGCCTCGCCGTGCGTCCACTCCGCCTTGGCGACGACGCGGCGCTCCTGGCTCCAGCTATCGAGCGTCGTCCACTGGAAGTCCTTGAAGCGGCGCGCCGGGCGGCCGGTCTTCTCGGCCGCGGCTCGCGCCGCGGCAAGCTCCTCTTCGATCATGGCGACCAGGCGGATGTTGCGGGCGAGCCCGAACAGGTAATCTACGCGGTTGTCCTCGCACCACGCCATCAGCGCCTCGCGCGCAAAGCCACTGTCGGCTCGCAGCAGGATGCGCACGAACGGCCAGCGGGCACGGATTTGCCGAACGATCCGCGCACCCTCATCCACGCTGCCCGCACTGGCATCGATGTCGGAGGGCCGCAGCTTGGCCGCCAACAGATGCCGGCCGCAGAACACGTACAGCGGCAGATAGCAGTAGCAGTCGTAGTAGCCGTGGAAGAAGCGCCCCTCCTGATGCCCGTGCAGCGGATCGTCGGTGGCGTCGAGATCGAGGACGATCTGCTCCGGCGGCCGCTGGTGCGCCTCCAGGAACAGCGTCACCGGCAGCGCCTCAATTGCCGCCGCGTCATACGCGATCTTGTGATAGCGCGAAGGCTCCTCCCGGCTCAGTTCCAGCCGGTTGAGCGTCGACTTGCCGGCCACCGGCGCGCAGTCTTCACGCCGGGCCGCAAGCTTGCCCGAAAGCACCGCCATCAGCGGATCATGCCGCAACTCGTCGTGATCGTTGAGGTCTTCGTAGCCAAGCGCGATGCCAAAGACCCGCTGTCCGACGAGCGTCCCGATCGCATGCTCGATCAGATCCTGCCGGCGATGATCGCGAAAGCAATTTGCAAAGCGCCCCACCAGATCGATCGCCCGATCGGTCGCGCCCAGAAGCAGCGCGCCGGCATCCGACGTCACCAGTCCAGCATCAAAGGCCGCTTCCACGATGCGGCCTTCCACACTTCCAAAATCAAACCGCTCTGCGCTACACTCCGTCGGCATCGGGGCGCTCCTCGAATCATCGCAAAGTACTTCTCGCAAAAGAACTTTCGCTGATTCGGCGCCCCGATGCGCCTAACTCTGTGAGAAATGCGGGCTA
>NZ_LLYA01000105.1 GCF_001440415.1 Bradyrhizobium retamae
GTCTCCTGCGACGAGAAGCCGGGAATCCAGGCCATCGCAACGACGGCGCCGGATTTGCCGCCCAAGCCTGGCGTCCACGCCACCTTTGCGCGCGATCATGAATACAAACGACATGGCACGCTCAGCCTGTTGGCTGGGATTGATCTGCTCACCGGCAAGGTCCACGCCCTTGTCAAAGATCGCCATCGCAGTCGAGAGTTCGTCGAACTCCTCAGACTTATCGATGCCGCCTATCCGCCGAACACTGCGATCAAATTGATCCTCGACAATCATTCCGCGCACATCTCGCGAGAAACCAGAGCTTGGCTCGCCACTCGACCAAGCGGGCGCTTCGAGCTCACCTTCACGCCCAAGCACGGCTCATGGCTCAATCTCATCGAGGGATTCTTCTCCAAGTTGGCCCGTTCAGTCCTCCGCCACATCCGGGTGGCCTCAAAACACGAACTCAAGGAGCGCATCATGGCCGGTATCGACGACGTCAATCGCCATCCGGTCATCCACACGTGGTCCTACAAACTCGTCGACGCCGCCTGATATGATTCGAACCAAGAAAACGCTAATCTAGCTGCCGTTATCCGAGTTTCGCGCGATGATGCCCACGTTCGCAATAGCGATGGCGCCGTTAGAGCCAACCTCGAACAAGCTATGTAACTGCCGGATACGCATCGTCGTGAGAGCGACGGCGCAAGCAACAGCCAAGCCAGAGGTGATCGAGGCGGTGGGCGCCCGTCGGTTTTCCGAGGCGGAATTCGCCTTGGCCTGCGCGCGCGCTTCCGTACGAAAGCAAAGGCGCCTCTTGTCTAGAAGCCGCCAAGCTGTTGCGAATGCGACATCGCGAGCGAAAAAAAGCCAATTTGCGGTTGCGTCGTAGTGGCTCAAATCCTGCACCGCGCCAGGGTGGCAGTAGGGCCAAGCCGGTCGCAGAAGTCCGAAGTTGCAATTGAAGAGGAATCGCGAGCTGCGGAGCATTGGGAGCTTTTTGGTTTCTAAGCCTCTCAACGCATTTCCGCTGTGCTTCGTTCCGCTTGCGGACCGGTGCTGTTCGCACGGCTCTCGACATAGGTGTAATGATGAAATCCGCGTCTAGTGAGAACGAATCGATCAAGACCGTCGCCCCTGAGAGCCAATCGAGGGTCAACGCCATTCTGACGACAGCTTTTACAATGTGCCCCTTATCGAGGTGGCTCTATCCGGAGCCGGAGCGCTACTAGCGCCATTTCAGCGGGTTCATCGAGCATTACTGAGGCGATCCATACACCAATCGAAGCGGCGCATATTTCGATAACGGCGACAAAGGCGCGTTTCTGTGGCAGACCGACAAAATGCATCGGGACGACGCGCGGATGATGAAGTTCTGCTCGGGAGCGTTCCAGAGTACAGGCGAGCGGAAACCGAAAGGGTATTCGAACAGTTCGGCAAATATCATCCGCAGACGCCGTTTTGGCATTTCACCATGCTGGGCATCGATCCCATGCACCTGCGATCTAAGCTGGGGGACCGTCTGTTCCGGTACGGCCTCGCGATTTCCGACGAGGCGAAAGCACTTGCATTTGCAGAAGCCACTAGGAGCCTGTCCGAGTAATCGGATTTTTCTCGACGAAGAACAAGCGTTGTGATTCAAACGGTAGATGA
>NZ_LLYA01000106.1 GCF_001440415.1 Bradyrhizobium retamae
CAAGTGGGGGAGTTTGCGCGACCACAGGTGGGGGAATTTGAAGTGACCGTCCGGGCCTTTAGCCCTCGTACGTGGCGGCAGGCTGTGGGTCGGGCGTATCCAGCCGAGATGAGCCAAGCGGCGAAATCTTCCAACAAAGCGCCATTGGGCGATTCCGTGTAGCACGCGTGAACCTTCCGAAATAAGTGTTCGAGCATGGTTGCCCCCTTTGGATGATTGGGAGAACCACGCTACCGTCGTCAGTTATGTTGAGTAGGAACGGTCGAAGCGGCTGTTAATAGCGGGGAGATCGATATCGCTCCACCCTACCTTTGGCGATGCGATATTGGACCGCATCATTCACAATGCCCACCGCATCGAGCTCAAAGGCGACAGTCTGCGCCGTCAGGCCGGCGAAAAGAAAAAACCGTGAGCACCTCGCGCCCGATCGTTCCGCCGGCCCACAGGCCCCTCCCGCGCGCGTCGCTACGTCGCTCGTGGGGGCACTCCGCGCCGCGCACGGGGCCCTCCCATGGACCGCCAGAACGATCTCCAAACCAACCCGCCAACCTTGACGAGGAGGCTATTCCCAGCAAACTTAAACCCGTCAGCCGTGTTCGCCTCCGCACCTGATCACGATCACCGGAATCGGTGATCACCATCGCCTGGAACACCTGATCACCATCCCTGGAATGCGCACGCCTGGTCGCAATCAATCGGTACAGCCGGTCGTGATCAATCGGAACGCCCGGTCGCGATCGCTCGGTACGCGCAGGAACTGCAAAGTTTTTGACGCCGCGCCGAAACGTTCCCCGAAAATCAGATGCCACGCGGGCGCCAAGGCCGAGGTCGAGGCAGTCAACGGTCGAGCGGGCCGGCCGATCGAGCAAGCGGCGCATGAACCGTGGATCGCTGCCTTGCATCTGCCGCGGGGGAGATGGTGGTCGATATTGATGACCATGCGTGCTCCTGTTGCGGCGACGCGCTGCATCGGATCGGTGAGGATGCCAGTGAGCGGCTCGACATCGTACCGGCGCACTTCAGGATGCTGGTGGTTCGCCGGCCCAAATACGCCTGCCGGACGTGCGAGAACGTGGTGCAGACGCCTGCGCCGGTGATCGAGGGGCTGCCCACCGTGGCAACGTTGGCTCAAGTGCTTGTGTCGAAATACGCCGATCACCTGCCACTGTATCGGCAGGCGCAGATCTAGAGGCGGCAGGGCTCTCAATCTCGATCGCTCGACGCTGGCCGACTGGGTCGCTCGCGCCGCCTTCTTCCTGGGGCCCGTGCACCAACGCCAGCTATGCGATCGAAAGCGGACATCCGCCGTCGCACGTCCGAAGAGCGGCGCGCCATTTGCCAAGCTCGAAGCCGGGCAGTCGTGGATAATATCGAACTCTGGCTGCGCGCCAAGCTCGGTCTGATCAGCCAGACGAGCAAGCTCGTCGAGGCCATCCGCTACGACCTGTCGCGCTGGCAAGGCCTGATCCGCTTCATTGATGAAGGAAGCATCGAGTTCGCGAGCAACATCGTCGAACGCTCGATCCGTATATCGTCAGAGTTTTAGGACCAACTCTGCGCTGACGCTCTAGTGTTCTGACTCATTCATTTGCATCCCGCTTTTGCGATGGCGAGCGCTTTTT
>NZ_LLYA01000107.1 GCF_001440415.1 Bradyrhizobium retamae
AGCGGTGTCGGTGCCATAGCCGGCGTCCATCAGTACCACGCCGCGCGGCAAGCCCGCCGCACAGGCCCAGCGCAAATGATCGAGTGCAATTGCCGGCTTGGTCTTGAAGGTAATCTCCTTGGGTACACCGGCTTTGCGCCGACGTGTACGGTCCGTCACCCACTCCTTTGGCAGATACAGACGATAGGCCACCGGCAAGCTCGCATGATGATTTGCAAGCGAAAGGGTCACGGCGACCTGACAATTGTCTTGCTTGCCCAACTGGCCGCAATATTGCCGTGCAACCCCGACCGAATGCCGGCCCTTCTTGGGAAAGCCCGTATCATCGATGATCCAAGCTTCGATCGGCCCGTGCCGTTCGATCTCCGGCAGCACCATCTCGCGGACCTTGGCCAAAACCTGCTGGTCCGACCAGTCGCCTTGACCGACAAAATGCAACAATGACTGATGTTGCGCTGCTGTCCGATCAGGAGCCGTGATCGCCGCCATCGGCTCGACACTCTTGCGATCGCAAGGCATCATCAGACCGGTGCAGTAATCGCGAAGTGGTTTGGCTCGGTCCGCATGCCCGATCACGCTCGTAAGACCCTCAACATACGCCGAAAACCGCGACGCCACGTCCCCCGATTTTGCCAGACCCATCTCAGCCTCTCCGCATCCTGAAAATTGAGTCTTTTCAAATATATGATTCTTCTCGGCAAAGGCCGCGACACTCTGACTCAGTAAGACTAGGAGCCTGTCTGAGTAGTGACTGGTCAAGAGGGTGCGAGTCTGATTCCTTGCGTGGCCATGAGCAAGGAATTTCGCCCCTGGAAGATCGACGAGGTCCAGCTTCTGCCGCCGAGCGTGCAGGACTATGTGCCGCAGGACCACGTTTCGCGGTTGATCGTGTCGCTGGTCAAGGAAAGCCTTGATCTATCGGCGATCCTAGGCAGCTACCGGAGCGGGCTGGGTCAGCCGCCGTTTGATCCGCGGATGATGACGGCGCTGCTTCTGCACGGCTACGCGAGCGGTATCTACTCGTCGCGGCGGATCGCCAGGGCGACGGTGGAGCGGGCGGATTTCATGATGATGGTGGCGGGCGATGCGCCGGACTTCCGCACGATCTCAGAGTTCCGGCGGCGGCATCTGAAGGCGCTGGCCGACCTGTTCGTGCAGGTGTTGAAGCTGGCCGAGAAGGCCGGGTTGGTGAAGCTCGGGCACGTGGCGCTCGACGGCACCAAGATCAAGGCGAACGCGTCCAAGCACAAGGCGATGAGCTATGATCGCATGAAGAAGCGGGAAGCGGAGCTTGCAGCGGAGGTCGACCGCTGGCTCAAGGCGGCGGAGGCCGCCGATGCGCAGGAGGATAAGCTCTACGGCGACAAGCGCGGCGACGAGATGCCCGATTGGGTGGCCGACAAGCAGAAGCGGCTTGAGAAGATCCGCGAGGCCAAGGCCGCGCTGGAGGCCGAAGCCAAGGCCGCAGCCGAGGCGGAGCGCAAGGCGCGGGCCGAAGCCGAGGAGCGCCGCATCGCCGAAGGGAGCAAAAAGAACGGCAAGAGGTCCGCGCCGCCGAACACGGAGCCCGACGGCAAGGCGCAACGCAATTTCACTGA
>NZ_LLYA01000108.1 GCF_001440415.1 Bradyrhizobium retamae
TCCACCTCGCCGCTGCCGTGATAAACTCGCGATGAATCCCAACAGACCCTAGGCCACTCCCAAAATCAAATTAGGCCACTGCACTCGGAAACAGGCCAGTGCCTCTGCGATGAAAAGAACATATTGCGAACATAGAACAAAGGTGGTACAAGGGTTCCTACCGAAATCGAATCCAAAAAGCTGCTCACCGCCGTTTTCCCGCTCGCGAATCCCCGCCATAAGGAGCACGTATTATGTCCGCCACTGCCCTGCGTATCGTTGAAGGATCCTCCATGGATAAGACCAAGGCCCTGTCTGCCGCGCTCTCCCAGATCGAGCGCCAGTTCGGCAAGGGCTCGGTGATGAAGCTGGGCAAGAACGACCGTTCGATGGATGTCGAGACGGTGTCCTCGGGCTCGCTCGGGCTCGACATTGCGCTCGGTGTCGGCGGGCTGCCGAAGGGGCGGGTGGTGGAAATCTACGGGCCGGAATCGTCGGGCAAGACCACGCTGGCGTTGCACACGGTGGCGGAAGGACAGAAGAAGGGCGGCATCTGCGCCTTCATCGACGCCGAACACGCGCTCGATCCGGTCTATGCGCGCAAGCTCGGCGTCAACATCGACGAGCTCCTGATCTCGCAACCCGACACCGGCGAGCAGGCGCTGGAAATCTGCGACACACTGGTGCGCTCCGGCGCGATCGACGTGCTGGTGGTCGATTCGGTGGCGGCTCTGGTGCCGAAGGCCGAACTCGAGGGCGAGATGGGCGATGCGCTGCCGGGGTTGCAGGCGCGGCTGATGAGCCAGGCGCTGCGCAAGCTCACCGCCTCGATCAACAAGTCGAACACCATGGTGATCTTCATCAACCAGATCCGCATGAAGATCGGCGTGATGTACGGCTCGCCTGAAACGACCACCGGCGGCAACGCGCTGAAATTTTACGCCTCCGTCCGCCTCGACATCCGCCGCATCGGCGCAATCAAGGAGCGCGACGAAGTCGTCGGCAACACCACCCGCGTCAAGGTGGTGAAGAACAAGCTGGCGCCGCCGTTCAAGCAGGTCGAATTCGACATCATGTATGGCGAGGGCGTCTCCAAGATGGGCGAGATCCTCGACCTTGGCGTCAAGGCCGGCATCGTCGAAAAGTCCGGCGCCTGGTTCTCCTATGATAGCCAGCGTCTCGGCCAGGGACGCGAGAACGCAAAAGCCTTCCTCAAGGCCAATCCCGACATGGTCGCCAAGATCGAGATGGCGATCCGCCAGAACTCCGGCCTGATCGCCGAGCAGATCTTGGCCGGTCCCGCCGAGCGCGACGCCGACGGCGAGGAGCCGGCAGACGACGAATAAGTTTTGAGAAACGCTTCAGGGGTTAAGGCCTGAAACGTGACGACGGGTGCTGCGGACGTTGAGTTGCCGACGTCCTCAGTGCCCGTTTGTTTTTGCGTTCCCCGGATGCTGCGCAGCGCGACGCTTCTCGAGCGGCGCGGTGCGCTGCTGATCCGGGTCTATCCGTTCGTTTTGCGCGTGTGTGGATCCCGGCTCTGCGGAGCAGCGCTAGTGTTCTGTCACTGACATTTGAATCCCAACTTGTCGCGAATATGATTCACT
>NZ_LLYA01000109.1 GCF_001440415.1 Bradyrhizobium retamae
CGTAGAGCCTGTGAACCATTTGGGTTTTGCGGGTAGTCGGAGCCGAGACAACGGATGTTGAACGGCCTCGACGGTAGTGCAGAGGCGGGATTTGCGGTCCCGCCGCTATGGTTGGCGCGGCTATGCGTTGGCGAGGCGATGTCCTTGCAGGATGTTGTTGGTGAGCGCGTACCAGAGCACGACGGCGCGGACCTTATCGATGCCGCGCACGGTCAATTGCCTGAGGTCCCAGTTGCGCCAGCGGGCATGGATGCATTCGCAGATCGAGCGGGCCTTGTACTGTGCCTTGCCGGCCTCGCTGGCCATGCGAGCTCGCCAGGCCAAGACCCCGGGGCCGTCGCCGCTCCGGGGTAGAAAAGGATCGACACCGCTCCTGGATTTGGTCGGTGGACAGTAAACCTCGATGCCTTCGCCATGCGCCCACTCGATGTCCTCGGCACTGCAGAACCCGCCATCGACGAGATGGCGGCGGGGAAAGCACTTCAGCAGTGCGCGCGTTCGTTCCAGCATCGGCCGCATCAAGCCGCGATCTGATCCGTTGTTGTCGATCTCGACCGTGACCACGATCAGTTCGCCCGCCGCACTGGCGACCTGCACGTTGTAGGCCGGGCGGAAGCCGGCATCCGCCATCTTCATCACCCGCGCCTGCGGGTCCGTGGTGGAGGCCCGAGGCTCCTTCGGCTTTTTGCCATTGCCACCCTTTTCGTCGAGCTGCTTTCGCTTGCGCTTGATCTCGGCCAGCGCCGTTTGCGCAGCTTGCACCCGCTCGCTGCGTTCGCGCGCCGCGCGCTCTCTGGCGGCCCGGATGCGCCGGTTGCTGGCTTCCGGATCCGCATCGACCTCGCGCTTGAGTTCTTCCACTACAGCCTGGGCCTGCGCCATCTGCCGATCCAGTGTCGCCTCCCGGCGGAACGATCCGGCTCCCGCATTCGCCCGTATCCGCACCCCGTCCTGGGTCAACTTCTCCAGATCAACCAGCCCCGCCTTGCTCAGCGCCGCCAGATGTTCGCTCAACAAGCGGTCGAGCAGATCGGCACAACCGACCCGGAAGTCCGACAGCGTGTGATAGTTCAGTGACACCCCGCCACAGAGCCAGCGATAGACGTCATGGCTGTCGCAGAGCCGGTCCAACGCCCGCGCGCTTCCGACGCCGTCGCTCGTGGCGTACAGCCAAAGCGCCAGCAGCAGCCGTGGCGAAGGCGCCGGATGGCCGGGCCGGTTCTCCCGCGCCTTGACCCGATCCTCTAGCTCGCTCAGCTCGAGCCCTTCGACATAGGCCCAGATCACTCGCGCCGGATGATCCTGCCCGATCAGGCTATCGATATCGACGGCTCGCAGTTCGACCTGGTCGCGCATCGGCTCGCGCAGACGCGGCGCTCCGCGCGGCGCTGCATCAGCTCGCGGCTCCGTCTGTTCCGGCAGTTCTCCAAATAGCCCGCGGCCAGTCATCATCCTCTCCCGCAAATTAATCATTGCAGAGAATCATGGCCGCCGACCCTCCGCCATGAAAAGATTCACAGCCTCGTAGG
>NZ_LLYA01000110.1 GCF_001440415.1 Bradyrhizobium retamae
GGCTTTCTCGACGACCAGCGGGACGTCATCGAGCGTGTCCGGCGGGATCTGGTGCGTGGCCTGAAGCAGCCAGATAGCGGTCGTCACGGATTGACGGCGACACAGGTTCTGCGCTCGCTGGTTCTGATGCGGCTCAAGAACTGGGACTATCGCGAGTTGCGTGAACGCATCGCAGATGGATTGACGCTTCGTCAGTTCACCGACTTCTACTGCGCGCCGGTGCCGAAGCACGACGCCTTCCAGCGTGGCTTCATCCGTCTGACCCCACAAACGCTGAAAGCGGTCAACGATTTGGTGGTTCGGGCAGCGGTCGAGCTCGAATTGGAGGATGGCACGAAGCTGCGGGTCGACACTACGGTGGTGCAGACCGACATTCATCATCCGACCGACAACACGTTGCTATGGGATGTGGTCCGCGTCGTCACACGCTTGGTCCGCCGTCTGGCCAAAGCGCTGGAATTGCGAAGAATCAAGGGCTTTTGCGACCGCACGCGCGCGGCGCGGCGCCGGATGTACAAGATCCAGCGCATGACGACGAGGCAGCGTCACGAGCAGCAGACCCGGATATACCGGGCGCTCATCGACATTGCCGAGGAGGTCGTAGGAAACGCACGCGCGGGGCTCGAGAGGACCCGCACGATGCGCGGCAAGGACATGTTCGCCGACATGGCCATCGAGGAACTGCGCAGTCAGATCGAGCACTTCTGCGGGCTGAGATCGTGTCATCGATCAGGCACGTCATCGTGTGCTCTTTGGTGAGCAGGTGGCTACCGACGAAAAGATTTATTCCATCTTCGAGCCCCATACCGACCTGATCAAACGCGGCAAGGTGCGCACGCCGGTCGAGTTCGGCCACAAAGTCTTCCTCGCCGAAAGCGCGGAGGGCCTGATCACGCAATACGAGGTGCTGAAAGGCAATCCGCCCGACGAGGTTCATGTGGCATCTTCCCTCCAGCGCCACAGGCAGGCCTTTGGCCGTGCCCCGCAGCTGTATGGCTCGGATCGTGGCTTCTTCAGCGAGCAGAACCTTGCCTCGTGCAAGCACGCCGGCGTGAAGGTGGTGTGCATTCCTCAGCGTGGTGGCAAGAGGACGGGACGACGTGAGGCGTACGAAAAGAGCGTGGTCTTCAAGAATGGTCAACGCTTTCGCGCCGGCATCGAGGGACGCATCTCCGTGCTGTTCCGAGGCCGCGGCATGAAGCGCTGTCTCGCCGAGGGACGTGACCGCTTCGAACTGTGGGTCGGCGCCGCGGTGCTCGCCAACAATCTCATGAGGATTGCGGCAATGCTGATGGCGGGATCGTCGCGCAGGCGAAAAGCTGCTTGATAGACCCGTAGGCCTGTCCCGGTCACTCAAAGTGGCCACGGCTCAGCGCATCTCAAGCTGACAGCCGGCGCGCAATACCTGAAACCAACTCAAAAATCATCTGTCCCGAGCTTGCCGGTCCCGTTGCTCTCCTTCATTTTGTGCCCAATCCATCGGCATAACTTGGATCGGCGCCCCCAAATCCGGGCGT
>NZ_LLYA01000111.1 GCF_001440415.1 Bradyrhizobium retamae
TGCGATCATAGCTCATCGCCTTGTGCTTGGACGCGTTCGCCTTGATCTTGGTGCCATCGAGCGCAACGTGCCCGAGCTTCACCAACCCGGCCTTCTCGGCCAGCTTCAACACCTGCGCGAACAGGTCGGCCAGCGCCTTCAGGTGCCGCCGCCGGAACTCTGAGATCGTGCGGAAGTCCGGCGCATCGCCCGCCACGATCATCATGAAATCCGCCCGCTCCACCGCCGCCCTGGCGATCCGCCGCGACGAGTAGATACCGCTCGCGTAGCCGTGCAGAAGCAGCGCCGTCAGCATCCGAGGATCGAACGGCGGCTGCCCCAGCCCGCTTCGGTAGCTGCCTATGATCGCCGATAGATCAAGGCTTTCCCTGACCAGCGACACGATCAGCCGCGAAACGTGGTCCCTCGGCACATAATCCTGCACGCTCGGCGGCAGAAGCTGGGCCTCGTCGATCTTCCAGGGGCGAAATTCCTTGCTCATGGCTGCGCAAGGAATCAGACTCGCTCCCTCTTGACCAGTCACTACTCAGACAGGCTCCTAGACGAGATCGGCGAACAGGCGGGATGTTCGCTTGTAGAGGACGGAAAAGCCGTCGCGGCAGGCTTTGTTGCCGAGCGCGCAGGCAAGCCCACAAACATCCGTTCGAAGTTATCATTCAATATCCGCATCATCCGCGCGCCGGTGAGCGCGTGATCGTCTTCAGGCGGGTCATTCACGGGGCTCGCGTGCAGTTCCTGATCGAGCAGTCGGACGGCTGTCGCGTCCTGCTACCGGCGTGGATGACCGAGAGCCACGCGGCGTCATTGCCGACGGTCGAAGTCCCTCGACTTTCATTGGACTCGCTGCGCGAGCTTCGCGACCTCATCGGCTCGCAGCGCATATCCTCATCGCCGTCGTCGGGAACGACTCAGACTGGCGGAGGCGATGATGACACAATGGCAACAGCTGGATCTTCTGGTGCTCGCGACAAGCGCAATCCAACGTCGGCGACTCGATCCGATGATTCGCTCGGAGGTCGCGGGTTTGCTCAAGCTTCTTCTCAACGAATGCAGCGTCGCCCGCGCAAAGGCGAAGGAGGCAGACGATGAGTAAGATCACCCCAGATCATTTGTCACGTAGCGCCTATGTCTACGTTAGACAATCGACTCCCGATCAGCTGATCAACAATCCCGAGAGCCGCCGGCGTCAATACGGCCTTGCGACCCGCGCACAGGCGCTCGGCTGGGAAACCGCAATCGTCATCGACGATGACCTTGGCCGCTCCGGAGGGGGTACGGCGCGTCCCGGCTTCGAGCGCTTGTTGGCCGCGATCTGCACCGGCACCGCAGGCGCTGTGCTCGCTCTGGAGGCCTCGCGCCTGGCCCGTAATGGGCGCGATTGGCACACTCTTCTGGAGTTCTGCACTCTGGTAAATTGCCTGATCATCGAGCATGGCGTGTACGATCGATCATGTTGATACCTTCATTTGTTTGCTCTCGGGTCGAAAACGAGGT
>NZ_LLYA01000112.1 GCF_001440415.1 Bradyrhizobium retamae
GTGGCGGCGGATGCTGGATTTTACTCCGCCAGGAACGAAGCTGCAGCGAAAGCCAGAGGCGTCAAACGCGTCTGCATTCCCAATCGCTCGACCAAGAGCGCCGAGCGCAAGCGTGAGCAGAAAAAGCGCTGGTTCCGTAACGGTCAGAAATGGCGAACCGGATGCGAGGGACGTATCAGCGTCGTCAAACGGCGACACGGGCTCGATCGCTGCCGCTACAAGGGCAGCATCGGTATGAAACGCTGGGTCGGCCTCGGCGTCGTCGCCGACAACCTCATCAATATCGGACGCGCGATGGAAAACCAGTCACGCCAACCGTAGTCCGTCCCAACTCAATCTGGCCTCTCAAGGCCCCGCCAGCCCCTGGCGGGGCCTTGTCGTTGTCCGCGCGGTTGACCAGTCTGGTTAGAAGCGCGAATTTTGCGCCGGAAAGTAGCTAACGACGGGTGGTGGCCATGCGAGCGACCCGCGACGGCGCTGGTTTGCAATTTTCCCCTCCAGACAGGTAGCGCAATGACCGATCTCACCGCGCCGGCATCCGATGCAGGCTCCACTCAGGCGAGCCCGCTCCCGGTCAAACCCGCGATTGCCGTGGCCCTGGCGGCCCTGGCCGACCGGTTGTTCTACGGCCAACAAATTGGAATTTCTGCGGTCGTCTTTGCGCTCGCACTGGCTCTGGGCTCACTCACCGCCAATTTCGCAACGTTGAACAGAAGTCGGATACGGCTGGCCGGCGTGCTCGTGTTGGCCGGACTTGTACCGGCTATCGAGGAATTCAACGCGGCTTCTCTGGCCTTTATGATTCTGGCGCTCGGCGTTGGTCTGTTGCTAACCACCAATCTGCAAAGGTACAAGCTAAGTGAACAGGCAGGAGCGTTATGCGATCTGTTTCTGGTCGGTCCCTTCAGGTTTTTTCGGGACGCCATCGGCTTGTTCAATCTACCGGCACTGAAGACCGGTCTTACGATCTGGTTCGTTCCCGTGGCCCTCGGCGGCATCTTCGTTCTTCTGCTGGTTTCGGCTAATCCATTGCTGGAGAAGTGGATCCGCCTCATGAACCCGGGCGACGCCGCCTCTTATCTGAGCCTGGGCCGGATATTGTTCTGGGCTGTGGCGTTGTCGACCATATGGCCCTTTATCCATGTCTGGTGGCGCAGCAGGATGGCGGTTTCGTCCGCCTTGGTCGAAGCGGCGGTTCTGGACCAGGCGCCGCGATCGGACCGGATGGAGTTTTTCGGCGTCGCGACGATCCTGCGTTCGCTGGTCCTGTTCAACTTGTTGTTCGCCGTTCAAACCATCCTCGATGCGATCTATCTCTGGGGCAACGTGGCCTTGCCCGCCGATATCAGCTACGCTTCCTACGCCCATCGAGGCGCCTATCCCCTCATTGTCACGGCGCTTCTGGCGGCAGGCTTCGTTCTGGCCGCGATGAGACCAGGTGGGCCGGCCGAGCAATCGAAAGTAATCCGGCCGCTGGTCTATCTGTGGGTGGCGCAGAATGTTCTGCTGGTGATGTCGTCGATCCTGCGCCTCGATCTCTATGTCCAAATTTATCTGCTGACCTGGTGGCGCGTCGCGGCCTTCATCTGGATGGCACTGGTTGCGGTGGGCCTCGTGCTCATCGTCGCCCGCATCGTTCTGAACCACTCGAATGATTGGCTGATCCGCGCCAACCTCATCACCCTGACGGCGACCCTCTACATCTGTTCGCTGGTGAATTTCGCCGCCATCATCGCTGACTATAATGTCAGCCATAGCCGCGAAGCGGGCGGCAAAGGAGTGTGGATCGATATGAACTATCTGCTATCCCTCGGGCCGCAGGCATTGCCTGCCATCGACCGGGCCATCGCCCTTCGCGGATTCGATCCGGCTCTTGTTTCCCGCCGTAGTTGCCTTGTAGAACAGCAAGCGAAAGAGGCCGCTTCCTGGCGCTCCTGGGGTTTTCGGAGTTGGCGCCTCCAGCGTGCCCTGGAAGCCCAACCGAAGAATTCGACCACAGGTTAGTTCGACTGCAAGCCGATTGCGCCGGGGAGAGACATTTGACGCACCGCATTCTCATCGTTGACGATGACCTTCATATACGCGAGGTCATCCGTGTTGCACTAAAGAAAGCCGGAATGACCGTCTTTGAAGCACGCGACGGCAAGGAAGCGTTGACCCGCTTTGCTGCCGACAAGCCGGATCTGATCATCCTGGATATCGGCATGCCGGAATTCGACGGCCTGGACGTCTGCCGCGAAATCAGAAAAACCTCGGACGTTCCGATCCTGTTTCTCTCCGCGCGCGACGACGAGATCGATCGCGTACTGGGCCTGGAGATCGGCGGTGACGACTATGTCACCAAGCCCTTCAGCCCGCGCGAACTCGTAGCGAGGGTAAACGTCATCCTGCGCCGCATCACGTCGCGCGGGCAGGACGCAAAGGCGTCCACTGCCACGCTGTCGCAAGGCAAGTTGCTCGTCGATCCCGGCCAGCATATTGCCGAGTTTGCGGGCAAGCCGCTGCGCCTGACGGCCATCGAGTTTGGAATCCTCAGGGCATTCCTGACACGGCCAACGCTCGTTTTCAGCCGCGAGCAGATCATGAGCGCCGCCTATCAGCTCAACATCCAGGTGTCGGATCGCACCATCGACAGCCATATCCGCAATATCCGCGCCAAGCTGTCCGCCGTGAACTGCGACAATGTCATCGAAACCATTCATGGTGTCGGCTTCAAGCTCGGGCGATGCGAGCTCCAGGCATGATGCCTCGCAAAGCTGAAAAATGGCGGCCGTCGGTAGGACAGGTCATTTTTGCCGCGCTCGCAGCTGCGGCGACACTGCCGCTGGTCGGACTATTCTTCTTCCGCCTCTATGACAACCAGCTCATTCACCAAACCCAGGCCGAGCTGATCGCGCAAAGCCGGGTGCTTGCCGCGGTCTATGCGCGGGAAGTGGAAACCCGCCTTAACGCCGGCATTGCGCTCGGCGCCGAAATTCCGCCCGAGGCGCGCCTGGGCCGGGAAGACCAGCTTACGCCGATCCGCCCCGCGCTCGATCTCGCTGCCGGCGCCGACCTGCTCCGGCGGCGGCCTGACGCACTTCCGGCAAGCACTCCCGCGTCGCAACCCTATGTCGAGATCGGCTCGCGGCTGACGCCGATCATCCGAGAAACCCAGAAAGTCACGTTGGCCGGCTTCCGCATCCTCGATCCCCATGGCGTCGTGATTGCCGGCCGCGACGAGGTCGGCCAATCGCTCGCCCATATCGAGGAGATAGCCACAGCGCTCAACGGACAATACCGGGCTGCCCTGCGGATTCGCAAACCCGACAAGCCTCCTCCTCCGATCTACTCGATCAGCCGCGGCGTCGGCGTCCACGTGTTCTCGGCGATGCCTGTTGTCGTCAACAACCGTGTCGCAGGCGTGATCTATACGTCGAGAACCCCGAGCAACATCTTTGACCACCTCTATCAGGAACGCGGCAAGTTCATTCTGGCGGCACTTGCGGTTGTTTTCGCGACCATCGTTATCGGTCTGGTATTCTCCCGAACCATCACCCGCCCGATGCGCGAGCTGGTCGATCGCGCCGCGCGCATCAGCCGTGGCGATCGCGATGCATTTCGGCCCCTCGCCCATTACGGCACGCGCGAATTTGCCCAGTTGTCGCACAGCTTTCTCGACATGGCCGAACAATTGTCGCGGCGGTCGGATTACATCGCGACCTTCTCGGCGCACCTTACCCACGAATTGAAGTCGCCGCTGACATCGATCAAGGGTGCCGCCGAGCTACTGCTGGATTCCCTCCAAAGCAAGACAGACACCCTCACTCGGATGGAGCAGAAGAATTTCATATCGAACATTCTGGGGGACACCGGGCGCCTGGAAGCCATGACCCAGCGCTTGCGCGAGCTGGCGCGCGCCGAGGCCGCGCCGCAGAATGAGCAGACCGAGCTGTCGCAGGTGATTGGCGGGTTGAAGAGCCGGTTTCCGACACGCGCGATCGACGCAACGGGGTGCCTGGACCGCTCGATCGGCATGTCCGGCGAAAAGGCGCTGATCGTGCTGTCGCATCTGACCGACAACGCCATCCGTCATAACGCCAAGGCCGTGCGGCTCGAAGCGGCCGAAGAAAACGGATCCGTCAGGATGACAGTCAGCAATAATGGCGATCCGATCTCCGAAGCGAACCGGGAGAAGATCTTCGACGCTTTCTTCACCACGCGCCGCGACACCGGCGGCACGGGAATGGGACTCTCTATCGTCCAGGCTATCATGACCAGCCACGGCGGATCGATCCGGCTCCTGCCGTCCGACAACGGCGTCGCGTTCGAACTGCTGTTTCCGGCCGCCTGAAGTCCGTCAGACGCGCTCGATGATGGTACCCGCGCCATGCCGCCAGCGGCACACATCGTCACCAGCCCGCGCTTGAGGTCGCGCCGCTCCAGCTCGTCGAGCACGATGCGATCAGGATCGAGCCGGTTGCACCGATGGGATGACCGAGCGCGATCGAGCCGCCGTTGACGTTGACCTTCTCACGGGAGACTACAGCATCGGCAACCCCCGCGGCTTGGGGCCGCGCGGAAAAGCCTTGTCGAGCGCGGCAATCTCGACCTCGCTCAACTTCAAGTCCCCCGCCCGCGCATTCTCGGCCGCGTGTTCCGCGCTGGAGGCTTTCGGAATCGCGAGCACCGACTTCGTGCGCGTGAGAAACGCCAGCGCGATCTGGCGCGGGGTCGCCTTATGTGCATCGGCAATCGCCTGCAGCACCTCGCCGCCCTTGCTGCGCGGCGATGGAAAATCATTGTGGCCGAACGGCGAATAGGCGACGATGGCGACGCCGTGCCTCTCGCACCAGGGGATCACAGCGTGCTCGATCGCGCGCTCCTGCAGATGATAGAGCACCTGGTTGCAGGCGATCTTGCCCTCCCCTGCGATATCGACGAGTTCGTCGAGATCATCTGAATCAAAATTGCTGACGCCCCAGGAACGGATCTTTCCGCTCGCCACCAGCTCCTCGAACGCCGCCACCGTCTCCTCGAACGGATAGGAACCGCGCCAGTGCAGCAGGTAGCAGTCTAGATAATCGGCCTTCAGCCGCTTCAGCGAGCGCTCGCAGGCGGTGATGGTGCCGCGGCGCGAGGCGTTGCTCGGCAACACCTTTGAGACCAGGAAGAGCATTTCCCGCGGCAGCTCCGCGATCGCGTCGGCGATCACCGGCTCAGCATCGCCATACATCTCGGCGGTGTCGAGATGGGTCATACCGGTTTCGATGCCACGGCGCAGCGCAGCGATGGCCGCCGTGCGGTCGCCGCGGTCGAGATACCAGGTGCCCTGGCCGATCACGGAGACGTCGGGGCCGTTGGTGCCAAATTTTCTTTTTTGCAAGGTTGCCTCGTTCGTCCAAAGTCGCGGGGGCGACCTTAGCCGAATGACGCGACGATGTCGCGAACAGATCGTAGTGTGGGCAAAGGCGCAAAGCGCCGTGCCCACCATCTATCCGCATGATCATCGCGATGGTGGGCGCGCCGCGCTTTGCCCCCTACGAAGCTACGAAGCCCTCAATAATTACTCGCCGTCGCCTCATTCGGAATCCCCTCGATCGGACATTCGTCGGTGCCGACGGTCGAACGCGTCATCGCCTCCACCATCTCACGCGTCCCTTCGGGGTCCGCGATCCATTTCGCATAGAAATCGTAGGGGCAGGCCGCGACGCCGCGCGCGCCTTCGCCGGAATTGATCATGCCGGTATAGCCGCGGTGCAGCAGCTTGAATAGATGGTTCTGCGACTGGCCGTTGCGGCGCGCGTCGCGGATCAGGCTCTTCGACAATCCCGCGTACTGAATGCCGTATTCCTCCTCGCCGGTTTCGCCGAGCGTGCGGCCATCGAAGCCGATGATCGCGGAGTGACCGAAATAGGAGTAGACGCCGTCAAAGCCTGCAGCGTTGGCAACCGCGACATAGACATTGTTGGCCCAGGCCATCGCCTTGGAAATCAGGATCTGCTGTTCCTTGGCGGGATACATGTAGCCTTGGCAGCGCACGATCAGCTCGGCGCCCTTCATGGCGCAGTCGCGCCAGATCTCCGGAAAGTTGCCGTCGTCGCAGATGATCAGGCTGATCTTCAGGCCCTTGGGGCCTTCGGAAACATAGGTGCAATTTCCGGGGTACCAGCCTTCGATCGGTACCCACGGCATGATCTTGCGATATTTCTGGACGATCTCGCCCTTGTCGTTCATCAGGATCAAGGTGTTGTACGGCGCCTTGTGCGGGTGCTCCTCGTGGCGCTCGCCGGTCAGCGAGAACACGCCCCAGACTTTTGCCTTGCGGCACGCTTCGGCGAAGATCTCAGTCTCATCACCCGGGACCTGCGAGGCGGTCTCGTACATCTCCTTGGAGTCGTACATGATGCCGTGGGTGGAATACTCCGGGAAGATCACGAGATCCATGCCCGGCAGGCCGAGCTTCATGCCGACGATCATGTCGGCGATCTTGCGGGCGTTGTCGAGCACCTCGGCCTTGGTATGCAGACGCGGCATTTTGTAATTGACGACGGCGACGCCGACCGTGTCGTTGCTGGAGGAAATGTCACCATGGAGCATTGGGATCGCCTCTTGTTCTGGTTTGAGTTCGGTGGATCGAGCCTCAGTGGCTGATCATCCAGGGGCGCGCGGTTGGAAAGCCCTTGGCGCCGCCTCTGGTCTTGGTCATGAGCCGGGCCGGCTTCTTCTTGCCGGTTGAACAGCAGCCACAGCCGGGACCATGCGAAGCCTTGTATTCCGCGACCGTCTTCGGCGCATGGGCGCTGCGCTCGTTAGTGGCGATCGCCTTGCGCTTTTCTGATGGCATGCAGAAGAACGCCGGTGCGGTCAGGATCACGCGCGGCGATTCATTTTCGCAATTCGGACAGTCCTGCGGGTCGTCGCATTCGGCCATCGGCCGCATATCCGTGAACGGGCCGCAATCGTTGCAGAGATATTCGTAGACTGGCATCTGGTTTCCTCGCGATGTTTCCTTGTAGGTCCGCGACGGATGCGGGGCGGCGTGACACGCGGCGCCGTTCCGCACCCTTCTCGCGCGGGAATCACTTGTCCGGCGAGATCGGCATCTGGATGTCGCCCTTGATGTGTTTGAGCGGTCCGGCGGACGACGGCATGATGTCGAAGTCGAATATCTCGGTCGGCAGCCACAGTGTGGCGCAAGCGTTCGGCACGTCGACGACGCCTGAGATGTGGCCCTGGCACGGCGCAGTGCCGAGGATCGAATAGGCCTGCGCGCCGGAATAGCCGAACTTCTTAAGGTACTCGATCGCGTTCAGACACGCCTGGCGATAGGCGATGTGGACGTCGAGGTAATGCTGCTTGCCGGCCTCGTCGACCGAGATGCCCTCGAAGATCAGATAATCCTTGTAGTTCGGCGTGATCGGCGATGGCTTGAACACGGGATTCTTGATGCCGTATTTGGCGACGCCATCCTTGATAACATCGACCTTCAGATGCAGCCAGCCGGCCATTTCGATCGCGCCGCAGAAAGTGATCTCACCGTCGCCCTGGCTGAAGTGCAAATCGCCCATCGAGAGCCCCCCGCCCGGCACATAGACCGGGAAAAAGATCTTCGAGCCGCGCGACAGATCCTTGATGTCGCAATTGCCGCCATGCTCGCGTGGCGGCACGGTGCGGGCGCCTTCGGCACCGACCTTGGCTTTGGCATCGCCCTTGGCGCGGCCGGCATGCGCGGTCGCGGCGAACGGCGGATTGGCAAGGCCCGGCACGCGCGTCGGATTGGTCGCGATCAGCGCAGTCTCGCGCTCGTTCCAGGTCGCCAGCAATTTCGGATCGGGCAGACAACCGATCAGGCCGGGATGGATTAAGCCAGCAAAATTTACGCCAGGCACGTGGCGCGACGAGGTGTAGAGACCCTTGATGTCCCAGATTGATTTCTGCGCCAGCGGGAAATGGTCGGTAAGGAAGCCGCCGCCGTTCTGCTTGGAGAAGAAGCCGTTGAAACCCCACAGGCTTTCCTTCAACGGACCGACATCGAGCAGGTCGACCACGAGCAGATCGCCGGGCTCGGCGCCTTTGACGCCGATCGGGCCGGACAGGAAGTGCACGATCGAGAGGTCGATGTCGCGCACGTCATCGGCGGAATCGTTGTTCTTGATGAAACCGCCGGTCCAGTCATAGGTCTCGATGATGAAATCGTCGCCCGGATTGACCCACGCCACGATTGGAATATCGGGATGCCAGCGGTTGTGGATCATGTCGTTATCGTAGGCCGATTTCGAAAGATCGACCTTGATCAGTGTCTCTGGCATCGATAGCTCCCCTTTTAGACAGCACGGTTTGCGGGTTTACACGGACAGGAATTTCGAGACTTGCGCGGCATCGACGCTGTCGCGCGGCTCGTCGCGGACGATCTCCCCGTTCTCGATGACCAGCACGCGGTCGGCGATGTCGAGCGCGAAGCTCAACACCTGTTCGGAGACCACGATCGACAGGCCGCGCTCGTCGCGAATGCGCTTCAGGGTGCGCGCCATGTCCTTGATGATCGACGGCTGGATGCCCTCGGTCGGCTCGTCCAGCAGCAGCACTTTTGGTTTGGTGGCGAGCGCGCGGGCGATCGCGAGCTGCTGCTGCTGTCCGCCCGAGAGATTGCCGCCGCGCCGGCCTTTCATCTCCAGCAATACCGGGAACAATTCGTAGATGTCCTCGGGCACCTCCGAGCCGCCCGATACCACGAGACCGGTCTCGATGTTCTCCTTCACCGTCATGGTGGAAAAGATCATGCGGCCCTGCGGCACGTAGGCAAGGCCCTTGGCGACGCGCTCGTAGCTCGGCAGCGCGCTGAGCTCGGCGCCTGCCATGCTCACCGATCCGCTCTTGGTCGGTACGATGCCCATCAGCGACTTCATCAACGTGGTCTTGCCCATGCCGTTGCGGCCCATGATCGCGACGATCTCGTTGGGTGCGACCGAGACGTTGAGGCCGTGCAGCACTTCGCTCTGGCCGTAGGCAACGTGAAGATCCGAAATAGCCAGCATGGGCGCGCTCCTTATTTCTTGCACATGATCTTGTCCGGAAACCGGACGCCACTTTCCGGGATCATGCGCTAATGTCCGAGGTAAACTTCGATCACCTTCGGATCGTTCTTGACCTTCTCCATCGTGCCCTCCGACAGGATCTGACCCTGGTGCAGGACCGTGACCTTGTGGGCGATGTCCTCGACGAATTTCATGTCGTGCTCGATGACGAGCACCGAGCGATCCTTTATGATACGGTTCAGGAGTTCGGCGGTCTTCGCACGCTCGCTGACGCTCATGCCGGCGACGGGCTCGTCGAGCATCAGAAGTTCCGGATCCTGGATCAGCAGCATGCCGATCTCGAGCCATTGCTTCTGGCCGTGGCTGAGTTGATCGGCATAAGTGTCGAGACGATCCTTCAGGAAGATCATCTCGGCGACTTCCTCGATGCGCTGCTTGACAGCATCATCGCGCTGGAAGGCGAGCGAGCCGAACACGGTGCGGCCGCGCGGATAGGAAATCTCTAGGTTCTCGAACACGGTCAGATCCTCGAACACCGACGGGGTCTGGAACTTGCGCCCCACGCCGGTCTGCACGATCTGGTTCTCCTTCAGCTTCGTCAGCTCCTTGCCGCGAAACTGGATCGAGCCTGAAGTCGCCTTGGTCTTTCCGCAGATCAGGTCGAGCACCGTGGTCTTGCCAGCGCCGTTGGGGCCGATGATGACGCGGATCTCGTTCTCCTCGACATAGAAGGAAAGATTGTTCACCGCCTTGAAGCCGTCGAAGGAAACCGTGAGGGCTTCGACCGCGAGCAGGAAGGGTTTGGGCTGGTGACCGATGAGCATGCTTGCCTCCTCATTCTGCCGGTGCGCCGTCGGCGACCGAATTGCCGGCCCACGGGCTGCCCGACTTTGATTTGCGCAATGCGAGCAGCCGGTCGATGCGCGGCTGAACGTAATCAGCCCAGATTCCCGACAGGCCGTTCGGGAAGGCAAGGACGACCGCGATGAACAACGCGCCGAGGCCGAACAGCCAGAGCTGCGGGAAAGATTCCGAAAGGCCGGTCTTGGCAAAATTGACCAGCAGCGCCCCCCACACCGCGCCGAAGATCGACATCCGCCCGCCGACCGCGGTATAGATCACCATTTCGATCGAAGGCACGATGCCGACAAAGGACGGCGACATGAAACCGACATTGAGCGCAAACATGGCGCCCCCTATCGCGGCGAATATCGCAGCCATACAGAAGGCAAAGATCTTGAAGTTGGCGACGCTGTAGCCGGAGAAGCGGACGCGATCTTCCTGTTCACGCATCGCCACGAGGATGCGGCCAAGCTTTGTCAGCCTGATGAATTGCGCGATGAAGATGCAGCCGAACAGCAGGAACACTTCAAAGAAGTAGAGGATGATCTTGGCGTGGTCCGGCCTGATGTCCCATCCCTTCAGCGTACGCAGATCGGTCATGCCGTTGATGCCGCCGGTGTAGCCCTGCTGCCCGACGATCAGAATGGTCAGGATGGCAGCGACGGCCTGGGTGATGATCGCAAAATAGGTGCCGCCGACGCGGCGCTTGAACATTGCGGTGCCTATGATCAGAGCGAAGAGGCCTGGGACCAGGATGATGGCGAGAACGGTGAAGGTGAGACTGTGGAACGGCTGCCAGAACAGGGGCAGCGCGGTGATCTGGTTCCAGTCCATGAAATCCGGGATACCGGGCGTGGACTGGATCTTGGTGTTCTCGACGCTGGATGCTTCCAGCTTGAGGAACATCGCCATGCAGTAGCCGCCGAGGCCGAAGAACACGCCCTGCCCCAGGCTCAGGATGCCGCCATATCCCCAACACAGCACGAGGCCGATCGCAACAAAGGCGTAGGTCAGATATTTCGCGACCAGGTTGAGACGGAAGACATCCAACGACAGGGGCAGGATCACGACCAGGACCAGGGCCAGCGCAACGAAGCCAATGAGCTCGGATCGATTGAAGAAGCGCGAGGTGATGATCATGACCGTGCCTGCTTTCGTTATTTGCGGACCTTGAGGGCGAACAGACCCTGCGGCCGCAGCATCAGAATTCCGACGACGGCGAGAAGCGTGAGCACCTTGGCCATCGAGCCCGACGTGAAGAACTCCAGCGTCGACTGGGTCTGCGAGATCGAGAAGGCGGAAGCGATGGTGCCGAGCAGGCTGGCTGCGCCGCCGAACACGACCACCAGGAAGGTGTCGACGATGTAGAGCTGGCCCGACGTCGGTCCGGTCGAACCGATCATGGTGAACGCGCTTCCGGCTACGCCGGCGATGCCGCAGCCGAGTCCGAAGGTGTATCGATCGACCTTTTCAGTATTGATGCCGACAGCGCCGGCCATGATCCGGTTCTGCACGACCGCGCGGACCTGCCGTCCCCAGCGCGACTTGTAAATGACGTAAGCGACCGCGCACGTGATCGAAACGGTGAGACCCATCACGAAGATACCGTTGATCGGCACCTCGATGCTGTCGGTCACCTTGAGCGAACCCAGCATCCACTGCGGCAGCTCGACGCCGACCTCGCGCGCGCCGAAGACGGAGCGATAGGCCTGCTGCAGTATGAGGCTGAGGCCCCATGTGGCGAGCAGCGTGTCGAGCGGGCGCTTGTAAAGATGACGTATCAGCCCCCACTCCACCAGCATTCCGAGCGCGCCGGAGGCGAGGAAGGCCAGCATCATCGCGAGAAAGAAATAGCCACTGAAAAGGCCTGGCAGATAGCTCTGGAACAGATTCGACGTCATCCAGGTGACGTAGGCCCCCAAGATCATGAACTCGCCATGCGCCATGTTGATGACGCCCATCTGGCCGAAGATGATGGCAAGGCCGAGCGCCATCAGCACGTAGACGGAGAACAGGATCAGGCCCGCAAAGCCCTGCATGACGAAGATCGAGCCCAGCTCGCCAATCGAATAGTCGCCGAACATCTGACTTCTCCGCCGGAGGAAGGTCCCGCGTCGCGAGAGAATTCGCGACGCGGGGTCGTGAAGCGCGGATTGACGGTCCACGCCAGGGAGCGGTTGGAAAGTTGCGGGAAGGCTCCGCGCTTATTGGTAGCCCTTCGGGAACGGATCGGGCTCGATCAGGTCCGCGGTCTCGAAGATCAGCTCGAACTGACCATCGAGCTTGGCGCGCCCGACTCGGGTCTTCGACCAGAGGTGATGGTTTTCGTGGATGCGCACGTAGCCTTCAGGCGCTTCCTTGAATTCCACGCCGGGCGAAGCGGCTGCGATCTTGTCGACGTCGAAGCTACCGGCCTTCTCGCAGGTCAGCTTCCACAGCCACGGGCCGAGATAGCCGGCCTGCGTCACGTCGCCGATCACGGTCTTCTCGCCCCACATCTTCTTGAAGGCGGGAACGAACGTCTTGTTGTTGGCATTGTCGAGCGACTGGAAGTACTTCATGCAGGCATAGGCGCCCGCGATGTTCTCGCCGCCGATGCCGTCGATTTCATCTTCGGTCACCGAGATCGTCAACAGCGCCTGCTTCGACAGGTCGACGCCGGCCGCCTTGAGCTGCTTGTAGAACGCGACATTCGAGCCGCCGACCACGTCGGTGAAGATGACGTCGGGCTTGGTCAGCTTGATCTTGTTGATCACCGAGTTGAACTGGGTGCTGCCGAGCGCGTAATATTCCTCGCCGACGACCTTGCCCTTCAATACGTTCTCGACGTGCTTGCGCGCGATCTTGTTCGAGGTGCGCGGCCAGATGTAATCCGAGCCGATGAAGAAGAACGATTTGGCGCCCTTCTCCTTGGCGATCCAGTTCAGGCCGGCGAGGATCTGCTGGGTCGCCTCCTGGCCGGTGTAAATGACGTTCTTGGACTGCTCGAGACCTTCGTAGAAGGTCGGATAGTAGAGCATGCCGTTGTACTGCTCGACGACCGGCAGCACTGCCTTGCGCGATGCCGAGGTCCAGCAACCCATGATCGCTGCGACCTTGTCGTTGACGAGAAGCTTCTTGGCCTTTTCCGCAAAGGTCGGCCAGTCGCTGGCGCCGTCTTCCTGGATGAACTTGATCTTGCGCCCAAGCACGCCACCGGCGGCGTTGATCTGTTCGATCGCGAGCTTTTCGGCCTGGATCGAGCCCGTCTCCGAGATCGCCATGGTGCCGGTGGCCGAGTGCAGGATGCCGACGGTGACCTCCGTATCGGTGACCGCGAGCCCCGTGGTGTTGACGGTGGCGGTTGCGGGACCTGCCCCGAATGAGGGCCGAGGAAGAATCGAAACGAGCGGCAGCGCCGCCGCGCCCATCAGCAGTTTGCGGCGAAGCGGAGACTGCAGACCCTTGTTTGGTTCGTCTGACATGAGCACCCCATTTTTTGTTCGAGAACGCTTATTGGTCAGGCGAGGATTGCCCAGAATTGTGCACTGCACAGATACGTGGGATTGCGTATATTGCACCGCAAAATAGCGACGTAGGTTTTGGTACGGAGTTTGCTGGGCCAAGCGGGTCGGTCGAACTGGGCAGGAGCAGCAAGTGGCAGGGCGGCAGCGGATAGACCGCGTCAGGCGCCAATATAACCAATGGGTCGCCAACCAGACGCTGGAAGACTACGCGCTGCGCTTCACCGCCAAGAGCGCGCGGCGGTGGTCTGCCGCCCGCGTCGCCAATACCGCGCTTGGCGCGATCTCCTTTCTGGCGCTGGAGGCGATCGGCGGCACCATTACGCTTAATTACGGCGCGGCCAACGCCACATCAGCGATTCTTGTCGTCAGCGTCATCATCTTCCTCTGCGGCCTGCCGATCGCCTATCACGCCGCAAAATGCGGCATCGATATTGATCTGCTGACCCGCGGCGCCGGCTTCGGCTATATCGGCTCCACCATCACCTCGCTGATCTACGCCTCCTTCACCTTCATCTTCTTCGCGATCGAGGCAGTTATCATGGCCGCGGCGCTCGAGATGTGCTTCGGCATCCCGCGCCCGATCGGCTATCTCATCAGCGCCGTCGTCATTATTCCCTTGGTGACCTACGGCATCACCCTGATCAGCCGCTTTCAATTGTGGACGCAGCCGATCTGGATCGTCCTTCACATCCTGCCCTTCGTGGCGATCGCCTACGCCAACCCGCAGTCGTTCACGGAGTGGCGCAAATTCGCAGGCGAGCATGGCGACGCGGGCGGCCATCTCGATCTGCTGCTGTTCGGCACCGCCGCGTCGGTGGTGTTTTCGCTGGTTGCACAGATCGGCGAGCAGGTCGACTTTCTGCGGTTTCTGCCGCGCGATCGCCGAACCTCGCGAACGTCATGGTGGATCGCGCTGCTCAGCGCCGGCCCCGGCTGGATCATTTTCGGCGCGCTCAAGTTGCTCCTGGGCTCATTTCTCGCCTACTTTGCGCTGAGCCATGGCGTCTCCAGCGAGCACGCCGCCGAGCCGGCGCACATGTATCTCGAGGCCTTCCGCTACGTGCTGTCGCAGCCGGACATGGCGCTGGCGCTGACCGGTACCTTCGTCATTCTCTCGCAGATCAAAATCAACGTGACCAACGCCTATGCCGGCTCGATCGCCTGGTCGAACTTCTTCTCGCGACTGACCCACAGCCATCCCGGCCGTGTGGTGTGGCTCGTCTTCAACGTTCTGGTGGCGCTGCTACTGATGGAAATCGGCGTCTACAAGGCGCTCGAGCAGACGTTGGCGCTTTATTCCAACGTAGCGATTGCCTGGGTCGGCGCGTTGGTTGCCGATCTCGTCGTCAACAGGCCGCTCGGCTTGCGACCGCAGCACATCGAGTTCAAGCGCGCGCATCTCTGCGATATCAACCCGGTCGGCGTCGGTGCGATGACGATCGCGACGATCGTTTCGATCTCTGCCTTTTACGGCCTGTTCGGCCCGACAGCGAAGGCGCTCTCCGCCTTCGTGGCGCTCGCGGTTGCCTTCGTCACCGCGCCCCTGATCGCTTGGGCGACCGACGGCAAATATTACATCGCGCGCAAGCCGAAGCGGAGCTGGCAGAACCTCGAATCGATCCAGTGCTGCATCTGCGAGCATTCGTTCGAGCCGGAGGACATGGCCTCCTGCCCGGCCTATGCCGGGCCGATCTGCTCGCTGTGCTGCTCGCTCGATGCGCGCTGCCATGATCTCTGCAAGCCGCATGCGCGCGCCAGCGCTCAGGTCTCGGACATGCTCGGGAAACTGTTGCCAGAGGCGATCTACGCGCGGATCAATTCGCAGTTCGGGCATTATCTCGGCGTGTTCGCGGTCTCCGCGGGGCTGGTCGCGCTGACGCTGGGGCTGATCTACCTGCAGACCTCGGCGGCACTGCCCGCCGAAAATTTTGCGCTGTCGGACGTGCTGTGGAAGGTGTTCTTCGCGCTCACCATCATCATCGGCGTGGTGGCATGGCTGTTCGTGCTGGCGCAACAGAGCCGCCGCGCGGCGGAGGCGGAGACGCGGCGGCAGACCGCTCTCCTGATCCAGGAGATCGACGCGCACAAGCGGACAGACGCTGAGTTGCAACGCGCCAAGGAAGTGGCGGAGTCCGCCAACCTCGCCAAGAGCCGCTATGTGGTGGGGCTGAGCCATGAACTGCGCTCACCGCTGAACGCCATCAGCGGCTATGCGCAATTGCTGGAGCAGGATTCCAGCCTCCCTGCAAAGCCCCGCGACCAAGTGCGCGTGGTCCGGCGCAGCGCCGACCATTTGTCGGGATTGATCGACGGCATCCTCGATATTTCTAAAATTGAAGCAGGCCGGCTTTATCTGTCGCGCGACGAGGTCCGCCTGAGCGAATTTCTCGATCAGCTCGTCGGCATGTTTCGCGTTCAGGCCGCCGCCAAGGGCATCGACTTCATCTTCAAGCGGCCTTCGGTGCTGCCGCTCGTCGTCTATGCCGATGAGAAGCGGCTGCGGCAGGTTCTGATCAACCTGCTGTCGAATGCACTGAAGTTCACGCAGACCGGAAACGTGCAGTTCGTCGTGCATTACCGCAGTCCCGTTGCGGAGTTCGAGGTGATCGATACCGGACCCGGCATCCAGCCGGACGACCTCGAACGTATCTTCGCACCCTTTGAGCGCGGCGCGCTCGGCGTCTCGCAGCCGCAGACCGGCACCGGGCTCGGGCTGACCATCAGCCGCCTCCTGGCGGGCGTAATGGGCGGCGACATCAAAGTGACCAGCCAAGTCGGCAACGGCAGCACGTTTCGAGTGAAAATCCTGCTGTCGGAAGTCGCGAATCCGACGCGGATCGCGCCGGTGGAGGCGCCGATCTTCGGCTATCACGGCCCCCGCAAGACGATCCTGATCACCGACGACGATCCGACCCACCGCGATCTCCTGCGCGAGGTGCTGACGCCGCTCGGCTTCATTTTGCTCAGCGCGCCCGATGGACCCGGCTGCCTCGCGCTGGCGCAGCATTGCCGGCCGGATTTGTTCCTGCTCGACATCTCGATGGCAGGGATGGACGGCTGGACGGTTGCGGAAACGCTGCGCACGAGCGGCCATCACCAGGCGCGCATCCTCATGGTGTCGGCGAGCGCGCTTGAAGCGCATGGCGCGCCGCTGGCGCAACCGTTCCACGACGGTTACCTGATGAAGCCGATCGATATTCCCAAGCTGCTCGAATCCATCCGGCAATTGCTCAAGCTCGAATGGCAGTATGAGGCAGGCGATGTCCCTGCCCCCCATTGGCGGCCGGAGACCGGCTCGCGGCCGCCAGTGAAACATGTCGAGGAACTGATCGGGCTCGGGCAACTGGGCTACGTTCGCGCGATCCAGGTCAAGCTCGACGAGATCGGAAATGACTACCCCGAACATGCCGACTTCGTGTCGCAAATGCGCGCATTGATCGACCGCTTCGATCTCGATCAGTACATGGCGACCCTGAAAGCCCTGCACAGCTATGATCATTGAATCAAGAAAGCGCGACGTCGCCCTCGTCGTCGACGACTCGCCCGAGACGCTGCGGCTATTGACCGATGCGCTCGACGGCGCGGGCATGACCGTCATGGTCGCGCTCGATGGTGCTTCCGCCATGCGGATCGTCGACCAGATCACGCCCGACATCGTGCTGCTCGACGCTGTGATGCCGGGGATGGATGGGTTCGAGACCTGCAGGCGGCTGAAGCGCGACGCCGGGCTCGACCATGTTCCGATCATTTTCATGACGGGGCTGGCCGAAACCGAACACATCGTACGCGGGCTTGAGGCCGGCGGCGTCGACTATGTGACAAAACCGATCGCGGTCGAGGAGATGCTGGCGCGCATCCGCGTCCATCTCGCCAACGCCCGCCTGACCCAGAGCGCGCGCGCCGCGCTCGACGTCTCCGGCCGCTATCTGCTCGCCGTGAATGCCGCGGGCAAGATCATGTGGGCGACACCGCAGGCGCAGAAGCTGCTCTCCGACTTACTTGCCGCCGACGACGATGACGTCGTGCTGCCCGAACCGATTCCGCAATGGCTGGATGAGGCGCGCAAGGGCAAAGCCGCGGCGAAGGCCGCGGCCATGCCGACGCGTCACGGCAACGAGCAGCTTCGCCTGCAATATATGGGGAAGCTCGGCGCGAACGAATTCCTGCTGCGGCTGGCGAAAGATTCCGGCGCGGAGGCGCCAGTGGAATTCTCCAGCGAGTTGGGCTTGACGACGCGCGAGGGCGAAGTGCTGTCATGGCTGTCGAAGGGCAAGACCAACCGCGATATCGCGCAGATTCTGGGACTCTCCCCCCGCACCGTCGACAAGCATCTTGAGCAAATCTATTCCAAGCTCGGCGTCGAGAACCGCACCGCCGCGGCGGCGATCGCGGTGAATGCGAAGAATAGGAGGGGGTGAGAGACTGGTTGCGGAGACATGGATTTGCTTCGTCGCTGTGCTCCTCGCAATGACGGTGGAGCAAGGGCCTCAGTTCGCCACCACTAACTTCCGCTGTTCGGGATCGTTCGTCCCCGCCTGCGCGATCAGCCGCTTCAATTCCGGAATGCAGGAGCCGCAATTGGTGCCGGCTTTCAGCTTCGTTCCGATATCGGCCGCCGAACGCACACCCGCTGCGATAGTGTCGCAAATCGTGTTGCGGCCGATGCCGAAGCAGGCGCAGACGATCGGGCCGGCGTTGGCGAGGCCGTCGACCGATTTGCCCGACAGCAGCATGCGACGCTGGTCGTGGTTCAGCGTATCCGCGGCAAACAGGTCCTTGATCACATTCCAGTCGCCGGCGTCGCGCGCCGGGCCGATGAACAGGCAGGTGTCGATACGGTCGCCGTCAAAGGATGCGGCGCGATAGACGCTGCCGCCGAAGTCCTTGTATTCGGCGAGATCGTCGCGCGCGATGGATTTCAGCCAGGATTGCCAGCCTGCGACATCGGCATTGTCGGCGAACAGGTAGCCATGGCCGCCGTTGACGGCAACGCGCGCTACCCAGGCATGCGCGGGCAGTTCGAGTGGCTTGCGCGACAACGCAAAGCCGCGGAAGACGTATTCGTACGGCACGATCGAGGCCGGCGTCGCCTTGTTCTCGGGCTGGCCCGAGAACGGATCGGTGACGGGCGCCACCAGCGAGCCGACGCGCGCGCCGGTCGCATTGGCCTCACTCCAGTGGATCGGCGCGAACAGCATGCCGCGCTGCTGGCGTTCGCTGACGATGACGCGGAGCGTGCATTGCCCATAGTCGGTCCTAATCCGCGCGAAGTCGCCGTCGGCGACGCCGTATTTTGCGGCATCGTCCGGATGGACTTCGACGAACGGCTCCGGCAGATGCTGGCCGAGCCGCGGGCTCATCCCCGTGCGCGTCATGGTGTGCCACTGGTCGCGGATGCGCCCGGTGTTGAGCCGTAGCGGCCGCGCCGCGGTGGTTTCGGTCCGCAGCGCCGGAGTTTCCGGCGCGACGAAACGGGCTCTGAAATCTTTGGCAAAGAAGCCGCCTTCGGCGAAGAAGCGCGCTTGCGGCTCGGTCCCCTGCCGTACCGGCCATTGCACCGGCGCCATTGCATCGAAATCGCTGTCCGAAAGCGACTGCAGCGCACCGATATCAAAGTCGCGCGCCCCCGCGTTCTCGAAGGCCGAGAGCGCGGCGTGCTCGCGAAAAATATCCGCCGCCGAGGTGAAGCTGAAGGCCGCGCCGAAGCCAAGGCGCCTGGCGACTTCACCCATGATCCACCAATCGGGCTTGGCCTCTCCCGGCGAGGGAAGAAACGCCCGCTGCCGCGAGATGCGTCGTTCCGAGTTGGTTACCGTGCCGGATTTCTCGCCCCAGGCCTGCGCCGGCAGCAGCACATGCGCGCCCGCGTCCACCGTGTCGTTCGAGATCACGTTCTCGGAAATCACGAACAGCTCGAGCTTCTTCAGGGCTTCGCGAACACCGTCCGCGTTCGGCAGCGACACCGCCGGATTAGTGCCCATCACCCACAACGCCCTAATCTCGCCGCGCGCGATGGCCTCGAACATCTGCACCGCCTTCAGGCCCTCATGGGTGGCGATGCGCGGCGCCGTCCAGAACCGCCGCACGCGATCGATATCCGGCGGCGTAAATCCCATATGGGCGGCGAGCTGGTTGGCGAGCCCGCCTACCTCTCGGCCACCCATCGCATTGGGCTGCCCGGTCAGCGAGAACGGCGACGCGCCCGGCAGGCCGATCCGCCCGGTCGCGAGGTGGCAATTGAGGATGGCGTTGACCTTGTCGGTGCCCTGCGCCGACTGATTGACGCCCTGCGAATAGAGGGTGACCACGCGCGGCGTATTGGCAAACATCTGGAAGAATGTTGCGACGTCCTGCTCGGACAGGCCGGTCGCCAGTGCAGTGGCCCCGATGCTGCTAGTGATGCTGCGTGCGCGGGCGATGGCATCGTCGAAACCGGTGGTGTGGAGTTCGATGTAATGGCGGTCGAGTACGCCATTGTCCGCGAGGTAAACGAGCAACCCGCTGAAGAGCGCCGTATCCGTGCCCGGCCTCAATCCCAGGAACAGATCGTCGTCGCCGACGGTGTCGGTCCGGCGCGGGTCGATCACGACGATGCGCGCGCCGCGCTTCTGCTTGTTGGCGAGCATGCGCTGGTTCAGCACCGGATGGCACCAGGCCGCGTTGGAGCCGACCAGCACCAAGAGGTCGGCCTCGTCGAAATCCTCGTAACATCCCGGCACGGTGTCGGCGCCAAAAGCGCGGCGGTGGCCGGCGACGGACGAGGCCATGCACAGCCTCGAATTGGTGTCGACATTGGCGCTGCCGATAAAGCCCTTCATCAGCTTGTTCGCGACGTAGTAATCCTCGGTCAGCAACTGGCCGGAAAGATAGAACGCGACCGCGTCCGGACCGTCGCGCGCGATGATGTGCTGAAATCTGTGGGCGACATGGTCGAGCGCGTCGCTCCAGGCGACCCGCTCCATGGTTCCTTTGCCGCAGCGGATCATCGGATAGAGCAGCCGGCTCGTCAGCCCGAGCGTCTCGCCAAGCGCCGAGCCCTTCGAGCACAGCCGGCCGAAATTGGCGGGATGATCGGGGTCGCCCGAGATCGCCGCCCCGCCCCGCCCGTCCGGCGTCGCCAATATGCCGCAGCCGACGCCGCAATAGGCGCAGGTGGTTTTGACAGCGCGGAGATCGGGATTGACGACCGTCATGCCAGCAATCCGATCATGCCGCCTCGGAACGGGTCGCGAGCGAGCGGCCGAACATCATATCGGCGCGAATTCGGGCCGTCGGCTGACGCGTGCGGATCAATTCGAGATACCAGAGCGCGTCGGCGACATCGCCGATCAGCACCGCGCCCGTTAACCGCCCATCCACGATCACGAGCTTCTTGTAGGTGCCGTGGTTTATGTCGGAGAGCACGATGGCCTCGCTGCCGTCACCGCCCATAGAATCGCCGGCGGAGAACACGCTGACGCCGGAAACTTTCAGATTGGTCGCAACGATGCTTCCGCTGTACGACGCTTCACGCCCGGCGAGATGCCGCGCCAGCACCCTCGCCTGCTCATAGGCCGGCTCAACCAGGCCGTAGCAGACGCCGCGATGCTCGGCGCACTCGCCGATGGCGAATATACCGGAGGCGCCGGTCTGCAGATGATCGTCGACTACCATGCCGCGGTTGACAGGGATACCGGCTTCCCTGGCGAGCGCGATGTTCGGACGAATGCCTGCGGCAAAGATCACGGCGTCGGCCTCAAGCAGGCGTCCGTCCGCCAGTTCGACGCTTTCAACCCGCGTCTCGCCATGAATGCTCGCCGTGTTGGCGTTGAGCAGGATCTCGATGCCCTTGCTCTCGACGAGGGATTTTAATAGCGCCGCCGCAGGCGCGTCGAGCTGGCGCTCCATCAGGCGGTTCATCAGATGTACCAGCGTCACCGGCGCACCGGCCTTGGCTAGGCCATAAGCTGCTTCGAGCCCCAGCAGTCCACCGCCGATCACGACGACACGCTTCTTCTGCGCGGCCAGTGTCAGCAGCAAGTCGACGTCGCGGCTGTCACGAAACGTGTGCACGCCGGCGAGATCGGCGCCGGGTACGTTCAGCCGCAGCGGCGACGAGCCGGTGGTCAGCACCAGTTTCGAAAACGGAATGCTCTCGTCGTTCTCGATCTTGAGTTCGCGGCGACCGACATCAATCTCGGTCGCCACGCAACCATACTTCAGGGTGACGCCGCGGTCGCGCCACCAGGACGCCGGCCGCAGCTCGATGTCCTGCGAGGTGGTCTCGCCGGCCAGCACTGACGACAGCAGCACGCGGTTATACGCAAGCCGCGGTTCGTCGCCGATCACGGCGACGGCGTAGCGGCCCAAGGCCACCTTGGCGAGTTCATCGACGAGACGGGCAGCGGCCATGCCGTTGCCGACGATGACGAGCGGTTCGCTCATGGCACGTCCTCACCTAGCCGCTTTCGTATGGACCTACGCCGCCTCGACGAAGCGATGCCGCTCGTAGAGGAATTCGAGCACGCGCTGCCGGCACTTGAGGTAGCCGGGGTTGGTCGCGAGCTCGAGCCGCTTGCGCGGACGCGCCAAAGGCACTTCCAGCACCTCGCCGATCCGCGCGCTCGGGCCGTTGGTCATCATCACGATGCGGTCCGACAGCAGCACGGCCTCGTCGACGTCGTGCGTGATCATCAGGATGGTGTTGCCGAGCTTCTGGTGCAGCGCCATCACCGAGTCCTGCAGATGTGCACGCGTCAGTGCGTCAAGCGCGCCGAACGGCTCGTCGAGCAAAAGCACCTTCGGCTCCATCGCCAGCGCACGGGCAATGCCGACGCGCTGCTTCATGCCACCTGAAATTTCCGACGGGCGCTTGTCCTTGGCGTGCGCCATCTGCACCAGGTTGAGATTGTGCATCACCCAGGCGTCGCGCTCGGCGCGGCTCTTGGTCGACGAAAACACCTTGTCGACGCCGAGCTTGACGTTTTCGTACACCGTCAGCCACGGCAGCAGGCTGTGGTTCTGGAACACCACCGCGCGATCCGGTCCCGGCGAGTTGACCTCGCGGTTCTCCAGCAGCACGCCGCCATTGGTCGCGCCGTTGAGACCTGCCACGATGTTGAGCAGCGTGGACTTGCCGCAGCCGGAATGACCGATGATCGAGACGTACTCGCCCTTCTCGATGGTCAGGCTGATGTCCTTCAGCACCTCTGTGGTGGCGTTGCCGCGGGTGAAGGTTTTGTCGATATGGTCGAGCTTCAGGTAGGCCTGCATGACTTGATCCTTGATCCTTCAGTTCAGCGCGGTGCCGCGGGTCACGATCTTCGCCACTCCTGCAATTAAGCGGTCGAGCACGAAGCCGATGATGCCGACATAGAACAGCGCCAGGATGATTTCGCTGATGTGCGAGGAGTTCCAGGCGTCCCAGATGAAGAAGCCGATGCCGACGCCGCCGATCAGCATTTCCGCAGCCACAATCGCAAGCCACGACAGGCCGATGCCGATGCGCAGGCCCGTGAAGATGTAGGGCGCCGCCGCCGGAATCATGATCTTGGAAAAGAACTCCAGCGGGTTGAGCTGCACCACGGCTGCGACGTTGCGATAGTCCTGCGGAATGTTGCGGATGCCGACCGCGGTGTTGATGATGATGGGCCACACCGAGGTGATGAAGATCACGAAGATCGCCGACGGCTGTCCATCACGGAACGCGGCCAGCGACAGCGGCAGCCAGGCCAGCGGCGGAATGGTGCGCAGCACCTGGAACAGCGGATCGAGCCCGCGCATCGCCCACACCGACTGCCCGACCAGCGTGCCGAGCGCGATGCCGACGATGGCGGCAATCGAATAGCCATAGGCGACGCGCTGAAGCGAAGCGGACAAATGCCAGAACAGGCCCTTGTCGATGCCGCCATTATCGAAGAACGGATCGAAGATCAGTTCCTTGGTATCCTTGAACACGCGCGAGGGCGGCGGGAGCGTCGATCCGGTGCGGCGGCAGACCAGCTCCCAGAACATCATCAACAGCGCGAGCACGATCAGCGGCGGCACGACGCGAGCCGCGGTCTCCTTGCCCATCTTGATGTATTTTTCGGCACGTGGTGCCGGCTTCGGCGTCATCATCACCACCGGCGCCGCAGAGGTCGGCGAAGCGGTCGGAATGGCCACGGCAGTGGCTTCGGCTTTGATCGCAGGCATCGTCATTGAAAATGCATCTCCGTGTTCAATGAGCGGGCCGCCCGCAATCGCGCGCGGCCCGGGCTTGATCAGACTTCAACGCGCTTGATCGAGAGGGACTTCAGGTACGCAGCCGGGTTTTCCGGATCGAACACCTTGCCGTCGAAGAAGGTCTCCTTGCCGCGCGAGGTCGAAGTCGGAATCTCTGCAGCGGGAACGCCCAGCGTCTTGGCGGCTTCTTTCCAGAGATCCTCACGGTTGACCTTGGCGACCAGTGCCTTGCTGTCGAAGCCCGCTTCGTATTTGCCCCAACGGATATCTTCCGTCATGAACCAGAGATCGTGGCTCTGGAACGGATAGGAAGCAAAGTCGCGCCAATACTTCATGATGTGCGGCGAGTTCTCGACGACCTTGCCGGGGATGCCGTAGTCGAACTTGCCCGCCGAACGGTCGTAAACGTCGTCGACCGGGCAGTTCATCCACTGCCGCTTGCCCATGATGGTAGCGAGCTCCTTCTTGTTCTCGGCCTTGTCGGCCCATTGCTGCGCCTCCATCACAGCCATCAGGATCGCTTTGGCGGCCTTCGGATATTTGTCGACCCAGGCCGCGCGCATACCGAGAGACTTCTCCGGATGCTTGTTCCAGAGCTCGCCGGTGTTGACCGCGGTGTAGCCGATGCCCTGGTTGATGAGCTGCAGATTCCAGGGTTCGCCGACGCAGAAGGCATCCATCGTGCCCACTTTCATGTTGGCAACCATCTGTGGCGGCGGCACCACGATGGTCTCGACGTCCTTGTCAGGATCGATGCCGCCGGCGGCGAGCCAGTAACGTATCCACAGATCGTGGGTGCCGCCCGGGAAGGTCATCGCAATCTTGGCCGACTTGCCGGCGGCCTTCTTCTGCTCGAACACGGCTTTGAGCGGTGAAGAGTCAGTCCCGATCTTGAGGTTGGCATATTCCTTGGCAATCGAGATGCACTGCGCATCGAGATTGAGCCGCGCCAGGATGTACATCGGCGTCGGCACGTTGTTTTGCGTCACCTTGCCGGCCGAAATCAGATACGGCATCGGCGTCAGGATATGCGCGCCATCGATGCCGTTGCCTTCCGAGCCGAGCACGAGGTTGTCGCGGGTGGTGCCCCACGATGCCTGCTTGGCGACCTCGACGTCGGGCATGCCGTGCTTGGCGAAGAATCCCTTGTCCTTGGCGACGAACAGCGGCCCGGCGTCGCTGAGCGCAATGAACCCGAGCGTCGCCTTGGTCACTTCCGGACCTGCGCCTTGCGCAAACGCGCCGGCCGGGAAATTCAGCTTGGCCGCGGCGAGTAATGCCGCCGTGCCGCCGGTGGCCTTGAGGAGCTGGCGGCGGCTGAAACCGCGGCGTGAGGTCGGATGGGTAGGCTTCGTCATGGGCGTCGTTGTCCTTTGCGTCGGTGCGTTGAACGGGGCCGTCCGATTGGGGTCACCGCGCTAGGCGCAGAAAGGCGCGTTCCAGGGAGGCCCCGGAATGGCGGCGTCACAATTCGGATGAGTGGTCTCGAGGGACGGCTTCAATGGCGTCGACACAAGCTATTCAAGCTTCGTGCCAAACCTCCCGCACTGCGAAAATTATAATTATATCAATGTATTATTCACTTGCCGCCGCTAAATCCAGCAACCAATGAGAAATTGGTTCCGCATCCAAAATTTGCGATTCGCCCACTCCTTGGGCGGCGCACAAGAATTGAGCAGGCACAGAAACCGACGGCTTACGCGTGCTCTGAGGTCTTCGCCATCATCGGTTTCGGCGCGCTTCCCTCGCCTGGCTTCATGCGGAATTCGTAGCTCATCAGGTGCCACGGCTCGCCCGCGGGCTTGCCGTCCGGCATCGTCGGATCGGTACGCTTTTCGATTCTGGCGACCAGCTCGTCCTTGACCCCGAACACCACGTCGGAATCGAGGTACTTGTCGCCGTCGATGAAGACGTGGGTGATCAGCGGCTGATGGCCCGGCGCATCGACCAGGAAATGCACGTGCGCCGGCCGCATCGGGTGACGGCCGGTCTGCACGATCATCTCGCCCACCGGACCATCGGTCGGAATCGGGTAGCTGCACGGCAGGATGGTGCGGAAGAAGAACCTTCCATCGGCATCGGTAATGAAACGCGCCCGCGACGACGGCCCTTCAGTCGCATAGGCCGGCTTCTGGGAATCATAGAAGCCATCATCGTCGGCATGCCAGATGTCCACCGGCACGCCGGCCAGCGGCCTGCCCTCGAGGTCGGTGACGCGGCTCTGCACGAACATCCGCTCGCCGGATAGCGTCGCCGAGATATCGGTGCCGTGCGGCGTTACCTTGTGCTCGCCGACATAGAACGGGCCGAGCACTGTGGTCTCGGTGGCCCCCTCGCGCTCCCGGTGGTTCACGGCATCGACCAGCATCGACACGCCGAGCACGTCGGACAGCAGAATGAACTCCTGCCGGATCGGGGTGCACTTCTGGCCGGTCCGCGTGAGAAAATCGATCGCATATTCCCATTCCTCGAAGCTGAGGTCGGTCTTGCGGACATAGTCGTGGAGTGATTTCACCAGTTCCTGAAGCAGGAATTTGGCGCGCGTATCCGGCGTATCGTCGAAGCTGCGGATGACGGCGGCGGTCAGTTCGGTCTCGCTGAATTGGCGCATTTTTGCTGTCCTGCGGGGATATGCGATGGCTGGAGTCAGCTATATCACCCTTCCAGCCCACATAAACACGGCCCGTTGGAACAGGGGACAGTTTTCGGCTATCAAGGTCGCAGTCGCCAGCCGGAGATGCCGATGTTAGCCCCCGCCTCGCCCGAATCCGCCGGAATGTCCAAGGCGGCCCTCGATCGCCTCGAAAATCATCTGAAGCAGCGCTACATCGATGCCGGCCGCTTCCCGGGGACGCAGCTCCTGATCTATCGCCGCGGCAAGGTCGTCCATTCGTCCGCGCAGGGCTTTGCCGATCTCGAGCGCAAGGTGCCGGTCAAGGACGACACGATCTTCCGCATCTATTCGATGACCAAGCCGCTCACCTCCGTCGCCTTCATGATGCTGGTCGAGGAAGGCCGCGTCGCGCTCGACGAGCCCGTGCACAAATACATTCCGGCATGGAAGAACCTCGGCGTGTTCGTGGCCGGTACGCACCCGGCCTTCCTGACCCGGCCGCCGTCACGGCCGATGCTGATCGTAGATCTGTTGCGGCACACCTCCGGCCTGACATACGGCTTCCAACAACGCAGCAATGTCGATGCGGCCTATCGCGAGAACAAGATCGGCGAAGTCATCAAGGCCGGCACGCTGCAAGGCATGATCGACGACCTCGCAAAAATTCCGCTGGAATTTTCGCCGGGCGAGGCCTGGAATTACTCCGTCGCCACCGACGTGATCGGCTATCTCATTGGTTTGATCAGCGGCAAGCCGTTCGAGCAGTTTCTGAAAGAGCGCATCCTGGATCCGCTCGGGATGAATGATACCGACTTCTTCGTGCCCAAGGACAAGGCGCATCGGTTCGCGGCGTGTTATTCGGCCGACCCGCAGGGCGGCATGACGTTCCACGCCACCGAGCGCAAGGGCACGCTGACGCTGCAGGACGACCCGGCGACGAGTTCATTCCTGTCGCCGCCCTCCTTCGTCTCCGGCGGCGGCGGCCTGTGCTCGACCACGGCCGACTATCTCACCTTCTGCCGCGCGCTGCTCAATGGCGGCGAGCTCGGCGGTATCAGATTGTTAGGTCCCAAGACGCTGAACCTGATGACTTCCAACCATCTGCCCGGCGGGGTCGACCTGCCGGCGATGTCGCGCTCGCTGTTCTCGGAAGCGGCCTATAACGGCATCGGGTTCGGCCTCGGCTTCGCCGTCACCATGAACCCGGCACAGACGCTGATTGCCGGCAGTCCCGGCGAGTTCAACTGGGGCGGTGCGGCGACAACGTCGTTCTTCATCGACCCGGCGGAAGAACTGATCACGATCTTCATGACTCAGGTGCTGCCGTCGAGCGCCTATCCCTTGCGGCGCGAGCTGCGCACCATGGTGTATGCCGCGATCACCGACAGCAATCTATGAGATCGGCGGCCGGGCCACCCGGCGGAACCCGGCCGCTTCTCCAGCCGGCTGAATATCTTACTTATCCTCTTATTGTTCTTGGCGAAATCCGACAGCTTCTCCTATGCTTGCCCCGATTGGGCGCCGATCCGGGGCTTGCGTTGCCGAAACTTTCACTGCCAGTGCGTCTTGCCCTTCTGGTTGCGGGAACCACGCTGCCGTTGATTGTTTTCGCGGCCGGCATCGTTTTCAACCATTACAAGCAGGACCGCCAGAACGCGACGCAACGGGTCCTTGAAACGGTTCGCAGCATTCGCCTCGTGCTCGACTCGGAGATGCAGCGGATCACCGGCGCACTCCAGGTACTATCGCTGACAAACGCACTGCGCGACGGGGATTTCGAGGCGTTCCGCCGCATCTGCCAAGGCTTCCTCGACCAGTATGGCGAAGGCGGCGTCGTGCTGGTGGCGAACCGCGAAGGCCACCAGGTATTCTCCTCGCTGACGACTGATACGGCAAACCTGCCGTTGCGTAACAACCTCGCCCTGGTCGGGAGGGTCTTTGCAGAGAAGAAACCGGTCTATTCCAACCTGTTCTTCGGGTCGGTGAAGAAGCGGCTAATCGTAACGGTCGAAGTGCCCGTCATCGTAGATGGCGAAGTAGTCTACGACATTTCCTTCAGTCCACCGATCGAGATTTTCCAGGCGATGGTCGAGCAGCAGCGGCCGAGCAAGGACTGGACGATCTCGATCTTCGACGGCGAAGGCACCAATTTCGCGCGCGTGCCGAACCCACAGCATACCGTCGGCAAGCGTGCATCGCCCTCGCTCTATACGGAGATGTTCAACAATTCGGAAGCCACCCTGCCGACGGTATCGCTTGAGGGCGTGCGGCTGATTACGAGCTTTAGCCGCTCCTCGCTCACCGGCTGGACCGTTGCCGCCGGCATTGCCGAAAGCTCGTTGATCGCGCCGCTCTGGCGCAACCTCGCGATCACGAGCGTAATGGGTGCCGTGCTGCTGATGGTCGGGCTCGCCTTCGCGGTACGGATGGCAACCCAGATTGCCCGCGGCGAGATGCTCCACAATCTCCTGATCGAGGAACTCAACCATCGCGTCAAGAATACGCTCGCGGTCCTGCAGTCGATCGCCACCCAGACCTTCCGCAGCGCGAGCCGGGCGGAGCGCGAGAAGTTCGAGGGAAGGCTCGGCGCGCTGGCGGAGGCGCATAACTTGCTCAGCCAGGAAAAGTGGCAAGGCGCGGAGCTGCGGGAAGTGATTGCGCGGGTGCTGCAGCCCTACCTGCTCAACAATCCGGAGCGGGCGCGGATGTTCGGACCGCGGGTCCCGCTGTCGCCGCGGCTCGCCGTGGTGCTCTCGATGATCGTGCACGAGATCGCAACCAATGCCGCTAAATACGGCGCGCTATCGAACGATACCGGGACCGTCGCGGTGGATTGGGAGATCCTCGAAGAAAGCGACGGGCGCAAATTGCGGTTGATCTGGACCGAGGCAGGCGGCCCGCCCGTCACGGCACCGGTGCAGCGTGGCTTTGGCTCGCGGCTGATCGAGCGCAGCGCACGCGACCAGCTCGGCGGCGAGGCAACCGTCGACTTCCTGCCGCGCGGCGTTGTCTACACGGTAAGCTGTGCACTCGACAGGGAAGAATAGCTATTTAAGCATCTCCGGCACGATCAGGCGCGGCAGGAACAACGAGACGCTCGGCCAGATGATGACGGCGACCAGTACCAGCAGCATCGGTATCAGCATGATCAACGTGTCTTTCAGCGCGTAGCGCAGCCGCACGCCCGCGATCGAGCAGGCGATCATCAGGCACAGGCCATAGGGCGGCGTCACCAGTCCAAACGCCAGCGACACGATCGAGATGATCGCAAACTGAACGGGGTGCAGGTCGACCGACTTCGCCAAGGGTTCCAGCACGGTGCCGACAATCACGATCGCCGGAATGGCGTCGAGGAAACAGCCTACGATCAGGAAGCAGAACGCGATGAAGAAGCCGGCCGCGACGGCGCCCATGCCCCAGGTCGAAACGTTGGCCAGGAGCTCCTGCGGTATCTTGTAATAGGCCAGCAGCCAGCCGAAAGCGCTCGCGGTGCCGATGCAGAACAGCGCGACGCCTGCCAGGCGCCCGGTATCGAGCAGCGCCTTGTAGAGTTCGCGCGGGCCGGTTTCGCGGTAAAAGAACGCTGACAGCACCACGGAATAGAGCACGGCGACGCAGGCGGATTCGGTGGCGGTGAACCATCCGAGCAGGATGCCGCCGACGATAATGAACGGCGTCATAAGCGCCGGTATCGATCGCCAGATGGCGTAGCCGATGTCGGTCCAGCTCGATTTCGGGTATGTCGGATAGCCGCGGCGAACCGCATAGACATGCACGGTCGCCATCTGGGCGCCCGCGATCAACAGGCCGGGGACGATGCCGGCCAGATACATCGCTGCGATCGAGGTCGAGATCAGTCCGCCCCAGACGATCATCAGGATCGAGGGCGGGATGATGATGGCGAGCACCGCTGTTACCGCCGTGATGGCGATCGAGAACGAGAGGTCATAACCTTCCTTGGTCTGGGCATCGATGAAGATCTTGGACTGGCTCGCGGCGTCGGCGGTGGAAGAGCCGGAAATGCCGGCAAAGAACACCGACAGCACGACGTTGATCTGTGCCAGCGAGCCTGGCCAATGCCCGACCATCGAGCGCGACAACGCCACCAGGCGGTCGGTGATGCCGCCGATTCCCATCAGGTTGGCGGTCAAGAGGAAGAAGGGCACGGCGAGCAGGATGAACGAGTTGTAGGCGTTGAAGGTCTCCTGCGCGAGCGACATCATCGACAGGCGGGGCTCGATCAAAAGGATCGGTACGCAGGCAAGACCGAGCGCAAACGCCACCGGCACGCGCACGATGAGCAGGCCAACGAAAACGCCGAACAGGACCAGTGCGGCCTCTCCGGCGGAAAGTACATTGCCACCGTTCATCGGCTCGCCCCGACCAGAACTTTCAATTCGTCGATCATCTGTTCGCCTGCAAAGATGATCCACGTCACACCCGCCACAGGCCATGCGACATGAATCATCCAGAGCGGTAGATCGGCCAGTTCCGACGTTCGGTTCCAAGCGAACCGCGTGAATTCCAGGCCGGCCCACACGAATACCAGCGCCATCGCCAGCACGCCGAGCCGCGCCACGATCCGCACCGCGGCTTCCGCCCGCCGCGACAGGGTGGGCCAGACGTCGACCTCGAAATGCTGCGCCTCCCTAATTCCGACCATGGCACCGATCATGATGGTCCAGATGAACAGGAAACGCGCCATCTCCTCGGTCCAGATGTAGGACGGAATGAACGGCGTGTAGCGCGAGATGACCTGCAGGGTGACCGGAACGACCAGAATGCCGACACATGCGGCAAGCAGGATTTCGAGCAATTTCGCATAGGCCGCCGTTGCTCGTCGCCATAGCGACGGGTTCGGCGGCATCGGTATTTCAGTCATCTTGGCTCCGGAAGGTAACGATCACGGAAGTGGGGCAAGCCGCATGGCTTGCCCCACTCCCTGTCGCTCGGCGCGACAAATATCAGGCGACGTTGATCTTCTCGAAGATGGCTTCGGCGCCGATTTCCTTGGCATAGGTGGCCATCACGGGATCGGCGAGCTTCTTCATGGCATCGCGCTCTTCGAAGGGAACGCGCTTGAGCTTGCCAGCCTTTTCAAGCGTATCGAGCTTGACGACCTCCTCGCTCGACTCGAGCTGGCGGCCATAATCGCCGGCTTCCTTGCCGGCCTTCATGATCGCGTCCTGCAGGTCCTTCGGCAGGGTCTTCAACGTCTTCACCGAGAAGCAGATCGGCCGGATCGATACCGCGTGCTGGGTCAGATTGAGGTGCGGGGCAACTTCGTAGAACTTCATCGCCTCGACGCCGGCGGCCTCGTTTTCGCCCGCCGAGATCACGCCGTTCTGGATGGCGTTGTAGACCTCGTTGTAGGCGATCACCGTCGGGCTCATGCCAACGGCTGCAAACGTCTTCGACCAGATTGGAGCGCCCTGCACGCGCACCTTGAGGCCTTTGAGATCGGCGAGGTTCTTGAGCGGCTTGTTGGCGAAGATGTTGCGAATGCCGCCGCCCGCATAGCCGATCAGGACGACCTCCGCCTTGGTCGCGATTTCGTCGGCCACAGGTGCCAGAATATTCTTTTCGACCACCTTATTCATGTGCTCGATGCCCTTGAACACAAAGGGTGCATCGATGAAGGGAGCCGCCTTGGCGAAGGTCGACATGTGGGCCGGCGAGACGATGCCGTAATCGACCGCCTTGCCCTGCGACATGTACTCGAAATACTGCTTCTCGAGACCGAGCGACGAGTTCTTGTGCAGCGTGAAGTTGACCGGCTTGCCGTAGTACTTCTTCACCAGCTCTTCGAACCTGGTCAGCGCCTTGGTGAAGGCGTGATCGTCGTTGAACTGCACCGCCCCGTTAAGGGTAACGGGCGCCTGTGCCCTGACGATCGATGGCATGCCCAGGACGCCGGCCGCAGCCGTCGCACCAAGGCCCGCAAGTAGGGTTCTTCGTTTCATAGCTTCCTCCCCAGTAACGCCCGTCCCTTGTAAGCGGGACTTTAGCCTGGCCGACGACGCGGCCACTACCGCAAAGCGTATGCAAAACGGTGCGGCTGTGGAAGCCAATTTAAGTAGTACCCTAGGCCAATAGGCCGCAGACGGCTAGGCCGATGATTGCAGCCATTTTGGGCAAATCCCGGCTCGAGCCGAGCCTTGCGTCCCCCAGCGCGAAGAGCCGTAAAGCGCCCGACACGGCTTCGCGGTATGGGCGTCGCCGCGCGACATTGATCGATCCGTGAATGCCGCCGGCACGGTGCAACCGACACGCCGCAAATATTGCGCGATGTCGGATCCGGCCCGTCCCGCGTGCAAAGGCGTTCCCGTTCTAACGACGCTGCGCCAGATCTATTTGCAGGATTCCGATAGCGCGGCGAGCACGCGGCTTGCTGCTATTTCCCGGCACGCCTGATCCGAAAGCGGAGCTGAACTCTGCTGCATTTTGTCAGGCATCAGTGACCGCGGAAAATTTTAGCCACAACCGCCGATGCGCTGCGAGCGACTGCATGATCGGCCCGCACCCCCCGTAGAAATCCGGTACGTGATCGGGACACAGTAAGCATGCCGGCCAAAATCTGTGTCCATTGAACTCGCGGTGGTTGTGGTTTGTCGAATATTTTGCCAAATGTAATGGGCGGGGTTTTGCCAATACGCCCCGGGCGCCGACAGCTTTAGGTAGCTGGCGGCGCCGGTATCAGGATGCTTCCAATACGCAAAAGCGTTTGGCTACCATCCCGCAATCTCTCAGGAATTCCGTGGTTCCCTATACCACTCACGGACCGGACTGACTTTAACGCGGTACATATGGATGAACCCCTGACCTACTCTTGCCAGGGTTTCCCGATTGAAGGACGGTAAAACCAGAATGAACAGATCAGCAGCGAAAAAGATGAAACAGCGCAGCGCCGGCAAACCCGATATCGAATTGGGCAAACGGATTCGCCTGCGGCGTGTGGAACAGAAAATCTCGCAAGCGGAGCTTGGCGATAAGCTCGGCGTCAGCTTCCAGCAGGTTCAGAAGTACGAGAAGGGCGTCAATCGTGTCGGCGCGGCTCGTCTTCAGCAAATCGCTACCGCGCTCGACGTGCCTGTGACGTTCTTCTACGACGGCGACGGCAAGGCGCGCGAAGTCGAGAGCCTGCTCTTCCTGGACAGCGCGTTCAGCCTGAGGCTGCTTCGTGCCTACAGCAAGATCAAGGACCAGACTGTACAGCGTCAGTTGGTGTCTTTGATGGAATCGATCGCCGCCAACGAGGGCTAGGCATTATCGCGCCTGGATCGCAGCACCGCGGACCCGATCAATCGACGCGAGAAATCGCCGGGTAGCCTGTTGCTGCGCTGGGCCAAAGCTTGAGCTGGCCGGGACTATGCCGTGCGACGCCATCAGGATGGGGATGGCGAAGTCCGGATGCAACGCAGCGAAAAGCCGACGCGGCAAGTCTCTGACGACTACCGCCGGTTCGACCATCAACAACGACTGCATCACCGTCACGCCGATATTCCCTCACACGCAATGCGCGTGAGCCCGCTCCTGCCCTCACGACCTCACCTGACGACCTCCCCCTATTGCCCGGCGCCCCCTGCTGGTCGTACGTGCAAAAGCGGCAATTGACCTCGGCGCGACGCTTGTCCGACAATGGACCAAGCCTCACGAGTGAAAGCCGCAACCGATGCTCGACATCGCCAAAACTGCCGAAATATCCCATGCCGACGGCAAGATCCTGCAAAGCGTCAGCGATGGCGTCGGCGTCATTACCTTCAACAATCCCGACAAGCGCAATGCGATGTCGCTCGAAATGTGGGAGGGCCTGGGCCACGCGCTGACCGAATTGCGCGACGACGCGGACGTGCGCGTCGTGATCCTGGTCGGCGCCGGCGACAAAGCCTTCGTCTCGGGCGCCGACATCAGTCAGTTCGAAAAGACTCGCCATAACGCCGCGGCGTCGGAAGAATATTCCAAGCGGAGCGAGGCGCAGCGCGCGCTGCTCGCAAGTTACCCCAAGCCGACGATTGCCTGCATTCGGGGATTTTGCCTCGGTGGCGGCATGCAGGTCGCGATGCTTACCGACATCCGCATCGCGTCCGACAACAGCCAGTTCGGCATTCCAGCCGCCAAGCTCGGCATCGCCTATGGCTATGACGGCCTGCGCCACCTCGTCTCGCTGGTCGGACCATCCTGGGCGCGGCTCATCATGTACACTGGCATGCGGATCGAGGCTGCGGAAGCGTTGCGGATCGGATTGGTCGATCGTGTACTGCCGGATGCGGAGTTATGGGACGCCACCATGGAGATAGCGCGCACCATCTCCGGCAATGCGCCGCTCGCCATCAAGGCCGCCAAGATCACCATCGCCGAGGTGCTGAAGGACGAAAGCAAGCGCGACATGGATGCGATCAAGGCGATCGGCCACGCCTGCATGGATTCGGAGGATTTCCGCGAAGGCCGAACGGCTTTCATGGAAAAGCGCAAGCCGCAGTTCAAGGGGAAGTAGTGTCCGGCCCCCGTAGCCCGGCTGAGCGAAGCGACATCCGGGATTCTCACCAGTTCAGGCAGCAGTCCCGTGTGTCGCTGCGCTCACCTGGGCTACAAGCTACAGCGCCGCCAGCACCGCCGCCGCAATATCCGCCGTGCCGTTATTGCCGCCGAACTCCATCGGCTTGATTCCGCCCGCATAGGCCTTGTCGACCGCGCGCTCGATGCGTTCACCGGCTTCGGCGGCGCTTTCCAGCCCGTGCTTGTCGGCGAGCCAGTCCAGCATCATCGCGGTCGACAAGATCATCGCGGTAGGATTGGCCTTGCCCTGTCCCATGATGTCGGGCGCGGTGCCGTGGCACGGCTGGAACACGGCGTAGCGGTCGCCGATATCGGCCGAGGGTGCCATGCCTAGCCCACCGATCAGGCCGGCGGCGAGGTCGGAGAGAATGTCGCCGAACATGTTCTCCGTCACCATGACGTCGAAATCCCAGGGACGCTTCACCATCATCAGCGAGCAGGCATCGACATAGATCCGGTCGGACTTCACGCCGGGATGGCGCTTGGCCGCCTCATCAAACATCTCGCGAAAGAACGCGAACGCCCTGAATACGTTGGCCTTGTCGACGCAGGTCAGGCCGCCATTTGCCTTCCCCCGCGCCTTGCGGCGTTCGGCGAGGCGGAACGAGAATTCGAACAGCCGCTCCGAGGTCTTGCGGGTGATGACGAGCGTCTCGCGCGCCTCCGCGTCCGTGACGACGCCCTTGCCCATCGAGGCGAACAGGCCTTCGGTCGATTCCCGGATCAGCACGAGGTCGATGCCGCGCTGATCGGCGCCGATGATCGGGCTTGGCACGCCCGGGATCAGCCGCGCTGGGCGAACGCCGGCATAGAGATCGAAATGGAAGCGCAGTTCGATCTGCGGTGCGATCTCGGTGTTGTCAGGGTAGCGTACCGACGGCAGGCCGCAGGCGCCGAGCAGGATAGCGTCCGCCTCCTCGCACAGCCGCACGGTGCTGTCGGGCATGGATTTTCCGGTCGCGAGGTAATTGTTGGCGCCGGCCGGTGCCTCGGTGAAGCGAAACTTCAGCTCGCTCGACGCCTCGATCTTGCGCAGCACTTCCAGCGCCGGCGCCATGACTTCAGGACCGATGCCATCGCCGCCGAGAACGGCGATGTGGAGAGCGTTATTCGCGGACATGGGGGTTCCTTGGTTAGGTGGTCATTCCGGGATGGTCCGAAGGACCAGACCCGGAATCTCGAGATTCTCAGGTGCGCAATTGCGCACCATAGTTCGATGCTTCGCATCGCCCCGGAATGACGGCGAGGATTCTACGGCGTCAGCACTGCGCGGCCGACCAGTTTACCCTTCTGCAAATCGGCGAGCGCTTCGTTGGCTTTCGCGAGCGGCAGCGTCGTCACCGGAATCGGCGCGATCATCTTGTTTCGAACGAGTTCGAGCAATTCCTTGGTCTCACGCAGATTGCCGACATAGCTGCCCTGGATCGTGATCGCCTTGATCGGAATCAGCGGCAACGCCCAGGGCGCGCCGCCGCCGAACAGGCCGACGATGACGAGCTTGCCGCCCTTGGTCAGGCAGTCGAACCCAAGCTGCGTGGTGGCGGCATTGCCGACGAGGTCGATCACGGCGCGAATGGGTTCGCCGGCCTTTTTCGCGAGTTGCTCCAGCGCGTCCGGCGCCTTGCCGTCGACGGTTGCAAGCGCACCGGCGGCCTCGGCCGCTTCGCGCTTGCGCGCATCGATGTCGACGACGATGGCGCCCTTGCCGCCCATCGCCTTTAGCAGCGACAGCGCCATCAGGCCGAGGCCGCCGGCGCCGAAGACGACGATAGGCGAGTTGAAGGCGAATTCGACCTTCTTCAGCGCGCTGTAAGTGGTGACGCCTGAACAGGCATAGGGCGCGGCGGTAACGGGGTCGAGCCCCTTCAAGTTCAGAAGGTATTTCGGGTTCGGCACCGTCATGTGGTCGGCATAGCCGCCGTCGCAATAGACGCCGAGCGAGTTCGGCTTGACGACGCACATGTTCTCGTCGCCGCCGACGCAGGTGGCGCATTTACCGCAGCCGAGCCAGGGATAGACCAGCGCGACGTCGCCGACCTTGAGATCGCCTTTGTCGGCAGCGGTAACGTCGGGCCCGAACGCTACGAGCTCGCCGACCGTCTCGTGGCCCATCGTGCGCGGCAGCGACACGCCGCGGTCCTTCAGCGACAGCGGCTTGCGGCCATGGCCGAGATCGTAACCACCTTCCCAGATATGGAGGTCGCTGTGGCAGACGCCGGCGGCCTTCACCTTGATCAGCACCTGCGTACCCGTGGGCTGCGGCGTCTCCTGATCCACCTCTTTCAGCGGTGCGTTGAACTCGGCGACTTGAAAACTCTTCATCGCTTCTCTCCCGTCTTTCTTGTTCTTGAACCATTTCTTGGGCGCTAGATACTTCTTGAGAACCGACATTGCCACGTCCGTCCCATCGAGACAAACGCGGGCGGCGCTCCCCGGGTATTCAGATCAGCGGGTGATGGCAAGCCACGAACTGGCCCGGCGCCACAGCGCGCAGTTCCGGCATCTCGTCGCTGCATCGTTGATCTGCGCGGGGACAGCGGGTGCGAAACCGGCAGCCGGACGGCGGCGCGATCGGCGACGGCGGCTCCCCGACGGGCACGGTCTCGGCGGGGCGAACATCCGGGTCGGGCATCGGAATCGCCTCGATCAGGAGCGCGGTATAGGGATGCGCCGGCCTGGCGAAGAGCTGCTCGGAGGGACCGACCTCGCAGAGACGCCCCAGATACATCACCGCGACGCGGTCGCTCACGGCTTTCACCACCGCGAGATCGTGCGCAATGAACAGCAACGTCAGCCCGAACCGGGCCTTCATCTCCTCGAGCAGATTGAGTATCTGGGCGCGTATCGATACATCGAGCGCGGAGACCGGCTCGTCACAGACGATGAACTCGGGATTGAGAATGAGCGCGCGCGCGATGCAGATGCGCTGGCACTGGCCGCCGGAAAATTCATGCGGCAGCCGCCCGACGACGAGGGTCGGGTCAAGCCCGACCGCGCTCAACACCTCGTGGACAAGCTGCTTGCGCTTCTCCGGATCCTTGACGCCCGCGATCACCAGCGGCTCTGCGACAATGTCGCCGATCTTGCGGCGCGGGTTGAGCGAGGCGATCGGATCCTGGAAGATCAACTGCACGCGCCGGCGCATCAGCCGCAAGGCATCGCCTTGCATCGTCGTGAGGTCGTGGCCATCGAACAGCACACGCCCGGCGGTCGGGCGGCGCAGTTGCAGGACGGCGCGGCCCAGCGTCGATTTTCCGCAACCGGATTCGCCGACCAGACCCAGCGTTTCGCCGCGGGCGATCTGCAAGGAGACGCCGGACACGGCATGAACGATCCTGGAACCGACAGGATATTCGACAACGAGATTGTCGACTTCGAGCAACGCGTCAGACGAAATCGATGGAGCGGATTGCGGCATCATGCGTTGGCATCCGCGCGGGCTTCTATCGGGTGGAAGCAGGCGAACTGATGGGCCTTCGTCTCTGCCGCCTCGAGCGCCGGCTTCTCGTTCTGGCAGCGGGCCACCGCATAGCGACAGCGCGGCGAGAACGAGCACCCCTTCAGGGGCCGCGTCGGATCTGGCGGACGCCCCGATATCGCCGGCAACGGCGTGTGGGGCGCGGCGTCGAGTTTGGGGAGCGCCGCCAGAAGCGCTTCGGTATAGGGCATCCGCATCTTTTTGAACAAGGCAGGCGTCGGCGCGCGCTCGACCACGCGGCCGGCATACATCACCGCAACTTCATCAGTGCGGCCGGCGACGACGCCGAGATCGTGAGTGATGATGATCATCGCCATGTGGCGGCGGCGCTGCTCCCGCGCCAAGAGATCGAGGATTTGCGCTTGGATCGTGACGTCGAGCGCGGTGGTCGGCTCGTCGGCGATCAGGAGTTTTGGTTCGCACGACAGCGCGATCGCGATTGCCACGCGCTGCCGCATGCCGCCGGAGAGCTGGTGCGGATACTGCGCCAGCCGCTGCTCGGGCGCGGGGATGCCGACCGCCGCGAGCAGCTCGACGCTGCGTCTGGCGGCGGCGGCGTCGTCCAGTTCGAGGTGCTCCTGCAATGTCTCGATCAACTGCGTCCCGATTGTGAGCACCGGGTTGAGCGAGGTCATCGGATCCTGAAATACCACCGCCAGCGACCGGCCGCGCAGCTTGCGCAGTTTCTCTGGCGGAAGCTGCAGCAGGTCCTGCCCGTCGAATATCACCCGGCCGGAGAGCTTTGCCTTCTTGGGCAGCAATTGCAGGATGGCGCGCGACAGCATGGTCTTGCCACAACCAGATTCGCCGACGATACCGAGCGTGCGCCCGGCGCCGACGGTGAGGTCGACATGATCCACCGCGCGCAGATTGCCGCGCGGGGTCGGAAGATCGACGACGACATCTTCGACAGAAAGCAAGTTATTCGCGTTCACAGCGCGCCCTGTCGTGGATCGGTCAGCGCCCGCAGCGTGTCGCCGACCAGATTGAAGGAAAGCACGGTGAGAAACATCGCCGCTGCCGGCAAGAAGGCGAGCCGCGGGGCCACGTCGAGGCTCTCGCGCCCCTCCCCGATCATGCTGCCCCAGCTCGAGATCGGCGGCGGCACGCCGAGGCCGAGGAATGACAACGAGCCCTCGACAACGATGGTGATGGCAACACCGAGCAGGAAGAAGGCAAACAGCGGCAGGATCACGTTCGGCAACAGTTCGCGCAACAGGATGCGCGCATGCGTGGCACCCAGCGCCTGCGCCGCGATAACGAATTCGCGCCGTGACAGCGTCAGCGTCGCAGCGCGCGCCACCCGCATGAAGGCGGGAACGCCAAGGAAGCCGAGAATGAGAGTGAGATTGAGAATCGACTGCCCGAGATACGCCGTTACGGCCAGCGCCATGATAAGCGGCGGAAAGGCCAGCAGCACGTCCATGCTGCCGACAACGATCGATTCGAACCGGCCGCGGAAATAGCCCGCGAGCATGCCGAGCGCTCCGCCGATGGTGAGCCCGATTACAGGCGCGCAGAGACCGACCACGAGCGAGATTCGCGCGCCGTAGATCAAGCGCGAAAGCTCGTCGCGGCCGAGCCCGTCGGTCCCTAGCCAATGCTCCGCAGAGAACGGGGCCCGCCGTTCCAGCATGTCCATGTCGGTCGGGCTCGGCAGCGGCAGGGCAGGCGCAAAGACTGCCATCGCGAAAACGAAAGTCATCCAGCCGATCGCCGCCCAGAACAGCATGCCAAGCCGCCGGCCCTTGCGCGCAGGCTGGGTTACAGCAACCTCGGCAACATCGAGCTCAAGCGTGGCCATGGCGAATCCTGGGATCGAGAACCGCGTAGAGCATGTCGACGATGAAGTTCATGATGACGAAGCCCGCCCCGACCAACAGCACTACCCCCTGCAGAATGATCAGGTCGCGCGTCAGAATCGCGCCGATCAGCAACCGGCCAATGCCCGGAAGCGCAAAGATCGTTTCGACGATGACAGCGCCGCCGATCAACCGGCCGATATTGATGCCGGTGATCGTGACCAGGGTCAGCGACGATGGTTTGAGGGCATGCACGAACAGAATTCGCGCCGGCGTCAGCCCTTTTGCCTTGGCGAGCGCGATATAGTCTTCCTGCAAGGTCGCAATCATGTCGGAACGCAGCACGCGCATGATGCTCGGCCATTCCGCCAGTGCCAGCGTCAGCGACGGTAAAACGAGGAAGCGCAGGTTGGCGAGCGGGTCTTCGGCAAACGGCACATAGCCGGTGGCCGGCAGCCAGCGCAATTCGACCGCGAAGAAATAGATCAACAGGATCGCCGACAGGAAGGTCGGCACCGACAACATGCCGAAAGCAGTGCCGGTCATGAAGCGGTCGAACGGTCCACCGCTCCGCGCCGCGCAGACGATCGCCAGGGGAACGCCGATTCCGAGCGCACCGAGTTGCGCCAACAACATCAGCTCGATCGAGACCGGCAGCCGCTCGGCAACCGCCTGCAACACTGTTTGTCCGGTGCGGAACGAACGGCCGAAATCGCCCTGCAGCACATTGCCGAGCCAGCTCAGATAACGCCACCAGATCGGCTGATCCAGTCCCATGTCGTGCCGCAACGCCGCCACGTTCTCCGGCGTCGCCTGGTCGCCGAGGATGGTATACGCAAGATCGCCCGGCAACAGCGACGCGATGGAGAAGGTGAGCAGCGAAACCGCAATCAGCACCGGCAATAAGTACAACAGCCGGCGAGCGACGAAGAACGCCATCAGCGGTTATTCCTTCCAGGCGCGCGATACGTCGATCATCCCGCTGTACATTTTGGGCAGTCCTTTGACCTTCGCGCTCGATATCGCGTAGTACGTGTTCTGGAAGGTCCAGAACCAGATCGCCTCCTTGTTGATTAACCGCGTGATCTCACAATAGTCCTCAATGCGCTTGCCCTGGTCGGCTGTGACCCGCGCGCGCTCGAGCAGTTTATCGAGTTCCGGATTCGAATAGTTGGCGAGCGCGACCGGGCTGCCGGTGTGGAAATTGGCATACATCTGGATGTCAGGATCGGCGAGATCGACGATACGCCAGGGCGTCATCTGGAACTGGCGCATGAAGGCGCGTGGCGGAATGGTCGCCTGATCGACCTGCTCGATCTCCATGTTGGCGCCGGCCCGCTTCCATAACTGTTGCAGCACCTGGCCAACCATGCGCCCACGGGGCGTCGCCGTGACCAGCATCTTGAACTCGACAGGCTTGCCGTAGTCTTTGATCAGCGCCTTGGCCTTCTCGAGGTCTTCGGGAAGCGCACCGTCGTCCTTGCACTTGACCCAGGAGCCGTCGCCGTAGGGGTTGCTGGCAGGTCTGGCGAGACCATTTGTAATGGCTTGCGACATCTTCTTGCGGTCAAGCGCCATGACCAGCGCCTGGCGCACGCGCACGTCGTCGAACGGCGGTGTCTTGGTGTTGAAGGCGTAGACCTGCGCACCCGAACCGCCATAGGTGTGCACGGTCAACTTGGAGTCCTTTTGCGCCTTCTGGACGTTGTCGGCGGAGTATTCATCGTCCCAGATCAGGTCGACTTCGCCGGATTGCAGACTGGCAAAGCGCGATTGCGCATCGGGCAGCGGCTTCAGCGTGATACGGTCGAAATAGACCTTTTCCTTGTCCCAATAATCAGGGTTCTTCTCCAGGATCATGCGATCGCCGGCCGTCCAGGATTTCAGAATGTAGGGACCGGTGCCGACGGGATTGCGGTTGTAATCGTCGCCCTTGGTCTTCCACGCCGTCGGGGAATGTATCGCATTGGTCTGGCTCGCGTAGGACACTAACGACGGGAAGTTTACCGAGGGGTCTTTGAGGTTATAGACCAACGTCAGTTCGTCCGGCGCCTGAACGTTGTTGACATTGGAGATATAGAAGGCGCAACGGCACTTGTTGGCAGGATCTTTCTGTCGGTCGAAATTCGCTTTGAAAGATTCAGCATTGAACGGCGTGCCATCGTGGAACTTGACGCCAGGACGCAGCTTGAAGGTCCACACCTTGAAGTCCTCGGAGGGCTCCCAGGACAGCGCCAGCTTCGGCTGCGGCTTGCCGTTGGCATCGAGAGTGGTGAGCGTGTCGAAGAGTGCGGATGACGCAGTGAGTGCGGCCGCGTCGTAAACGCCGACCTTCAGCGGATCGAAGCCGGGGATATCGAGTTCGAGGCCGACGGTGATGCTGCCGCCCGCTTTCTGCGCGTTGGCCGGCATTGCCGACAGCGCCACGCCAAATCCCGCCACAAGAAATATTCGCGCGAGCGCGCTCGAACGGATCGCCGCTTTCATGGATGTTCCCTCCGATATGTCGTTCGTCCGGTATTCCGGATCGTCGATGTCTATCGGAGATTGTCCGGAAACGCCGCCGCGGGCAAGGGCGTTTGCAAGCCGCGGATGAAAAGCCGCAGCATCGACACCCTTGCGTCGCGACGCACGCCGTCAGGCGCTCGCGGACACCTGCGCCTTGCCAGCGAAGGATGCGATCTCTTCTTCCGACAGGCCGGTCTCCTTCAGGTAGGCACGCGTGTGCTCGCCGAGCGTCGACATGCGCTTCGCCGCCGACACGTTGGCGTCCGACATGCGGAACGGCAGATTGAGGACCTTGAAGGTGCCGCCACCGTCCTCCACCTCGGCCAATGCGCCGCGATGGGCAATCTGCGGATCGCGCAACGCTTCGGCTACCGTGCGATAGGCCGACGACGGGACACCGTGCGTGTTGAGCGCGGTAAGGCACTGCGCGGTCGTCACGGTGCGCGACCACGCTTCCACGCCTTCCATCAGGCTCGTCCAGTTTTCCCTCCGATTGGAATATTTGGCAAAGCGCGGATCGCTCACCCACTCCGGATGACCAATCACCTGCATCAAGCTCTGGAAGGTTTTCTCGCTGGCGATCGCCATCATGACGTAGCCGTCCGTGGTCTCGATCGGGCCGAACATCGGCCGTTGCGTCGGCTTCACCTCGAATTGCGACCATTGCAGTTCGTTCAACGTCAGGCTCAGCATGGATTCCAGCATCGAGACGTCGATATGCTGGCCTTGCCCGGTTGCCGTGCGCTGATACAGCGCCGCCGAGATCGCGCCGAATGCGTAGACGCCGGTGAGCACGTCAGCGTGATAGATGCCGCAGTAATCCGGCCGGCTTCGTCCCGGCTGGTAGGCCAGATGCGCCATCTCATAGCCTGATGCCGCGTGAATCACCGGCGCATAGGCCGGCAGCTCCGCCGACGGCCCGGTCTGGCCGTATCCGGAAATCGAGCAGTAGACTAATTTCGGGTTGAGGCCGTGCAGGGAGGCATAATCGAGCTTCAATCGCCGCATCACGCCGGGGCGAAAATTCTCCACCAGCACGTCGGCAGTCGCGACCAATCGGCGAACGGCTTCGACGCCCCTGGGCGATTTCAGATCGAGCACCAGGCTGTTCTTGCCGACGTTGAGCTGACCGAAGGCGGTCGAACAATTATTCCGTACCGGCGGACGGGTCCGCATTGTCTCGCCTTCCTCGGTCTCAATCTTGATGACCTCCGCGCCCATATCGGTTAGCATGCGCGTGCAGTGAGGCCCGGCAATCGTGGTTGAGAAATCGAGGACGCGTAGGCCTGCGAAGCTGCCTGTCATATTCCTCTGCTCGTTACCGGCTATCGTCATTCTCGTGTAGCTCCTTGGGCCTGACGGCACTTGTTGTTGGCGCGGCGTGACCCTAAAGGGCGCCGCCGCGGCAGGAAAGCCTTTCGCATTAGGAACCGATAGCGAGGGCCCGGCATTATCGGCAGTAGACTGGACCTTAAGACTAAACTGGACCCTTTCTTGCATTTCCCCTCATCAGAGGCTGGTAGAGGGCATTCCTTTGAGAGTCTTATTCATCACTACGGAAATGGATGATTTCGTCCGGGTGGGCGGGCTTGCCGCCGTATCCGCCGCCCTGCCCCGGGCGCTTCGCCGACGAAGCGACGTCAGGGTCATGCTGCCCGGCTACCGGGACGTCATAGAGCAACTCACCCACGTTGATATCGTTGGACAATGTGACGCGCTCGCGGAGATGCCGGCCTGCTCGGTCGGGCGGGCCGCGACCAAGGACGGCCTGCCGGTCTACGTCCTGCTCTGCCCGCAATTATATGACCGGCCCGGCAACCCCTACGGCGATGAAAACGGCCAAGACTGGCCCGATAACGACATCCGCTTCGGGCGGTTTGCATCCGCTGCCGCCGAACTTGCCTTGGGCAAGGTGGACAAGAATTGGGCAGCGGATCTGGTTCACGCCAATGACTGGCAGGCTGCATTGACGCCGGCCTACCTGGCCTGGAAGGACGCAAAAGTTCCTTCGATCCTGACCATCCACAACCTCGCCTATCAGGGACTGTTTCCCCCGGACTCGCTGCGCCGCATCGGAGCGCCTGAAAGCTCCTTCCACATCGACGGGCTCGAATTCTACGATCACATGTCGTTCCTGAAAGGCGGCCTCGTCTACGCCTCGCATCTGACCACCGTCAGCGCGACCTACGCAAAGGAGATCACGACGCGCGAGCTCGGCTGCGGGCTCGAAGGCCTGCTGAAGCGTCGCTCGGACGCCGACCAACTGACCGGCATCCTGAACGGCATCGACGAAAGCTGGGATCCGCGCGCTTGTGCACAATTGGCGCAGACCTTTGGCGCCGGCGATTGGGAAGGCAAGCAGGCGAACGCGAACTATGTCCGAAAGCAGTTTGGCCTGGCGGTGTCACGCGGGCCAATTTTTGCGCTTGTCGCCCGCCTCGTCCACCAGAAGGGCATCGACCTCGTGTTGTCAGCCGCCGACAAGATCATCGATGCCGGCGGCCAGATCGTCGTGACCGGCAGCGGCGAACCCCACATCGAGAAGGCACTGGTCGAGGCACATCTGCGCCGGCCGGACGCGATCGGTGTCGTCATCGGCTTCAACGATGGACAGGCGCGGCGGATGTTTGCCGGCAGCGATTTCACGCTGATGCCATCACGGTTCGAGCCGTGCGGGCTGAGCCAGATGTATGCGCAGCGGTTCGGATCGCTGCCGATCGGCCACCAGACCGGCGGGCTAGCCGAGACAATCAAGGACGGCGAAACTGGATTCCTGTTTGCAAAGCCGTCCCCGGAATCGTTTCTCGGCGGCGTGCGGCGGGCGTTCGAGGCCTTCCGCGCCAAGGACCGGCTCGACACGATGCGACGCAACGCAATGGCGCGATCGTTTAGCTGGGATCTTTCGGCTGCCTGCTACAACGCGCTCTACCGCAAAACGGTCGCACCTTCCATCGCCGCATAACTCCCATCTACTCCGCAGCTTCCGGCATCACCTCCGTCTGCTCGTGGAGGATGACGCCGGATAGCGGATCAAATTCGCCGACCCAGGGCTTCTTCTCGAGCACTGCTTTGGTGTGGCGGTAACCGGCATCCCAGCGCTGCATGATTCCGGACGGACTGAAATCGATGTCCTTGGTGTGGTCCTCCCGGCTGAGCTGCGGGGCAAGCAGCCGCACCACATGCATCCGGGTCGGACAGCCATAACCCGTCAGCTCCCTCACCGCCTCGCTGTTGCGCTCGGCCTCCGGCAAGCGCGCCGCGAGCTGGTTGATGACGTGGCGCAGCCGATGTGCCTGCTGCTGGCGGGCAATGTGGCTGGCGATCCGGCTCGAATACTGCACGTCCTTGTGCCGGTTCAGCACCTCCGCCATCGTGGTCGGCTCGGCGCCGGACGGATTCCAAAGATGTACGGCGAAGATCAGCGAGTTCTTGCGCGGATTATCGTCGAAGACGGCTTCCGTCGGCGTGTTCGACAATATGCCACCATCCCAGTAAAGCTCGCCGTCGATGCGGATCGCCGGGAATGCCGGCGGCAGCGCGCCCGACGCCATGATGTGCCTGACGCCAAGCTCGCAGTCCCGGCTGTCGAAATAGCGCATCTGGCTGGTGCGGAGATGGGCGGCGCCGACCGTCAGGCGTGGCGAGCATTGATTGACCAGCTCAAAATCGACCAGCTCGCTCAAGGTTCTCTCCAGCGGCGCGGTCGAGTAGTAGCCGGCATTGTCGGCGCCGAGCGGATAGGAATCGCCGGCATGGGCTAACGGGTTGGGCCGAAAGAACCCGGGAATGCCGTTGGTCACGGTCGACCAGTAGGAAAGCTTTTCGTTGAAGCCTGGAAAGATGTCGCGAAAGGTCCAGACCGGATTCTGTTCCATCTTCTTCCAGAACTCGCGAAGGCGCGACAATCGGTTCTGCGGCGCGTTGCCGGCGATCAGGCCGGCATTGATCGCGCCGATCGAGGTGCCGATGATCCAGTCCGGCTCGATTCCGGCCTCATGCAGCGCTTGGTAGACACCGGCCTGATAAGAACCAAGTGCGCCGCCGCCCTGCAGCACCAGGACGATCTGACCCGACTCGGACCTGGCCAGCGACCGCAAGTTCGTCGAAGAACCGATATCCTGAACGTCCTTCATGTCACCCTCCCTCGGATTGTTTGCCGCGCTAAAGCGTTTTCCAGCGAAGTGGACACCGGTTCGCGTCAAGAAAACGCGTCAAAACAAGAATCTAGAGCTCGGTTCTGATTCAATCAGAACCGAAAAGGCGCTAGTGCGCGGTCCAGCCGCCGTCGACCGGCAGCGCGACGCCGGTGATCGAAGCGGCCGCGTCGCTGGCAAGAAACACCGTCAGCGCGCCGAGCTCTTCGACAGTGGCAAAACGCTTGTTCGGTTGCTGCGCCAGCAACACGTCGTGGATGACCTGCTCGCGAGAAATGCCGTGGGCCCTGGCCTGGCCGTCGATCTGCGCCTCGACCAGCGGCGTGTAGACGTAACCCGGGCAGATCGCGTTGCAGGTAATGCCGTCCTCCGCGGTCTCCAGCGCCGCCACCTTGGTCAGGCCGACGATGCCGTGCTTGGCGGCAACATAGGCCGCCTTGAACGGGGACGCGACCAAGCCGTGAGCGGAAGCGATGTTGATGATGCGGCCGAACCTGTTCTGGCGCATCGCGGGCAATGCGAGCCGCATGGTGTGAAATGCCGATGACAAATTGATCGACAGGATCGCGTCCCACTTCTCGACCGGAAACTGGTCGAGCGGCGCGACGTGTTGAATGCCGGCATTGTTGACCAGAATATCGAGCCGGCCGTGACTGGCGATCGTGGCCGCGATCATCTCGGCGATTGCTTCCCGGCTCGTCATATCGGCCGCGGAATAGCTGGCCTCGACGCCGAAATCGGCGGTAAGCTGATCGCGCGTCTTGGTGATCTCGGCGGCGAGGCCGAAACCGTTCAGCACCACGGCCGAGCCGGCTCCGGCCAACGCACGGGCGATCCCGAGCCCGATACCGCTGGTCGAGCCCGTGACCAGCGAAACCTTGCCTGTCAGTGGCCGCAAGGCCGAAGCGCCCTGTGTCTTGAGCTGAATATTCATGCGCCGCCCTTTCGTGTGGCTGGTCAACGTCGTAACGAGGCCATTTCCACCGCAATCTGCACGCTTGGCGCGGCTTCAAGGAAATGCCCTTTGGCTTCCAAAACCATACGCCCGCGCTATGGCGGTTTGGGTGGTCATTGGGGGGCGCAATCGGGTAGCTTTCCTGCACGGCAGAGCGGGGCACGACCATGGAGATGCATCAGGTTCGCTACTTCCTTGCGGTCGCGCGCGTGCTCAACTTCACGCGCGCCGCGGACGAGTGCAACGTCACGCAGCCGTCGCTGACGCGGGCGATCAAGCAGCTCGAAGCCGAACTCGGCGGCGATCTGTTTCGCCGCGAGCGCCCGGCCGCGCAATTGACCGAGCTCGGCCAGCGCATGCATCCGCTGCTCAAGCAATGCTATGAGGCGGCGACCGGCGCGCGCGAACTTGCCTCATCCTTCAAGAGCGGCGAAGTCGGCGCGCTCCGGATCGCGCTGACCCATTCGGTCGATCTGTCGCTGTTGATTCCGCATCTCGACCACCTCAAGCGGATGTTCAATCGTCTGGAGTTTCGTTTCTTGCGTGGCAACGCCCGCGAAGTCGCTGAATATCTCAAGAAGGGCGAAGCCGAACTCGGCATTGCCGCCGAAATCAGCGAAGAGTGGGACCGGCTCGATATCTGGCCGCTGTTTACCGAAAACTTTCAGCTCGTCATCAACCGGAAGCATCCGCTGGCAGACCGCAATAAACTCGACTTCGGCGATCTTCGCGCCGAACAGTTGCTGTCGCGGAACTACTGCGAACATGCGGCGCGGGTGAACTCTTCGCTTCGCGAACACGGCCTCGACGTCGATCGTGGCCACGAGATCGCATCCGAGCGCGACCTCATCGAACTGTTGGAGGCCGATATCGGCGTCGCCGTGGTGCCCGATACAGCGTCGATCCCGCCGACGCTAAAACGCGCCAGCGTCGAAGGGCTGGATGCGCGGCGAACGGTAAATCTTTATGGCGTGGCCGGACGTGAACGGACTGCGGTGGCATCCGCCATGATGCGGATGCTGCGTGGCGCCAACTGGCAGCAACGCATAGACAGGAATGGAACTCCTTGAGAGCTCCGGCTGGATCGGTTCCCCTCGCTTTCTGCCGCATTTGCGCTGAGTACGGATCCCCTTAAAATCCAGGACGGCCGCACCATATAGGAATTTGGCTGGGAGTTGGAGGGACCGATGAAACCTCATCCGCGCCCGAACCGCAAAGATTGGGAGCAGATCGCCGAGGATCTACAGGAGACAGCGGATAAGCTGCCGCCCGGCGATGATAAGGAAGCCGCCAAACGCAAGGCATTGCAAATGAGGAAGGCAGTCGAAATCAGAAATTGGCTGACTTCCCCAGGCATGCAACCACCCCGCTGATGCAGCGCTCTGCAGGGCGGAACCGCGGCGCACTCCTGCGTGGTAGGGTGAAAGTCTGCTCCATAAAGAGCGACCCCGCCATTTGAAATCGCAAAATGACAGGGCCGTCGGAGCATTTCACCTTCTACGAAGGGTACTTGCTCCTTACAGGCGTAACTTTCGACGCGCGATCACGTTCCGGGCTTCTTCGAGATTTGTCTTTCTCGAGATTTCTCTTCCTTGAGGTTTCTCCACCGGTTCCACTACCGACGCTTGGCATCCGGGCGGCCACCGGCCTTTCGCGGCAGCGATCCTGTTCGCGCGAGTCTTGCGCCCCCTCTCGGAACTGCTTCCCTTTCGCGGAATTTCCGTAGTTGAGGCGAGGTCACCAGGGCTGAACTGCTCGCCGACGTCGTCGAGCTTGCGGATGCCGGCGCGCGCCGGCAACGCTGGGGACCCGCGCCAGGCGCTGCGCCACGAAGCTGCGCTGAATTCGGTCTCGATCAAGGGAGATCAGCCATGCCGCAGATCCACGCCGACAAGCAACCCGTTACCCAGATCACGATCGTCGAGTCGGAGCCCGAAAAGCAAGCGGAGGCGTTGTCAGTCATGACCGAGCGCGCCCGCTTCATGGCGCGTCAGCCGGGCTTCATATCGATCAGCCTGCATCGCAGTCTGGATGGACGCCGCATCGTCAACTACGTGCAATGGCAGAACAGCGATCTGCTGCGATCGGCCCATCAATCGCCGGAGTTTCGCAAGCAGTGGGGCCACTTCGACGAAATCACTAGCGAGATCGATCCACATCTGTATGAAGTTTCTGCCGTCATAGACGGGAAAGCGTAAGCCTCGCAACAACCAGTGGGAGCAGCCCGATGCCGGACTCCCGACCATTGATCACGCCCTCCGGAAGGGGAATCTTGGACCCGGGGACCGGCGCTCCGGTGCGTGATGACTACTTTTTTGCCGGATTGAACAATCAGCTCAGCGACAAAGGCTTTTTCGTTACCGCCGCCGATGATTTGATCACGTGGGCCCGCGGCGGTTCGCTGATGTGGATGACATTCGGCCTCGCATGCTGCGCAATCGAAATGATGCAGATGGCGATGCCCCGCTACGACGCCGAACGGTTTGGATTTGCACCCCGTGCCAGTCCACGGCAGGCCGATGTAATGATCGTCTCCGGTACAGTGTGCAACAAGATGGCCCCCGCGCTGCGCAAGGTCTATGATCAGATGCCCGAGCCGCGATATGTGATTTCGATGGGTTCGTGCGCCAACGGCGGCGGCTATTATCACTATTCGTACTCGGTCGTGCGTGGCTGCGACCGCATCGTTCCTGTCGATATCTATGTTCCGGGCTGCCCGCCGACCGCCGAAGCGCTGCTGTACGGCGTGATGCTGTTGCAGAAGAAGATTCGGCGTTCAGGCACCATCGAACGCTGACGTCGATCGCCCGGAAAACGGGGACCTTGCCAGAATCCTCGTGTTGACAATGTGTCGAAACCAACAGTGAGGAGTTCACGATGGCAACGGCAAAGCAAAAGGCCGCAGCGAAGAAGAACATTCGCAAGGCGCGCACGGCATGGCGCGGTATGGCGGCGCAAGCCCATGCGAGGGCTCAGCCCGAGGGGCGTCGCCGCGACAAGCCCGGAGCCCGCAGCAGCAGTAGCTTCTTCCATATCGAGGTGCGGCCGCGGCGAGAATTCAAGACGTTCCGGACCCAGGATATCGGAAGAAAGGCGGAATCGAACGGCTCGCCGGCAAGCGCGGCAGCGGTTCCTGGGATACTCAGAAATGGCTGATCAGCAAGGAGCATGCCCATCGCGTCGGCGTCCGTCTGGTGCCAGATACCGCGGATGCGCGAAAGATGCTGAAAACGCTCAGCGCACCGCCGCGCCATCTTTCCGGTGACCGCTTCAAGGCAACGGATCGGCCCAACGTACCCGAACGCACCAAGCCGACGCCGGCCATGCGGCGCGCGCGGACCCACAATATACGCAAGGCCCAGGCAACGAAGCGCAAAAAAAGCTCCTCCCGCTAGGCGCAATGCTAGGACGGCCAGGATGGGCCCGGGCTATCGCTCTTCGCTTGCACCCTTCAACGCGGCAATCAGGTCGTCGATCTCCATGCGCTTGCGGAAATCGGGATCGACGAAGCGGGCTTTTACCAATCCATCGCGGCCGACCACGAAGGTAGCCGGGATCGGCAGCACCCAGCCGTCATTGCCCTGAAAACTCGCCATATCCTGATACGAAAGCAGCCGCTGGATTTCGGTGCCGAGCCAGATCGCGAGGTTGAGCGACAGCGCGTAGCCGTTGTCGAGATCGGTCAGCACCGGGAACGGCGCTGCGGCCTCGGATTTGAATTTCTCGGCATAGGCCTGCGTCTCCGGCATGATCGCAACTGTCTGCGCGCCCAATGCCCTGATCCGGTCCTGGGCCTGGATCACAGCCCTCACGTTTAGCCGGCAGTAAGGGCACCAATGGCCGCGATAAAACATCACGGCGACCGGACCGTGGTCGAGGAGCGATTTCAGGCTGACCAGCCGGCCGCTCTCGTCCGGCAACAGGAACGGCGGCATCACCTCGCCCGGCCTCGGCGCGTTTTCGCCGCCGCCGTTCTCATTGAGCCGCGCCACCAGCCGGTCGACCGCTTCGCCATAGGCCGGAAAGATCTCCCGTCCCGCCGCGGCGTAGGCCTCGAGCTGTTCGCGCAAGGTACCCTCCATGTCGCGGCATTGCTGGAACGCCTCCTTGAGGCGTTCGGCGTTGGCTGGCGATAGCGTTGTCATCATGGCTTGCTCCGGCATATCCGTATTATTTTCCGGCTCGGGCCGCCCCGCAAGGGCGGCCCGAACGCTGCAGCGCTCCCGCTTCAGGGCAGATAGAAATTGCCGGTCGGGTCAAGCATGCCCGAAGTCGAATAGAGCTGGCCCTTGTCCATGAAGAACACGGTGTTGTTCGGCACCTTCTTGGCGTTCTTCATCATCGCGTCGTGGTTCTTGGGCGTCGAGGCCATGGCCATCGCCGACATCTTCCCCGGACCGGCATACATGTAGGCCATGCCCGGATTGAATTCCCAGGGGACCTGCGAGAAGGCGGTCGTTGCGACGGCAGCAAAGGCCGCGGCGGCAATCAGGGTCTTGGAAAGAGTGGTCATAGGAAATTCCTCAAGATTGACGTCGCGCCCGCCAATCGGGCGCTGGCCCATCAGAGGATGGACTTCCCTTGATTTGAAATGCCGTTGCACAATCGGTTCGATAGCCATGGCGTATTGAGGCGCACCGATAGTCCGCCGCTATCGACTTGAGAGCGGATACGCATTTCATATCGGCCCGCCGAACGCTCATCCTGTCCCTCGAAGGCATGCGGAGGGCATGCGCCACCGACAGGAGGTTTCCCATGACACGCCATCTGACGAACCGCTTTGCAAATTTCTTTGCCACACTGCTGCTGGCGGTGCTCGTGCTTTCCGCCACCTCGGCAGCACGGGCCGACAGCGACGATGGTATCGTTCGCGTCAAGAGCGCGGTGCCGATGCCGGAGGCGATCAGCCGCATCAAGGCGGATATCGCAGCCAAGGGCATCAAATTCTTCAGCGAGATCGACCAGTCGAAACTCGCGGCCGGTGCCGGCATCAAGCTGCGTCCCTCGACGCTATTGGTGTTCGGCAATCCGCCGCTCGGGACGCAGTTCATCACCTCGAATCCGAACGCCGGGCTTGACTGGCCGGTCCGGCTATTGCTGACGCAGGACGACAATGGCGACGTCTGGGCAGTCTGGACCGACTTCGGATGGATCGCCAGGCGTCACAATATCAGGGACCGTGTGGCGCAGTTCGAGATGGCGACCAAGGTGGTGAGCTCGATCACCTCGACCATCACAACCAGGTAACCGTGTCGGCCCCCTTGCCGCAAGCTCATCAGGCTGCGCCGCCGGCGCGGCCTGATCGCATCCGGCGTTGCCAACAGAGGAGTTCGTTCGATGACACCGGAGAAATTTGACGTTGTCATTCTCGGCGGCGGCAATGCCGGCATCGGTGTGACCGGACCGGTCCGGCGCGCGGGAATGTCGGTCGCGATGATCGAGGCCGATCTTCTCGGCGGCACCTGCCCGAACCGCGGCTGCACGCCGAAGAAGGTACTGGTCGCCGCCGGTCACGCGCTGCACGAAATCGAACGCGCATCCATCCATCACATCGCCGTCGGCAAGCCGAAACTCGACTGGGCCGCGCTGATCGACCGCGAAAAAGACATGATCAAGGACATCCCTGTCAATCTCGCCCGCGCGATGGCCAAGCGCAATGTCGAGGTCATCAAGGGCCACGGCGCGTTCACAGGCTCCAATACAATCCGCGTCGGAAGCCGGAAACTCGAGGCCAGGCATATCGTGATTGCGACGGGATCGAAGCCGCGGCCGCTGCCGATTCCAGGAGCCGAGTTCGTGATCACCTCGGACGAAATGCTGAGCGAGCGCGAACTGCCGGCTTCCGTGATCTTCATCGGCGGCGGTGTCATCGCGCTCGAGTTTGGCCACGTCTATGCGCGCGCTGGTGCTGCGGTCACGATTCTCGAAGCGCTGCCGCAGCTATTGCCCGCCATGGACGCCGACGCCGTCGCGCGCTTGCAGGCCGAGAGCGAGCGCATCGGTATTCGCATCAGAACTGCAGTGAGCGTCAAGCAAATTGAAAAGGCGAAGGACCGCCTGCGCGTCGTCTTCAGCCATGACGGCACCGTGCACGCAGCCGAGGCCGACCGTGTCGTCAACGGCGCCGGACGCGTCGCCAATGTCGATACGCTGGATCTTGCCGCGGGCCAGGTCGAGCAAGCCAATGGCCGCATCACGGTCGACCGCCATCTGCGGTCGATCTCCAATCCAAACGTATATGTCTGCGGCGACGCAGTTCCGACCTCGCCGCAACTGTCGCCGATCGCGACCTATGAGGGCGACATCGTCGGCCGAAACATCGTCGATGGCGCTAAATACAGCCCGGACTACGCGAGCATGGCGACATCGGTCTACGCGGTGCCGCCGCTCGCCTCGGTTGGCCTGACGGAAGCCACCGCCAGGCAGAACGGTCTTGCGATCGACGTCCAGGTCAATGACATGCTCGACTGGTTCTCCGCGAAAACCTATGCCGAAACAGTGGCGTGGTCGAAAGTAATCGTCGATCAGGCCACTGACCGCATCCTTGGTGCTCATTTCGTCGGGCATTCGGGGCAGGAACTGGTGAACATCTTCGGATTGGCGATGCGCTTCGGCATTACCGCGAGCCAGATCCGGGAAAACGTCTACGCCTATCCGACCTTCTCCTCCGACATCAAACACATGCTCGGCCACGGCTAGATGAGAACGCTCTAGTCCTGCTGCGTCATCGCTGCGCTAGCCCTCATCCTGAGGAGCCCGCAGAGCGGGCGTCTCGAAGAATGTAAGCCACGGGCCGGGCCTCATGGTTCTCCCGGCGATGCGACGCATCGTCATGAGGGGCCTATGACGCAGTAGAACTAACCGCATAGCAGGGAGCTATCGAGTCAGAAGCCAACCGGCATTTCCTCTCGTGCGCCATTTCCACGATGGTGGTGATGTAGCCGGCCGGACCATCCGGGGCCAAGGCAAAACCAGAGGAGACCACGACATGTCCAAATCCAACGTCACGTCGCGCATGGTCTGGCAGGGCCTCGCGCTCGCCGGATTGATTGCAGGTTCGGTTGCGACCGCCTCGAGCGCCTTGGCCGGCGAATGCCCGGCCGGGAAGATGCAGGCAAATGTCCGCCCGATGGTCGACCACAAGCCGGTTGGCGTCACCGACGTCACGCTCGGCTCGATCAACCTCGAAAAGCAGCCGGCCAACATCAGAGATCGCGAGCTGCGCTTCCGCAAGCTGACCATCGAGCCCGGCGGCATCGTGCCCTGGCACAGCCATGACGACCGGCCTGCGCTGATCTACATCCAGCAGGGCGAGATCGTCGAATACGCCAGCAACTGCTCGGAGCCGATCGTGCACAAGGCCGGCGAGATCAGGCCGGAAGTCGCCGGCACCTCGCACTGGTGGAAGAATCTCGGCAAGGAGACCGTCATTCTCTATGTCGGCGACGTCCGCAAGGATCCGCACGACCACAATATGTAAGGAGCCGTAACGAGCGCTACCCGACGTCTCGTTGCCGGATGTGACGGCCTGGGGCCCCCGTGTCGCCCCACACGCCCAGGCGTCACATCCTTCTTTCTCGATAAGATATTGAGAAGCCCCATGACCGGCATGTCCGCGCCGATGAAATACCAAGCAATGGAAATGCATGGTCATTCACCGGGCGTAGCCCTGCGATCCCTGGTCATTGGCCTCACGGCGTTCCTGACCGTGGTTGATCTGTTCGCGACGCAGGCGATTCTTCCCTCGCTGACCCGGCACTACAATGTAACGCCGGCCGCCATGGGTATCGCAGTCAATGCCAGCACCATCGGCATGGCAGTTGCCGGCCTCGTTGTGGGTTTCCTCAGCCCGCATATCGATCGCCGGCTCGGCATTCTCGTCAGTCTGGTCGTGCTCGCAGTCCCCACCACGTTGCTGGCGATCGCGCCTGATCTCACGACGTTTACGGCGCTTCGCATCGCCCAGGGCCTCTGCATGGCCTCGGCGTTCGCGTTGACGCTGGCCCATCTCGGCGAGCAATGCAGTTCGATGGATGCGGGCGGCGCGTTCGCGGCCTATATCACCGGCAACGTCGCAAGCAATCTGATCGGTCGGCTGGCGTCAGCCGCCGTGGTCGACACGCTCGGGCTGGCCTCGAACTTCTATTTCTTTGCGCTGCTCAATCTCGCCGGTGCCGTGCTGGTTTATTTCACCATCCATCGGGTCAAGCCGATGCAGGCGGTGCTCACGGTGCAATCGCCACTCGCGGCAACGATCGAGCATTGGCGTAACCCGGCACTGCGTTCGGCTTTCGCTATCGGCTTCTGCATCCTGTTTGCCTTTATCGGCACCTTCACCTTTGTCAATTTTGTGCTGGTCCGTGCGCCGCTCTCGCTCGGACGGATGGACCTCGGCCTTGTGTATTTCGTCTTCGCGCCTTCCGTGGTCACGACGCTGTTTGCCGGCAGGGCTGTCGCCCGGTTTGGCACGCGGCCAGCGATCTGGGGAGCGCTGGCGGTGGCAGCCATTGGATTGCCTTTGATGCTCTCGTCCCACCTGCCGCAAGTATTGGCCGGCATGGTACTGGTCGGCGTCGGGACGTTCTTTGCGCAGGCCTGCGCCACCGGCTTCGTCGGCCAGGCTGCCAGCGACCACCGCGGCATTGCCAGTGGAACCTATCTTGCCTGCTATTTTCTCGGTGGTCTCGTCGGCAGCGCCGTGCTGGGCCAGTTGTTCGACCGCTTCGGATGGAACGCCTGCATCGCCGGCGTCGGCGCGTCGCTCGCCATCGCGGCGCTATTGACGGTGGACCTCACGCTTAAACCTCAGTCCGCCGGGTCTCCGGCATGAACGCCCAGATCACCGTCAAGCCAAGGGCTGCGATCCCCGCCAGCCCGATGAACGCGACGCTGCTGCCAAAGATATCGCTGATATAGCCAGCCAATACCGTGCTCAGCGAAGCACCAATGCCGGTCGCGGTTCCGACGATCCCCTGCGCCAGATTGAAGTGGCCGCTGCCGTAGGCGACATCGGCCACGATCAGCGGCACCATTACGCTGAGCACGGCCGCGGTAATACCGTCGAACACTTGCACCAGGACCAGAACATAGGGATCGCGAACCACCGCAAACAGCAAACCACGGGTCGCCAGCGCAGCGAACGCCAAGAGCAGCAGCGGTCGCCTCCCCCACACCTGAGCCTTGCGCCCGACCGAGGGTGAGGTCAACGCGACGATCGCTTGAGGTACGATGATGCAAGCCGCAATCAGCACCGACGCCCATTGAGGCGATCGCGTCGTGACCACGCCGGCCATCAGCGGCAGCATGGCGGCGTTGGCGAGTTGAAACAGCAATACGCCGCCGGCGAATATCAGCAGCGGGCGCTGCCGAAGGAGATGAAGCACACTGGTCGCCTCCTTGTCGGCAGTCTTGGTATCATCGCCGTCCTCGCTCAAGGCACCGTGCGCCTGCGCCACGTTGATTTCCTGGCCGCGAATCCGGGCAAGTGCCAACATGGTAGGGATTGTAAGAAAGAAGGTGACGAAGAAGACCGACTGACTTGACAACAGATAGCCGGATGCGCCCATCAGCGCCGCCGCTGAACCATTACCCAGGGACGCGAAACGGGCATTGCGCCCGAGCCGTTCCCCGATCGCAAACGGTCCGACCAGGCCGAGGCTGATCGCGGCGATTGCAGGACCCAGCACGCAGCTCGCAAGCGCATGCAAGATGGCGGCCGCAGTCACTACCGGAAAGATCGGCCATAAGGCGTAGGCCAGCGCGGCGCAGCCGATGGTGGCGACCGCGAGCCCCGCCACCAACCGCTCGGAACGAGCGGCATCGACGACCGCTCCTCCCGGCATCTGCCCGAGCAGCCCGATGATCCCGCCGATCGACAGCACGAAGCCAATCTCGACCTGCGTCCATTTCTGCGTGGTGAGGTAGACCGCGATAAACGGACCGAATCCGGTCTGCACGTCGGCCAGAAAGAAGATGAACCAGTCGAGGCCGCGCTGGCTCTCGCGCGACGGTTTGGACCGCTCGGTGGGCGCGGGCGGCACCGGCACAACATTACCCTCGCCGGCGGATCGCCGATGGCGATCGTCGTTCATCGGATCGAGCGACTGGGATGGGCGCGCGATCAGATCGCTTCTCCTTTATTTATTTGTCGAAATCCCACGGCTGTAAGCGGCCGGCCGCACCGAGGACGATGACCGGCGCATCCTGCTTGTATTCCGGCGCCGCCGTCACCTGTTCCTTGGTCAGCTCGAGCGTGATGCTGTCACTCTTGTTGGCAACACGGCCAAAATGCAGCGCACTCCAGTCGACGACGATCTTTCGGCTGCCGACACCGAGAAAGCCGCCGAAATCGATGACAGCGGCGCGCACAGCGCCCTCGCGGTCCACGATCACGTCGACGATGCGTCCCATATTCTCGTTGGCCGGACTGCGGACCTCGCGGCCCAGAATGCCGAGCGCGTCGCGGGCGCCGATCACAGTGACCGACGGCGGAGGCGCCGGTTCCTTTTTCGTGGCATCTTTCGCGGCATCGGCCGGAGCAGCACGGCTTCCCTGCGTTCCATTATTTTCCGCTGCCGAAACCGGGAGGTTCATCGCTAGCCCGGCGATCAGCGATATGATGACAATACCGGCGCGCATATGGCCTCCTGAACTCCGAAGACGCATGGATGGGAATGCACGACCGCTAGTGCGTCAACACGATCGACACCTGAATCTGTCCGCGCGTGCGCAATACCTCGAGCGACACTTCCTCGCCGTGGCGGCGGACCCTCAAGTCGACGCTCGAGGGTCCGAGCCGCAGATCGCGCAATACCACCTCGTTGAGAAATTCCGGCAGGCGCGGATCACGAAGACGGATCTCGCCGCCCGCTGCATCGAATTCGAGACCGAGCGTCGCCTCCAGCAGGGTAAAGGGCGTCGCGCTGGCCCAGGCCTGCGGCGCACAGGCGACCGGATAAAGCACCGGTCCGCGCCGCTTTTCCCGCCGGAATCCGCAGAACAATTCCGGCAGCCGCCGCAAATCCATGTAGCTCGCAGCGTCGAACAACCCCTTGAACAGATGGGCTACCGAATGCTTCAGACCGTAGCGTGCAAAACCGAGCGCGATCAGCGCATTGTCATGCGGCCAGATCGATCCGTTATGATAGGACATCGGGTTATAGCGAACTTCGCCATAGGCAACGGTGCGGATGCCCCATCCCGAAAAGAATTTCTGGCTCATCAGGTCGGCCGCAACAAGACGGGCACGATCGGTCCGAACGATGCCAGTGAAGAGAAGCTGGCCGGCATTGGACGTTCGGACCTTGCACGGCCGCTTGGCACCATCGAGCGCCAGCGCGTAGGTGCCGAGTTCCTCGCACCAGAACGCCTCCTCGAAGCGTTCGGCCAGCAGCAGGGCTGCGGATTCGAGCTTCGCCGCCTGATCAATCTTTCCCAACCGCCGGGCGCAACGGGCCGCCAGCCGCTTGGCGGCGAAGACATAGCCCTGAACTTCCGCCAGTGCGATATAGCCTTCGGCGAGCTGCCCATCGGCGTGGAAGATCGCATCGTAGGAATCCTTCCAGCCCTGGTTGGCGAGCCCCTGCTCGGTAGCGCGCTGGTACTCGATGAAACCGTCATGATCGGGGTCGCCGGGCCCGTCGATCCACTGCAACGCAGCCTCGATCGCTGGCCACAGTTCGGCCAGCGTTTCCTCGTCTCCGGTGCGCTCGACATAGAGGCCGGCCAGCAGCACGAACAGTGATGTCGAGTCGACGCTGCCGTAATACTGCGCGAACGGCACTTCGCGCAGCGCCGCCATCTCGCCGCCGCGCATTTCGTGCAGGATCTTGCCAGGTTCGGCATCGGCGAACGGATCGACGGCCTTCGCCTGAAAATGAGCCAGCCGCCGCAGCACGCCCTGGGCAACACGCGGATCGACCCACAGCATCTGCAGTGCGGTGATCAGTCCATCGCGACCGAACGTGGTCGAATACCAGGGAATGCCCGCGTAGGGATATCGCCCCTGCGGCGTTTCGGTCATCAGCATGTTGAGGTCGCCCATCGCTTGGCACAGAACCTCGTTGAAGATGTCGTTCGATGTTTCGATGCTGGCTGCGCCGACCGTCGAGCGCCGCATCTCGCGGCGATGCGCCAGCAGGCCGCGATAGAACGGTACCGGCTTCTGCATGGCAGGCTTGTTGCAGGATACCGCGACGGACAACGCGATCACTTGCCTGGGTACCAGCTCGAAATGATAGGTTGCCGAATTGACGGCGAGCCGCGTCGGCCGCGGCTCGAAATGCAACGCTGTAATGCGGGTTCGACCGTCGAGCCCGCTGTATTCCAGCATGACATCGGCGGGACCGAGCAACCGGCTGGAGCCTACTCCCCGGCGCGACCGACGCTCGCCGCGCACCTCGAACAAATCGGCGAAATCATTGTCGAACAGCAGCGTCAGGTCGAAACTCGCCGGCCGGTCGCCGTGATTTTGCAGGGCGATGCGCTGGTAGGCGGTGCCGCGCCACAGGAAAATCGAGCGAACGATGTGCAGTGTATCCTTCTGCAATGCCAGCCTGCCGTTGCGGTACACGTCAGAGTTGGTGAGATCGATCGTCAGCGCCGAATTATCGTCGCGCAGATTGGAGCCGAGCAACAGCGGCTGGACTTCGTCGAGCACCATCTCCAGCCGGGCGAGGTAACGCGTATCGGCGTTGAACAGACCGTCGGGCCCGCCGGCGGAGGCGCCGATATCGCCATGGCTGTCCAGCACGATGAACGTATCGTCGTGCTTGAGCGAGCGGCGCTGCCGCGTCGCGGGGCCCGTCATCGGGATGTAGAACGGTGATTCCGCGACGTGTTCGGCAGCCTGAATGGTGATCAGTTGGCTGACTTCGGCTGTCATTTTGACCGATTTCCTTGCGTTGTGATGGAAGCATCGGGACGCAACGCTACTGCCGCAGATCAGGCCGCGTGGGTGGCGAGACGGCCCATTTCGCGCGCGACCAATTCGCGGTAAGGGCCCCTTCCCTGCAGAAGAATATCCGGCGGTCCGTCTTCGATGATCCGCCCGCCCTGCAATACCACAACGCGATCAAAATTGCGCAAGGTGGCGAGACGGTGGGCGATGGCAATCACGGTGCGTCCGCGCATCAGCCGCGACAAAGCCTCGCGGATCGCCTCTTCGGATTCGCTGTCGAGCGCAGCCGTTGCCTCGTCCAGCAACAAGATCGGCGCGTCTTTCAGGAAGGCGCGCGCGATGGCGATCCGCTGCCGCTGCCCGCCGGAAACCTTGATACCGCGATCGCCAACCATCGTCGCCATGCCTTCCGGGAGATTTTCGATGAAATCGCAGCGCGCTGCAATCGCCGCGCGCAGCACCTCGTCGTCGGTCGCGTTCGGCCGTCCGTAGCGGATATTTTCCATGATCGAGCGGTGGAACAGCGAGATGTCCTGCGGCACGACCGAGATCGCCTCGCGCAGGCTCTGCTGCGTCACCCGCGAGATGTCCTGGCCGTCGATCATGATGCGGCCGTGCTGGACGTCGTAGAACCGTTGCAGCAGCACAAACAGACTGGATTTCCCGCCGCCGGAATGGCCGACCAGCCCGACCCGTTGTCCCGGCTGAATGCGCAAGGAGAACTTCTCGAACACCTGAACGCCGCCCGGATAGTGGAACGAGACGTTGTTGAAGGCAACGGCGGCGCCGCTGCGGATCAACGGCTCGGCCTCGGGATGATCCTTCAATTCGTGCGGCAGCAGCAGGGTGGCGATCGCCTCCGTCAGGCGGGCGACGTGCTGGGTCACGTCGACCAGCGCCACCGCAAGGTCGCGCGTCGCGCTCAGGATCGAGAGCCCGAGCGTACATACCAGCACGACATCGCCGGTGGTCGCCGCGCCCCGCTGCCAGAGCGTGATGACCCACGCCAGCAGCGCGATCGTCAGCAGAATGGTCACAACGGCGTGAAGCAGCCGCAGCTTCTCGAGATAGCGGAGGCTGCGCCCACGGGCATCGAGTTCCCGCTCGACGGTGGTATCGAAGCGGTCGTGTTCGTAGCTGAGGCCGCAGAACGCACGGACCAGCGGCAGATTGCTGATGACGTCGACCATCTCGCCGTCCACCGCAGCCGCCTTGTCGGCAAAGTCATCATGCAGCGGCTTGCCCGCCGCGGCGAGGTGAAACATCGCCATCAGCATGATACCCGCGATGATGATCAAGCCCGCAGACATTGCAAGACTGACGGTTCCTATGAGGAGTATCGCCGAAACGGTCGCGATGCACGGCGGTAACACGTTCCAGACGAACATGTTTTCGACGGTGAAGACGGCATTGGATGTCGCGGTGATACGGCTGGTCAGCATGCCCGGCAGCCGGTCAGAGAAATAGCTGGGGGCGTGACCGGTCAGGTGGCGGAACATATCGCGGCGGAGATCGCCGGTGACGCCGACGAAGGTGAAGCTCGCCGTCCAGCTCGCGACCCGCCACAGCAGATTATCCGCCGCGATCAGCGACATGAGAAAAGCGAATGCCAGCCATACATTGCTTGCGTGCGACGAACCGGCCGTCAGGCTGTCGACCAGATATTTGACGCCATATTGCGTGCCCACCGAGCAGGCAACCGCTGCAACGACGGCAGACACAATGACCACATGGGCTCCGCGGCGCCGGCGCAGATAGCGCAAGACAAATGGAAGCGGCCGCCGCGCATATCCTGAAAGATTATCCATGTCGTCTGCAAACCTGTTGAGAGTGAAAGGGAATCCCTAACGCACATCGCGCACGAGGTCGTGAACGGTGCCGCTTCGGGTTTGCTGGCGCGCAGCCATCACCGCGCAACAATTCTGCAGCATCGAAGTCGCCTCAAATCTGTTGGTGCCAGATGGCATCAGCAAGACAGTCGTGTGGAAGAACCAAGATGCGCCGATGATTGGAACTTCGCAGATGCAAGAACGTTCCAGCTTCCGGCACGCCGGTGCCGATCTGCGGGCTGAGGGATTATCCAACCAACATTCGATACAGGAGACGAAAGATGCGCATCGCGCAGGTCGCCCCGCTGACGGAGGCTGTTCCCCCCAAACTGTACGGCGGCACCGAGCGGGTGGTGCACTGGCTGACTGAAGAACTGGTAGCGTTAGGGCACGAAGTCACTCTGTTCGCCAGCGGGGATTCCCACACCTCGGCGAAACTCGATGCGACATGGCCGAAGGCGTTGCGCCTCGACGGCTCGGTGCGCGACCCCAACGCGCTGCACATGGTGATGCTGGAGCGCGTGCGGCAGAAATGCGACGATGAAGAGTTCGATTTTCTGCACTTTCATCTCGACTACTATCCGTTCTCCCTGTTCTACCGACAGCCGACGCCGTTCCTGACCACGCTGCACGGCAGGCTCGACCTGCCGGAGCATCAGCCGGTATTCAATACCTTTTCCAAGGTGCCGGTGATCTCGATTTCCAACGCGCAGCGTCGGCCGGTGCCGCAGGCCAATTGGCTGCGCACCGTTCACCACGGGTTGCCGGAGAATCTGCTGACGCCGCAGCCGATGCAGCCGTCCTATTTGGCGGTGCTCGGGCGGATCGCGCCGGAAAAGGGCGTGGATCGCGCCATCAGCATCGCCACCCGATGCGGCATCCCGCTGAAAATCGCAGCCAAGGTCGATCGCGCCGACCAGGACTACTACGACGAGCTGATTTCCCCACTGATCAAGGCCAATCCGCTGGTCGAATACATCGGTGAGATTAGCGACCGCGAAAAGCCCGACTTCCTCAGCGGCGCTATCGGGCTGCTGGTGCCGATCGACTGGCCGGAGCCCTTCGGCCTCGTCATGATCGAGGCGATGGCCTGCGGCACACCGGTGGTCGCCTACAACCGTGGCTCGGTGGCGGAGATCATCGACCCCGGTCTCACAGGCTTCGTGGTGGAAGACGAAACCAGCGCAGTGGCCGTGGTCGATCGACTATCCACGCTGGATCGCGCCGCCATCCGCCGGCAGTTCGAAGCCCGTTTCACGGCGCGCCGCATGGCGCTCGACTATCTAGCTGCGTATCGCGGCCTGATGGAGGAAGAGCCGCGCATCAAGCTCGTGAGCAGCGCAGAGTAGCGGCGCGATAACACCTCCCTTATCGTCGCAAGACGACCGTAGGGTAGGCAAAGCCCAACGGGTCGCGCGAATGCGCGCCCAGCGACGAGCGCAAGGGCGCTCGCGGAGTGATGACAGGCTCCGCGTGCCCACCATCGAGCAACAATCCGGACGGATGGTGGGCACGGCGCTGAGGCGCCTTTGCCCACCCTTACATCCACAAGATCACGATCGCGTCAGGAGACCATCGTCCGTTTCGGTTCGACGATCTCGAACATCCGTGGGAATTCGTCCATCAGCATCATCAACTCGCCGAGCCGCACCGAATTACCGCTGACCTGGATCTTGCCGGAGCCGACTGCTTCCGGGAATGTCGTCAGCTTTGCGATCACTTCGTCGAGCACGCTGCGCGGCAACGTGAAGCTGGCGTCGGCATCGGCGGCTTCTGCGCCGGCGACGCAGGTCAACGCACAGTTTTCCAGGTTGAGGATGAAGCTCTCCTTGGTATCGGTGAAATTCCAGTTCAGGACGATGCGCTTGCCTTCGGCCTTGGGACCGTTGAGGCGCACGCCGAGCACGTCCCAGAGCTGTTCGGTGCGGAGCGCGGCCAGCGTTTCACGTGGCATCGCGGCGCGCGGCGGCGTCTTGGGCATGCCCTGCCGCAGTTCCTGCGCGCCGAACAGATAGGCATTGCGCCAGGTCGAACTTTCGGAGGCATAGCCGAGCTGTTCGAACGTATCGGCGAGCAACGCGCGCGCCGCCTGGTTGTCGGGATTGGCGAACACCAGATGGCTCACAGCCTGCGCGACGAAGCGGAATTCGCCCTTGGCAAAATCCTCGCGGGCGCGCGTCAGGACGGCGTCCGCGCCGCCCATATACTCGACATATTTTTTGCCCGATTCGACCGGCGGCAGCGGATCGAGGTTGACGGGATTGGCGTCGTACCAGCCGAGATACTTTTGGTAGATCGCTTTCACGTTGTGCCTGACGTGACCGTAATAGCCACGGCCATGCCAGGCGCCCTCAAGGCTCGCCGGCAGGCGGATGGTTTCGGCGATTTCGGCTGCGGTTAGCCCATGGTTCATCAGGCGGATGGTCTGGTCATGCGCAAATTTATAGAGATCGCGCTGCTGGCGGATCATGGCGTCGATCCGCTCCTGCCCCCAGACCGGCCAATGGTGCTGGCCGCACATCGCATCCGCCTTGCCGCCCCACATCTGTAGGGCCTCACCGAGATATTTTGACCAGGCCAGCGCGTCGCGCACGTCGGCGCCGCGGAATGGGAGCAGGTTATGAAAATTATGCGTGCAGTTTTCCGCAAGGTTGAGAAGCTTGTAGCGCGGGATGAAGAAATGCATCTCCGCCGGCGCTTCGCTGTTCGGCGCCATCTGGAATTCGAATTCCACCCCGTCGATGGTGCGCCGGTCGCCGGTCGCCATGATCAGATCGGTCGGGCGGACGAGTGCGACCGCCCCGGCTGCCATGGTCTTCCCCAGCCCGCAATCGACCTGCCCGCGCACGCCTTTCGCAAGAAACGGCCCGAACTGATATTGCGCGCGCCGCAACATAGCCGGTCCGGCAATGATGTTTTCCGAAACCGCATGCTCCATGAACAGATTGGGCGCAATGATCGGCACGCCGCCGGTAGGTGTTGCGTCGTCGAGTACGCCGCGCGCGCCGCCCCAATGATCGGTGTGGGTATGGGTGAAGATCACGGCCGCAACCGGCCGCTTGCCGCGGTGCTGGAAGTAGAGCTCCATCGCCGCCCGCGCGCCCTCGATCGAGGTCAGCGTATCCACCACGATCACGCCGCTATAGCTCTCGATCAGCGTCATGTTGGCGATGTCGAGCCCGCGCACTTGGTAGACGCCGGGCACCACCTCGAACAGGCCGTGATGCATGTTGAGGCGCGACTGCCGCCACAGGCTGGGATCGACCGTCGGCGGCGCTTCGTCCGTGGACAGGAAACCGTAAGGCTCCAGGCTCCAGACCACCCTGCCCTGAGGCGACGTAATCTTCGCATTCTCGATCGTACCGAGGAAGCCGCGCGCGGCGTCATCGAAATCACGCGTGTCGGAGAACGGCAGCGCCTTCAGTGTCGCCGCATGCTGCGCGATGATGGAGGCGGACGCTTCCTTTGGAGACTCCTTGCGCGCTTCGATCGTGGCTGGTTGGCTCATTGTTGTGTGCTCCCTTATGCAGAAGAAACAGCAGGTCGAAACTCGAACGGCGTCAGCGCGAGACCCTCGAACCGGCCGCCGTTACATATATTGCCGCCGCTCAAACGGATGTGCGGACAGATATGGCGAGTTGGCAATCGACCAGCGTGGCATCGGCTCCATGCGAAAGATCTGCCGCAGATGGACTTCATCGGGCCCGTCACCGATCCGCAGCAGGCGCCCCCAGGCCAGCGCCTGATGGATCGGCGTATCGTCGGAGCCGCCCATGGCGCCGAACACCTGCACGGCGCGGTCGGCGATCTTCTGCAGCATCGCGGGCACCGCAACCTTGATCAAGGACACATCGCGCCAGGCGCCGTGATGGCCGGCCTGATCGAGGCGCCATGCGCAACGATAAGTCAACAGGCGCGCCTGCTCGAGCTCGACGCGGGATTCGGCGATCCAGCGCTGCACGGTGTCGTATTGCATTACGTTACGTCCGAACGCGGACCGCTCGGATGACCGCACCATCATCAATTCGATCAGCAGTTCGCACAGCCCGATCGAGCGCATGCAATGATGGATGCGTGCCGGCCCCAAACGAATCTGCGCGACCTTGAAGCCCTCGCCTTCCGCGGCGAGCAGGTTCGCGCGGGACACGCGCACGTTTTCGAACGAAAGCTCGCCGATCGGCGCGACGTGATCTTCGCATCCCATCCAGCGCAGCCGGCGCACCAGCCGAACGCCTGGTGTATCCATCGGCACGATGACGCAGGAATGGCGCCGCGTCCGGTCGGCGTCGGAATCGGTCACGCCCATCACGATCAGGAAGCCGCATTTCGGATGCGCCGCGCCGGTGATGAACCATTTCCGCCCGTTGATGACGTAATCATCGCCATCCCGGACCATGCGGGTGGCGATGTTGGTCGCATCGGATGAAGCCACGTCCGGCTCGGTCATGCCGAACGCCGAGCGCGTCCTGGCTTCCAGCAGCGGCTGCAGCCAGCGCGCCTTCTGCTCGGGCGTCGCGCAATTCTGCAGCGCGATCATGTTGGGCACGTCGGGCGCCTGGCAATTGAAGACCTCAGGCGCCCAGAACAGCCGGCCCATGATCTCAGCCAATGGCGCGTATTCGAGGTTGGAAAGACGCGTGCCGGGCTCGTCTTCCCCGAGTTCGGGAAGCCCGAGATTCCATAGCCCCGCCGCACGCGCCTTGCGCTGCAGGTCCTCCATGAAGGGGGCGGGCTCGCCTTTGGCGGTGTGATCGAGCCAGCCGCGATGGTGCGGCAGTACTTCGCCGTCGAAAAACGCCTGAAGTTTCTCCCGCCACTCTTCCGATCGCCCGGAAAGGCCGAAATCCATGCCGCCTCCCGATTTTTCGGGATCTAAGCGTATATCGACACAATATGCAAATCTATTTCGATATATTGACAGATTTGGGGAACCATGGCCAACTCTCGGGTATGGCGGCGATTTCCAATATCGATCGATCATTGCCCCGGACTGCGGAGGATCAGGCCGATCCCTCCTTCGCGACCACGCTGGCGCATGGGCTCGACGTGCTGACGGCGTTCCGCAACCGCGCGGGCTCGCTGTCGAACGCGGAGCTTGCGCTCCATACCGGCCTGTCGCGGCCGACGGTGTCGCGACTGACCTACACGCTGGCGCAACTCGGCTATCTCAAGCGCGACGCGAAGGGACGCTTCCAGCTCGGGCTCGGCATTCTGGCCGCGGCCTACCCGGTGCTGTCGGCGCTGAAGGTGCGGCAATTGGCACGCCCGCTGATGCGGGATTTCGCGGCCTACACCGGCGGCACGGTTTCGATCGCGATGCCGTTCGGGCTCGACTTCATCTATGTCGAAACGCTGCGCACCACCGACGCCGTGGCGCATCTCCCCGATGTCGGCTTTGCCAGTTCGCTGGCGCCCACCGCCGTCGGCCGCGCCCTGCTCTCGCTCTTCACCGGGGAAGAACTCGACGCGTACGTAGCGAAGGTGAAGGCCGAGCGCCCGGAAGAGGCCGATTATGTCGAGAGGCGGACGCTGCCGGACGTCGAGCTCTGCAAGGAGCGCGGCTTTGCGATTTCGCTCGGCGAATGGCGGCGCGAGATTTTTGGCGTCGCCGCGCCGCTATACCGCACGCCGTCGGGCGATTGCCTGTCGGTCAATTGCGGCATTCCCTCGTTTCGCTTCAACGCCGAACAAATCGAGCGTGAATGCGGGCCGCGCATGCTGGGCCTGGCGCGCAGCATTCGCTCGCTGGTGGCCAACGACTGAATACCCCCGTCAGAGGGGCACGGCGCATCGCGGGAACGATGCGGCAAACATGGGGAGGGAAGAATGAGCCGGATCAAAACCGTGCTGGGCTTTGCCATGGGTTTTGCTTTGGGCGCAATCATGCTGCTCGGCAACGCGGCGCTGGCGCAGAGCAATTATCCGAACCGTCCGATCCGCGTCATCGTGCCCTACCCCGCCGGCGGGATCGTCGACATCGTCGCGCGGGCGGTGACCGAGCAAGTCGGCCGCGACTGGAAACAGACGGTGGTCATCGAAGCAAGGCCGGGCGGCAATAGCAACATCGGCACCGCGTCAGTGGCGCGCAGCGAGCCCGACGGTTACACTTGGCTGGTTACCGGCCCCGCGGCTTTGGTCAACCCGACGCTTTACAAGCACGCCGGCTGGGACGCGCTGAAGGATCTCAAATGCGTCGGTCTTGCGGTCTGGAATCAGAGCGTCGCGCTGGTGCATCCGTCGATGCCGGCCAGCACCGTGAAGGAATTCGTCGAGATCGCGCGCAAGAAGCCGGGCGAACTCAATTTCGGCAATCCCGGCACCGGCTCCTCCATCGATCTGAGCGCGCAAAAGCTGTTTCAGGCCGCTGATATCAAGCTGACCAATGTCGGCTACAAGGGCCAGCCGCAGGCGCTGATCGACCTGATGACCAACCTGATGCATTTCGAGATCGTCTCGCTCGAGCTGGCACTACCACACATCAGGGCCGGCAGCGTGAAACCGCTTGCTGTCATGACCGACAAACGTGTCACCGATCTACCCGATTTGCCGACGATTGCGGAAGCCGGATTTCCGGAAGCCACCTACGTGCCCTGGTATGGCATCTACGTCCAGGCAGCAACGCCCAATGCCATTGTTGCGAAGATCAACGAGGCCATCAACAAGGCGCTGCAGAACCCGGAAGTACAGCGCCAGCTCGCGGTCGCCAATATTCCGGGCAAGCCGATGCCACTCGCCGACCTCGCCGCACTGATGAAGGCCGATCACGAGAAGCTGACGAAGGTGATCGCGACGTCAAGCATGGCGCTGCAGTGAGAAGAGGAGATTCTCAGGTGCGCAACTGCGCACCATAGTGCTTCGCATCGCCCCGGAACGACACAGCCTCAAGTCCCTACTTCTTCACCTTGCTGGCATCCATCTTGACCGACGTATCCAGCATCTTGACCGAAAACGCAGTATTCACGTCGAACGGCTTTTCCATGCCGAGATAGGTCTGCACCAGCTCGTAGTCCTTCTTCATCCGCTCGGCATCGATCCAGCCCAGCGCCTTGGTCGTGGTGAATTCGTCCGTCATCAGGAACTTGATGCGCTCCCACTGCCGCTGCTGGTTTTCCCTATCGAGACCCGAGGCCTGGTCGAGCAGCGCCTTGAGGCAGGGCGCGACGTCGGCGACACAGGCGGCGTAGGCCTTCTGGCTGATCTTGACGAATTCCTCGACCAGTTTTGGATTCTTTTGCAGATAGGCGCCGTTGACGATCAACGAGTTGCCGTAAGGGTTCAGCCCGATATCCTTCCAGTTGACGTAGCCGAGATCGGCGCCGAACTCGATCACCTTCAAATCGTGCTCATTGTAGAAGTCGCTGATGATATCGACGGTATGGCTCTTCAGCGCCGCGATCTTGGCGGTCGGGCCGACATTGACGAAGCTTACGGCGTCAGGCGCGATGCCCGCCGCCTTGGCGAAGGCCGGCCACATCACCCGTGACGCGTCGCCCGGCGGATTGCCGATCTTGTGGTTCGGAAAGTCCTTCGGCCCATTCACGCCATAGCTCTTCAGCCAATAGAAGGTCTGTCCGGTGTTGGCGTAGATGCTCATCAGCGCCACCACGTCGGCGCCTTTGCTCTTGGCCACCAGCGCGGTCGCGAGATCCGCGATGCCGAACGGCGAGCCGCCGGATCCGACCTTTAGCGAGGAGACGCCGGAGCCTTTGCCGACTTCGATCGTGAGATCGATGCCGGCCTTCTCGTACCAGCCTTGGGACTTGGCGTAATAGAACGGCGAATGATCGGCCGTCGGCGTCCAGTTCAGGATCAGGTTGACGGACTCGGCGGCCACACAGGGCGCAGCCGGCACGGCAAGCGCAAGCGCCAATCCTGCAATTCGCAAAGCCTTCATTGCACCCTCCTCGTTCTGCAACCGATCTTGTAGTCGCGCATCCGTGACGCTACCAATGCAACAAGGGACCAGACGACTTGTCAACTATTTGGTTGGAAATGCCCAAAAAACGTTCTGACGATACCAGGCCGCAGCGGCGCAATCCGGCCGCGACCCGCAAAAAGCTGCTGACGGCGGCGCGGCGCGAATTCGCCAGCAGTGGCCTCGCCGGCGCCCGGGTCGACGAGATCGCCGCGCGGGCGGGCGTCAACAAGCAGCTCGTCTATCACTATTTCGGCGACAAGGACGCTCTGTATCTGGCGGTGCTGGAATGGGTCTATGAGGAGATCCGCGCCCAGGAGCGCAAGCTCAACCTTGAGGGACTGCCGCCCGAGCAGGCCATCAAGAAGCTGATCGAGAGTTCGTTCGATCACCTTGCCGCGCATCCGGACTTCATCGTACTGCTGAACGACGAAAACCGCGGCGGCGCCCGGCATGTGCGCGGATCACGAAAACTGGAAGCGATGCATTCGCCGCTGGTCAGCCTGGTTTCGACCATTCTCGGCGAGGGCGTGAAGGCCGGCATATTCCGTAAGGGTATCAACCCCGTGCACCTCTATATCTCGATCGCCGGGCTCAGCTATTTTTACTTTTCGAACACGCCGACCCTGTCGGCGATCTTCGGCAAGGATCTGTCGAGCCGGGCCGCACGGCAGGCGCGCCGCAGGCACGTGGTCGACCTGGTGATGCATTCGCTGCGCCCATAATCAACCAGATGGTTGATTAGTGGCAGAGGCCGCGGTAGATTACCGCCGCGCGGCGGGGAACCGGCCGCGCATTCAAAAGGAGCGCACGGTGTTCAGCAGTGACGGCGGATCGGCACGGTCTTTTGCGATCATCCTGATCGTGCATCTGGCTGTGATCGTGCTCTGGCAGGTTCTGGTCGACACCTTCCAGGTGCCGAAATTCATTTTGCCCTCGCCACTCGCGACCGTCGCAACGCTGGGTTCTCCCAGCTATGCCTGGCCCTCCAATCTGGCGGTGACGGCCATCGAAATTCTCGGCGGGTTCTGCCTCGGCGCGCTGGTCGGCATCATGCTGGCCGTGCTGTTCACCTGGTCGCCGCTGGTCAGCCTTCTGCTGCTGCCGCTGTTCGTGACGCTGAACATGATCCCGAAAGTGGCGCTGGGACCGCTGTTCATCGTCTGGTTTTCCTACGGCATCTTTCCGAACATCCTGATCGCGTTTTCGATTTGCTTCTTTCCGATCCTGCTCACCACTGCGCGTGGATTGAGTGAGGTCGAGCCTGATCTGCTGGATCTCGTGAAGTCGCTGCGCGGTTCGCGATGGACGCTATTCCGGAAGATCCAGTTGCCGGGTGCGTTGCCTTACGTGTTTTCCGGAATGAAAGTCGGCGCCATCCTGGCGGTTGCCGGCGCGATTGTCGGTGAGTTCATCGCCTCCGAGCGGGGGCTCGGCTACCTCATGATCCAGGTACAGTCTTCGCTCGATACGCCGGCGATGGTGATGGCGGTGGTGCTCCTGACATTGCTGGGCGTTGCGCTGTATGGGCTGGTGCTCGGCCTCGAACGGATGTTCGTCGTCCGTGACATCCGGCTGCAATAAGACAGAGAATGAAGATGCTGCTGACGCGCGAAAACCTGCCGCACACGATCGCCGATATCACCACACTCGACGAACTGTTGTGTTGCCCGAGCCAGGCATTGATCGACGATCTGCGCAAGGTCGACGGCGACATCATGATCCTGGGTGTTGCCGGCAAGATGGGGCCGACGCTGGCCGGCCTTGCCAAGGCGGCCGTGCCGGAGCGCCGCGTGATCGGCGTCGCCCGGTTCAGCGATCCCGCCGTCAAGGACTGGCTGCAGGCGCGCGGCGTCGAGACCATCAATTGCGACCTGCTCGACGAAAGCGCCATCAAGTCGCTCCCGAATATTCCGAACATCGTTTTCATGGCCGGACGCAAGTTCGGCGCCGAGGGCGACCTCTCGCTGACCTGGGCGATGAATTCGCACGTCCCAGCCCTGGTCGCGCAGGCCTTTGCGACGTCACGTATCGTCGCGTTCTCGACCGGCTGCGTTTATCCGTTCGTGCCGGTCAACGGCAAGGGCTCGACCGAGGATATGGCGCCCGATCCGCCGGGCGAATATGCGCAATCCTGCGTCGGGCGCGAGCGCATGTTCGAGTATTTCTCACGCAAGCATGGAACGCCTGGGCGTCTGTTCCGGCTGAACTACGCGATCGACATGCGTTACGGCGTGCTGCACGATATTGCGAGCAAGGTGCTGCAGGGCCAGCCGATCGACGTCAGCCTCGGCCATGTGAATTTCATCTGGCAAGGCGACGCTTCCTCGCAGGCGCTGCGCTGTCTGGCGCATTGCGAGACGCCGACCTCGCCAATCAATGTCAGTGGCCACGAGATCCTGGCGGTGCGCGACCTCGCCGCAAAATTCGGCCAACGCATCGGCCGCGCGCCCGTGATTGTCGGTAAAGAGGAGCCGACGGCGTGGCTCACCGACACGTCGCAGGCGGTGAAACTATTCGGCTTGCCGATCGTCGATACCGAGCAGCTCATCAGTTGGACCGCCGATTGGGTATCGCGCTCGATGCCGAGCCTCGGCAAGCCCACCAAATACGAGGTGCGCGATGGCCGCTATTGAGCCCATCGACATCGTCGAACTCGATGTTAGCGACGCGAAGGTTGGGCTCGTGCTGTCGACCGAAGCCGGCTGGAACCAGAACGAAGCCGACTGGCGCTTTTTCCTGAGCCAAGGGGTCGTATTCGGCGCGCGCGACGGTAACCGGTTGTTGGCGACAGCGGCGCTGCTGCCCTACTCGGCCGGCAATGCCTGGATCAGCATGGTGCTGGTGACCGCCAACTTTCGCCGCCGCGGCCTTGCGACCAGGCTCGTCGATACCTGCCTGGAAGCGGCCGCGCGGCGCCGGCTCACAACCTGGCTTGATGCCACGCCGGCTGGTGCGGCCGTCTATGGTCCGCTCGGTTTTGCGCCGACGCTGCAACTGCGGCGGTTGCGGTTGGAAAAGCCGCAAGGCACCACAGCGACAAGGCCGCTCGCGGCCGGCAACCTCGAAGCCCTGGCCGCGCGCGATGGCGGCGCCATGGGATTCGACCGCAGCACATTGCTGTCGGAATTTGCTGCGCGCCCGGGCTCTCGCATCGTGTCGGATGCTCGAGCCATGGCCCTGATCCGCGCTGGGCGCACCGCACGGCACATCGGTCCAGTCCTGGCCGACCACGCCGATCAGGCGTTGGCATTGGTCGACGCCATCACTAGCTCCGAGACTGGCCCCTGGCTGATCGACGCCGTTCAATCTCAGGACGCGTTTCTGAACGGTCTCGTTCGCTCGGGCTGGAATATCGAGCGGCCATTTCAGCGCATGCGCTTTGGCTCCGCGACTGCCTCGCCCGCGCAACCGCCGTTCGCCGTCGCCGGCCCGGAATTCGGATAGGAACAGCTTCCATGCATCATAGCGAAATCAAGCCAGAGGTTCGGAAGCTGATCGCCGACGGCACCGTGCTTCCGGCGCATCCGCTCGCGCTCGACGCCACCCGCGCACTCGACGTACGGCATCAGCGGGCGCTAACGCGCTATTACCTCGATGCTGGCGCCGGAGGATTGGCCGTGGGCGTGCACACCACGCAATTCGCGATCCGCGACGTCGGCATGTACCGTCCGGTGCTGGAGCTGGCGGCCGAGACCGCCGCTTCATGGACCAAACGGCCGGTCGCGATGATCGCGGGACTGGCCGGTTCGACACAGCAGGCTGTTGCAGAGGCGCAGACCGCGCGCAGCATTGGCTATCACGCCGGCCTGCTCAGCCTGGCTGCGATGAAATCGGCATCCGAGGACGACATCATTGCGCATTGCGAGGCAGTCGCACGCGAGATCCCGCTGGTCGGCTTCTATTTGCAGCCGACCGTCGGCGGCGTGATCCTCAGCGCCGATTTCTGGAAGCGCTTTGCGGCCATCGATAACGTCATCGCGATCAAGATCGCTCCGTTCAATCGCTATCGGACGCTGGACGTGCTGCGTGGGGTGGCTGCCGCCGGCGCACTTGACCGCGTCGCGCTCTATACCGGCAACGACGATCACATCCTGCTTGACCTCACTTTGCCGTTCGACCTCCGCGACAAGGGCGTCACCACGCGAGCATACTTCAAGGGCGGCCTGCTCGGGCACTGGTCGGTGTGGACCGCGAGCGCGATCAGGCAGTTCGAGATGTGCAAGGCGACACGCGGCAAGGATACCGTGCCGGCCGATCTCTTGGCGCTCGACGCGCGCGTCACCGACTGCAACAGCGCGTTCTTCGACGTTGCCAATAATTTTCACGGCTGCATCGCCGGTTGCCACGAAATCCTGCGGCGGCAGGGATTGATGCAGGGTCTCTGGTGTCTCGATCCCGCCGAAGGGCTGAGCCCGGGCCAGATGCAGGAGATCGACCGCGTCTGCCGCGAGCATGCCGATCTCTCCGACGACGGCTTCGTGAAGGCGAACCTGCAGAAATGGCTGGCATGACGGCGGACGAGCCCTTCATCAGCCTGCGCAACGTCCGCAAGGTCTATCGGTCCAAGGGCGCGGAATTCCTCGCCGTCTCCGACGTCACCATGGACGTCAAGGAAGGCGAACTGGTTTCGCTGGTCGGCCCGTCCGGCTGCGGCAAGACCACCGTGCTGAAGATACTGGCCGGATTGCATGACGCCGACGGCGGCACGATCAAGATCGGTAACGCGAAGACGCCGTTTGATCCGGCGCGCGACATCGGCATGGTGTTCCAGCAGGCCCTGCTGCTGAAATGGCGAACCATTTTGGACAACGTGCTGCTGCCGGCCGAAATCGTCGGCTTGCCGATGAAGGCTGCGCGGAGCCGAGCCCGGGATCTGCTCAACTTGGTCGGACTGGCTGGCTACGAGGATAGATATCCGCAGCAATTGTCCGGCGGCATGCAGCAACGCACGGCCATCGCCCGCGCCTTCATCCACGATCCCAAGCTGATCCTGATGGACGAGCCGTTCGGTGCGCTAGACGCGCTGACCCGCGAGCAGATGAACCTCGAAATGCTGCGGATCTGGCGCGAAAGCGGCAAGACCATTCTGTTCGTGACGCACTCAATCCAGGAAGCGGTGTTCCTCGCCTCGCATTGCGCCGTGCTCACCGCAGGTCCGGCGCGAATGGCGGAATATTTCCCGATCGAGCTGCCGTTTCCCCGCGCATTGCCGATCAAGACCACTGATGAGTTCGGCGCCTATGCGCGGCGGATTTACGCGCGGCTGGGATTGAGCCCGGGGACATAGCCTGCAGGCGCGCCAGGACTTCGGCGGCCCGCCTCGCATACGCATCATGCAAACTGAGAGCCTGTGGCCAGCGCGGCGTCCGTAGTACACGCCCCGCTAGGGCGCGTCCGCGCCGGCGTGGAGAGCCCGACAGAATGTCCGCAGACTTAGCCCCCAAACCATCCGCCGCACCCATCGACGGCCTGCCTCCCGAACTCAGGCGCTGGGCGGTGGCGGCGATCTTCACCGCGCTGGCGCTGGCCTCGCTGGATACCGCGATCGCCAATATCGCGCTGCCCGCCATCGCGGCCGACCTCCATGTCAGCCCGGCCGACGTGGTCTGGGTCGTCAATATCTACCAAATCGCCTTGGTCGCGACGCTGCTGCCGCTCGGCGCACTCGGCGAAATCGTCGGTCATGAGCGGATCTATATCGGCGGCCTCGTGCTGTTTACGCTGGCCTCGCTCGGCTGCGCCTTGGCATGGTCGCTGCCGAGCCTGACGGCGGCGCGGGCGCTGCAGGGGCTGGGCGCCAGCGGCATCATGAGCGTGAATGCGGCGCTGGTCCGTTTTGTCTATCCGACCCACATGCTGGGGCGCGGCTTCGGCCACAACGCACTCGTGGTCGGAACGGCATTCACCTTCGGTCCGACCATTGCCTCCGCGATCCTTGCGATCGGAGCGTGGCCGTGGCTGTTCGCGATCAACCTTCCCTTCGGTCTGGTCGCAATCTGGATCGGCCTGAAGACATTGCCCAAAACGCCGCGCGCGAAACACGCGTTCGATTTTGCGAGCGCAGCGCTGACCGCAAGCTGTCTCGGGCTGTTCATCATCGGCATCGGCAGCGCGGCACATCAGGCGCCGCCCGTCCTTGTCGGAGTGGCGCTTGGCGCGGCATTGCTGCTCGGCTGGATCATGACCCGACGGGATGTTGACCATCCGGCGCCGATGTTGCCGATCGACCTGTTCCGGAGGCCGATGTTCGCGCTGTCGGCCGCCACGTCGGTCTGTACATTCGCGGTGCAGGGACTGGCCTTCGTTTCGCTGCCCTTCTACTTCGAGGACGTGCTGCATCGCTCCCAGGTCGAGACCGGCTTCTTCATGACGCCCTGGCCGCTGGTGGTGGCGATCATGGCGCCGATCGGGGGCCGGCTTTCCGATCGCTATCCCGTCGGCATCCTCGGCGGCCTCGGGCTGGTATTGCTCGGTATCGGCATGGCGCTGCTGGCAACGCTGCCTTCGGATCCTAGCGTTGCCAACATCGTCTGGCGCACGGTGATCTGCGGAGTCGGATTCGGCTTCTTTCAAACGCCGAATTTGCGGGCGCTGATGTCGAGCGCGCCGCCGCACCGCAGTGGCAGCGCGAGCGGCATCGTCGCAACTGCTCGTCTGACCGGGCAGACCCTCGGCGCCGCGCTCGCGGCCCTTTGCTTTGCGCTGGCCGGAAACGACGGTGCGACGGTCGCGCTGATGCTGGGGGCCGGATTTGCCGCGCTCGGAAGCCTGATGAGTTTCCTGCGTCTGACGGTGGGCACCGAAAAGACATGATGCAACGCAGGGACACGCCCCTGTTCGCTGCGCCTCGAATCCGGTTCTGATTGAGAACCGGGCTCTAGATTCTTGTTTTGACGCGTTTTCTTGACGCGAACCGGTGTCGCTTGAAAACGCTCTAATTGAGCGCCCAAAGATAAGCCAGCGTTGCCGCGATCCCAAGACCCGTTCTGACCGCGTGCAACCCTCCCCACTTCACGATCAGCGCACGTGACTGCGGGCCGGCGTCCTTCTCGTCGATAGCGTTCAGCAGGCGGTTGGTCGGCATGATGCCGATCAGCGTATAGGGCCAGTTGGCGAGAATGAGCACCGCGCCGACGATCCAGCGCCAATCCCGCGTCAGCCAGGCAGCGGTCAGGCCGAGCACGCCGGAAATGACTGCGCAACTCGCCTGCATCGCAAAGCCGCGCGCGTAACTTGGTTTCCACTGCCTTAAGAGGCCCCGGTCATCGAGGCCGAGACGCGCCGGCTGTTCGGCAAAATTGATGAAGAAGGCGGCGCCGGCGAACGCCGCCGCGACGACCATTGCAAGCTGTCCTGCAAACATTATTCACACCACACCCGCTTTGCTATTTGACAATAAATTGTCATCTTGGATATTAATTGTCAAATGACAACGAAACGACATACGCCCGGCGGTCAGGCCTTGACCGAGCTGGTTCTCGCCGTGTTCCGCCTCAATGGACGCTTGCTCGCGGCCGGTGACCGGCTTGTTTCGGACCTCGGCCTCACCAGCGCGCGCTGGCAGGTGCTGGGCGCAATCGCGCTTGCGCCAAGTCCGCAGCCGGTGGCCTGGCTTGCGCGCAGCATGGGACTCAATCGACAGGGAGTGCAGCGCATTGTGAACGAGATGGCAGAGGATGGCCTCGTGGAGCTGCGGCCCAATCCGAATCACCGCCGGGCACACCTCGTCGCGCTAACCAGGCGTGGGCAGGATGCCTTCGAAACCGCCAGCGCACTCCAGGTTCCGTGGGCAAATGCCCTTGCGAAGGGGCTTAATCCCGATGAGCTCGCCGCGATGACCCGTATCGCGAAGCTGCTGATCGAGCGCCTTGATGAGTCCGCGTAGCCCCTACCCTCTAACAAGGACACCAAAATCAGCCAGGTTGCGGAAACCTGGCGTAACACCGGCGGATCGACTTTCTTCCCGTTCGTCAAGCGCGCGTTTTCTTGATTTGAACTGTTCTATTTTCTCGGATCACATCGCGCCCGGTTCAATTGGCGAATTGGACTCAAAAAGGGACATGCGATGGCAAACCTCACAATCAACGGCAAAACAATCAATGTGGACGTCGAAGACGACACGCCACTGCTCTGGGCTATCAGGGAGAATGTCGGGCTGACCGGCACCAAATATGGGTGCGGGATTGCACTATGCGGCGCCTGCACCGTTCACGTCGACGGGGTCGCGATGCGTTCCTGCGGCATGACGGTCAGCGAGGCCGTCGGCAAGCAGATCACCACGATCGAAGGTCTCGCCTCAAATGGCGCGCTGCATAAGGTGCAGCAGGCCTGGGTGGCCAACGACGTCCCGCAATGCGGCTATTGCCAGAGCGGCATGATCATGGCGGTCGCAGCCCTTCTCAACGAAAAGCCGAAGCCGACCGATCAGGATATCAACGAGGCCATCACCAATATCTGCCGATGCGGCACCTTCCAGCAGGTCCGCGAGGCGATCCACGCCGCCGCGAACGCTTGAGGGGAACGCCATGAACAAGCACGTCATGCCCAAACTCAATCGCCGAAGCTTTGTGATCGGCACGGCTGCCGCCGGCGCCGGCCTCGCACTCGGTCTTGATATCCCCTTCGGCGGACCAAAGGTCGTTCGCGCAGCCGATGGCTCACCAGAAGTCAATGTCTGGGTGGTGATCCGCCCCGACAATACGACCGTGGTTCGCGTCGCCCGCTCGGAGATGGGCCAGGGCACCCTCACCGGCCTCGCCCAGCTCGTCGCCGAAGAGCTCGAATGCGACTGGTCGAAGGTCGTCACCGAATATCCGACACCGGGCCAAAGTGTCGCCCGCAAGCGCGCCTGGGGCGATTTTTCGACGGGCGGCAGCCGCGGCATTCGCTCCAGCCAGGACTATGTCCGCAAAGGCGGCGCCACCGCCCGCGTGATGCTGATACAGGCCGCCGCGAACGAGTGGAAAGTGCCGGCATCGGAATGCACAGCCGCCAACAGCATCATCACCCACACGCCGTCGGGCAGGACCACGACCTACGGCAAGGTGGTGGAAGCCGCCGCAAAACTCGAGCCGCCGGCAGACGTCAAGCTGAAGGATCCCAAGGACTGGAAAGTTGCCGGCAAGGGATTGAAGCGACTCGACACCGTCGACAAGACGACAGGTGCGATGATCTATGGCGCCGACGTCAAGCTGCCGGGCATGCTCAATGCCGCGATCAAGGATTGTCCTGTCTTCGGCGGCAAGCTGAAAAGCTACGACGAAGCCAAGATCGCCGGCATGAAGGGCGTCAAGAAGGTGGTGAAGGTCGGCGATAGCGCCGTTGCCGTCGTCGCCGACACCTGGTGGCACGCCAAGACCGCCCTCGATGCGCTGCCGATCGCCTGGGACGAAGGCGAGAACGCCAAAGTCTCCAGCGAGTCGATCGCCAAATGGCTGGCCGAGGGCCTCGACAACTCGCAGCCGGCCTATATCGGCAACCAGAACGGAGACGCCAAGAGCGCAATTGCGAGCGCGGCGAAGAAGGTCGAGGCGGTCTACAACTATCCTTACCAGAACCACGTGACCATGGAGCCGATGAACGCCACCGCGCTCTATACGCCCGATAAATGCGAGGTCTGGTGCGGTACGCAGAACGGCGAAGCGGCATTTGCCGCCACGCTCGAAGCGTCGGGATTGCCGGCCGAAAAATGCGAGGTACACAAGCTTATCCTTGGCGGCGGCTTCGGCCGCCGCGGCATGACCGATTACGTCCGGCAAGCGGTTCTGATCGCCAAGGAGATGCCGGGCACCCCGGTCAAGCTGTTGTGGTCGCGCGAAGAGGACATGGCGCAAGGCAAGTTTCATCCGGTCACGCAATGCAAGCTGACAGGAGCCTTCGATGCAAACAATAATCTCACGGCACTGCACGTCAGATTGTCGGGCCAATCGATCCTGTACACGGTGCGTCCGGCGGCGTTGGTGAATGGCATGGACACGGTTGCGTTCCAGGGCATGAGTCCTTCCGGCGACGCGGCGATCGGCTACACGGTGCCGAACCTCCTGGTCGAGCATTCCATGCGCAATCCGCACGTCCCGCCGGGCTTCTGGCGCGGCGTCAACGTCAATCAGAATGCGATTTATCTGGAATGCTTCATGGATGAACTGGCGCATTCGGTGGGCCAGGATCCGGTGGAATTCCGCCGCAAGCTGATGGGCAAGCATCCAAAACATCTCGCCGTGCTCAATGCCGTGGCCGAGAAGATCGGTTGGGGCAAGCCCGCGCCGCAAGGCGTCTATCGCGGGATCGCGCAGGTGATGGGCTATGGCAGCTATGTCGCAGGCGCCGCGGAAATCTCCGTCACCGAGGGCAGCAAGATCAAGGTGCACCGCATCGTCGCCTCGACCGATCCGGGTTACATCGTCAACCCGGCGCAGGTCGAGCGGCAGATCGCGGGCTCCTTCGTCTATGGCCTGTCCGCCCTGTTCTATGGCGGCTGCACGGTGAAGGACGGCAAGATGGAGCAGACCAACTTCGACACCTACAATTCCATGCGCATCGCCGAGATGCCGAAGGTGGAATGCGTAATGGTGCCGAGCGGCGGCTTCTGGGGCGGCGTCGGCGAGCCGACCATCGGCGTCGCCGCACCCGCGGTGCTCAACGCCTACTTCGCGGCAACCGGCAAGCGAATCCGTTCGGTCCCGCTGCGGGACCAGAACATCACGTTTGCCTGACAACAACGAGCGGCGGCCTCTCCGGCCGCCGCTCGCTCATCGAGAGATTTCTGATGAAAGCCTTGCGTGCCGTCATCGGGCTGGCAACGGTCATGGCCTCGAGCCTGCCGGTGCTTGCGGCTTCCGATCCCCCGCCCGGCGCGGCGTCCTGCTCCGGCTGCCACTCCGGCGGGGTAACCGGTTCGTCGGTTTCGCGGCTGAACGGCCGCGACGCCGGCGAGATCGCGATTGCGCTGGCTGGTTTTCGCGACGGCTCGCTTCCCGCTACGGTAATGAACCGCATCGCCAAGGGCTTTTCCGACGATGAGTTGCGCGCGATCGCCGCGTGGCTCGCGGCGCAAAAGTAAGGGCCGCCAGCATGGGCGTAAGCCGTCGCATCAGCCGCCGGAAGTTCTGTAGTGCCAGCGCGGCCGCCGCAGTGACGGCCTTGGCGTCTCCGCTGCCCGCGTTGGCGCAATCCGCGGCGCGCATCGTCGTGATCGGCGGCGGCTTCGGCGGTGCGAGTTGTGCGCGTGCACTGAAACAGATCGATCCGAAATTGCAGGTCACGCTGGTCGAGCCGAACCGGATCTTCACCGCCTGCCCGTTCAGCAACAATGTCATCGCCGGACTGCGTTCGATCGAGGAGCAAAAATTCGGTTACGACAAGATCGCCGCCAGCGGCATCACCGTGGCGGCTCTGGAAGCAACGACCATCAATGCAGCGGCACGAACCGTGGGGCTCGCCGACGGCACGTCGCTCGCCTACGACCGGCTGGTGCTGTCTCCCGGAATCGAACTGCGTTTCGACGCCCTGCCGGGCTACGACGAAGCCGCCACGGCGAAGATGCCGCATGCCTGGAAAGCAGGCGAGCAAACGCTGTTGCTGCGCAAGCAACTCGAGGCCATGGACGATGGCGGTCTGGTGGTGATCGCAGCGCCCGCCAACCCCTTCCGTTGCCCGCCGGGACCTTACGAACGGGCCTGCCTGATTGCGCATTATCTGAAGACCAAGAAGCCGCGTTCGAAGCTGATCATCCTTGACGCAAAAGACACCTTCTCCAAGCAGCGCCTGTTTCAGAACGCCTGGAAGGAGCTTTACCCGGGAATGGTCGAATGGATATCGCTATCGCAGGGCGGCAAGGTGAATGCCGTCGATCCGGCGACCAACACTCTGATCACCGATTTCGGCAATCACACCGCCCAGGTCGCCAACGTTATTCCGCCGCAACGGGCCGGCCGCATCGCGGCTATTGCGGGCGCGACCGATAACACCGGCTGGTGCGCGATCGATCCTGTCACTTTCGAATCCAGATCGGCACCGAACATCCATGTCATCGGCGACGCCTGTCTCGCCGGCGCGATGCCAAAATCCGCATTCTCGGCGAATGCGCAGGCCAAGACTTGCGCAAACGCGATTGCCACATTGGTCGCCGGCCGATCGCCAGCCGCGCCGAAGCTGATCAATACGTGCTACAGTCTGGCAGCCCCCGACTATGGTATTTCGATTGCCGGCGTATACCATCCGAAGAATGGATTGCTTGCCGACGTTGAAGGCGCCGGCGGCGTTAGTCCGCTGGAGGCGTCACGCGATTTCCGCGCCCGCGAGGCCGACTATGCGCAATCCTGGTTCGCGACCATTACGGCGGAAGTCTTTGGCTAGACGCACCTATCGCATGTTGGATCCAATTCTTGCTGGAGTTCTCCTCGTGCTGCCCGGCTGCGCCACCGCAGCGGAACTTCGCAGCTATGCTGTCACAGGCGATGCCATTCCGCAGTCGCTGACGGGCATGGCCGGCGATGCGGCGCGCGGCCGGGCCCTCGTCGTCGAACGTTCCAGCACTTGCATCCTTTGCCACAACGGCCCATTTCCCGAACAGAAGTTCCAGGGCGACCTGGCGCCTGATCTTTCCGGTTCCGGCAGCCGCTGGTCCGAAGGTCAGCTTCGGCTTCGGCTGGTGGATGCCTCTCGTCTCAATGCCGAGACGATCATGCCGTCCTATTACCGCGTTGACGGCCTCACTCGCGTCGGGACGCTGTGGCGCGGCAAGCCGATCCTGTCGGCCGAACAGATCGAGGATATCGTGGCGTATCTCGCAAGCTTACGCGAATAGGAAGGTCCGATGCATCCACCACCGAATTCGACACGCCGCCAGTTTCTCGGCCTCGCCGGAGCGGCAGCCGTGCTTGGCACGGCCCCCGTCGTCACGCTTCGGCCTGCCGAGGCGACGCCCGAGATGCTCGCTTCCGCCATCCGCAACGTCACTGGTGGCGCTGCGGTGAAAACCGGCAAGGTCAAGCTCGACGTGCCGCCCTTGGTCGAGAACGGCAATACCGTGCCGCTGACTGTGAGTGTCGCCCACCCGATGGCGCCGGAGGACCACGTCAGCAGCATCCACGTTTTCAACGAAAAGAATCCGCAGCCGAACGTCGCCAATTTCCACCTCAGCCCTCATGCCGGCCGCGCGCAGGTTTCGACCCGCATTCGCCTCACCGACAGCCAGAAGGTCGTCGCGATCGCCAAGCTCTCGGACGGGTCGTTCTGGTCGGCCAGCGTCGACGTCGTGGTGACACTGGCGGCCTGCACCGAGGAGGTGATCTGATGGCTTCCGCGCTGATCAACGTTCCGGCCAAAGCCAAACGCGGCGACATCATCGAGATCAAGACGCTGATGTCGCACATCATGGAGTCAGGCTATCGCCATAAGGCGTCAGGCGAAGCTGTGCCGCGCGACATCATCACGAGCTTTACCTGCCACTTTAACGGCGCTGAAATCTTCCGCGCCGATTTATTCCCGGCGATTGCCGCCAACCCGTTCTTCTCCTTCTTCACGACCGCGACCGAAAGCGGCAAGTTCGAGTTCGAATGGATCGGCGACAAGGGTTTTTCCGAGACCGCTTCCGCCTCGATCTCGGTCGAATGAGATTTTTGGGCGCCATAGCCACCGCACTGCTGGTGGTGGGCGCCGTCGGCGCTGCCGAGATCCCACTAGCCGAACGCCGTTCCGGCTACAGCTTCATGAAGCCGGACACAAAAACGATGCAGGATGACGACACCGCCAATCCTGGCATGCTCTGGGTGCTCAATGGCGAGACATTGTGGAACCGCAAGACGAGCGCCGCCGACAAAGCGTGCGCCGATTGCCATGGCAATGCACGCGCAAGCATGAAGGGCGTGGCCGCCCGCTACCCCGCATTCGACAAGGCAACCGGCCGCCCCATCGATCTGGAACAGCGCATAAATTCGTGCCGCACTAACCACCAGCAGGCGACGCCGCTGCCGTTCGAGAGCCGCGAGCTGCTGTCACTGACAGCCTTTGTCGCGCGGCAATCACAGGGCGCTCCGATCGAAACCGGAGCCGACCCGCAGCTCGCGCCGTTCGTCGCCAAAGGACGCGAGCTCTACATGCAGCGGCAGGGCCAGCTCAATCTCGGCTGCGCCAATTGCCATGACGACAATTGGGACAAGCGGCTCGCCGGCGCCGCGATCACACAAGGACACCCGACCGGCTACCCGCTCTACCGGCTGGAATGGCAATCGCTGGGCTCGCTGCAGCGACGCCTGCGCGCCTGCATCACCGGCATCCGCGCGCAGGCCCATGATTACGGCGCGCCGGAACTGGTTGAACTGGAATTGTACCTGATGTCGCGGGCGCGCGGGATGGCGATGGAAGCGCCGGCGGTGCGGCCTTAGGGAGGTGCGGCGCGGCACCATATATCCCCTCATCCTGTGGAGCTTGCGTAGCAAGCGCCTCCAAGGATGAGGCCCAAGGGGGCCGCATGGTTCGAGACGCGCGTTCCGCGCGTTACCGCTCCGCGAACGCCTTCTCGACCACGAACTGTGCCGGTTCGCCGTGATTGCCCTCGGCAAAACCCTTGCCGGTGAGCAGCGCGCGCGTGTCCGTCACCAGCGCCGGGCTGCCGCAGATCATGACGCGGTCATGCGCGGGATCGAGCGAGGCGAGACCAATGTCGGCGAACAGCTTGCCGGAAGTGATCAAATCGGTGATGCGGCCGCGGTTGCGGAAGGGATCGCGGGTCACGGTCGGATAATAGATCAACTGGTTGCGAACATACTCGCCGATCAGCTCGTCGTTCGGCAGCTTTTCGGTGATCATCTCGCCATAGGCGAGCTCGGCGACGCGGCGGCAGCCGTGCAGGAGCACTACCTTCTCGAACCGATCATAAGTCTCGGGGTCCTTGATCACGGAAAGGAACGGCGCCAGCCCGGTACCGGTCCCGATCAGATAGAGGTTGCGGCCGTCCTCAAGGTTATCGATGACCAGCGTACCGGTCGCCTTGCGGCTGACGATGATTTCGTCGCCCTGCTTTAAATGCTGGAGCCGCGAGGTGAGCGGGCCATCCGGCACCTTGATCGAGAAGAACTCGAGCCGGTCCTCGTAATTGGCGCTGGCGACCGAGTAGGCGCGGAGCAGCGGCTTCTCGCCGACCTTTAGGCCGATCATCGTGAACTCGCCATTGCGGAAACGGAACGAGGGATCGCGTGTGGTGGTGAAGCTGAACAGCGTATCGGTCCAGTGATGAACGCTCAGCACGCTTTCCTGGTTGAAATTGCTCATCGCACCGTTCCCTGACTTGCAAGCCGGATTGACCGGCTAAATCATTCGTATACGATCATTCGTATACAAACGAATAATCCAGCTTGATCCGATCGTCAAGCCGGGCAGAATGTCCGGCGAAGGCATTGAACCAAAAGGAAAAACCATGGCCCACGACGCACCCCAGGCGACCGGTCCGAGCAAGCTGGTGATCCGTAATATCGGGCTCGTGTTGTCGGGGGCTTTGGAAAAGCCGATCCTGGATGCCGACACGATCGTGGCCGAGAACGGCAAGATCACAGCCATCGGCCGCTTCAAGGACTGCAATACCGAGGGCGCCACCACGACAGTCGATGCCAACGGCACCACCGTCGCGCCCGGATTGATCGACAGCCACGTCCATCCCGTCGCCGGCGACTGGACGCCGCGGCAGAACCAGGTCAACTGGATCGACAGCTATCTCCATGGAGGCGTGACCACCATGATCTCGGCCGGCGAGGTCCACATGCCCGGCCGCCCGCGCGACGTCGTAGGCTTGAAGGCGATGGCGATCTTTGCGCAGCGCGCGTTTTGGACGCTGCGGCCAGGCGGGGTGAAGGTGCATGCCGGCGCGCCGGTGATCGAATGCGAAATGGTGGAGGACGATTTCAAGGAGATGGCCGCGGCCGGCGTCAAGCTGCTCGGCGAAGTCGGCCTCGGCGGCGTCAAGGACGGCCCGACAGCGCGCAAAATGGTCGGCTGGGCGCGCAAATACGGCATCCAAAGCACGATCCACACCGGCGGACCTTCAATTCCCGGCTCCGGCCTGATCGACAAGGACGTGGTGCTGGAAGCCGACACCGACGTGGTCGGTCATATCAATGGCGGCCATACTGCGCTGCCCGACGACCAGATCCGCTGCATCTGCGAGGGCTGCAAACGCGGGTTGGAGTTGGTTCACAACGGCAACGAGCGCTCGGCGCTGTTCACGTTGCGCACCGCGCGCGAGATGGGTGACCTCCATCGGGTCATCCTCGGCACCGACGCGCCGGCCGGCTCCGGTGTACAGCCGCTCGGCATTTTGCGAATGGTCTCGATGCTGTCCTCTCTCGGCGAACTGCCGGCCGAACTCGCCTTCTGCCTTGCGACCGGCAATACCGCGCGCATGCGCGAACTCGATTGCGGAATCATCGAAATCGGCCGCTCCGCGGACTTCGTCCTGATGGACAAGGCCCAGCATTCCCCCGGCAAGAACATTCTGGAGAGCGTGCAACTCGGCGACCTCCCCGGCATCGGCATGACCATCATCGATGGCATCGTCCGCACCCAGCGTAGCCGCAACACCCCCCCGGCGGGGAAAGTGCCGGAGATCATCATCGGGCATTGATGGCTCGATCGCACCGGGCCAAAATTAAGGTAATGCCTCGAAAGTGATGAACCAATTGCCGGCCTGCCCCGTCCAATACGGGCTGGCCGCTGCAGCCTGCGTCCTGTCACGACCCAAACTCGCCGTGCTAGTCGCCTTTGTTCACGCAATCGCGAGGATCATGGCCGGTCGATGCCCGGCTTGGCTCGTTGCCGGTATGATCTGGATCACACCCATTCTCATGTTCTCGTGTTCTTATGGGGTCCATTGCCGTACCAACCAGCGTGGAACCCGCCCGGCTGCTTTGCCGCGAACAGCCAGCATGGTACGCTGTAGGTGCTGGAAAGATTGCTTGCCTCACACTGTATAAGCAGTTGGGAGCCAATCCAAGCCATGGCCCAAATTCGTGACATCAAGTCAGGCCGACCGGGTGAGCGATCGCCCGAACCAATGCCACGCCGCCTTGCGGCCATCGTGGCAGGCGACATCTCCGGTTACAGCCGTCTGATGCAGATCGACGAGGAAGGGACGCACAATCGCGTCAAGCGGATCGAGCGCGATCTCATCGAACCCAGCATCAGAGAACATCACGGCAGGCTTGTCAAAACCACGGGCGACGGCTTCATCGCCATTTTCGACAGCCCGGTCGAAGCCGTCCGATCCAGCATCGTGATCCAGCAAAATCTGGTTGGCCGCAATGCATCACTGCCCAAGCATCATTGGATCGAGTATCGGATTGGCGTCAATCTTGGCGACGTGATTATCGAAACCGACGACGTCTATGGCGACGGCGTCAATATTGCCACGCGGCTTGAGGGCATAGCCCATCCTGGCGAAGTCTATATCTCCGGCGGCATTTATGAGCAGATAAAGCATAAGCTGGTTTGCGGATACGAGTCGCTCGGTGATCGAAAGGTCAAGAACATCACCGATCCCGTTCGGGTCTACCGCGTGCTTCCCGACCCCTCCGCCCTTAACGCATATCGGAACCGGCGCGAACGCGTCCTGATCCTCTTGCTCTGCATCGCGATGCTGACCATTGCGATCGGTTCTCTCTGGTACATGTTCGCACCGCCTCGCAAGGCTATAAATCAGGCGTCGGCTCCCGTTTCATCTCCGGCGGACGCGCCGAAGACGCCTGCGCCAGCCGCGAAACAACGAGCGCCGGCGCCCCAACCTTCTCCTTCACCAACTCAACAACAGGCGGCGCCGCTACCGCCGCCGGCGTCTCCCGCACCAGAGACTCCGCCCACGACGCAAGCGGCCGCGCCGGTTCGAGAACCCGAGATGATTTCGCTTCGGGGCGGTAGCTTCGCCATGGGCAGCAACGAAGATGCTTCGGAAAAGCCCGTCCGTCAGGTAACGGTCAAGCCATTTGCGATGGGGAAATTTCCCGTCACCGTGCAGGAATGGAACGCATGCGCCGCCGCAAAGGCATGCGGATTCACGGCAGCCGGAAAGGACGATGCGCCTGTTACAAACGTAAGCTGGAGCGATGCCAAGCAATATGTCGCGTGGCTCGCGGAAACCACGGGAAAACCATATCGACTGCCGAGCGAAGCCGAATGGGAGTATGCCGCGCGTGGCGGCACTCAGACCCGATACTGGTGGGGCGATCAGTTTCAGCCCGGCATGGTCAATTGCAAGAACTGCAGCGACATTCCAGCCACCGACCAGCCGGTGAAGGTCGGCAGCCTCAAGCCAAATCCTTTTGGGCTGTTTGATATGGGCGGCGGTGTCGATCAATGGGTCGAAGATTGCTGGCACAGAAATTATCAAGGCGCGCCGGGAGACGGGTCAGCATGGGTCGAGAATGCATGTTCCTCGCATGTCATCCGCTCCGGCTCCTGGAGGAAGGACTCAGGCTATGCCCGCGTCTCAAACCGCGGCAGCTATGACACCAACGTGCGATACCCCACCCACGGTTTCCGCGTCGCGCTATCTCTCAAGTAGCCTTAAGGGGCGGGTGATGAAGTTCATGCAGTGGATCGCTCTCTCAGCAGCGCTCACTTGCCTGCCGTTCGCCGCGTATGCTCAAGGCAAGCCCGCGCACAAGGAGGCCCTTCTCTATTTCATTTGGCCGCAGAACGGCGCCGTCATCAAGGGCGCATTCTGGTGCCGTTTCGGTCTGCGCAACATGGGCGTCACGCACGCCGGCGATAATTACCCGAACAGCGGCCATCACCACCTGCTGATCAATGTGAATGAGCCGCTCAATCTTAATGAGCCGATTCCGCAGGACAAGTCACATCTTCATTTCGGCGCCGGCCAGACCGAGGCTCGACTCGAGTTGCCACCGGGCAAACATACGCTCCAGCTCGTGCTGGGCGACGCCGAACACTATCCGCACGTTCCGCCAGTGGTTTCGCAGAAAATTACCATCACGGTGAAATAGAGCGGAACCCCTCCGCCGACTTTGACCATTCCAGGCAAACAGGGAGGCAGTACGATGAACATTCGGCCAGACCCCACGTTTCACGCTTCGCCAAAGCTTGCCATGGAAGCTCCACCGGAGAGCTTCGCCTACACCGTGCTGCTGAGCCCGGACGCCTCAAAGCCGGACGCCCTTGCCGTGATCGACGTCAAGCCGGGCTCTTCGAGTTACGGCCAGATCGTTCACACCGTGACGATGCCCAACAAGGGCGACGAATTTCATCATTTCGGCTGGAACGCCTGCTCGTCGGCCCTGTCGCCGCTGACCGGACATGCCTTCCTTGAGCGCCGCTATCTCATCATCCCCGGCATGCGGTCGTCCCGCATCTATATCGTCGACACCAAACCCGACCCGACCAAGGCGGCGATACACAAGATCATCGAGCCTGAAGAGATCTTCAGGAAGACCGGATATTCGCGGCCCCACACCGTTCATTGCGGGCCGGAAGGCATTTACATCTCTACGCTCGGAGGCAGCGGCAAGGACGGCACTGACGGACCGCCCGGCGTCTTCATCATGGATTGCGAGACGTTCGAGGTGCTCGGACGGTGGGAGCTCGATCGCGGTTCGCAACAACTGCATTATGACTTCTGGTGGAACCTGCCTCGCGACTACATGGTGACAAGCGAGTGGGCACTGCCGCCGCAGTTCGAGAACGGGATTGTGCCGGAAGATCTGCTTTCCAACAAATACGGCCATCGGATCCACTTCTGGGATCTGCGCGCCCGGCGCAATGTCCAGACCATCGATCTCGGCGCCAACCATCAGATGGCGCTGGAGGTACGTCCCGCGCATGATCCGGTGCGCGAATACGGCTTCCTGGGCGTCGTGGTCGACACCACCAACCTCGAAGGCTCGATCTGGACGTGGTGGCGCGAGGGCGGCAAGTTTCACATCGAGAAGACGGCGACAATCCCCCCGGAGCCTGCGGCAAAGGAGCAACTGCCGCCACTACTACAGGGTTTTGGCGCCGTGCCGCCGCTGGTCTCGGACATCGACCTGTCGATGGACGACAAGTTCCTCTACGTCGCCTGCTGGGGCACCGGCGAGATGCGTCAATACAACGTCAACGAACCGCGAAGGCCGAAGCTTGCCGGCTCGGTCCGCATCGGCGGCATCGCGCGCCGCACGCCGCACCCGAACGGCAAGGCGTTTGCGGGCGGCCCGCAGATGGTCGAGATCAGCCGCGACGGCAAGCGGGTGTACTGGACCAACTCGCTGTACTCGACATGGGACGACCAGTTCTACCCCGACGGTGTTCCGGGAGCCATGGTGATGGCCAATGCGAAGCCGGACGGTGGTCTCGAACTGGCGAGCAACTACTGGGTCAACTTCCCCGACGGCTACCGCGCGCACCAGATCCGGCTCGACGGCGGCGACTGCTCGACGGATTCGTTCTGCTATCCGTCGGTTTGAAATTTGAGCGCAGCCGACTGGACACCGGTCTGGCTCTGGCTGGCTGTCATCGCAAGCGGCCTTTACCACGGCGTCAACCCGGGCATGGGCTGGCCGCTCGCGGTTTCGGCTGGACTGATGGAGCGGAGCCCGCGTGCGCTGGTGGCCGCGCTTGGGCCGCTCACGGCCGGCCATCTGCTCGCCATGCTGCTCGTACTCCTTCCCTTCGCGCTGCTCGTTGCCATCGTCGAGTGGCAGCGCACGATACAGATCGGCGCCAGCGTCCTCGTTGTCGCCTTCGGCCTGTTCCGGTTGGCCAACCGCCGCCATCCGAGAGTTTTAGCGCGGATATCACCGGCGCAACTGGGGCTTTGGTCTTTTGCCGTGGCGCTGGCGCATGGCGCCGCGCTGATGCTGGTGCCGATCTATCTCGGGCTCTGCCGGCAAGCCGAACTCGACGGCGGCCACGCGGCCGCCGGTACTCTCATCAACGCCAATCTCGGAATGGCCGTGCTGGTTGCCACCGTCCACGCCATCGCGATGGTCGCCGCCGGCGGAGTTTGCGCGTGGCTCGCCTACCGCTATCTCGGCCTCCAGTTCATATCGCAGAGCTGGTTCAACCTGGATACGACCTGGGCCGTCAGCCTCATTCTGGTGGGCGCGGTCGCGCTGGTGTTCAACCTGAGCTGACGCGAGCTACGCCTTAACGCAGCTTGTCGAGCAGCGCGATCAGTGTCTCGCGCTCCTTTGCATCAAGTGGGGCCAGCGTTTCCCGCGAGATCGCGAGGGCATTCGGCGCGGCCTTCTCGGCCAGTTGCTGGCCGGCGCGCGTCAGACTCACGAGCAGGCGGCGGCCATCCTCGGGATCCGGGCTGGTCTCGGTCAGGCCGCGCGCGGTGAGACGGTCGATCACGCCCTTGATGGTGGCGACATCCATCGCCGTCAGCCGCCCGAGCAGGTTCTGCGAGCACGGTCCGGTCTCGGTCAGCTTGGCGAGCGCCGCCCATTGTGTCGGCGTCAGGTTGATGCCGATCTCGCGGGCGAAGATGGTGGCGTGGCGCTGCCAGACCTGACGCAGGATGAAGCCGATCTGTTCGTCGAGAATGTAGGACGGGCGCAGCGGCTTGACGCTCCGTTTCGGCGAAACACTCCTTCCCATCTGCGTTCCCGCCCTTCTCCCTCGCCGGTCACAGCGACAGATGCGCGTCCCGGATATCCGGCCGCGCGTCGAGTTCGGCCATCGTGCCGCCGAAGCAAATCTTGCCACGCTCGATGATGTAGGCGCGGTCCGAAATCAGCCGCGCGAAATGCAGGTTCTGCTCCGAGACCACGATGCTGACGCCTTCCTTCTTCATCGCCAGGATGGCGTCGACCATCTGTTCGACGATTTTTGGCGATAACCCTTCCGACGGCTCGTCGAGCAGAACGAGCGACGGATTGCCCATCAGGGTTCGCGCAATCGTCAGCATCTGCTGCTCGCCGCCGCTCATCCGCCCACCCGACCGATTACGCATCTCGCCGAGATTGGGAAACAGCGTGAACAGTTTTTCGTGCGTCCAATGCGGCGCGTTCCGCCGTTTTGGCTGGCGGCCGACTTCGAGATTTTCCTCGACCGTAAGATCCGTGAAGATGCGCCGCTCCTCCGGCACATAGCCGAGCCCACCACGCACGATCGCATGCGTCGGCTCGCGGGAGACATCCTTGCCCTCGAAAACGATCCGTCCCGAACGGTTCTCGACCAGGCCGACGATGGAGCGGAAGGTCGTCGACTTGCCGGCCCCGTTGCGGCCGAGCAGAGCCACCACTTCGCCCTCGCCGACTTCCAGCGCGATATCGAACAAGATATGCGCCGGACCGTAGAAGCTGTTGAGATCGGCGACTTGCAGCTTCATGCGCCGGCTCCCTCGCGATGACGCGCATCGTAGACCAGTCCTTCGCCGAGATAGATCGCGCGCACCTGCGGATTGCCACGAACTTCCTCGGGCGAGCCTTCGGCGATCAGGCTGCCGCGGTTGAGCACAAGGATGCGGTCGGCATGTTCGAACACCACATCCATGTCGTGCTCGGTGAAGAGCACGCCGATCGACTGTTCGCGGGCGATGCTTGCGGTCAGCCGCATCAGCTCGATCCGCTCGCGCGGCGCCATGCCCGCGGTAGGCTCATCCATCAGCAGCAGCCTGGGCTGGTTGGCGAGCGCGATCGCAAGTTCCAGTCGCTTGAGGTCGCCATAGGCAAGCTCACCGCACGGACGCTCGGCATAGGCGCCCATGCCAACGAGGTCGAGCAGCCGGCCCGCCTCCTCGCGGGCGTAAGCCGCCGTCGAGCCCCAGAGGTTGAACAACTGCCTGCCATACGACACCAGTGCGACCTGCACGTTCTCGCGCACGGTCATGGTCGGAAATGTCGCCGTGATCTGGAACGTGCGCCCGACGCCGAGCCGCCAGATTGCGCGCGGCTTTCGGCCGACCGTATCCTCGCCGAGCAGATGGATCCGTCCGCTGTCCGGCATGTTCTGGCCGTTGAGCATGTCGAAGCAGGTGCTTTTTCCCGCACCGTTGGGTCCGATCAGCGCGAGAATTTCGCCCGCACGCAGTTCGAACGACACGCTGCGCACCGCGTGCACGCCGCCATAGGATTTGCTTAAGCCTTCGACCTTCAGCAATGTCGGGACCATGCTCATTCGGCAACCTCGATCCGGGAGGTTGCGAGCGCAGATTTTGTACCGGCGGAGCGCCGGCGATTCCGGATCGTCTCCAGCGTCCCGACGATGCCCTTGGGGAACGCCACCACCATCAGCACGATGAAGCCGCCCAGCACCAGCTTGGAAAGATCGGTCTGGCTGACCAGCCAGATGTTTGCCGCCTTGAACACGATGGCGCCGATCACCGCGCCGGAAACCGTCTCGACGCCGCCGAGCAGAACCATGACCAGTGCATCCACAGAGAGCGAGATGCCGACGCTGTCCGGGAAGACGCTTCCCTTCAGATAGGCGAACAACGCGCCGCCGATGCCCGCCACCGTTCCTGATATGACGAAAGCTGTCCACTGCACGCGCTTGCCATTGATGCCGATCGCCTCGCTACGCAGCGGCGAGTCCCGCGTTGCGCGCAGCGCAAAGCCAAACGGTGAGAATACCATCACCCGGAGCACAGTGATCACGAGCGCCGTGATGCCGAGCGACAACCAATAGAAATTAGCGGGGCTCGCCGCCCATCTCTCCGGCCATACGCCCAAAATGCCGTTGTCGCCGCCGGTCACCTCGACCCACTGAAACGCGATCGACCAGACGATCTGCGCAAAGGCCAACGTTAGCATCGCGAAATAGACACCGGAGAGTTGCACGGCGAAAAAGCCGAATACCGCGGCGCCCAGCAGCCCCAGCACCGGGCCGAGCAGCAGCGAAACGATCATCGGCAGTCCCGCCGCCTTGGCGAGGAATGCGACGCCATAGGCGCCAAGCCCGAAATAGGCGGCATGGCCGAACGAGGCGAGGCCGCCAACCGACATCAGGAAATGGAGGCTGGCGGCGAAGATGACGAAGATCGCGATTTCCGATCCGACGGTGAGCGCGTAGTTGCCGGCAAACAACGGCAGCATGGCCGCAAGGACCAGCGCACCCAGTGACATCAACCGTTCACCCGAGGTGAGCGGCCGCCACGGCGTGACGGTCAGGCCCGGCGTGCGCCGTGCGGCAGCTTCCGGCTTGCCGAACAGGCCCCATGGGCGCACGATCAGTACCACCGCCATCACCAGGAACACCAGGATGATGGATATCTTCGGGAAGATGAGAATACCGAAGGCGTTGAGTTCGGACACCAGCACGGCCGCGACAAAGGCGCCGATGATGCTGCCGAGCCCGCCGATCACCACCACCACGAACACTTCGACGATGATGCGCAGGTCCAGCGCGTGATGCACCGCATCGCGCGGAATCTGCAGCGCGCCGCCGAGCGCCGCCAAAAAAACACCGAGCGCGAACACGCTGGTGAACAGCCATTTCTGATTGACGCCGAGCGCTGCCACCATGTCGCGGTCCTGCGTCGCCGCGCGCACCAAAACGCCCCAGCGCGTGCGCTGGAATAGCAGCCAAAGAATGCCGAGCACGATCGGGCAAAGCGCGATCAGGAACAGGTCGTAGCTCGGAATATTCTGGCCGAAAAAATCGACCGCGCCCTTGAAGCCGGGTGCGCGACGGCCGAGCAGATCGTCCGGGCCCCAGATCATCACGACGATGTCCTGAACCATCAAGGTGAGGCCGAACGTTGCCAGCAACTGGAAGAGCTCCGGCGCATGATAGATCCGCCGCAGCAGCACCATCTCGACCAGCACGCCGATGATGGCAACGATCAGCGCTGCAACGACGATGCCGCCCCAGAAGCCAAGCGCGCCGGAGAACCGCTCGGTCAGCGTGAACGCGACATAGGCGCCGAGCATATAGAACGCGCCATGGGCAAAGTTCACAATCCGGGTCACGCCGAAGATGATCGACAGCCCCGATGCGACCAAAAACAGCGACGCCGCGCTGGCGAGACCGGTCAGGAACTGAACGAAGTAGAAAGCCATTGGCGGTCCGGGTTAGTGGTCTATTGCATCAAGGTAGATCGGCGTCGGAGGTTTGGGTCACCCCTCCCCGCTTGCGGGAAGAGATCGGATCGCCCTTGCGATCCGCGTGAGGGGGTACAGGTCGATCTGCTGCCACAACTCGCGGAGAGCCCCCCGCCCCTCTCCACGTAAGAACGGGGAGAGGGAGAGGAGAGTGTATCACTGCTTCGGGCGAAGCTTCTCCACTTCGCCGTCGCTCGGCAGATAGTCCGCACCCTTGCGATAGACCGAGTTCACCATCACGCCCTTGCCGTCCTTCAGCGCTGTCTTGCCGACATAGGCCCCTAACGTCGACTGGTGATCGATCTTGCGGAAGGTGATCTCGCCGAACGGCGACGGCATCGACAGGCCTTCGGTCGCCGCGATCAGCTTCTCCGGGTCTGTCGAGTTGGCTTTCGCAAGAATCGCCGCCGCCGCCTTGATGGTCTGGTAGCCGACGATCGAGCCGAGCCGCGGATAATCGTTGTACTTGGCCTGATAGGCTTTCAGGAACTTGTCATGGTCCGGCGTCTTGATGTCGTACCAGGGGTAACCGGTGACGATCCACCCCTCCGGCGTCTCATCCTTCAGCGGATCGAGATACTCCGGCTCGCCGGTGAGGAAAGAGACCACCGAACGTCCCTTGAACAGGCCGCGGGTATTGCCCTCACGCACGAGCTTCACCAGATCGGCACCGAAGGTGACGTTGAGGATCGCCTCGGGATTGGCCGCAGCCACCGCCTGCACCACCGGTCCCGCGTCGATCTTGCCTTGCGGCGGCCACTGCTCGTCGACCCATTGAATGTCCGGACGCTTCTCCGACATCAGCTTCTTGAACACCGCAACCGCCGACTGGCCATATTCATAGTTCGGCGCAATCGTCGCCCAGCGCTTGGCCGGCAGCTTGGCGGCCTCCTCCACCAGCATCGCGGCCTGCATGTAGTTGGAGGGACGCAGGCGGAAGGTGTAGCGGTTGCCCTTCGACCAGGTGATGGCGTCGGTCAACGGCTCCGCGGCCAGGAAGAACACCTTCTTCTGGTTGGCGAAGTCCGAGACGGCGAGACCGATATTGGACAGGAACGTGCCAGCCAGCATCGCGACGTTCTCGCTCGAGACCAGCTCATTGGCTGCGGTCTGCGCATCCGCCGGCTTGCCGCCATCGTCCTTGGATATGACGACCAGCTTCTTGCCGTTGATGCCGCCCGCGGCGTTGACTTCCTCGACTGCGAGCTGCCAGCCCTTGCGGTAAGGTTCGGTGAATGCCGGCAACAGCGAATAGCTGTTGATCTCGCCGATCTTGATTTCCTTGATTTCGCTCTGCGCCATGGCATTGCCCGCCATCCCGGCAACCGCGATCGCCAATCCCGCTCCCAGCAAATGTCTCCGTCGCATCCCTACCTCCAATGTTGATGTCATTATCTCAAGCCGTCTTCGCCTTTGACTTCCGCTACCGTCAGTCCGCCGACGCGCGGCAACGGCCTGCCGCTATCGGTGACGGCGACCGCGACCATGATCTCGTTGGCGCGGGGGGCGTCATTGATCTGCACTTCCATGCCGTCGAAATGGCTGCGCACGAAGGCCGCGTCCTTGTGACCGAGCGGAATGTCCAGCGTGGTGCCCGGACCGCTTCGCTTTTTCGACGACGGAATCAGTGCTGCGCCCTTGCCCAACACCCTCCGCACCGGTGCGCCCATTTTGGGATGCAAGATCGCTGCCGCATGCTCGAGCTCGCCGTTTTCGCCGACCGCGGCGGCCTTGCCGTAGCTCTGCGCCTTGGCACCATCGATGCCGAGCGCGGCAACCGCTCTTCGCGAAAGCAATTCGCCAAGCTCCTCGCCGATTTCGATCAAGGGCGAGAGATCCTCGACATACCGGCCTGCAAACGGATTCTCGATCACAGCAATCGCCGCGGCCCGGCGCGTCGGCGGTGCAATCTTCTGTCCCATCTCAAGATGGGTTTCCTCGACCACCGTGACGATCTTGCGAATGATCGCGCTCATTGTCCGCCTCGCTCCCAATCAAACATGCGCTGTTCTTTCCAGTGCGTTTCCATGAAACGGTGGCAACGCGCCTGCCCTGATCCCTGTTGCACCCACCACGGCCGTCTCGCCTAGTAGACGCAAGGCCGCACCTTCGATCAATCCCGCCGCAAGCAATTGTTGTGCCCGGCTTACCCCTGCCCTTAACGCATCGTCGATCTCGCTTTCCCGGAGCACGCCGACATCGCGGGTGACGAGCCGCGCGCCGAGGTCGCTGTCGGGCTGCAGCTCATTGGCCGGGCAGCGGATGATGGCGGGATGACCGGGCAGGTCAACGGCATTGGCGATGATGGTCGCCGTCGCATCGGCCTGCGAGGCCGTTCGAGCCAGCACGGTAACGGCATCGGCAATCCCGAGCGAGAAACTGCGGCCATGCCGTCCGCTGGTCGCGATGCCGCGTGCCGGATCATCGGCTTCAATCTTGATGGTTTGCATCACGCCATGATGGTCCGGTCGGTTCATCAGCCCGACGGTGAATTGCTCGCCACGGGTCAAATGCAATGCGATGTCGCCGCCATTGTTGACGTAGGCACGATCGAGCCGCTCCGCGGCGAGCATGGCGCCAAGGACCTCTTCGGCAACGCTACCTGCCACCGCCGCCATCGGCGTGATGAAGTGCTCAACCGCAAACGGCGCGACCGCCGCATGCATGCGACGCGCAACGACGCCGTTCAGCGAGCTTCGCGCCGGATCGGCGGCCTTGCGAAGTTCGATCAACTCCTCGCAGAGTTCATCGAGCAAGCCAGTGAAGCGCCGAGCGGCGGCTTCGTAAGCGACGCGCACCTCGCCTTCACTTCCTTTCGCCTCGATGATCAGATCGATCGGACCGTCCTGCAAATGCAGCCGCTTGCCGTCAGGAAGAAGCGCGATTTGCGGGAGCCGTTTCATGCGCGCCGTCCCGGCATATTGGGCATCGGGCGGAACCCGCTGTTCTCCCGCAACGACGCCAGCGGGCGCACATGATCCATGTGACCGCCCAGCGCCGCGTAATCGGACAGTTTCAGCGTGAACTCAATCGGCGCGACCAGCGCCGGCGTCGGCACATAGCCGAACGCGCCGGCCGGCATTTGCGTGACGTCGACCATGAAAGTGATGCCGCCGCCCGGCCAGACATAGACCGGCGCGCCACCGCTGGTGACGCGCGTCAGCGAGTCCTTGACCGACCGGGTCAGCCGCACCGGATTGTCGGTGACACCGGCGCGCAGCGAGCCGCCGGCACCGCCCATGAACAGCACCGTGCACAGCGCCGGCTCGCAATTTTCCTGGATGCGCTCGACGGAGAACTGGAGATCGGGCGGCATCTGCTTTTCGATCGGCCGCAACGCCTCGTCGAGTTCGTAATAGGCGGCGTGCTCGCCGGTGGTCGAGACCATCAGCATGGTGAGCCCGGGCCGCGCCTCCTTCGGATTGAACGGTCCCAGCACCGACAGCGGATCGGAAATATTGGTGCCGCCCCACCCCGTCCCGGGATCGGCGACCTGGAAGTAACGGCCGGGCGTCGAGCGCCGGCCCTTCATCTTGATCCCGGTATCGGGAATATCGAGCAGCTTGCCGGCCTGGTGTTCCGAGAGCACGCCGGTGATATGATCGTCCACGACCACGACCTCATCGACCTTGCCGTGCCATTGCTTGGCGAACATGCCGATGGTCGCCGAGCCACAGCCTACCCGCATGCGCTCTTCCGCAACACCATTGACGATCGGCGGATGGCCGGCCTGCACCACCACCGTGGCGCCGCCGTCGATCGTCAGTTCCACCGGCTTGCAATTGGAAAGGTCCATCAGCGCGTCGCAGGTAACGCGGCCCTCCTTCTTGGAACCGCCGGTCAGATGATGCACGCCGCCGAGCGAAAGCATCTGCGAGCCATATTCGCTGGTCGTCACATGGCCGATCGCCTCGCCCTCCGCGCGGACGGTCGCCGTCTCGGGACCGAGATATCGGTCGGTGTCGATCTTCACCTTAACGCCGCAATAGCTGAAAATGCCTTCGGTCACGACCGTGACCATGTCGACGCCGTCGATTTCCGATGACACGATGAAGGGCGCCGGCTTGTAATCGGGATAGGTAGTGCCCGCTCCGATCGCGGTGACGAACACGTTGGGCTCGTGGACGAGTTTGCCGTCCCAGTCGCCACCGGCCTGAAACGGCACCAGCCGTCCGCCGTGCGACACCGTTCGCTCCAGCACGATGTGCGGATCGACGCGCACCAGCTCCCCATTATGGTTGGCATAACGATCGCACGCGCCCGCCGCGCCCGGCTTGATGTAGCACATCACCGGACAGGCATCGCAGCGGATCTTGTCGCCAGTGGCAACGGCCTCGTCAGTCATGAACAAGCCTGCAGTCGGGAAGGCGCCGATCATAGCCGCTTATTCGCGGTTCCGACCATTTGTTCGTATACGAATGATGTTGCGCGCGGACTGGAACACTGTCAAGCCGCTCCCGCTGCGAAATGCGCCGCTTGCCGCATAATACCTCAATTGCCTCGCCGCTCTGTTCATAAAGCGAGCAGCGCGCTGCAGCGCGGGATCGCGCGGCTTGCACGTTTGTACACAAACGGTATCTTTCGCGAAGCATCCAGTGCGGATTTTGCAACGCAACGAGGACTTCGGGAGAGCATGATGCGCCTGACTGTCAACGGCAAAGCTCACGACGTTGACGCCGCGCTCGACACTGCATTGCTTTACGTGCTCCGCAATGACCTCGAACTGAACGGACCGAAATACGGCTGCGGGCTCGGCGAATGCGGCGCCTGCGCCGTGCTGATCGACGGCGTCGCCGCGCGTTCCTGCGTGATCCCGATCGAGGGCTGCATCGGGCGCGACATCGTGACGCTCGAAGGCCTCGGCACGCGCGAGCATCCCGATCCCGTGCAGCAAGCGTTTATCAGCGAACAGGCGGCGCAATGCGGCTATTGCCTCAACGGCATGATCATCACCACCAAGGCGCTGTTGCTGCGCTCCGCTCACCCGTCGGAAGACGAGGTACTGGAAGCACTGCGCCATCATCTGTGCCGCTGCGGCGCGCATGTCGAAATCATGCGCGCGGCGATGCGCGCCGCAGGCCGTCTCGTTGAGGCGCAGAAGCGATGACCCACCCTGACACGGCTGCGAATCGCGAGCGGTTGCAAGGCACGCTGTCCGTCGTGCGCCCGGCATCGCCGGTCGAGGCCGTCAAGTTCGAGACCTTCATCAAGATCACGGCAGATGGTTCGGTCACCGCCTATAATGGCCACGTAGATCTCGGCACCGGCATCCGCACCGCGCTCGGGCAGATCGTTGCCGAAGAGCTCGACGTATCCTTTGCCCGTGTTGTGGTCGTGCTCGGCGACACAGCCCTCGTTCCCAATCAGGGCGCGACGATTGCGAGCGAAACAATTCAGATTACGGCCGTACCGCTGCGCAAGGCCGCGGCACAGGCGCGGCAGTTTCTGGTCGCGCGCGCCGCCGAGCGGCTGGAGCTTTCGGCCGAGGATCTCCTCGTTGAAGACGGCCTCGTCCGCGGCAAGGACAATCGCAGCGTCAGCTATGGCGAATTGATTGCGGGCGAGACTATTCGCCTTGAACTCGCCGACGACGTTCCAGTTAAGTCCGTCGACGCCTATAACATCGTTGGCCAATCGGTGCCGCGCGTCGATCTTCCGGCGAAGGCGACCGGTGAATTGGTCTATGTGCACGACATGCGCGTGGCCGGCATGCTGCATGGCCGCGTCGTTCGCCCGCCCTATGCCGGCGTCGATGTCGGCGACTTCATCGGCAACAGCCTGATCGCGGTCGACGAGTCCTCGGTGCGCGACATCCCCGGACTTGTCGCTGTCGTTCGCATCGGCGACTTCGTCGGCGTCGTCGCCGAGCGCGAGGAGAATGCGATCAAGGCGGCGGCGCAGCTCAAGGTGAGCTGGAAGCCGGTGCCGACGCTGCCCGACCTCAAGGACATTGAAACGGCGTTACGGGCCAATCCATCGACGCCACGAACGCTGATCGACAAGGGTGATGTCGATGCGGCGATTGCCGGCGCCGCCAAGCCGATGCCGCGAACCTACATCTGGCCCTACCAGATGCACGCCTCGATCGGCCCGTCCTGCGCGGTTGCGGATTATCAGGAGGATGTGACGCGGGTTTGGTCCGGAACGCAGAACCCGCATCATCTGCGCACCGATCTGGCGCGGCTGATCCACCGGCGCGAAGCCGAGATCGAGGTGATCCGGCTGGAGGCCGCCGGCTGCTACGGACGTAACTGTGCCGATGATGTTTCCGCCGACGCGGTGCTGCTGTCGCGCGCCGTCGGCCGGCCCGTCCGCGTGCAATTGACGCGCGAGCAGGAGCACGCCTGGGAACCGAAGGGCACCGCGCAGTTGATGGATGTCAACGGCGGATTGAACGCCGATGGCAGCGTTGCCGGCTATGATTTTGCGACGCGCTATCCATCGAACGGCGCTCCGACGCTGGCCCTGCTGCTGACCGGCGCCGTCCCACATACGCCGGCGGTATTCGAGATGGGCGATCGCACCGCGATCCCGCCCTACGACTACGAGAATCTGCGCGTGGTAGTGAATGACATGCCGCCGATCGTGCGCGCCTCCTGGCTGCGCGGCGTCTCGGCGCTGCCGAACACCTTTGCGCATGAATCCTGGATCGACGAATGCGCCAGCGAGGCTGGTGTCGATCCGATCGAGTACCGGCTGCGCTATTTGAAGGATCCGCGCGCCGTCAATCTCGTCAATGCGGTGGCCGAACGCGCCGGCTGGAAACCACGGAAGGTGCGCGAGGAGAAGCAGGCCGAAGGCAATATCGTGCGTGGGCGCGGCTTTGCCTATGCGCTCTATGTGCACAGCAAATTTCCCGGCTACGGCGCAGCGTGGTCGGCGTGGATCGCCGACGTCGCGGTGAACAAGGCAACCGGCGATGTCAGCGTGACGCGAGTCGTGGCAGGCCAGGACTCCGGCCTGATGATCAATCCGGACGGCGTGCGCCACCAGATACACGGCAACGTCATCCAGTCGACCAGCCGCGCGCTGATGGAGGAAGTGTCGTTCGATCGCACCTCCGTCACGGCGCGCGAATGGGGCGCCTACCCCATCATCAAATTTCCCGAGGTGCCTGAGATCGACGTGCTGATGCTGCCGCGACAGGATCAGCCGCCGCTCGGTGTCGGCGAGTCCGCCTCCGTCCCCAGCGCGGCGGCTATCGCCAATGCGATCTATGATGCGACCGGCGTGCGGTTTCGCGAATTGCCGTTCACCCCGGAGCGCATCCTGCGGGGGCTGCGTGGCGAGGAACCGGCGGCAGCGGAGGCGTTGCCCGCGCCGGCATCCGCACCACAGCCTGATCTCAATCGATGGCCCAATCCGTTCGCGGGACGGCGCGGCGTACTCGCGACTGCCGCAGCGCTGTGCGCGGCTATGGTCGGCATCGGCAGCGCCGTGTTGCCTTGGCGAGCGATCGCGCCGATCGCGCGGCCCGATGCCTCGGTCTATTCGGCCGCGACCATCGCCCGCGGCCAGCAACTTGCCGCGCTCGGCGATTGCGCGGTGTGCCACACCGCTGCGAATGGCGTGCTCAACGCCGGCGGCCGTCCGCTGCCGACGCCGTTCGGCACGATCTATTCGACCAACATCACACCCGATGTCGAAACCGGAATCGGCGCCTGGTCCTATCCCGCCTTCGAGCGCGCAATGCGCGAGGGCATCCATCGAGATGGGCGGCATCTCTATCCCGCGTTTCCCTATCCGCATTTCGCGAGAACCACTGACGCCGACATGCAGGCGCTCTATGCCTATCTGATGGCGCAGTCGCCGGTGCGAGCGGAGACGCCGGCCAACGCGCTGGCATTCCCGTTCAACCTGCGCTCGCTGATGGCCGGATGGAATGCGCTGTTCCACACACCCGCCGTGTTCCAGCCCGATCCCGCAAAATCCGAGATATGGAATCGCGGCGCTTATCTCGTCGAAGGCCTCGGCCATTGCGGCGCCTGCCATTCGCCGCGCAATGCGCTCGGCGCGGAGAAGGCGAACGCCTATCTCGCCGGCGGATTCGCCGAAGGTTGGGAAGCACCGGCGCTGACCTCGTTGTCGCAAGCGCCGATCCCGTGGAACGAGGACGAGCTGTACGCGTATTTGCGAACCGGCGAGTCGCGCCTTCACGGCGTCGCCGCGGGGCCAATGGCGCCGGTGGTGAGGGAGCTCGCGGCGTTGCCTGATGCCGACATCCGCGCCATGGCGGTCTATCTCGCCTCGTTTAACGAGACCGCGATCGATCGCCCGGCGCAGCGAGCGCTTGCCGTCAGGCTCGAAGCCTCGACCGGCACGCGAACGCTTGCGGCCTCCAGCGTCGGCGCGCGGCTCTATCAGGGCGCCTGCGCCGTCTGCCATGAGGTCGGCGGCGCACCGCTGTTCGGCAGTCGGCCATCGCTGGCGCTCAATAGCAATCTGCACAGCACCGTGCCCGACAATCTGATCCAGGTCATCCTGCATGGCATCGCAAAGCCGGCCGCGACCGACCTCGGCTACATGCCGGCCTTCAAGGACAGCCTGAGCGACGGCCAAATCGCTGAACTGGTCGCTTACCTGAGGCAACAATTTGCCCCCGATAAGCCGGTCTGGAAGGATATTCCTGCTGCGATTGGCCGTATCCGGCCGGAATAGCGCGCTGAGCTGCCATGCCGCCGGCAAAACCCACTGGTTGGGCGGCCCGCGGCACGATAAAGTTCCGCCATGGCAGTTACCGATATTGCATCCCGGACCTATAACCATGGCTGGCGGCTCGACCCGATCGTGCGCAGCCTGCTCGATACCGATTTTTACAAGCTTTTGATGCTGCAGATGATCCGGGAATTTTACCCGGAACAGCGCGTCACCTTTTCGGTCATCAACCGCACCCGGCATGTCCGCCTTGCCGAGATCGTCGATGAGGGCGAACTGCGCGCACAGCTCGACCACGCGCGCACCATCCGCTTCACCAAGAAGGAGCTGATCTGGCTCGCCGGTAACACGTTCTACGGCAAGACCCAGATGTTTTCGCCGGACTTCATCCACTGGCTCGCCAACTTCCGTCTGCCCGAATACGAGCTCAACAAGGTCGACGGCCAGTACGAGCTGCACTTCCACGGGCCATGGACCCACACCACGATGTGGGAAATCCCGGCGCTCGCGATCATGAACGAGCTGCGCTCGCGGCAGGCGACCAAGGGTCAGGGACGCTTCGTGCTCGACGTGCTCTATGCCCGCGCCAAGGCCAAGCTGTGGTCCAAGGTGGAGCGGCTGCGCAAGCTCGAGGGCCTCCGGCTGTCGGACTTCGGCACGCGCCGACGCCACGGCCATCTGTGGCAGCGCTGGTGCGTCGAGGCCGTCAAGGAGGGCCTCGGCCCCTCTTTCACCGGCACCTCCAACGTGCTGCTGGCGATGGACAACGATCTTGAAGCGATCGGCACCAATGCGCATGAATTGCCGATGGTCGCGGCCGCGCTCGCCGATTCCGACGAGGAGTTGCGCTGGGCACCCTATCGCATCCTCGATCAGTGGCGACACACCTACGGCGGCAATCTCTTGATCGCGCTGCCCGACGCCTTCGGCACCAAGACGTTCCTGCGCGATGCACCTGACTGGGTCGCCGACTGGACCGGCTTCCGCCCGGACAGCGCGCCGCCGATCACGGCCGGCGAGGACATCATCAAATGGTGGAAGCAGAAGGGCCGCGAGCCTAAGGAGAAGCTGCTGGTGTTCTCCGACGGCATGGATGTCGATTCGATCGAGGAGACTTATCGTCATTTCGCCGGACGCGTCCGCATCTCGTTCGGCTGGGGCACCAATCTCACCAACGATTTCGTCGGCTGCGCGCCGGACGGATCGGCCGATCTCGATCCGATCTCGCTGGTCTGCAAGGTGACATCCGTCGATGGGCGGCCGGCGGTCAAGCTGTCTGATAATCCCGAGAAGGCCACCGGCACGCCGTCCGAGATCGAACGTTATTTGCGCGTGTTCGGCAATGCCGGCCGCGTCCGCGCCGCCGTGCACGTCTGAGCCATCACATACTTTCCCGCCACCACTTGATCTGACGAGCCCCGCATGCCCGCACCCAAGCCGCCTGCCTTCGAAACCCTGAGCCTGCATGCCGGCCAGCGCCCTGATCCCGCAACCGGCGCCCGCGCCGTTCCGGTCTACCAGACCACCTCCTACGTGTTCCAGGACTCCGACCACGCCGCGGCGCTGTTCAACCTCGAGCGCGCCGGACACATCTACACCCGCATTTCCAATCCCACGACCGCCGTGCTCGAGGAGCGGCTCGCGGCACTGGAAGCCGGCGTCGGCGCGATCTGCACGGCGAGCGGCATGGCCGCGATGCATCTGGCGATCGCAACGATCCTCAACGCCGGCGACCACATCGTCGCCTCCGCCTCGCTCTATGGCGGCACCATCAATTTGCTGGCGCACACGCTGCCGCGCTTCGGCATCACGACGACGTTCGTCAAACCGCGCGCGCTCGATGAATTCCGCGCCGCGATCAAGCCAAACACGCGGCTGGTGATCGGCGAGACCATCGGCAATCCCGGGCTGGAGGTGCTGGATATTCCGGCGGTCGCGCAGATCGCGCATGACGCCAAGATTCCGCTCCTGATCGACAACACCTTTGCGACGCCGTTCCTCAGCCGCCCGATCGAGCTCGGCGCCGACATCGTGATGAACTCGGCGACCAAATGGATCGGCGGCCACGGCATCGCCATTGGCGGCGTCATCGTCGATGGCGGCCGGTTCGATTGGCACGCGTCGGGCAAATTCCCCCAGCTCACCGAACCCTATGCCGGCTATCACGGCATCGTCTTCGACGAGCAGTTCGGCCAGGCCGCCTTCATCATGCGCGCCCGCACCGAGGGCCTGCGCGACTTCGGCGCCTGCCTGTCGCCGACCAACGCGTTTCACCTGCTGCAGGGCGTCGAGACGCTCGGCGTGCGGATGGAGCGCCACATGAGCAACACGCTTGCGGTGCTCGAAGCGCTGAGCGCCAACAAGGCGGTCGAGTGGGTGCTGCATCCGGCGCTGGAAAATCATCCCGACCATCAGCTCGCGAAGCGGCTGTTGCCGCGCGGCGCCGGATCGATCGTCTCTTTCGGCATCAAGGGTGGCCGGGCGGCGGGCAAAAAATTCATCGAGTCGTTGCGGATGATCAGCCATCTCGCCAATGTCGGTGACGCCAAGACGCTGGTCATTCACCCCGCCAGCACCACGCATCAGCAGATGGATGCCGCCCAGTTGAAGGCCGCGGGGATCGGCGAGGAGCTGGTGCGGCTGTCGATCGGAATTGAGGCCGCTTCCGATATCATCGACGATCTCAGCCAGGCGCTTCGCGCATCGCAGAAGGTTTGACCCATGCAGCTTTCCGTCAACGGTGCTGATGTCTTCGTTGCGACCGGCGGCCGGCCGTTCGATCCGTCGCTGCCCGCGCTGGTGATGCTGCACGGCGCGGGGTTTGATCATTCGACCTGGGCGCTGCACAGCCGCTGGTTCGCCCATCACGGCTACGCCGTGCTGGCGCCCGACTTGCCCGGCCATGGCCGTTCGGGAGGCAGCCCGCTGCCAACCATCGCCGACATGGCCGACTGGACCGCCGCGTTGCTCGACGCTGCGGCTGCGCCGAAGGCGAAGCTGATCGGCCATTCGATGGGCTCGCTGATCGCGCTGGAGACGTCCGCGCGTCATCCCGACAAGGTGTCCGGCCTCAGCCTGATCGGCACCGCTGCTGCGATGACGGTCGGCCCCGATCTGCTCAAGGCCGCCGAGGTCAACAACCCCGATGCCATCGATATGGTCTCGATCTGGGGCCTCGGCTTCAAGGCCGAGCTCGGCGGCAGTCTCGCGCCGGGATTGTGGATGCATCAGGGCGCGCAGCGCGTGCTGCAGCAGACGCGGCCGGGCGTGCTCTACAGCGATCTCAATGCCTGCAACTCCTATCAGAACGCACTCGCGGCAGCCGCGCAGGTGAAGGTGCCCGTCACCTTCATTCTCGGTGAGCGCGACATGATGACGCCAGCCAAGGGCGGCAAGGCGCTGGCTGCGGCGACGCCGAACTCGCGTACGATCGTCGTGCCCGGCGCCGGCCACATGATCATGGCTGAAGCGCCCGACGAGTTGCTGGCGGCCTTGCGGCAGTAGGCCCGCCTGTCAAGCCTGCGCATGACGACTGAGGACACTACTGCCTTCCCGGCTGCCTGCGCTCCACCGGATGGATGTCGATCGCCCGCAACCTTCCCATCCGCAACACATGCATCGCGAGCGTCCGCCCGATGCGGTCGCGATCGAGGGCGCGGATCAGATCGTCGACGCCGTTGATCTCGACGCCGTCGAGCTTGATCACGACATCGCCCGGCAACAGTCCCGCCTTCGCGGCCGGGCTGTCCGGCTCGATCTGCGCCAGCAGCGCGCCCATCTTGTTGTCGACGCCGGCGACCACCGCATGCCGCCGCGGGATCGGCGCGGTCTGGCCTGCGACGCCGATATAGGCGCGGCGGACATAGCCGTGGCGGATGATCTCGGACAGCACGAACTGCGCCGTGTTGCTGGCGACCGCGAAGCAGATGCCCTGCGCGCCGTTGATGATTGCGGTGTTGATGCCGATCACCTCCGATGCCGACGACACCAGCGGCCCGCCGGAATTGCCGGGATTCAGCGCAGCATCGGTCTGGATCACGTCCTCGATGGTCCGGCCGCTCACCGAGCGGATCGAGCGGCCGAGCGCCGACACCACGCCGGCGGTCACCGTCGATTCGAAGCCGAGCGGATTGCCGATCGCGACCACGAGTTGGCCGCGACGCAGGCTCTTGGAGTTGCCGAGCGAGGCATAACGCAGATCGCGCGCGCCGTCGGCCCGCAGCAAGGCAAGGTCCGTGTCTGGATCGACGCCGAGCACGTGAGCGTCGGTGACGAATCCTTCAGTGTCGCGCAGCCTGATCTCCTTCGATGATCCGACCACATGGCTGTTGGTCAGCACGAGACCGTCGGGCGAGATGACAATACCGGACCCAAGTCCGCCGCGCTCACGCGCGCTGCGCACCTTCGGCCCGGTTTCGACGCGCACGACTGCGGGACCGACCCGCTCGGTCACATCGATCACGGCATTGGAATAGGCATCGAGCAAAACCCGGTCATTGTCCCGGGCAGGCTCGGCGGTTCGCGACGACAGTTCGTCATCGGCGATATCTGAGGTAAAATCCAACATGGCAAGATTCCTTCGGCCTCACCAGATGGTGGTCGGGAACCGCCTGCGCAAGGTGCCCGGGCATCCAGCGCAGGGCAGGCCTGCTAGGGCGCCCTTCTGAGCTTCGCCGGCCGCGCCTTGACGGGGTCGAGCAACGACCAGTCCCCCTCTTCCAGCACGTGGCCCTTCGGGAACGGCGCGCGAAGCTCCAGCCCGAGCGAGCGCAGCACGCGGTCATCGCGGTAGTAGCATTGCAGCACGACGCGAACGAGTGTCGCGGCGGGGCCGCCGCCGGTGGCGCGGAATTCTCTTGCGACCTCGTCGCGCCGCGCCGCGTCAAGCTCAGCCAACGGCTTGCCGGCCAGACGCGCCAGATGGTCGAGCGCGGCACGCACCATCGCAGTATCGCGGCCGAGCGTCGCCAGCATATCGGCCTGGATCGCAGGATCGTCGGCGCCGGGCACCTTGTACTCGTCGCTGGCGGGAATGATCATTGCAGCGACGGTGCGGAGATCGTCGCGTTGGGCTGCGGTCAGTTCATTGGCTGCGGACATCGCGGTCTCAATCAAAGAGGTTGGCAAGGCGTTGCTTCATCTGGTCGGCGACGTAGAGCGCGATCGCCTGGATGGTCGAGGTCGGGTTCACGCCGCCTGACGTGACGAACACGCTGCCGTCGACGATGAAGAGGTTTTTCACGTCGTGTGACCGGCCCCATTCGTTGACCACCGAGCGCGCAGGATCGGTGCCCATCCGCGCGGTACCGAGCAGATGCCAGCCGCCCCAGGGAATCGGGTTGTTGATGCAGATGTCGGTGGCGCCGGCGGTTTCGAGAATTTCCCGGCCGCGCGCCAATCCATGCTCCATCATCTTCCGGCTGTTCTCGCTGATCGTGTAGTCGATCTTCGGCGCGGGAATCCCGTGGCTGTCCTTCAGCACGGGATCGAGCGTGACGCGGTTGTGCTCCTCGGGCAGATCCTCGCAGATCGCAGATACCGCGAGCCGATGGCCGTTAAGCTTGCGGAACACGCGGTGATGGTCCGCGCCCCATGGCAAAATGCCCTTCTGTTCGCTCGCGACGGCTTCGAACACCGGCCCCGCGCCGCGGCCGAACTGGATGCCGTAGCCGCGCACGAAGCCGCGCGAGAGATCGGTGTCGTAAAACTCCTTGCTCCAGAGGCAAGTCGGCGGCGCGCGGTTAGAGTCGGTCGGCTCCTTCACAAAACCGTAGATTTGCGCATAGGGATGGAACATCAGGTTCTTGCCGACCAGGCCGGATGAATTGGCCAGGCCATTCGGGAAGCGGCCGGAGACCGAATTCAGCAACAGCCGCGGCGTGCCGACGCCGTTGCAGGCGATGATGACGACTTCGGCCGGCTGGAACTGCTCGACGCCATCCTTGTCGTAATAGACGACGCCCGAGGCCATGCCATGTTCATTGGTCAGGATCTCGCGGACGCGGCAATGAGTCTTGAGCTCGACGCCGGAGCGGATCGCCTGAGGCCAATAGGTGATGTCGGTCGAGGCTTTGGCGCCTTGCGCGCAGGCCGGCGTGCAATGGCCGAGATTGATACAGCGCGCCCGGCCCTCGTAATCCATCGTCGCGACCGTGGTGTCCGACGGCCACCAATGCCAGCCGAGCTTGTTCATGGCCTTGCCGATCAGCGGGCCGGAAAGTCCGAGCGGCTGCGGCGGCATCGGCGGGTGCGTCAGCGGCGACAACGGATCGCCCGACAAACCCGAGACCCCCATCATGCGGTCGTTCTCTTCGAAGAACGGCACCAGCGTGTCGTAGTCGATCGGCCAGTCATCAGCAACGCCGTCGAGCGTTTTCGCCTTGAAATCGGAGGGATGCAGCCGCGGCCAATGCGCGGTGTACATCACAGTCGAGCCGCCGACACCGTTGAAGTTCACGACCTTGATCGGCGAGTTGTCGTCGTTGATCGGATAGTCCTCGGGCCTGCCGCGGATGTTCGGACTGGTCGACCAGTCGCCGTAAAACTTCGCCTCCCAGTCGCGCCCCGTGCTCGGATATTCCGAGGGCTTCATCCAGCCGCCCTGGTCGAGGCAGAGGATATGCATCTTGGTTTCAGCCAGGCTCCACGCCACCGCCGCGCCGGACGCGCCGGCGCCGATGATGAGGACGTCAACGGGATCGTTCATTGCGGTCGCTTCGCTCCCTGAATTAGCGTCGCCTTGAAGGCGATCTGGGCTCCACGATAGGGGCAGATGCGGCCGGCAGTAAAGCCGAGCAAGGCCGACTTGGCGGGACAAACGCGCAACCCTGCCACGCCTTGATACAGGTTTGTCCGCGGGCGCGAGACCGGATAGCTTTTGAGCAAACCATAAGCGCGGGAGCGACGCCGATTCCGGACTACGACGCCATCATCATCGGCGCGGGCATGTCGGGGCTGTACCAGCTCTACCGGCTGCGCGAGCAGGGTTTTCGCGTGCGGGTGTTCGAGGCCGGTACCGATGTCGGCGGCACCTGGTACTGGAACCGCTATCCCGGCGCGCGCTTCGATTCCGAAAGCTATTCCTATGGCTACTCGTTCTCGAAGGAGTTGCTTGAGGAATGGGAATGGTCGGAGCATTTTGCGGGCCAGCCGGAGACGTTGCGCTATCTCAATTACGTCGCCGACAAGTTCGACCTGCGCCAGGATATCCAGTTCAGGAGCCGGGTGACGGCGGCTGCTTACGAGGAAGATACGCGGAGCTGGACCATTACGCTGGAGGACGGCAGCCGGTTCGACGCGCGCTTCCTGATCACCGCGATCGGGCCGTTGTCGACGCCTACCCTGCCGCGGATCGAGGGCCGCGAGGATTTCAAAGGCGCCTCCTTTCATACCGCACGGTGGCCGAAGGAGCCGGTGGATTTTGCCGGCAAGCGCGTCGCCGTGATCGGCACCGGCGCGACCGGCGTGCAGACCATTCAAACCATTGCCGGCTCGGTTGGCCATCTCACCGTATTCCAGCGCACGCCGAACTGGTGCGCGCCGCTGCACAACGGCAAAATCGACGCCGAAACCCAGAGGAAGATCAAGACCGGCTATCCCGAGATCTTCGCCCGTTGCCAGGAAACCTTCGCCTGCTTCCTGCACACGCCGGATCCGCGCGGCGCGTTCGAGGTGTCGGACGAGGAGCGCGAGGCGTTTTATGAAAAGCTCTATGGCGAGCGCGGCTTCGGCATCTGGCAGGGAAACTTTCGCGACATACTGATCGACCGCAGGGCGAACGCCACGATCTCCGATTTCGTCGCGCGCAAGATCCGGCAGCGCGTGAAGAATTCGGCGGTCGCGGAAAAACTGATTCCGAAAAATCACGGCTTTGGCACCCGCCGGCTGCCGCTCGAAACGTTCTATTACGAAGTCTACAACCAGGACAATGTCGAACTGGTCGACATCAACGAGACGCCGATCGAGCGGATCACGCCTGAGGGCATCAGGACAAGCGAACGGGATTACGAGTTCGACATCATCATCTACGCGACCGGTTTCGATGCCATCACCGGCAGTTTCGACAAAATCGATTTTCGTGGCGTTGGCGGCGCGCGGTTGAAAGACAAGTGGCGACAAGGCCCGGAGACCTATCTCGGCATCATGGTGCATGAATTTCCGAACATGCTGATGCTGATGGGGCCGCACACCGCGCTCGGCAACATCCCGCGCAGCATCGAATACAGCGTCGACTGGGTCACCGGGCTGCTCCTGTTCGCGATGAAAGAGGGGTTGACGCGGCTGGAAGCGACGCCGGAGGGCGTGAAAGCCTGGACCGATCACGTCAAGGCGCTCGGCGAGGGATTGCTGTCCAACGAGGTCAATTCCTGGATGACCGGCATCAATTCCAATGTCGAAGGCAAACAGAGGCGGATCGTCGCCCGCTACAGCGGCAGCGCGCCGGCTTATCGCGCACGATGCGATGCGGTAGCGGCGAAGGGATACGATGAGTTGAGGCTGGGGTAGCACCCTCCCCTGGAGGGGCGCGCACGTCTGTTCCAAATTTTCTAACAATCAGATATGACTTCGCGATCTCGCGGCGCATTGCGTCCGAGGTTTGCTCTCAACTTCCCGCCCTCTTGTTTAGAGGGCGCAGGGAAGACCGGATGCGCGCCGCACCCGCGGTCTCGTGTGCAAAGTGCGCAAAAGAAAACGCACACGAGCATACAGGTATAGCGGGAGCATCCCGGCCTTCCCTGCGCAATGGCTTTACGGCTTACTTCGTGCTCTCCCCGGAGAACGGCTCTTTTGCCTCCGTCGCCCCCGAGAAGCTTCGCTTCCAAAGGACTTAACGCCAGCACCGCGACGCCAGGACCACACGACTTCGCCGTACGCTTCCTGCGCCCACGTCTTGCGCGTTCAGCGTCCATCGCATCTCACCGCACGTTCGTGACGATCGCGAAGCGCCCCTCATCCGCCGTGAGACGGGCGGAGTTATGCGACTGATTTGGGTGAGGACGAAAGCGGAATATTTTTGATTCCGGGGCTTGACGCGATTTCTGAAAATCAGAAGTGATTTGCCCGGTCGGGCAGTCACATACGAGATCACAGTCGGGCACTCACATACGAGATCACATATGTCAGCTTCGGCTACATGCCGTCGTCCCGGCCAGGCGACGCGCGGGCCGGGACCCATACACCGCGGTCGCCATTGTGGAGCACGCAGGTCGGCGTCCTTCTTCAACAACACAACCCTGTGGTTATGGGTCCCTGCCTTCGCAAGCCTTCGCAGGGACGACGGTGTACTACCACGCATCGATACACGGCCGCTTGCGACCGCTGCGCAATTCCGGCTTTGGCACCGAACGCAGGCCGGACATGATCCAGTGCCGCGTGTCGGCGGGGTCGATCACTTCGTCGATCTCGAGCACCGAGGCGATCGAGACCGCCTTGCCGTTGGCGTAGAGCTCGGCGACCTTGGCCTTGTAATAGTCCTCGCGCTCGACCGGGTTTTCGATTGCTTCCATCTCCTTGCGGAAACCGAGCCGGACATAGCCTTCCAGCCCCATGCCACCGAACTCGCCGGTCGGCCAGGCCACGGTGAAGAACGAGGCGTGGAAGCCACCGCCGACCATCGACTGCGCGCCCAGCCCATAACCCTTGCGCAGGACGATGCCGAACAGCGGCACGGTGAGGCTGGCGCCGGTCACGAACATGCGCGAAACATGGCGCACAATCGCGGTTTTCTCCGCTTCGGGTCCGACCATGAAGCCCGGCGTATCGCAGAGCGATATAAGCGGAATGTCGAAGGCATCGCAGAGCTGCATGAAGCGCGCGGCCTTGTCGCCGGCCGGCGCGTCGATCGCGCCGCCGAGATGCTTTGGGTTGTTGGCAATCAGGCCGAACGGTTTTCCCTCGATACGGATAAAGGCGGTGATCATGCCGACGCCGAAATCCCGGCGGATCTCCAGCACCGAGCCTTCGTCGGCCAAGAGATCGATGACGAGGCGGATGTCGTAGACCCGCAGCCGGTTCTCCGGAATGGACCGCCGCAGCAGGCGCTGGTCCGGCGCTTTCCAGTCGGCGACCGCGCCCTGGAAGTAGGACAGATATTTCTGCGCCGCGGATGTCGCCTCCGCTTCATCCTCGACCAGAATGTCGATGACGCCGTTCGGCGACTGGAACGACACCGGACCTACTTCAGCAGGGTGATAAACGCCGAGCCCGCCGCCCTCGATCATCGCCGGTCCACCCATGCCGATCGAGGCATTCTTCGTCGCGATGATGACGTCGCAACAACCGAGCATCGCCGCGTTGCCGGCAAAGCAATAGCCGGAGACGACGCCGATCACCGGCACCAGCCCCGAGAGCTTTGCGAACTGCACGAAGGACGGCCCGTCGAGGCCGGTCATGCCGAGCCTGTCGGTATCGCCGGGGCGGCCGCCGCCACCTTCGGCATAGAACACCAGCGGCAGCCGCCATTGTTCGGCCAGGCCGAGCATGCGGTCGATCTTCTTGTGGTTCATATGGCCTTGCGTGCCGGCGAGCACGGTGTAATCGTAGGCGATCACCATGCAGCGGGCGGCGTCGGCGCCGAATTTTTTCGCGTTCACAGTGGCGACGCCGGAGATCAGGCCGTCGGCCGGCGTGTTGCGGATCAGGTCGTCGACCGTTCGGCGCCTTCGCTGGGCAGCGATGGCGAGCGAACCATATTCGACGAAGGAGCCTTCATCGACGAGGTGCGCGATATTCTCCCGCGCCGTGCGCTGATTGGTCTTGCGCCGCCGTTCAACCGAGGCCGGGCGGTTTTCATCCAGCGTGATGGCGTGGCGTTCGATCAACTCGGCCAAATCGGGGCGGATGTGGTCGAGATCGATATCGTCCTCCTCGGTGACATCATGGGCGTCGATCTCGGCCGGCTCCAGATAGAGGATCGGCTCGTCTTGCATCAGCATCACGCCGGAGCCTGCTGCGATCTGCGTCACCCGGCCGCCCTGCGGCGCCGTGACCAGATGCTCCATCTTCATGGATTCGAGCACGGCGATCTGCTGGCCGGGGCGAACGAGGTCACCCTCCTCGACGTCTATCGCGACGATCGTGCCTTGCAGCGGCGCCAGCACCGCGACCGAACCTGCCGGGCCGGTTGCCGATGCCGCGACCGCGATCGCGAGCGTCTCGTCATCTGCGGCGCTGCCGGAATCGACCAGTTCCGTCTCCGCCGTCGTGTTGGTTTCGCCAACCAGATCGGCGACATGCTTGTCAATAAAACCGGTGCTGAGACGGTTCTCGACGAAATCCGGATGCGCCAAAATCGCCGCGAGGAAGGGAACGTTGGTGGCGACACCGCCGATGCGAAATTCACGCAGCGTCCGCGAGGCCTTGTGCACCACGTCGGTCCAGTTGCCGCCTGGCGAATGCACGATGACCTTTGCAAGCAGCGAGTCGAAGGCGGCGCTGGTCCGGTAGCCCGAATAGCCGAACGTATCGACGCGCACGCCGGGGCCGGACGGCAGGTCGAACACGGCCAGCGTGCCGCCGGTCGGCCTGGTGGCGCCGGTCTCGTCCATCACCTCCATGTTGACCCGGAGCTGGATCGCAAAGCCGCGCGGCCTCGGGATATAGCCCTGCGCTAGCCCAAGCGAGCCCAGCGTCGCACCGGCCGCGACCGCAAGCTGCGACTGCACGAGATCGAGGCCGAGCACCTCCTCGGTAACGGTATGCTCCACCTGCAGCCGCGGATTGGCCTCGATAAAGGCGAACGCCTTGTCGCTGGTCCTGGCGTCGTTATCGACGAGGAATTCGAAAGTGCCGAGATTGTCGTAGTTCGCGGCGGCCGCAAGTTCCTTGGCGGCGTCGATGATGCGCGTGCGCAAGGCGTCGTTCAGCGACGGGCTTGGTGCGACCTCGATGAGCTTCTGGTTGCGGCGCTGGATCGTGCATTCACGCTCCCACAGATGGCTGATCGCGCCGTGGTGGTCGCAGATGACCTGCACCTCGATGTGGCGGGCATTGCGAATCAGGCGCTCGACATAGACGCCATCGCTGCCGAAGGCCGCCATCGCCTCTGATTGGCAGCGCGTATAGGCCTCCTCCAGCCTGCCCGCGTCGTCGACGATGCGCATGCCGCGGCCGCCGCCGCCGGCGATGGCCTTGATCATGATGGCGCCGCCTGCGCCGAGCGATTCCAGGAAGGCCTTGGCCTCACCGAGGCTGGTCGGCCCGCTGGTGCCATCGATAACGGGCACGCCACATTTTTTTGCCAGCGCCTTGGCCTGCGCCTTGTCGCCGAACAGATCGAGCGCTTCCGGCGACGGGCCGACGAAGACGATGCTTTCCTCGATGCAGCGGCGAGCGAACGCGGCATTCTCGCTGAGGAAGCCATAGCCGGGATGCACGGCGTCGCAGCCGGTCGCCTTGGCGGCTGCGATCACTGCCTCGATATCGAGATAGGCCCGCGCGCCGCGCCCGAGGATTTCAAAGGCAGCGTCGGCGGCGCGGACATGCCGCGATTGCGCGTCGTCGGCGGAGTAGATTGCGACCGTCGCAAGGCCAGCGTCGCCAGCGGCGCGCGCGATGCGGATGGCGATCTCGCCGCGGTTGGCAATCAGCAATTTATGGAAGGACATGAACAGTTCCGTCTGGACATCAGAGCGAAATGATGCGGCGATCACTCACCTGCCCCGCGTGCTTCCCATACCCCAATCAACAGCGCGAGGCGGCTACCGGCAGTTTCTTGTTTACCCGACATGAACCGTTGCCGAGATTCTGCGCAAGTGGAATTTCGTTCCACATGACGGAATTCACACGGCAAACTCAGGCGCTTAGCGATCTACCGGCAATCGAGCTGGGCTTCGAACCAGCCCTGCAGCGACGCTGCGAGCGGCGGCCAGGCCCGCTGAAATGGTGCGAGTTGTCTTGCATTGGCGCGATAGATTCCGCGCAGCTCCCGCTCGATCGCGGGGAGATCGACACCGGTGCAACGGCCTTCGCTGACGATGAGCCGTCCGTCCACTACGACGTCGCGCAAGAAAGACGCATTGCCGCGGGCGAACAGGAGATCGATGGGATCGACCGGCATGATGCGGTCGCGGTCGAGCCGATCGAGATCAATGGACACGAAATCGGCCGGCGCGCCTGATATGAGGGCGCCCGTTCCGGGCGCGCCGGTCGCCTTGCGGCCATTGGCGATCGCGAGCGCGAGGAATTCGGAAGCTGTCCAGGTTCGCTCAAAGCCGAGGCCGCCGTGCATCATCTGGACCAGCCGCATCTCGCGCAGCACGTCGTCGTCTTCGTCGAGCGCGAGACCATCGACGCCGACCGCGATGGCGCAGCCACATCGATGCGCCGCGGCGATCGGCGCGAGGCCCGAGCGCAGGTGCAAATTGGAGGAGAAGTTGGTGACGATACGCGCGCCGGACGCGGCGATCATTTCGATCTCGTCGGGGCGGGCGTGGATGCAATGCGCCAGCGTCAGCCTCTCCGACAGGAAGCCGATGTCGCGGAGATAACGGACGACGCCATCCGGAAAATGCTGGTCAGCCCAGCCGCGCTGATAGATTGTCTCCAGGAGATGCATGTGGATGCGTCGCCCGGTGTGGGCCGAGTTCTCAGCCACCGCCTCGAGCAACGCTTTTGAGCACCACTGCACGCCCGCGGGGCCGAGCTGCACATCGACCTTGGGACCTGCGATGGCCGAGGCGATGGCATCCGTGAGTTCGATATAGGCCTTTGGCGACATCGGCGCACGGACGAACAATTCTTCAATTGTCTTGCGGTCGTCGCTTGAGAGCTGCGACAGCACGAGTTCGCTATCGCCATAGACCACCGGATTCTGGTCGCGCACCGCGAGCGCAAACGCGATGCGGATGCCGACGTCGGACGCCGCGCGCGCAATCGCCTTTGCCTCCTCGACCAGCGGCATGGTGCCGCTTGGCCGGGTGTAGTGCACCATCATCGCCGCACAGCCCGCCCGCGCCGAACGGGCCAATGCCGAGGCCGCTGTCAGATAGGGATCGACCGGCGTGCCGAGCGCGGAGCGCAGTATCCAGCTTTCCAAGGGCATGCCGAGCGCGCCGAACGAGGACGCGGTCGGCCGCGCGTGATCATGGGCGTTGACGAAGGCGGGAAGAATGAGTGAGCGCGGGCCGGGTGTGGACGGCGTCGCAAGCGATATGGACGTGATGAGGCCATTGTCGTGTTGAAGCACGACGTTGTCGAGCAGGCCGGAGCCGGGGCCGGAGAATAGGCTGTGTGCCGGAACATCCATCGTCATAATCGCATTCCGTCATTGCGAGCGAAGCGAAGCAATCCATATCTCCGCGTGCGGCGCCATGGATTGCTTCGTCGCTTCGCTCCTCGCAATGACGGCCTGAAGCACCCGACTCAATTCGCCGTATACACCAGCTCCCGCTCGGCGCGCGGCGGCAGGAATTCGCGGGAGAAAATCTCCGAGGGCGCCGGCGCGCGGGCGAGCTGGTAGCCTTCGACGATGATGCCAATGGCGCGGGCCATGCGGTCGTCCTTGACATCGCCGACGCCGATCTCCTTCATCTCGGGCGAGACGATCAGCTTGTCGAAGGAAAACTGCAGGCGGCGCTTCTCGACTTCGGCATTGATCAGATTGTCATAGTTCAGCGCGGCCTTCATGCCCGCATTCTGATCCTTGGCGATCGCGATCACGGCCTTGTTGACGGCGCGGACGAGGCCGGCGACGGCCTTGGGATTGGACGCCAGCAGCTTGCGCGACACCATCATGCCGTTGGAATAGAGATCGAGGCCATAATCGCCAAACGAAAACCACTTGTAGTCCTTGTCGGGATCCTGGCGGTTCAGCACCAGGTTGAAGTAGCTCGTGATGTTGAACACGAGAGCCGCGTCGATATCGCCCTTGATCAGCATCGGCTCCTGCAGGTTCGGCGCCATGTTGGAGATCTTGATCTTCTCGCCCTCGAGCTTGTTCTTGTTGGCAAACACCGGCAACAAGCGGGTCGTCGGCGTGCCCTGCGCGCCGCCGAGCGTGCGGCCCTCAAAGTCCTTGATGGTGTTGATGCCGCTGGTCTTCTTGGTGACGATGGCGAACGGCGGCTGGTTCCAGATCATGTAGACCATTACAGGCGCGTCCTGCGGCTTGGTGGAGGCGTTCTGGATGATCGCGTTGACGTCGCCGAAGCCGGCGTCGTAGGCGCCCGACATGATGCGCGTCACGGTGGCGCCGGAGCCCTCACCCTGGTCGATCACGACGTTGAGGCCTTCCTCTTTGAAGAAGCCGTTGTCCTTGGCATAGAAGAACGCGGCATCCGAGCCTTGCGTCTTCCAACCCAGCGTAAACTTGATCGTGGTTTCCTGGGCGCTGGCGGCACCGGCGAACAAGGCAACTCCCAACAGCGCGGCGCTTACTCTGGCTAACATCGTATTCTCCTCGATAAGGGTTGGATGGCGGTTGGCGAAAACCTTCACGTGGCGACCATGTCGTTCTTGCGGGTGGCCCAGCCGGTGACGCGCCCCTCGATTACCGAGAAGATCACGTAGAGCGCGACGCCGAGGCCGGCGAGCACGAACAGGCCGGCGAACACCAGCGGCACGTTGAAATTCGAGGACGCGGTCATCATCACGTTGCCGATGCCGCGGTTCGAGGCGACGGTCTCCGACAGTACCGCGCCGACGAAGGCGTAGGAGATCGCGACCTTCAGCGAGGCAAAGAAGAACGGCATGGTGCGAGGCAAGCCGACGTTCCAGAGGATATCGAACTTGCTGGCGCCGAGCGCTTTCAGCACGTCTTCGAGTTCGGGTTCGGTCGTCGCCAGCCCCGTCGCGATGTTGACCACGATCGGGAAGAAGCAGATCGAGAGCGCTGTCAGCACTGCCGGCACCGAGCCGGAGCCGAACCACAGCACGAAGATCGGCACGACGGCGACTTTCGGAATCGAGGAAAATCCAACCAGCAGCGGATAGGCCGTGTCATACGCAGTTTTCGAGACGCCGATCACCGCGCCCAATACGACGCCGAGCCCGACGCCGAGAACAAACCCGATCATCGTCGTCGCCAGCGTCTGCAGGATGTGCGGCCACAGGATGGGGAATTTCTCGACCAGCGTGACGAATACTTGCGAGGGACGCGGCAGCACCAGGTCGGACATGCCTGATATCAGGCAGAACAATTCCCAGGCGACGAAGAACAGCACGATCAGTGCCGCCGACCGGGCTTTTTGGCGATAATCGAACTCGGGCATGTCAGGCTACCCCTTGCGCGGAAGCCGTTCTGGCATCGACGATAAACGCGCGCAATTTCTGGTTCAGCGCCACGAAATCCGGCTCGAAGGTCATGGCCACGGTGCGTGGGCGGGCGAAATCGACCCGGCTGTCGTCGAGGATGCGGCCGGGCCGCGCGCTCATTACGCAGATGCGGCTGCCGAGAAAGGCAGCCTCGCGCAGATCATGCGTCACCAAGAGCACGGTCGGCTTGTGCGCGATCCAGAGGTCCTGCAGGATCGACCACAGCTCTTCGCGCGTGAACTGGTCGAGCGCGCCGAAGGGCTCGTCGAGCAGCAGCATGCGCGGCTCGTGGATCAGCGCGCGGCACAGATTGGCGCGCTGAAGCATGCCGCCGGAGAGTTGCCAGGGGTAGCGGTTGCCGAACCCCTTGAGGCCAACCTGCTCCAAAAGCGCATTGGCCTTGTCGCGGAATTCGGTTTTGCGCAGCCTTCGGAATTGCGAGCGAAACGGCTCGACGATCTTGAGCGGCAGCATGATGTTCCGCTCAATCGACATCCACGGCAGCATGGTCGGATTCTGGAACGCCATGCCGACGCGTAAAGCGCGGGCGGCGACTTCCCGGCCACCGACGATGACGACGCCCGTCGTCGGCAGCACCAGGCCGCTCACCAGCCGCAGGATGGTCGACTTGCCGCAGCCGGACGGCCCGACCAGCGCGACAAACTCGCCATCGGCGATCCGCAAGCTTGTCGTGGAGAGGGCCGGCACCGCGCGGGGGCCGCGGCCGAAGGTGACGGAAGCCTCCGACAGTTCGATCGCGATCGGAGCTGCGGAGCCCGGAACCGGCGCGCCCTGAAATTCGGAATGTGGTTGCATGCGCATCATGGCTAGAAGTGCATGCAAGCCGGATGCCAGCCAAACTTGCCTTTGGAATCAACGGGCCGGCGGTTTGCCGCCCGATCCGGCGGATTCCTTTTGTGCAGTTCGACACTCAAAGTGCATGCAATTGAGGCGCACGATCAGTCGGCAATTGTGATAAGAGGACCCATTCGAAGCACCCGTCAGGATTCGCCGATGGCGCCCCGCCCCGCCAGCAAGACTGCTGTCCCATCCGACAAGGTCGGCGTGATCTGCCGCGCGCTGCGCCGCGCCATTATCGAGCAGGCGCTGGCGCCCGGCGCGAAATTGCCGGAGGATTCGCTCGGCGAGCGGTTCGGCGTCAGCCGCACCATTGCGCGGCATGCGCTGGGCCAATTGGCCGCGGAAGGTCTTGTCGAGCTGCGCCGCAACCGGATCGCCGTGGTGGCGACGCCGAGCTGGCAGGAAGCGCGCGATGCCTTTGATATCCGGATCGAACTCGAGCGCCTGGTGGTGCGGCAACTCGCCGGCAAGCTGACCAAGAGCCAGATTGCCGAGCTCAACACCCATGTCGATGCCGAGGACCGCGCGCGCGACGGCTCGGATGCGGTGTCTATCCGCCTCGCGACGGAATTCCACATCCTGCTCGCCAACATGACGAACAGCCCGATCCTGGTGCGTTACGTCAGCGAGGTCGCCTATCGCTGCTGCCTGACGCTATCGCTCTACAGCCGTCCGCATTCGTCCGAATGCGCGATCAACGAGCATCGCGCAATCATCGCCGCGCTAGTCAAGGGCGACGAGTCCAAGGTGATGAGCCTGATGCACAGCCATCTGGATTCGGTGGCCAGCCGCGCGCTGGTGGCCCCCGCCCCGCCGCGCGGCCGCGATTTGCTGGATATTCTGGCGCCTTATGCGGAGGAAGGTGAAAGTGAGCGCGTGGTGAAGCTGCCGAAGGTGGTCAGGGCGAGGTAGTTCCCACGCCGTCATTGCGAGCCACCCGGTCGGCGCGAAGCGCCGCCGGATGACAGGCTCCGCGAAGCAATCCATCTCTCCACGTGTGCGGTGAGATGGATTGCTTCGTCGCTTCGCTCCTCGCAATGACGAAGGCTGCACCGGTCACGCCTCAATCCCCATCTGCACCAAAATCCGCTCGGCGCTGTCGTTCCAGACATCCATCTTCACGATCAGCCCACCCCTGACCACAAAGCGATCGACATAGCGATTGCCTTTGAACGGCGTGCCGTCGAGCCATTCGCCATAGAGCGTGCCGATGCTGTAGACGACGGTCTCCTCGGCGCCCGGGCAGACGTCGAAGCGGTCCATCTTCTTCTTGACCCAGCGATAACGCCGCGCGTTGAAGCCGGTCGGCCCGCGGGGATGGTCGAACTCGCGGCCGCCGGTGAAGGTGATGATCGTGCCCGGCTTCATGTAGGCCGCGGCCGCATCGGGATCCGGGATCATCGATGCCGTGAGATAGGCTTTGACCACCTCGGCGTCGGACATTCCCTTCGCTTCGGCTTTCGCGGCGACAGACATGGCGGCTTCTCCTGATGCCAGGGATACTACAGTCCGACCCGCAAACTGCATGCACATATTTTGAACAGTTAAGCTTCCAATTGCACACAATCTGGAGCTGCCCGGCGCCCCCGCTTCCGATAGGTTGAGACCTCCTCCAGCCCGACGCCTGATGAACACCAAAACCGCCTTTGACCTGATCTTCCGCAACGCCAGGACGCGAACCTTGGCGACGCCTGTCGATATCGGCACCGCAGGTGGGCGTATCGTGGCCATCGAACCCCGGCTTGCCTGCGAAGCAGCCGAAATCGAGGTCGGCGGCAAGCTTGCCCTGCCCGGCTTCGTCGACACCCACATCCATCTCGACAAGGCCTGCCTGCTCGGCCGCTGCGTGCACAACCACGGCAGCGTCAGCGAAGCCATCGCCGCGGTCGCCGCGATGAAGCGCGATTTCACGGTGGAAGACGTCTACACCCGCGGCGCGCGCGTGATCGAGCGCGCCATCGTGCATGGCACGACGCGGATGCGTACCCATGTCGAAATCGATCCGCGGATCGGCTTGCGCGGTTTTGAGGCGGTGAAGGCGCTCAAGCGCGATTATGCCTGGGCGCTCGATCTTTCGATCTGCGTGTTTCCGCAGGAGGGCCTGACCAACGATCCCGGCGCCGAGGAACTGCTCATTGCGGCCCTGCGCGACGGCGGCGAAGTGATCGGCGGCTGCCCCTATATGGACACCGATCCGAACGCGCATCTCGAAAGGATTTTCGATCTCGCGCGGCAATTCGATGTCGATATCGACCTGCACCTCGACTTCGATCTCGATCCGTCCTGGTGGCATCTCGACGAGGTCTGCCGGCAGACCGAGCGGCGTAACTATCAGGGTCGCGTCGCGATCGGTCACGCCACCAAATTATCGGCGCTGCCGCCGGACCGGCTGAAGGCGGCAACGGCGCGGCTGGCGAAATCCGGCGTCGCCGTCACCGTGCTGCCCGCGACCGATCTCTATCTGATGGGCCGCGACGCCACGCATAACGCGCCGCGCGGGCTGACGGTGGCGCACAAGTTGGTTGAAGATGGCGTTCTCTGTTCGGTGGCGACCAACAATGTGCTCAATCCCTTCACGCCGTTCGGCGACGCCTCGCTGCTGCGGATGGCGAATTTCTACGCCAATGTCGCGCATGCCGGGATCAGCGATTTCGACGCCTGCCTCGATCTCGTGACCGAGCTTCCGGCACGGCTGATGAACCTGCGCGACTACGGCGTCGCTGTGGGCAATCCGGCGGACCTGATCATTCTCGATACCGACAGCGGGATAAACGCGATTGCGGAATTGCCTGATGTGCTGATGGGATTCAAGAACGGGCGGCAGGTGTTCGACCGGCGGAGGCCGACGCTATTTGCTCCGTAGGTTTGCCGGACCTTCGGCCGCGTCTCCGCACGATGCTTCGCATCGCCGGGCAACCATGCAGGCCCTGCTCTAGCCTATGCGCTTCCTCGCAATTGACCTCCCCGCCGATCCATTGTTGTTATCAGCCAACCACAACAACAAGCCCGGGGCAGGAAATCATGAAAAAAGCCACCACCGTTAGAAGCGTCGAAACGCTCGCCTGCGACGCCGGATGGCGGAACTACCACTTCGTCAAGATCATGACCGAGGACGGCATCGTCGGCTGGAGCGAGTACGACGAGGGTTTTGGCGCGCCCGGCGTGACGGCGGCGATCGAGCGGCTCGGCGCGCGCGTCGTCGGCAAGAACGCGTTCCAGCACGAGCGGATTTACGCCGAACTGTTCGCCGCGACGCGCCCGGCCGCCGGCGGCGTGGTGGCGCTGGCGCTTGGGGCTCTCGAGAACGCGTTGCTCGACGTCAAGGCCAAGGCGCTCGGCGTGCCCTGCTACGAACTGCTCGGCGGCAAGATCCGCGACCGCATCCGGGTCTACTGGTCGCACTGCGCGACCTGGCGCATCAACCATCCCGACTGGTTCAAGCCCGCGATTACCGGTCTCGATGGTGTGAAATCGATCGGCCGCGAGGTACGCGAAAAAGGCTTTACGGCGATGAAGACCAACATCTTCGTTTACACCGACGGCAAGCCGCAAGGCTGGCGGCCGGGCTTTGGTTCGCCGTTCGAACCCGAGATCAACGTCGATCGCAAGGTGCTGCGCAATCTCTGCATGCATCTGGAGGCAATCCGCGACGGCGCCGGCCCCGACGTCGATCTGCTGCTGGACCTCAACTTCAATGCCAAGACCGAGGGCTACCTCAAGATACTGCGCGCCATCAAGGACATGGATCTGTTCTGGGTAGAGATCGACACCTTCAACCCGCAGGCGCTGGGCTACATCCGCCGCCAGAGCCCGCATCCGGTGTCATCCTGCGAGACGCTCTTGGGCCTGCGCGAGTTCCTGCCCTATTTCAACGAACAGGCGATGGATGTCGCGATCGTCGACACGCCATGGAACGGGGTGTGGCAATCGATGAAGATCGCCGCGGCCGCCGAGCATTTCGAGGTCAACGTAGCCCCGCATAATTTCTACGGCCATCTCTGCACCATGCAGAACGCGCACTTTTCCGCCGCGGTGCCGAACTTGCGCATCATGGAAACCGACATCGATCGCCTGGCGTGGGACCATGAACTGTTTACCCACGTGCCCGAGATCGTCGACGGCCACCTCGTGATGCCGGATCGTCCGGGATGGGGCACCGAACCCAACGAGGAAGGCCTGCGCGCCCATCCGCCGAAGAGCAAGGGCGGGCTGTTGAATTACGGGCAGAAGAAGTAGTGGCCGATACCGCGTAGGATGAGTGGAGCGCAGCGATACCCATCGACCACTGCGCAAGACACTGATGGGTATCGCTTCGCTCCACCCATCCTACATGGTCGTCGCTCACTTATCGCCCGGCACGCCCAGGAACGCGCTCTCGATGACATCGCCGATTGGCTGCCATGAGTTGCCGTCGAACTGCACCAGGCGCATCTGCTCGATCGGATGGAAGTCGGTCGGGCTGGTGTTGATCGTTATTCCCGGGAATGCGACCGTGCTCCGGTAGTTCCGCAGCGACGCCGCCTGCCGCATGATGTTTTCGCGCGACAGGTCGTCACCGCACTGGGTCAATACCTGCACCAGCGTCTCGGCTGCTGCGTAGCCGAAGATGGCATTGCTGTCGTCCTTGTCGCCGTCAGGATAGTACTTGTCCATGAAGGCGAGCCACTCCTTGATGGCGGGGTCATTTTTCCAGGTGGTGTCGCTGGCATCCTTCAGGAACGAGGTGGAAATCACGCCGACGGAATTCTGAAGCCCCGCCGGTCGCAGCGCGTTCGCGATCGACGCTGCCGCATTGACCAGCAACAACACCGGATGCCACCCCAGTTCAGCCGCCTTACGGATCGCACGCGCCGCGATCGGCGGCGCACAATTGAGCACGAGCACTTCGGCGCCGGAGTTCTTGAGGATGTCGACCTGGGTATCGATTGACATGTCCGCATCGACGGCAATATCGGCGACGATCATGTTGGCGGTGATGCCGAGCCCCTCCTCCAATCCCCGGAACAGATCGCGGCCGAACTGATCGTTCTGCCAGAGCACGGCGATCTTCCGGCTCGGATAGGCAGCTTGAATGTAGTTGGCGTAGATGCGCCCCTCGGCCCGGAACGTCGGCTGCCAGCCCATCGTCCAGGGAAACCGCTTCGGATGCGCCCACTCCTCGTCGCCAGAGGCGACAAAGAGCTGCGGGATATTCCGCTCGTTGAGATAGGTTCGCGTCTCCAGATTGCCCGGCGTGCCGAACGATCCGAACATCAGGTGCACGCGTTCCTGCTCGACGAGATCACGGGTATGCTCGACCGCCGTTTTCGGATTCGAGCTGTCGTCGCGGGAGATAAATCTGATCTTGCGCCCGTTGATGCCGCCGCGCTCGTTGATCATGTCGAAATAGGCTGCCTCCGCCCTGCCGATCGAGGCGAAGGCGGCCAGCGGCCCGGTGTAGGGCATGATGTTGCCGATGCGGATTTCGGTGTCGGTCACGCCGGCAGCCCGGGCCGGCTGCGGGGCGGCCAGTATCGATCCCAAGCACAATGCGAAGAAGGCTGCTGACAGCCATTCTATTCTTGTTTTCATCAACGCGGCCCTCGAACCCGAGCTGTTCAGAGCTCGTGACGCCACCCAGCGATGACGATGATAGCGCGGGAGTTCAGGTTGTTAAAATGAAATGTTGGCGGCGCGGCATTGCCGCGCCAAATGGGTCGCCAGTCTTCATAAAATGAGACGTTGCGGTTCAGGCGTGTTTGATGTCCGATATACCCTCAGCAGCGGCACGAATTCGAACATCGCTGGATATCCGAGTTGCGTCTAAGCAATGTGTGGCAAGGAGGTCGAGGCATGAGGATAACGATCGTAGCTTTGGGAACGGCCCTGGTCCTGTGTAACCTGGGCACGTTTGGTACCGCAGCGCATGCGCAGACGGCCCAAGTCGTTCGTGAACCACGGGAAAGGCCCATCATCAGGGTGCCCGTCGTAAGGCCAACTCCCTACTGGGATTACAATATCGTTCCGCGATATCGTTATCGCCCTGAGGACGACCGGGTCGATCCATGCGGCGGGCCCGTAGTGCCGGTGATACGCGAAGGGCCTCAAGAGGCAACGGTTCCGTTGTGGCTGGCGAACGAATTGGGTCTTGGCCGTGTGCATGGTCGAGATTGGCCATGTAGGGGCCGAAATCGGTAATGCACCGATTTGAGCAGCGACGCAGCCCGCCCGAGCCAACGGGTCGCACGAATGCGCGCCACGCGACGAGCGCAATTGCGCTCGCGCGGTGATGACAGGCTCCGCGACATGCGGGACAACGGCCGGCCCCGGATATCGCTTCGCTCATCCGGGCTACGTATCATTGCAACGATATATCCAGCCAACCAAGCGCGTTGACCGTGACGCGGTCGCCAGTGTCGACGAGCACCGTGGTGGTCTCGGCTTCAATGATCGCCGGCCCCGTCATCGTATGGCCCGGCTGCAGCTCGTCGAGGGCGTAGACCGGGACTTCGCGCCAGCCGCCGAAGAAGGCTTGCCGCCGGCTATGCGGCGAACAGGCGCTGGATGATGCGGCCTCGCGCGCGCGCTCGTCCTGCCGCTGGACTTCGCCGATGGCGGCGACGCGGGCGTTGACGAAGACGACCTCCTGGCCACGCGAGGCATAGGTGTAGAGCTCCTCGTGCCTGATATGGAAACGATCTTCGATGTGGTCCACGAGATTGGGCGCGTTCCAGTCTAGGCCGTCGAGCGAGACGTCAATCTCAAAGATCTGCTCGCCGTAGCGCATTTCGTCGGAGCGCTCGATCGACACTGGACCGTTGAACCACGAGCGCAGCCGGCCGGCGGCCTGCTGCTCCAACCCGGCAAACAGCGCGCGCACTTCATCAGCGGAGATGCGCGCGCCGGCACCATAATGCGTGCGGCTGACTTCGTAGCGGAGATCGCTGGTCAGCATGCCCCAGGCCGACAGCACGGACGCCACCGTCGGCACGATGATGCGCTTGATTTCGAGTTCGCGCGCGACTTCCGCCGCGTGCAGGCCCGCCGCGCCGCCGAAACTCAACAGCGCAAATTTTCGCGGATCCACGCCGCGGCGCAGCGTCATCAGGCGGATGCCGTCGGCCATGTTCAGATTGATCATGCGGTAGATGCCCGCGGCGGCCTCGACGCGCGACAGCTCCATCGCTGCCGCGATGCGGTCGACGGCCAGTTCCGACGCCGCGCGGTCGAGCCGGCGCTTGCCGCCCATGAAGGCTGCGGCGTCGAGATAGCCGAGCACGACATTGGCGTCGGTCACAGTGGCGGCCTCGCCGCCATTGCCGTAACAGGCCGGGCCCGGTACCGAGCCCGCGCTTTCCGGCCCCACACGGAGCGTGCGGCTGGCATCGACGCTCGCGATCGAGCCGCCGCCGGCGGCGATGCTCGCGATATCGAGGCTGCGCAGCGCGATGCGCTGGCCGGCCAGCATGCCGTCTGCGGAGAGCGAGACCTGTCCCCCAGAAATCAGCGAGATATCGGTGGAGGTGCCGCCCATGTCGAACGGCACCAGATCGGGAATGCCGACCAAGTCGGAGCAGCGCCGTCCGCCGGACATGCCGCCCGCGGGGCCCGACAGCACCGTGCCCGCGGCAAGGCGCGAAGCTTCCTCGACCGGCGCCATGCCGCCATGCGACAGCACCACGAAGAGACTGCCCTTGAAGCCGGCCTCGCCGAGCCGCGCTTCGAGATTGGTCAGATAGCGCCGCACGATCGGCTCGACATAGGCGTTCACGATCGTGGTCGAGACCCGTTCATATTCCTTGATCTGCGGCAGCACGTCGCTGGAGCGCGAGATGCTGATGTCCGGCAGCGCCTGCCTCAAGCGCTCGACGGCGGCGAGTTCGTGAACCGGGTTGAGATAGGAATGCATAAAGCACACCGCGACCGAGGTCGCGCCCGATTGCCTGATGCCGGCAATTGCGTTGTCGAGCGACTTTGGGTCGAGCGGAATAAGGACACTGCCGTCGGCCTTGAGCCGCTCCTTGACGCCGAAACGCAAATCGCGCGGCACCAGCGGCGCCGGCGGCGGTGAGCGCAGATCGTAGCGGTCCGGTTTCAGGCCTTCGCGCATCTCGATGACGTCGCGATGACCTTCGGTGGTGATCAGCGCCACTTTTGCACCCTTGCGCTCCAGCAGCGCATTGGTCGCGACCGTCGTGCCGTGCACGAGGCGATCGGTCGCCGCGAGCATGTCCGAGCGCGTGACGTTGAGCCGCCGCGCCAATTCTTCCAGCCCTGCCATCACGCCGAGCGATTGATCCGCCGGGGTGGACGGCGATTTCGCAAACACGGTGCGGCCGGTCTCGTCAGTCGCCACGAGATCGGTGTAGGTCCCGCCGACGTCAACGCCTATCCTGAACATCATGAGGACGCCCGCTCCGCCGGGACTTCCGTGAAGCCCTGCTCGCGGTCGCGCCGCCGCGCCTCCGCCGATCGTTTCGCAGGCGGCCCCCAGCCGCCGCCGCCGGAAGAACGGATTTCGAGGCAATCGCCGGGGCGCAGTTCGATGCCGACTTCCTTGGTACGCAACACGCGGGGCTCGCGGCCCTCGGAGAGTAGACGATAGTGATGCGGCGTGCCGTCCTCACCGCCGAGCATGCCGCACGGACCGTGGCGCGCGCCGTCGCCGGCGGTATTGCCCTTCGCAGGCTTTTCCGTCTCCAGCACCAGATCGAGCGACACGCCGAGGCCGCCACGATGCTGTCCGTCGCCGCCGGAGCCGGGGCGGAATTCATGCATGCGGAAATGCAGGGGAAAGCGCACTTCGGCGACCTCCAGGCTCCCGAACTTCAGCCCGCCGACCGAGTGCCACTCGCCGATCGACGACCAGCCGTCGCCGCCGGACGACGCGCCGCCGCCCGGCCGCGCCTGAAACAGGTGCCAGATGAAATTCTTTCCCGTGCGCGGGTCTTCACCCTGAATTGCGATGCGAAAACGCCTGCTCCAGCCCGCCATTGCGCGCTCCGGGCAGGACGCCGACAGGGCTTTCACGATGGCTTCGACGATTTCATTCGAGGGATGGCTGGTGCACAGCGTTACCGGCCGGCCCGGATCCGCCCACACCACGGTGCCCTGTTTCGCAATTACCTTCAGCGGACGCAGCGCGCCGGTGTTCTTGGGGATTTCCGCATCGATCAGATAGGCAAAGGCCATCGCGACCGCGGCCTGCATGTTGGCGTGCGAGGAGTTCACAAAGCTGGTCGATTGCAGATCGGAGTCGGAGAGATCGACCTCGACGTCACTGCCATTCTTGGTCACCTTCGCCGCGATGCGGATATCGGTGCGGCCATGGCCGTCATCGTCGAGAAATGCCTCGCCGTAGAACACGCCGTCCTTCCAGGTCGAGACCACCGCGCGGGTCTGCTGCTCGGTGGCGTCGAGGATGGCCTCGACGGCGGCCTCGACCACCGGCGCGCCGAACTCGGCGAATAGTCGCGACAGCCGCCGCTCGCCGAGGTGCGCCGCGCCGAGCATCGCCGCGAGATCGCCGCGGAATTCTCTGGGATTGCGAATGTTCAGCGCCAGCAGGTCAAGCAGATCGTCGCGGAGCTTGCCCGCTTCATAGAGCTTGATTGGCGGAACGCGCAGCCCTTCCTGATAGATCTCGGTCGCGGCGGGGTTATAAGCGCCGTGGGTGGCGCCGCCGATGTCGCTCTGGTGCGCACGCACGATGGTCCAGAGCAGCCGCCGCTCGCCGTCGAACACCGGCACGAAGGCGGTCAAATCAGGCAGATGGCTTCCGCCATAATCGGGATCGTTGAGCAGGATCACGTCGCCGGGCTTAACGTCCTTGAAGCGCTCTTCGACCGCGAGCGTCGCCCATGGCAGCGCGCCGACATGAACCGGCAGGTGATCGGCCTGCGCGATCAGTCGTCCGCTCGTGTCGCAGATCGCCAGCGAAAAATCGCGGCTGGAATTGAGGATCTGCGAATAGGAGGTGCGAAGCATCGCCTCACCCATCTCCTTCACGATCGAGCTGAGGCGGTGCTGGACGACGGAGCGCGTGATGGGATCGATCCTGGCGGACATTGTTACCCGTTGTCAGTTGTTCAGCATCAGAGTGTAGGATGGGTTGAGCTCTTGCGAAACCCATCACAACACGGGAGGCTGGCATTGATGGGTATCGCTTCCGCTCCGCCCATCCTAGGTGTACAGCAAAAATACCACCGTCCCCACGATCAAGGCCGCCGCCATGAACAGCAGCACCGCGGGCAGGCCCAGCACCGCCGCGACCACGCCGGTTGCCGATTGCATCAGCGCGGCGCCGAGGAAGAACGCGAGGTTGACGGCGGAGAGCGCCTTGCCGGCGCTCTGCGCGCCCGCCAATTGCCGCGTCATGCCGAAGAGCAGCGGCTGAGCCGATATCGCGATGCCGATCATGACCAGCAGCACGGTGTCAAGTCGCGGCGGCATCGCGGTCATCCCGAACAGTTCCGAAAGCGGATAATACGGCGCGCCCGCCGCCATCAGCGCGAGCAACACGGCTACGAAGCAATGGCTGGCGGCCAGCACCTCGCGGCGGTGGCCGATATTGCGGTCGAGGATGCCCATCAGGAGGGGACCAACGATCAACGCGAGCGTGAACAGGCCGAGCGCGTTGCCGGCTTCGATGCGGCCAAGCCCTTTGACCTCCATCAGCCACGGTCCGCCCCATAATCCGCGCAACACCAGCGAGACCGCCAGCGAGACCAGCGACAGCGCGATCAGGCCGCGCAGTGGTCGCGACAGGCCGATGCGCAGCACCTCGGCCATTTGCGATAACGGCGAGGAGTCGTCGGCATGCGCGGCCGGTTGCTTCGGCACCAGCGCGAACACAGCCACCGCCACCACAGCTCCGAAGCCGGCGGAGATCCAGAATCCGGCCCGCCATCCCCATTGCTCGACGACCAGGGCCAGCGGGCTCGACGACAGCAGCATGCCGATATTGCCGATCGATAGAATGATGCCGGACCACAAACCGAAGCGCGCCGCCGACATCTGTTTCGCCGCCAGCGTCATCGGGCACATCAGCATACCCGAGGTGGCGACCCCGAGCAGGAATTGACCGAACAGAAAGCCCTCCGGTCCGGTGGCCAGACCCGACGCCAGCGCGCCGACGATGGTTCCCGCCAGCAGACTGAGCGACACCGGCCGCACGCCAAACCGATCCATCGCTGCGCCGACCGGAATCTGCGAAGCGGCAAAGGCAAAATGATAGATCGAGGTAAGGCTCGCCAGCGTCTGCGAGGGCGTTTTAAAATCGGCCGCCATCACGTCGAGGCTGATGGCCGGAATGGTTCGCAGCAGCGTCGACAGCATGTGACCGCAGGCCAGCGCCAGCAGCGCAAAAATCAGGGCGCGGAAATTGACATCCGCACCGTCGGCCTTGCCGTCGTCCATGAGCCGTCTCGCCCCAAAACTGTTTCGGGGCGAGGTAGCACCAATATGGTGAGAACGCGAATCCGCCCGCTCGCAGCGATCAATTCCTGTGGAACACCAGCGTTCGCAGTTCGATGCTCTCGCGCGGCGGCGCATCGGCCGGCGTTGTCGGATCCATGAAGGCGGTATGCGGCCCGAACCGCGTGCGGCCGTCGGTTGCGGAATCGTAGCACTTCAACAGCAACGCCTCGTCGGTCCGCATTTCCGGAATGTAGTACCAGCGATGGTTCGGGTTGTATTTTACCGAATAGGTTTCGCCGCTGCGGTTCGGATAGATCAGGTCGGAAGCGACGAGATCGCCCGGCTCGACCGTCTGGCCGTCGCACATCGCCAGCGGCGCATCGCGCAACGGACCCCGGATCGGCCGCCAGACGTTGATGACCTGCACCCGTCCCTTCAGAAGCTCGTCGGCCTCATCCGGCAGATGTTCGCGCACGCGGCTGGCGCCTGATTTATCGGTCTGGTCGACATGGACCCGCGTAGCCGGCTGGCGCGGTCCGGCCCCCCTGATATCGGCGGCGCCCTCCACGCGCTTGCGCACGGTGTGATCGAAGATGAAGACGCGGTCGGCTTTGAGCGTCGCCTTCAGGAAGGCTTCCACGGCGGGATAGTAGACGTTCCTCACTTCCTTATCGTCATAGAAATTCCTGACGATGGTGGGATGGCGGACCAGCGCAAAACCTTCGCGGTCGAGCGAAAGGTTTGCCGCGATCAGGCGCGCGTCGAAGATCGGGACGTTGTGCGGTTCGGGCAGCGCGGTGGATTTGGGTTCGCCCGGCGGCGGATCGAAAGCGTAGGTGCGGGGCTTTCCCGGCGTCGGCGCGAGATAGTTCAGCTCGGCGGTGACGAAGGGAAGCGATTCGAGTTTTGCTTGCTGCAGGCCCATGGTGGTCTCCTGGACTCCATTGTTGTTCTGCTTGATCTTGGCGCGGCCGCCGAGCCCCACAAGGCGCGCTCGAAAAATAGCAACATTGCCGTTCCCGGTGGCGGCAAACGGGGAAAATCCTTTTCGAAAGTGCCGGCCAACACGGATGGTATTTCCGCCCCTCACGGATTCGTCATCGTGCAAGAGCGCGCGTTGACGCTGCGATGAGGTACGGCAACAATGGGGGTCACTCGACCCGTTCCCGGGTCAATTCACAGGCAGAACCACATGCAAGTCACGATGAAGGACAGAGTCGCCGTCGTCACCGGCGGCAGCAAAGGCATTGGCCTCGCCGTCGCGCGGCGATTTGCCGCCTCCGGCGCCAAAGTGGCGATCCTCGCGCGCGGCGCAGCCGACCTGACGGCAGCGCGGGAGCTGCTTGCGAAGGACGGACTGGAGGTCCGCGATTACGTCTGCGACGTCTCGAAGGCGAAAGGCATCGGCAATGCGCATGAAAGGATTGTCGCCGACCTCGGCCCGGTCGACATCCTCATCAACAATGCAGGCACCGCGCGGACGATGGCGTTCGAGAACATCTCCGACGAGGCCTGGCAGGAAGACCTCGATCTCAAACTATTCGCCGCGATCCGCTTCAGCCGGCTGGTCTGGCCGGGCATGAAGGCGCGCAAATGGGGCCGCATCATCAACGTGCTCAACACCTACGCCAAGGCGCCGGCTGCCTCCTCGGCGCCGACCTCGGTCTCACGGGCGGCCGGCATGGCGCTGACCAAGGTGATGGCGAGCGAAGGCGGCGAGCACAACATCCTGGTGAATGCCATGCTGGTCGGCCTGATCATGAGCGATCAATGGGTCAAGCGCCACGCCGCGCAGGCACCCGATATGGATTTCGAGGTGTTTGCCAAGAATCTCGCCAAGGGCACGCCTTTGGGGCGCATCGGCACAGCGGAGGAATTCGCCAATTTGGCCTGCTTCCTCGCTTCCGATCAGGGCTCGTTCATCACCGGCACCGCCATCAATGTCGATGGCGGGCGGTCGCCGGTGGTGTAAGAGCGAGCTGCGCTGCTGCATCTTCTCCCTCGCCCCGCTCTTGCGGGGCGAGGGTTGGGGTGAGGGGCTGTTTCGGCAAATTCGAAAGATCGGAGTAAGCGGAGAGCGCGCCCCTCACCCGCCGCGTAAGCGCGGCGACCTCTCCCCGCAAGAGCGGGGCGAGGTAAAACAAAAAGGCCCCCGTCGCCAGGGGCCTTTTCGCTCTTCTTAAACCGCGTCCTTGGCGGCCTTGACCGGGCGGGCCCGGACGATCTTGCGGGCCGGCTTGGCCTTGAACATCATTTCCTCGCCCGTGAAGGGGTTGGTGCCCTTACGAGCCTTGGTCGCCGGCTTCTTCACCACGACGAACTTCGCGAAGCCGGGAACGAGGAACACCCCGTTCTTCTTCAGCTCCTTGTGGCCGACGTCAACGAGCGTGTCCATCACGCTCTTGACCTCTTTCTTCGAAACTTCGGTGGTGGTCGCGATCTTCTCGATGAGCTGCGACTTAGACATTTGGGTGGCCATGGTTGCTCCATTGATTCTGGCACAGGCGACGATATGGCGGAAAACGCCTAAAAAACAGGGTTTCCGACATTCTGCACAACTATCTCGCTAGTCGAGTTGCAGTGATTCGTCCAATTTTTCCGGGGTTTTTAGCATCGGAGGCCGTCCGGGGCCTATTTTTATGGGGAATCAGCGCGCCCCGAGGCCCCGATTCAGGACAATCTGAGACTGCCCTCGCGTCTTTGCCTCTATCGGGGCGAGCCGTGATCTGCCCTCTGACACGACAAAATGCACAGACTGATCGGCCAGTAAGCACGTTGTTTTCTGGAAGGATTTTCCGCTCTGCGCGTTGATTTGAAAATGACTCGCGTTGGTCTTCCATCGTAACATCGCCCTTAAGGCGGACGCGTGAACGGTCTGCCATCAATATCGTGTTCGGAGACTACGCATGGATTTGACGCGCCTTGAGATCAATCGCCGCACCGCGCTGCTGACGTCGGCAGCCATCGCGGCCAACGTTGTCAATCCGATGCGGGCCTTCGCGCAGGAAACGCCGCGCAAGGGCGGCGTGTTCAACGTCCATTACGGCGCCGAGCAGCGCCAGCTCAATCCGAGCATCCAGGCCTCCACCGGCGTCTACATCATCGGCGGCAAGATCCAGGAAAACCTCGTCGATCTCGACGCCAACGGCCGGCCGGTCGGCGTGCTCGCCGAGAGCTGGGAAGCTGCGCCCGACGGCAAGACCGTGACCTTCAAGCTGCGCAAGGACATCACCTGGCACGACGGCAAGCCGTTCACCTCGGCTGACGTCGAATTCACCGCCATGAACATGTGGAAGAAGATCCTCAATTACGGATCGACGCTGCAGCTCTTCCTCACCGCCGTCGAAACGCCTGATGCCCAGACCGCGATCTTCAAATATGAGCGGCCGATGCCGCTGAACCTGCTGCTCCGCGCCCTGCCCGACCTCGGTTACGTCTCGGCCAAGCATCTCTACGAGAGCGGCGACATCAGGCAGAACCCGACCAACCTCGCACCCGTCGGCACCGGCCCGTTCAAGTTCGTCAGGTATGAGCGCGGGCAATACATCATCGCCGACCGCAACGAGAATTACTGGCGTCCGAACGCTCCCTATCTCGACCGCATCGTCTGGCGCGTGATCACCGACCGATCTGCGGCGGCCGCGCAGATGGAGGCCGGCGAGTTGCACTACTCGCCGTTCTCGGGACTAACGCTCTCGGACCTGGCCCGGCTTTCGAAGGACAAGCGCTTTATCGTCTCCACCAAGGGCAATGAAGGCAACGCGCGGACCAATACGCTCGAGTTCAACTTCCGCCGCAAGGAATTGTCCGACATCCGCGTCCGCCGTGCGATTGCCCATGCGATCAACGTGCCGTTCTTCATCGAGAACTTTCTCGGCGATTTCGCCAAGCTTGGCACCGGGCCGATCCCCTCGACCTCGACGGACTTCTATCCCGGGCCGAACACGCCGCAATATCCTTACGATAAGGCCAAGGCCGCAGCGCTGCTCGACGAAGCCGGTTTCAAGGCGGCACGTGGAGGCACGCGCTTCTCGCTAAGACTGTTGCCTGCGCCGTGGGGCGAGGACATCTCGCTGTGGTCGACCTTCATCCAGCAATCGCTCGGCGAGATCGGCATTCCCGTCGAGATCGTGCGCAACGACGGCGGCGGCTTCCTCAAGCAGGTCTATGACGAGCACGCTTTCGATATCGCCACCGGCTGGCACCAGTATCGCAACGATCCCGCGGTCTCGACCACGGTCTGGTATCGCTCGGGCCAGCCGAAGGGCGCGCCCTGGACCAACCAGTGGGGCTGGCAAGACAAGAACGTAGACAAGACAATCGATGATGCCGCGACCGAAATCGATCCGGCCAAACGCAAGGCGCTCTACGCCCAGTTCGTCAAGGAAGTGAACACGGAGCTGCCGGTCTGGATGCCGATCGAGCAGATTTTCGTCACCACGATTACGGCGAAGGCACGCAACCACTCCAACACCCCGCGCTGGGGATCGACGAGTTGGCACGATCTTTGGCTTTCGGCTTAAGCCGATATCCGTCAAGATAGGCGTATGCGCATCCTCAGCCTTGCGGGGCGGCGGCTTGCCGCCTCGATCCCGACCCTGATCCTGATCCTGATCGGCGTGTTCCTGCTGCTGCAGTTCGCACCGGGCGACACCGTCGATGCCATGATGGCGCAGATGGGCGGCGGCGATGCCGCGACCGCCAAGGAGCTGCGCAAATTCTACGGGCTCGACCTCTCGATCCCGGCCCAGCTCGGCAATTACCTCTGGCGGCTGGTGCGGCTCGACCTCGGCTTCTCCTCGATCTACGGCAAGCCGGTGGCCTCGGTCATCCTGGAACGGCTGCCGCCGACGATCCTTTTGATGACCGCGTCGCTGTCGTTTGCGTTCTTCTTCGGGCTCGTGTTCGGCGTGATCGCCGCGCGCGGCGTCAACCGCTGGCCCGATACGTTAATCTCCACGCTCGGCCTGATCTTCTACGCCACGCCCTCGTTCTGGTTCGGCCTGATGGCCATTGTCGTGTTCTCGGTCTATCTGCAATGGCTGCCGCCCGGTGGTTTTGAGGATATCGGAGTGGTCCGGACCGGCATCTGGCGAGCCCTCGATATCGCAAGTCACCTGGTGCTGCCGACGCTCACCCTCGGGTTGATCTTTCTCGCCATTTACCTTCGCATCATGCGCGCCTCGATGCTGGAAGTGCTCAACCTCGACTACGTCCGCACCGCGCGCGCAAAGGGCCTCGACGAGACGCACGTGGTGACGCGACACGTGCTGCGCAATGCGCTGTTGCCGATGGTGACGCTGATTGGATTGCAGGCCGGCACCATGCTGGGCGGATCGGTGGTGGTCGAAAGCGTGTTCTCGTTGCCGGGGCTCGGGCGGCTTGCCTATGAATCGGTGGTGCAGCGCGACCTCAATACCTTGCTGGGCATCGTCTTCGTCTCCGCGCTGCTCGTCATCACCGTGAACTTCATCGTCGACCTCATCTATGCGCGGCTCGACCCACGCATCACGGCGGAGGGCTAGCGCGGTGGACGCGGTCAAGCGCTACTTCCGAAGTCCCGCCGCGGTCGCGGGCCTGATCCTGCTCCTGATCGTGATCGCGATGGCGATCTCGGCCGGCTGGTTCTACCCGCGCGATCCGCTGGCGCTCGCCGGCCGGCCGCTGGTCTGGCCGTTCTCCAACCCCCGCTTCCTGCTCGGCACCGACAATTCAGGACGCGATATCGCCGCGCAGATATTCTATGGCGCGCGGATATCGCTTTTGATCGGTGGCGTTGCAACCGCAATTGCGATCCTGATCGGCATCCTGGTCGGCGCCTTCGCCGGCTACTACGGCGGCTGGGTCGACAATGTCCTGATGCGGATTACCGAGGCGTTCCAGACGCTGCCGAACTTCGTGCTGCTGCTGGTGCTGGTCGCCGTGTTCGGCTCGACGTTGACGACGGTCACGATCGCCGTCGGCGTGGTGTCGTGGCCGGCGCCGGCGCGGCTGACCCGCGCGGAGTTTTTGTCGCTGCGCAACCGCGAATTCGTCCAGGCCGGGCGGACACTCGGCATGAAGAATATCCAGCTCATTTTCGGCGAGATCCTGCCCAATGCGCTGCCGCCCGTCATTGTCTACGCCAGCGTAGTGATGGCGGTCGCGATCCTGCTCGAAAGCGCGCTCGCTTTCCTGCGGCTGTCGGACCCCAACGTGGCGTCCTGGGGCAATCTGATCGGCCTCGGCCGCGATGTGCTGCGGGTGCAGTGGTACGTGTCAGCAATCCCCGGCATCGCCATCCTCGTTACCGTGCTCGCGGTGTCGCTGGTCGGCCAGGGCCTCAATGATGCGCTCAATCCGAGGCTGAAAGGCCGATGAGCGCGAAAGATACCATCCTCTTGCTCGATCGCTTGAGCGTTCGCCTGCCCGGCGGCGCGGATAGAGCGCATGCGCTATCGGGCGTGTCGCTGGAAATCGCTTCCAACGAGATCCTCTGCGTGGTCGGCGAATCCGGCTCCGGCAAGTCGATGATGGCGAATGCGATCATGCGGCTGTTGCCCAATGAGGTAACGATCGATGGCGGCCGGATGCTATTCGAGGGCCGCGACCTCTGCGCAGCTTCGGTTGCTGAAATGCGCGAGGTACGCGGCGCCGGCATTGCGATGATCTTCCAGGAGCCGATGACGGCGCTCAATCCGCTGCGCACCATCGGCGACCAGATCGCCGAGATGTTCTCGATCCATACCGAACTGTCAAAGGCGGAGATAGGCGCGAAAGTGCTGGCGCTGCTCGCCGACGTCCGCATTCCCGATCCGAAGCTGGCGGCAAAGGCCTATCCGCATGAGCTATCCGGCGGGCAGCGCCAGCGGGCCATGATCGCGATGGCGCTGGCGCTCGATCCGAAACTCCTGATTGCCGACGAGCCGACCACGGCGCTCGACGTCACGACGCAGGCGCAGATACTAGAACTGATCCGCGACCTGCAGCGGCGCCGCAGGACGGCGGTCATGTTCATTACCCATGATTTCGGCGTTGTCGCCGAGATTGCCGACCGCGTGGCGGTGATGCAGCACGGCGTCATCGTCGAACAGGGTACGGCTTCCGACGTGCTGCACCATCCACAGCACGCCTATACCAAGCAGCTCATCGCCGCTGTACCACCACTGAACGCACCTCCCCCGCGGGCGCTTGCCTCTGACAACATCCTGACGATCACCGATGTCTCGAAGACCTATCGCACCGGCGGTTTTCTCGGGCGCGGCGCGCGGGTGACGGCGGCCGTGAAGAACGTGTCGCTCAACCTGCCGCGCGGTGCGACGCTCGGCATCGTCGGCGAGTCCGGTTCGGGCAAATCGACGCTGGCGCGCTGCATCGTGCGGCTGATCGATCCCGATACCGGATCGATCGTGCTCGATGGCAGCGACTGGGCAAAAATGCCGCGTGAAGAGGTCCGCCGCGAGACGCGGCATATCCAGATGGTGTTTCAAGACCCGTTCGCCTCGCTCAATCCGCGCCGCAAGGCGGCTGAGCTGGTGGCGCAGGGACCAATCGTGCACGGCACGCCGCGCGCCAAGGCGATTGCGGATGCGAAAGAACTATTCGCGCTGGTCGGGCTGGATCCTTCCGCCAGGGACCGCTATCCGCACGAATTCTCCGGCGGCCAGCGCCAGCGCATCGGACTTGCGCGGGCGCTGGCGCTGAATCCGGACGTGCTGGTGGCGGACGAGCCGGTGTCGGCGCTCGATGTTTCCGTGCAAGCGCAGGTGTTAAAGCTGCTCGCCGAATTGCGGATGCGGCTCGGGCTTTCGATCGTCTTCATCACACATGATCTTCGCGTCGCCGCGCAAATCTGCGACCTTGTCGCGGTGATGAAGGATGGTGAGGTGGTGGAGCACGGACGCGCGGCGGAGGTTTTCGGCAATCCACAGCATCCTTATACGCGCGCGCTGCTCGACTCGATCCCCGGCGGGGAGTTTGCGCGGGAGCATGCGACGGAGGCGGTGTAGCTCCCTCTCCCCGCCCTTTAGCGGGGAGAGGGAGAAGATCACGCCATCTCCCTGGCATCTCGCCGGCGGTAGACCAGCAGCATCAGCGGCGCGAGCTTGCGCAGAATGCCGTGGGCGACGATCGGCACTGGCTCGGTGAACGGCAGCGCCAGTTCGTTCTCCGGCACGCCGCGGACGGCCTTTGCCAGCTCGTTGCCGAGAGGCATCGTCAGCGCCACGGCGCGGCCGTTGCAACCGGTCCAGCCGAACGCATTGGGCCCGAGCTTGTGAACGCGCGGCAGGAAATCCGTGGTCATGCCGACATAACCGTTCCAGACATAATCGAACGAGACCTCGCCGATCTGCGGCCACAGCCGCTGCAGGCGTTCGGTGACGCGCGCCTTGATCCGCTCCACCTTGTTGCCGGGGCCGATCACCGCGCCGCCGGTGACCAGGCGGTTTCGCGCGTCGTAGCGCGCGAAATAGAGTTCGCCATGGGTATCCGACATCGCCTGCCGGCCGGGAATGATCGTCTTTCGGACGTTGTCCGACAACGGCTGCGTCGCCATTTGCCACGACAGCACCGGCATCACCTCGCGCGCAATCTCAGGCACCAGTGATTTGGAGAACTCGCCGCTATAGGCATTGCTCGCCACGACTAGCGCGCGGCCGAAGATTTCGCCCTTCGCCGTCTTGACCACCCAGCGGTCGCCCCGGCGTTCAAAACTTTCCGCCGGCGAGCGCGCGTAAATGCGCGCGCCGAGGCCGAGCACGGTGCGCGCGAGGCCACGGGCCAGCGCCAGCGGATTGATGTGGCCGCCGGTTTTGTTCCAGAAGCCGCCGAACCATGCATCGGAGCCGAGCATTTCGCGCGTCTGCTCGCGCGACAGCAACTCAACCGGCGCGCCGAACTTCGACCACTGCCGCACCCGCCGTTCCGCGATCTTGATGCGGCCGGGCGAATGCACGGGCTGAACCCAGCCGGCCTGTTCCCCCTCGGCGTCGATCTTGTAGCGCCGCGTCACGTCGAAGAGATAAGAAGCGCTGTCGCGCAACACGCCGACGAAACGTTCGCCGGCCGCGCCGTGCCTGGCGATGATATCTTCGGGATCGGGCCGCGACAGCGTCGGGATCACCTGGCCATTGTTGCGGCCCGATGCACCCCAGCCCGGCTCCGCGGCTTCGACAATCGCGACATCGACGCCCGCTTCGCGCAGATGCAGCGCGGTGGAAAGTCCGGTGAAGCCTCCGCCGATCACGATCACATCGGCCTGCTGCGAGCCGATCAGTTCCGGTAAATCAGGCCCCGATGGCGTCACGGCCGCCCACAGTGAATCGGGCCAGCGGACGTTGCTCGTGTTCATCATGATCCTTTCTTGCAGGCAACTGATCGTTCTGATTAGCTTAGACCGCTAACGAGCCTCAGGGAACAAAAGAGTGGCACTCAAAAACATCATCGGAATCGATCACGCCGTGGTCATGGTGAAAGATCTCGACAAGGCCGCCGAAAACTACAAGCGGCTCGGCTTCACCGTGTCGCCGCGCGGCACCCACAGCGCACATATGGGATCGGGCAACTACACCATCATGTTCGACCCCGACTATATGGAATTGCTCGGCGTGCTGACGCCGACGGAACATAATGCTCCGGCGCGGACATATCTGGAAGAGAATGGCGAAGGCATCGAGCGCATCGCGTTCACGGCGGTGGATTCCGCCGAAGGCGCGGAAGAAATTCGCGCGCGCGGCTATCCGCCGATTGGACCGACCGATTTCGAACGTCCGGTGACGATGCCGGATGGCACGATATCGGCGGCCAAGTTTCGCACGTTCCAATGGCCGACGGCGGAAGCGCCGGGCGGCGTGCGCATGTTTGCCTGCCAACACAAGACGCGCGAGACGGTTTGGATTCCCGAGTTGATGAAGCACGCCAATGGCGCAAAGCGCCTGAAGCAGGTGCTGATCATCACCCCGGAGCCGGCGGATGACGCCGCGCAACTCGCGAGCATGATCGATCGTGAGGCAATGGTCGAACCGGACGGCGTCATTGCGGTCCCCTCAGGCGGCGACCGCGCCGACTTCATATTCCTGACAAAGACCCAGCTCGGCACGCGCTACCCTGACGTTCCGCTGGCGGGGCTGCCCGAGCGCGGCGGCGCCGGGCTGGTGATCGCGGCCGATCTCGCGGCGGCGGAAAAGGCGCTCGGCGCTGTCGGCGTGAAGAGCGCCGGCCACGTCGTAGTGCCACCGGCCGAGGGCAACGGCACGATACTGGTGTTCGAGAAGGGGTAAGTCGGAGTGCTCGTGTCCCGGACGCGATGCAGCGTTCTCCCGGCAATGCGACGCATCGTCCGGTACGCTGCTTCGCAGAGCCGACCCCAGCCGCGCCATGGACCCCGGCTCTGCAGCGCACCGCCGGAATCACGCGAAGCGCGATCCCGAACGCGCTGCGTCCGGGGAACGCGACGGCCGGTTACTCCGCGGGCGCTGCTGCAGGTAGCTCCGGATGCGCGCTGTAATCCACGCTCGGACTCGTCTTCGCCAGCGCAAACAGCCCCGCCGCCATCACGGCATAGGCCAGCGCCACGCCCGGCGTGACACCGAGACCGCCGCCGATGCCGACGGCTTCGCCGTGCATGAAACCGAAATACGTCATGGCCGCGCCGGCGAGCGCAAAGGCTGACGCCTTCATGAAGTCCCTCTCGATCACGAACACGCCAATTGCGCCCAGCACGAGGCCGGCGAGGATCGAGCCGCCGCCCATCACTTCCAGCCCGTGATAGAGCACACCCTGTTGGGGCAGCGCGGCGATGGCGGCCGCCTTGACCGCATCGACCTTGTCGGCGGCGAGACCGCCGACGGTTTGCGCCGCAGCCATGCTCGCACCGAGCATGGTGTCGATCTGCAGCTTCGCCCATGCCGCCAGATGCGGTGTCAGCGCCAGCACGATCGCTGGCGCGTGCTTGAGCGGCGTGGTCTGGAACGCCTGCGCGCCGATCAGCATGCCGATATAGAGCAGGATCGGCGAGATCGCGACCACAGGCACCAGCGCCAGCAGCACCGAGATGATGCCGAACCACGACAGCAGCACCACCATGATGCCAGTCGCTGCCGAATAACCGATCCGCCCGCCCATCGCTTTCCAGCCGGGATGGCCGATATAGACAGCGTTGATGAAGGGATTACCCATCAGGCAGCCGATCAGGCTGACGACGCCGTCGGCGGTCAGCACGCGCGTGGTCGGATATTCGTCGCCGGCGGCTTCCGCGCTTTCGACATTGTCCATGGCTTCGACGAGGTCGTAGATGCCGAACGGGATTGCGGTCACCAGGATGATGCCGAGGAATTCGAAGCCGGAGAAGACGTGGCCGAAGGCCGGCAGCGGCACCGAAAAGCCGAAATCGGCAAAGGCATCACTGAGGCCCTTCAGGCTCAGCCCGCCGAGCCCGAGGCCGAACAGGTTCGAGCCCCACGCGATCAGCATGCCGGCGGCAATGGCGACAAGGCCCGCCGGAATCCCCTTCGGATATTTCACGCCACCGAACCAGCTCACCAGGATGATGGCGAAGCAGATCAGGCCGATCTGCGGGGTCATGTACATTTCCAGCGCCGGGCGCATCGAGATGAAGGTGACGGAGACGCCGGCTAGCGTACCGAGCAACGCCGCGCGCGGGGTGATTCTCCGGATGTAGGGCGCGATGAAACCGCCGATCATCAGAATAAAACTCTGGAAGAACACCCAGACCAGTCCGGCCGACCAGCCCTTCACGGGATCGCCGGTCTTGAGCGTGATCGGCAGCATGATCACGAAGGTGACGATGAACATGTGCGGCACGCTGACGCCGGACGGCAACGCGCAGACGTCGTTGCGGCCGGTCTTCTGCGCCAGTTTGTAGGCGAGATACGCGTAATAGAACGTCGAGAGGCACATCATCAGGCCGAGCGCCGGCAGGATACGGCCAAAAACGATGCTATCAGGCATCTTCAGCACAAAGCGCAGCAAGCCGGTCAGCACCAGCATGTTGACGAGGATGTTGGTGCCGAAGCCGAACAGCGCGTTCCAGTCGCCCGGCGTCCACAGTGCCGGCTTGAAAGTGGATGTGCCTGATGTCCCCGTTGCGCTCATCGTGATGCCCCCGCTACTGCCGTTGTTGGAATCTCCGGTGAAAGTGCGTCCAGCACCGCGGCTGAATCCGAGACCCAGCCGAAGATGCCGCCCTGCGCCTTGATCATCTTCAGGCCCATCTCGTGGAATTCGGGAAAATAGGAGGCGCAACCATCTGCCAGCACCACGCAGCGATAGCCGCGGTCGTTGGCTTCGCGCACCGTGGTGTTGACGCAGACCTCAGTGGTGACGCCGCATACCAAGAGGTTCTCGATGCCGTAGCGCTGCAAGACGTCACCGAGCTCGGTGGCGTAGAAGGCGCCCTTGCCCGGCTTGTCGATCACGATCTCGCTGTCGAGCGGATAGAGCTCAGGAATGATGTCGTGGCCGGGTTCGCCGCGAACGAGAATGCGGCCCATCGGGCCAGGATCGCCGATGCGCAAGGACGGCGCGCCGCGCTCGACCTTGGCCGGCGGCGCGTCGGAAAGGTCGGGCAGATGGCCCTCGCGGGTGTGAATGACCAGCATGCCGGCCGCGCGCGCCGCTTCCAGCACGGCGGCGATCGGCTTCACCGCGCGCGCGAGCTGGCTGACGTCGTTGCCCAGCGTTTCGCCGAAGCCGCCGGGCTCCATGAAATCGCGCTGCATGTCGATGATGAGGAGCGCGGCCGCCGCCCAGTCGAGCTCGATCGGGTACGGCTCCGCTGCGAGCTTTCTTGAGTTCGCCATGACGTACGCGCCCCGAACGAGAGAACACCTCGGGAGAGATCAAGCAAGGCGCGTGCCATTGTGTACAATGGCGGCCGGCGATGCGTTTGGAAAAAATCGGCTGTAGTGTCAGTCCGTTGTTCGTCGATACTGATCTCGGCTCGCGTTCATCGAGCGCATCGCAGGCGGGCAGTTGCTCATTCGCTGTGCAAGCTGCGATTACGGTTGCCCGGTCGAAGACCTGATGATCCGCTCTGTTCTGTTCGCACCTGTCCAACCAACTGGACCAGCCAGGCGAGGCCGGCATCCATCATCGCCACTTTCGGCAGGACGATATTGATCGAAAAGCGCGGCAGCGGCAGCGGGGCCTTGACGGCCACGACGTCGAAGCGGGCGCCGTAGATCTCCAGAAATCGTCTCGGCAGCGCGGAGACCATCTCGGTTTCGGCCAGCACCGAAAGCGCGAAAATGAAATTGGGCACGGTCAAAGCCACGCGCCGCGTCAGGCCTTTCTTCGCGAGCTCAGCATCCACGAATCCGGAGACATCAGCAGTGTGCGAAACGACGAGATGTTCCAGCTCGCAGTAACGCTTGAGAGTCGGGCTGCGTTGGAACGAATGGCCCTTGCGTACGGCGATAACAAACTCTTCCTCGTACAGCATCTGCCGATGGAAACGGGTCGGAACATCGTCGAGAGGTATGATCGCGATATCCATTGTCCGGTCTTCAAGTTCGTTCAGTGCATCCTTCCATGCAAGATGAAGCGCGGTGAAGCCTCGTGCCGGCAGTAGCTGCCGGATGCCCACATCGATGCCCGGCGCCACCTCACGCAACGTCCCCAGCAACCGATGCAGGATTACCGATGAAATCCCATCGGGCGCGCCAATGACGAAGCGGCGCTTCGAATGCCGCGGATCAAACGGCGTAGCCGACGAAACGACGCCGCGGATACGCGCGAGAATTTCAGCCACCGATGGCGCGAGCTGCGAGGCGCGCTCCGTCGGAACAACGCCCTTCGGGGTCCTGAGGAACAAGGGATCGCCAAGCAGAGCTCGCAACCGGCCAAGGCCATGGCTGATGGCGGACGGCGAAAGGTGCAGCCGCTCCGCCGCCCGGCCGACATGCCGCTCCTCAAAGACGATCTCGAACAGCACGAGCAGGTTGAGATCGATGCGGGCGAGATCAATCTGGTTCAGCATAATGCTGAAATCATATCACTGGATTCAGTACGACTGAAATGAGATTTTGGGCGCCACCCGCCGGTCAGTCACCGGCTCACTGAATGGAAAGACACCAATATGTTCAAATCGGATGGCTGGAGACGTTTGGCACTGAACGCCGCACTCGCGATGCCGCTGTCGGCCAGTGCGGCACAGGAGCCAACGACGGCACGTTCGGATGAACTTGCCGATCTCGTCAGGAAGACCGAGACCCAGGCTTCGACTTTCATGCGTGGCGACATGGACAAATGGTTCGGTCTGGCGCGCATCGCAGACGACTTTACGCTGATGCAACCGTTCGGCGGTGAAGCCAGCCGCGGCTTCGATGGAAGTCCCGAACGGCTGGCGCGGCTCGCCAGCTATTTTAGGAACGGCGACGCGAAGCTCGAACTCGTCCAAACCTACGCCTCGGACGATCTGGTCGTTCTTGCGATGATCGAGCGTCAACACGGCGAAGTCGGCGGTTTGCCGAACCAGGATTGGTCACTTCGTGTGACGCAGGTCTATCGCAGGCAAGCCGGGCAATGGTGGCTGGTTCACCGCCATGCCGACCCGCTGGTGCGCGACGTCGGGCTTGACACTGCGGCCGCTTTGGCCCGCGGCGCGAATCTCAGGGGACGGTGACGATCAGGCCGTCGTCGCCTCCGGCGGCCGGAAATTCACCATCAGCCATCGCGCTATAAAAATGAGATGGTCTAGTTTCCGGTAAGCAGCGGCGTCCCGAATGCTCTGCTCCAGACCGTCAGGAAACGAGGAAACCAGGAGTGCGCGACGGCGCCCTGATAGGCCCATGTGCGGTACTTGAGACCCCTTTCCGACAGGAGCTCTTGATATCCGCCGTGCGTTTCGGTCGCTCGACGGATGTCCCGCAGTATATCGCGGGCGCAGGACCGGTACTTGTCAGTGCCGGAAAATTCATCGTACTCCAGCATGCGATCGGCGAACTCGACGTTAAACGTCGGCCAGCAGGAACGCCCCTGGTAGGCCGGAGCCGCAATCTTGTGGATCATCTTGTTCTGCGGGTTATCCGTGGACACCAGGAAGTGTGATGTATCCGGGATTCGAAAGCGCGGTTCGCCAAGGATCAGATCCGTCGTGGCTGCGAATAGCGCGCGTTCGCTCACCTCGATCAGATCCCAAAATCCCTGGTGCACATTGACGAAGTCCAGGGCAACGGAAGACGCCCCCGGTTCGCTGCTGGAATCCAGGGAATGCCGGATATAGCCATGCTTGCCGAACAGCCCGAGCAATTGCTTTTTATATTGTGAAAGCGTGCGTCCGAGCAGCCCTTCCAGCTCGATCTGGTCGATCACCCCCAAGCGTATTCCGCGCACAAAGGTCGCGTAGACGCATGCATTGGTGACGAACCGCCTGCGCTCGGCGCGGGTATCTGTCGCCGCGGAACGGGGTGCCGTTACGTCGCACAGCAAAGCCGTGAGGCCGTTGTCGTCGAACGGCTGCAACGAGCCGGCGAGTTGAAATATCGCTTTCTCCAGGTCCTTCCGATATTCGGCAAGCAACAAGCGGCCGGCATAGGCGCCTTGCGCCACCGCCAAAAACGAAGACGGCCTTTGGTCCGCGCGCATAATCTGCTCCAGACCCGCGAGAATGCCCAGCAGCGTATCCGACGGCAGCGAGAAGTAATTGACGCCGATGTAACGATCGCTGCCTGCGGGAACAATGGTCGTTGTAACGACGTTGGCGCGGACGGCCTCCAACATCAGCCGGACGCTCTTCTCGAGCAAACGAACCCTGCGGACGGCATCCTCGGAATCCATGATGGTCTCGGGATCGAGAACATCGGGATAGAACCAAGCAAAGTCCCGGGGATAATAGGCCGATGCGTGCGGCGCTCCTGTGACCAGAAAGGATTCCTCCGGAGAAAAGGCGCTGTCGATCGCGTGCCTGTACAGTTCATCGATGCCGGCCGATGAGCGATATTTTCTCAGGAACCGATCGCCGAGAAAGTTGACAGCCTGAATCCCGTTGGCAACGCAGGTGGCGAGCGGCCCCCGGTAGAATCGGTATTGGCGATGTGATGAAAATGGAATGTGGCGATGCATATGAGAAACAGAGTTCCGTGGTTTCGATTTGCCCACGCCTTGGTACTTCAGACATCGTCGATTCGTCTTTCTGTCAGATGAATCATGATGTCACCGCATTGTCATAAAGCGGCATGGCAGCAGCGCTCAGGTCAGCTCTTGCAGGTGAGCAAATCTAATCCGGACGAACGCTGAACTTGGGCCTGCCGCCTTTACTCCGGCCGGAAATTCTCGATCAGCCGCAGCAGCACGCGCGCGCTGGCATCGGCATCGGCGGTCTCGACATGCTCGGCCGGGTTATGGCTGATGCCGCCGCGGCAGCGCACGAACAGCATGGCTACATCGGCGATATCGATCATTGCCATGCCGTCATGCCCTGCCCCGCTCGGCAGTTCGAACACGCCATAGCCTTCGGCAGCAACCGCTTCCGCGACCTGCGCTTTCAGCCAGGGCGCACAGGGCACGGTGCGGTTCTCATGGGTGACGTCGATCTGCAGCGACAGCTCACGGCGCTTTGCGATTGCCTCGATCTGCTGCACGATCTCGGCGATGGCCCGCTTACGGTGCGGATCGGTCGGCGCGCGGATGTCGAGCGTGAACGACACCCGTCCCGGGATCACGTTGGTCGCGCCCGGCGACGCGTTGATCACGCCGACGGTGCCGACCAGGCCGGCGCCACCGGCCTTGCAGAATTGCTCGACCGCGACGATGCATTCGGCAGCGCCGGCCAGCGCGTCGCGCCGCAGCGGCATCGGCACCGTCCCGGCATGGCCGGCCATGCCGGAGAGATTTGCGGCGAGCCGCGTGGCGCCCGCGATGGCCGTCACCACGCCGATAGGAATTTTTTGTTGTTCCAGCACCGGCCCCTGCTCGATATGCAGTTCGACATAGGCATGCAGCTCGCGGCGGGTGCGCGCCGCCGCACCGATCCGGCCAGGGTCGAGGCCGAATTGCAGCATGGCCTCGCGCATGGTGAGGCCGTCACGGTCGCGCGCGTCGAGCACGCTTGCGTCGAAGGTTCCCGCGACTGCCCGGCTGCCAAGCAGCGTAGAGGCAAACCGCACGCCCTCCTCGTCGGCGAACCCGACGATCTCGATCGCGAACGGCAGCCGCACGCCGCGCCGGTTCAGATCGGCGACGCAGGCGATCGCGGTGATGACCCCGAGCGGTCCGTCCCATTTGCCGGCATCGCGCACGGTGTCGTAGTGCGAGCCCAGCATCAGGCAGGGTAATCCCGGACGGTCGCCTTCGTAACGGCCGCAGACATTGCCGATGGCGTCGAGATGCGCTTCCATGCCGGCATCCCGCATCCAGGACAGAATGAGATCGGCTGCCGTGCGATGCTCAGGCGAGAGGAATATCCGCGCCAGATGCTGCGGCGTCTCGGAAATCATTCCGAGCTGATTGATACGGCTTACGATTTCATCGCCGAGCATTGCTTCATCCGACATCGAAAGCGCTATCGGCAAGATGCGACAGGTTGGCGTGCCAGTGCTGCGCGATCTGCAGCCGCGTCGGCATCCAGACGCGCTCGTGGTTTCCGATGTAGTCGAGAAACCGCATCAGTGCCGCCGCGCGGCCGGGGCGGCCGACGACCCGGCAATGCAGGCCGACCGACATCATCTTCGGCGCGCTCTCACCTTCTGCATAAAGAACGTCAAAACTGTCCTTGAGGTAGGTGAAGAATTCATCGCCGCCGCCAAAGCCCTGCGCGTTGACAAAGCGCATGTCGTTGGCGTCGAGCGTATAGGGGATGACCAGATGCGGCTTTGAGCCCCGCGACTTGATCCAGTACGGCAGGTCGTCGGCATAGGAGTCGCTGAGATAAAGCAGCCCGCCGGCTTCCATCAGAAGCCTTAAGGTGTTGATCGAGGAGCGCCCGGTATACCAGCCGAGTGGGCGCTGCCCCGTCGCCTCGGTGTGGACGCGGATCGCCGCCGCGATCTCGGTGCGCTCCTCGTTCTCCGACATGTCCTTGTGCTCGATCCATCTCAGGCTGTGGCTGGCGATGTCCCAGCCGGCCTCCTTCATGGCAGCAACCACGTCGGGATTTCGCTGCAACGCCTTCGCGACGCCGAACACGGTGGCCGGCAAATTGCGCTCGGCGAAGATCCGCCACAGCCGCCAGAAGCCGGCGCGCGAGCCATACTCGAACATCGACTCGATATTGGCATGGCGCTGTCCGGGCCAGGGCTGCGCACCCAGCACGTCGGACAAAAAAGCCTCCGAGGCGCGATCGCCGTCGAGAACATTGTTCTCGCCGCCTTCCTCGAAATTGACCACGAACTGCACCGCAACCCGCGCGTTGCCGGGCCACTTCGGGTCGGGCGGGTTGCGCCCGTAGCCGCGGAAGTCGCGCGGATAAGCCGGCGCCGCCATGATCAGACTTCCTCGAAGCGGATCTTCTGCGCGCCCTTCCACAGCACGGTCTTGCCGAACGCGGTCAGGTTCTCCAGCCCCGAAGTCAGGGTGATGAAGTGGTTGCCGGCGAGCTGGCCCATCTTGCTCGCAAAGTGCACGCCGCCATAGGCCAGCAGGATTTCGGTCTCGCTGATGCCGCCGGGATAAAGAATGATCTGGCCGGGCGCGGGATAGCTGGTGTGGTTCTCGTAGGAGACGCCGAAATCGAGATCGCCGAGCGGCATCCAGACACCCTCGCCGCTCCAGCGGACATGGATCGCCTGGCTCTCGAACGGCATCGCCTTGCGAAAGGCAGCGACCGTCTTCGGCGCCAGTTGCTCCTCGAAACGGGCCTGGAAAGTAAATTCACCGGCACGGACAATCAGTTGGCTCATCGATCTCTTCTTCTGGATATAGGTGAGGACGTGGTTCAGCCGTATCCATTACAGCCCGAACAAGCGGACGCAAGGCCCCATTCGGCAGTTTCGGCGAGGACATCGGGCCCGGGAATTCGTCCCTGTGCAGGCGCTAGCTGTGGGCCCTTGCCGCCACCGGACTGGACCGCTTATCGCCGTGCTCGAAAGTGTCGCCGAAGTCGGCGAGCCGGGGCGATATCATGGCACGTTCGCGCGGGAAGGCTTCCGGCATCTCCTCGCGAATGGAGGTGAGCAGCTTTTCCCTGATCTCGCAGCGTAGATCCCAGGCTTGCGGCGCGGATCTGGCGCTGACCAGCGCCCGAAGCTCGATCGACCGCGGGCTGGCCTCGATCACCTGGAGATTGACCACGGCGCCATCCCACAATTTGGACTCGCGCACGGCCTGTTCGAGCCGCTGCCTGATCCGCGAGACATCGGTGCAATAATCAACATGAAGCGTGATGGCCCCGATCAGCGACTGGCTGTCGCGGGTCCAGTTCTGGAAGGGGCGCTCAATGAAGTAGGACAGCGGCACGACCATCCTGCGCCAGTCCCACAACCGGACCACGACATAGGTCGAGGCGATGTCCTCGATCCACCCCCATTCATTCTCGATGATGACGGCGTCCTCGATCCGGATCGGTTGCGTGATCGCGATCTGAACGCCGGCGATGAGGTTGCTGAGCAAAGGCCTTGCGGCAAGGCCGACGATCAGGCCGGCCGCGCCGGCGGAGGCGAACAGGCTGACGCCGTACTGCTTGAAGGATTCGAAGGTCATCAGAGCCGTGGAAACGGCAATGATGACGATCAAGGTATCGATCACGCGCTTGAAGACACGCACCTGGGTGACGTGCTTGCGGGCGAGAAAATTCTCGTCGGTATCGAGGCGGAAGCGCTGAAGATAGCGCGCGGCTCCCATGTCCACGGCGCGAACCGTGATCCATCCGATCAACGCGATCACGGCAACGACGAAGAAGTGCCTGAGCTGTTCACGCAGCACGTCGTTCAAGGGCGCCAGCGGCAGCACCAGCGCCACGGCGACGAGACAAATTGCCAGCCGCGCCGGGCCGGAGACCCTTTGCAGAAACAGCGTCACGGCCGGCCACCGCATCCGCAGCGCGCGCTTGATGATTTTTGCGGCAATACCATACACGAACAGTGCCACAGCAATGGCGCCGGCGACGAGGCCAAGCCCGACCAGCCATTGTGGCACCCAAGCAAACGCCTGTTCGGTCTTTGACAGAAGATCTTCCATGCCGGATTCCCACTGCGCAGCGTCGTTCGGCCGCTAACGCACGGATCCGTGCATTGGTCCCGCATCTGGCGCAGCGCAGCAATTCATCTAGCGCAGCGCGGAGATCGATCGGGGAACTTTGGCGTGATGGCACGCGGTTGCGATGCGCGATGGCTCAGGATCCGCCGCGCCAGAATGCGGTCTGCAGGGGCAACTGGTGTTTGATCATCGCGACGCCATCGACCACCTTCAGGCAGCGCGCGGCGCAAGCTTGCATGAACTCGGTCCGGCGGGCGGCAATGATATCGAATACGGCGCAATCATCCGGCAGCCTCGCGGGATTCATCGGCAGGGCGTCCGTCTTGCGAAGCCCAAGCGAGGTGGCGTTGACGAGCAGGCCAGCGTCATCGAATCTTTCGTCGAGGCAGATCTCGAGATCGGCGAAGCGGCTGCGAAGCTTTCGGGCGAGGATTTCGACCGGCCCTGGCGTTTCGTTCAGGATTCGCAGCCGCCTCACGCCTGCGGCAACCAGCGCGTGACAGATCGCGCGGCCGGCTCCCCCCGCCCCGATCACGACGCAGCGGCGGTCGGGATCGAATATCCCCTCCTCGCGCGCCGCATTCAGGAAACCGCCGCCATCGAAGGATTCGCCGACCAGCCGTCCACCGGGCTCGATCCGGATCGTGTTGACGACGCCTTCGAACTCTGCGGCCTGCCCGACCGCATCGCACAGCTCGAACGCCGCCGGCTTGTGCGGCATCGTGAGATTGAAGCCGGCGACGCTCGGCGATTTCGCGAGCGTGCGGATCGTTTCGGAAAGATGTTCCGGCGCGATATCGAGCGGCACCATGTGCCAGTCCAGCCCTGCGCCTTGAAAGTAAGGCGTGTAGTGACGGGGCGCGCCGACATGGCCGGCCGGATGGGCAAAGATGAATACAAATCGTGAAGCACCGGTCGGAAGCCGCATCGCTCTCACCCTTTCACGGCGCCCGCCGTCAGCCCGCTTACCAGATAGCGGCGCACGGCAAGCGAAAAAATCAGGACCGGCGCCATCACCAGCGAGCCGCCCGCGGCGATCTTGCCCCACTCCCATCCCTCGTAGTTCATGAAGTTGACCACGGCGACCGGCGCCGTGCGCGCATTGGTCCGCGTCAGGATCAGCGCAAAGAAGAAGTCGTTCCAGGCGTAGAGGAAGCACAGGATCGCGGTGGCGGCGATGCCGGGCGCGACCATCGGCAACACGATCTGGAGGAAGACGACCCGTGTCGACGCACCGTCGACCAGCGCGGCCTCTTCCAGCGACGACGGCACGGTTTCAAAAAACGGCTGCATCATCCAGATCACCAGCGGCAGGTTGAAGCTGGTGTAGACCAGCACCAGCCCGGTGACGGTGTCGAGCAGCCCGATCCAGCGATAGAACAGAAAGAACGGAATCGTGAACGCGATCGGTGGCGCCATTCGCGTCACCAGGATGGCGAAGCTGAGCGCGTGCTTTCCCCGCCCCGCCCATCGCGACAACGCGTAGGCCGCGGGCACCCCGAGAACGAGGGCCAGCGCCGTGGAGAATGACGCACTCATCAGGCTGTTGACAAAGGAGGCCGCGAACGCGCCTTGCCAGAGCGACGCATAATTTTGCAGCGTCGGCGTGAAGATCAAGGGCGGCGGAAACTGCAGGATCAGGTCGTTGGACTTGAAGCTCATCTGCAAGAGCCAGAGGAACGGCGACAGCAGCACGATGAGCGTCACGCCGATCGCAACGAGCCGGCGTGGGCTGGCCGAACGGCGGACCGGGCCACTCATGCCCCCACTCATGCCATGGCCTCGCGGCGGCGGCCCATCCACACCACACCGAGGCTGACCGCGACGACGAGCAGCAGCATCACGATCGTGACCGAACTGGAATAGCCGATTTCGTTGAAATCGAATGCGAGCAGATAGGCATAATAGTTGGTCACCTCGGTGACGCTGCCCGGCCCGCCGCCGGTCAAGAGGAACACCAGCGGAAATGCCTTGACGCTGTCGATCAGGCGAAACATGCCCGATATGACCAGGATCGGCGTGATGAAGGGCAGCGTGATGTAGAAGAAGATCTGTAGCCGGTTGGCGCCGTCGACCAGGGCGGCTTCGGAAAACTCCTCCGGAATGGTCTGCAGCGCGGCCAATACCATCAGGAAGGTGAAGGGCATCCATTCCCAGGTGTCGGCGATGATGATAGCGCTCAGCGCGAAATCGACGCTCGAAGTAAGCGACGGCATGGTCACGTTGAGCAGGCTTGCCGCGTAATAGAGCGGGCTGATGTCGGGCGTGTAGATCAGCTTCCAGATGATCGCCACGACGATCGGCGGCAGCACCATCGGAATCAGAAACAGGGTGCGGGCGAATTCCACGACGCGCGACTGCGTGTGCAGCAATAGCGCCAACAGCATGCCGAACAGGACCTGCAACAGCACGCCCCAGAACGACAGCTTGGCCTGCACCCATAGCGAATTGACGAAGCGCGGATCGCCGGGGAGCAGGAGATAGTTCCGCAAGGGCGAGCTGAAATCGGTCGACGATCCCGGATTGACCAGTTGGAATGGCGTCAGGCTGATCACGACAAGATAGATCGCAGGCAAACCTGCGATCACGAACAACACGATCAGGCTCGGCGCCAGGGCCAGGCGATTGAAGCGGCGGCGCTCGGCGTCGACCAGTCCTTCTCCGCTCAAAGCGTGGTCCCGGCGCGGCGGAGATTGGCGACCGCCTGCTCCTGCGCTGCGTTCATCGCAGCTTGGGCTGCAAGCTGTCCTGTAGCCACCTGCTCGAACGCCTTGTTGAGGACATCGCCAACGATCGGGAACTCCTTCACCGTGCGATAGGCCATGTAGTTATCGCCCTTGGCCGGCAGCCCCAGAACTTCGAGATAGAGCGCGCCAAGGTCCTGGCCGTTGACCGTGTTCAGCTTGCGGTATTCCTCACTCTCGATCACGGATCTGCGGCAGACCGAGGAATGGCCGTGCTCCTTGACGAGCCGCATCGAGATTTCGGGGCTGAGCGCCCATTTGATGAATTCCCACGCCGCTTTCTTGTTCTTGGCGTGCTTGGGAATGCCGAGACCCTGGCTGTTGGCGGCCGGGTAGTCGTGCACAGGCCCGGCGGGCATCCTGACGACGCGGGAGGTATCTTTCACCTTGCTGTCGTTCGAGAGCAGGATCGGCGTAATCCAGGCGCTGGAATGAATGAAGATGTTGGAGCGGCCGGTCATGTGGGATTGCCGCGCCTGATCCTCGGTGTAGGTCAGCACGCCCTTCGGCGCGTAGTTCTTCAGAAGGTTCGCGTAATAATCAACGGCCTGAACCGCTTCCGGCGAGTTCAGCGTCGGCATGATGTCGGCAGGCGGCTTGCGGAAGATGTTGCCGCCAAAACCCTGGATGTAAGGCGGCAGGCACCAGTGGTGGAGCTGGAAGCTGACGATGCCGTTGACGTTGTCGGTGCCGTTGATCTCGGTGCAGACCTGCTGCAATTCGGCAAAGGTCCTGGGAATTTTGAGGCCCTTTTTCTCCATCAGATCCATGCGCGACAGGCCCATCACCATGGCCCCGCCTTCCCAGGAATAACCGTAGGTGGCGCCCTTGGCGTCGCGGTAAGGCACCTGCGCGCCCTCGACGAAATCCTTCGGACTCCATTCCGCCGGCGTCAGGTTGGGATCGCCGGTGAACTCGTCGAGATTGGCCAGCAAGCCGGCCGCCACCCAGCGCGCGGCAAGGATGAAGGTGACGTTGACGAAATCGAACGCCGAGCCGCCCGAGGACAATTCGAGATTGGCCTGCTGGTTGTAGACCGGAAACGCCGAGAGTTGCAGATCAACCTTCATGCCGGTCTGCGCCTCGAACTCCGGGATGTAGTTCTGCAGCAGCGTGAAAAAGCGGTGCTGAAAGGACGCACCCCGCAGCGTGACGCCGGCAAACGGTTTTGTTTGTGCAATGGCCGGCAGCGGAAATCCGGCCGCGCCGAGGGTGGCGGCGCCGGCCTGAAGCAGCGCTCGGCGGCTGAAGCCCGCGGATTTATGGCTCGAATTCTTCTTGGTCATGGTACCTCCCGACGGTCTTTTGGATAATATGACCGACATAAAATGTGCTGTCAAAAGGAGGCTTCTCTCGCGTACACTATTTTTAAGGTATGAATTGACATCGCATCGCAATAAAGCAGACAATATTATTTCAAGGCTTGAGGGTCCACGATTGCCCAGGGACGTCGAATTCCGTCAGTCCAACACCCACGTCGCGCGGGAAATCGCCAAGCTCATCGTCTCCGGCACGTGGCAGGAGGGAAGCACGCTGCCGCGCGAGATCGAGCTCGCGTCGCAATTCTGCGTCAGCCGCACCTCGATCCGGGAATCGCTGTCCATCCTCAAGGCAAAGGGCTTGATTGCGGCGCGGCAGAAGGCCGGCACTCATGTCCGCGAGCGGATGAACTGGAACATGTTGGATGCAGAGCTTCTGGAATGGACATGGGCGCTGCGTCCGACGGAAGAGTTCGCCCGCCAGCTCACACAGGTGCGCCGGATCGTCGAACCGGAGGCTTGCGCAATCTGTGCCGAGCGCGGCTCGGACGCCGACCTCGCCCGGATCGAACGGGCTTACCGGGAGATGGACGCCGCCGGAATGGACAGCCGCGCCTATTCCGAGCCCGACCTTCGCTTCCATCGCGGCATCCTGACGGCGACCGGCAACGACTTTCTGGTCGCATTCGGCGCCACCGTCGAGGCGGCGCTGCGGATGTCGTTCGATCTCTCGACGCTGAACCCGGGCGCGCCGCGCAAGAGCCTGCCTTATCACCGCGCCATCCTCGACGAGATCTGGGCGCGCAATCCCGACGGCGCGCGGCGCGCGATGCATCGCCTGATGGACCTGACCGAGCGCAACATTACCTCGGCGCTGTCACGCCGGCACGGCGAAGCGCTGGCGACAGCGGATGCCAGCCGTGAACACGACGCGTGACGGAACGGTCCTGGGGTCTTTTTTGATGCGTTTTCTTCACGCGAACCGGTATCCACTTCGCTCGAAAACGCTGCGGAACGCTTGCTTTCCCTTGGCCTTGCGCGTTTCATTCCGGTCAAACATCAGCGACCGGGGAAACGTCCATGCCCGCAAGAATCATCGGAATGATCGGCACCCAGCAGGAGGGCGTCGCGGTTCACCTGATCAAGGGACAGATATCGCGGCAATGGGTGGTCGATTTCACCCGGCTGCATGAGCAGTGGAATTATGATTCCGTCCTTGTCGGCTATTACGCCTCCGCCGCCGAAGGTTTTGCGATTGCACTCTATGCCGCCGATCACACCGAGCGGATCAAGTTCCTGATCGCGCACCGGCCGGGTTCGGTGGCCCCGGCGCTGGCGGCGCGGCAGGTCGCGACCTTCGACCAGCTCACGCAGGGGCGGATGTCGCTGCACATCATCGCCGGTACCAGCGACCAGGATCAGGCCAGCGAAGGCGATTTCCTGCCCAAGAACGACCGCTATCGCCGCGCCGGCGAATATCTTGACGTAATGCGGAAGCTCTGGACCAGCGACAGCCCGATCGATCACAACGGCGAGTTCTACCGGGTTGAGGGTGGTTTCTCCGACATCAAGCCGTATCAGCAGCCTTACCCTTCCCTCTTCTTCGGCGGCTCATCCGAGGGTGCGCTGGAGATGGGCGCGAAGCATTGCGACGTGTTTGCGATCTTCGGCGAGCCGCTGAAGGAAACGCGGGAACGGGTGCAGGATTTCCGGCGGCGCGCAGCCGCCTTCGGGCGCCAGGTCGGCTTCAACATGTCGCTGCGGCCGATCATGGCAGACAGCGAAGGCGCGGCGTGGGACAAGGCGAACGCGCTGCTGGCGGATGTCGAGCGCAAGATCGGTGCCGCGCCCCAGCCGACCAACCATTCCGCCGAACGCCTGCTCGGCTACGCCGCGCGCGGCGACGTCCATGACGAGCGCCTATGGATGGGGATTGCGCGTGCCACCGGTGCTCCCGGCAATACGTCATGCCTGGTCGGAACGCCCGAGCAGATCGCGGCAGCAGTGCTGGAATATTACCGGCTCGGCATTCATTCCTTCTTGCTGCGCGGTTTCGAGAATCCGCACGACACGATGGCGATCGGGCGTGACTTGATTCCACTCATCAAGCAAGGGGCGCTGGCGATCGACCGGCAGGCCGAAGCAGCCGAATAGAGCTCACCTCAAGTATCCGCAGGTACCTCAAGACACCGGCGCAAGGTCTTGGGACATGAAGAGAAAACCCATGAAAGAATTTGCATGAAGGCGGTCGTTGTCGAGAACTACAATTCTAATGACGGTATCTCGATCAAGGAGATCGATACGCCCGGCCTCGCCGCGGGCGAAGTCCGCGTCAGGGTCGGCGCGGCGGCCGTCGGCTTCGTCGATGGCTTGAAGGTGCAGGGTCTCTATCAGACCAAGGACCCGCTGCCGTTCGTGCCGGGAACAGAGTTTGCCGGAACGGTCGATGCCGTCGCTGGCAATATCGACGCGTTCAAGCCGGGCATGCCGGTGATCGGCATGGCCCGTTCCGGCGCGCTGGCCGAATATATCTCGGTGCCGTCTGCGGCTCTCAAGCACCTGCCGCCGCAAGTTCCGCTCGAGGCTGGCGCGTCGTTTCAAGCCAACTATCTGACCGGGCTCTACGCGCTGGATGCCCGCGCGGCGCTGCGGGAAGGCGAGATATTGCTGGTGCTGGGCGCGGCCGGCGGCGTCGGCATCGCAGCCGTCCAGATCGGCAGACTGATGGGCGCGCGGGTGATCGCCGCGGTCTCGACGGCGGAAAAGCGCGACTTCGCGGTTCGTCACGGCGCCGATCACACCATCGACTACACCCAGGCGGATTGGCGGGAGGCGCTGAAGGAATTGACCGGCGGGCATGGGCCGGATGTCATTTTCGATCCCGTCGGCGGTGAAGTCTCGCTGCAGGCGTTTCGCTCGATCGCCTGGCGCGGACGCCACCTCGTCGTCGGATTCGCCTCCGGCACCATTCCAGCGCTGGCGTTCAACCTGCCGCTGCTCAAGGGCGGCGCACTGCTCGGCGTCGACCTCGCCCAGATCCAGAAGCGCGAGCCGGAAACTCACGCCCGCCTGATGGCGCAATTATTCGACTGGCTGGCATCGGGAAAATTGCAGCCCGTGGTCGGCAGGATCGTGCCGTTCGAGAATTTCCGCGAGGCGTTCAAGACCATGCAGTCGCGGTCGGCGCTCGGCAAGATGATCGTGAAATTCGGCTGAAGCGACGCATCGAAGCAGGATACGGACTAATGTCTCTGGAGAACAGCAAGCCAGCGCGTCGCCTGATGCATACGCGATCGGTCCAATGCGAAGGCTTTCTGCGGGACGACGGGCTCTGGGAAGTCGAGGCGTGGCTGCGGGACACCAAACCTTTCACCCAGCGTGCCGATCGTTTCCGCAGCGAACTGAAGCCGGGCGATCCCGTTCACGATATCGGCCTGCGGCTGGCGATCGACGACGGCATGACCATCCGCGAGGCGGAGGCGATGATGCGCGCCACGCCCTACCCGACCTGCATCGAGGTCGAGCCGATCTTGCAGCGCCTGGTCGGCGAGCGGATCGGCCCGGGCTGGCGCGAGACGGTGCGACGCAAGATCGGCCGGATCGAGACCTGCACGCATCTCGCCGAATTGCTCGGCCCCGCTGTGACCACGCTGTACCAGACCATGTCCTATGGCAGAAATCCGGAAGGCCGCGATACGCTGGAGAACCAGCAGAGCTCCGGCCAGCGTCCGTTCTTCATCGGCGGCTGCCATTCCTGGCGCACCGACGGCCCCGTCGTCGCGGCGATGTTTCCGCAGTTCGCGACCAAGCCGGCGGAAAAGGATTAGGCGCGGACGCGCTCGTAGATCGCAAACGCCGCGGCCAATGCGCATCCGGCGATGATCCCGACCGTCAGGTCTTCGATCAGCGTCAGGCCGAAGGTTGCGAGCAGCACCGCCGCGCTGCGCCAGTTGCGAAGCAGGCGCAGGAACTCCTCCTTCTCCACCATATTCCAGCAGACGACGACCAGCACGCCCGCCAGCGCCGACAACGGGACAAAGCTTGCGAGCGGAGCTGCGGCCACCATGAACACCAGTACGAAGAGCGCATGGGTCATGCCGGAGACCGGGCTGCACGCCCCCGCACGGATACTGGTCGCGGTGCGGGCGATCGTGCCGGTGACGCTGATGCCGCCGAACAGAGCTGAGGCGACGTTGGCGATGCCTTGCGCCACGACCTCCATGTTGTAGCGGTGCTTGCGCCCGGTCATGCCGTCGGCGACCTTTGCGGACAGCAGGCTTTCGACCGCCCCGAGCAGCGTGAAGGACAGCGCCGCCGGCAACACCTCGAGCACAGTTGCATACGAGATCGCCGGCAGACGCGGTCCCGGCAATCCATCCGGAAGCTGGCCGAAACGGCTGCCGATCGTCTCCACCGGCAAATGGAACAGCCAGGCGGCGACTGCGGCCAGCACGACCGCGATCAGCATTCCTGGCGCATTCGGCGAAAGCCGCCGCAGCAGGAAGATCAGGGCCGCCGAGCCGATGCCGATCGCGACCGCAGCCGGCGAGATGGTCGGCAAGGACTGGCCGAGCATTGCAAGCTTGGGCAGCAGCGGCCCCGGTTCGGCAGCCGGAAGCTTCAGGCCGCCGAGATCTCGAAGCTGGCTGGCAAAGATCGTGACCGCGATGCCGCAGGTGAAGCCGACGGTCACCGCATGGGGGATATAACGGATCAGCGCGCCGAGCCGCAAAAGGCCGATCAGCGTCAGCATGAAGCCGGAGATGAAAACCGTCAGCAGCAGCCCTTCCAGACCGAACTGCGTCACCGTGGCCGATACCAGGACGATGAATGCGCCGGCGGGGCCGCCGATCTGGTAGCGGCTGCCGCCGAGCGCCGATACTAAAAAGCCGCCGATGACGGCGGCGTATAACCCCCGCTCGGGCGATACGCCCGAGGCGACGGCAATCGCCATCGAGAGCGGCAGAGCGACAATCGCGACCGTAAGCGCCGCCAGCATGTCCTTCCGAAAGCTGGCAAGACCGTAGCCCTCCGACAGAACGGTGACGAGCTTGGGTCGGTAATGATGAGCGGTGGCGGTACCGTCAGGCATTTATGAGCGGAGCCAGGGTGGATTCGAGAACTATGTATAATGGAACACACACCGGGCGGCCACCGGCTCGAATATGGGCCCAAAGCCATTTCGCCCGGACAAGACCGAGCATGACGCCGGTCCATTGCATAGCCCCGGCTGGCTGCCGGCCGCGGGATACGAGTTCACTGGCACTCGGCGCAAGCGCCGTCGCCGCCTCGATCCTGCCGGCAGCTTTTTGGCGCCTCACACAGCTACAGGGTGCATGGCCGGCATCTCGAACAGCGCGTTAGATTAAATCGACTTCGCGGGCTGGCAAGCGGCTGGCCGACGTCCGCGCCTGAGAGTATAAGCTAGCGCCTAGATGCCAGACCGACGGGGAGTGCCAAGATGAGCAATTACCGCGTCTCCTTCTACAAGGACCTGTTGAATTCCGACGGTCACAGCTTCAAGTGCCTCCAGCGCTGGGTCGATGTCCAGTCCGACGATCCCTCGCAGGCGAAGGTGCTTGCGGGGCGGCTGGTCGACAACGACCGCCTGAACGCCGATTGCATCGAGGTGATGCACCTGATGGATGTCTCTCACGAGTTCGAACGTTCATCGGTCCGTGCGTCCAGCAAGCACGCCGGGAACGTCGCCCCATAAATCGCGGGGTGAATCGAATCCTTGCGCGCGTAACTGCCGGTTCATTCACAACCGTACGCATTCACTGATTTCGCTCATCGTCGAGATGAGCGCGATGCCGAGCACGTTGTTAGCGAAAATCCCGTGGCGCGGATTTTTCGCATCGCAAGAAGTCGTCGCGCCGAAGCGCAAAAGGACGCAGGCGCGCTGTTCGGAGCCGGAGCTGCGCGAGGCGGCACCCGGCCATCGCGTGGCCTGTCATTTTTTCGAGACGCTGCCCGCCCCCACCCTCCTCGCGCGCGCTGGCCTTGCGAACGGCAAATTCGCCGCACGGTTGGCGGCCTTCGAGGCAGCGAAACAGGGACTGAAGCGGACAGAAGTGCAATTACCCGGCGTGTTCAATGGCGCGGATAGCACCGCGCAACTCGGCTAGGCCGCGCAGCCGGCCGATCGCGGTGTAGCCGGGATTGGTGCGCTTGGTCGCGGCGAGATCGTCGAGCATGCGGTGGCCGTGGTCCGGCCGGAACACGATCTGATTGTTCGACGAGCGGTTGCGGTTCTCGGCGAGCAGCGCCTTGAGCACCGCGATCATATCGACGTCGCCATCGAGATGATCGGATTCGAAGAACGACAGGCCGTCGGCTTCCCGCTTGGTGGCGCGCAGATGGGCAAAGCCGATCCGCGGCGCGAAGCGCTTGGCCATCGCGGGCAGATCGTTCTCCGCGCGCACGCCGAGTGAGCCGGTGCAGAAGCATATGCCATTGGCCTTGGATGGCACTGCGTCGAACAGCGCCTGATAATCCTCCGCCGATGAGGCGATGCGCGGCAGGCCAAACAGCGGGCGCGGCGGATCGTCCGGATGCAACGTCAACGTTACCCCGAGTTGCTCCGCCACCGGCGCGACGCGCGCGAGAAATTCGCTTAAGTGCTGACGCAGCACCTTGGAATCAATGCCGCGGTACTGCTGCAGCCGGTCGCGGAATTGCGGAATGGTCAGGGCATCGGTGGTGGATCCCGGCAGCGCGCTGGCAATGTTGGTGATGAGGACGTCGATATCGGCCGGCGTCATCGCTTCATAGACCTGCCTGGCGCGACGCTGCGCGGCCTCGGAATATTCGGCCGGCGCTTCGGGGCGCTCAAGGATGTGCAGGTCGAACGCCGCGAACCGGTCCTGGTCGAAGCGCATCGCCTTGGCGCCGTTCGGCAGTTCCCATTCGAGATCGGTGCGGCACCAGTCAACCACCGGCATGAAATTGTAGCAGATGGTCTTGATGCGGGACGCGGCTACCGCTTCGAGGCTTGCGATCCACGCCTCGATCGAGCGCGTCGCCTTGCCCCCCAACCGCTTCACGTCATCAGGAATCGGAATCGATTCCACCACCGACCAAGTCAACGGCGAGCGGCCCGGCTGCGAGTTCTCGATCAGGTTCTTCCGCTCCTCGACGGCTGAGCGCGTCCAGGCCTCACCGATCGGCACCTGATGCAGCGCCGTCACCACGTCGGTCGCGCCGGCCTGACGGATATCGTCGAGCGATACGGGATCGTTGGGTCCGTACCACCGCCATCCCTGCAGCATCATGCGGAAGCTCCTGAAGTGAGAACGGCCATCAAGCGGTCAGCACGACCTTGACGCTTTGCGAACGATCGAGCGCCAGCCGCACCGCATCAGGCGCGACCGCGAGCGGGCGTTGCGCCGTCACCAGCGAGAGCACGTCCACGCTGCCGTCGGCGATCAGTTCGACCGCCGTGAAGAATTCCGTCCCGAAGCGGAACGAGCCGCGAAGGTCCATCTCCTTGGCCATCACCGCGTTCGCCGGCACCGGAATCTGCCCGCCCGGCAGGTTGCCGACCTGAACCACGACCCCGCCGCGCCTGACGGCTCCGATCGCGCTGGCCAAGCCCGCCGCGGTGCCCGAGACTTCGAACGCCACATCGAACGGCTGCGCTGCAGCCTGCGCCTTCAGCGCCTCTTCGCCGCCGGAGATATCGACGACATGATTGGCCCCCAATCTCGTGGCGAACGCCAACGGCGCCGCCGCGATGTCGACGACGGTCGTCTCTGCGATCCCGGCGCGCTGCGCCGCCAGCATGGTCAGGAGACCGATCGGGCCGGCGCCGAACAGCACCGCGCGCTTGCCGGTGACGTCTCCCGCGCGGGCGACCGCGTGCAGGCAGACTGCGAGCGGCTCGGCGAGCGCCGCCGCCTGATAGGTCACGTGGTCCGGAATCTTCACGCACTGCACCGGGATGGCCTCAAAGTAAGACGCAAAGCCACCCTGCATATGCGGGGTCTTCGAGGCAGATCCCATGAAGAAGATGTTTTCGCAGAGATTGGGCCGGCCTTCGCGGCACGGCTTGCAATGGCCGCACCAGCGCGACGGGTTGACGGCGACGCGATCGCCGACTTTTACGCCCGGCGCCGAACCTGCGATCTCGACCACCTCACCCGCAATCTCATGGCCGAGCACCAGCGGCGAGGTCACGACAAAGTCGCCGGTGCGGGCATGACGGTAATAATGCATGTCCGAGCCGCAAATGCCGCCGGCGCCGAAACGAATGCGCACCATGCCGGAGGGAAGCGGATCGAGCGGGCGCTCGACCATGCGCAGATCTTCCGGGCCGAACAGCGTTGCAGCCAAAGCCATCGATGTCATTTTGAGAGTCCCATGTATTTAGGCAGCCAGAGCGTCAGTTCCGGGATGTAGGTGATGGCGACGAGCGCCAACAGGAGCGGCACGAGCCACGGCAGGATCGCCATGGTCGTGCGCTCGACGGACAATTTCGCCACGCGGGCCAGCACGAACAGCACCATACCGAGCGGCGGGTGCAACAAACCGATCATCAGGTTCAGCGTCATGATCAGGCCGAAATGAATGGGGTCGATGCCGAGCTTGAGCACGATCGGCAGCAGGATCGGCACCAGGATGGTGATCGCGGCGATGGTGTCGATGAAGCAGCCGACGAACAGGATCAGGATGTTCGCCAGCAGCAGGAACACCCATTTATTCTGGGTGATGCCGAGCATCGCATCGGTCAGCGTCTGCGCCGCCTGTGACACCGTCAAGAGCCATGCAAAGATCGAGGCCGCGGTCACAATGAATAGCACGGACGCCGTGGTCTCGATGGTGTCGAACGTCGCCTTGGCGACGGTCTGCAGCGTCATCGAGCGGTAACGCACGAGCCCAAGGAAAAGCGACCAGATCACGGCGGCGACTGCGGCTTCGGTCGGCGTAAACCAGCCGAGCGTCATGCCGCCGATCAGGATGACAGGAGCCATCAGCGCCATCACGGCGGAGAAATCGAAATACCAGTCGAGCGCCAGCAGTGCCACGAGACCGATTCCGACCGCCATGTTCACCGAGAGCCCGGCGACGACCAGCAGCCAAATGACCAGCGGGAACGCCAGCACGATCAGGATTTCGATCGCGGCCGAGCCGAGTTGCGGCCAGGAGAACGGCGTATCGCTGCCCCAGCCGTTCTTGTGGGCGAAATAGGCCACGGTCGCCATCATGGCCAACGTCATGAACACGCCCGGAATCAAGCCGCCCAGAAACAGCGCGCCGATCGAGACGTTCGCCATCATGCCGTAGATCACGAACGGCAGCGACGGCGGAATGATCGGGCCTAGCGTGGCGGACGCCGCGGTCACGCCGACGGCGAACTCGGTCGAGTAGCCGTGATCCTTCATCGCCTTGATCTCGATGGTGCCGAGCCCCGCGGCGTCCGCAATCGCGGTGCCGGACATGCCGGAAAAGATCACGGAGCCGACGATATTGACGTGGCCGAGGCCGCCGCGCATCCAGCCCACCAGCGCGACCGCGAATTTGTAGATGCGGCCGGTCACGCCCGCGATGTTCATGAGATTGCCGGCCAGAATGAAGAACGGCACCGCGAGCAGCGGAAAGCTTTCGACACCGGCAATCATGCGCTGCGCCAGCGTGACATCCGGCGTGATGCCGGTGACGAGAATGTAGACCAGCGACGATACCGCCATCGAAAGCGCGACCGGCAGGCCGACCAGCATCAGCAGCAGAAATCCCCCGAGCAGCAGCAGCATGGCGTCAGCCTTCCGTTCCGTCGAATGCGCCGGGTCGCTCCAGGATGGAGTAACCGCGCCGCCAGTTCTCGACCGCGATCTGGATCGAGCGCGCGAACATCAGCACGAAGCCGAGCAGAACGGCGTAATACACAAATCCCTTTTGAAACTTGATCGTGGTCATCCGCTCGTCGCCGATGATCTGGATGAACTGCCAGACCAACTTGATCGCATAGCCGAAGAACGCGATCCGGATCAGGTCGATGACGGTGGAGAGCGTGCGCGCCGGCAGATGCGGCAGATAGCGAAACAGCAGATCGACCTGGATGTGCCGCGACAGCCGCACGCACATCGCCGAGCCGATAAAGACCACGCCAATCAGGCAATAGGTCGCGATCTCCTCGGTCCAGGCGTAACTGTCGTTGAGAACGTAACGGGTGAAGAACTGCAGGAAGACGGACAGCGCCATGATCCAGAAGATCGCGAGCGCCAGCCAGTCCTCGGCGGCGTATTGGCCGAGATCGGCGCCCTTGGGGACCTCGTCCTCAAACGTGTGGGCGATCTCGTCCGCCGTGATCTGCTTGTGCACTTCAACCGTCGACATGCGCCCTCCCCGAGCTGGCGTATTCGAGGCTTCCGCCGTGCCTGCCGCCGAAAATCGCGGCAAGCACGGACGAAGGCCTGGCCGTTTACTTCACCGCCTGGATGCGATCCCAGTCGGACTTGCGGTAGTCGAAGGTCTCGAACTTCGTGGTTTTGATCACGGTGTCGCGGAACTCGTCCTTGTTGACCTCGGTGACCGTCAGCCCCTTCTGCTTGAAGAAGTCGACCAGCTTGGCCTCGTTGGTCTTGATCTCGGTCGTAGCCTTTGCCGCCGCTTCTTGGGCGACGTCAGTGAAGATCTTGCGGTCTTCTTCCGAGAGCTTCTTCCAGAGCGCGCCGGCGACGACGGTGTTGAGGTGATCGACGATGTGGCCTGTCAGCACGATGTGCTTCTGCACCTCGTAGAACTTCTTGGCCTCGATCGTGGTGAGCGGATTTTCCTGGGCTTCCACGGTGCCGTTCTGCAGGGCGAGATAGACCTCGGCAAAGGCGATCGGCGCGGTGTTGGCGCCGCAGGCGCGCGGCATCGCGAGATAGGCCGGCACGTCAGGCACGCGCATCTTGAGGCCCTTCATGTCGGCGCAGGCCTTGATCGGCTTGTTCGAAGAGGTGTGGCGCACGCCGTAATAGGTCACGGCCACGATGTGATGGCCGCTCTTGTCCTCGTAGCCCTTGGCAAGCTCCTTGAAGACGTCGCTCTTGGTGTAGGCCAGGAGATGATCGGCATCGCGGAAAGTGTAGGGATAGTAGGTCACGCCGATCGGGGGAAAGCTCTTGGCCGCAAAGCTCGAGCCGGAAATGATGATGTCGACGGAGCCCAGCGAAAGCCCCTGGTTGATGTCGGTTTCCTTGCCGAGCTGCGAAGCCGGATAGACATCGATCTGGTAGCGCCCGTTGGTACGCTTGTTGATCTCGCCCGCGGCCCAGACGGAAGCCGTGTGGAACGGCTCAGACGTTTCGTAAACGTGGGCCCATTTCAGTTTGGCCTGCGCCATGCCCGATGTGGTCGCGGCCAGCAGCGCCGCAGCAGATGCTGCGAATGCAATCGTCAATTTCTTCAACACGTGAATTTCCTCCGTCGTTACAATTTGCTTTTGTTACCCAACCGGCCCGGCGTTTCGTCGAACCGTTCGAATTCTCGTCGTTCAGCCGCTGCTTGCGCGGATGCGCGAGGCGGACGAAGCTTCCGCTCCGAAATTTTGCGCAAAGCGGGCCTGCGAACGCGCCAGGTGCTCGCGCATCGCCATGCGGGCGGCATCGGAATCGTGCGCGGCGATGGCATCGCGGATCGCGCGGTGCTCGGCCAGCGCCGCATTCCAGGATTCCGGATTTTCGAAATAGTGGGCGAGCTTGGCGAAGTAGGGATTGAGCCGCTGGTCGAACAGCTCGCCGACCACGCGGACCAGCACGGCGTTGTCGAGGCAGCCGGCGACCGCGATGTGAAACGCGCGGTCATGGATCATCGAGGCTTCGCCCGGATGCTGCACGGTGGCCATCGCCTCCAGCGAAGCATCGATGCGCGCGATATCTTCGGCTGTCGCCACCCGCGCCGCCTGTTCGGCGATGGCGCCTTCGAGGAATTCGCGCGCGCGCAGCAGTTCGAACGGGCCTTCAATCTCGGCCGCCAATGGCAAAGGCGGTGCGAGCGCCGCCGGCTCACTGACATAAATCCCGGAACCAACTCGAATCCGAACCCTGCCCTCGACTTCCAGAGCAATCAGCGCTTCGCGTACCGTCGGCCGCGACACCTTCAACTGTTCGGCAAGATCGCGTTCGGTCGGAAGCCGGCTGCCCACGCGGTATTCGCCGCTGTCGATCAACGCGCGAAGCTGATCGGCAACCTGGCGATAAAGGCGTCGCGCTTCCACGGCTTCGAGCGGCACGCTCGGCTCCCCTGACGATCCTCAAGCGAATCGATTTTTCTTGCTTTGCTCGGACCAAGGCCAATAAATCTGGGACATTGGCCTTACCAATTGACCAAAGATTGATAGATCGAGCTTCCTATGTCAAGCGAAACGGCAAAAATCCCACCTTCCGGCCCGAAAGGCGGCAACTTCCGCCTTTCGAACGCCAACCTTCCTCGGCTTCCCGGCCACATCCGGCAACCGGCATATGATCGCTCGCTAATCTCACCAGGCATCGTTCATCTCGGAATTGGCGCGTTCCACCGGGCGCACCAAGCGGTGGTGATCGACGACCTCCTGGCAGGCGGCGCTACGGATTGGGGAATCGTCGGGGCCAGCTTGCGCAGCCCGGCGACACGCGATGCCCTCGCCCCACAAGACGGCCTTTACACGCTGGCCGTTCGCTCCGGCGCGGGCTCCGATCACCGCATCATCGGCTCGGTTCTCGCGATCGACGTCGCCACCGAAAAATCCGGCCAGTTGATCGCGCGCCTGGCCAACCCGGCCACGCGTATCGTCTCGCTGACGATCACCGAGAAGGGCTATTGCCATACGCCGCAGACCGGCGATCTGGACGAGCATCATCCCGACATCGTTCATGACCTGCAGAATCCCGGCACGCCGCGTTCGGCCATCGGACACCTGGTGGCCGCGCTCGCGCGCAGGCGGATCGCAAGCGCAGCTCCCTTTACCGTTCTCTCCTGCGACAATCTCTCCGGCAACGGCCAAACGGTCGGGCGCATCGTGACGCAGTTCGCCGCCTTGAGATCGCGCAATCTCGCCAAATGGATTGAAGCCGAGGTGGCCTTCCCTTCGACCATGGTGGACCGGATCGTGCCGGAGACCACGGACCTCGACCGGGCGGAGATTTCTTCAGCGCTCGGCATGATCGACGCATGGCCGATCATCACAGAACCGTTCACGCAATGGATCGTTGAAGACCGCTTTCCGGCCGGACGGCCGGACTTTGCGGCTGCGGGCGTGCAACTGGTCTCGGATGTAACGCCGTTCGAACATATGAAGCTGCGGCTGCTCAACGCCAGCCACTCGGCGCTCGCCTATCTCGGATATCTCGCAGGCTTTGAGACCATCGCCGCAACCATGACCGACCATCGCTTTGTGGCGTTTGCCCGACAGGTGATGCAGGACGCCGCGCAGACGCTGGCTATGCCTGCGGGCACTGATATGGCGGCCTATAGCGCATCACTGCTGCAGCGCTTCTCCAATCCGGCCCTACATCACCGCACCTGGCAGATTGCGATGGACGGTTCGCAGAAACTGCCGCAACGGCTGCTCGCGACCATGCAAGACCGGCTTCGGCTGGGGCTGCCGATCGATACCCACGCGCTCGCCGTGGCCGGCTGGATGCGTTACGTCACCGGCATCGACGAGCGAGGCCGCGCCATCGACGTGCGCGATCCCCTTGCGCGAGAGTTGGCTGATATCGCCGAGCGTGCCGGTCCGGTCGCAGAGCGGCTTGCTCCCGCGCTGCTGGAGGTCAGCTCCATCTTCGGCACGCTCGGTAACGATCCTCGCATGCGCAGCGCCGTCACCGGGGCGCTCGCAAAACTCTACGCACTGGGCGCGCGTCAGGCTGTACAGACATTTCAAGCAGCATGATTGGCAGGTCAGAACCACCGGGTGGCAAGGCCACATTGCGACCGCCGTTCATTTCACAAATTCAGCAGGCTACGGCGACAACAAGGCCCTGGTGAGTTGGTGACGGGGATCGGCGAGCCCGTCGATGACATCGAAATGATGCCGACCGGGTTCTTCGATCACGCAGGTTTTCGCGCCGAGCCCGGTCCAGATGTTGGCGAGGAGCGCGTTCTGGCGGACGAATTCCGGGCGCTCGGCGCTGCCTACCCAGCATGTTACGCGCGCATTCGGCATCGGCTGCAGCAATGCGGGGCTTTCCACGAGCGCCTCGGCCTCGTCGATCCGAAGGTCCGTGTTCATGGCGGCCTTCATCAGCGGACGGAGGTCATGAACGCCAGAAATGGAGACGGTGTGGCTGATGCGCGCCCTGACATCGTCCGGGAGCGGCGACGTCGCCGAGCTCATGCGTGTCACCAGATGCCCGCCGGCGGAATGGCCCGCCAGAAAAAGCGGACCTTCGACCATCGCGGCGGCGCGCTCGACGGCCGCGGCAATTTCGCGCGTGATCTCGGAGATGCGCACGACCGGGCACAGCGTGTAGGAGGGCATCGCCACCGCATAGCCGCTTTCAACCGATCCACGCGCCAGATGCGACCAAAAGCTCTTGTCGAGCGCCTTCCAGAATCCGCCATGGACGAAGACGACCAGGCCCTTTGGCCGGCCTTCCGGCCCAAAGAGATCGAAGCGGTTTCGTGGGCGCCCGCCATAGCCGACGTCGAGCGTTGCGCGGCCGCTGCCTTGAAGTGCGTCGCGATAGGTCTGCGCGGGCTGTACCCACGCCGCCGGCCAGCGTTCGCCGCCTGGAATGTTCGGGCCATTCGCATAGGCATCGTTCCAGTCGGAAATCTGATGAAAAATCACGCGGTTCGGCTTCCATTCGATCTTGTGGCCGGGCCGATGTCCGATCGATGCCCGCAGGCAGCCAGTCTATACCTGAAAGCGCACCTTACGCCCATAAATTTCAAGCTTGAAATAATCCATATCAGCGCGAATAATTCCGCCGGGCGCGCGGACCAGGAAAGACATGACCGATTTCACGCGAACAAGATCCCTGTTCGCCATCCCGGATGGCGTGATCTATCTGGACGGCAATTCGCTCGGTCCCCTGCCCGTTGCAGCCGCCGATCGCGTCGGCCGCATGATGTCGGAGGAATGGGGCAAGCACCTTATCAAGGGCTGGAACGTCGCCGGGTGGATGACGCAGCCGCGGCGTATCGGCGATCGAATCGGCCGGTTGATCGGCGCTGCCGACGGGACGGTTGTGGTGGGCGATACGCTGTCCATCAAAGTCTACCAGGCGCTGGCCTCGGCGCTCGAACTCAATCCGTCGCGGCGCGTGATCTTGTCGGACACCGGCAACTTTCCTTCCGATCTCTACATTGCCAGCGGTCTACTTGAAACGCTCGGCCGTGGCCACGAGTTGAAGGTCATCGCCCCCGAAGACGTCGAAGCCGCCATCGACGAGACGGTCGCGGTGCTGATGCTGACCGAGGTCGACTATCGCACCGGCCGGCTGCACGACATGAGCACGCTGACGCGCAGGGCGCATGCCGCCGGCGCCTTGACGGTCTGGGATCTGGCGCATTCCGCGGGCGCGCTTCCGGTAGACTTGGAAGGAGCCGAAGCCGATTTCGCCGTCGGCTGCACCTACAAATATCTCAATGCCGGTCCTGGTGCGCCAGCCTTCATCTATGTTGCGCCGAAGCACGCTGATACGGCGCGGCCGGCGCTTTCCGGTTGGATGGGTCATCATGCGCCCTTTGCCTTTGACCTCGACTATCGGGCCGGGCCGGGCATTGAGCGAATGCGGGTGGGTACGCCTCCGATCATTGCGATGGCCGCGCTCGACGCCGCCCTCGATGTCTGGGACGGCGTCAGCATGACCGACGTGCGTCATGCATCGACCGAGTTTGGCGACCTGTTCATTCGCGAAGTCGAAGGACGTTGTCCCGAACTGACACTGGCTTCGCCGCGGGACGCAAAGCGGCGCGGCAGCCAGGTTTCGTTTCGTCACCCGGATGGCTACGCGATCATGCAGGCGCTGATCGCGCGCGACGTGATAGGCGACTTCCGCGCGCCTGACATGATGCGCTTCGGCTTTACGCCACTCTACATCGGAGAAGCCGAGGTTCGCGCGGCGGTCGACGTCATCGCCGACGTCTTGACCAATCGCCGCTGGGATACCGCGGATTACCGCAAAAAGGCGCTCGTAACATGACTGGCAAGCCCGACGAATCTTCGCGTGAGGGAGCTCAGATATCGTTCGAAGGGCGCATGTCCTACAGCGATTATCTGCATCTGGAACGCGTTCTGGACGCGCAAGAGCCGCTCTCGGACGCGCATGACGAACTGCTGTTCATCATCCAGCACCAGACTTCCGAACTCTGGATGAAGCTGGCCATCCACGAAATCCGTTCCGCCATCAAGGCGATCCGCCAGGACCAGTTGCATCCTGCCTTCAAGATGCTGTCGCGTGTCGCCCGGATCTTCGAGCAGCTCAATACCGCCTGGGACGTGTTGCGGACGATGACACCCAGCGAATACACCGAGTTTCGCGATCAGCTCGGGCAGTCCTCGGGTTTTCAATCGTACCAGTACCGCGCGATCGAGTTTCTCGCCGGCAATCGCAATTTGGCGCTGCTTGGCCCGCATGCCCACCGCGCCGACATCATGGCCAAGCTCGAGGAAATTCTCGCTGAGCCGGGCCTCTATGACGAGGCGTTGCTGCTACTGGCGCGCAATGGTTTCGACATCGGCGAAGACGCCCGCCGAACCGACTGGCGCGTCAAGCGCACGCCAAACGACGAGGTTCTGGAGGCCTGGAAGACCGTCTATGCGTCGCCCGCGAAACACTGGATGCTCTACGAGCTTGCGGAGAAGCTGGTCGATTTCGAAGACTATTTCCGCCGCTGGCGCTTCAACCACGTCACGACGGTCGAGCGCATCATCGGGCTGAAGCGCGGAACCGGCGGCACGTCGGGCGTCTTCTACTTGCGCAAGATGCTCGAGGTCGAACTTTTTCCGGAACTCTGGAAGCTGAGGACAGAGCTTTAAGACGACACCCGATAAGTGGTTTCAGCGCGGCACCACCGCGGTCGCTTCGATCTCGACGCGGGCTTCCTTCTCGACAAGGCGCACCACCTGCACCAGCGCCATCGCCGGATAGTGCGCGCCGAAAATCTCGCGGTAGACGCGGCCGAGCTCTTTCAGGCTCGCCAGATATTCCTCGATGTCGACGACATACCAGGTCAGGCGCACCAGATGCTCAGATCTGGCGCCGCCCTCGGCTAGAATCTCGGAAACATTCGAAAGCGTCTGGCGCACCTGCGCGACGAAATCGGGCTCCAGGCGGCCCTGCGTATCCCAACCGATCACGCCGCCGGTCACGACGAGCCGGCCATCGGCGGCCATGCCGTTGGCATATCCTTTCGGCATCGGCCAACCGCTCGGCTGCAGCACTTGCGGGCCCGGCGGTGAGGTGTCGGTCGTAGGATGAGGCACCACGCTCAGTGTGGGGCCTTTGGGGGCGGTCACCGGCTTTTCTCCATCAGGTTAGAAATCATTCCGCGGCAACGCTTGGCGACGCCGGGCCGGCCGCAGCCATCTGCCTCAGCGCAAAGCGCCTCAGCTTGCCGGTCTCGGTCTTCGGCAGTTGCGCGACATACTCGATCGCACGCGGATATTTATAGGGTGCAATCGTCTGCTTGACGTGATCCTGCAAGGCCTGCGTCAGCGCGGCGTCGGCAGCAGCTCCGCCGGCCAGAACCACGTAAGCCTTGACAATCATGCCCCGCGCCTCGTCGGGCGCGCCGACCACGCCGCATTCCGCGACAGCAGGATGCGACAGCAGCGCCGTTTCGACCTCGGGCCCTGCAATGTTGTAGCCGGAGGAGACGATCATGTCGTCCGAGCGGGCGACAAAGGACAGTCGGCCATTCGCGTCGCGGACAAAGGTATCGCCCGTCAGGTTCCAGCCGTCGCGCACATAGTTCGACTGCCTCGCGTCGGCAAGATAGCGGCAGCCGGTCGGCCCGCGCACCGCAAGCTTGCCGATGGTGCCGGGCGGCAATTCGTTCATGTCGTCGTCGACGATTTTAGCCTCGTAGCCCGTCACGGGATGTCCCGTCGTGCCCGGGACCGCATCGCCGACGCGGTTGGTAATGAAAATGTGCAGCAATTCCGTGGAGCCGATGCCGTCGAGAATGGTCTTGCCGGTCTTGCGGGTCCAGCCTTCGAACACCGGCGCCGGCAATGTTTCGCCGGCGGAAACCGCCAGCCGCAGCGACGACAGGTCGGCGCCATTATCCATCGCCGCCATCATCGCGCGATACGCGGTCGGCGAGGTGAAGCAGATCGTCGCCTTGTAGGTCTCGATGATCTTGACCATCTCGGGCGGCGACGCGTTTTCCAATAGCGTCGCCGTTGCGCCGAAGCGTAGGGGGAAGATTGCCAGCCCTCCGAGCCCGAAGGTAAAGGCCAGCGGCGGTGAGCCGACGAAAACGTCGTCCTCCGTAACATTGAGCACTTCCCTGGCATAGCCGTCCGCAATGATCATGAGGTCGCGATGGAAATGCATCGTCGCCTTCGGCTCGCCCGTCGTGCCCGAGGTAAATCCCAGCAAGGCGACGTCGTCGCGCCCCGTCTTCACCGCGTCGAACCGGACCGGCTTGTTCAGCGCCACCCTGTCGAGCTCGGCATCATGGTTGGACGTGCCGTCGAAATTCACCACCTGCTTCAGGAAGCGGCTGGTCTTCGCGCACGCGACCAGTTCATCGGCGATGCGGCTATCGGTCAGCGCCAGCGCAATCTCCGCCTTGTCGACGATCTTGCTCAGCTCACCGGCGCGCAGCATCGGCATGGTGTTGACGACGACGGCGCCTGCTTTTGTGGCCGCGAGCCACGCCGCGACCAGCGCCGGGTTGTTGCCGGAGCGGATCAGGACGCGGTTGCCGGGCTTGACGCCGTAGTTCTCCACCAGCGCATGCGCGAGGCGGTTGGACCAGTCAGCCAGTTCCTTGTAGGTGCGCTGGCGGCCGTTGCCGATCAGTGCGATCCGATCGCCCCAGCCTTCTTCGACGATCCGATCGGTCAGTTCGACTGCGGCGTTGAGATATTCGGGATACTGAAATTCCGGCCGATCGAGCAGCAGATCCGGCCATTCCTCTGATGGCGGCAGATTTCGCCGCGTAAAATCGTCGACGTGCCCCGACGGGCCGAGAGACCCGCCAAGGGATCGGCTGGGAGTGCTACCTGACATTTTCAATCTCCCCTCGCTTCCATCCATGAAAGGCTCGAGATCGATATCGAGGACGCCCGGCAACGCCGTCTCGCAAATCATTTTAGGCTTAAAACAATTTTTTGCAAGGGTGGAATCGAGGGTGGAATCGCGTATTCCCACCCTCAGAGATTAACGGCCGCGCCCGGCCTGGAACTCGTCCCCCTCAGGCGGCCCGGTAGTCCGGCGCTGCGGCGAGGAAGCGGCCGTAGGCGGCGGCATCGGGCGGGGTAAATTTCTCCACCAGCGGATTGCGCCGGCGTCCGGACACGCCGATGTCGGCGAGCAATTCGTCAAAATGCTTGAAGTGATAGGGCGCGACGCACAACCCGCCATAGACGCCGGCGGCCGGCCGCTCGACGCGCTTGAAATGCAGCATCATCTCGATGTTGTCGCGCATTTCCTTGGGCGTCGGCTGACGGACGAGCTGGCCATCGGCATAGCGCACCAGCCAGTTCGCGGCGAGGTCTGCGCACAGCACCGAGCAGAAGCTGGAGTTGAAGCCAACGAATCCCATTTCGGGCAAGTCCGGGTTGGCAATCAGCCGATAGAGCCGATACTGCCCGTCGGGATCGACCAGTCTGTCTCGGTAAGCCCGCGGCAGGAACGGCACACCCAGTTTGTAACCGATCGCGAGCACGGCCACGTCGGCCTGGACGCGTTGCCCGCCGGTCATCACGATCGTATTGCCATCATAGCGCTCAAAACTGCCGCGAATGGCCTTAATGCGCTTGTCCGCGACCATCGGAAAGAATCCCGGCGTCGCGATCGGCACCGAGCAGTTGATGCCGTCTTCAATCCTTTCCTTCGGCACCATATCGCATTTGCCGAGCTTGAGCTGAATTTTCAGAAGGCTCTCCAGCCCGCGCCAGTTGGCCCACACGGTCGGTTTTGCCACCGCATGCGCGAACCGCGACATCGCGCCGATGCCCCAGCTCCGGAACATCTCCTCCTGCGCGCGGATGTAGAGAATGCGTTTGAAATTGACCAAGCCGCCGATGAAATAGGGAATCCGCCACACCGGCTCGCGGTACACCAGCGTCACTTCCGCCGCCCCGGAATGGACCGCGTTGACGGCGATATCTGTCGCCGACTTCGAGCCGCCGAGCACAACGATCCTGCGGCCTTTGACGATAGCCGGGTCATTGTACTGCGAGGAGTGCAGGATACGCCCACCTTGCGCCTTGAAGGCGTCTTCGCCGGGCAGGCTGAGTATCTGCGGCTCATTGAACTGCCCGGTGCATACCGCGGCGAAATCGAAGTCTTCGGGAGTGGTGCGGCCGTCCGGCCCACGCAGATCGAGCCGCCAGCCCGGCGCAGGATCGGGCCGACGATCCATTTGCACCACGGTCGTGTTGAAGCGGATGGCACCGAGGAGATCGTTGTCCTTTGCGTACTCAGTCAGGTAGGCATGGACCTGCGGACCTTTCGGCCATTTCCGGATAAGAATCCGGCATCGCCTTGTCGGTGTAGCGGTATAAATCCTTCGGGCTCTGCGTTTGCACCTCGGGATAGGACCGCGCTGGCTCCCAGACGCCGCCAAGATCGCCGCTGCGCTCGACGATCGTGATCTGATGTCCGCGCGCGGCAAAGGCTTTTGCGGCCGCAAGTCCGGATATGCCGGCGCCAATGACGCAGACTTTCTTTCGGCTGACCATGAGGACGTCTCCAGCGAGGATGAGTTCAGGGGGCTATTCGTTGGCCTCGGGCGGCAAAAAGTTCACTTCATGCTGCGCCGAGATCCGGACCACTTCTTCGGGGTCGGTCAGATTGTGAAGCTGGTTGAACAGCGCTTCGAGCTTCTGCATCGGCGACACCCAGAACAGCGCGCGGGCCGGCTTGTCCGACTTGTTGAAGTAGCCATGCGGGATGCCGCGCGGCATCCGAACCAGGTCGCCGGCCTTGGCCTGCACCCAGACGCCGTCGAGCTTGAGATCGAGAACGCCCTCCTGCACCAGAATGAATTCATCCTGTGTGGGGTGTACGTGCACCGGCACGAATTGTCCGGGCTCGCTGTTGGTCTCGAAGGCAAAGGTTGAATCGGTCACGGCCTTGGGGAAGTAGACCTGACCGAGAATATTCCAGGTCTTGCCGCCGTAGCCGGTGCCGTTGGCGGTGATGCCTTTTTCGAGCGCTGCCATATCGCCCTCCTCTCGCAGTTGATGTGGTTGCGACGTCTGAAGCTAGTTCGCGCAGGCTGGATCGAGCCGAAGCGGTCGTCTAGCCGGAAAACGAATCCGGCCGGCTTCGCGCGAGATTTTTCAGATTGCTGCGGCGCAGAATGACGAACAGACCGCGTTGCCTTCCGACCAGGCACCCACGACTACCAAATCGCCTTTGCAACCACGGCTCTGAGAGATATTATAGGCTTCAAATAATGCGGAAGGCCGGGCTATGGAGACGGGCACCAGCATTGTCAGCCATGACCCAACCGCCCGGCTGGCGGCATTCAACCGCGTTTCGACCGACAGCGTCGATGCTGCCGCCGACGCGGTGGGGCGGATATTCTGCCCGCATCGACTGACGCCCGAGCAAACGACATCATCTGAATTCTTTGCGTTGCACAACAGCGCCGTTTTTGGCGGCTTATCCGTCAACTACGTCGCCTATGGCGGATCGGTGTCGATCGACCCCGGCTGTCTCGAACGTTTCTTCCTGTTGCAAATCCCCGTGCACGGTTCAGCGCGGATCCAAACCGCCTCGCGCGACATCGCAACCGCCCCAGGCGCCAGCGCCTCGCTGTTGTCGCCGACGATCCCGACGCGAATGACTTGGCAGAGCAATTGCGCGCAGATCATTCTGCTGGTCGACCGCCGTCTGCTGGAGCAACGGGCCGCGGCGTTATCGGGGCGGCCGGCGGGCGCGGTCGAGTTCGAGCCGGCGATCGATCTCCGCTCAGCAGCCGGCCGCGCGCTTCAGTCGCAGATTTTGGAGTTCGTCGATCTTGCCGAATGCCTCGGACCGCGAAAGCCGCTTTCGGCGGTGGCCGCAGCCAATGTACGCGAGACGTTGTTGGGCGCTTTGCTCGACGGCCAGCATCACAGCGCCAGCGATGCCATCGAGCGATTTGGCGGCCGGGCCGAAACGCTGCCGCAATCGTTGCGACGGGCGCGCGAGTTCTTATATGCGCACGCGGACGAGCCGCTCGATCTCGCGCAGCTTGCTGCAGCCGCTGGCACGGGCATCCGTGCGCTACAGCTAGGCTTCCGGCGGCATTTCGGTACATCGATTTCGGAGATGCTGCGCGACATCCGCCTCGCGCACCTCAACGTCAGACTGGCCGCCGCCTTTTCTAACGACAGCATCACCGATATCGCATTCGAGCTCGGCTTTACACACCTCAGCCGGATGGCAAGCGCCTATCGCGCCAAGTTCGGCGAAACGCCGTCGGCGACCATGCGCGGGATCAACTAGCGTCCAGCCAATTGCTTCAGCCGCAGCGTCATCGACGAGTTTGGATCTGTGAGCGGCGCGATGGCATCGCGCGACCAGCCGGCGATGATCGTGGGGTGTTCGGGCACTAATCCACATCGGCGCTCAACGGATCACCCTTCCCGTGTCAGCCTCGGTCGCCCCGCGCCCTCGCGGATTTTTGCGCCGAAGTTTTGGTCTTAGCCAAGAGGCGCATCAGCTCGCGAACATCCTTCGGCGTCAGGTCTCTAAAAATATCGGCGATCCATAACTCGTGCTCTGCCGCCATTTTGCGGAATTCGGCACGACCGGCCTTGGTCAGGCGGATCACCTGCACGCGGCGGTCGACGTCCGAGGTACGACGGTCGAGGTGCCCGGATTCGACCAGGCGCTCGACGAGGCCAGTGACGTTGCCATTCGAAACCATCATCCGCTTCGAAACATCTGACAGCGTCATGCCCTCCGGCACTTTGTCGAGCTGGGCCATCAGGTCGAACCGCGGCAGCGTGACGTCGAAGCGCTCGCGCAGGCGGCTGCGTACCTCCCCCTCGATCAGGGTCGTGCAGGTCAGGAGGCGAAGCCACAGTCTGAGTTCGTCGCCATGATGCTCCGGGAGCTCGACGGCCTTGGTCTCTGAATCGAGAGTCATGATCCTATCTTGTCTGCGCTTTAACGTTCGGCGAGCCCGAACAGAGCTCAGCTTGGGATCATTGTCCAGATTTCTTTAAGTTTCAAGCAATTGGCGCATGGCTTGCATGGATGCGTTGCGCTTGCAGGTGCCGTCGCCATCAGAATAAGCTGCACCCCGAGCGTTTGATGTAGCGTAGGTTTCGGCTGCAGCGCCGCCGAACGGAGGAACAATCATGAAGCAGTCGTTGAAGCTGACCGGGCTTGCCGTTTTGCTGGGGTTTGCCGCCGCTCCGGCCGCAGCGCAGGAGAAAATCAAGATCGGCGTGATCACGACCTTGTCCGGCCCGGCGGCCGTACTCGGCCAGCAATCCCGCGACGGCTTCCAGCTCGCGGTCAAGGAGCTCGGCGGCAAGATGGCCGGCAAGGACCTCGAGGTGATCGTCGTCGACGACGAACTCAAGCCCGATGGCGCCGTGACCAAGGCCAAGGGCCTGCTCGAGCGCGAGACGGTGGATTTCGTCGTCGGGCCGATCTTCTCCAACATCCTGCAGGCCATTCACCGGCCAGTGACGGGGAACAAGACGTTCCTGATCAGCCCGAACGCGGGGCCGTCGAGCTATGCCGGCAAGGAGTGCAGTCCGTTCTTCTACGTGACCTCGTACCAGAACGACCAGGTTCACGAGATCCTCGGCAAGGTCGCCCAGGACCGCGGCTACAAGCGCGTGTACGTGCTGGTGCCGAACTATCAGGCCGGCAAGGATTCGGCGGCCGGATTCAAGCTCGACTACAAGGGCGAGATCGTCGAGGAGAGCTATACACCGCTCGGCACGCTGGATTTCCAGGTCGAACTGACCAAGATCGCTTCTTCCAAGGTCGATGCGCTGTTCACCTTTATGCCAGGCGGCATGGGCGTCGGCCTCGTCAAGCAGTACCGCCAGGCCGGCCTCGCCGACAAGATCCCAGTGCTGTCGGCGTTCACGGTCGACGAATCGACCCTGCCCGCGCAGCAGGATGCCGCCGTCGGCATGTTCGGCGGCGCCAACTGGGCGCCGAACATGGACAATCCCCACAGCAAAAAATTCGTCGCTGCGTACGAGGCCGCCTATAACAGCGTGCCCGGCACCTACGCCATGCAGGGCTACGATACGGCCATGCTGATCGACAGCGCGGTGAAGGCGGTGAAGGGCGATCTGAAGAACAAGGACGCGGTCTCGGCAGCGCTGAAGAAGGCCGAGTTCACTTCGCTGCGCGGCGACTTCAAGTTCAACGTCAACGGTTATCCGATCCAGAATTTCTACCTGACCAAGGTCGCCAAGCGCCCGGACGGCAAATTCCAGACCGAGATCGTCGAGAAGGTGTTTTCCAACTACGGCGATCGCTATGCCAAGGATTGCACGCCCACGAAGTAACAATCGAGAGGGAGCGAGACCATGAAGACTGAAATCGCCGGCATTACCCGCGCCAATGAGGGCATCCAGGGAATTTCCTGGAGCATTCTCGGCCAGACCTATGTGCCGAAGAGCGTCACGGAGCATTCCTTCTCCTGGCATGCGACGTTGCCGCCCGAGACTTTCGTGCCGCCGCACATCCATCCCGATCAGGACGAGTATCTCTACATCCTGGAAGGCCAGCTCGATTTCTTCCTCGACGGCGCCGATACGCAGGCGACAGCCGGCGATCTGGTTCGCCTGCCGATGGGCAAGCCGCACGGCATCTTCAACAAGTCGGGACGGACCGCAAAGACGCTGTTCTGGGTCTCGCCGACACGGCGGCTCTACGACCTGTTCTGGGCGATCCACAACATGAAGGAGCAGACGCCGGACGCGGTGGTGGCGCTGGCGGCCGAGCACAACATCCACTTCCTGCCGCCGCCTCCGGAGGCGTGAGTTACGCCCGCACCGCCGCGAGCCCGACCTGCGGTGGCGCGAAGCCGGCCTTGGACGCGTAGCCGCGCACGATCGCTTCGCGCTGGGCGTGGCTCAGCACCTTTTCGATATCGGTAAAGCCGTCCGGCGCCAGTTGCTCGACGGCGTCGATCACGCCTTCGGGGCCGCCGCGGCGGTTCGCGCGCACGATCTCCGCCGTCATCGGCAGGCGCTTCTTCTCATAGGCGACCAGCGCCTGGCGCGGATGTTCGGCGCGCGCCAGTTCATCGGCGAGTGCCCGCGCGTCGAGGATTGCTTGCGAGGCGCCATTCGATCCGACCGGATACATCGGATGCGCGGCGTCGCCGAGCAGCGTCACCCGGCCCCAGGTCCAGTACGGCAAGGGATCACGATCGCAGCACGGATACTCATAAAATTCCGGCGTCGCCGAGATCAGACTGCGCACGTCGACATATGGCACCTTGAAGCGCTCGACATGCGGCATCAGCTCCTCGCGCTTGCCGGGCCGCGACCAGTCCTCGCGGCGCGGCGGCGGCGAATTGCCGTCGCCGATCTTCACCAGCACCGCCCAGTTGGTCAGCCGGCTCGATGGACTCGAGCCTTCCGCAATCGGATAGACCACGACCTTGGCATTCAGCCCGCCGGCCACGATCATCGAGCGGCCGGTCAGGAAGGCCGGCCAGTCGCGCGCGCCGCGCCACAGCATCAAACCGTTCCAGCACGGCGGTCCCTCGTCCGGAAACAGCATCTCGCGCACGCGCGAATGAATGCCGTCGGCGCCGACCAAAATATCGCCGCGCGCGGTTTTGACATGGGAGCCGGTGCGGTCGAAGAAGTGCGCGACCACGCCGCCTTCGTGCTGGGCAAACGCGCCGAGACGGCAACCGGTGTGGATCGCTTCAGTGCCGAGCCGTTCCTCGACGGCGCGATGAATCACGCCTTGCAGGCGGCCGCGGTGGACCGAGAATTGCGGCACGTCGTGTCCGGCATCGAGGCCGCGCGGCTCGCGCCAGACTTCCTGGCCGTGGCGACTGAGATAGTACAGCTGATCAGTACGAACAGCGGCGGCATCTAGCCGGTCCAACAGGCCAAGGCCCGTCAATTCTCTGATCGCATGCGGCAGGGTGTTGATGCCGACGCCGAGCTCGCGGATGGTGTCGGACTGCTCGAACACTTCGCAATCGATGCCGCGGGCGCGCAGCATCAGCGCGGTGGTAAGGCCTCCGATGCCGCCTCCGACGATGATCGCCTTCATGCGTGTAACTCCACTCTACTCTTCGACCTCTCCCCGCTGGCGCGGGACGAGTGAGGGATAGAGCCTGCCATTCGGCCTATTCGGCTGCAAGCGGCTTTGTCGCCTCGGCCTTCAGCTCGGCGCGGGTTTTCGGTTTAGCCTTAACCTTGAGGTCCTCGAAATCCTGCCGGTCGCGTACGCTGTTGCGGAAAATTTGTTCCTTGCCGGGCAGATATTGCGGCGGACAGGCAATGTCGGCGCCATACCAAGCCGCGGCCCGCATCGTGAAGGACGGATCAACCAGATGCGGCCGGGCGAGCGCGACGAGATCGGCGCGACCGGCGGCCAAAATCGTGTTGACCTGGTCTGCGGTGGTGATGTTCCCGACGCACATGGTCGCGACGCGGGCCTCGTTCCGGACCTGATCGGAGAACGGCGTCTGGAACATCCGGCCATAGACCGGCTGCGCGTCGCGCACAGTCTGGCCCGTGGAAACATCGATCAGATCGACGCCGGCTTCGGCGAATGCGCGCGCGATCGCGACCGCGTCATCGCCGGTGATGCCGCCCGCCGCCCAATCGGTCGCCGAGATGCGCACCGACATCGGCTTGTGCGCCGGCCACGCCGCGCGCATCGCCTCGAACACCTCCAGCGGATAGCGCAGCCGGTTGGCGAGCGCGCCGCCATATTCGTCGGTACGCTGGTTGGTCAGCGGTGAGATGAAACTCGCCAGCAGATAGCCATGGGCGCAGTGCAGCTCCAGCATGTCGAAACCGCAGGCCACGCCACGCAATGTGGCCGCCACGAATTCTTCCCTAACGCGGTCCATCGCCGCGCGATCCATTTCGCGCGGCACCTGGCTGTCCGGGAAGTAAGGCAATGGTGACGCCGAGATCGTATCCCAGCCGCCCTGTTCCAGCGGCCGGTCCATCCCCTCCCACATCAATTTGGTCGCGCCTTTGCGGCCGGCGTGTCCAAGTTGCAGGCAGATCTTGGCCGCCGAATTGGCGTGGACGAAATCGACGATGCGCGTCCAGGCGGCCTGCTGCTCATCGGTCCACAGACCGGTGCAGCCCGGAGTGATGCGGGCGTCGCGGCCGACGCAGGTCATCTCGGTGAAGATCAATCCCGCGCCGCCGATGGCGCGCGAGCCGTAATGCACCAGATGGAAATCGCCGGGCACGCCGTCTTTCGCCGAATACATGCACATCGGCGACACCACCGCGCGGTTCCTCACTTCCATCTCGCGCAGCCTGAGCGGCTGGAACATCGGCGCCGCCGGCTTGTCGAGATCGACATCGATTCCTTTGGCGCGAACCTGCTTCGCAAACGCCTTGTCGACCTCGCGGACGAACTCCGGCGCGCGCAGCGTCAAATTATCGTAGGTGATCGCCTTGGCGCGGGTCATGACGCCGAACGCAAACTGCACGGGATCGAAATCCCAGAAGCGATCGACATGCTCGAACCAGACCAGCGACACGTCGGCGGCGTGCTGGATCTTCTCGACCTCCTCGCGCCGCCCCTGCTCGTAGGTCTGCAACGCGGCGTCGACGGTCGGCGCCTGCGCCATGGCGTCGGCGATCGCAATCGCGTCTTCCATCGCAAGCTTGGTGCCGGAGCCGATCGAGAAATGCGCGGTCGCCTTGGCGTCGCCGAGCAGCACCATGTTGTCCTTGATCCAGCGCTGGCTGCGGATCATCGGAAAATTGCGCCACGTCGAGCGGTTGATCAGCAGCGGATGGCCGTCGAGGAACCAGCCGAAGATTTCGGCCATGCGATCGGCGGATTCACGTTCGCTGAGGCCTTCGAGGCCGGCGCGGTGAAAGGTTTCGGCGTCGGTTTCGAAGATCCACGTCGAGCGCCCCGCCTCGTATTGATAGGCATGCGCGATGAACGGCCCCCACTCCGTCTCCTGGAAGATGAAGGTGAAGGCGTCGAGCGGCCGTGTCGAGCCCATCCAGGCGAATTTGTTGGAGCGCAGGTCGATCTGCGGCTGGAAATGCTCGATGTGCTTGTCGCGGAAGCGGCTGTTGATGCCATCGGCGAGCACGATGAGATCGGTATCGGCGAAGCGGGCTTCGTCGTCGATATCGGTTTCAAACAGCAATGTGACCCCGAGTTCGCGGGCGCGCTCCTGCAGGATCAACAGCAGCGTGCGGCGCGAGCAGCCGCAAAAGCCGTTGCCGCCGACGCGGTGGACGGTGCCGCGGAAATGCACGGCGATGTCGTCCCAATAGGCGAATTCCTCGGTGATGCGGCGGTAGCTCGGCGGATCGTATTTTTCGAAATTGTCCAGCGTGGCGTCGGAGAACACGACGCCGAAGCCGAAAGTGTCGTCGGCGCGGTTGCGCTCATGGACGGTGATCTCGGCCTGCGGCCGCTGTTTCTTCAAGAGGATCGCGGCATAGAGACCGGCCGGTCCGCCGCCGATTATCGCGATCTTCATCTACCGCCTCCGAAACAGGCTGTCGGGCTAGCTCCGAATTACTTTAAGCCTAAAATAATTTTCCGGCAAGGGGCAGTATTTCATGCCGCGGATGATGCGCAGCGCCATAAGCGCGTTCACGCGCGTCTTTGACGCGTATGGCGGTGCGCTGCTGCTCAGGGGCCCACTCGTCGATGGGTCCCGGCTCTGCGGAGCAGCGTGAAGGACGCTGCACCGCGTCCGGGACACGCCCAGCCCTCAATTCCCCTGAAACACCGGCGTCCGCTTGTTCGAGAACGCCTCGAAGGCGCGGGCAAAATCCTCCGTAGTCATGCAGAGCGCTTGCGCCACCGCCTCGGCCTCGATCGCCTCTTCCACCGACATTGCCCATTCCATCGCCAGCATACGCTTGGTCATGGTGTTGGCGAAGGTGGGTCCTTCCGCAATCTGCTTGGCCAATAGTTGCGCCTGCGGCAGCACTTGTTCCGGAGTGACGATCCTAGAGAAGAAGCCCCATTTCTCGCCCTCCTCCGCGGTCATGAAGCGGCCGGTATAGAGCAGTTCCGAAGCCCGCGACTGGCCGATGATGCGCGGCAGGATCGCGCAGGCGCCCATGTCGCAGCCGGCGAGCCCGACCTTGTTGAACAGGAACGCAACCTTGGCGCCCGTCGCGGCCAGGCGCAGATCCGACGCCATGGCGACGATGGCGCCTGCGCCGGCGCAGATGCCTTCGACGGCGGCCACGATCGGCTGCGGACACGCGCGCATCGCTTTCACCAGGTCGCCGGTCATGCGGGTAAAGGCGGTGAGGCCCTTGGTGTCCATCTGAATCAAGGGGCCGATGATCTCGAACACGTCGCCGCCGGACGAGAAATTGCCGCCCGCGCCTGTGACGACGATGGTTTTGACCTCGTCATCCATCGCGCAGGCGCGGAAGAAATCGGTGAGCTCGCGGTAGCTTTCGAAGGTCAGCGGATTCTTTCGCTCAGGACGATTGAGCGTCACCGTGGCGACGCGATCCACGACCGCCAGCACAAAATGCTTCGGCGAATAGTCGGCCAGCGGCAGCGTGACGGGATTGGCAGGCTTGCTCATGGGATCTCCCTGAATTGCATTGTCGTTGACCCAGTCAGACCTCGCCACCGGCAACCGCGATGGCCTGTCCGGTGATGGCGCCGGCGCCCTCGCCGCAGAGCCAGAGCACGGTGTCAGCTACTTCCGACGGCGCCACGAGACGTCCCTGCGGATTGTGCTTTGACAACTCCGCGATCGCCTGCTCGCGGTTGCGGCCGGTCTTCTTGATGATGTTCTCGATCGAGCCTTCGAGCAGGTCAGTTTCAGTGAAGCCGGGACAGACGGCGTTGACCGTGACGCCGCTCTTTGCGGTTTCCAGCGCCAGCGAACGAACGAGGCCGATGACGGCATGCTTCGCCGCGCTGTAGGCGCTGACATAAGCATAGCCCTTTAGGCCGGCGGTGGAAGCCACCGCAACGATCCGGCCGCGGCGGCGCTCGATCATTCCCGGCAATACGGCTTGCGTGGCGTGGACCACGCCCATGAAGTTGACGTCCATCATCCGCTGGAACAGCGCCGCATCGGAGCGGCCGAACGGCGCGGACTGTGCCGCGCCGGCATTGGCAATGAGGATGTCGATCGGCTGCCGCGCGGCGGCTTCAGCTATGGCTGATTTGACCGAAGCCCGGTCGGCGACATCAGCGACGGCTGCGAACTCGGCCGCGCCGGAGCTAACAGCTTCATCCAGCGTTGCGCGATTGCGCCCGAGCACTGTTACCGTTGCACCAGCTTTCGACAGCGCCGCCGATATCGCAAGGCCAATGCCCCGCCCGCCGCCGGTGACGAGCGCATGGGAGGAACGCGACAATTGGGACATCGGTCAAGCCTCCAGGATCAGGGTTCAGCATATATTTTAAACTTCAAGCTTTTGCAAGGAAGGAGCCCGTCGGCGGACGCAGTAGCCCCCCTCGTAGGATGGGTGGAGCGAAGCGATACCCATCAATGCCGATGCACGTGATGATGGGTTTCGCTTCGCTCCACCCATCCTACGAGGGCAGTCACATACGACATCGCAGTTGTAGGGTGGGCAAAGCCAACGGGTCGCGCGGATGCGCGCCCGATGACAGGCTCCGCGTGCCCACCATCAAGCAGCGGGCTCAATGCTACATGGTGGGCACGTCGCTACGCTCCTTTGCCCACTCTACGCGTCAGCGTCAAATAATTCCGTCTCTTCGCAGCGCTGCAATGGCGTCCGCGTCATAGCCAATATCGCCCAGCACGCTATCGGTGTGCTCGCCAAGCGTCGGCGGGCGCGACACGATTTCGCCCGGCGTCTCCGACAGCCGCACCGCGGCGCGCGCCACTGGCGCAGGGTTCGGCAAGCCGGGGTAGTCGACATCCTGCATGAAGCCGGTGGCGCGGATGTGCGGATGCTCCAGCGCCTGTTGCGGGCTCAAGACCGGACCGGCCGGGATCATCGCCTGGCCAAGCGTATCGACGGCTTGCTGCGTGGTGCGCTCGGCGCACCAGCGCGCCATCCGTTCGCTGATGATCGGTCCGTGATCGCCGCGCTTGATGTCGTCGGCAAAGCGCGGATCGCTCAGCCAATGATCCTCGCCCATCAATCTGGCCCAGCGGATGAACAGCGGGTGCCCGGTGACCTGGCAAAGCACCCAGCCGTCCCTGGTGCGGTAGATGTCGGCGGGCGCCGCGGTCTGGCCGAGATTGCCCGTGGGCACGCGGTTCGCTGATATCACCGCCTGCTCGATCAGCGTCGCGTTGGTGAATGACAGCGCGGTTCCGAGCAGCGCGCCCTCGACGATCTGTCCGCGCCCGGACTTAGCCCGCTCGATCAGCGCGGCGAGCGTGCCGAAGGCGCAATGCAGCGCGGTGCCGAAGTCGACCCAGTTCACCGCGGCGCGATATGGCGGATCGCCCTTGCCCGTCATGTAGACCGCGCCCGACATCACCTGGCCAACACCGTCGAAGCCGACGCGGTCCGACCATGGCCCCGGCCCACCGAAAGCGGTCGCGGTCGTCAGGATGATGTCCGGCTTGATCGCCTTCAGCGATTCATAGTCGAGCTTCATCGCGCGCAGCGTCTGCGGCGGCAGGTTGGCGACGACGACGTCTGATGTCGCAACCAGCCGGCGCATCACCTCCTGGCCTTGCGGCTTCATCGGATCGAGCGTGATGCATTTCTTGTTGCGGTTGACCTGCAGGAACAACGCGCCCTCGCCGCCTTCACCGACCGGCGCCACGAAACGGTCCTCGCTGCCGTCGCGCTTTTCCACCCGGATGACTTCCGCACCGAACTCCGCCAGCAATGTCGCGCAATACGGTCCTGCGATATAACGTCCGAAATCGAGGACACGAATGCCCTCCAGAACTCCCCCCATCGGTCTTTTTCCTTGTCTGGCTGCTCGATCGTGACGAGCCTTCTATCATGTTGATGAATGAACTGGACGATCATACAATCACTGATCCCTTTCGAACGGAACATCCTTAAATGACCCCGACTGCACAACGGCCCTATCGCGGCGTCTTCCCCGTCGCTCCGACCATCTTCGACGATCAGGGGGAGCTCGATCTCGCGGGGCAGCGGCGCTGTATCGATTTCATGATCGACGCCGGCTCGAACGGCCTGTGTATCCTGGCCAACTTCTCCGAGCAGTTCGTCCTCACCGATGCCGAGCGCGAAACGGTTATGGTTGCGGTGCTGGAGCATGTCGCCGGACGCGTGCCGGTGATCGTGACGACGACGCATTTCGGCTCGCGCATCTGCGCGGAACGCAGCCGCCAGGCCCAGGACGCGGGAGCGGCGATGGTGATGATCATGCCGCCGTACCACGGCGCCACGTTCCGCGTGCCGGAAAGGGCCATTTTCGAATTCTATCGCACCGTCTCCGACGCCATCGACATTCCCATCATGATCCAGGATGCGCCCGTTGCCGGGACGCCGCTTTCGGTCGACCTGCTGGCGCGCATGGCGCGGGAAATTCCGAATATCCGCTATTTCAAAATCGAGGTGCCGATGGCGGCGGCGAAGCTTCGCGATCTGATCGCGGCCGGCGGCGACAGCATCGAAGGTCCCTGGGACGGCGAGGAAGCCATCACGCTGATGGCCGATCTCGACGCCGGGGCGACCGGCGCCATGACGGGGGGCGGCTATCCTGATGGCATCCGGCAGATCATCGATCCGTATCTCGCAGGCCGCCGCGAGGAAGCGATAGCAGCCTATGCGCGCTGGCTGCCGCTGATCAATTACGAGAACCGCCAGTGTGGCTTGCAGGCCGCCAAGATACTGATGAAGGAGGGCGGCGTGATCGGGTCGGACGCGGTTCGTCATCCCCTGCAAAGGGTTCATCCGGCGGCGCGCGCCGGTCTCATCGAAATCGCCCGCCAACTCGATCCCGTAGTGTTGCGCTGGGGCCGCTAGATCGCCACGGTCAGCCGGCACCGCGCTCCGGCGCGGTGTCGCCACCTGCTCATCGCGACTTGATCTAGGAACGTCGTTGCCCGCTGCGCATTAAGGGCGTAGAGACGCGGGGACGGTTCGCCATGAACCATGTGAGTTACCTGCACGACACGAAGCCTGAGCCAGCCAAGGGCGAGCCGGATACTTCAGGCGATCCGGGCCGCGGCCGCCGTGCGGTGTCTCCGTGGCAAATTCCATGGAGAGGGTGGAAGGATATCCTGATCAGGACCTACCGGCAGGTCGGCGAAGACCGGCTACTCGCTGTCGCCGCAGGCGTCGTGTTCTATGGCCTGCTCGCCCTTTTCCCGGCAATCACCGCCCTCGTCTCGTCCTACGCGCTGTTCGCCAAGGCAAGCACGATCAACGACCACATGACGATGCTTGCGGGCATCCTGCCGGAGGGCGCGCTCGGCATCGTGAGGGACCAGGTCAATCGGGTGCTTGCCAAGGGCGAAGTCAAGCTGGGGCTGGCGTTTCTGTTCTCTTTCCTGCTTGCCGTATGGAGCGCCAACGGCGGCATCAAGGCCATCATCGATGCGCTCAACGTGGTCTATGACGAGGACGAGAAGCGCGGCTTCTTCAAGCTCAATGCGGTTTCTCTCGCACTCACCTTTGGCGGGCTGGTGGCGGTGCTTCTCACCATCGGTTCCGTGGTCGCGCTTCCGATCGTTCTGTCCACACTCGGGCTCGGAACCGTCACCGATGCGCTGTTTCGATTTGGACGCTGGCCGCTCCTCGTCCTGACGATGCTGTTTGGCCTCGCGGTGCTCTATCGGTTCGGACCAAGCCGCCGCTCGCCGCAATGGCGCTGGCTGAGCGTCGGCAGCGTGGTTGCAACGCTGACGTGGCTTGCGGGATCGGCCTTGCTGTCGTTCTACCTTTCCAATTATGCAAACTACGACGCGACGTACGGCTCGCTCGGGGCTGCGATCGGCTTGATGATGTGGATGTGGATGTCCACGATCGTCGTGCTGCTCGGTGCCGAACTCAATGCGGAGATCGAGCATCAAACCGCAGCCGATAGCACGGAGGGCGGAAACAAGCCGCTGGGTCAGCGCGGCGCGAAGATGGCCGACACGGTCGGAGAGGCTAAATCATAGGCGCAGAAGCGTAATGTTCCTGTTTTTCTCGAACAGGCTGGGATGTCTTGGCTCGCTGTTACTTTCGGCAGCCGTGACCATCGGCCTGCTTTTTGCGCTCGGCATTCTTCGTTTTTGATCGCGGAATTGCGGAGGGCTGAACTGGAAATCAGAGTTAAAGCCACTACATCAAGTGCCTGCTCACATTGATTCCCCACCGTGAAGAAATACCTCGTCATTTTCCTCCTGCTCATGCTCGTTCCCATGGCTGTTTCCGCCGTGCAATACCTGCTCGGCGACAGGCGCGCGAACTGGCAAACGGCGGACCGTTCAAGCGCCGGGCTTCTTGCCAAAGCTTCCGAACACAGCGATGCCGTGATCAGGGTGTTCGCGGCAAGGACGGTACGCTGGCGCGGGATATTCGCGGTTCACACCTGGATCGTCGTGAAGGAGCGCGGAGCCAGCCGTTACAGCCGCTACGATTACACGGCTTGGGGTGAGCCGATCCGGATCGACGGATTCTTGGCCGACGGGCGCTGGTTTGGCGAGATTCCCGAAACGGTCGTCAGCATCGATGGTCCGAAAGCGGAAGCCCTTATTCCCAAAATCCGCTCGGTGATCGAGACTTACAAGTTTCGAGCCAATGGAGATTACAGCGCCTGGCCGGGTCCGAACTCCAACACGTTCATCCAGGCGATAATGGATGCCGTTCCGGAACTTGAAGCGGTGTTGCCGCCGACGGCGATCGGCAAGGATTATCCTTACCATGGCAACTGGGTCGGCTTCACGCCGTCGCGGACCGGCGTGTTTGCTTCGCTCGGAGGTTATCTTGGACTGACGATCGGATGGATCGAAGGCATCGAACTCAATTTTTTCGGAGGCGTTCTCGGCTTCGACATCCGCCGCCCCGCACTGAAACTGCCGGGTGTCGGCCGGCTCGGGCTGCCGCTTGGCTCGTGACTCAATATTTGTCACTGGACGAGATGGATTGATTTCAATCGATAGGGAACCTTCGTTTCGGCCAAACGTCAAAAATCGGGAGGATCGACATGACCGACGAACAGACCTTTGCATCATTGCTCGGCAAGGCCGCGATTGCGGTTTGGGGCGATATGCCTCGGGACATTCAGGAGGCGCTGTTCGAAACCGCGATGCGCAACCGCTCCGAGTTGCGTCGCGATCTGGCCGTGCTGCTGCATGAGCGCCACCCGAGAACGCAGCACCCGGCCAAACCCGACTGAGCAAACCCACCTGACGTCACACCTCTATTCCGGAAACGCAACATCCGCAATGACGGGAAGATGGTCCGAATAGGAGCGCGCCTTGCGATCGGTCCAGGCCGAACGGATCACGAGATCGGGCGAGGCGTAGATTCGGTCGAGCCGCATCATCGGCAAGCGCGCTGGAAATGTCCGTAACCGCGTTCGGACCGGGCAAATTCGCGCCAGCACGCCCCGCACCGATTTCACCCAGAACCAGTCATTGAAATCGCCGAGCACGAGCGTCCGCGTCGGCTGCACCAGCTCGGCCAGGGCATGCGCCTGGGCGTGCCTTTCATGGATGCTGAGGCCGAGATGCGTTGCAATGACCCTCAACTCGCCATGATCAGACAAAATGCGCGCGGCAATGGCCCTGCGGGGCTCCCGCTCCTGATACGAGACGTCGGAAACTTTCGGGGGCTCGGCGAACGGCCAGCGGCTCAACAGCACCTGTCCGTAGTCGCCGTCCTCGGTGACGATCGATCGCGCATCGACGCTGTGGTCGCCGACGGCTTTCGCCAGAAGGGCAAAGGGATCGTCGGTTCTTCCGCGCGAGTCAACCTCCTGCAGGGCCACGATATCAGGCGACCAGTGGCGAATGACGGAACAGACGCCATCCAAATCAAATCCGGGATTGAGCTGGAAGATGCCGTGAACGTTCCACGTCATGATGCGAACCGTAGCCATCACGTTCTTCGTCCCGCCAGCCAGGTTACCAGGAACTGCACGCCAAGGCACAGTGCGATCCAGGCGAGGATCGCCAGCGCCAGCAGCAGCACATTGATCCAGGAGGCGTTTCGCGCCAGATCCGCGATCTGCGCGCCGAGCGCGGCCATGACTGCGATTCCCGGCGCCATGCCGAGCACGGTGCCGAGCACGAAATCGCGCAGGCTCAATTTGCTGGCGCCCGCCACCAGGTTCACGATCGAGAACGGGGCGATCGGCACCATCCGGATCATGGCGACCGCCATGACCCCCTTGCCGATGATGCCGCTCTGAACCCGGGCGGCCCGGCGCCCGAGCAGCCGCTGCAAGCGCGCCTGGCCCAGCACGCGGCCGATCGAGAACAGCGTGAGCGCGCTGAGCAGCACGCCGGCGCTCGCGCTCAGGAAACCCATCCACGGCCCCAGCGCCGCAGAGGTCGCGGCGATCAGTACCAGCACCGGAAAAACCACCAGCCCGCCGACGACGAAGGCGGCAATCGCAAACAGCGGCGCGAACTGCGACCGCGCGGGTTGCGAGATGATCGAGGAGACGAAGCCGACATCGGCGAAATCGCGCAGCGATGTGTACTGCCAGGCCAGCGCCAAGCCGGCGAGCGCCGCAGCGAGGCCGAATACGGCCAAAATGGTTCTTGCCGTCCACATGCGATTGGCGGCGCGGTCGAGGTGAAGCGGTTCCCTGGGATCGGCTACGGGCTGCACCATGACCGCCACGCCGCCGACCGACGCGGCCGGATCGATCGGCTGCAATGATTTCGGGACGTCGTCCTCCGCCAGACGGTCGAGAAATCCGAACAGGTCGGCTTCGTGGCGTTCGATTTCGCGTTCATCGACGTCGCAGAAATGCCCGATCAGACTACGGCGAAGCCAGGCGATGTATTCACAATGCGTGTCGGAGGTGGCCTCGAAGGCCAGGTCGCATTCGGTGTCCGCCCCCATCGAGCGATTGTTGAGGTTGGCCGATCCCACGCGCAAGATGCGATCGTCGACGATCATCACCTTGCTGTGCACCATGACCGCGGCCGTCTGCTCGGCATCCCGCGTCGATGGATAGACAAAGCGGACCCGGTCCATGACGCCCGCCGATACGAACCGGGCGATAAATCCGCCGCGCCCGCTCTGCATGGCCTGCGATTCGAACCAGGACGAATGCATCTTCGGCATGACGATCAGGACGCGAAGCTGCGGCACGTCCAGCATCCGCTGCGCCAGGAGGCGCGCGATGTCGGTGGCGCTGGTAAACTGGTTTTCGATATAGATGAAGCGGTCGGCCGCGTTGATGGACGCTTCGAACAGCCGCGCGACCTCGCTCACGCCGTCACCGCGCGCGGTGGCTATCTCGGTCCGGGCGATGCCCGCCGTCATTCCCCGGCACTGCACCGGGACCGAGGCTGGCCAGCGCTCGCCCTTGGTCGCTGCGGGTCTTTCCATCGTGCAGCCGGCGGCGCGCCACCTGTTCTCCGCCACTTCCGTCAGGCTGGCCGCAGCTTCGCCATCCACCATGCACTGCACGTCGTGAAACGGCGGATAGGGCTTGCCGTCGGGGTCGGTGCGAAGCGGATGATGCGTCTCATGCGCGCTGGTGTCCCAGCGCCGGATCGTCAGATCGAGACCGCCGACGAAGCCAAGCGCACCGTCAATGACGACGATCTTCTGATGCTGCGCTGAGCCTAAGGGAAGGCTGGAGTCGAAACAAAAGCGCAGCCGGTCCGACGCGTGCGCGGTGAACTTGGCGGCCGAATTCCACTCCCGCTCCGCGGCGTAGAGGGCCGGGAAATTCCAGATCAGGATGTTGATCCGCAGATCGCGCTTCGCCTTTAGCAGCGCTTTCAGAAACGCGCCGAGCTCTTGCGGATAGCCGTCGTCGGCGTACCCGGAGGGCCCGACAAACCGGGTCTGGCTGTGGATGTCCCAGCCGATGATGTACACCTGCCGCGTTGCGAGCAGCAGCGCCTCCCGCAAAGCGGCGAAATATGCGGCGGCATCATTGAGGATTGTCAACCGCCCTGCCTTGCACCTTCTCCAGACGGTTTCGCCAGGAATGAGGATGGATGAGCTTTGCAGCAGACGGCACCTCGGCAACAGAATGAGAAAACCCCTTCGGGATCACGAACGAATGTTCGCCCGACATTAAATCCAACGATCTGCAGGCGCGACAGTTCCAGCCAAGCGGAACTTGCCTCCGTCCCTCCGCCTTCGGCGCGTTGGATCACCAGGCACGCGCGACGGTTGCTCCTATCGGTGAGATCCGGGGGGCGTAGCGTTCCGGCCCGGGCGGGAGACACCTTCTTCCTCAACCACCGGTTCGATGTAGGTGCTGTGCAGCGAGATCGGCGACTTGAAACCGTCGAACATGATGCGGACAGTGCTGCGATAGCGGCCGGAGCCGATGATCACCCCTTCGCGGCCGGCGAACTTTGGGCATCGCGCCGCTCCGAGTGCGCTCATCCTGACGCGTGTCCGTTCAGGCAACGAAGTCCGGTGATCGGGTGGCTGTTTGGGCAATCGCATCCTTGGTCAAGCGCCTTCGCCGGTTCATCCATGCGCCGGTGAGGAAATACGTTCGGTCTCGAATGCATGGCGGGAAATCCACGGGCGCACCATGCGCCGGCAGTCGATGATTGCCGGCCGCAAGCCGAGCAATACCCCGACTGGGCCGGCATCTCGCGCTATTGCGGAGGCCGGCTTGGTCAGAATGACGCCACACGTTCGCCAACAACATGCACGCATGCGATCGGTCGCGGTATCTTGCGATATTCAACCATCGACGCAGGCTGTGCTTTTGGAGATTCAAAAAAAGCAGATGAGGCCGGGACGACAGATGGACCTCCGTCGCCGGGTCGAGCCTAGGCGACTTTGGCAGGAAGGCCTTGCGGCTGCGCACCGGCGCAGACATGCGCGAGGCCGACAACGATACTATCGTACCTGCTTGGTCAGGGCAGGCATACGTATCAAAAGATATATCAGCCAGGTTGCGGGGTACGGCTTTTTGCAGTTGAGGGATGAGAAAACACGCTTTAATGACCAGTTTTTGACGACATCCGGTCACATTCGGTCTGCTTGGCATCCCCCGTTAACGAGGGTAAAGTTTCTTTTGAACAATTAAGATACAGGGTGAACTAATTCACAGTGACTATGAGCGGTTCTGAAGGGATCTATCGATATAGTCGGTATTAAAATCCGGGGGCGCGTTATGTCAGTCCCACGCAAGAAGACTGTATTTATTGTAGACGCAATGGCCTTTCGACGAGCTCGTGCGGAGAGCTTCTTAAGTCCTTGGGCCAGCAACGAGCAGGTCGAGCTGATTTCGCTCGATCCCGATGGGGCGCACACAAGGCTTATCGAGCGGAGCGAATGCGAGATGCTGATTTACAGCGTCGGCGCCCCCTCGCCCCACGAGATCTTCACCGAAATACAGGTGCTGCATACCCTTCGCCGGGAGGCGGCACTCGCCATCATCTCCGACGATGAACATCCCGCCACCGTTCTCGCCGCGATCCGTTGCGGAGCCCGGGGGTACTTCAGCAATTCCATGGCGCCCGAGCTTGCGTTGCACGCCCTTTCATTCGTCCTCCACGGCGGCACCTACTTTCCCGCGACCGCCATCCTGGCCAGCCAGACCATCAGCCCGCCGGCGCCTCTCGAATACAGACAGCCGGAGCTCTCCCAGGAGCAAGCGTTTCCGGAGCCTGAACAACAGACGCAGGCGCCCCCGCTGGGACCAGAGGACGGTCATTACGACCAGCCAGGGTCCCTCTTCGACGGTAAGGCGGTAAGCATGCAGCGCGACCATGGCCTGAACGGCGCGCGGCACGCGCCCGAATTTACCGAGCGGCAGTACGCGGTGCTCGCTTGCCTCTGCCAAGGCGATCCCAACAAGGTGATCGGTCGCAAGCTCGGCATGACCGAAACGACGGTGAAAGTCCACGTCCGCGAAATCATGCGCAAGCTGGGCGTGAGCAACCGGACCCAAGTCGCGATCGCCGCGGCGCACGTCTCTTTCGACAGTCCCGTCGAACTGATTACTCCGGATTCATCCATGACGGTCAGGTCATCCATATCTCACTAGCGATTGATTTTCGGCATTGCGTCGGTTGCCATTGGGCCATCCATCCTGGATCGGCGCTTCTGTGATCCGCACACAAGAAATCACCAGTAGAAAAGAAACGGTGCCCGGCTGCCTTCGGATGTGGAGGCATGGGCGCGTCATAGGCGCTCATCGAACTTCAGTTGGAGTGGATTGCATCGTCCCTCGCGGAGATGAAACAGGGAACCGGTCACCGCCACAATGAGCTCGTTGGAGCAGATAACGGCTCATTGGTGATAATCCTTACGATACAGCAACCGAAAGATAGGGCGCGGAGGTCTTCGCCCCCTCGTTCCCTGTCATTGCTCCTGCCGGCACTCGCGGCCATTTCTCCGGCGACCTGTCAGCCGGCGCCTTGTAGCGGAAAGCGGCGCGGCATCCTATTGCAATGCCGTAATATATGATTATCGTCATATAAGAGCGATCGAACAGGAGAACCCGCAATGGCCGCAAGCCCCGATCCCGTCGTCATCCTTTCCGCTGCCCGCACGCCGCTTGGCCGGTTCATGGGTGAGTTGTCCCCCTTCAGCGCGCACAGGCTCGGCGCTCACGTGATCGGCGCGGCGCTGGAACGGGCGAAACTCGCGCCGGAGCGGATCGAGGAGGTGTTCATGGGCAACGTGCTACCGGCCGGACAGGGCCAGGCGCCGGCACGCCAGGCTGCGCGCGGCGCCGGACTGCCTGACGCCACCGGCGCCACCACAGTCAACAAGGTTTGCGGCTCCGGCATGAAGGCGACGATGCTGGCGCACGACATCATCAATGCCGGTTCAGCTTCGATCGTGCTATCCGGCGGCATGGAGAGCATGTCGAACGCGCCCTATCTGCTGGCCAAGGCGCGCGGCGGCTATCGCGCCGGGCATGACCGGATCATCGATCACATGATGATGGACGGGCTGGAAGACGCCTACGAGACCGGCCGCTCGATGGGCGACTTCGGCGAGGCCACCGCGGAGGCCTATCAGTTCACCCGCAAAGACCAGGACGCCTACGCGATGGAGACCTTGACCCGCGCTCGCAAGGCGGTCGAGGGCGGCGCGTTCAGGGCCGAGATCGCGCCGATCACATTGGCCGAGAAGGCGGGTCCGCGTGTCGTCGCCAATGACGAGCATCCACTCAAGGTGGATCCTGCCAAGATTCCCGGATTGAAGCCCGCGTTCCGCAGTAACGGCACCATCACGCCGGCCGCCTCTTCCGCGAATGCCGACGGCGCCGCCGCGCTGGTTCTGGCCAGACGCTCGCTCGCCGATCGCGACGGGCTGCCAGTGCTCGCCGAGATCAAGGGCCACGCCACCCACAGCCAGGAGCCGCAATGGTTCACCACCGCGCCGATCCCGGCGATCCGCAAGCTGCTCGACAAGGTCGGCTGGGCTGTTTCCGACGTCGACCTGTTCGAGATCAACGAAGCGTTCGCGGTGGTGGCGATGGCGGCGCAGAAGGATCTCGGCATTCCCGCCGAAAAGCTCAACGTCAATGGCGGCGCCTGCGCGCTCGGCCACCCGATCGGCGCCACCGGCGCGCGACTGATCGTGACGCTGCTGCATGCGTTGGAAGCGCGGAACCTAAAGCGCGGTATCGCTGCGCTCTGCATCGGCGGCGGAGAAGCGACCGCGATCGCCGTCGAACGCGCCGCACGCTGATCGGGCCGTCGGAAGGACTGCGAGCGGCGCGAAGGGTGTCGCTCGCCGTTTTCGGGGCCACCTTCAAGCTGCCAGGGCAGCATGTATCAAGCGCCTTGTCGCCGCACGCCGGACCTTTTTGAAGGCTAAAGCTTCGATCTGCCGCACGCGCTCGCCGGAAATCGACAGTTCACGCCCGAGCTCTTCCAGACTCGGCGGATCCTCGCGAAGCCGCCGGGCCTCGAACACGCGGCGCTCCCGCGCCGTCAACACATCGAGGGCCGAATGGAGCACCCTCGCCCGTTGCCCGCCTTCATCCTGCTCGGCGATCATAGCCTCCGCGTTCGGCGAAGGGTCGACCAGCCTCGCTTCCCATTCCGTAGGCCCGTCATCATCGACGGATACATTCAGGGAAAGGTCGCCCGTCAGACGGCTACTCATCTCGATCACATCGCGAACGGGGACCGCGAGATCCCGCGCGACGGCCTCGGCCACCTCCGGCGTAAGGCCCGTCCTGTCGCCTCCGAACTTGCGCATGGCGCGCCTGAGCCCGAAGAACAGCTTCCGCTGAGCGGCCGTCGTCCCGATCTTGACCAGCGAGCGCGACCGCAGAATGTAATCGTGGATCGCAGCCTTGATCCACCACAGCGCGTAGGTGGAAAACCTGGCACCACGGCCCGGCTCGAAATGCGAGGCTGCGATAACGAGGCCGAGATTGGCTTCCCCGATCAGATCGGCAAGCGGCAGGTCGTATCGCTGGTAGCGGCGTGCCATCTTGGCCGCGAGTCGGAGATGGCTGGTGACGAGCGCATCGGTAGCGCTTCGGTCTCGATGCTGCTGCCAGCGCCGGGCAAGCTGCTGCTCGCGCGTCGGTTCAAGCAGAGCGTATCGCTTGATGAGTGCGGCATACTCATCGACGATCTCTCGCGATCTGTCTCCAGTCAGCGGCTCGCGCCTGTCTGACAGTATGGTCGTGCTGTAGGCGTTCATGGGTGGCTCCAATCCATCGGGTCCGGCAGACAGACCCTAGGAGAGGACACGGCGATGCAGCCATTAAATTGGAATTGAGGAATCTAAATTCGCTGTTAGCGTCCGTGCCGCTTTGGTCTCGATTTTAAAAATGCACGATCTCGTTCGAGGCGAGATCGCGAAACGTCGAGCAGTGAGCTTCCGCGCGCTCGTGCGAATTCGAAGCTAGTGCATTCCCTGAAAACGCTTTGCACGACAGCTCAAGACCAGTTGAACTATGTAAAAGGCAATTTAGTGGGACGAGATCGCGCCCGCCCTACATCCCCGTCATGCATCCGCTGCCCGGATGCAGCCTCAAGCGAGCAGTTCGCATTCGAAAAGAACACGCGCCCGTTGCGGCATGCGACTGCGCATGCGCGTCCAGCGAATTGCCGCGTAGATGATATGGAGAAAGACTATGACCTCGATCAAGACCATCGCTGTCGCAGGATTGCTGTCCATGATGGCGGCAGCGCCTGCCTTCGCGCAAGAAGCCATCCAGGAGCCGGGCAGTTTTGCATTTTTCTATCCCAATCTGGACGTCCTGAATGGCGGTGCGCCGACGCCGGCTTACAGGATGGAAGGGCTGCCACCCTCGGTGATGCAGGCCTATAACGAAAGGGAAAGCGGCATGGCCGGCCCCAGCGTCTGGCAGCATCGGCGTGTACACCACGCATCCCGCGCCGAGCATGATGACCGCCGGCATGGGTGACGTCGGCGGATAGCGACTTATGTCCGGCCACCTTGCTCATCGGGGCAAACGATCTCCACCCGGCCTCCCGGGCCGGCGTGGATGATCAGGCGAAAGCCGTGCAGCTTCACGATAGCCGAGACCAGATTGAGTCCGAGGCCGATGCCCGGCGTGTTGCGAATCTTGTCCGAGCGATAGAACCGGCGCAACACGGCATCACGTTCCTGCGCGCTGATCCCCGGACCCGTATCTGTCACACGCAAGATGGTCTCGCCCTCACCGCGCACCAGCGCGAGCTCGACCCTGCCGCTCCGGGGCGTGAACTTAATGGCATTGTCAACGAGATTGGCCACAGCCTCCAGCAGCAGGTCGCGATCGCCACGCACGGAAAACTTGTCGGCTATGTTCACACTCAGCGCGATCTGCTTGTCTTCGGCGATCGGCTCGTACATGTCGCAGACCTCGCGCAGCATGTCGCCGAGCGCAACGTCGCCGAAGGCGGACGACCGGCGGCTGTTCTCGATCTCGGCGAGCCGCAACAGCGCCGTGACGATCGACAGCGACTGGTCGATGCCGGCGATGGCCTTGTCGACAACTTCCTGGAGCTGCTCCAGGGTCGTCGCGTTGGTACGGCCGCGCTCAAGCGTCAGACGAGCGCGCGTCAGCGGCGTTCGCAAATCGTGGGCAATGTCGTTGCCGACGCCGGCCAGCGCGTTGATCGTGGTCTCCAGCTCATCGAGCATGCCGTTGACGATGGCGGCGAGCCGCGAGAACGGTTCATCGACATTCCGGTGCGGCAGCCGCTCGCGTAGATTTCCGGCAATGATGCGCTGGACCCGGAAGTTGACCTCCTCGACCCGCCTGCGGGCACGCGCGCTCAGCCAGGCGCCGGCCAACAACCAGAGACAGAACGCAGGCAGCAGGCCAAGCGCCAGCGCCGCTCCGACGACCCTGAAGACTTCCGCCGTTTCGTCGACGTTTCGCCCGACCAGCAATATGTCGCCGTTCTCGAGGCGCCGCGCGACGGCTCTGACGGATATCGCACCGGCTTCCTTATCATCAAGGCGGACGAGCGGCATGCTCCGCGCCGGTGCCCCGATGTCGAGCCCGTCCGGCAGGGCCGCGACATTACCGGCCAGCCGATTTCCCTTCGCGTCGAACAAGCCGGTGAACTGGACGCCGCGAGAATCCTGCCCGAGATGGTCACTGAGCGCACCGGTCAGGCGTTCACGCGACAATCCGGCAAAGAAGCCGATCTGCGTCGTGATCATGCGATCGGACCGCGCGATCAGGTAATCGTCGATCCTGACGTAGATGAACCCGAACAAAACCGTGACGAAGATCGCGAACAGGCCCGCCAGCACCGTGGTCCAGTGAAACGTCTTCGAGCGAATGAACTGCAACTGAAGCTTCCCGGCCTGCCGTTCGATCACCTTGCCGGCCCAACGGCGCGGGCGCCCGGCAAGGCCGCCAAAAGTCAGTCAGGGCACAGCGCGAAGAATGAACCCTGCGCCGCGGACATTTTGAATCATCGGGGCGTCGCCCGGACCGTCGACCTTGTGCCGCACGCGACCCATATGAACGTCGACCAGGTTGGTGGCGGGGACGAACTTGTAGTTCCAGACCTCTTCGAGCAGCATCGCGCGCGTCAAGAGCTGATCGCTCCGCCGCATCATGTATTCGAGCAGGCGAAACTCGCGCGGCAAGAGATCGATCCTGCGCTCGCCGCGTTTTGCCGTCCGCTCGATCAGGTCAAGCTCGAGTTGCCCCACCCGCAGGTTGGTTTCCCGCGTTTCCGGCGGGCGGCGCAGCAACGCCTCTATTCGCGCGACGAGTTCGACGATCGCAAACGGCTTGGTGAGGTAGTCGTCACCCCCCATCCGCAATCCGCGCACGCGGTCATCGACCGCGCCAAGCGCGCTCAGCACCAGCACCGGCGTGCGCACCTGATCTTTCCGCAAGGACTCGATGACGGTGAGGCCATCCATTCCCGGCAGCAGGCGGTCGACGATCATGGCGTCCGGACGCAGGTCGCGCGCCTTGGCAAGGCCATCCAGCCCGTCGGGTGACCATTCTACCTCGAAGCCACGATCGGCCAGTTCGGCCGTGATTTCTCCCGCCGTCTCGCTGTCGTCTTCTATGAGGAGAACCTTCGTCATCCGATCGATCCGATTGCTATCAAGATACCCTCGACGCCAGGTGGCAATGATACGCCGGGGAGCCGATAATGCCATGGTGACACGCACAAGTCTTACGGTTCAGGGGAGCCAGACAGCGCCGCGATCCCTACAATATCCTGCAGGCGCCATCCGCCAGGCGGCCATTCCGCCGTCTCGGGTACGAGCACGGCAGGCCCGCTCGAAACAGTTAGCCGTCGGCGGCGCGTAGCGCCAATAAATAGCAATTTAATGAATGGGCGGGCCTGCATTGCCGATCAGCGGCGCTGATATCGGACAGATCGGGACCCACATCACCTTCACGCCGAGTTGAGAGCGCGTGAAGCGATATTCGCTTTGGACGACGGCGGGCCAGCCGCACGTCACAGGAAGAAGCCGGCCTGGCTTCCTCACCTATGGAGAACACCCATGCGCAACGTGAAACTTCTGTCGGCTGTGTTACTCACCGCAGCCACCTTCGCCACTCCGGTACTGGCCGCCAACACGCGGCATGTCGTAACCGATGCCAATGGCCGCGTGATGTCGACGATGCACCGCGACGAAGGCGATAGCTGCGTCCGCGCTCCGCGCGTCGGCGCCTATGCCACCGCACCGTGGACCAACGCGGCGCCTTGCGAACCCAACACGGGTTACTGATCCGCTCGCGTTGCGACCCAACAATGAACATGCCGGGCTGGCGGGATATCCCGCCGGCCCGTCTTCTTTTGCCCGCGCGCCAACGTGTTCTCCTTTGACGCATAGCTGCGGCTGCTCCTGTTCGTGAATGCCAAGGCGGCGAAGACTAACGCCGAATTTAATGGATGCCTTGTGCATCGCATCTACCTGTCACCCATCCGACGTTTCGCTCGCGCGGTCCGTTGAAGTTCGCGCGTCACGGCGCCGAGCATCTGACTGAAAAGGAGTCTCACGATGAAACGAATGCTCACGATACTGGCAACGGCTCTTCTCGCTTCGAGTCTGGCGGCGGGCGCGGCCGAGGCCCGCGGTGGCGGCAGTGGCGGCCACGGCGGAGGTTTTGGCGGCGGCTTCGGTGGCGGTGGCCACATGGGCGGCAGCTTTGGCGGCGGTGGCCACATCGGAGGCTTTGGCGGCGGCGCCCATATCGGCGGCATAGGCGGCGGCGAACATGTGGGAGGCCTCGGCGTCGGCCACATCGGCGGGGGCCGCATCGGTGGTTTCGGACTCCACCAGCACGCCGTGCATCGCTTCGACAGGTACGGACCGGGATACGGCTACGGGTACTACGCTTATCCCGATTGCTACGACTGGTACTACCTGCACCCCTACAGCCCCTTGCCGCTGAGCTGTAGCTGAACCCACCGCGCAGGGCCCTGCACGCAGGCTGTCGGTTCGGAGGACGTTCTTCTGTTTTCTTCGACGTCCTCCGGACCGATCCCCCAATAGGTTCGAAAGATATCGCGTGGACGTCGTCGCGCCACGCGTTGTCGCGCCGGTCGGACGGTACTGGAGAACAACATGAAACGCTTCCTGATGATCACGGCAGCCTCCGCCATGCTGTGCGGCCCGGCCTTTGCGCAGCAGGCTCAGGTGATGCCGACGCCTTTGCTGGCGGCGACCTCGCCGCTGGGCATGGCGCCAAGCGCGCCGGTCGGCGGCACCGGCATCCCGCTCGGCGCGACGGAAATCGCCTCACCCGGCGTGAGTCCCGCGCCGGCCGACCAGACTGGCACAATCGGCAGCATCGTGTGCTCGACGATCGGCACGGCACCGTCGACGATGTTCGGATCGGCTGCGACATTCGATGGCGGCGGCGTGGTAGTCGGGACGGTCACACCGCAGAGCACGATGTCCGCGATGCCGATGGCGGGAGCGCCAAATTCGTCAGGAATGTCGTCATCGGGCATGCCGTCGACATCGGCCCTGATCGACACCTCGGGTACATCGAGCATGTGCGGCGCCGGCTCGGGTAGTCTAGCAGCATCATCGACACCGATGTCTCCGGTGGCGCCAGGCGGCGTGGCGCGAACCGGCATTCCGATGGGCTCGACCGAGCTCGGCAATCTTGGGATTAGCTCCGCCGCGATGGTGCCAACCATCACCGTCGGACCCACCATCAGCACCATCGCGCCGACGATCCCGACGGTGCCCGCTGTCACGCTGCCGGCACCGAACACGACGGCCGTCGCCGCGTCCACCGACGCCATCACAGGGATACCGACCATCACAGGGGCGCCGAACACGATACCAGGCCTATCAGCCGCCGCCACGATGTTCCGTTGAGCGGAAACCCACGCGCGAGAAGCAGCCATGAAAATGAAATTTGCAATACCCGCCGTCCTGTTCGGTGCCGTCGCCGCCGGCGGCCTGCTCTACCTCACGCAGGCCAATGCGTTCAAAGCCGCGGTCGCGGCGGCGCCGCCACCTCCGGTTCCGGTCGTAGCCGGCGTGGTGGCGCAGCACGACGTGCCGATCTATCAGAACGGCGTCGGCACCGTGATCGCGTACAACACCGATGTCGTGCGAGCGCAGATCCAGGGCCAGCTCATCAGCATCAATTTCACCGAAGGGCAGACCGTCCATGCCGGCGACCTGCTCGCGCAAATCGATCCGCGTCCCTATCAAGCCCAGATCGACCAGTTCGAGGGCAATCTGGAGCGCGACCAGGCCCAGCTCACCAATGCCCGCGCCAATCTCGCGCGTTACAACCAACTCGGCGACAAAGGCTGGGCCACGCCGCAACTGATCGAAACCCAGAAGGCGCAGGTCGGCCAGCTCGAGGCCGCGATCAAGACCGACCAGGCGCTGATCGAGGCGGCCAAGGTGCAGCTCAGCTACACGAGGCTGACTTCGCCGATCGACGGCGTGGTCGGCATACGCCAGATCGACGTCGGCAACATCATCAGCCCGACGACAGCTAACGGGCTCGTCGTCGTGACGCAGCTCGATCCCATCTCGCTGATCTTCACGCTGCCGGAAGGCGTGCTGCCGCAGGTCCTCAAGCAACAGCAAGCGACCAAGACGCCGCTTCCGGTCCTCGCCTATAATCAAGATGACACCCTGCCGCTAGGCCGAGGCGAGCTCGCGCTGGTCAACAACGAGATACTGCAGACGACCGGCTCGATCCAGCTCAAGGCAACCTTTCCCAACAAGTCTCGCGAGCTGTGGCCGGGTGAACTGGTGAATGCGCGGCTGCTCGTCACGACCCGGCATAACGGTTTGACCGTCCCCGCTTCGGTCGTGCAGCAGGGACCAAACGGCGCCTATGCCTATGTCATCAAGCCCGACAGCACGGTAGCGATGCGCCCCATCAAGGTCGCACAGATCACCGATGGCGAGGCGCTGATCGATACCGGGCTGAAGGCCGGCGAGCAGGTCGTCGTCGACGGACAATATCGGCTGCAGCCGGGCACACATGTCAGGCTGCTGCACGGCGAAGCAGCCGAGGAAGCAGCGGCGCAGCAAGCACAACAGGCGACGATCCCATGAACATATCCGCGCCCTTCATCCACCGGCCGATCGCAACGGCGCTCCTGATGGTCGGCCTTCTCGTCGGCGGCCTCATCGCCTACCCGTTGCTGCCGGTCGCGGCGTTGCCGAATGTCAATTATCCGACGCTGCAGGTGACGGCGCAGTTGCCGGGCGCGGATCCGCAGACCATGGCGGCGTCGGTTGCGACACCGCTCGAACTCCAGTTCGGGCAGATTCCGGGTCTCCTCCAGATGACGTCGGCGAGCGCACTCGGCTTCACCCAGATCACGCTACAGTTCGATCTGAACCGCCAGATCGACGGAACGGTCAGCGACACGCTGTCGGCGATCAACGCCGCGAGTCCGTTTTTGCCGCCCGGCATTCCCTACCCGCCTACCATTCGCAAGGTCAATCCGGCGGACACGCCAATCCTGGTGCTCGGTCTCACATCGGACAGCCTGCCGCTGACCACGGTAGATGCGTACGCGGAAAACATTCTGCTGCAGAAGATATCGCAGATACCGGGCGTCGGCCTCGTCGGCATCGGCGGCCAGCAAAAGCCCGCCGTGCGCGTGCAGCTCGATCCGCAGGCGCTTGCCGCACGCGGCATCAATCTCGAGGATGTCCGCACGGCGCTCGGCCAAGCCAATGTCGATTTACCGAAAGGCACGCTCAACAGCCCGCGCCAGACCTATACGCTGAACACCAACGATCAGCTCCTGAAGGTGGAGGACTACGCCAATCTCGTAATCGCCTATCGAAACGGCTCGCCGGTTCGCATCCGCGACGTCGGTCGCGCCGTCAGCGCGCCGGAAAACGACCTGATCGCCGGCTGGTACAACAACCGGCGCGCGGTCATCCTGGCGATCCAGCGCCAGCCCGGTGCCAACGTCATCGACACCGTCGAGCGGATCAAGGCAGAGATGCCGGTGCTGCAGGCCTCGATCCCGCCCGCCATCAAGGTCAACGTCATCTCCGACCGCACCGATACGGTTCGCGCATCCATTCACGACGTTCAGTTCACGCTGATGCTGACAGTTGCGCTGGTGGTGATGGTGATCTTCATCTTCCTGAGGAACTTCTGGGCAACGGTCATCCCGGCGGTCACCGTTCCACTGTCGCTGATCGGCACGCTCGCTGTCCTCTACGAGCTCGGCTACAGCCTCGACAACCTGTCGCTGATGGCGCTGTCGATCGCCGTCGGCTTCGTGGTCGACGACGCCGTGGTCGTGATCGAGAACATCGTGCGTCACATGGAGGGCGGCGCCACGCCATTCGAGGCGGCGCTGAAGGGCGCCGGCGAGATCGGCTTCACCATCATGTCGATCACGCTGTCACTGATCGCGGTCTTTATTCCGCTGTTCCTGATGGGCGGATATGTCGGGCTGCTGTTCCGCGAATTTGCCGTCACCGTCAGCGTCGCCCTGGTGCTGTCGCTCCTGATCTCGCTGACCTTGACGCCAATGATGTGTGCGCGGCTGCTCAAGCCGGAAAACAGGACGCACGGACGGCTATTCCGCATCCTCGAAAGTGGCTTCAATTCACTCCTCGGAGTCTACGAGGCCGGTCTCAAGATCGTGCTTCGTCACCGTTTCATCACCCTGTTGACGATGTTTGCGACCATCGGGCTGACCGGCTATCTCTACGTCGTCATTCCCAAAGGCTTCTTTCCGCAGCAGGACACCGGGCTGATCATCGGCCTGTCCGAAGCCGCACAGGATATTTCCTATTCTGCGATGACCGAGCGCCAGCAGGCGCTGCTCAATGCCATCACGCGGGATCCGGCCGTCGCATCCGTCGGCTCGGCGATCGGCGCCGGCGGCGGCAACACCACGGTCAACAATGGCCGCATCTATATTGCGCTCAAGCCCTACAAGCAGCGCGACAGCATGGAAACGGTGCTCGCCCGCCTGCGCACCAACCTGGCCAAGATTCAGGGCATCACGCTCTACATGCAGGCCGCGCAGGACATCACCATCGGCGGACGCGTCTCGAAAACCCAGTATCAGTACACGCTGGGCGATGCCGATCCCGGTGAGCTGAATCACTGGGCTGCGCTGTTCCTCGACAGGATCAAGAAGGTCCCCGGCATCACCGACGTCGCGACCGACCAGCTCAATTCCGGTCCCCTGCTGGACATCTCCATCAAGCGCGAGGTGGCTTCGAGCTACGGCATCCTGCCCTTCACCATCGACAACACGCTCGATGACGCCTTTGGCCAGCGCATCGTCTCCACGATGTACACGACCCTGAACCAGTACCACGTGATCATGGAGGTCAATCCGAAATTCCAGTACTCGCCCGAGGCGTTGACCGGAATCTATGTCAAATCCTCAACCGGTCAGGAGGTGCCCCTATCGACGCTGGTCGACAGCGTGGTCAAGGTCGCTCCGCTCGTGGTCAATCACCAGGGACAGTTTCCGTCGGTGACGATCTCCTTCAACCTGCTCCCCGGCACGGCGATCGGCCAGGCGACCAGCGCCATCCAGAATATCGAGAAGCAGCTCGGCAAACCGCTTTCACTGCAGACCAGCTTCCAGGGCAACGCACAGGCGTTCGGCGATTCGTTGTCAACAACGCCGATCCTGATCGTGGCGGCGCTGTTCGTGATCTATCTTATCCTCGGCATCCTGTATGAGAGCCTGATCCACCCCATCACCATCATTTCGACGCTGCCGTCGGCGGGGCTCGGAGCACTGTTGTTGTTGATGGCGGTTCATCTCGATCTCAGCGTGATCGCGATCGTCGGCATCATCCTGCTGATCGGCATCGTCAAGAAGAACGGCATCATGCTGGTCGATTTCGCCCTGCATGTCGGCCAACAGGAGCGATTGTCGGCGGAAGACGCCATCTATCGCGCCTGCCTCATGCGATTCCGGCCGATCCTCATGACCACGATGGCAGCCATGCTTGCTGGCGTCCCCATGATGCTCGGCACCGGCGCGGGCTCCGAGATACGCCAACCGCTGGGGTACGCCATCGTCGGAGGACTGGCGGTGTCGCAGCTTCTCACGCTGTATACGACGCCGGTGGTCTACATCTATCTCGACAGGCTGCAGAGCTGGCTGTTCGGCAAGAAGAAGCCGGCGATCGAGGACGGCGCCAAGCCGATGCCGGCCGAGTGACGGGAGTTCCGGCCGTTCACTGAGACGCGATGAGATCCATCGACTATCAGGCTCTCTTCGGGTGTAAGGTCACAACCGAGCGCGAAGCTGCCTGTGCGCTCATCACCTCCTCAATGGCGGCCAGCAGCGCCGCCTGGTCGAACGGCTTGGAGATGCGAGGCAAGTGAGGCTGCGTCGAGCCGAGCAGTTCGGCATACCCTGTGCAGAGCACCACGGGCGTGCCGGGACGCTCGGCGGCCACTGCCTCGGCAAGCAGCAACCCGTTCATCCCCGGCATGGCGTAATCGGTCACCACGATGTCAATCTTCGGCATTCGGCGCAGAAGCTGGACTGCCTCCTCGCCGGAGCGTGCCTCGATCACGGCGTGGCCGAGATCGTCGAGCATCGCAGCGACACTGTCGAGGACGAGAAGATCATCGTCGACGACCAGCACGGAAAGGGCGCGGCTGCCGCGGGGCGCGGAACGCGGCGGCTCCGCCGCATGGGGCACCGGCAGCTTTTCGTCCTGAGAGGCGGGCAGCCAGATCTCGGCCGTGGTCCCTTCGCCGATGTGGCTCTTCAGCAGCAATACGCCTCCGGACTGTTCGGCCAACCCTTTCACCATCGAGAGGCCGAGACCGGTTCCCTTGCCGACGCCCTTGGTCGTAAAGAACGGCTCCTGCGCATGCTTGAGCGTCTCCTCGTCCATGCCGCATCCGGTGTCGCTCACCGAGAGCGCGACGTATCGTCCCTCGGCAAGGCCATCGATGGCATGCTCTTCGCGGGCAGCTATGCTGATGACCCCGCCACTGGCCGCGATCGCATCGCGCGCATTGACGGCGAGGTTGAGGATCGCGAGCTCGAGCTGATTGGCATCGACCTTCACCTTCGAAAGCTCGATCGGAAAACGGGTCTCGACCCGGATGGCTGGATCAAACTTCAGAAGCGCCGCCATTCCGCGCACCAGCTCCGGGACATCCACGACGACAGGCTTGAAATCCTGCTTGCGCGCGAACGCCAGCATGCGCTGGGTCAGCGAGGCGCCGCGCAGCGCACCTTGAATCGCGTTATCGAGCAGCCGGTGAATCCGGGGATCTTCCGGCTGGAGGCGCTTCTTCGCCAATTCGAGGCTGCCCAGGATCACGGCGAGTATGTTGTTGAAGTCGTGGGCGACGCCGCCGGTAAGCTGTCCGACAGTCTCCATCTTCTGCGATATCACGAGCGCATCGCGCGTGCGCTCCAGCGCTTCCTGGGCTCGGCGCCGTTCCGTCACGTCGCGCACGATCTTGGCGAAGCCGATGGCCTCGCCGCGCTCGTTTTGCACCACGCGTATCGTCGCCTCGGCCCAGAAGCGGCTGCCGTCCTTGCGAACGCGCCAGCCCTCGCCCGCCGACTTGCCTTCCCGCTCTGCGTCGTGAAGCACGGCATCAGGAACTCCGGACTTGCGGTCTTCGTCGGTGTGAAGGATGGCGTAGTGGGTACCTATGATCTCGTCGCCGTAGCCGATCAGCCGGCGCGCGCCGAGATTCCAGTTCGCCACCCGCCCTTCGGGGTCGAGCATGAAGATGGCGTGGTCGGCCACCCCCTCCACCAGCAGGCGAAACTTCTCCTCGCTCCGCCTAAGTGCCTCGGCTTCGCGATCGGCACGTTCTGCCGAGGCGCGGTCGTACACGGCCGCGGCGAGCCCGATGACGAGGACGACGATCGTGGTGCCGGCGACCAGGAACGCGAGCGGCGCCTGCCCAACCGCGCCGTGGGCTGCGCGGCCAAGAATGGCATCCGTGGCAACGAAGGAGGAGCCCCGCATGGCGGCGTAGTGCATCCCGGAGATCGCAAGGCCCATTACGGCACCGGCCGATATGCGCTCGAGCACGCTCGTCATGTGAAAGGCGAGGCGCAGCGCAATGATCGACGCGCCGATCGCAATGGCGATGGAAAGCACAACCCAGAGGGGATCGTAATGGATCGAAGCCGACATCCGCATGGCGCTCATGCCGGTGTAATGCATGCCGGAGATCGCGAGCCCCATTCCAATGCCGGAAACGACGAGCGCGTTCGACCGCTGACTTACGATGACGAACGCGGCTGCAGCGACCAAAATGGGAAGGGCGAGCGAGAGGAGCGTGAGGAGCGGATCGTAGGAAATTTCGACGCCGGGCAGGCTGAACGCCAGCATGGCCACGAAATGCATGGACCAGATGCCGCCGCCCATGGCGACGGCCGCAGCCCCAAGCCAGCCCAGGCTGGCGGAGCCGGAAGCAGCCCGCATGCGAGTCGCGAGATCCAGCGCCGTATAGGAAGAAAGCGCGGCGATCAGGACTGACAGCGCGACAAGAACGGGGTCATGGGTGCCTGGATGGTGATGCATTCCGTTGATGTCGCAAGGGAAGCATCTCAATAGCACCGTTCTTGAGGCCGTGCATTGTTTCCGCGCCGAATGGCAATTGAGGGTGCCGGGCTCGGCGGAGCGCCTGGCCGGGGCGGGAGGGATCGAACTTCCGAATGGCGGAATCGAAATCAGCCAAATTATCCAATGATTTCAAGGCGCCTTTGAAAAAAGCTCAAGACGGCCCGTAGCCTTTCAATAGCTTGGCAGCCGTTCCAAATAGAAGCAGCCTCCACAGGGGATCGGTCCGGCAACATCTAGGAGCAACTGCGCTGAATGGCCTGCGCGCGAATCAATGACTCTAGACCTATGGCTCTAAAGGTGTGGCTCTACTGCCTTTTAGCTTTTGGGCGGCGTCGCGGGGTTAGGGCGTGTACTCGTGAGCGCGGCTTTTGACGCCGAGTTCTTCTGCTTCACGGCGCCTCAACTTCCGATGATGCCGACCAGACGAGGGCGGCGGTGGTTTGCGAGCGGGCTCTCGGCCCGCAGGGCGCGCAGCCATTCGCGGAAGCTAACGACCTCGGGACAATCCGCGGTGCCCTCAGGTGCAATCAGCCAATCACCGAAACCGGATCCCTCATTGACCCGATCGCAGCGATAGCCCGGATGGTGGCCAAGACCGTGGGCTATCAGCAGGTCGATCTTGCCCTCGACCAACTCGTGCAAGCCGGCGGGCTGCAGCACCCGCAAAGCGATTTCCGCATGCGCGCTGCGAAAGTCCGCCAACTCGAGGCGGCGGAGGTCGAAGCTGCCGTGGACCCCCAACTGCAGCAACACCGCACCTGCCGGTTTCAATAGCGAGGTCGCGTCCGCAATGCGACGAAAACCATCGGATATCTCGGGCAGATAGGCCTGACCGGCCGCGGTCAGGATGAGTTGCTTATGCAGCCGCTCGAACAGGCGTATGCCGAGGCGCGCCTCCAGCGCTTTCACCTGCTGCCCCACAGCGGCGGGCGTCACGTGCAGCTCGTGCGCGGCCAGTTTGAAGCTGAGATGCCGCGCGGCGGCTTCGAATGCGCGGAGCGCGTTGAGTGGTGGAAGGGTGTAGGTCATCGCGCTGCAGCTTGACACTGATAGGCCGTGGCGTTGCAATAGATTTTCTAGTGCTTGGCTGAAGGAACGGTGCTTTGCGCTGACTTGGTGTCCCCGGTTACGGTCGGTTCGCAACGCCCTGAGATCCCATGCCCCGCCGACCAGGGGCGTGTACTCATAAATCGAAGTTCGTGAGCGCGGCTCGACCCAAGTCCGCTATCCGGCGAGTTGCAGACCCAAACCGGACACCGCTAGGTCCGAAAGGCGCAAGAAGCGGACCTGTAGCGGTGGATTGTCGAGTATGTTTGCAAATTGAGGTGTCCAATGGCTGAGATCATCCATCCCTTTTACGAGTCGCATCGCGGTGCAATGGAGGCCGCCATGCCATCGCCTCGACCTTGCCGAAGCGATGTTGTGCGAGCGCGCGCATCTATCCAATATTGATGGGATTAGGCAGGAGGTGATGGACGAATTCGAAATCGTGCTCACCCAAATGCCCTATGTCGGAGGCGCGGCAAGTCGTATGAGCGATTTCTTCATGCGTCTCATGGGCTTTATGGCCATCAGCCGAGTGCTCCGGCGACACGGCGTGTCGCTGTCCGTGATCGGCGAAATCGAACGAGAAACCTACAAGGCGCAATTGCTCACCGTGCCGGAAGCGGAACGTCTCGCCTCGGGGCGTCAATTCATGTCGTCAGAGAATCAGACTTTGCTGCGCGACCAGGCTATAAAAAGCGCTACAAAAAGCCATCAGAAAGAGTTTCCGGAAGATTTCATCTACGATTTCGTCGAGCCGGGCCCGAGTGACAATTTTGAATTCGGCATCAACTACAAAGCTTGCGGCTTTTGCAAATTTGCGGCTCGCCATGGAGATAAAGAAATCTTGCCGAACATATGTGGGCTTGATTTCGACGCCTATGCAACGCGAGGCATCCACCTGGAAAGGACACAAACGCTGGCTGGCGGCGCGAACCACTGCAATTTCCGATTCTCGCGGCTCCCGTCGGATTAGCCGTGGTACGCAAACAGCTCGATTGGGTCGTTGAAGCCGCGCACCGGATATTCCCCGACGCGTTCGAGATCGAAATCGTTTTCGACGAAATCAGCGAACGCGCGGGACAGCAGCACCGTTTTTCCCAACTGTTTGGTGAGGGCTTCGAGACGCGAAGCCATGTTGACCGCAGGACCGATGACCGTGAAGTCGAGCCGGCTGCGCGACCCGATATTGCCGTACATGACGTCTCCGACGTGGACGCCGATGCCGTAATTCAGCGGCTCACGACCGGTTTCGCTATTTTTTTCGTTGAGAGCAAGCATGGCCTGACGGGCTTCAGCCACGGCATGCAGCAGATTTGCGCAGGCCGACGACTGGCTGAGCGGAAAAATAGCAAGCAGGCCGTCGCCGATGAATTTCAGTATTTCCCCGCCATGTCGCGCAATCGGCTCCGACATCGCATCGAAATAGCCGTTCAGAAGATCAATGACGTCATCGCGCGGCCAGTTGTCGGAGATCCTGGTGAAATCACGCAGATCGCAGATCATGATGGCGGCGCGTACCGTCGTCCCGCTGCCCCGCCTAGTGGCACCGGCTAGAATGAGCTCGCTGGCATGCGACCCGACATAGGTTTCGAGCAGCGTTCGCGCCAACCGGTTCTTGACGCGGATTTCGCTGACCAGCGCCAGAACCGGCAACAGTTCCAACAGGCTGGCGATATGCGCATCGTCGAACCCTCCTGGCCGGTCGGTTGCAAAAGTCACGATGTGCCGCTTACCGAGCGTATGATACAGCGGCCACGCCACATAATCGGTCAGGCCTTTCGCACGCATCTCGTCAAAGACGGCGTGCTTGCGGCCCAGTGACGGGTCCCGTTCGAGATTTTCGCGTACCTCGGTGGCGCCGTCGTGGACTTCGTTGGCGGGACTACCGATGTACTCGGATCGCTCCCTGACGTCGTAGTCGACCCTCGCAATCTCCGCCTCGCGCATCCCGTCGGCCCACATGATCCGTGCGCCAAGCCATTGCGGATGGTGGATCAGAATATGAAGCGACGCCCGCTTGACCGGAACGCCTGCTCGCTGGAGCCGGATACACAGCTCAGCGAAAATGTTGTCAATGAAGCGCTCATCACGCGTGTCGTTTGTCAGCCAGTGCAGGACGTCCCGGTCAGAACGCGCGGTAACGGGATCGATTTTTGGCGGCGCGTTCATATCTTGCTCCTGAGCAGTGACCTGGATCGACGGTACAGGATATGTTGTGTCCCCGCGCGACCTCGTCAACGGAGTCCGCCGCAAATCTGCTTGTGCGCATTGATAGCGTTGGTGAATTTCCCGCGTTCAGAATGCCGCAGCTGGCTCGCGGCGACCGGGTGTGTCCTTCGCGTCGGCCAGCAAAAGCCGGTCAGCGACGCTGACGTCCAGCGATTGAACGCACGCTAATGCCCGACGAAAACGGGCTTGCGCTTGTCGATGAAGGCGCGCACCGCCTCCTTGTGATCCGCCGTTCGCGCGGAGCGGACCATGTATTCCGCTTCCTGGTCCATCGAATCCAGAAGGTCGGCCGTCAAGGCATGGTCAAGGTTGTCCTTCATGCCGGCCATAGCTTGCGAGGGACCCTCAGCCAAGGACCTTGCAAGCGCAAATGCAACGTCGCGAAGCTCGGCATCGGCGACCACCCGATTGACAAGCCCCAGGGTTTCGCAGCGGCGTGCCTCGATCCGCTCCGACAGAAACATCAACTCGCGTGCCCGGGACGTCCCCACCAGCCGCGTCAGCAGCCAGGCGATGCCGTAGTCTCCCGTCAGGGCGATGCGGGCATATCCTGTCGTCATCACAGCCGATTCTGCGGCGATTCGAATGTCGCAGGCGAGCGCGAGCGCAAGCCCTGCGCCTGCCGCAGGTCCGGGAAGCGCTGCAATCGTCGGCTTGCGCAATCCCACCAACGCACCCGTAAGTGTGCGCTGCTTGATGCGCAAATCGGCGACCCGCTCATCGATCGGCGCTTCGGCTTTGGCAGCATTGCTCCCCATACCCTTGACGTCGCCGCCAGCGCAAAAAGCAGCGCCAGCCCCCGTGATGAGCAATGCGCCGACGCTGGAATCCTCGCCGCACTGCCGGATCATGCGCCGCAGCGCGGGGGTCAGTTGATCGGACAAGGCGTTGCGCGCCTCGGGCCGGTTCAGCGTGATCAACGCGACGCGGTTCCGGATTTCACACAGCAGCTCACCTGTTCCGGTATCGACCTCGATCCGATCTTCTGTCATTCGCGCTGCTCCCGTCGTGCCTTCACGCGACCTTCAGGGCTGCCTCGCTATCCGCGTCCAGGAATCCCGTCAACCGGCCCCTGATCAGTCGCTCGGTATCCGCCATGATCCGGTCGATCAGTTCCTTCACGGTCGGAATGTCGTGAATGAGGCCTGCGACCATGCCGCAACTCCAGGCGCCCGCGTCCATATCGCCCTCGATCATCACCTTGGGATAGACTCCAGCGACCTGCTCGTGGATGTCGCCAATCTTCAGACTTGCGCCCTTCTCGCGCTCAACCTCCAGCAACTGGTCGACGCCCTTGTTCTTCAAGACGCGCTCCGTATTGCGCAGCGCGCGCATGACCAGCACGGTGTCGAGTTCGGTCGCCTTGACCAAGGCCTGCTTTACATTGTCGTGGACTGGCGCCTCCTTCGTGGCGATGAAGCGGGTGCCCATGTTCATGCCGGCGGCCCCCATCGACAGCGCCGCGACGAGGCTCCGCGCATCGGCCATGCCGCCGGACGCCACAAACGGAATCTTCAGCTCGTCCGCCGCACGGGGCAGCAGGATCATGTTCGGAATATCGTCCTCGCCGGGATGGCCGCCGCATTCGAAGCCATCAACGCTGACAGCGTCGCAGCCAATCTTCTCGGCCTTGAGCGAGTGCCGCACTGAGGTGCATTTGTGGATCACCTTGATGCCGGCGGCTTTCAGCGCCGGCATATATTGCTCGGGGCTGCGGCCGGCGGTCTCCACGGCCTTGACGCCGCCTTCCTTGATAGCGGCGATATATTCCGGGTATGGCGGCGCGGTGAAGCTCGGCAGAAAGGTCAGGTTCACACCGAACGGCTTGTCGGTCATGCCGCGGCAGCGCGCGATTTCCTTCGCTAGCAATTCCGGCGTCTTCTGGGTGAGGCCGGTGATGATGCCAAGACCGCCGGCATTCGACACCGCGGCGGCAAGCTCGGCGAAGCCGACATAGTGCATTCCGCCCTGGATGATCGGATGTTCGATGCCGAACATTTCGGTAATTGCAGTCTTCACGCGTGCCTCCAATGTGTTTTGAAAGAGCTCTAGTCTAGCCGGTTTGTTGTTTGTCAGTGGACAATTTCGAGGAGGCCCGCGGCGCCCATGCCGCCGCCAATACACATGGTAACAACAGCATACTTGGCCTTGCGCCGACGCCCCTCGATCAAAGCATGGCCGGTCAGCCGCGCGCCGGTCATGCCGTAGGGATGACCGACCGCGATCGATCCGCCATTGACGTTGAGCTTTTCCGGATCGATCCCAAGCTTGTCGCGACAATAGATCACCTGCACTGCGAATGCTTCGTTCAACTCCCAGAGATCGATATCATCGACCTTGAGTCCGTGTCGCTTGAGCAGCCGGGGCACGGCATAGACCGGGCCAACTCCCATCTCGTCCGGCTCGCAACCCGCCGCAACAAAGCCGCGGAAGATACCGAGAGGCTTTAATCCTTTCTGCGCGGCCAGCTTGTCGCTCATGATGACTGCGGCACTGGCGCCGTCCGAGAGCTGGCTCGCGTTGCCGCCAGTAATAGTGAAGCCCGGCCCCTTGGCCGGCTTGACACCTGCGAGACCTTCGGCGGTCGTATCGGGACGCGGCCCCTCGTCCGCCGATAGCGTCACCTGCTGATAGGATACAGCGCCGCTCGCCTTGTCCGTGACCGCCATCGTAGTCTTGATCGGCGCGAGTTCGTCGCTGAAGCGGCCGCCCTGTTGGGCGGCGGCTGTCCGGCGCTGGCTCTCGAGGCTGTATTCGTCCTGGCGTTCGCGCGAGATGTCGTAGCGCTTCGCAACGATCTCGGCAGTATCCAGCATCGCGATGTAGGCGTCTCCCTTCATCGCGAGCAGTTCCGGATCGACGGCATGAAAGCTGTTGAACTGGGCGTTCTGGACCAGGCTGATGGATTCACCGCCGCCGCCGATGGCAACCTCCACGCCATCGAAGATGACCGAACGCGCAGCCAGGGCAATTGCTTGCAGGCCCGACGCGCATTGGCGGTCGATGGTGGTTCCGGCCACGCTGACCGGAAGTCCGGCACGCAGCAGCGCCTTGCGCGCAATGTTCACACCCGTGGCGCCCTGCTGCATGGCGCAACCCATCACGACATCTTCGACCTCGCCGCCCTCGATCTTCGCACGCGACAACGCAGCGGAAATGGCATGACCCAGCAACGTCGCGCCTTCCGTATGATTGAGGGCACCCTTGTAAGCCTTGCCAATCGGCGTGCGAGCAGTCGAGACGATTACGGCTTCGGTCATTGTTTACCTCGGGTCAGGGCGCGGCAATCGATTTGCTGCGTTGGGAGGGAGATTCAGCTCTGCTGCGCGTACCGCATCAAATGATAGGTCGGATCGCCGAACTGGACGTTGATGGAGCTTATTCGCTTGAAGTAGTGGCCGACGTTCAGCTCGTCGCTCATGCCCATACCGCCGTGCAGTTGCACGGCCTGCTCCGCGACGAAGCGCGCGGCGTAGCCGACCTTGGTCTTGGCGCCGGACGCAAGTTTCGATCCGTTCGGTTCCTTCGATGCCAGGCTTAGATTCAAATGCTGAGTGAGCGAAATCGATTCCTCAAGCGCGATGAACATGTCGACCATGCGGTGCTGCAGCACCTGAAACGTTCCCAGCGCAACCCCGAACTGCTTGCGCGTCTTGCTGTATTCGAGCGTCGCAGAGTTCAGCTCCGTCATGGCACCGACGGCTTCCGCGCAAAGGGCCGCGATGGCGCGATCGCGAGCCGCCTCCAGGGCAGCGACGCCCTCGCCTTCGTTTCCCAGCATCTGGCTGGCCGGCACTTCGACTTTCATCAGCGTGAGTTCAGCGGCGCGCCGACCGTCGATCGTCTTGAAGCTCTGCAGGTGAAGATTGGCCGCATGGCGATCTACGACAAACAGACTTACGCCGTCGCGATCGCGTTGCTGGCCCGAGGTGCGCGCCGAAACGATCAGCTTGTCGGCCCAGGGCGCACCGACCACCGCAGCTTTGGTTCCGCTCAGAACAAATGTGTCTCCTTGGCGGCGTGCAGTGGTGGTGACGTTGTGGAAATCATAACGTGACCGTCCCTCCGCCCACGCCAGCGCCCATATCGCATACCCCTCCATGATCTTCGGCAGGAACGCCTGGCGCTGCTCGGCCGAGCCGACGTCCTCGATCAGGCCACCGGCGAGGACAACCGTCTCAAGAAACGGCTCGACGACGAGGTTGCGGCCGAACTCCTGCATCACGATCATCGTCGCAAGCGAGCCGCCACCAAGGCCGCCCGCGCTTTCCTGGAACGGCGCGGCGCAAAGCCCCAGTTCGGCAAAGGATCTCCAGTGCCTGCGGCTCCAGCCCTCATCGGTCGCAACGATCTTGCGACGCTCGTCGAAATCGTACTGCTCGCGCAGGAAGCGTTGAATGCTGGAACGCAGCAGTTCCTGTTCTTCCGTCAACTGAATATCCATCCGATGCCTCGTGCGATGTTGTCAGAGACCCAAAACAGCTTTCGCGATGATGTTGCGCTGGATTTCGTTCGATCCCCCGTAAATGCTGAGCTTGCGGGAGTTCAGGTACTTTTCGGTCGCGGTGTGCCCGTAGTCTGGCCCCGGCATGAAGCGGTTGGCGCTTACCGGGTGCTCACGGATGGCCAGAGCGTAATTGCCGATCGCCTGGTGCGTCAGGTCGGTGATGCGCTGGAATATCTCGGTGCCGCGGATCTTGAACAGCGACGCGGCCGGCCCCGGATCGATGCCGCGTGACATCTGAGCCACGATACGCAGTTCGGTTGCCTCCAGCGCCAGCACATCGAGCTCGACGCGCGCGATCTCCCTGATGAATTCCCCGAAGGACGGATCATCCTCGCCGATCTCGGTTCTCACGATCTGCTTGAGACGCCCGAGATACCGAGTGGACCGGCCGATCCCGGCCATGCTGGTACGCTCGTTGCCCAACAGGAATTTGGCGTAGGTCCAGCCCTTGTTCTCCTCGCCGATCAAATTCTCCACGGGGACGCGCACGTCCTCGAGGAACACGTCGTTGACTTCATGCGATCCGTCGATGGTGATGATGGGCCGCACGGTGACGCCGGGCGAATTCATGTCGATCAGGAGGAACGAGATGCCCGCCTGGGGCTTTGCGGCAGGATCCGTGCGCACCAGGCAGAAAATCCAGTCGGCATGCTGGGCCAGCGTCGTCCAGGTCTTGTGGCCGTTAACGATGTAGTGGTCGCCGTCGCGCACCGCCTTGGTGCGAACGGACGCAAGGTCGGAGCCTGAGCCCGGCTCCGAATAGCCCTGGCACCACCAGTCGTCACCGGAGAGGATTCGCGGCAGAAACTTCTGCTTCTGCCCATCGTTGCCGAAGGTGTAGATGACCGGACCGACCATGGTGATGCTGAATGCGAGCGGCGGCAGCGTCCCGGCGCGTGAGGTCTCCTGTTCAAAGATGAAGCGCTGTGTGACCGACCAGCCCGGGCCGCCATATTCCTTGGGCCAGAGCGGCGCGATCCAGCCCTTCTTGTAGAGGATCCTGTGCCACAGCAGCGACTGCTCCTTGGTCAAATCGGTCTCGGGGTTTGGAACGCGCATTTCCGGCGGATAGTTCTCCGCGATAAAAGCACGCACCTCGTCACGAAACGCAGCGTCCTCGCTGGAAAGGTCGAGCTCCATCGTGCGAGGCTCCTTACCACTTCTCGCCGAACGGACGGATCTCCAGTTCGAAGGTCCAGGCGCTGCGCGCCTGCTGATAGAGCAGCCAATAGGATTCCGCGACCGAGGACGGCGGCATCAAGGCGTCGGGGTTATCCAGCGCGTTCGGACCGAGTGCCTCGATCCGTCGCTGGCGCACCCACTCGGTGTCGACGCCGGAATCAATGATGAGATGCGCCACGTGGATGTTCTTGGGCCCCAACTCGCGAGCGGCCGCCTGGGCGACGGCCCGCAAGCCGAACTTGGCGCTGGCAAAGGCTGCATAACCCGTTCCACCACGGAGACTCGCCGTCGCTCCAGTGAAGAAGATATTGCCCTTGCCCCGCGGCAGCATGAGCCGCGCCGCTTCACGCCCAGCGAGGAAGCCGGAATAACAGGCCATTTCCCACACCTTGCGGAACACGCGCTCGGTGGTTTCCAGAATCGGAAAATTGACGTTGGCGCCGATGTTGAAGATACAGACCTCGAGAGGCGCATGCTTGTCGGCGTCTCCAAGGAAAGAGATGATTTCCTCCTCCTTGCGTGCGTCGAGCGAGCGCGCGTGAATTTCGCCGCCGGCCTTCTCGATCTCCCTTACCAACGGCTCGAGCTTGGCCCCGTTACGCCGCCCGGCAAACACGGTGAAGCCCTCTGAGGCGAACTTCTTTGCGATCTCGCCGCCGATGTAGTCCCCGGCGCCGATCACGGCCACGGTTGCGTTTCTCTTTTGCAAGGGTCTTCTCCCGGTCAGGTTAGATCTGCTGTCTACGAAGTGGAGCCGTCTGCGCCGGTGGAGCTTCGTCACCCTCGCGTAAAGACTCCGCCAGCTTATGCTTGAGTATCTTGCCGGTCGAAGTGGCCGGCAAGGCATCGAGGACGATGATTTCGGATGGCCGCTTGTAGGAGGTGAGCTGAAATCGGATGAAGCCCATCAGATCGGTCGGCGTCGCGCGCGACCCCGGCAGCAACTGTACAAAGGCGACAATCTCCTCATTGCCATCGGCCGGACGGCCGACGACGGCGCATTGCACCACGTCCTTGTGTGAACTGAGGACCGCTTCCACCTCGGCGGGATAAACGTTGAAGCCGGAGCGGATGATCATTTCCTTGGTGCGGCCGACGACATAGAGGCAATCGCCGTCGAAGCGCGCCAGATCGCCGGTATTGAACCAACCCTCGCTGTCGATCACTTTGGCCGTCAGTTCCGGCGCGCGATAATAGCCGCGCATCACATTGCGTCCGCGAACGTGAAGTTCTCCGACTTCACCCTTTGACAGCGGTATGCCGTCGATTGTTCTGATGCGCCCCTCTACTCCCGGCAGCAGCGTGCCAACCGCCTGGTCGGACCGCGGCGCATCGAAGCGCACGCCGGATATTCCGGGCGAACATTCAGTGATCCCATAGCCGTTGAGGAGCGGAAGGCCGAACTCCTTCTCTACACGCAACTTCAAATTCAGGTCGACCGGCGCGCCGGCAACGGAAATCAAGCGCAACGAGCCCCGATCGAGCCGCTTCGGACCCGATACGCTCTTGTATTCCAGCAGGCGTTGATAGGTGGCGGGCACGCCGTTGAGAATGGTGATATCCTCCTCCGCGATCGCCTTGGCGGTAGCCGCCGGATCGTACTTGTTGACCATCCGCACCGTGCCGCCGACCATCAGCGTCATGATCAGGAGCGAGATGCCGACGATATGCGAGATCGGCAACACCAGATAGATCTTGTCGTCTCGATCCATCTTACGGAAAAGCGCCGTGGTCTTGGCGCTGATCAGCAGGTTTTCGTGAGAGAGCATTACCCCCTTCGGTGTCCCGGTTGTTCCCGAAGTGTAGATCAGCACCGCGACTTGTTTTGCCGGATCGGCCTCCACCGGCTCGACAGTGGCGCTTTCGTTCAGCGGGCCGACGCCAATCTCCCGCAGCGCGCCAATTTGCCGGTTCTCCGCACCATAGCGTGATGCGTGCGCCGCGGCCTCTTTCGAAACACCTGACGTAAAGAACATCCGGCGGGCGCCGCTATGATCGCGGATCTGGTCCAACTCGCGCGCCGACAATCGCGGGTTGGCCACGATTGCCCAGGCGTCGAGCCGGCTCGCCGCAAGCAGCAAGGCCGCCAGCGCGATGCAGTTTTCGCTGACGATCATCATACGATCGCCTGCTCGCACCCCGAGCGAGGAGAGAACGACGGTGATCTCGGCGACCCGCCCGTCCAGGTCACGACAGCTCCAGGCAGCGCCATCTTCGATCAGGGCGATTCGGTCCGGGGCATTGACGACGTGGCCAGTCGTTATTTCATGGATGCGGCGCGGCAGCCCCGCAGCAATCTCATCGATATCGATTGCCCCTGAAAGACCCGTCACCGTCAACCTCCCGAACAGCCAACGTCGCCCTTGCTGCGTCGCGTGCGATCAAAGTTAACGTTCTTTTTTAGAACTCGTCAATTGTTAATTCGTCTTGTGGTGTCCACGGCTCAAAAGAGGCAGCATGCCTGTCGTTTTCAAGGGTCCTCGAAAAGCTCGTTTACAACGAGGCCGATAAGAGCTACCCATAAGTACCAAATAAGAACTAATGGGAGAGGCGAGAATGGCGGAAGGTCGCGGCGTTGCAATACTCGTGGGAGCGGGCGACGCCATCGGCGCGGCTGTCGCGCGTCGCTTTGCAAAAGGGGGCTACACCGTTTGTATCTGCCGGCGTGACGCAGCCAAATCCCAGGGACTAGTGGATGAACTCGCCGCTGCGGGCCATCATATCCACGCTTTCAGCGTCGATGCTCGCCAGGAAGCGGAAGTTCAAAAGCTTTTCTCCGACGTCGAGAGCAACATCGGGCCGATCGAGGTCTGCCTTTTCAATGCCGGATCGAATGTCAACAAGCCCCTCGTGGAGACCACGGAAAAGCTGTTCTTTAAGGCGTGGGAGCTGGCCTGCTACGCGGGATTCCTGGTCGGACGCGAGGCCGCGCGCGTCATGCTGCCGCGTGGGCGCGGCACTATCTTCTTTACTGGTGCGACCGCCAGTGTCCGTGGCGGCCAGGGGTTTGCGGCATTTTCATCGGCGAAGTTTGGACTTCGAGCGGTCGCCCAGGCCATGGCGCGCGAGCTGGGGCCGAAGAACATCCACGTGGTCCATCTCATCATTGACGCCGGCGTGGATAGCGAAGCCATTCATCAACGCATGAAAGCGGCGAAGGGAATCGAGGCAAGCGAGATTCCACAGGACAGTCTGACGAAGACGTCTTCCATCGCCGAGGCCTATTGGTTCGCCCATCAGCAAAGCCGAGACGGCTGGACCCATGAACTCGACCTTCGTCCGTCCGTGGAGAAATGGTGATGAGCGCAACACCCGATCTAACCCTATGGGGCGTTGGGACAAGCCGCACCATCCGCCCGCACTGGGCCATGCACGAGCTTGGCTTGTCCTACAAAGTCAAGCCGATCGGACCGCGAACCGGCGAGACCAAGACGGCCGAATACACCAGGCTCAATCCCCGCCAGAAGATCCCCTTGCTGCAGGACGGCGACTTCTGCATCGGAGAAAGCGCCGCGATTGTCGCCTATCTGTCGCGAACCTATTCGACGCCCGACCGTTCGCTGATTCCCGAAACCCAGCGCGAGTTAGCCGCGTGGCTCGAATGGTGCTTCTTTATCGTGGCTGAGCTCGATTCTACGAGTCTCTACGTCATGCGCCGGCATCGCGCGGATGCACTGGGACATATCTATGGAGTTGCGCCCGAAGTTGTCGCACAGGCCGGCGAATATTTCCGGCAACAATTGCGACACGTGGAGGTCGCGCTGGCAGACGGCCGGACATTCCTGATGGGTGACCAATTTACCAGCGCCGACATCCTGCTTACGACGTGCCTCGATTGGGCCGTCGCCTACGGCGTCTGCATTTGCGACAACGCGCAGCCTTACCTTGAGCGCATCCAAAGCCGAGCGGCCTATCAGCAAGCCGTCGCGGCGAATGTCCCGGTGGCACCGATCACGCCGGCGGCGGCGAAGGTCTGAGGGCCGATCGCCGGTCGCGAAGGCTTCGGATTAGACGGCCACGCGCACGGTGCGTTCGGCGACCATCTTGTCGATGGCGCTGTCGTCATACCCCAATTCGCGCAACACGTCGCGCGAATGCTCACCGACCCTCGGCGCCGGTCCGCCAATTGCAGCCTCGTTGATTTCGAAGCGAGCCGCGGGCTTGGGCTGCCGCACCCGGCCGACTTTCGGCTGATCAAATTCTGCGATGATACCGCGCGCCACCACCTGCTCATTGTGGATGATTTCGCTCCGCCGCAGGATTGGAGCGCAGGGTACATCCGCGGCATCCAGTCGCTCCAGCCATTCGGCGGTGGTATGCTGGCTGATATACTCAGCCATCTTGTTGATGCGGGCCGTAGCGTTGACCGAACGCGCCGATGGCGTCGCGAACCGGGGATCGTTGGCAAGCTCGGGATCGCCGGATGCCCGGCAGAACCCCTGCCATTCGGAATCCGAAATCGTGCCGGCGGTGATGTAGCCATCACTGGTCTTGAACACCAGATCCGGCCGATCGTTTGGATCGGCTGCGGCGGCCTCGGCCCCCACCACCGTATACTGCATCATACCTTCGGGCCACAGGTAGGAAATCATCGCATCCAGCATCGCGACCTGAATATGATCGCCCTGCCCGGTTTTCTCGCGGGCATAGAGCGCTGCCGCCACCGCCTGCGCAGTGAACACTGCAGTGGTCTTGTCGCATACGATCGTGCGGATCATTTGCGGACGGTTCGTTACCGGCTGCGACTGGATATCGGCGAAGCCCGACAGGCCCTGAATGATCGGGTCATAGACGCGCTTCTTTACATACGGGCCGGTATCGCCGACGCCGCTGATCGAGACATAGATCAGGCGCGGATGGCGCTGGCGCAATTCTTCTACGCCTAAACCGAGGCGCTCCATGGTACCGGGCCGAAAGTTCTGCACCAGCACGTCGGCCTGCGCGACCAGCCTGGTGAGCACCTCACGGCCACCCGTGCTCTTGACGTCGATCGACAGCGAACGCTTGCCGCGGTTAGAAGAGATGAACAGCGCGGAGAACTCGCCGTCCTTGTCGATGGTGGCCCGGCTGCGGCGCGTAATATCGCCGCCGATCGGCTCGATCTTCAGCACGTCGGCGCCCTGGTCCGCCAGAAACATGGTCGCGAACGGGCCCGACACCACGCCGGTCAGGTCGAGGACTCGAACACCGCTAAGCGGGCCAGGCATTGACATTCTCCCTGAGTTCACTTTTGCTTTGGGTCCGGGAGTTTGGCTTTTAGCACTCAATCCGGACCCTCGTAGCCGTTAGGCCGTCTTGGAAACAGGCTGTCTGGTCTGCTCGACGATCGATTCCTCGACGTCGCGGAGCTGGTCCTTGCCGAAGAACATTTCCTTTCCAACGAAGAAAGTCGGTGAGCCGAAAGCTCCCCGGCTGACGGCGTCGTTGGTCAGATCGATCAGCCTCTTCTTGACGTCATCCTGCTGCGCACGCGCGATCAGCCGGTCGATATCGATCCCCGAGGAGATGAATGCGCTCCGGAAGATTTCGAGGTCGTCCATCTTCTTCGGCTCCTCCCACATATGATGGTAGGCGGCGCGGAAATAGGGCTCGAACACGCCTTCGAATTGGGCGGCGACGGCGCCACGCATCAGCATCAGCGTATTGACCGGAAAGAACGGATTCTGGCGAAATTTCGTGACATTGTGGCGGCGAATGAACCGCTGGGTTTCCAGCGCCTGGTATTCCGGCTTGTTCTTGATGCCGCGAAGCGAATCGAACGGCGACATGTTGCCCGTCGCCTTGAAGATGCCGCCGAGCAGAATCGGGACATACGCGAATTTCACGCCGGTACGCCGCTCGATCCCCGGAATGGCTATTTCAGCCAGATAGGCGTTAGGACTGCCGAAATCGAACAGGAATTCTACCTTCAGGGGCATGTCGACTCCTCCCGGAGAGCGCGTTGTTGGTCAAGTTCGATAATCAGCAGGCTGAACCCAAGCGTGCCATCTATCCATACAGTTCTAAAAACGAACTGTCAAATTATGCGGAATTTTCCTAGTTTGATGCGAACCCTAGGGGATTGTTTGGAGTTTAGTACCTAACTAGAATGGTAGCGGAACCAATAGTTCGCTGGACGATTCGAGCGGAACTAGTGTGGGAAGACCGGAGAGCAGGAATGAGATGGGATGAACTGAATGAGATGGGATGAACTGGAGGAAGAGCCATGTTCCATGGCCCGGACCATCGGCGTGATCGGCGACCGCTGGACCCTTCTGATCCTGCGCGAGTGCTTCCTGCGCACGCGCCGCTTCGAGGGATTTCAGTCCGCGCTCGGAATCACACGCCATCTGCTCGCCGAACGGTTGAAGAAACTGGTCCGCCAGGGCGTACTGCGTCGCATTCCCTATCAGGAGTCGCCCAAACGGCATGAATACATTCTTACCCAAAAGGGCCTCGATCTTTATCCGATCATGATGGCGATTGTGCATTGGGGCGACACGCACATGGTCGACGAACGCGGGCGGCCGTTGCTGCACCAGCACCGCAAGTGCGGAAAAAACTTCGATCCGGTCATGGTGTGCTCCGAATGCGGCGAGCCACTTTCGGCCAAGGAGGTTCATACCCACCCCGGCCCCGGTGCCCGAAGCACCCCGGCAATAAAGGCGCCAGAGAAACCGAAGGCAAAGGCGCGCCGCAGCGCCGCTTGAGTGGCCACTCACCGCGGCTAACCGCATCGGCGCCCGACTCAGCAGATTGCAACGCAGGAATATCCGCAAGCGCCATCAGACGGACACGAGATGTCCGGCAACGGTCGCGAACAGTTGAACCGCACTTAGATCCGGATCACATCTCGACTTGCTTCGTTGCAGTAGAGGCGTTCAACCTGTTCAGAACGATATTTCAGGACAGCACGTTGATTGACGTAGGCCTTGTCGGTGATTTCTCCTGCCGCCATTGACGGTGGATCCTTCAGCAGGGAAAATGCACAGATTCGTTCGCTGCTTCCAACGGACTCATTATATTCCTGAAAACGATCTCTAAGAAATTGAACCACGAGAGCGTCGCAGGTTAAATCCGAGGCTGGCGTCTTCGAAATTCGCGCCGCCTCGGTCGGATTCAACCAGCAAAGCAGCGCGCACGATTCACGGTTTTCCCCCGCAACGACAATGTCCAGCAATACGCCGCGCGTTGCGGCCAGGATTGCTGCGCGCATATTCCCGATCGAGACCCACGTGCCGTTCGCGAGTTTGAAGTTCTCGGAGATCCTGCCCGTAAAACGCAGGCCCCGCTCCGGCTTCTGCGGATCCAGAAACGAGACGGTGTCGCCGATGCGATAGAACCCTTCCTCATCGAAGGCCTTTTCCGTCAAATCCGGCCTTCCGAGATAACCGGGGGTGACGTTGGGTCCCTTGACCCTCGCCTCATAGGTATCGGAAACAGGAATCAGCTTTAGCTGCAGACCCGGCGCGGGAAGACCAATCTCTCCCGGCTGGTCGGTCGCCCAGTGAGTCGTACTGATGGTCGGGGCCGTCTCGGTCGTGCCGTAGCCCGACATGACCGGAATTCGCCGGCCGGTGATCGACGCTGTCAGCCGATAGAGCTTTTCAAGCGTCCCTTGGGAAATTGCAGCTCCGGCATAGCTCAATCTATCCATTCGCTTGAACACGCTGGCGCCAAGATCGATATCGTTCTCGATCGCGTCACATAAGAGATTATAGCCGGCAGGCACGTTGAACATGGCGGTGGGTGAAATTTCCTTGAGATTCGCGACTGTCTTGTGGAAGAGCTGAGGCAGCGGCCGGCCATCGTCGATGTAAAGCGTACCGCCATTCTTGAGGATGCCGTGAAGGATTACGTTGCTGCCCATTGTATGGTGCCATGGCAGCCACTCGACCTGCACCGGCGCGTCCGGAGCAGACACCAGCAGACTCCCCATTTGCAGTGAGCTCGCCATCATGCGGTGGGTGTTGAGCACGCCTTTGGGGAAACCGGTCGAACCGGACGTGAAGAGTATCTTTGCGACAGCGTCGCAAGACACCGCACGTGACGCGCGCTCGAATCCGTCGCTCCCGCTTCGGGCGGTCAGAGCCTGGAAAGGCACCGTGTCCGGCGCGCCATCGACGCTGATCCAGGTCGCGGCTGCCAGTTCCGGAATGGAGCGGCCCGCAGAAAAGTCGCGTCCGCTCTGAACGAAAACGAAATTCGGACGCAGCACCTCCGCGATATCCGTGAGACGAGCCAGGCCGCCGGGCATCAGCGTGTAATTTGGCGATATCGGCGCCAGAATTAGCCCTATCGACATCGCGGCAAACGAGATCACGGCGTTCTCGATGGAGTTTCCTGAAAGTACCGCCAGCTTGTCAGCCGGCTTTGCGCCCATATCGATCAGGCTTTGGCCGACCGCCTGAACCTGCAACCATGCTTCACCATAGGTAATCTCGTCCCATCCGCCCTTCGCATTGCGCTGCGCAAGAAAAACTCTATCCGGAGTAGAGTTTGCCCAGGTCGGAAGGAAATCCGTGATGCGCCAGGCACACTCCCCCAACTCAACAGGCGAGCTCAAGATGAGCGTTCCGTCGGTTCGACGCTCTATGCAAAGCTCTCTTGGCGCAAACGTCAGTGCCTTCGTCGACATGGAAAATGATCTCCTGGACTACCGGGAAAGGAGCGCTTGAAGGCAGCAACCCGATTCACCACCGATACCTGGTGCTCGTGGGTCCGCCGGCCTGGATAACGCGAGTTGTCAATCGGTCTGACGGGCGCGACCAGTCGACAGTTCGCACCCAAGTCGCGAACTTGCCAGAACCGTCGTTTCGCCCGCGCCAGGTCACTCGGACCTGGCGTCCAGCACGTCGCCGAAGGCTTGCCAGTTCGTGCCGCTCCACCGCTGCAATCGCATCTGCGTCCAAATCATGTTCTCGGTGTCGGTGGTGTTGACCTTGATGCCAGGTAGCGCAGTCGGAACGACGAAGTCTTTCAGGTTCTTGGCCTGCGCAAGGATATTCTTGCGTGACAGATCATTGCCGCATTGCTTTAGAATCTGCTCGAGCAGGACGCCTTGCTGATAGCCGGTCAGATAGCTGCCGTTGGTGATGTCGGCGCCCGGCAAATACTTGTCAAAGAACACCCGGAAGGCCTGCATGCCCGGGTCGTCTTTCCAAGCCGAATCCAGAACATCCTTGTTGGTCGTACCGACGATCACGCCGACCGATTTGTCGAGACCGGCGGGCGCTAGCGTGCCTCCGACCGAGCCGGATGGAAAATTAATGATCACGGTCGCCTTCCAGCCGATCACCGAGGCTTGCCGGATAGCCTGCGCGGCGAACTTCGGCGTGCCGGCGATCACGAGGGCATCCGCACCGGAGCTCTTCAGATTGACCACCTGTGAATCAACCGTCGGTTCGGTGACCTCGTAGGAAGCGGTCACGACCTTTCGGTCGAAATCCTTGCCGAGAAACGCCTTGAAGGCGTTGACATAATCTTTGCCGAGATCGTCGTTCTGATAGAGGATGGCATACTTGGCGTTTGGCAGCACCCTCGTCAGATACTTGGCGTAGATTTTTCCTTCGGTGTCGTAGCTGACAAGACCTGTCGTGGTCAGCGGGTAATTGGCGACGTCTGTGAACTTGGATGACCCGCTGATAATTGCGATGCTGGGCACCCCTTTCGACCGCAGGTATTTTGCCGTAGCCGAGATGCCGGGAGTGCCGAGCTGGCCGAACATGAACGACACTTCGTCGCTCTCAACGAGCTTGCGGACGTGCTCCACCGCCTTGGGAGGACTGTATGCGTCGTCATACGCGATGTAGTTGATCTTGCGGCCGTTGATGCCGCCGCGGTCGTTGACCGACTGAATATAGGCCATAACGCCCCTGCCCACGAGACCGATCGATGACGCCGGTCCGCTGAAGGGAAAAACGCCGCCAATCCTGATCTCGGTCGCTGAGATTCCTGGCTCTTCGGCTGCGAATGCCGGGCCGCACAAAAGTAAAACCAGAGCCGCCACGATCTTCCATTTCATCAACATTTTTCGTCCTCCCAAACGCGATGCACCTTACGGGCACGTGGTTCTGTTATTGTTGCGCCGCTGGCTGCTCGTCCCTTGTCACTCAAAAGCGGCATCGAGAACTTCGCTGAACTGGTCCCAGCGCGGACGGCTTTACACCCGGCGCGCCAGCGGCAAATGCGGTGATCCCAGCGCTAACAGCATTAGCGCGGCAGCAGGCTTGAAACCTTTGAGCATCATAGCGTGCCTCCCCTTCTGAATAGCGGAGCGCGCGTCCCAAGCGGGGCCGCGATCCTGCAAGTCGCAGCCGTTGTTCGACCGTCTTGTTCTGTAAACCTACAGTTCTTTTTTAGAACTAGTCAAGTCCCTCGAAACCAGTTCTTCTGTTGCCGGAAATGGGCTTCACTCCATTTTGGGTGGCGTGGCGTCTCCGGCGCTGACCTAATAGGATTCATTGGTAATTGCCGTGTCATCCGCACGAACTTAGTTTGCGCAACAACCGGCGCAGGTGAAGCAACGCGGTCCGTCAGAAATGCGACGGGAATACTTCTTCCCGAGCGAAGTAATATAAATTCTACTATAGAACTGCTGTGAGACGGGGGCGTAATTTTGCTCTTCAAGTCCACGGCCGTGCATGGTTGAGAAAGAGCTGCTTGATCGCAGTGTCATTAAATGGGCGTTACCCGTCGGCCAACGCCGGCATCGACGACGCATTGGGAAGAAAGAATCGACTCTACCGATTTCGACCACTTGGCGGCGTGCAAAGCGGCTGACGATATCGGGTGAGTTCGCGGACAGAACTTCTCTTCCGGCGCTACGCGCCACCTTCTCCCACTGGGGAAGGAATAAGATATGCCCGCTGAGCGTTCGCCCCAAACGCCTTGTCGCGCACGTGCGGACCAAACTTCATCAGGCACTCCTCGAGCGCGCCCTTGGTCGCGCCATAGCTTCCCGCGAGCAAACACACCGGCCAGTCGGAGCCGAAGATCAGGCGATCCTCGCCAAAGCATTTGGCGGTGTGCGCGACGAACGGAAGCAGACGTTCCGCATCCCAGTCGTTCCACCTGGCCTCCGTGGCGAGACCCGAGAGCTTGCACCAGACATTGCCGCAAGCGGCGAGTGCGACGAGAAGATCGGCCCATTTACGGCTGAATCCCTCAGCGATCGGCGGCTTGGCGGCATGATCGAGGACAAAGCGCCCTTGCGGAAACGTCCGCGCAGTTGCGATCGCGGCCGGCGTTTCACGCGTGCGCACCAGAAGATCGTAAGTGAGATCGTGCGCAACCACTGCGGCCAAGCCGCGCTGCACGTCCTCGCGGAGCAGCCAATCGGGATCGGACTCGTCGTGCACCTGGTGACGAATGCCGACCAGCTTGTCGCCGCCGGGCGAACCACGCAGCCGATCGAGCGTCTCGTCGAGCGCGCCGTCCGTGAGATCGGCCCATCCGACAACACCGATGACGAACGGCGTCGCAGCGGCGACGCGCAAGAATTCCTCGGTCTCCTCAATCGAGGAGCGGCATTGCACCAGAATGCTCGCGTCGACCCCGTTGGCGCGAAGCACCGGCGCGAGATCGGCCGGGCCGAAAGCGCGGCGGATCCGTGCAAGTTCAGGCGCCTCCATCCACGGATAATCGGCACGCGCGGGATCCCAGAAATGCTGATGACCGTCGATCACCATGGGTCAGGCTCCACCCGGCAGCGGTGCGGCCGCATCGACCAGCTTGCGCTCGCGCAGCTCCTGCCAGAAGGAGGACGGCACCAGCCGCTCGGCCATCGCGATGTTGTCCGAAACCTCCGCAGCGCTACGCGCACCTTGTAGCGCGACCGTTACCGCCGGATGGGCCATACAGAACTGGACTGCGGCGGCCTTGAGCTCGGTGCCATGCTTGCGGCACAGCGCCTCCAGCGCCAGCGCGCGGGCGACGAGCGCCGCATCGGCGTCTTCGTAGTTGAACTTCGCGCCGGCGCGCGGGTTCGCGAGGATGCCGCTGTTGTAGATGCCCCCGAGAATGACGCCAATGCTCTTCGCACGGCAGATCGGAAACAAATTCGTCAGCGCACCCTGGTCGAGCAGCGTGTAGCGGCCCGCCAGCAGGAAGCAATCGACCGGCGCCGCTTCGGCGAAGCGGGCGAGCATCTCGGATTGATTCATACCGGCGCCGATCACCTTGACCGTGCCATCGTCGCGCAGGCGCTGGAGCGCGCGGAAGGCACCGGCAACTGCATCCTCATAGTGGTCATCCGGATCATGGACGAGCAATACATCGACGCGGTCGAGCCCGAGACGGTCGAGGCTGTCCTCCACCGAACGCATCACGCCGTCGTAGCTGAAATCGAACCGCGGCCGCTCGGCGGATGTGCCCTTGTAGTAATCGTCTTCCGCAGCAGCACTGGCTGGGCGTAACAAGCGGCCCACCTTGGTGGAGATTGCAAAGGAGTTCCGCTCCTGCCGGCGCAGAAAACTGCCCAGGCGACGTTCGGCCAATCCAAAGCCGTAGAGCGGCGCAGTATCGAAGAAGCGGACACCGAGCGACCAGGCGCGTTCGATCGTCGCCTCGGCATCCGCATCGCTAACCGGCGCAAACAATCCACCGAGAGGAGCGGTTCCGAGACCAATCGCCGTGACGTCGAGCCTATCCGCAAGCCGTGTACGCTTCATTCCAAGCTCCAGGGTCGAATCAGCACTCCCTCTCCCGCAAGCGGGAGAGGGAGTGTAGCGCAGGAACGTTGGGGCTGAGAACGTTTCCTACTTCAACAGTTGAGCGACATTGTCTTTGGTCACGAGGTCGAGGCCGGTATAAATGACCTCGGGAACCTTCTGGCCCTTCTTGATTGCCAGCAGAGTGTCCATCGCCTTCTCGCCCATCTCGAACGGGCGCTGTCCCGTAAGCGCGTTGGAGTAGCCGTCACGCAAGAGTTCAAGCTGCATCTTGAGCGTATCGGCGACGACGAGCGTCAGCTTGCCGGCATCGATGTCCTTCTTGTTCTTGTTGACAAAGGCCTTGTAGCCTTCCGGCGCAAACATCGGCCAGCCGCCAACCGGAACTATCGCGCCGAGATCCGGCGTAGCAGTGCGCAGATCCGCCATCTGCTGGACCGCGAGCGCAGGATCGTCATTGCAGAAGGTCGGCGAGCCCGCGACCTCGACCCACTTCGAGCCCTTGAGCGCCTCGCGCACGCCATCGACGCGCTCGGCGAGGTTCTTGGCGCCCGGACCACCGGAGACGACGGCATACTTGCCGCCCTCGGGCTTGAGCTGCAGCAATTGCTTGCCGAGCGCGAGGCCGAAGTCCTTGTTGTTGGTGCCGATATAGGCAATGCGCTTGGAGCCAGGCGCATCCGCATCGAAGGTGATGACAGGAATACCGGCCGCGGTCGCAGCCTCGATCGACTTGGTCATCGCTGCGACATCCGCGACCGAGATCGCAAGACCATCCACCTTTTGCGTAATGAAGTCCTGGATGATCTGCGCCTGCGTCGCAGGCTCATGCTCGACCGGCCCCTTGTAAATGCATTCGACGTTACCGAGCTCTTTGGCGCGCTTGAGGCAACCGTCGCGCGCGACGTCGAAGAACGGATTGTTCATCGCCTTGGGCACGATCACGAACTTGTAGGTCTGGGCGAATGCCGGGGTCGCCATCATCGCGATGGCCATTCCGGCGAGAAGTATTTTCCTCATTGGTCCCTCCACATTTGTGCCTATCCTTTTGAATTCGATCTCCAGAAGGCGGATAGACGAAGTGTTCGTTGCTCTCCCAGAGTAACCTCAAGTGATGCGTGAGCGGATGCGGTCGACCAGCACGGCCAGAATAATGATCACGCCCACGAGCGTCTGCTGCCAGTAGGAGCTGACCTGCGCAAGCACGAGGCCATTGCGGATCACCTCAAGCAGCACGCAGCCGACGATGGCCCCGAGCGGGCCGCCGACGCCGCCTGCGAGGTTGGCGCCGCCGATAACCGCCGCTGCGATCACGTTGAGTTCGTAGGATGTCGCCATGTTCGCGGGCGCAGACCCCAGCCAGCCCGAAACGATGATGCCCTGCAGCCCTGCGGCCAGCGCACAAATCACGTAGACTTCGATCTTGACCCGTACGACCGGGATGCCAGTCAATTCCGCCGCCTTCTCGTTGCCGCCGAGCGCGAAGACGTGACGGCCGAAGCTCGTGTGGTGCAGCACGACCGCCATTACCGCCGCGAGGATCACGAGATAGATGAATGGCGCCGGTACGCCGAACAGATCGCCCGATGTCAGCGCGTAGAAATAGTCGGCGTCTGGTCCGCCCGGAAAGCTGCCGCGCCCGTTGGAGACGACATAGCCGAGACCGCGGACGATCGAGAGCATGCCGAGCGTAGTGACAAAGGGCGACAGCCCGAGCACGGCGATGCAGAAGCCGTTGACGAGGCCGACGATCAGCGCGGTGACAAGTCCCGCCAGGATCGAGACAAGCAGGATCAGCCCCGGTACATTGGCGACCACGGTCTTGCCGTCCGCAGCCAGATGCACGAACAAGGACGCGCCGGGCATGCCCGGCGTCGACAGGCCCGACATCACCATGGACGTGATCATGGCGGAGAAGCACATCATCGATCCCACCGAGAGATCGATGCCGCCGGTGATGATCACGAAGGTGATGCCGAGGGTGGCAATGGCGATGAAGGAAAAGTTCTTCGCCACGTTCTGCATGTTGCCCTGCGTGAAGAAGTAGGGGCTCGCAAAATGCATCGCGATCAGCAGCCCCAGCAGCGCGAGCAGAACGTAGCCGGTTTGGGATGCAAAGATGCCGCGCTGCCACCACCTGATACGGCCGACATTGGTGAAGGAGATCGGGGATTCCAGGGGCACGGCCATCACGCAGCCTCCTTCGCACCGGTGATCAGGGCAGTGACTTCCTCGGGACTGGTATCGCGGATCGACTTATCCGCCCGCTTCTCGCCGCGGCGCATGACGACGACGCGGTCGCAGACCGCGAACACGTCGGGCATGCGGTGGGAGATCAGCATGACGGCGACGCCCTGCTCTTTCAGCCGATGGATCAGGCCCAGGACCTGCTCGACTTGGCGGACCGAGATCGCCGCGGTCGGCTCGTCCATCATCACGAGCTTGGCGTTCGACAGGCGGGTTCTTGCGATCGCAACCGCCTGGCGCTGGCCGCCCGACATCTGCTTGACGAGATCATGCGGTCTCGTCTCGGAGCGCAGCTCGCCGAACAGCTCCAGCGCGCGCGCCGCCATCGCATTGTGATCGAGGAAGGCGAACGGGCCGAATTTGCGCTTGAGCTCGCGGCCGAGGAAGACGTTTGCCGCCGCCGTGAGATTGTCGGCAAGCGCCAGGTCCTGATAGACGACCTCGATCCCGACCACGCGAGCATCGATGGGACGGTAGAAATGGACCGCGTTGCCGCCGAAGCGGACCTCGCCCTGGGTGGGGCGGAAGTTTCCGGCGATGATTTTGACGAGCGTCGACTTGCCCGCGCCGTTGTCGCCCATCAGGCCGACCACCTCGCCGGGGAAGACCTGCATGTCGACGTCGTGCAGCGCGCGGATCGCGCCGAACTCCTTGCCGATCCCTGTCAATTCCAGAACCGGTTGCCCGGCTGCACCTGCGGTTTCCATGCTCGGCCTCGCTCAGACGTACCGGTTGACCAGTGATTCCAGATATTCCTGACGACCCGAGCGCGGCTGCGGATCGAAACCGGGTGCCAGCGCGCGATTAGCAAGATCGGCAAGCGAACGCTGGCCAGCGAGGATCGCGCGTCCCTCGGCATCGGCCCATCCGGCGTAACGTTCTGCAATCGGCATCGTCAGCGCCTCGGCATCGAGCATGTCGGCGGCGGCAAGGAACGCCCGCGCGCAGGCGTCCATCGAGCCGACATGGGCGTGGATCAGATCGTCCGGATCGATCGATTGCCGCCTGATCTTGGCGTCGAAATTGAGACCGCCCGTCGTGAAGCCTCCGGCCTTCAGGATGTCGTGGAACGCCAGCGCCAGCTCCGGCACGTTCATCGCGAACTGGTCGGTATCCCAGCCGAGCAGATCGTCGCCGCGGTTGATGTCGAGCGAGCCGAACACACCGAGCGCCTGGGCCAGCGCGATCTCGTGCTGGAACGAATGGCCGGCAAGGATGGCGTGGTTCTGTTCGATGTTGAGCTTGACATCTTTCAGAAGGTCATAGCGCTGGAGGAACCCGTAGCATGTGGCGACGTCGAAATCATACTGATGCTTGGTCGGCTCCTTCGGCTTCGGCTCGATCAGGATCGGTCCCTTGAAACCGATCTTGTGCTTGTGCTCGACGACCAGCGAGACGAAGCGGCCGAGCTGGTCGAGCTCGCGCTTGATGTCGGTGTTGAGCAGCGTCTCGTAGCCTTCGCGTCCACCCCAGAGCACATAGTTCTGCCCGCCCAAACGGTGGGTCACCTCGAGCGCGGCCCGTACCTGGCCGGCGGCATAGGTGAAAATGTCCGGATCCGGATTGGTCGCGGCGCCGGCCATGTAGCGGCGATGCGTGAACAGATTGGCCGTACCCCAGAGCAGGCGCACCTTGGAAGAGGCCATCTTCTGTTCGAAGAGATCGGCAATGGCGTTGAGGTTGGCGACGGATTCGGCGAGCGAGGCGCCTTCCGGCGCGACATCGACGTCGTGGAAGGTGAAGAAGGGCACATCGAGCAGGCGGAACAGCTCGAAGGCGATATCGGCCTTGGCCCGCGCCAACGCCATCATGTCCGTGCCACGATGCCAGGGCCGCAGGAATGTCTCGCCGCCAAAGGGATCGCCGCCGGGCCAACAGAACGAGTGCCAGTAGCAGACCGCGAAACGCAGGTGATCCTCGAGCCGCCGTCCGCGCACGACGCGATCCTTGTCGTACCAGCGGAACGCGAGCGGGCTTTTAGCGTCCTTGCCGCCGTAGGCGACCGGCGCACTCGCCCCGAAGAATTTGGGTGACACGTTCACAGGGAGAACTCCTTCAGCGCGGGATATAGTTTTCGCCACTGGTGATAGGCTTCATCGTAGGCGGCTTCGGCAGACGCACGCGGCGTGAAGCTCGCAAGCCGCCGCGGACGCGTGCAGATCTGGGCAGGGTTTTCGTTGGTTGCGGCAAGCCGACCGAGCCGTGCCGCGCCAAGCGCTGCACCGACCTCGCCCTCCTCGACGCGGTGGACGGGAATGCCGAGCACATCGGCGCAGATCTGGGCCCACAGCGCCGAGCGCGAGCCGCCGCCGACAAGGTCGACCTCCGTGATCCCGCTGGCGTTGCCGAGCGCCGCGAGGTTGTCGCGCGCGGCGAAGGCCACGCCTTCGAGCACGGCCTGGACGATCTGATCGCGTCCCGTCGCGCCGCGAAGACCTGCGAATGCGCCGCTGGCGGCAGCGTCGTTGTGTGGCGTGCGCTCGCCATCGAGATAGGGAAGGAACTTGACCGGGCTCGGTCCGCGGACGGTCTCGCCGAGCGGCGCCAGCAGCGCGGCGGCAGGCGTCGCCATGACGCCCGAAAGCCAGGCGAGCGAGGCAGCCGCCGCCAGCATCACGCCCATCTGGTGCCAGAGACCCGGAAGCGCATGACAGAAGGCGTGCACAGCCGACGCCGGCGCCGGCGCAAAACTGTCGGTGACGCGAAACACCACGCCCGAAGTTCCCAGCGACAGGAACGCATCGCCGGGCGTGATGGCGCCGAGCCCGATCGCACTCGCGGCACAGTCTCCCGCACCGCCGGCCACCATGACATCTTTCGCCATGCCCCAGCGCCTCGAAAGTTCGGGGGCGAGCGCCGCGCCGATCTCGCTGCCTTCGACCAGGCGCGGCATGTGGTGGAGATCGAGCCCGGTGGCATGTAGCAGCACCGCAGACCAACGGCGCTGACCGACATCGAGCCAGAGCGTGCCGGCGGCGTCCGACATGTCCTCGACCATCTCGCCGGTCAGGCGGTAGCGCACGTAGGCCTTTGGCAGCAGCACTTTTGCCACGCGCTCGAAAATCTCGGGCTCGTGGCGCGCTACCCAGAGCAGCTTTGGCGCGGTGAAGCCTGGCATCGCGAGATTGCCGGCGATAGCGTGGAGCGAGGGACAGCGCGCCTCCAGCTCCTTGCATTCGACATGGGAACGGCCATCATTCCACAAGATGGCCGGACGCAGCGGACGACCGTCCTCGCCGAGCAAGGTGGCGCCGTGCATCTGGCCGGAGAGACCGATGCCACGCACCTGCGCGACGTCGCTCGGATGAACGGACGCGAGATCGTCGATGGCGCCGATCGCTGCATCAACCCAGGCGTCCGGATCCTGCTCGGACCACAAAGGTGCGGGATGCGAGAGCGCAAGCTCGCGCGCGGCTGTCGCGACGATTGCGCCAGCCTCGTTCACGAGCACCGCCTTCACACCGGACGTGCCGATGTCCATCCCGAGATACACGTCATCCTCCCTTCCGGCCCGGTTCGCGATCTTTGTCGCCTTCCCCACATCGGGCCGTCTTGCAAATCAGTTCTGCAGGCTATGGCAGATTGTCCCGCATCACGATGTCGATACGGATCTTCTCCTGTTCACTCAGGATCGGCTCGCCGCGGGCGAGCGCGAGCAGCACGCGCACGGCGGCACGGGCCTCATGTCCCGGGTTTTGCGAGATCGCCGCATCCATCACGCCTTGCAACAAGAGCTTGCGCGTCAGCACGGTGACGTCGTGTCCGACGAACACCACCTGCTTCTCGCGATCGGAATCGATCAGGGCCTTGGCAACGCCTTGCGTTCCGGCGCCGACATTGTAGAGGCCGACGATGTCAGGATGTTTGCCGAACAGCCGCGACATGAGCTGTTCCGAGCGCCCGTCCTCGTCGCGCCCTTCGAGCACGGGCAACACGTTAAGCCCAGGAAACTCCGACGCCATCACCTGATTGAAGCCGAAGATGCGCTCGGCATGGTCGCGCAGGCCTTGCGAGCCGGCGACGATCGCGACCTTGCCGGAACGCGGACCAACGAGGCGGCCGACCAGCGCGCCGGCGGTGCGCCCGGCGGCGATATTGTCGATGCCAACATAATAGTGACGGCGCGACGAAGGCACATCAGAAACCAGCGTCACCACCTTGGCGCCAGCATCGACGAGATCATTGATGGCGGCCCGCACGCTCGGATGATCGAGCGCGACAAGCGCGACGCCGTCATACTCGCCGGCAAGCGCCTCCAGCGAGCTCGCGAGAACGGAGGCATCGAACACGTCGGTCGCGACCATCTCGACCGCGAGCCGGCGGGCCGACAGCCAGCCCGACATCTCGCCGAGATAGGACTGGATCTGCTGCATGAACAGGTTCGGCCCCGACGGCATCACGAAGGCGAAGCGCCGGGCACGGCCACGGGCGAGCTCGGCCGCGGCCACATGTGGCTGGAAGGAATTCCGCTCGATCGCCTCCTTGACGCGGCGAACCGTGTCCGGCCGCACGCCGGGGCGGTTGTGCAGGACGCGATCGACCGTCGCGAGGCTGACGCCAGCCTGGCGGGCGATGTCCCTGAGCGTAAGAGGGTTGTTGCCGTCCGGCTCCTTCATGGGCTGAAGGCTAGCAGAGGTTATTTGAGGTACGCAACTCATTTTGAGGAACACGACGCAGCAGGTGGAGCAGGTTCGGGGCCACTGCCGTGGAGCGGGGCTGCATCCAGAAAGCGGAACTGCGGCATCGTCAACGTTTCGTCGACTGTTCCTCGAAGACCTTGACAGATACGTTCGCCACTTGTCGCAGTGCTTCGCGATCGGCGCCTGATGACGCCATCACGCCCATGCCGGCGGAGACCGCCGAAAGATAGCGCGCAAGCGCGGCAGCGTCGGCGGTCTGCTTCAGATCGCCCTCCTTCTTTGCCTTGACGAAGCGTTCGCGTAGCTGATCCTCGGTCAGTGCACGGCGCGCTGCGAGCTCAAAGGGAACGTTCTCCGAACCGGTACCGCAGGCAAGGCCGCCTTGCACGAGCAGGCAACCGGGCGGATTGTCAGGATCGGTTTGGATGTCCGCGGTCTCCATGAGCATCCGCTCCGCGACGTCGCGGGCGGTCGGCGCGCTCAAAACCCCCTCCATCCAGGCCGCACGTTTGGCCGTGTACCGGTCGAGGGCAGCCTTCAGGAGACCTTCCTTGTTTCCAAATGCCGCATAGAGGCTCGGCGGGTTAATGCCCATCGCCTCGGTAAGCTGGGCAATGGTCGAGCCCTCATAGCCATGTCTCCAGAAGACTTCCATCGCCTGATCCAATGCGGCATCGGCATCGAATTCTCTCGGGCGTCCCATGGCCATTCGCGTTACTCCCTTGAAGCCGACGCCGTTTTCCGCTCGGCGTTCAATCCTCTAACCTTCTGATCTATCGTGGTTCTTTTATTTGATTTCCAGTCTTGCGGCTTGCGACATAAGATTTTCGTAGTGCGCAGTACATAAGTATCTTGCAGACCGCCGTCCACCTCCATATCTGTAGCGATCACTACAGTTATGGAGCGCGCAAATGCCCCCATCCGCCAATACCTTCCATTCCGGTCGATTCAGACGCGTTGTCGGCGGCGTTGCCATCATCGGCGTCCTCGCGGCGGCCGGTTCGATCGCGAGCGGCCGCTATTTTCATGCAGCCCAGGCGACCACAGGGACCGCACCCGAGCAGGCGGTCTCCGTCACGATCGCGGTGGTCGAGCCGCGTAGGACCGCACTGTGGGATGACTTCTCTGGACGTCTCGAAGCCGTCAACCGCGTCGAGCTGCGCCCACGCGTCGCTGGCGCGATCCTGTCGGCCAACTTTGCCGAGGGCGCGCTGGTGAAAGCCGGCGATATCCTGTTCAAGATTGATCCGGCGCCCTATGCCGCCGAAGTGGATAAGGCGAGCGCGCAGCTCGAGGCAGCAAAGGCGCGCGCGATCTTCACTGCGAGCGAAGTCGAGCGCGGCGCACAGCTCGTCGGCAACGCCGTCGTCACGCGGCGCGATTTCGATCAGCGCGACAACGCCAATCGCGAAGCGATCGCCAATGTGAAGGCGGCCGAGGCGACGCTACAGACTGCAAAGCTCAATCTCGACTACACCGAAGTCCGCGCACCCGTCGATGGCCGCGTCGGCAAGATCGAGGTGACCGTCGGAAATCTTGTGGCCGCAGGGACTGCCTCCCCGGTCCTGACCTCTCTGGTCTCCGTCAACCCGATCTATGCAAGTTTCGATGCGGACGAAGAGATCGTGCTGCGGGCGCTGAATTCCATTGCAGATCATTCGGGCAAGCGCGGCAATCTTGATCAAATACCCGTCGAGATGAACACCTCCGGCGGCACATCGGCCAAAGGTCATATCCAGTTGATCGACAACCAGGTCAATGGCCAGAGCGGCACTATACGCGTCCGCGCGGTATTCCAGAACGAGGATGGACGCCTCATCCCCGGCCAGTTCGCGCGAGTGCGGATGGGCCAGCCTCAGCAACAGACGCTGGTGATGATTGACGAGCGAGCCATCGGTACCGATCAGGATAAGAAGTTCGTTATGGTGGTCAGCGACGACAACCGCGCGGTCTATCGCGGAGTAACGCTCGGCGGCGCTGTCGACGGGCTCCGCATCGTGACGGGTGGCCTAAAATCCGGTGACCGCATCGTCGTGAACGGCCTACAGCGGGTACGCCCGGGCGCGCTCCTAAAGACCGAAATTGCGGAGATGGGCTCGCGCGGACCGCAGCAAGCATCGAACTCCGGCGGCCGGCAAATCGTGCAGCGCTAACGACCGTCAGCGCTTGGGGCATAGCAATGAATCTCTCAAAGTTCTTCATCGATCGGCCGATTTTTGCCGGTGTGCTTTCGATCGTGATCTTCCTGGCCGGCCTGATCTCGCTCTTTGCCATGCCGATCTCGGAGTATCCGGACGTCGTGCCGCCCTCCGTGGTGGTGCGCGCGACCTACCCCGGCGCCAATCCGAAGGTGATCGCGGAGACAGTGGCAACGCCGATCGAGGAGCAGATCAACGGCGTGGAGAACATGCTCTATATGAGCAGCCAGGCAACCACCGACGGGGCGATGACGCTGACAGTGACGTTCCGCCTCGGCACCGATCCTGACAAGGCGACACAGCTTGTGCAGAACCGCGTGCAGCAGGCCGAGCCGCGCCTGCCGGCGGTAGTTCGCCAGCTCGGCATTATCACCAAGAAGAGCTCGCCCGACCTTACCATGGTCGTGCACCTGCTGTCGCCAAACAACCGCTACGACATGACGTATCTCCGCAACTACGCGGTGCTGAACGTCAAGGACCGCCTTGTGCGGATCGACGGCGTCGGTGATGTCCAGCTCTACGGTGCCGGCGACTACTCGATGCGCGTCTGGGTCGACCCGCAGAAGGCCGCCGAGCACGGCCTGACCGCAAGCGACATCGTGAAAGCGATCCAGGCGCAGAACGTCGAGGCGGCCGCCGGCGTGGTCGGCTCCTCGCCGAGCGTCAAGGGCATCGACCTTCAGATGTCGGTCAACGCCGAAGGTCGGCTCGCGAGTGAAGAACAGTTCGGCGACATCGTGGTCAAGACCGGTTCGCGTGGCGAGGTGGTGCGGCTGCGCGACGTCGCGCGCATCGAATTAGGTGCGTCCGAATACGGCCTGCGCTCGCTGCTCGACAACAAACAGGCGGTGGCGATCCCGATCTTCCAGGCACCCGGCTCCAACGCGCTCCAGATCTCCGACCACGTCCGCGCCACCATGGCCGAGATCAAGAAGAACATGCCCGAGGGCGTATCCTACCAGATCGTCTACGACCCCACACAGTTCGTGCGCTCGTCGATCGAGGCGGTGATCCACACGCTGCTGGAAGCGATCGCGCTGGTAGTACTGGTGGTCATCCTGTTCCTCCAAACCTGGCGGGCTTCCATCATTCCGCTCCTGGCCGTGCCGGTGTCGATCGTCGGCACATTCGCCGTGATGTACGTCTTCGGTTTCTCCATTAATGCGCTCAGCCTGTTCGGCCTGGTGCTCGCGATCGGCATCGTCGTCGACGACGCTATCGTCGTGGTCGAGAACGTCGAGCGCAACATCGAGGGCGGGCTGTCGCCGCGAGACGCAACCTACCAGGCGATGCGGGAGGTCTCCGGCCCCATCATCGCGATCGCACTGGTCTTGATCGCCGTATTCGTTCCCCTCGCCTTCATCTCCGGCCTCACCGGGCAATTCTACAAGCAGTTCGCGCTGACGATCGCGATCTCGACCGTGATCTCCGCGGTCAACTCTCTGACGCTGTCGCCGGCATTGTCGGCGTTGCTGCTCAAGGGCCACAATGAGCCCAAGGACAGGCTGACCCTCATTCTGGAAAAAGGGCTCGGCTGGTTCTTCCGCGGCTTCAACCGCGTCTTCGCGCGCGCCTCGGAGAATTATAGCGGCAGCGTGTCCAAAGTGATCTCCGGCAAGGCGGCGGTGATGGGCGTCTATGTGCTCCTGATTGGCCTGACCGCCCTGCTCTTCCAGCAGGTGCCGAGCGGCTTCGTCCCGGGTCAGGACAAGCAGTACCTCGTCGGCTTCGCACGCCTGCCCGACGGCGCCACGCTCGACCGCACCGAAGAGGTCATCCGCAAGATGAGCGACATTGCGCTGACGCAGCCCGGCATCGAGAGCTCGGTGGCGTTTCCCGGCCTGTCGATCTCCGGTTTCACCAACTCCTCCAACGCCGGAATCGTGTTCTCTACCTTGAAGCCGTTCGTCGAGCGCAAGGATCCCGAGCTGAGCGGCCCCGCGATCGCGGCCGAGCTGAACAAGAAGTATGCCGGGATCCAGGAGGCCTTCATCGCCATGTTCCCGCCGCCGCCGGTCAACGGGCTCGGCACCATCGGCGGCTTCAAGCTCCAGATCGAGGACCGCGCGGGCCTCGGCTATGATGCGCTGAACGAGGCAACCAACGCGTTCATGGCCGCGATGCAGAAGGCGCCGGAAATCGCCGGCGTCTTCTCGAGCTTCCAGGTCAACGTGCCACAGTTGTTCGCCGACATTGACCGCACCAAGGCCTTGCAGCTCGGCGTGCCCGTGACAGAGGTCTTCAACACGCTGCAGATCTATCTGGGCTCGTACTACGTCAACGACTTCAACAAGTTCGGGCGCACCTATTCGGTCCGTGTGCAGGCCGACGCGCCGTTCCGCGCGCGGGCCGACGACATCAGGCAATTGAAGGTGCGCTCGTCTTCCGGCGACATGATCCCGCTCTCGACGCTCTTGACGATTCGCCAGAGCGCCGGGCCTGAACGCGCGATCCGTTACAACGGTTTCTTGTCCTCCGACGTCAACGCCGCGGCAGCGCCCGGCTATTCCTCCGGCCAGGCCCAGGAAGCGGCCACGCGCATCGCCGCCGAAGTGCTACCGCCTGGCTTCGCGTTTGAATGGACCGACCTGACCTATCAGGAATTCATCGCCGGCAACTCCGGCATCTGGGTTTTTCCACTCGCGATCCTCCTCGTGTTCCTGGTGCTGGCTGCGCTCTATGAGAGCCTGACCCTGCCCCTGTCGATCATCATGATCGTGCCAATGGGATTGCTTGCCGCGATGTTCGGCGTCTGGATGTCGAAGGGCGACAATAACGTCTTCACCCAGATCGGATTGATCGTGCTGGTGGGATTGTCTGCCAAGAACGCGATCCTTATCGTCGAATTCGCGCGCGAACTGGAGTTCGCAGGTCGTTCGCCGATCCGGGCAGCGATCGAGGCAAGCCGTCTGCGTCTGCGTCCGATCCTGATGACCTCGATGGCATTCATCATGGGCGTGTTGCCCCTGGTGCTCTCGACCGGTGCCGGTTCGGAAATGCGCCGAGCTATGGGCGTCGCCGTCTTCTCCGGCATGATCGGCGTCACGGTGTTTGGCCTCTTCCTGACACCCGTGTTCTATGTTCTGTTGCGCACCGTCACGGGATTGAAGCCACTGACAAACCATTCCGCCAGTGTAGCGACTGGTCATGCGCCGGAGCCCGGTCGCTAATACGGGGCACTCTGATCGAACGACGGACAGTGGTTGGCCGCGGCCAAACGTCGAGCGCCCATAGGCCGCGGAACGCTGCGAGCCGCGGCCCTTCGGCGCGAGGCAGAACGAGCCGCGCACGATCGACGAATACGAATAGATCAATTTCGACGAGTACGACCGGGCGCGCGTGCTTGCAGTACGGCTTGAGACCTTGCGGTGAGCTGCTTGCATTGACGTTTCGGGGGCGCCAGCGGGCTCCAACCGTACGAAATCGCAGAAGATCGTAGCTTGGCGTAGAAAATCGTAGCCCGTGGTAGCGGGGGGCCGCTACCGCCTTTCCCCACATCAACCGAACCTCCGATATCTTCTTCAGCATTCCGACTCATGGAGGCGACCGAGCAGATCGGGTCGTGGAACGCACCGCACACGGCGAGCTTCTCCACGGGCACTGTGGAACTGGGATGGCACCGCTATAGCTGGCCGGGGCCGCTTTGGGATGGTATCGTCTTCAGGAGCTATTGAAGCTCCGAGACCGAGGATTTCGCTTACGCGATCAATCGCGGTCGAGACAATGGCCCTCGAAGAGATGCACTCCAAAGTCAAGCGGAAGATCGCGCCGGCGGTCGGATGGCGCGGAAAATGGAGGACGTTATGGCGTCCTGGCGTGACGACAGGGTCAGGGCAACCCTGATCCGCGATGCAGCGGGAAGCGTTCAGCCGGGCAAGACCCCCCGGACTTTTGCCGAGCTTCTGTTCGGCCACACCAATAGCGAGGATCTCACCAGTTACGATGCCGCGTCCCTCGCCTTCCTGGCGGAAGAGGCTTGGGAGCATGTGCAGCAACGCGCGGCAGGCCGTGCCGATATCCGCGTCATCAATCCAATGATGCCGGACGGGCGCGAGATTTCCGTGCTCGAAGTTCTCAACGACAACATGCCCTTCCTCTTCGATTCGACTATGGCGGAACTCGCCGAGCAGGGCATCGAAGTCACACTGGTCGCCCATCCGATCATAGCCGTCGAGCGCGATGCGTACGGCAAGCTGCTGCGTTTCTATGGCGAAACACTGCCCGAAGGGTCAAAGGGCGAGCGCGAAAGCCTGATCCATCTGCATATCGCCCGTCTCGACGCCGCTGACGACCGGCAGAAACTGATCGACGGCCTCACCCAGACGCTAAACGACGTGCGCGCTTGCGTGACCGACTGGCGAGCCATGCGCGCCCGCGTCGAAGGAGCGATCAAGACCTTGAGCTCCAATCCGCCGCCGCTGCCGATTGACGAGCTCGCCGAAGCCAACCAGTTCCTGCAATGGCTGTGCGCCGACAATTTCACCTTCCTGGGCCTGCGCGAATATCGCTTCTCGCCCGACAGCGCTGCGTCGGACGAGATCGGCAGCGGCGAAGGTCTCGGCATCCTGCGTGATCCTGATGTGAGGGTGCTGCGCCGCGGCACCGAAATGGTGGTGATGACACAGGAAATCCGCGAGTTTATGCGCGAGCCGACACTCCTGATCGTTGTCAAGGCCAATGTCAGCAGCCGCGTCCATCGCCGCGTCCGGATGGACTACGTAGGCATCAAACTGTACACAGCGGACGGCCGGCTCGACGGCGAACTGCGCCTCGTCGGTCTGTTCACCTCGGGCGCCTATACTCGTTCGGTGCGACAAATCCCCTATGCCCGCCACAAGGTGGCGCAGGTGCTCGAGCGCGCCGGCTTCGATCCCAACAGCCATTCCGGAAAGGCACTGCTGCATATCCTCGAAGAATATCCGCGCGACGAGATCGTCCAGGTCGATATCGAGACGCTCTATAATTTCGTCATGGAAATCCTGATGCTTTATGAGCGCCCTCGCTTGCGGGCGTTGGCACGAGCTGACAAGTTTGACCGCTTCGTCTCCATCCTCGTGTTCATTCCGCGCGAGAAGTATGACACCGACGTACGGACGCGTGTCGCCGCCTTCCTGGCCCAGGTATACAAGGGGACCTTGGCAGCCTCCTACGTGTCCTTCCCCGAAGGTCCGCTTGCGCGCGTCCACTACATCATCGGGCGCTATGAAGGCAAAACGCCCGTCGTCGAGCGCGCCACGCTTGAAAGCGGGATCAGCGCAATCATCGCAACATGGGGCGACAAGCTGAAAGCCGCGCTTGCGACCACCACTGACGGCATGCGGGCTCGCCTGCTCGCCAACCGTTATGCCCGGGCCTTTACCGGCGGCTATACGGAGATCTTCGACGCCTCACAGGCCATCACTGACATCGCCACTATCGAAAAGCTCAACGCCGCTCGTCCCGTGGCGCTTTCGGTCTACCGCATCGACGGCGATGATCCGACGCGTTTCGGCCTTAAGGTCTTTTCGCGCGGCACGCCGCTATCACTGTCCTATCGCGTCCCGGTCATCGAAAATCACGGCCTGCGCGTCGTCAACGAGCGCACCTACCAGATTACGCCCAGCGCCACGCCTATACCCGCACCGGTTTGGCTACACGACATGACGATCGAGGCCAATGACGGCAAGCCGATCGTTATTACCGAGGAATTCGGCCGTCGCCTGGAAGCCTCGATCATGGCGGTGGTGGGCGATCGCGCCGAATCCGACGGATACAACGCCCTTATCCTGCGCACGCGCTTGAGCTGGCGCGAAGTTTCGGCCATCCGCGCGCTCTCCCACTACCTGCACCAGATCCGCGCTCCGTTCAGCCAGGACTATATGTGGGGGACGTTGCGCAAGAACAGCGCAATCACTACCAGCATCGTCGCGCTGTTCCAGGCTCGCTTCGACCCGCGGCTCGCCGCCACCAATGCCGAGCGCTCGGCGCGGGAGACGGCTCTCCTCGCCGAGATTGAGGAGCTGCTCAAATCCGTCGCCTTGTTAGACGAAGACCGCATTCTGCGCCGCTTCACCAATCTGGTGCAGGCCATCGTCCGCACCAATCTGTGGCAAATTGGTCAGGACGGACATCCGCGCCCGGTGATTTCCTTCAAGTTCGACGCCCGCAAAATCGATGACCTGCCGGCTCCGCGACCGCTGCACGAGATCTTTGTCTATTCGCCGCGTCTCGAAGGTATCCATCTACGTTTCGGCAGGGTCGCGCGCGGCGGCCTGCGCTGGTCCGACCGGCCGCAGGATTTCCGCACCGAGATCCTCGGCCTTGTCAAGGCACAGCAGGTCAAGAACGCCGTCATCGTGCCGGTCGGAGCTAAGGGCGGCTTCGTGCCCAAGCGCCTGCCGCCGCCCTCCAATCGTGAGGCCTGGATGGCGGAAGGCACCGAAGCCTATCGCATCTTCGTTCGCTCGCTGCTCGAACTTACCGACAATCTCGATGGCGATGCGATCGTGCCGCCCGACGACACTGTGCGGCACGACGAGGATGATCCGTATCTCGTCGTCGCGGCCGACAAGGGCACGGCGACTTTCTCCGACACCGCCAACGCGATCTCAGTCGAGAAGGGCCATTGGCTCGGTGACGCTTTCGCCTCCGGCGGCAGCCAAGGTTATGACCATAAGAAGATGGGCATCACCGCGCGCGGTGCGTGGGAAGCAGTCAAGCGCCATTTCCGCGAGCTCGGCACCGATATCCAGACCATACCCTTCACCGTTGCAGGTGTCGGCGATATGTCCGGCGACGTCTTCGGCAATGGCATGCTGCTTTCGCCGGCGACCAGGCTAGTGGCAGCCTTCGACCACCGGGACATCTTCATCGATCCCTCGCCCGACCCTGCCATCAGCCACGCCGAGCGCCTGCGCTTGTTCCACATGCCGCGGTCGAGCTGGCAGGACTACAACAAATCGCTGATCTCGCAGGGCGGCGGCGTGTTCTCGCGTTCACTCAAGGCAATTCCACTCGCACCGGAGGTGCGGGCCCTGCTTGATCTCGACAAGACGCAAGCCACGCCTTTCGAGGTGATGACGGCGATACTGAAGGCACGGGTCGACCTGCTCTGGTTTGGCGGCATCGGCACCTACATCCGCGCGTCGATCGAAAGCGACGATCAGGTGGGCGATCGCGCCAATGATCCGATCCGTGTCACCGGCTCTAATGTCCGCGCCCGGGTGATCGGCGAAGGTGCCAATCTCGGCGCGACCCAGCGCGGCCGCATCGAAATGGCGCAGAGAGGCGTCAAACTCAACACCGATGCCATCGACAATTCGGCGGGAGTGAACACTTCCGACGTCGAGGTCAATATCAAGATTGCGCTGGCGCGTCCCGAACGCGAGGGACGCCTCAGTTCGAGTGACCGCAACAGCCTGCTTGCCGCGATGACCGACGAGGTCGGCACGCTGGTGCTTCGCAACAATTACCTTCAGTCGCTGGCGTTGTCGCTAGCCGAACGCAAGGGCGTGGCCGACAATGGCTTCCTTGCTCGCCTGATGCAAGCGCTCGAGCGGAGGGCCCTCCTCGACCGCGCCGTTGAGTTCCTGCCGGACGACGTCGCGATCGCCGCGCGCACTCAGCGCGGCCAACCCTTTACGCGGCCGGAACTCGCCGTCCTGCTCGCCTACGCCAAGCTTACACTTTACGATGATCTGCTCGTCACAAGCGTGCCGGACGACCCTTATCTCATCGGCGAATTGTCAACATATTTCCCGCACGAGATTCGAGACAAGTTTCCCGATTCCATGAAACACCATCGTCTGCGCCGGGAGATCATCTCCACCAATCTTGCCAATGCCGTAATCAATCGGGGCGGCCCGACCTGCATCGGCCGCCTCATCGATGAGACGGACGCCGACGTATCCACCATCGCCATGGCCTTCGTGGCGGTGGAGGAATCTTACGGTCTCGAGCGGCTGAACAACGCGATTGATGCGCTTGACACGGAGATCAACGGTCAAGTCCAACTCGGCCTCTACGCGGCGATTCAGGATCTCCTGCTCTCCCGCATGATCTGGTATGTGCGCAACGTTGATTTCAAAGCCGGCCTGGACGCGGTCATCTCGCGCTTCGGCCCGGGTATCCGCCAGATCGCCGCCGGGCTCGACAACGCCCTGCCGCAGGATTTTCAGGCTGGCCGCAGCAAGCGGCGACGGGACCTGGTCGATGCCGGCGTCCCCACCGACCTCGCAAACGAACTCGCCGATCTCGACGCCTTGGTCTCCGCACCGGATATCGTGACTGTCGCCGAGCGCACCACCCGCGCGATCGGCGACGCCGCCACGACCTTCTTCGCTGCCGAGGCCAATTTCCACCTTCATCCCATCATCGTCGCCGCGCGCAGCGTTCCGGCAAACGATCATTTCGAACGCCTTGCCATCGACCGCGCGATTGACCAGATCGCAGCAGCCGAAAGAAGATTGGCCGCGGATATGCTGACAACCGGCCAATGCGGACAGCAGGCTACCGAGATCTGGCTCGCGGCTCATCCTGAGGCGACGCGTATCCGCCGCTCCATCGAGGAGATCGCTGTCAGCGGACTGACGCTCGCCAAGCTGACTGTGACGGCGAACCTGCTGGGGGATTTGGTGAAGAGTTGATGGGCGCGCGGCGGCGAGACGAGAGTTGCGTGAAAGCGAACGTTCACCAACGGTTTCGGTTCAGTCACAACTTGGGTCATGCATCAGAGCCGCTGTCCTGGCGCCGCGTGGAGCGTCTCTTCCTGCGGGCGGCGCCACTTTGTCGCTACCTGGCATTTCCCGAACTGCCAATTGCTGTGTCGATAGCCGAGAACAAGGTTTCATGGAACGCTAGGCCGCAGCCGCCGGGCGACCGGCCTGCAGCCACGCATAAGTGTCGTCGAGTGCACGTCCGGCGCGCGCATACATCTCGCCGATCTCGGCCTTGGTGATGATCATCGGCGGGCAGAAGTTCACGGTGTCTCCGAGCGCACGCGTGATCAGACCGTGCTTGAGGGCCCGTTCTCCGACGTAAGCGGCAACGCCCCAGGAGCAGAACATCGATGTCCGCGTCATCCAGGTGCTGCTCGGTCACGCCAAGCTCGACACCACGGCGCTCTATACCCGCGTCGCCACCAAGACGATCAGCGAGGTCATGAGCCCGCTGGAGCACATCGCGCTCAAGCTCAAGGAGGTCCGGCCGCCCGGCTGACGCGGCGCGCATGTCGCGCCCGGCTCTGGGGGTTGCGGAGATCTTCCGCGACCGTGGCCCGGCATGGCGTCAGGCCCATGCCGGCCGTGTCAGCCCCGAGCAATTGAAGGTGATGTCGGCGATCGAGCGCTGCCGCACGGCAGCCCTCGGCGGCCATGTCGCGCGCTGCGAGGACTGCGCCTATACAACGATCGCCTACAACTCCTGCCTTATGGGCAAAGCCGGTAATGGGGAGCTGGCGGCAACTTGATCGCGCTCCTGCACTAATCACCGCCAACCCCGCTCTCCATTACGAGGTACGCCTGAGAAGTTCGATCAGCTTGTCGGTGGGCTGGAAGACGCCGCGCCGCAGGTGGGGCGGCACGATCGCCTCCATCGCATCGAGCTTCTCGGTCGGATCGCCGCGCGTGTAGACCTCGGTGGTCGTCAGCGTAGCGTGGCCCAGCCATAGCGACACCTTCCGGATGTCCCCGGTCGCTTGCAGGACGACCATCGCGCAGGTGTGCCTGAGCACATGGGGCGAGACGCGTTTCCTGGCGAGACCGGACTGCTTGCGAGCCGCAGTCGCGGCGTGCTGCCTGAGCAGATAGGCAAAGCCCCATCGGCTCAGCGGCTCACCGCGGGCGTTGACGAACACCTCGGGTGTCGCGACCTGCCCGCGGATGGCCAGCCAGGCACGCAGTGCAGCGGCCGCCGGCTTCCACAACGGCAGCGTCCGCTCCCGGCGTCCCTTGCCGAGCACGCGGATGCTCATCGAAGGCAGGTCGATGTCATCGACCTTGAGGCCCGTCAGCTCGGAGACGCGCAGCCCTGCGCAGACGGCCACGTGCAGCATTGCGCGATCGCGGATGCCATCGCGTGTCGCCGGATCGGGAGCGTCGAGCACGGCTTGGAGCTCTTCGCGCAGAAGGTAGGGCACCAGGCGCGTGTCAGTTTTCTTGAACGGGATCGCCAGTACACGGCGGATCTGCTCGAGCGCTGCCGGCTGTCGGTACTCGAGGAAGCGAAAGAACGACTTGATCGCCGCCAGGCGAACGTTGCGCGTCACGGCCGCGTTTTTGCGCTCGTCCTCAAGATGCTCGAGGAAGGCGCTGACGAGCCCAGCATCGATCTGCTCGAGCGTCAGCGCCGATGGTTTGACCTTGAGCCGGTCGGCGGCGAACACGAACAGCAGCTGGAAGCTCGAGGCATAGGAGTCCCTCGTGTGCCGGCTGGCGCCCCGCTGGCAAGCGAGTGTGTCGCGCAGGAACGTCTCGATGAGGGGAGCGATCGGCGTCATGATGACCTCCCTTCGGACATAAACGCTTCGCCGGCCGTGGCGACATCGCGCAAGAGGTCGGGCGTGGCCTCGAGGTACCAGTAGGTCGCGTAGATGTTGACGTGACCCATGTAGGTCGCGAGTGCCGCCATGTGTGCCCCGCACCGGCCTCGGCCGGTAGGGCTGCCTTGCAGCGCGCGCACCGCAAACGTGTGCCGCAGATCGTGCAGGCGAGGACGGCGAGCCGACGTCGATCTGATGCCAGCCTTGTCGACCAGCCTGTCGAAGGTCTCCTTGACGGCAATGTAGCGTAGCGGCCGATTGCGCTTGTCGATGAACACCGGATCATCGTCTGAGCCGGGCCCGCGACGTGCCAGGTATCGCTGCAAGCCGGCGGCCGCCGTGTCGTGCAGCGGCACCAGTCGCGTCTTGCGGAACTTGGTCTCGCGGATCAGCAGACCGTCGCGGGTCACGTCCGCGATCGTCAGCTTCAGGGCTTCGGAGATCCTGAGCCCAGTGGATGAGAGCAGCGCGATCAAGGTCGCTTGCGTGTGCGGGCGCAAGCCGCGCATTGGCCGAAGCCGCAGCGCAGCTTCGACCAGCCGACTGATCTCGTCTGTCGTGTAGATGTGCGGCGTGCGACGCTTCTTACGGGCGCCGAAGTGATTTGCCGGCGGCAGCTCGTGCCCGACGTCCTCCACCCGGACATGGCGTACGAAGCGACAGACGGCTCTGAGCCGTGCATCGCGTTGCGCGACGGATGGTCCGAGCGCGGCCCAGTCGATCGCTGTTTTTGTTTCGACGTACGTTTGTCCGCGCTCGGCCGCGAAGGCGGCAAAGCTCTTCAGCAGGTACTCCGCGGTCGACATCGCGAAGCCCGTGGTGCGGCGGAGCGCGAGATAGGTCTCGATGGCGTCGAGCATCAGAGCGCCTCCGGCCAGGGCTGAGCAACCTGCTTCAGCAGCGCGACGTCGGCCTTTGCGTAATAGGCCGTCGTGTCGATGCCGCGATGCCGAAGGACGAGGCCGATCTTGTCGAGCGGCACGCCGTGGCGCAGCATCTCGGTCGCCGCGGTGTGCCGCAGAGCGTGGGCCCCTTTGACCGGCGGCACGATGTCGGCCCGCTTCATGATACGCTTCACCACCGACGAGATGCCGTCGCCTCGTCGGAATGGCCGGCACGGCGCGATCGTGCGCAGGAACAAGACATCGTTCCGGCGGGTAGACGGCCGGCATTCGAGGTAGGCGGCGATCGCATCCCCGACGTCTTGCGGTAGCGGCAGCCGGACCTCGTAGCGCGACTTGCCGCAGACCCGCAGCGATCCCGTTTGCCACTCGATATCGGTGAGACGCAGTTGCGCCACGTCACCGGCCCGCAGGCCGAGGCGCACCAACAAAAGTACGATCGCACGATCACGCCGGCGCGCACCGGCATCGCCGTCACAGGCAGCGATCAGCCGGTCGACCTGCTCGGTCGATAGATACCGGGGCATGTCGGCAAGCTGCCAATGAGCGTAGGCCGGAACGGCGCCCTCGAGACCTGCCTGACAACGGCCTGCGACTGCGAGATACCGCAGGAAAGCCCGCAGGCTCGTCGTAATCTTCTCGATCGTGCCACTCCCGCTATTGCTCGCCCGCTCCAGGAAGTAACTGCGGACATCGTTCGGCCTCCAGCCGGCCGGGTCAGATCGAAGCTCCATCATCAGGCCCGCGGCGTCGCGGGCGTAGAGCCTGACGGTGGCATCGGATGCGCCGCGATGCTTGCGCAGCCACGTCTTGAAGTCCGCGACCAGCTGCGGCTCGGCGGGTGCTGCCCCCACGGCCGCGGACCGGCAAAGGCCGAGCTCGACGAGGTGCCGACGAAAGAGCCTGGCACCGTAGATGGTGTGGTGGTTGCGCCGGCCGCCTTTGGCGCGTGGACACCGGCAAGTGCGCAGGTGCTCGCCGAACGCGGCGAGATCAACGTCCGTCAGGCCCGCGCCTTGCTCGGCCATGACATGGCCGATGTGAGCCGCCGCTCGCAAATAGCGTACCGCTGTCTCGGGGCCATAGCCCTGCTGCTCCAGCGCCGCTGCAAACCCGTCAAGGTAAGGCCCGCTCGGCCCACTGCGCAGATGCCCCAGCATCTTCGCTGCCGAGAAGTACGTCTCCAACATGTCCGTCTCCGTATGTGACCGGCCATCAGTGGCCGACCCAACGGGGCCGCACGGGCGACTTGTAATGGAGAGCTCGAGAGCGGCAATACACAGGAAAATACGGTGATCGCGATTGCCAGCTCCCCATTACCGGCTTTGCCCATAAGGCAGGTAATGGGCGACGCCCATTACCTGCCGCAACCCCCACTGCCCGAAGTGCCAGGGTGCCGCGGCAAAGGACTGGCTGGCTGCGCGTGAGGCCGATCTGTTGCCGGTGCCGATCCCAAGCACCTCGGCGGCGCCCGGGTCGGCGTGACTTCCGTCCTGCACACCTGGGGCTCGGCACTGACCCATCACCCACACGTCCACATGATCGTGCCGGGCGGCGGCATCTCGCTCGACGGCAAAGGCTGGATATCTTGCCGGCCTGGCTTCTTCCTCCCCGTCGCCGACGATGGTCGAACCGGCATCGGCAAGCCTCTCGAGCGCGAACGCGTAATCGTCCCACTCTTCACCGATGCAATCATTGTGGGACGCGAACGCGTGTCGGTGCCGACAGGCGGGCGGCCTCGGGTCGAGCTAGCCTGCGTTCCGCCGTCTGAAGCAGCACCCGAAGAATGCAGGCCGTGAGAAGAGCGACCAGCGGATTGCTGGTCGCTCTCCTCCGACGAGGCTTCATGAGGTGGCGCTGATCATTGAGATCGCCGCACGCATCAGCCCCATTTCATTTCGCCTTTGGCGACCTTGGAGCCGATATCGAGGGCGACGCCCATCCCGAGATTGGGAAACCGCGCTTCCATCGCAGCTTTCAGCGCCGCGCTGTCCTTGGCCTTGGCCAATTCCACTTCGAATGCGACCAGATAGGCCTTGGTGTGCTGAACGCCTGAAGGATCGGTTGTCGCATCAGGCTTCATATTGCCGGCCACCACAACGGCCGGCTTGCGGGCGGCAATCTTGTCGAGGTTTGCGATCCAGGCAGCGCGAAAGCTGTCGGCGTGTCGGCGGTCCAGACGTGGACACCGGAGAAGATCATGACGCCGCCGAAAACAGCCTTGAGCGATGGCACCCAAAGATAGCGACGGTGGGCCAGGCCTTCCGCGGCGATGATTTCGATGGTCTCGCCGTCGACCGTCAGAGATGGACCGTCAAATGCCTGTGGCAGAATGACATCGGAGAGGGTCTGCGGGCCGTTCTCCTTGAGCTGCGGTCCCCATACGGCAAGCTTCTTCTCGACATTGCCTTTGATCGCTTCGAGCGTCGCCGCGGCGGCGATCACCTTCACACTCGGAAGGGCGTCGCGGACTGGCTTCAGACTGAAGTAGTAATCCGGATCCGACTGGCTGATGTAGATCGCAGTAAGCTTCTTGCCGGTCGCCTTGATCGCGTCGGCCAACGCGCGGCCATCTGGATAATTGAAGCCGCCGTCGATCAGAAGGGCTTCGGTCGGGCCGGATAATAGCACCGGGGCGCGGAAGAATCCGTTGGGACCCGCTGGAAAATGCTTCCAGCTCAATTTGGATTCGGCGGCATGGCCGAACTCCGCTGAGGCAAAGACGGCTGTTGCGCCGGCCGCAGGGTTTTCATCACGATATCTCTCCGGGTGTACATCTGGATCTCCATTGGTTTTTGCGAAACGATCGAACGTTGCCGGGAGGCAAGTGAAGTATTCCGGCAATCTCTACGTGAAAACGGCGGAGCCTTGAGCCGATTGGCGGGATCAGGCGGCCTGCAGCTGTGAAACGAAAAGGTCCAAGCGACCGAACAGGAGGTTGCCGCGCAGCAGATGGCGTTCGGTGCCATCGCCCACGAGCAAGGCCGGAACGCCGGAAATGCCGAACCGCTGCATCTCGGACCGTGCTGCCTCGATTTGCCGGCGATAGGCCTGCGTCAGTTCATCGTCCAGCGTTCGCACGCGTTCAGCCGCGGCAGGTAGGCCGATCGACCGAAGGATGTCGCCGACCTCGGGCAGACTGCCAATGTCCCGTCCATCCACATAGCGGGCACGCTGGATCGCCTTGAGAGCTTCGAACTCCCTGGTGGGCTCGGTGACGCGCACGGCGACCAGGCCGAGGGTTGCCGGCGCCGAGTCGAACATGCAGCCGGTCTTGCCCAGGACCCGGGAACGGTAGACTTCGGAAAAAGGCTGGCCCGTCAGGCGCGCAATCCGCTCGTCGTTCTGCCAAGCATAGGCCGCGAATTGCGCATCCATCGAGCGCGCCCCCTCGCCCGCGAACAGACCGGTCGGCGCAAATTCAAGCGTTACATCGTCCCGCCGGGCGAGTTTCTCCAGCGCAGGTCCCGCGTCATTGCACCAGCCGCAAAGCGGATCGACTAGATAGGTCACGCGCATGAGCAGTCTCGCCTTCGATTTCGTTGACGGCGAGATAAGCGAGTTCTATTCATCGATAAATAGCATGTAATAGTACATACTGTATGCTAATAACTTACAATACGCTTCCGGAGGCAAGGCATGGAATCGATCAATCTCAACCGCCTTGCCTACTTTGCGGCTGTCGTGGATGCGACTTCCTTCACCGGCGCGGCGGACAGGCTCGGTATCACGAAGACCGTGGTCAGCCAGCAAGTCGCCAAGCTCGAGCAGGAGCTCAAAACCGGTCTGCTTGTTCGCACTACCAGGCGTGTCGAGCCGACGGAAGCCGGCCGCTTGCTTCACGCGCGCTGCGTCATGATCTTGCGAGAAGCTGAAAATGCATTCGCGGAACTGGCTCAGACGAATGCAGAGCCGATGGGACTTCTGCGGATCGCTGCTCCAAACGATTATGGCTCATGCACGCTTGCGCGGCTGGCGGCGGCGTTTTCGCGAAAACATCCGGCCTGCCGTGTCGACTTGATACTGGCCGACAGCAAGATCGACCTCGTTGCGAACCAGATCGACCTCTCGATCCGCGTTGGCAGGCTCGACGATTCGAACCTGCAGACCAGACGAATTGGGAGTTTTCGGCAGTTGCTGGTGGCCGCGCCGGGCCTCGTCAAGAGAGGCACTGTGGTACAGCCGAAAGATCTGGCATCCCTGCCCTTCGTTACCAACGGCGCGCTCAAAAAGCCGCTGCAATGGCACTTTACCAAGAACGATTTTGAGCGGCAGGCGGTTCGCATGAATCAAACGCTGACCATCAATACAACTCCGGCAGTCCTCGCCGCGACCCTCGCCGGCGCGGGTCTCGCCGTGCTTCCCGATTTCTTGGTCATGGAAGACATCAAGGCTGGCAGACTAACGCACATACTGCCGACGTGGACGCTTCCGGCCGGGGGCATCCATGCCGTTTACCCGGCCGCGCGTTTCCGCCCGCCCAAGGTCACCGCATTCGTGGCGATGCTGATGGAACAGCACAAGCGCACGGCGCTGACCAGGCTGGGAAGGTAGGGGCTCGTGATCTTTGCCTCGACGGCCATATCTCCTCGCAACGAACATGAGGTTGGACGCGGGGCAGTACTGTCTTTGGCCCTCGACGACCTCCTTGCATCTTCGGTCCACCGTTTACTGCGATTTTGTGATTTCGCGTAGGTCACCCTTCTCCTTGGATCAGACTCGCAGCATTTTACGGGTGTCGCCAAACTGCTCGGAGTAGCCAGTCGCAGCTTTGTTTAATGGTCAGAGTCAAAAATCCACGGCTGCCAGAAGCGACTAATTTCACTGGCCAAAGCCTGGCTGGGGCGGGAGGGATCGAACTCCGACATCCAATTGAAAAAAGCCCTTTGAAATGTCGAGAGAATTTCGCTTTGTCTGCCTTGTTTCCAGCCCCGGAGACTTTTCGGTCATCCGGTGGGAGAGTCGGGAAGCTGGGAGACGCTCGCAATAGCGCGATGGGAGCTACCATTCTACCTCGCCCCAAACACCGAGCGTGGCCGATCCACCTCATTGAGCCCGCTGAGTCCAGACGCGGACCGACGCAAGCTTAGTTGCGGTTGGTCAGTGAACGCAAAGTCGCCGACAAAACCGCGGATTGATGCTGACATTGAAGAGTCGCCGCCGAACCAGACCCTGCCACGTCTCTGTAGGCTTATGCATCTTCAAGATGTATGATGCCCAGTGGCCGGTCCGGAATTAGCCGTGTCTGGCCTTGTACGGGCGAGCCGGCGTTCACCTCAATGATGGACAAACCGACCCTGGAAACGGCAAAGGGCGCGCGTCATCGTTTGACGGTACTTTTCTCGGATCTTGTCAGCTCCACTGCCCTGGGCAGGGAGATGGAGGCCGAACATTACGCCGAACTGTTGGGTAACCTGCGGGAAATCTGGCACCAAGCGGCAGCCAAGCATGGCGGCCGCGTGATCAGAACGCAGGGAGACGGCGCCCTTGTGATCTTTGGCTATCCGCTCTCAGGCGAGGACGACGGCCGGCGAGCCGTGGAGGCTGCCATCGACATCCATGAATGGGTCGGTCAGATGCGCCACGATGTCTTGCCTCCGACTCACTTCCCGCTGCGCATGCATTCAGGAATTCATGCAGGCACGCTGTTGCTTGCGCAAGGCGACATTGAATCCGGTCGTCTAGATCTGATCGGCGATGTGGTCAACACCGCGGCTCATTTGTCGCGGCACGCTGGCGCCGGCCAGATCCTTACTAGTCTTGGCGCGCTCGGCCGATACGAAAACCTCTTCAAGCTTGATCCGGATAACAGTGGAGCCGGCACGGCTTTCGGGATCCCTAACGTGCGCATCGTGGTTGGGCGTGGCTCGACCAACATAGCTGACCGCGGCCTGACGCCGTTTATTGGGCGCGGCGAGATTATCACTCGTTTGCTGATGTTCCTGGACGAGCAACAGGTGACCACCGTCCCTTGTGCCGTTGTCGTCGGCGGACCGGGGCTCGGCAAGACGCGGTTGCTGGAAAGGGTGCTGAAGCAGTGGGACGGCGGGGCGGTGACGCTGTTGCGCGGGAGCTGCGACGGTTATCTCGGGGCCGAAGTCTTGCAACCCTTCTTACAGATACTGCGAGCTTTGCTCGGCAGGCGGGGGGACAAGCCAGAAGCCGAGGCGACAGGATCCGTCCGCAATGCGTTGCAGTCTTCGCTCGCCGAATTAGGCCCGCGTGCGGAGACAATTCTGGCCCTGATATCGGATAATGCAGAAGCGGGTGGCAGCCGCTTCGCCGCCGGCCTCTTGATTGGCGACCTCATGGCGTTTTTCACGGCTGTCGCCGCAAAGTGCCCTCTGCTGCTCGTAATCGATGACTGGCAGTGGGCCGATGACGCTAGCCGCCAGTTGCTGGAAGCGTTGCTGCGTGTGCCGCGTGGCCCGCGTGTTCTTCTGGCCAGTCGGCCCCGCGAAGACGGCACGGCCTGGATTTCGGGGGCACTGCATCTCACGCTGGATCCGTTCCAGGGATCGGAAACCGACCTTGCGGTACGACGCTGGTTGCCCCAAGCGGATCCATTCTTGGTCGCACGAATCCACAGCTATGCCGGTGGCGTGCCCTTGTTCATTGAAGAACTGTGCCATTCCGTTTTGGCCGGAAACCTTGACTCTTGGGAAGGCCGCGGCGCTCAGGGTTGGGTCGGTACGCTTGTGGCCTCGCGCCTGGCTCGCCTGCCATCCGAACAGGTAGATGTAGTGCGAGCGGCGGCGGTCATAGGCAACGCTGTGCCGATCGGGTTGCTGGCTTCGGCCTGCGGCGGCACGCCTGATGAGACGACGATCAAAGCGTTGGCGGATGCGGATTTTCTCTATGCCGACCCGGCCGGCACCGGACTGCGCTTCAAGCACGGCATCACCCGGGATGCCGTGTATGACTCCATCGGCTTGCGCGAACGCCGGGCATTGCATGAGCGCATCGAAGCCGTGCTGCTGGCACGTTACGAACAAGCCGATCGCGAAGACACGCTCGAAGCCCTCGCCTACCACTCTCGTGGCGCGGGTCATTGGGAAAGCGCGGCCCATCACGCCGAACGCGCCGGCGACAAGGCCATGGCTGCGTTCGCTCTGGACCGCGCGCGTGAGCAGTATCTCGTCGCTATGGAGACGCTTGACCGCGTATCCAATCGCACCCGCGCGCAGTCGCTGCGATGGTGCCTGTTGGCCAACAAGCTGGGCATGGCCAGCATCTTCGATCCGCTTTCATTGACCGGTGACCTCACCACCTTCGAACAGGCGGTGACGCTGGCGCAATCGCTGGATGACGCGAATGCGATGTCGCGTGCTCATTACTGGCTCGGCTACATGTGCTACGGCTTCGGGCGCTTCCGCGAGGGGGAGAGCCACTCGCGTCTCGCACTGGATTTGGCGCGCCAAGATGGCGACCTGCGCCTGGCGGCCCAGATTGAAGCGTCGCTAGGACAGATACTCGCCGCGACCTGTCAATACGAAGAGGCGATTATGCTGCTGAACACCGCGGTCTTTGCCAAACAGCAACGCAGCCGGCCGGGCGGCGGCATCGCCATCGGCTCGGCCTACGCGCTTTCGTGCAAGGCGGGTGTGCTCGCTGATCGGGGTGAGTTCGAAGATGCGAGTGTTTGCCTTGATGAGGCAATGAACTTGATCGGTGAGTCGACGCACCCGGTAGCCAATTCCGTGCGCAACTGGGTCGCCGTCTCCCTGGTTTGGCAAGGACGCTGGGAGGAAGCCGAACGCGTAGCGGCCGAGAGCGCGCGAATCGCCGAGAACACCCATGCCCTGCTGCTCCTGGTGGTTTGTCGTGCGGCCGCCGGATTTGCCCGCTGGGCACAGACAGGAAGCTCGGCCGGCTTGCAACAATTACGCGATGCGGTTCAATGGATCGAAGCGCGCCGCGGCAAATTCTACTCCTCGCTTTACTATGGCTGGCTGGTGCAGGCCTGTGCCGCTGATGGCGACATCGTCAGTGCGAGACGATACGCTATCCACGTACTGCGCCGCGCGCGCGAGGGCGAGCGCTTGGGTGAGGCGGCGACGTGTCGCGCCCTGGCACGGCTTGCGGTCGCGCGAAACAATCTCGCTGGCAGCCGGCGCTGGTTACGGCGGGCGGAAACTTCGGCAACATTGCGCGGATCGCCACGCGAAGCCGCATTGAACCAGACCGTGTTGGCAGAACTTCTGATTCGTCAGGGTAACGCCGAAAAAGCGCGCCAGACAATGACTGAAGCAGCTTCGAAGCTGCAAGCGCTCCACATGCCGTGGCATGCGGCGCAGGCAAATCACTGGCTGGAAACGGGCGCTTCGATCAATCGATGCTGAGTTCCCGCAGCTTCGCCGCAATCACCGCAGCCAGCACGTCGAAACCCGCATCGTTGGCGTGCAGTTCGTTGTCCCAGAGTGTTGCGTAATTCGCCGGGTCTCCGAAGTGCGCGGCCAGCGTCCCAGTGAGGTTGACGTGATAGATCTTTCGGTTCTTGTCCGCGAATCCTGCGACCATAGCGTTGAGGCGATCGATCAAACGCCGCATAACATCTCTGGCCCGCACCAAATCGGGGCTGCTATTTGGAAACATGGGAATGTTATAGCCCCTCTCAACAAAAATGGGCTTAAGCCAGGGGCCTGCGAGGACCTCGCCTTTATATATCAGCTCTCTCCCATCAGAGATCGGATGATCGTAAGCTTGGATCAGGATCGGGATTGGGCTCACAGATCTCACGGCGTCGAGGATTTTCTTGTAGTATCCATGCAGTTCGCCATCGATGAATCGACGAACCTCTGCCTCTACGAGTTCCTCCTGCCCGGGTGGCGGTGACTGTACCAACAACGCGCACAGCGGTGCCGGCTTCGGCGGATCTGCGAGCAGGTCTGGAGTCACCACGTCATTGCCGCCACCGCCGAGCAGCAACGCTTTCGGCGGATTAGCCCCTGGACTTCTGAGAAATCTTCTCAAATCGTCGAGGCAGTCGTCGGCTGCCATCTCTGACAGCAGCTTGCCAGGACTGGCGGCCAAGTTTCCGCCGACAAAACTGTACCCTTTCTCGCGAAGGGAGGACGCAAGGTCACTCCAGCCTTCGTAATCAAATAACCAGGAATCGCCCATCGTCACGAGCGGCGGCGCCGCCGCACTTGGCTCCCGCTCCCTGCGGAGCTGGAATGCTTGAGCGTCCCTGTAAAGACCGAGCCGCCGGGCTCGATCAAGAACATCGGCGCGCGTGCGCAACTTAGTCGCTAGCCGGCCCGACCGGGCCTCGGCAGAAGGTGGCAACCGTCCATCTACCGACAACGTCAGTGGGCCCGGTCCGGCGCGCAGTGCCAGTGGTGACTCGACCAGTTCGCTGAAAAAGCCAAGCATAACGGCAAGTGCCGGGTCTGCGCCGGGGCAAGCGTGCGTCGGATGCGGGGTAGCCCTGCGGTTGCCGCCAAACGCGTGATGAAGCTCGCGATTTCCCTCTTGCAGGCTCTGCTGGGTGGCGGAGATCGCGCCAACGACTACAATCTCGCCAGGCTTGACGTCCACCCGATGCGGCCCCTCGCCTATGGTGTGCGCAACTGCGGCGGTTCGCCATATCACCTCGGGCGCCGTGCGCAACTGCATGGCCGGGATAAAGGCGGCACCGAGACGATTACAGGCGTCGAGGAAGCTGCTGGCGGCCTTGGTATCAGCAAAGCGCGCGCGCAATGACCATAGGGTCCCCTCGCGCAACCACTCGTTCAATATCCGCAGTATATTGCCGTTGACGGTTGGAACAAACCCGATCACGGCACCGACTAGCGTGCGTGCAGCAAAATCCAGATCCTGGCCCGGTTTGGAACGCAGTATCGCTCGTGCCACGGGTGCTTCGATTTGCGGGTGACTGCGCAAGAACTCCTTCATTGCGCTGCGCAGGGCGACACCATGCGCCTCGCCAACGCTCTTCACCTCCTGGCCGGGGTACGGTTGGAAGAAATAACGCGAAGGCGCGAGAAAATGACCAGGGTAGTTCGGCGGCCGTCCCGGCTTCCAATCCCAGCGATAGCCGCTTCGGCTGAAAAAATTGCCATTTGGAGAAAGCCCAAACCATTCCTCGCAGAAGTCAGCAAGCAGCGGGTCAACGAGTTCGCGCACGTCCAGCGTCAGATCCCACCTCGATTCTCCGTCAGCCCTGGCGTAACCGATGGCCTCGTCGACCAGCGCTTGCAGCGCGATCCTGGTCGAATTCCGCGCTCGTTCGAACGCTGACTCCTTGTCGAGATCCGTGATCGCCTGATTGCATGCTTCGGATTCGCGCTCGTAGTCCCCGCCTTGACCGGCATCCAGCCCCAGATAAATCTCGCCGAAGGAGGCATGCATGCGGGGAAGATAACCTTTGACCGACAGATTGCGGCGGCGATCCAGCAGCACATCATCGACCAAGCCTCGCTCCGCCACCAAAACCGCAAACGGAGTTTGCAGCACGCCGCCATGATGCTCGCGGATGGCCGCCCAGATCGATGCGGCGATAAAGTCGGTAGCAGCATCCGGATCTTCGAGCGCGGACTTCCAGGCCGTCACGGCTTCCGCCGCGCCGAGGTGCTTTTCGATGTCGCGCAAACGGGCGATCTCGATCTCACCCTTGGCCGCACTCCACAATACGGCCTGTGCGCCGCTCTGCGTGCCTTCGCCTCGCCGCTGCAGCATCAAAAGGCCCTTCTTGGAGGGCGCGAACAAATAAGCTCCCCACTCGAGCCGCACGAAGGGGCGGGGCTCCTCATGGAGCCGGTCCGAGCCGTCGAGCGCCATTCGGACGGTGTTACCCCCGTGTTCGAAGCGGAAGTATCGGCGCCGTCCGGATTCGGCGTGGCCGCAGAGCGGATCTCCCTGGCCGGAATACGAGGCCGAACTGTTGCCGCCGTTCAGCCAGCGTTGGACCACCTCGAACTGCTCGCCAAGGCTGGCATTGTAGGCCATGAATATCAGACCTCGTTCCTGGCCGAGGCTGTTCTGTGCATCGCCGGCATGTCGATCAACCGGGGCGCCGTACGACATCCCGCGGCGGACGATGCGAGGTGGCCGACTGCCCTTCGCGGGATCTGTGTTCCGCGGATTGGCGCGCCGAATGTGTGCCTGGAGCGGACACGAAGCGCCATGTGGGTCGTTGTCGAAGTGGAAATTGTTGGAGCCCGGAGCAGCAACATCCGCCAAGGGCTCTCCGGCCTTTGCATTGCCGCCGGGCCATCGGCCCATCATCTTCGCCTTCAGTTCATCGCGCGTCAGCGGGTGACCGGCGGCTGAGGTCTGATCCACAGCCTCACTCAGGGACCCTTCGAAGGCGGCAACATCCTGCCGCAGCTTGCGTATCACAAGAAAGCTTCCGTCCTGGAGCAGCGCCTTGACTCGATCCGGTGCTTCGCTCAAGGGGCTGTTTTTGTCGGCAAGATTTGGATAGCCACACAGGAGCTCGCCAAGATGGATTTGATTGGAAAAACGATCACCCGCCTTGCTCTTGCTTAGCACCGGGTCCGAATTACTGTCGACAAATCCGAAGTGTTCTTCAAACTCTCCCTTTGCGTTTCTCTGTCGCTGCATCCATTGTAGCGACAGCGGCCTGACGTCGGGATGGGCGGCGACTAGCACTTCCATCGACGCCATGAGCCGGGCCCTCGGCATCACCGTCGGAACGAGGCCGGAGGCCCGCAGCCGGACCTGCACCACCGCGTGAACCGCGCTCAGATCGATGCGGGGCGCCGGGTCATCGTCGCCGATGTCCCGCGCTTTCACCCCCTCGTGCCAGTTGTGCGCCGGCAATCGCCAGCGCCGAGGATGGTTGATCCGCAAATCACCCAACAGACCGGCCCGGCGTTCCATGCCCTGCACGAACTCTTCGGGAAGCTCGCGTATCTCGTCGTCGGGCAGGCCGGCAACACGCAGGCCTTCGACCGTAAAGGCGATATTGGTCGCGACCGTGTCCTGCTCCAACGTATCGGCTTGTGACGTGACTTGGAGTGCCCCGAGAAAAGCGGCCAGACCTCGCGGCGATACGAATTGCAGCAGCAGCATACAGCCGTGATCGAAGTCGGGATAGCCTCGAAGAATCCCGCCCTGCACGTTTCCGGGATCCTGCAACGGCGGTTCGTCCGGCAAGGGCACGGGCAAAAACTTTCTCACCGGGGGTGCATCGCAAGGTTTCCCCAGCCAACGCATAGCTTCGGGGAAGCGCTTGAGTGCCCGCTCAATGCCCTGCCGATAAGTGCTTCCGTCGTGCAGCATCCGGTTGAATTCCGGGAGCAATTCGTGCGCAGCGCGGTGCAGGATCAAGCCGTCCGTGGTGTCCGGCGGGTATACGTCCGCCAGCCGATAGAGTCCGACAACGGCACGAACGCCTTGGCGGAACGGTGGCCGGCCCGCCTCTTCGATCCTCAATGGCTTGCCGAATCCGGCATTGGTGGGATCGATGCCGGCCATGCCGCCGACTGCGAAGATGGATTGCTCGGCGATCTCTTCCGTCGTGGGAATCCTGATCTGCGTGACGCGCGACTCGGCGGAGTCACCAGCTTCGCGCCGGTAGACTCGTTCTTCCATCTGAAGATAGCGGATATCGTCGACGGTCAAACCCGGCGTAGCGTAAAGGAAATGCGCTTCACTCTGCGCCTGTTTGAGCCAGATTCCCCACTTCTCGTAACTGTTCTCGTAACCGAGAACGTAATCCTCGGTATTACAAAAAATCAGGTCAAGCAGGCGCGAGACCTTCTGCCAGATGATGCGGACATAGGACTCCCAGGCGCCGTCGAACGTGACCGTGAGCAGGACCTTGTCCTCGGGCTCAAGAACGGCGATGCCGACCGAATGAATGCACCCAACGCGCTGGACGGCGTCGGACAATATGCGGGCGAACTCATATTCGAATCCGCCTATGCGGCCGGCGTGTAGGGTACGCAATACGCGCTTGACGCGCGTTTTGTAGGTGACCGCATCCAGAGAAGGGACCAGCCCTTTTCTGATTGGTGCAAGGACTCTGAAGTCGGATGTGCCCGCCAGACTGCCCGTCTTGATCTGCAAATCTCGACGCATCTATGCGCTTTCGTGAGAAGAGGCTTGGCTCAATGCAGAATTTGGAAGCAAACATAATAAAACTGGTTCACGGTCCTGTCATGTGAACTGTTTCACAATTGCCGGAGTTACGATCATTGGACGCGACCGAAATCGGCTTCGAGAGGCGCAGCTGTATCTCCGGTGCCCCACCAGACGGAATGCGCTGGATGTGGTGGTGCGTCCGACTGGTCATGAGCGGACGCGGGCGCAAAGACAACGGCACGTCTGCTTGGTCGCGATGAGCAGGCATCAGAAAGTTGAGTGCGAGGTCAGCGCTGTCTTTTTGCAAGTAGCTGTGCTTGCAATCGGCGTGCCGTACTTCAATCGACTCAGTGCCGGCCGAGAGTCGAAGGACGGCCGGGCTCGCCTGCCAACCCTACCGCGCAGTGGGCTCGAAATTTGTCTCCGCCCAAAGTCTCCCCAAAACGGGAATTCTGCAGTTCTGGCCGGAGACATTCTGGAGATTCTCGCCAGAGTTGCCGTTTTTGGGATTCGGAGATTAACCAGAAGCGCACGCAAGCCCGCAAAATGCAAGGTTTTCCTCAAGAATCCGCTCGCTATCTCTAGTGGAGAGAGTGGCTGGCTGTCCTGGGAGGGATCGAACCATCACATTCCCGATTGAGTTTCGGCCTTTGAAATATCGCGAGAATTTCGTCCCGAAAGCCCGGTTTGCACGTTGGAGACTTTTCGCCCTTCTCATCACTGAAGTGGGAGCTTGGAGACGGACCGGAAAGCAGGGAGCCGTTTTCGAACACTGCCGGGCACACGTGGCAGTCTGCTTTCGGCTCACAAGCAGACATTCGTTGCTAGGACCCCAGGTTGATTATCCTGCGCGCCATCCGGATGTTGGCATAATCGATCATCTTTCCATCCAAGGTAACCGCTCCCCTGCCGATGGCCTCGGCTTCTTCCATCGCCGCGATGACCCGCCGCGCGTGCGCCAGTTCGCTATCGGATGGCCGGAAGGCGCGGAGGGTAGGTTCGATCTGGCCAGGATGGATGACCTGCTTTCCGTCGAAGCCCATCGCGGCCGCCTTGAGTGCGCTGCTCTCGGTCAACCTGGTGTCGCGGAACGCGCCGCAGGGGCCGTCGACGGCACGGAGACCGAACGCCCGCGCCGCCACGAGCACGCGCATCATAGGATATGCGAAGAGGTCTAACGGCACGCTCGGATAGCCGCTCTGAGCGGATCCCATCTGGCGATATCCTTCTGGCGAAGCCCCGATCTCCGACGATCGCGCTCCGATTGAGGCCGCGAAGTCTCCCACGCCGAGATGAAGGGCTGCGACGCTTTTGTGAGAACCGGCGAGCAGGTCGACATTGACGAGTCCCAACGCCGTTTCGATCAGCAATTCGAGTTCCATCGGCCTGGCGCGATCCGGTGCTGCGTCTTGCAGCTGATCCGCTATTCCTGTGATGTCGCTCTCCCGCTCGGCCTTCGGCACGATCACCGAATCCAGTCTGGGAAGCACCCCCAATGCGCGGATTTCGCGCTCGATGAACGGGCTGTCGATCGCGTTTAGGCGCACCGCGACGAGCTTCTTGCCCCAATCGAGCGAGCATAGCGAACGGACGGCCACGTCCAACGCCGCGCTCTTTTCGGAGGGTGGAACCGCATCCTCGAGATCCAGGAAGACCGCATCCGCAGCCAAGACGGCCGCTTTGGCGACCATCTCTGACCGATGCGCAGGCACGGCCAAATACACCCGCGCCGGGCGCTGATCGACCATCGTCATGGCTCCTCCGTAAGACCGAGTTCGCCGAGAATGGATCGATTGTGCTGCCCGAGTGCCGGCACGGGATCCATCCGAGGTGAGACGCCGGGAATGGTGAGAGCCGGGAGGAAACTCATGACGGGACCGCAAGGGGTCTGCACAGTTCGTACCCGACCACGATCCCGAAGCTGTTCGTGCTGCAGAAAGGTTTCGACCGAATTCATATTCGCGTTTGCTATCGATGCCTTGTCCAGCAGCCGCAGCGCCTCTTCGCCGGTCTTGGTAGCGAAAAGATCCTCGATATGTCGCTGCAGTGCGTCCCGGTTCTGCATGCGGAGCGGATTGGTGCGGTAAAGCGGGTGGTTGGCGAAGCCCGGATCTCCGAGGACCACGGAACACAGAGCTCTCCATTCCCTGTCGTTCTGAATTCCGAAGAAGATGGTCTTGCCGTCTCCGACCCGGAAGGGACCATACGGCGCGATTGTCGCGTGCTTCGCCCCCGTTCTGGGAAGCGGTGTTCCTGTGCTGTGCGTATAGTAGGCCGGATAGCTCATCCAATCCGTAATGGAATCGAACAACGATGCCTGAAAGGCGGTCCCCTTGCCAGTCTTCTCGCGGCGGTACAGAGCCATCAGAACTCCGTTGAGAACGTACATGCCTGTCGCGATATCCACGACGGACAGTCCGACTTTCGCGGGCTCGGCTTCCGTGCCGTTCACTGCCAGCACACCGGCCTCGCACTGGACCAAAAGGTCGTAAGCCTTTTTGTCGCTGTAGGAGCCGCCGGACCCATAGCCTGAAACGTCGCAGGCGATAATGCGTGGAAACCTTTGCACCAGTGATGCTGCGTCCAAGCCCAGCCGCTCCGCAGCGCCTGGCGCGAGATTCTGTATGAAGACATCTGCCTTCGGAAGCAATGCATCGAGAATCTTTTTGCCTTGCGGACTCTTGATGTCGATAGCCAGACTTTCCTTTGACCTGTTGGTCCAGACGAACTGGCTAGACATGCCATTCATCACGTGGTCGTAGTCCCGGCAGAAATCTCCGTCGCCTGGTCGCTCGATCTTGATGACGCGCGCTCCCCAGTCCGCAAGATGCCGGCTTGCGAGAGGCGCTGCGATCGCCTGTTCGAGGGAGACAACAGTAACTCCCGAAAGCGGCAGATCGGCGTCATTTGCATCCATGCGAAAGCCTCACAGTTTCCATTTTTATCGACCCCCAGCCATGTCGATGAGAGCGCCACTCACGTAAGACGAAGCGTCCGAGAGCAACCAGATGATGGTCTCTGCCACCTCTTCTGCCGTGCCAGCTCGACCGAGGGGTGTCTGGGCGTCAAGGATGTGAGCTCGCTGCGGATTTCCGGAGACCGAATGAATCTCCGTATCAATAAATGCCGGGCGTATGGCATTGACTCGGATGCCAGCCGGTCCGACTTCCTTTGCCAGACCGACCGTGAGAGCGTCCATGGCTGCTTTTGAGCCGGCGTAATCGATATATTCGCCGGGCGAGCCCGTCTTTGCTGCCAGCGATGAAACGGTCACGATAGAGCCTGTCTTCATACAGCGGACGCCTCCCTGGCGCAGAGATAGGCGCCTAGAACGTTTGTATCGAACATTTTCCGCAAACGCTCGATGCCCATCTCCCGCAGGGGCGCAGCAGGAGCTACGATACCGGCATTTATGACAACTCCGTCCAGAGTTCCGAATTCGTCAACGGCCGTCCGAAAAACGCGTATGACATCAGCTTCGGAGGCAACATCGCCCTGAACGCTGAGCGATTTTACACCTTTTGCGCCGATCTGCGCGACCACGTTTTGAGCTTCTGATTTCTTGCTCACATATGTGATTGCAACCTTCCAACCGCGCTCAGCGGCGAGAATTGCCGCAGCCTTTCCGATACCCCTGCTTCCACCAGTAATGAGAATCGACTTCATGCTCACCTCACCCGCTCTACCGCTGACTAACACAACAAACTTATCCAGCAAGCCGATCATAGGTCACGAGGGTCGCAGCAAAGTGTCACTGCTATCCTGGCAAATCCTTTCGGAGCACCGTAAACTATTGCCTTTCCCCCGTCCTCAGGTGACGAGACAACTTACTTCATGCTTCCACCGGTAGGTCGGCAGCCTATGAGATTACGGTCGACGCAGCTGCTCGATTTCGAAACTGGTGAGCAAAATCCAGCATAAGTGACCAGACCTCGTATTCCGGAGACGGGTAGGCACCATATTGCCGCCCTTATTTGATCGGATGTTTAACATCGGATGATTGCGCCCAGCGCCGGGATCGTGTTTTTATGGCCTTGCCAGGTTGCCAAAGAGCCGCCGGTCGGGAGCGAACAGATCTTGCGTACCAAGCGCACCAAATCCGCTGAGAAGCGTTCGAAGCCCGGCCGCATTCACGCAGTGCTGACGACGCTCGGGCGAGAGATCGCTCAAGGGATTATCCCGGCCGGCGCGGTGCTGCCATCCGAACACGACCTAGAAGTCCGCCTCGGCGCCGGCCGTGGCGTGGTTCGTGAGGCGATCAAAACGTTGTCAGGAAAGGGACTTGTTAGCGTCCGGCCGCGCCACGGGACCCGTGTTTTGCCGTCGCGCGACTGGAGCCTGCTCGATCGCGACGTGTTGAACTGGCTGGTTGGCGAGGACAAACCCGACCGCGAGTTGCTGCTGGCCATCCAGGAAGTCCGCTCAATCATTGAGCCAGCCGCTGCCTCGCTCGCTGCGATCCGCGCCACGAAGGAGGACCGGCTGCGGATCAATGCCGCTTTGGAAGCGATGAAGAGCTCAGACAATCAGGCCGCCTCAACTGCCGCGGGACAAGGCGTTTCACCTCGCTATTCTTGACGCCACGCACAATCCGGTGTTGCAAGGCTTTCGCGGCGCGATCGACACAATTCTGAGCGCGGTGTTTTTGGTTGCGGTCGACAGCGTCGGTGGTTGGTTCGATGGCAACCTTCCCAACCACGCCGTCGTCGCTCGCGCCATCGAAGAAGGGGGATGCCAAAAACGCCCGCAAGGCCATGGAGCAGGTCCTAGGATTCACCCATTCAAAATTATTCAATCTGAACGCCGGCGCCCGTCACCGGAATCGTCGACTGGGCGCCCCCCGCAATCGGAGGCGAGCGTGATGCGACATTGGCTCTCTTCTGCGCTTTGGTTCTGCGCTCCCTTTGCGGTCCTGATCGTCCTCTGGGCGGTTTTGGTCCCATCCTTCGACGTCAACCCGCGTTTGTTTCCTCACCTCTGTTGTTCAGGCCGGGATCGAGGGAATACAGGACGGCACCCTTGTTCAGCACATTGGTGCGAGCCTGCTGCGCGTTGCGGTGTGCACGGCGCTCGCGCTGTTGGTTGCTATTCCTCTGGGCGTTGCCATGGGCGTCAGTCCCATTGTCTCCGGTTTCCTCACGCCCCTGTTCAGGTTTTTCTCGGTGCTGGCTGGTATCGCATGGATCCCGATTGCGACGCTGTGGTTCGGCTATGGCTTCGGCGCCATCACCTTCGTGATCTTCAATGCCGTGTTTTTCATCGTGACGTACAACACGCTGCTCGGCGTATCAACCATCCCCCTGCATGTACGAAATGCGGCTGCATCGCTCGGTGCGGGACGATGGGCGATGTTGACCGAGGTGCTGCTGCCAGGCGCGCTTCCCAATATCGTCACTGGCATCCGCACCGGGTTGGGCTTCGCCTGGCGCGGGTTGATCGCAGCGGAGATGATCGCCACCAACGTAGGCCTCTGCTACATGCTGTTTGTGGCGCGCGATTTCTACAAGACCGAAGTAATTGTTCTCGGCATGGTTGTGATCGGCGTGCTGTGGCTGCTGCTCGACCGACTGCTGTTGGCACCGATCGAGCGCGCCACCATCGAGCGCTGGGGCATGGTGCAGCGCGCATGAGTCGTTTCTTCTCAATATCTGGGGCTACTGCGTGCGCCTGACGGCGCGCTGGCCGTCGATCGCTTCCCTCGCCCCATTCATTCCCGTGATCGCGGCCTGGTGGATTGTCACCGAGTTGCAAATATTTCCGCGCGCGTTCCTGCCAGGTCCGATGGAGGTCGTGCGCTCGTTTGGATCGCTGGTTTATACGGGCATCCTGCCGGAGTATTTGCAGGATAGCATGGTGCGCCTCGCCGTGGGTGCGTTCTGGGGCATCGCACTCGGCATTCCCCTCGGTATACTGGTGGGTCTCAGCCGACGCGCGCAGACGGCGCTGTGGCCGCTGTTGCTGTTCTTTCAGACCATCGGCGACATCGCCTGGCTGCCGATCCTGGTGATCTGGTTCGGCTATGGCTTGATCACGATGACGACGGTCATCGTCTACACGGTGATCTTCCCGGTGGTCCTGAACACGGTGCTGGGAGTCCGCTCAATTCCCATCGTCATGCATCGCGCCGCCCTGAGCCTCGGTGCCTCGCGGACTCGCATGCTTTGGGAAGTGGTATTGCCAGGCGCGCTCCCCAATATTGTGACCGGCCTGCGCAATGGGCTTGGCTACGGCTGGCGCGCGCTGATCGCAACAGAGATCATCGTCGGCACCAGCGGCATCGGCTTTCTCATGTTCGACGCGCGCCGGGCCGGCTCAGTTGTTGAGATCATGCTCGGCATGATCATCCTGGGAATTCTCTGGTACATCGTCGATAGCTGGATACTGGCGCCCATCGAGCGGGCCACCGGACAGCGCTGGGGGCTGGTCACGCGGTGAAGAATCTCAGCATCCGCAATTTGTCGAAGACGTACTTCGACCCCTACGCCGGCACCAACGTCACCGCCGTGCACGATGTATCGCTCGACGTGCAGCAAGGCGAGTTCGTCTCCATCGTGGGGCCCTCGGGCTGCGGCAAGACCACCATCCTTAACATGATTGCCGGTTTCATTCCTTATACCGGCGGCGAGATCCTGCTCGACGGCCGACCGGTGAATGGTCCAGGACCCGACCGCGGCGTGGTATTCCAATCGTTCGCGCTGTTTCCATGGAAGACCGTGCTGGAAAACGTCGCCTTCGGCCCAAAGATGCGCGGCGTCCACAAAGCTCAGCGCGAAAAGATCGTCCATGAATATCTGTCGCTTGCGAAGCTGACCGAAGCGGCAGAGCGCTATCCCGTTGAGCTTTCCGGCGGCATGCAGCAGCGTGTCGGCGTGGTGCGCGCACTGGCGAACGAGCCAGACGTGCTGCTGATGGACGAGCCGTTTGCGAGCGTCGATGCGCAGACGCGCATGACGTTGCAGGAGGAACTAACCCGGATATGGGAGGAGAAGCGGCCCACGGTCATCTTCATCACTCACGACGTTGCAGAAGCTGTTTTTCTAGCCAACCGGGTGGTGGCCCTGTCCAAGGGTCGGGTGCTGGAAGAGATTGCCGTGAACCTGCCGCGGCCTCGGGTATGGGACGACCTCAACGAGGATAACCAATTCAAGGCCCTGACAGGGCGCGTTCTTCAACTCGTGCGGTCGGCCTGAACCATGGTGCGCGATGCCCTTCGATCGCGAAAGACGCATATCCTGCTGGTTGTGGCGGGCTGCTACCTTGCATGGGAGCTTTGGTTGACGATCGCCGCGCCGTTCAAGGTCGTGAACTTCGCGAGCGGTCCGGAAAAGGTGAATATACTGGTCACCCTGCCATTCCCGCCAGAGCGTTTCCACGTTCAAAGGTTTCAGACTTACGGCAGGGTATCTGGAACACAAGAAAATGCCGTTGAAGTTCGGGGAGTGAAACGAGCGGACCTGACGACCGTCGCCCGCCCTTACTGGGTTACGCGCGTCGAGCCAATTCAACCAGGAGGATGACTCAAACGCGACGAGTTGCGATGCTGCTTTGCGTCTTGCTGTTGCTGCCGTCATTGGCACTCGCGCAAGCCAAGGATCCCATAAAACTCAAGGTCGGTATGGTTGCCGCCGTCGACATGCTGGCGCTGCCTATTGCGGTCGAGCGCGGCTTTTTCGAGAAATACGGGCTCGACGTGACCATTGCGCGCCCTTATGCCACAGGTGTCGATGCGCTCAATGCCTTACAGGCGGGCGAGACCGACATGGTGCAGGCCGGCGTACCCGCCATCGGCGCCATCCTGCGCGGCATGGATCTGGTGTTCTTCGGCAACTTCAGCGGCAACGCCACCAAGCTCGGATCCGATGCAACACTTGCCCTGATCGCCAACGGCAACTCTGGAACAGTCAAGGGTGACCTCAAGAGCCTCAAGGGCAAGAAGATTGCGACTTCGTTCGGAACGATCAACCATCTCTACATCCTCGGTCTGCTCGAAAAGGCTGGTCTCGCGCCGACCGACGTGACACTTGTCAACACACCGCCGCCCGAGATGAACGTCGCGCTCCTTGCAAAGGGCGTGGACGCCTTCGCGTGCTGGGATCCCGTGCCGGTGATTGGCTTGAAGGACGTACCCGGCGCGATCGAGGTCATCCGTGGTGGCGATGTCATCTCCTATCTCGGCTTCAACGTCACGCTGCGTCCCTGGATGGAGAAGAACGGCGAGACCATCGAGAAATTTCTCGCCGGCGTTTCCGAGGCCGACAAGTGGATGCGCAACAATCCCAAGCAGGCCGCCGCGATCGGTACGCGCTGGATTCCGGGGTTGAAGCTCGATGTGGCCGAGACCGCAATGCAGTACAACATCCAGCAAGTGGACCGCCGCATCTCTGCGCATAACTATCGCGCGCTGTGGAAGGCGCAGGACACACTGCAACGCCTCGGCGTGCTGAAGGCGACCTTCGATGTTAACAAGCACATTGAGCCCAAGTTTATTCTCAATGTTATGAGGACTTATCCCGAGCTGTTTTCCGACTTGCAGCCGATTCCCGCGGACGTGGCGATTACACCGGGCTTCGTGTTCAAGCCGTGAACCTGAGGTGCCGCGCACCCTGTAGCCGGTGCGCGGCAACTCAGCTTCTTGCAATCGAAGAATCGTGTTCCGAAGGCTATGTTGCGTCTGGGCATCGCTGGCGGTGTCCGCACCTGCCGCGACTACCACGCAGTGTCGATCGAACCGGTCTCTTCCTATCGTCTCCTCAAAAACGGGAACTTCTACGGTGTAGGCCGGAGACTTTCGGTAGATTCTCGTCAAAGTTGCCGAATTTGGGATCTCCGGAGACAGACTCTGTATGCGCAAATCCCCGTAAAATGCAGGATTTGTCTGCAAAAATTGACCACACTCCTAGGTCGAGTGAGTGCATGGCTGGGGCGGGAGGGATCGAACCTCCGAATGGCGGAATCAAAATCCGCTGATTTCTCCTTAGTTTTCAAGGCACAAGCCGAACTTTCCCCCTTCGTTCACCCGTTGATGTTACTCATGAAATTTGCCCATTCGGAATTGCTAGCCCTCTCAGCACGTAGACGAACGCGTCATCACCCGACATGCGTCCTCCCGGGGGTCGCGCCTTTGGCGAGAATCGACGATTATGGTCGATCAGATCGAGGGGAGTACCATGCCGGACTGGGACAAAATTTTGGGGCAGCTGGCTGCCGTGAGCAACGCCCCTATCCCATTTATCGTGGCACTTCTGATCGTCGCGGCCTTCCTCTGGTGGGCCATTGATTGGAGATATAGGCACGGTGCTCGGTCACCGGGACGCCGAAATCTCTGAGTACAAAACTAAACTGAGCGGAGCGACCCCAGAGCAAGCCAAAGATAAGATCGAGTCCTTGGAACAAACCATCCGGAAAATGGTCGGAACCAGCTGGGCACCTTTAACGAGACCGCAAATCGCGAACCTTGCGGCGAAACTAAAGGAAATCCAGAAGGGCAGAGCGCAAATTATGTACGAGAACCATCTCGGCAAAGAATTGGCGCAGAACATCTTTGAAGCGTTCAGGGAAGCGGGGTGGAGTGAGGCGTGGCTAAGCACCGGCAGCGGCCTGGGTGAAGGTGTTGTTGTCGGATGGAGTTCTCGGGCAGAGGCGGTGAAGGCTGCTTTGGAGGCTGTCGCAAAACTACCAGTCTGGGCGAAAGATACAGAAAAAGAAGTTCCAGATTTAATAATCGTCGGCATCGGCATCAATGTTCGTCAGCAATAACTACGCTCTGCGGCGATCGTGCTGCGGATCGTCGGCCCGGTGGTCGCTGGTCAATAGCGGCGAGAGATAAAGAAGGAAGGCCGCCCGATGAGGCGGCCTTTTTCATGTAGATCCCTTTTTGTTGAGGCGGGATACTCACCGTCGTCCGTGCAATTGGTCGTTTTCCTTCCGCGCGGCCTCAACGCGGGCATCGATCCATGCGGCGAGGTCGGTCAGGTAAACCCCCTTCGCCGCCTTCTGGCTGGCCTCGATCCGCACCACGGGCAAGTCGATGCTCCCGTTGGTAGCTTTCCGCGCGAACTCGACCGGCGTCAGGTGGCTGAAGTAGTCCTTGCAGACTACTTCAAGGGGGATGATCGCAGCGGCGTTGTACTGCGCCATGAGCAGGAACGCGGTGTTCACGCCGCGATCTCCGCAGCGGTCCAATAGCGGCTGTCCATCCAGGCTTGCGCTCGCGACCGGACAGCCCTGCCGGCATCACTCTTGCACGGCATCCGCAGGATTAATTGAGCCAAAGCATCGACGGGAGCGATGGCCAGTTCGATAACGTTGATTTCGTCGGCGACATCCGCATTCTCCGGGATCGCGTCGATTGCCGCTTGCGACATGAGCGCCGCATTGTGCAGCACAGTCCCCAACGAGATCAAGGAAGCGTCCATTTGATTGATGCTGACTAACATGGGTCATGACCTTCTGTGCGTGAACGATGGCAAAGATATAAACGATATCGTTTATGGCGTCAATAACGATATCGTTTATTTTCCACAGTTGACGCAATATTCGATATCGTTTATTCCGACCCTATGGGTAGACCGCCTTTGAACATGACGCCGACGCTCGTGCGCTTTCCCAGCGAGGTGCTGGAGCGCGTGGATGCCCTCGTTGGAGACAAGCATCGCGCTCAGTTCATCCGGGAGGCCGTCGTAACCGAGGTCGAGCGCCGGGAGCAAACCTCGGCGCGGAAGAAATCCTCGACCAGGAAAAAGCCTTCCGTTTAAATGGACGCCATGGGGAAACGCTATGCGCGAAGACAAAGAAGAATGGACACGAGTTCACTATCTAATCGTGTCAGTGGTGTTTGGCGGGGGGATCATCCTCGCAGTGGCTTCTACGTACCCGTAAATTCCCACATGAGTTCTATCTCAGAGGAATAAATCATAGGCCCGGTAGTGCCGTTTCCAACTACCTGATGACAGATAAACTTGGACGTGCCCGCTGTAATTAGTGCTTGTAGTGTAGCGGTAACATCGGCTCCGTCTACTACAGGAGTGGTTGTGCTCGCCCGAGTAAAGACTGAAATATGTACGACATTAGTAGGTCCGCTGTCGGCGGTAGCTAAAGCAACGCCATTTGGCGAGGCTGTAGTAGCATTAGGGTTCCACGCCACCACCCAACGCGCACTGTACAATTTACAGCCGGTTATAAATGATCCGTAGTTGAACATCACCGTACTTGCAGATAAAGCATTACCGGGAAATGCCCATGTTCCTGACGACGTTCCGTTTGTAGACGTGGCGCTGTGCCTGATAATAGTCAGCCATCCGGGTATACGCACAACCTTCTTAGGAACCCATATGCCCGCCGCGTTAAGGTAAGCACCATCTGCGATGTCACCTGCTGTAGGCGCGGGCACAACTCCCTTAGCGCCCGAGGCAAACACGGGAAGCAGCGCCGCTGCTTGTGCACCGGTTATGTCCTGAGGGGGCGCTGTGGCTCCAGTCGCATTCGCCTTGAAAGTATTAGCTGGAGCCGGTCCAGACAAAGCAACTGCAATGTCCCTTGCTTCGACTGTTTCGGCCAAAAGGGACTGTGCAGCAGCAACACTTGCAGCGGCGGCGGCCCTATCAATGGCGGTCGCTTGGCGGTCAGCAGCAGTAGCAGCGGAATCCGACCGATCCACTCGCTCGCTCAGTTCCTGATCGCGCATGACGGCAAGATCGAGCGCCGCCTCGATTGTTTCTGCAAAGTATGCGCCCTGGTTTTCGAGATCGGTTTCCTGCGTAAACGGTACGTTGCGCAGGATCGTGATCGTTTGCGTGGCCGTTGGAGCAACAGTCAGGGCGACCTGCCCTCCGCTAGCTTCGCCGACATCCGACACAATGTAATCGGTATCGATCACTAGAACCGTTTCGACACCGGCCTCCGTGCGAATGACCTTGAGATGATCCTCATCGAGGATGCGAAAACCATAATTAAAGATCGTGGTGACACCGTTCCCGATGTACGGGCCTGATCGGTTTACTTCGCTCGCAACAGTCATGAGGTCCCGCCAGTTTTGAGGTTGGCGGGACCATGGGCGGCGAACGGTTAGTTCTTTAAATTTGCCCCTGAGATGGGGAAGTTGCGTCTGTGGGCATGATCGCAACCGCTGTTGTGATCTTAGCAACAGCGGTTGCGACTATCGCACAGACCGGCATGCTAAGGTTCGCAGGCAAGAGGGAGCGGGGGCGGCATGAAGTGGAGCGCATTGAATTATGCTGAGGCGGCACTGACCGTGTTCGCGTTGCTGTTTGGCAGTCTCATTTACGAACAGTTTGGAATTTCGAACATCTTCATCAATGTCGCAACCATCGCCGTGGTGGCCTCACCGATCGCAATCAACCGTTTCTTCCTGGAGGCCGGCTTAAGCAAAAGATCGATGCAGGCCGTTATCGGTGGATACGCTGCTTGCAGCGTTGTCGCCGCGATGGCGCTGAGTGGCGGGTACGCGAGCGACTACCTGTTTGTGCCGATCGTGTGCGCGATGTCGCTTCCGCTGCTACAACGATTGTCGAACCAATCTACGATTCCGCGTTCGGTTCAATCCGGACACTGACGGCGCGCCGCGCCACGGGCATCGGTCGCCCGGTCGTAGAACTTCGCCGCGATGCCGGAGTACCAAGCGCCGTACATCGACCCCACGCCATCGCCGCTGCCGCCAGCCGCAGCCGCCGCCACGTATGCCATCAGCGTCGCGTCTGCGAATGATAGTTCACCGGCAAGGGCATCAGTGAGCCGCTTTTGCAACGCCTGTTCCTCGGCGGGGCCGACGAGCCCGGCCGAGGCGATCTTCCGGGCCTCATTTCTCAGTTCTTGAGCGAACGACATCACCTCCCCTTTCCGAATTTTCCGAAAGCATATTCGAGCGGCGAAACCTGCTCGCCGTTGCTCTGCCGGGCCAGAGCGTCGATTACCCGGTTGGTCATCACAGAGGGAAATCCAGTCGTGGCTCCCAGCGCATTGGAGAGCGCCTTCGCATCGCTGCGGCTGAACTCGCTATCGACCGCGCCAACGGCCTTGCCGATGGTCCAGACAGGCTTCGCCAGATCACCAGTGATCGAGCCATACGCCCCGCCAGCGCCATAGCCCTGAGCCACAGACGCCATGTCCCGCACGAACGGCAGCGTTCCGATCACCGAGAGCGCGGTTTTCTTGGCGAGCCACAGCGCGGAGTTCTCGTCATCGTCGCCATCATCACCACCGCCGAACACTGCGCCGGCAGCGGCGCTGGCAGCGGCACCAACAAGAGCCTCGACGCTGAACAGCAACACCATATCAGCCGCCAAAGACGCCGCTTCCAGCGCCGACGCCTGCGACGCGCCGCTCTCAGCAAACACATGCTGGGCCTTCTTGCCGCGCTCGTATGCGACGTTGGCCTTCGCAAACATGTAGCTTCCGAGGGTGGAGAAGAGCTTCACGAACTCATTCTGCCGGGTCATCGTGCCGAGCGAGCCGCGCTCGATAGCCGACCTGTCGGTGAACAGGCCCGAGCCCTGGGCGCGCTTCACGAGACCATCAGCATGAGCCACGGCGCGCGCTTCATCGCCGCCGAACTTCCGCAAGCCCTGCTCATAGCCAGCGATCCACGTCGGGACGTCGGCGAAATGCCACTGCACTTTCTGCATCAGCCAGAAGGCGGCCGGACCCCAATAGTCCTTCTTGAATTCCTTCCATCGTGACGGGGTTGCGCCAGACGCGCTGCTGTCCAGGAACGCGTTCATGTCCTTGTTGAACGTGGTTTGCCGCGTCGCCATGAAGGGCGACTTGGTGACAGCTGCGCCGGCAGCTGCGGCCGGGTCGCGCACCGTCTTGGCGATGCCAACGGCCATGTCCTTCTTGCCGACCACGACAAAGGACTGAGTAACGCCGCTGATCTGTTGGAGCGCGTTCGTCAGGTTCAGGCCAAGCTTCGCCGCAGTGAAGTTGGATCGCAGAGCCATCATTGCGGAACCGACAGCCGTGGTCGCGCCGAGCTCGCCTTCCGCCGCGTCTTTCAGCCACGCTTGCAGCGCATCGAAATCGGCCGATCGGCCGGCATTCTCCAGTGCGCCACGCACGCGCCCGTCCTGGATCAGCCGCCAAGCGTTGGCGACCGGCTCGCTCATCTCCAGATCATAGATCACCTGATTGACGTGCTTGTGCATCACGCCCATGTCGAGCGACACGGGTCCGACGCCGACAGCCGTACGCTCTTTGGTGTGGCCGTTCTTGGTCTGAGCCTTGCCGAATTTACCGGCAATGAGCGACTGCGCGATATCGACCGTCTCACGGTCAGCGGTGACTGACGAGAGACGCGCGTCGTATTTGATCGGGTAATAGCCGCCAGCCAGTTGCTTGCCGCCGATCACGACCGGCGACGCCTCGACCCAGCCCGGCTCTACGCCGGTCACGCGCCGCTCGCGGGCAGCAATATCGCCTTTGAACGAGCCGACATAATCCCACACCGATTGGATGAAATCGGCATCCTTGGCCGTTAGACGGTTTGCCAGAATGTGGTTGATCTGGTCATCCGTATACTTGTGCGGGTTGACGTCGCCCGGCTGCTTGGTCAGGCGCGACCGGTTGCCCTCGTTTCCGGTATTGAGACCGAGCGCGATCAATTCCCATTTCGAGAGCGACTGACCCAATTCGGGCAGGAACATGCGGGTCGCCATCTGACGCCGCTCATCCTTGTTGTAGACCGAATAAAGCCCCTCCAGCGCCGTCGCCGCATCCTGCTTGCGCACAATCAGCCGGTTCTGCGCGGCGTCGATCGGAGCCTTCATCGCCTGATAGGCGTCGCCCTGATCCTTGAAGCCGTCGATCTCGCGCAGCAGCGTGGTCGCATTCAACACGCTGTTGAGGTAGCTACTGGCGAGGTTGCGCAACTGCTCGGCCTCGGTGCGCACGCGGCCAGGCGGGCGCTTGGGTAAATGCTTGTCGATGCCATCGGCGATCGCATCAACGGTCGCGTTGAAATTGCGCTGGTTGGTCGCGTCGATCAGATCATTCCATCGCTTGGCGATGTGCTCCAGGTTCTTCAAGCTGTCGACCACGCCGCGCAGTTCGTCCATGGCGATGGTCTTGTACGGCCTGGACAGGGCGTCGCGCATCACGCTTTCCGGGATGGCAAGCTCGTTCTCGCGCCCGGCCGCGATCATGCCAGCCACGAAGGCAGTCAACGATCCGCGTCGCTGTTCGGCCGCGCCGCTGACCTTGCGGAAGTCGTACCGCTCAAGCAATTCGTCGATCGCGCCGAGGTAATCGAACTGGGCGTTGTCGCGCCGGCCGGCTCCGGCAATGGCATCGCGGCTGGATTTGCCGTTCAGGCGACCAACGTAGTTCTCGGCACGCTCGACCTCATCGGCGGCTTTGCTGGCCTCGGAGTACAGCGCGTGATTGAGTAACTGCCGGCGCTTGGCGTCGATCAGCTTGGCGACGAGATCGTTGTAGCCGAGGCTTGTCGCTGACCGATCGCCGCCCTTGATAATCCGGGCTTGACCGTCTTTCCCGATAACCTCGCGATCCGGAACGGTATAGCTTGCAATCGAGGTCTCAAACTTGGCGTTGTTCGCCTCGATCGCGCCGGCAACCGCACCAGGCGATCCCTCGCCGCGCACCGCCGCCCGCGCCGCCGTGCCGATCTTGCGCCGGGCATTATCGAGCCAGATTTTTTCCCGCGCCAGGGTCGCACCGAGCCGCGCCGCCTCATCGGCCGCCTTGCGTTCGGCAGCGAGGAACCGGTTGGCGTTCATCGCGTCGCGCGTCCGCATCCGACCGATCGTCTGCCGTGCCGTGGCGCGCGCCTCTTTCATCGTCATGGCTTGGCCGGCCCCGGAGACCTCGACCACCGCCTTGAGTTCAGCGGCGATCCACATCCCGCGCTTGTCCGTGTGGACGGCATCCAGGGCCTCGGCCTCGATCGCGCCGTCATTCAACGCATCTCCATGCCGGTCCCGCATCACGCGATCGGTTTCGGCCTCGATGGCGTCATTGCGTTTCGGGGCCTTCTCCAAGGCCTTGATCATTTCGTCTCCTGACGAGAACCCGAACAGGGCCGCAGCATCGTCGGGGTGCACTCCACCCTCAACCGCGTAGATCGTCTGCTTGCCGCGCGGCAGGGTCTTGAGGACGCCTTCGCCGTAGGTAGCGACCAGATCAGCGCGCGAGAGACGCATGTCGGAGAGGGTCTCAGGCGGGAGATCGCCAAGCCATCGCCGATTGCCCATCCACTCCAGCGCGCGGAACATCGGGAAGGCGTTGACCTCACGTTCGACCTCAGCACGGACGGTTTTGCGTTCCTCTTTGAACCATTTCTCCTGTTGGCGTTTAATCGGAGCCATTGTCTCGCGCAGCAGACGCGCCTTGGCCTCATCCTGCGCCTGATCCCGCAGCTTGAGGAAAGCCGCATACTGCTCATCCGTGAGGCCCATGCTTTCGGCCGTGGCGAATACCGGGCCGGCGTCGCCGGTTTCCGCCGTCGCTTTGGCAATCTCATCATCCGACGCGATCATGCGATCGAACACGGCGCGGATATCATCCGACACCGTGACGTTCAGGCCGGACAGCCGGCGATAGACCGAGATCAGCCACGCGCGGAACTTCTCGAATGCGGAACGCAGTTCGACGGACGGCGCTTTGCCATCCATCAAGTAACCCTCGAAAGCCCGCGCCCATTGCTCCTGCATGCCGACATCGATCGCAGCGTCTTTCTTCACGTTGCCGGTCGAACCGTTGTCGATTACCGCCTGCACATCCTCAGCCGTCACCTTAACATCGGGCTTCACCCGCACGGCATCCTTGGCGACATCGGCCGCGTTTGCCCGCCACCAATCTTTCACAGTCGCGTAATCGGCCGCCGCGCCGGTCTCGCCGCGCGTCGCCAAATCCCGCATCACGGTCAGGAAGTAATGACCGCTTTCGTGGAGCATGGTCGAGAGATCGGCCGACTGAAACAGCCGGATCACCGTGTCACCATTGCCGACACCAGCGGCCGGAAACTGGATCGAACCGCGCGGGCCGGGATCACTGGACTGCCCATAGGCCGCGCCAGCCTGAGCCTGCTGTATGGCTTGCTTGATCGTGGCATCGTCGTCATCGAGCGACACGCCGAGGCCCGACAGATATTGCTCGATGCTGTCCAGCGCTTCGCCCTCAGCAATCGCCGGGTTGGCCTGCTGCTGAGAGGAATACTGCGCATCCCCGCGCAACTCGCGATCGATCGCGTCGAACAGCGAACGCGTGATATCCGGGACCTCGCGCCCTTCGGCGAGCGCCGTCTTGTACTCATTGACCGCAGGATCGTCGGACATGAACCCCGCGTCGATCGCCGCGCGCGCGACCTCATCGGCCCCGTGTTTCTTGCCGCCGCCGAACATGTCGCGCATGCCGGCGACCGCGCCACCGCGCGCCAGCTTGAGCGACTTCTTGCCCTTGCCGCGCGAGACTGTTTCGGCGTTGCGAGCCTTCAACTCGCCGCCCGGATCGTTGATGCCGCCGTGTGCGTCGATGAACTCCAGGAGCGTTTGCCGATTGTCCTTGACCGTCTTGCGGGACCGCGCTTCCGCGAGCGTCCGGTTCAGCGCATCGACATCGCGCAGCTGCATGCCTTCGGGGATCGCGCCTTGCACCTGGGGCAGCGGATATCGCTGCATGAATTCTTTGGTGGTCATTCCCGAGCGTTCGGCCATGACGCGGTAAAACGCCGGATACAACGTGGCTTCCGTGGTAGCGACATCAGTCGATCGACCGGCAGAGCGCAACCGCGAGACCATCGTGTCATAGATTTCCTGCTCGTATGAGCGGAACTCTTCCTCGTACTGGCGGACATTCTCCGCAACCTGCCAAGCCTCCTCCATCGCGTCTCGTGACCGCGCGTTGAACTCTGCGGCCTCGACCGCTGTGAACTGTTCGGGATCGAACCGCATGTTGTCCATCAGGAACGCGTCATGCTCCGAGCCCGCGATTTTCGCGGCATAGGTCGCGGTCGGGATTTGCAGATCGCCGCCGCCCGCAATCGCCGCATCGAGATCATCGCGCGACACGCCTTCAAGCTCATCGACCAGGGCATAGGGATCAACGCCGATCCCCTGGAAGTATTCGACGAACTGGCCGGCCGGGACGTAGACGTTCTCGACCGGCCCGTTCGCGGTTGCGGCCTCGACGAACTGGCGAAACTTCTCAGGCATCCGCGTGCGCAGGATCGAGGACTGCGCTTGCCCTGACAGTTCTTCGAACAGCGCGCGCCGATCGCCCGCGTCTTTGGCCTTGCGCGCGGCCTCCATCACCCGGCCGCCGCCCATGCCCGCGACCTCGACGGGCGCGGTGGCGAACTCGGCAAAGCCTTCAAGCAGGATATCGCCCAGGCTGATTTGCTGCCCGGCCGCGACTTGGCCGCCAGCCTCGCCGGCCGCACCCATCGCGGCTTGCGTGATCGTTTGCAGGATCATGTTTCCCGCGTGCGATTGGACGAGCATCTTGCCCGCCACGCCACCCGACAAGCCATCCATCAGGCCGATAACCAAGCCGCGCGCGTCGCCGCGCTTGATCGCCTCGCGCATCAGCGCCGGATCGGAGATCGCCTTGCCCGCGCCTTCCGGCGTCGCGATATCGATCCCCTTTTCCTTGAAGAACTCAGCCGGCGCGCTGCCCTTCTCAGTGACGGCCGAGTTGACGCCCATGAACGTCGCGCCCGCAGCCGGGCTGCGCGTGACGGCTGTGACGCCGAGAACCGCCGCGAGCGACGGCAGACTTTCGGCCGCCGTCTCACCGAGGAACGCCGAGAACGACCCGAAGTCATTCGCGATGGCTCCCATGAACGACCCCAGGTCGCCGGACTTCGCTGCCTCATTCCAGTTATCCCGGCCTCGCGTGCCAGCGGGAGAAAGGGGGATTTCCCCGATCCGCTTATTGATCAGGCCGACTTGCTGTTGAAAGTACGCCGCCGCCTGTTGCTCATCGGTGCCGGTCAACGTCGCATAGCGCGAGGTCAGGAAGCGCGTTCCGGCGTTGAGCAGATCGATAGGGTTGGCGATCGGCTTGTTCGCGATCACGCTGCCATCAGCGCCACGGATCGCGGTTTGATCGGACAAGATGTCGCTGAAACCGCGCATCTGATCCTGCGCGCGCTCCGCTGCCGAGTTGGCGAGGAACTGATTATAGGACTGCGGAACACGCCGGACGCCACGGCTAAAGGCGTTCTGGCCCGCGCCGATCGCGGTTTCCCACCAGGACAGCCCCGAGAGATCGTCCTTGGCGACGACAGCGTTCTCGGGGTTGCGCAGCCATGCCGCCAGACGCGGCGAGGATGTCAGGATCGTACGATTTTTCTCGCGCTCGATCGCCTGTTGAAAGGTGCTGCGATATTCCTGCACCATCGGCGCGGGCGGGACCGGGAGCCCAGTCGTCTTGCCGAATTCGTTCGCAAGGTTCAGGTCGCCCGCGAATTCGTCAGGCGAAGTGGTCGCGCTGTCGAGCACGACCTGAGCGGAGGCGGCCTGCTGCTCGGCCTGCTGCTGCTGGCGCTTGGCTTCCCATGCCTGATAATCGATGAGCGTGCTAGACATGAAGTTGACCTTTCGACGGGAATTTGAGGTAGTAGCCCTGGGCGTATCCCGCATTCGGGATCGCGATGCCGACACGCTTTAAGCGCTTGCGCAGATGGCAAAGAGAGAATTTGAAATCATCGTAGGTATGGGCCTTGACGTCGGTAGCGCGATCCATTGCCGCGATGATCGCCTCCGTTGACACGGGGTGCCCTTTCCCCTTCCAGACAGCGCCGAGCATGCGAGCTTGCAGCGCCGGAATGCGAAGGATATCCACCACCATATCCACGGTGGGTTCAGACACGGCCTGACTGCAACACGGGCACGGGATCACCGCCCGAAGCCCCGGCGCTTCGCCTCTGCGATCACGGCGCGAATGACCCGGATATCATTGCCGGCACCGGTCCGTTCCAGCGTGTAGGCTGTCCCTGGAGCAATCTTTTCGAGGTGCTCCATCACGAAGCGGCGGCCGAGGTCAAGATCGGCGTCCGCAATATTCTCGGCCCGACAGACCTCCAACCCTTCCGTCATGCGCTGAACGGCTTGTTCGGCGGTCGGCTCCGTGAGGCTGTTCGCTTGTAGCTCGTGAATGACGTTCACCACAGCGAACAGTTCTTTGGTGTCAGTTCCGGAAGCCATGGCGTCCGCGATCAAGCCATCGCCAGCGGCTTCGATCGCGCGGGCCCGCTCGCCGCCGTCGCCGTCTCCGATCGCGCTCGCTGCGAAACCACCGAGAATTTCGGTCACAGCCTTTGCGTTGCTATCAACCGCGTCATCCTTGAACAGCTTCGCCGCAACGTCGTCTGGCTTTGTCGCTGCAACGGGGCCGGCAGGCGACGCAGGGCTGACGGCCTTGCTTGCGTCCGCCACCGCTGGGGCGCTGACCGCAGGCGGCTGCTGCGGCTTCGGTGCGTCGTTCGGAAAGAGCAAATGGGCGGGATCATCAGACATAGGCTTTCTCCCTCAGATATCGTCGCTTTTCAAAAGGTCCGCCCACGCCTTCGCCGCTACGTCAGCGACCGCGCGCGTCTGACCATACCTATCGATCCCCGTCGTAAACGCGGTCAGCGAGGCAATCGCGAATTGCCCGAGGTTCTTCCGACCGACAACAGCATCACTGGGTGGGGCGGACGCTTCACGTAGCGCCTTCCAAATCTTGCGCTCAGTTGCGGACATTTCTGCGAACACCGCCTTGAACTGGGCGACTAGATCGTCGGCGCGGGAAGCGAGTTTCACGATTGCCGCCGCGTGATCCTGCGCGATCTCAAAATGGCGAAGGTGATAGGCGGTAACTTCCGCTTCGCTTGCCTTCATCTGCTGCTGCTCGATCGTAAGCTTTGCGCGAGCCAGCACCGACACATCGGCCGTAATCTGCCGAACGTCCGCATTGATGCGTGCGAGCGAAGCGGCGGCATCCTGGTCGCCTGCGACGGCCGGGAGTGCGAAGGACTGCGCTTGCTGATCCAGGACCGCAAGACGCTCGCGAGCGGCTCCGATCTGCTCTTCGATTTGATCGACGGTCATCAACGGCGTATCCATCAGATGAACTCCTTCCAGGCAGACGTTGCCAGTTCCGTCACGGTTTGCGAGTGCTCCGGCTCGTATACGAGCCCGCGTGCGTAGTGAGCGAGACGTCGCCGGCCGGAGACAGCGCCGCTTACAAACGGTGTCCCATCCTTGACGCCTTCACGGTGAAGCGCGTTCTCCTCGGCCGCGATGCTGTCCAGGATAGGGCGAAGCTGTGCGATCAGCGCGTCTGCCTGTCCAGCAAGGGCGACGATGTTCTGTGCGTGTTGCGATACGGTTGTCATGGTGGTGTCTTTTCAGGTTAGAGGGTCATAGTCGGAGTTGGCGGTACCGCCGAACGACGGCCACATGACCGGCTCAGGGGTCGGCGGCATTATCGGCTTGTAGGCCGGCTTCGGCGGTGGCGCGGCAGGCTCGGCCCGCTCTGCCGGGGCAGCTTCTGACGCGGGCACGACGGTCGCGGCGGGCATGGCCGGCGGTGCTAGCAAAGCTGCTGGAGTAACCGGCGGTGCAAGCCTATCGGCATTGGCTATCGCCTTTACGCGAGCGAGGCGTTCTGCCAACTCATCGACGCCCGCGATCTTCACCTGCTCCTGGAAGGCGTTCACGCGGACATGCTTGCCGATCAGTTCCAGCCGGCGCAGTCGATCGCTCAACTTGATTTTCTTTACGTGGCCGACTTGCTTGCGATCCTCGCCCGACCCTTCGTAGAGCGCGTCAATCTCGACACCGGCAACGAGGCCTTGCCGCCAAATCTCGGGCCATTCGTCTATCGGCTTTAGATCGCCGCTCTCGTCATAGAGGTCGGCAAGATCAGCCTCGGCCTCAGCAACGAGGCGCTTGAGCACCCAGGCGGCATCAGTCTCGGTTTTCTCGGAGCGCTTGATTTTCGCCGCGTCGATCGCGGCTTTTATGCCAGGGTGATCGAGCAAAATGTGACCCTGCTGATTTGCCGTCTTCTTCGAATAGCCGGCACGGATCGCGGCTTTGCCAGCGCACATGTCGAGCAGGTATTCCTCGACGAAGCGTCGCTGTTTGGGCGTCAGGGCCGGCATGGGTGCATCGGGTGTCATCACGTCCGACGCATAGGGGCGGAATGGTTGTGGCCACCACTCGATCAAGTTTTATCAACGTCTGACGGCGCAACGGCTGCAACCGGTGCAGCCGGTTTTTTCCTAAGACTTGCCGTAAGCGAATGTATAGGCGCGTATATACTTGTGCATACGGCTGGCCTAAGGGGGATGCAGCTACTTTAATAGAATAACCGGTTGCAGTGGTTGCACTGGTTACAAGCCTGATGTCTCAAGGGATTTTCTGCAACCGGTTCACGAGGCAACCGGTTGCACCGGTGGCGGTGCAACGGGTTCGCGGAATCTGCAACCGGTCCGCAACCGGTTCAGCAGGGCGAACCGGTTGCAGCCATCGGGCCCGTGGATAGGCGGCAACCAGCGGACCACCCGCACGAAAAAACCGGCAAGGGCTGCCCCTGCCGGTTCACGTTGCGCGCGGATCAAGCGCGGCCGTCACCAATGTGTTGCCGGCGGCGGATCGCCTGGGCACCACCATTCGGCTTGGTGCAAGTCGCCACGCACATAGGCCTTGACGTTCTGGCCGGCCAAATCGCGAACGCCGCCATCCTTCCGATCGAAACCGAGCCCTGCCATTGCCGCCTTTATGTGAGAGTGATGCGCCTTGTTCAGCTTGTTAATGCTCTCGGCGCTGTCGAACCCTACGAGCTTCCAGACATCTACCACCTTGATCTTGAGCGGGCCGGCCGGTATGCGGCTTCCGAGGATTTCCAACCACGGCCCAAAATCGGAAGCCTCGCGTGTGATTTCCGCAGCGGCTGATTTTAGATCGGGATCATCCAGCCATAGCGCTTCGTTCGGTTCGGCCGCGACGGCCTCGGCCCAGAGCTGATCGCGGATCGCCGCAATGCCAGCAGGATCAATCCGACTGCCCCTGACAATCCAGAAGCGGCGATTTCCGGTGAGATCGTTGAGGTAGTGGCTTTCGTTGGTTGTGCCGAAAAGGACAAATTGCCGATCCCGCGTGACGGCATAACGGCCATATGCCAGCCTCGATCGGTCCCGCGTTGTCGTGATGAACGACTTAACGCGGTTCGTGTCGCGCCGGCCCATGCCGTCAAGCTCGGGCATCTCGATAATCCATGCCCCGGACGCTTTCTCGATTGTCGTCTTGGCGTCAGCGCCAACCTCAAGCTGATCGGTGAACCAGCTTTCGTTATGGCACAGGGCACGGATGAGGGATGACTTTCCCAGGTCCTGAGCACCTTCAAGGACAAGCATGGCGTCGAACTTGCAACCGGGTTGCATCACACGACGGACAGCCGCAGAGAGAATTTTGCGGCCGAACGCCCGATTGAGCGGCGTGTCGTCAGCGCCAGCGTAGTCAATTAGCCAGGCATCAAGCCGCTCCACACCGTCCCAACGAAGGCCGGCAAGGTAGTCGCGGACCGGGTGATACGCGCGCCGCTCGCCGATCAACGCCACCGCGTCAGCGATCTTGTCTTTTGCTGGCTCTTTGCCGTTGGCCGCATACGCGACCGTGAACCGGATTTCGGCAAGCCGCTCATCTGTCATTGGAACGACACCACCGGGGAGATGGATTTCAAGTTCGCCGGATAGGCGGTTCAGCTTTACGAGCCACTTGCGATCTATCAGCCATTGCTCAAGTTCGACGTCGAACCGTTCGACCCCGAGTATCTGACTGACCCGACCGTTAGGCGCGGCGTCCCGTTTAGACGGCACGATCTCGGTGACTAGGGCGGGCTTTGTCGCTACAGTCTGCACGAAGGGACCGGCAGGAGCCGGAGGCATGTCGGCGGCCTTCTCTGGCGCAGGCGGCTTGGGCGGCGACCACGGGCGAACGGTGTCGCGCATGAACGTGTCGAGCCGGGCCTTGTCCCAGCCGTCACGGATCGCGTCGGCGACCTGGATCACGGGCTCATCTGCTGCGACCATGACGCGCACGGTGCATTTGAGCCCGGTCAGGATGTTTGCGATCTCATCGGCTGACCTATCAGCGGCCGGCCAGATCACGACGTTGCGCCCGCGCAGCGGCGTCCAATCGGTATGCTTGACGCCTTGCGTTCCGCCCGCCCAGGACAGGACCGTCCGCGCCGTCTCCCCTGCCAGCGCGTCGCGGCCCTGCTCGGTCCCGACGACGATCACCTGCCGGGCATCGCCGAGCGTATCCAACCCGTAGAGCGGGAGAGTTTCAATAGGCGCATTCATCTTCGATCATCGCCTGCAGGTAAGTCGTCGGAAGTTTCTGCGGCGCGCCGCGAGCTCTCGATGGAGCGCGTCATAACGACGGTAGACTTCTTCCTCCAAGCCGAGGCGCTGAACCACGCCAATCAAGCGCTGTTGCGTTCCTTCGTCCTCGCAGGGATGGTCAATTCCACTATACAGAAAGCGCGGCCTTCTGAGCGTGAAGAGAGGCGGGTGGCCGAACTCAACCATCGGCAGGATAACCACCGTGCCGTCTGGCCGCTTGCGACACAGCGGATAGAGCCGCCCGTCGAAAATCAATAGCGACCCGCCCGGTTCAGTGATCCAGCCCTTTGGGAAGAATACCCACTTATGTACTCGGTGAAGTCGCCTCGCTTTGTCCGCGATGCGCGGATCGAGCGTATCGAACGGATCGATATCGGTGACGGTCCAATCTTCGATTGAACGACAGTGCGCGTTCATTGTGTGTGCCCTTACATGGTTGCAAGGGGCGCGCCGTTGTGCGAATATCGCAACTGCCACGTAGCGATTTTCGGAAACAGACCCGCCCTCGGTGAGAAATCGCCGGGGGCTTTTCGTTGCCCTCGGCGGTTGCGGGTCAGGCGGCTTCGCTGGTCGAGCGCATCGGCTTGGACAAGACTGACGCCGCAAACGCATCGAGATCGATATCTGTATAAATGGCGCGGCGTGGCCCATCCTTACGAAAGATCGGGCCGTCACCCTTCCAGGCGAGTGTTGCGAGAGTTGCAGGTGATCGGCTTATGCCGTGGCGCTCCAACAAATAGCTGGACGCCTCCCGGCGTGAAAAATATCGAACGGCATGATGCGAATTGCTCATCGGGATGTCTCCGAAAATTAAGATCGCACCGATCATCTGCTGGGATAGTTGTTTCTTATAATTGCTATTCGATGATCAACGGTGTTCTAGAAAACAACCATCTCCGGTCATGACTGGTGTCGATCCCAATTCTCGACCGACCGGAGAAGAATTTGAGCCGCGCCCGACCAGCCGCCATCCCATCAGGATCATGGCCGCGCCGCATGAGCGCCGCGCTTTCAGCCGGCTATTGCGGCGAGTCCACGATAGAGGCATTCTTACAGAGGGTTGGGAAGGAATACCCCCAACCACGCGTATTGGAGGGGCGGCGGAAACTATGGCTGAGGGACGATCTGGATGCGGCGATAGCCCCGGGCGTGCCAGGAGACATCGCAGAGGATTTGTGACTTTGCAGCTTCCCCGCCACGTTCGGATCAAGAGGCTAAAATCTGGCGCGACCTCGTACTATTACGAGGTCCCGACCAAATACCGAGCCATGAAATGCCCCGTTCCAAGCGAGCCTCTAGGTTCTGATTTCGCGCTCGCGTGTGAGAAGGCAAACACCCTCAATAGACTGTTCGATGAATGGGATCAGCAGCGCAAGGGCCAGCCGATCGAGACACCCGCAGCGCCGAAGATCGGGACCGTCGATTGGCTATTCCGTGAATACAAGCAGAGCTTGGCCTACACCAAGAAAGTGGCCGTCCGCTCGCGACGAGACTACGAATGGGCAATGACCCTGCTTTGTGATGCTCTCACCAAAAGCGGTGACAGAGTTGGGTCTAGGCCGATCAGGACCATCACGCCACGAGGCGCGGACAAGCTCTATCAGAAAATAGTCATCGGCCCGAACGGGCGTCGCGACCGCACGGCCGAGAAGGTCGTGAAGCTATGCCGCAAGGCATGGCGGGTTGTGCACCGGCTGTTCCCGGACGAATTCCCAAAGGACGTGCCGAACCCCTGGTTGGGCGTCACACTCGAAAACCGGGTAAAGAAAGCGAAGCCGGCCGTCACGCGTGATGACGTCTATGACTTTGCGCATGGCTGCATCGCCGCAGGCGAGCCGGAAGTTGCCGCCGTAGCCGTGATCTGCTTTGAGTGGCTACAGCGTCCCGAGAACGTCATCGCCGGCTACATCAAATGGAGCGACTACCGCGCGCCGAGCGCGCCGACGATCGTCCGGGTGGCTCATCACAAGACGGGTACCGTCGCCCCTCACCCTCTGGAGGAAACGCTACCTGACGGCACCGTGTTCAAGTTCTACGCCGACGCCGAGGAAGTGTTGGCAGCAGTGCCGCGACGCGGTGTGTCAATGATACTGCGCGAAGTCTCGAAAGGCGTTGCCAAGCCGTTTGCCTTCCCGACGATGCAGCACAAGGTCCAGCGCATGCGCAAGAAGCTGGGCCTTCCGGCGCACTTCACCATGGACGCCTGCCGGCATGGCGGCATGACCGAACTGGAGGAAGCGGAGTTGACGGACGGCCAGGGCCGCGCGCTGTCAACGCACAGGACGCAGCAGTCCTATGAGGGCTACGCGAAGCGCACTGCCAAGCGCATGTTGTCGGCGACACGCAAGCGCCATGCGCACCGGCTGGCAGAGCAGAACGAACCGGGGGATTCCGTTCGGAATGAGGCACCGGAAACCGTTCGGAATGGCACCCCCGAACAAAGCAAGATTACCTCATAATATCAATTGGCTGGGGCGGGAGGGATCGAACCTCCGAATGGCGGAATCAAAATCCGCTGCCTTACCGCTTGGCTACGCCCCAAAAGGCCGGGCCGGGACGCGGGACCGATGCGATCCGTATCCGGCACCGCCGGTCTATAGAGGGAGCCGCGCCATTTCAACAGGCAGCGGGGGCGAATTTCACCCCAAAATCAGCTCCCTCGATCTGACCCTTTATAAAGGGTCACTGCTTCCGGTCTCCCGGGGCCGGTTTTTCGCGCCCGGGCGGGACCGATACCGCCCACCGGAGAGTTGAGAGAACCCCGGTTTCGTGGGAAGACGGCGGCAGCTCACTACCCAAAAAGCGAGATTTTCGTCATGACTTACCGCGCGCCGATCTCCGATATCCTGCTCGCGCTTAACCACGGCGCCGGCCTGCAGGCGGCCGTGAAGGCCGGCCATTACGGCGATTTCGACGCCGAGATCGCCGCCGCCGTACTGGAGGAAGCCGGCAAATTCGCCGGCGACGTGCTGGCGCCGCTGAACCGGGTGGGCGACGAACACGGCATCAAGCTTGCCGACAACAAGGTGACGACAGCGCCGGGCTGGCCGGACGCCTACCAGCGCTGGGCCGCCGCCGGGTGGAACGCGGTTTCGGGTCCAGAAGCGTTTGGTGGCCAGGGTCTGCCGCTCGCCATCAACGCCGCCTGCACCGAAATCTGGAGCGCGTCGAACATCGCCTTCGGCCTCTGCCCGCTGCTCACGCTCTCGGCGATCGAGGCGCTCGACGCCCATGGCAGCGAGGAACTGAAAAAGGTCTATCTGCAAAAACTCGTCTCCGGCGAATGGACCGGCACCATGCAGCTCACCGAGCCGCAGGCCGGCTCCGACGTCGGCGCACTGCGCACCCGTGCCGAACGCGCCGACGATGGCACCTACCGCATCAAGGGCAGCAAAATCTTCATCACCTATGGCGACCACGACATGACCGACAACATCGTTCATTTCGTGCTGGCGCGCCTGCCCGATGCGCCCGCGGGCACCAAGGGGATTTCGCTGTTTTTGATTCCGAAATTCCTCGTCAACGCCGACGGCTCGCTCGGGGCGCGCAACGACATCTATCCGTCCGGCGTCGAGCACAAGCTCGGCATGCACGCCTCCCCCACCTGCACCATGACGATGGGCGATCATGGCGGCGCGATAGGTTACCTGATCGGCGAGGAAAACAAGGGCATGCAATGCATGTTCACGATGATGAACCAGGCCCGCCTCGGCGTTGGCCTCGAAGGCGTCGGCATTGCCGACCGCGCCTATCAGCAGGCGCTGGCCTTTGCGCAGGAGCGCAAACAGGGCCGCGCGATCGGCAAGAAGGGCGACGGGCTCGACCCGATCATCGTGCATCCCGACGTCAAGCGCATGCTGTTGCAGATGCGCAGCATGACGGCCGCGGCGCGCTCGATCTGTTACGCGACGGCGGTGGCGCTCGACATCTCCGCCCGCGCCAAGGACCCGAAGGTACGCGCCGATGCGGCCGCGCGCGGCGCGCTGCTGACGCCGATCGCAAAGGCATTCTCCACCGATATCGGCAACGAGGTGACGTATCTCGGCGTGCAGATTCATGGCGGCATGGGCTTCATCGAGGAAACCGGCGCCGCGCAGCATTATCGCGACGCGCGCATCACCTCGATCTACGAGGGCACCAACGGCATCCAGTCGATCGACCTCGTGACGCGCAAACTCGCCGCGAATGGCGGCGCATCGGTGTGGGCGCTGCTCGACGAACTCGGCGGCATCGTCAAGCAGGTCGAAACCTCGAACGATCCCGCCTTCGGCACGACCGGCGCGAAACTGCGCGAGGCGCTCGGCTCGCTCGAGCGCGCCAGCAAGTGGCTCCTGGAGCGCGTGGCGTCTGCGCCGAACGACGCGCTCGCCGGCGCCACGCCTTATCTGCGCCTGTTCGGCTCGACGCTTGGCGGCTGCGTGCTAGCCGGCGAAGCGCTGGCCGCGAAGAGCCATGGCGATGCCGGCGATCCGCAGCGCTACGTGACGGTCGCGCGGTTCTTTGCGGAGAATATTACCGTGCAGGCGGGCTCGCTGGAGAAGACGGTGACCGACAGTGCCGATGCGGTGAACGGCGCGGATGCGGCATTGCTGGGGTAAGCCCTTGCCGGTACCGCACGCAAGTCCCAAAAATACACAACAAGTTCCATTGTGCCGCTCGTGGTTTTGAGGCAACACCCTTGAAAAAACAGACAGTCCCGTAGTCTCCGGCCGTTGCGCATTGATTTCGCAATCCGAAGAATGAACCCTGTCGCGTGCTTGTGTAATCAGGCTCATGCGGAGCCTTGGGAGGCCGGATCATGGACCCTTGGCGATTAGCGACGACGGCGCAGCGCCGCATCAACATTCTCGCGGGCCTGGCTCTAACGAGCTGGGTTCTCATTTGTTCCGCTGGCTTCGATTCGGCTTCCACCGAACGCGTCAGCGCTTCTGTCATCAGCGCTTCCACCAGGAATGCCGCTGCTTCCATCGAGAACGCCGACGCGCCTTCAGTCGTGGAACGTCAAGAGCCATCTCTCACCGCAACCGCCGCGCCCACGCATACGCCGCCTGTGATCGCCCTGGCAAGCGCCGCCATCGATGCCATCGATGTGCCGATCCCTACCGCATCCGTGATCGAGAAAGCGCCTGACACAACGAAAGCCCCTGACACAACGAAAGCTCCTGATACGTCGAAAGCTCCTGACACGACCGCGGGCCCGGATGAGCCGAAACCAGTTGTCGTGGCCACGCTGACCGATCCGGCGGAGATACTGCCGCCGGAAGTTTCTTCCGCCGAGATTGCAACGACGATGACGCCCGATTCTGTACCCGACAAAGCCGTGCAGGCAGTGCGCACCATCGAGATCAACGAGGAATGTCTGGTCGCGGAGCCCTGCATCGATCGCTATTTGTGGGCTCTCTACGAGCGCGCGCCCAAGATCGACGCCATCAAGGTGCATGAGCGGAGGAAAGTGACGGTCAAGAGGAAGGGCAAGACGGTGACCGTCACCAAAACCTTTACCAGGCGTGTCGACGAGGATTTTACGTGGAAGGACCCGAAGGCCGCGGAAAGAGCCGGCATGAGCATGATGGACTACGTGATCGGCGGCATGGACAAGAGCTTCAAGCTAAAGCTCTTTCATATGCTCCACGCGGCGGAGCAGGCCGGGCTGTCGCCCGGCATCACCAGCGCGTTTCGCGATGACTACCGTCAATCAATCGCCAGCGGCCTGAAGGCGGCAAGCGATCGGTCCTACCATGGCGGGAGTTTGCGTGGCGGCTACGGCCGCGGAGTCGCGGCTGACCTGGTGAGCGTCAACGGCGCAAGCCGGGCGCAGCGATGGGTCTCCACGGAAAAGTTCTGGAAATGGATCGATGAGCACGGCAAGGAATTTGGAATCGGACGGCCCTACCTCGACAGGGATCCGCCGCACGTCGGGCCGATCGACGGCAAGGAATATGCCTCTCGCCGCGGCGGAACGAAGACGCAGGACGTGCAAGCGAGCGCAAAGAAGCGCGTCCGTGTGACCGCACGGCACGATCACAAGCGGCACGATCACAAGGCAGCAAAACAGGCGAAAACCGCAAAACCGGCGAAAACCGCGAAATTGTCGAAAGGCAGGACCATGTAACCGGTCCAACGAACGCGCTTACCGCCGATGACGGGTTCGGCGACCTCTCTAACTTAGCTAGCGTCGCGAACTGGCCGCAGCGACCGTCAAGGCGATCGCTGCGGGATCGCAGCAGAGCACCATCAATAATATCAGCCAGCGAACCGCGGCTTCGGGTGCAGCACCGACCATCATCGCGAGATACTGGATCGGTCCGGCGGATGCCTCGATGCGCGAACGTTCGCCGGCCAGCGCCGCGCGTTGCGCCTGCAGTCCAACCAGCGTTGCGGTGGCCGTCTGGCGCTGCGTATCCAGCCCGTCACGTGTCGCGCGCTCGTGTGTTGCGATGTTGATGGCCCGCGTCACCCGGCCCCGCCGTGTCGATTCATCCACGGCACGGTCGATCTGCGCGATGCGGTTGGTCAAATCGGCAACGACAGACGATTGCGCCGAGACGCGTGCGTCCAGCGCTTCGATGCGCTCGGTGACGCCGGAGCGCGCCGTGGCCGCGACGCTGACATGCGCCTCGACCAATTTGCCGAACACGCCGGCGGCGTTGATCAGCGCAAGCCCGGCAACGAGCGCGACCATGACCGAGCGCATTTTCCAGTTGGTCCGGCGCCAATGCGCCGCCAGCCATCCCGCGATCACGAGCTTGCCGGCCTCCATCGTGGCGGCAAGCACCATCACGGCAACCGGATCACCGGGAAATATTTCGGCCATGCCGGCGACTGAAAAATAGGCCGCGACCGTTGCCAGCGCGAGGGCTGCAACAAGGGCAATGGTGCGGCTGGTGGCTGTAGACGTGGCGGGAACGGCCTCCGCCACGATGGGCGCGACGGAAACCGTCAGCGGCTCGAGCTGCGCGTTGGGCGCCTCCGGCTCACCACCGAGCTCGGTTGCCTTGACGTCTGCTGCCTTGTCTTCGGCTGTCTTGTCTTCGGCTATTTTGGCCTTGGCGGCCTTGGCCTTGGTACTCTTGCTAGCCTTGGCGCGACCGGACGCGGAAGAGGAGCGGCTGCGCTTCGCTGCCGGCAAGGGCGCCTCGTCAGATGGTTCGACGCTCATCTCTTCCGCAGGTGTCGCCACTAATCTGGGCGTACGATTTGAGGCATTAGCCAGGCTCTCAAGCTGATGCCTGATGCGCGCAGCATCACCCTCCCCCGTCAGCTCGGCCGCGGAGATCGCGTGCGTGGTCGGGCGGCCTGTCATGCAGCCCCCCGCCTCGCAAGTATGAAAGCCAGTCTCGCTCCGGTGAACGGCCGGCCTACACAACCGTCCGTCTCGACAGCATACCCGGAGCTTCCGTCGACGGCCGCAAACGCGGCAACAACCGTACCCGATTGACGACCGTCAACGACGTGTTCGGCTTGCGTGCCAATCGCAAACTTCGACATCGAAAACTCCTGCGCGAACTGTTGATGCGATTATACCCGCACCAGCAGACATTCGCTCCTTAACGATGCGTCTTCCGGAATTTAGGAAGATGGTTGTTGCATGAATGTCTCATCCTGCTCCCGGAAGGGAACGCTCTGCACACGGAGCGCGAAACCAACACGGCGCAATGTCCGGATTGAGTCAGAAGTGCGCTTCGAAGCGGAAATCTGCCGATCATCTGAATTCATCGCGAGTCCGCCCGGTGCAATACAGAACTGTTGCCGCTTGACGACAGTCATCGCCATTCCGGCAGGGCAACCGTAGTTCTACGCTTTGCGAATCGTCCGCGTCGCCACTCTACTGTCAACGCAATCTGTATTCCCTGAGCGTTCTATTTTCCGTGCCGCGCCAGAAAAGGCGTTGGGGCTGAAGTGCGTATTTTTACGGGCCGATTTCCCTACGGGGCGCCCCGAAGACCACGGTGTGAACCGTGGCTGGCATGAACCCTGCATAGGTTGAACCAAGCAAGCCAAACGAACTGATATCCAGCAACGAAGGTCGCCATGCTCGTTACTCTCGTCGCCGTTCTCTGCAACAGCCAACTCTGTCTCGAAAAAATCGTCACCACCAGTGACCAGTCCGGCATCACCATGAGCGCCTGCGCGGTCAACGCGCAGATTGGAATCGCCGACTGGCTCGCCAAGGGCCCGTATCGCGAATGGCGATTGCAGCGCTACAAGTGCGTGCTCGGAAAGTACGTTCCGAAGAACGAAGCCTGAGGCGCCGCAGGCTGCCTCACGCTGGCGCGGTTGTTTGCCTGATATAACGAACTTGTTTGCGTCAACGTTCGTAAGCATGATCTCGCCTTCTCGCGGCGCGGCTAGCGCCACCTGCGCTGGCACCTCGAGAGCCCCAGATACCGCGCCATGGGCCGGAAATCGCTGTCGTTGTGGAGCAGTGACCGGCGATTCTCGATGCACCAGGTGCCAATCAACAGATCGATTGTCTTGCGTACCGTGATGCCGCGTCGGCGTAGTGAACGGAAGTTGCGGGCCGCGGCGGTGGCGATTACGTCGCCGGCCATCGGCACGATCTCGAAGCGGCGCAGCAGGGCTTCGACCTCTCGCGCCGCCCGCTCGCTGTCGAGACCTTGCAGCACCTCGCAAAGCATCAGGTCGCCCACAACGATCTCTTCTGTGCCGAGCAGCGCACGGAGCCGCCGGACATGCGGCGCATTGCGGCCGTTGAGGAAGTCGATCCAGACGCTGCTGTCGACGACGATCACCCGGCCGCTCGTCCCTTGCGGCTCCGGGCGAGGTTGCCGCGCCAGCGGTACTTGCCGAAGGCCTTGCCGACCTCCTGCTGACCTCGCAGCCTGATCATCAAACGGAGCGCCTGCTCCACCGTCTGCTTCTTGGTTTGCTGTCCGGAGGCTTTTTGCGCTTCCGCCATCAGCGCGTCGTCGATCTCGATATTGGTGCGCATGGCCAGCGCTCCGTCGCTATGTGTATAGATCGACACTACTATACACATGCGCACACCACAAAAGGCGCCACGGAATTATGGCGATGGGTTTCGCTTCCGCCTTCGCTCGTTGAGCTACGGCGGACAAGTCGCTCTACCCATCCTACAGAATTTACGCAATCGGCTTCAGCCCCGCCTCGATCGCAGCCCTTCGCGGCTCCAGGAACGGCGGCAGCGCCAGTTTCTCGCCGAGCGTTTCCATCGGCTCGTCGGTCGCAAAACCGGGGCCGTCGGTGGCGATCTCGAACAGGATGCCGTTGGGCTCGCGGAAATAGAGGCTACGGAAATAGAAGCGGTCGATCTCGCCGCTATTGGGGACGCGGAGCTCGTTCAGCCGCTGCGTCCAGGCGTGGTACTGCGCCTCGTCGGGGGTACGGAACGCAACATGGTGGACGCCACCGGCACCTTGGCGGGCGATTGGCGAGGCCTTGTCTTCGAGCACATGCAGCTCCGCCGCGGGGCCGCCTTCGCCCATCTCGAAAACATGTATCTCGGCACCGTGGGCGGCATACTCGCGCACGCGGCGCATGTTCATGACCTCGGTCAGCACGGACGCGGTCTGCGACAGCTCATGCACGGTCAGCACGATCGGACCGAGCCCGCGGATCTGATGCTCTGCCGGCACCGGGCTGCGCTCCCACGGCGAAGCTTCCCCCACGCCACCATCGTCGACCAGCACCAGCCGCTGGCCTTCGGTATCCTCGAACGGCAGCGTCAGCCGGCCGTCGACCTCGACGATATCGCCGGTGACGCCGCCGGCTTTCTTGAGGCGATCCCGCCAGTAGCCGAGGGTCTCGCCGGCGACGCGCAGCCCGGTGCGCGAGATCGAGTTGGTTCCGCGCCGCTCGGGCGCGGCGGGAAAATCGAAGAAGGTGAGATCGGTGCCGGGATTGGCTTTACCGTCCGCATAGAACAGGTGATAGGCGCTGACGTCGTCCTGGTTGACGGTCTTCTTCACCAGCCGCATGCCGAGCAGGCCGGTGTAAAACGCCAAATTCTCCCGCGGCTTCGCCGAGATCGCGGTCAGATGATGAATTCCGCCTAGCTGCATTGCGTTATCCTTGTAGTCACTTCGGTGGGCGGGACAGTTTGGCCTCTTGCTGGATCATGTAGGATGTGGCCACCGTCATTGCGAGCTGACGGGGCGCGCGAATGCGCGCCCCGCTTGCAGTAATGACGTACATAACAACAAGCTACTTGATCAGTGCCATGAATTCGCTTCTCCGTCCCATCCTTGCATTGTTGATCTTGTTCGCGCCTGCGACGCCATCCCTCGCGCAAACCACCGCGCCGGTGGACCTGCGCATCCTCGCGATCAACGATTTTCACGGCTACCTCCGTCCGCCGCCGGGCGGAATCACGATCGCCGATCCCGAAGACAGGGCGAAGAAGATCACCGTCGAGGCCGGCGGCGCCGAGCACATGGCGACGCTGGTGAGCCAGCTTCGCGACGGGCACAAGAACTCGATCTTCGTGGCGGCCGGCGACTTGATCGGCGCCAGCCCATTGCTGTCGGCGATGTTCCATGACGAGCCGACGATCGAAGCGCTGTCGATGATGGGGCTGGCGCTTTCCTCCGTCGGCAATCATGAGTTCGACGAGGGCAAGGACGAACTCTTGCGCATGCAGAATGGCGGCTGCCATCCGGTCGACAAATGCCAGGGGCCGCACCCGTTTACGGGCGCGAAATTCCGGTTATCTCGCCGCCAGCACGATCGAGAAGAGCAGCGGCAAGACGGTGTTTCCTCCATACGAAATCCGCGCGTTCGACGGCATTCCGGTCGCCTTCATTGGCCTGACGCTGAAAGGCACGCCGGGTCTCGTTGCACCTGTCGGCGTTGCCGACCTGGAATTCCGCGACGAGGCGGATACGGTGAACGCGCTGATCCCTGAACTGAAGGCGCGCGGCGCCGAGGCGATCGTCGTCCTGATCCACGAAGGCGGATTGCCGACCGGCGATTACAACGAATGCCCTGGCGTTTCGGGGCCGATCGTCGATATCGTGAAAAAATTCGACAAGGCGGTGGATGTCGTGGTCTCCGGCCATACTCATCGCGCCTATGTCTGCGATATCGACGGACGGCTCGTTACCTCCGGCGACAAATACGGCACGCTCGTCACCGCGATCGATCTCAAGCTCGATCCCGTCACGCGCGACGTCATCAGCGCCAAGGCCGACAACACGATCGTCCGCACCGCAACGCTGGCGAAGGACGCCCAACAGACCGCGCTGATCGAATCCTATGACCGGCTGGCCGCGCCGATCGCCAACCGTCCGGCGGGCTCGGTGACGGCAACACTGTCGCGCGTGCCGAATGCCGCCGGCGAGAGCCCGCTCGGCGACATCATCGCAGATGCGCAACTCGCCGCGACCAGCAGCGAGACGAAAGGCGGCGCGGTCATCGCGTTCACCAATCCCGGCGGCGTGCGCGCCGACGTAACGCGGAAGGAAGATGGCGCGGTGACCTATGGCGACGTGTTCGCCAGCCAGCCGTTCCGCAATCAGCTTGTGACGCTGACGCTCACGGGCAAGCAGATCAAGGACATGCTGGAGCAGCAATGGCTCGATCCGAAGCGCCCGCGGATCCTGCAGGTGTCGAAGGGATTCGCCTATGCGTGGGACGCGACCAAGCCTGACGGTGAACGCGTGCTGCCCGAGCGGATGATGCTGAACGGGCGACCGATCGATCCGGCCGCGAGTTATCGCGTCACCGTCAACAATTTCCTTTTCGTCGGCGGCGACGGATTCACCGTGCTCACGCAAGGAACCGCACCGCAGGTCGGCATCTACGACGTCGACGCGCTGTACGCCTATTTTGCGGCAAACAGCCCGGTCAGCCCGACCGCTGCCGATCGCATCACCAGGATCAACTGAGCGGAAAGGCCGGAGGCCTTTCCGAGCGGCCCTCAAGAGCCTAGATTAGCCGCTCCTTACCGGCGCGCCCTAACGCCAGGATTTTGCATGACACTGCTTCTGACCCATACCGCCTGTCTCGACCATGTCACGCCTCCGGGGCACCCCGAGCGCCCGGACCGGCTGCGCGCGGTCGCCGAGGTGCTGGGGGAAGAGCGCTTCAAGCCGCTCACGCGCGGCGAAGCGCCCGAAGGCAGTCTTGATTCGGTCATGCTGTGCCACGGCGAACATTATGTCGGCGAACTCCGCCACATCGCCCCTCAGAGCGGGATGATCTATATCGACGGCGATACCTCGATGTCGCCGGGCACCTGGGAAGCGGTGATGCGCGGCGTCGGCGGCGCGGTGGCTGCGACGGACGCGGTGATGTCCGGAACCCATCAGAATGCTTTCGTCGCGGTGCGCCCGCCCGGCCATCATGCCGAGGTCTCGAAGCCGATGGGCTTCTGCTTCTTCGACAATGTCGCCATCGCTGCACGTCACGCCCAGCGCAAATACGGCATTGGTCACGCCGCGATCGTCGATTTCGACGTCCATCACGGCAACGGCACGCAGGACATCTTCTGGCACGATCCGACCGTGATGTATTGCTCGACGCACCAGATGCCGCTGTTTCCGGGCACCGGCGCCAGCGGCGAGCGCGGCGAACATGATACCATCGTCAATGCGCCGCTGGCTTCCGAAGACGGCAGCGCAAAATTCCGCGCCGCGTTCGAAAACCTGATCCTGCCGCAATTGCAGAAGTTCTCGCCGGAACTGATCATCATCTCCGCAGGCTTCGACGCGCACTACCGCGATCCGCTGGCCTCGCTCAACCTGAAGGCGGACGATTTCGGCTGGGTCACCCGCAAGCTGATGGATGTGGCGGACCATAGCGCCGGCGGGCGGGTTGTCTCGGTGCTGGAGGGCGGCTACGACCTGCAGGGGCTGAAAGAGTCGGTGGCGGCGCATGTCACGGCGCTGATGGGCGCGTAAATCCCTGCCACAATAGATTTGTGAAGCCCTTTGTTTTGCCGCGTTTTCTACGTGCGGAGCCGGTACCTACGTCGCTTGAAACGCTATAGTTTGATTCCGCCTGAACGGGCGCATTCGGGAACTCGATATGGCCGAAAATAACCAGATGGACGTCAAAAAACTCTCCTTCGAGCGGGCGATCGAGGAGCTTGAATCGATCGTGAAACGGCTCGAGGACGGTAAGGTGCCGCTGGAGGAATCGGTCGCGATCTACGAACGTGGCGAGGCGCTCAAGCGCCGCTGCGAAGAATTGCTGCGGCAGGCAGAGGCCCGCGTCGACAAGATCACGACCGATGCGAACGGCCAGGTCACGGGGACCGAGCCGCTCGACGTGCAGTAAGCCTGCCGTCTGGTCTTTCGGGGTTCGCGCAACAATCGGGAATATTGAGCAAATTCCGCGGCCCCGGCCGTGGGAGGCGGACCAGCCGAATTAGTTCTTTGCCCCCCGCACAGCCTGATATAGTCCGCCGACATTTGGGGACAGTACGTGCGCGTCGAGCACCGCCATATCATCTATATTCAGGGCTACGATCCGCGCGGGCTGGCGCAATATTACCGCATGTTCCGGACCGAGCTGCGCAAGTTCGGCCGGCTTTACCAGCTCCAGGCCACCATCGGCCGGCCAAAGGTGGCGTCCGACGACGAGATCGCGTCCTGGACCATCGATACCACAGCCTCCGACTGGCAGACACGCACGTCCTACGACTTCCTTCGGTTCGAGGACTTCATCCAGCAAGACCTGGCGTCGCCGATCTGGCGCACGGTGTTCAACGCGGTCTGGATCTACTGGCGTCTCCTCTTCTCCGGCACCATCGCCCGCTTCGGCAAGGCGAACTGGCGTTTTGCAACTTTCATCACCTATCCGCACCTGATGCTGTTGCTGGAGGCCGTGTGTGTCGGCGCCATCGCCTTCGTGTTCGAGAAGGGCCTGAACGCCATCGGCATTCCCGACGCATTCAGCATCGCCATCGCGGCCGCCCTCTTCGTTGCCCTGCTCGGCACGGTGCTGAAATACACCGAGAATGCCACCTACGTGCTTTATCTCCTGTGCGACACGATCTGGACCTGGGAGTTCTCGCACCGCGAGCGTCCGGAATGGGACCAGCGCATCGACCGCTTTGCGCAGCATCTGGTCAATATCGCCAAGAGCACCGACGCCGACGAGATCGTCATCGTCGGCCATAGTTCCGGATCGTTCTTGAGCACGGAAATGCTGGCGCGTGCGCTCAAGCTCGATCCCGCGCTCGGCCGTCACGGGCCGCGGATCGTGCTGCTGACCATCGGCGGCAATTTCCCGATCGTCGGCTATCACGCCGTATCGAAAGAATTTCGCGAGCATCTGCGGATGCTGGCGGTCGAGCCGTCGGTCGACTGGATCGACTGTCAGGCCCGCAAGGACGTGATGAATTTCTACCAGTTCGATCCGATCACGAGCCACGGCATCGACGTTGGGGCGGCGCGGCGCAACCCGAAGATCGTGCCGGTTCGCTTCCGTGACATCATCCGGCCCGAGCACTACGAGAAATTCCGCTGGCAGTTCTTCCGCGTGCATTTCCAGTTCGTGATGGCCAACGAACGGCCCAACGCCTACGACTTCTTCATGATCGTCTGCGGGCCGGTCCCGCTCAGCGCGCGCATGGCCGTCCCCGACGCCGCGCTTGATGTCGCCACCGGCGATTCCGGAGCGCGCGATCGGGCCTGGAAGAGGATCGAAGCGGCCACCACGGCGGCCGCAAGTGCCACGGATTTGAGCAAGTTGGAACCAACCGCCCGCCGCAGTGGTTGAAAATCGAGATTTTTCGGCCCTGCGCCCCCGAACCGAATCCGCGCTCCGGGTTGGCTTTGGCGGCGGCTTTGGTGTAAAGCTTGCCGTTCCATGCGCTGGGGAAAGCAGCCTGCCGGGCGATTTTCCACGGCTGCAAGCACCTCAAATAGCTAAAGAAACTGAACCGGGAAGGGTTAGAAGCGACTAAGTGATGCATATCACATGGTTTAAACCGGAGTGCATCTAGGCTTTCAAATCAGGTACCGGCCTGCCGGACTGGCAGGTGGGTCTGGATTTTCGCGGCGCGGTTAACGCGCTTCCCGTCTCGCGTCGGGCCTTTATCCCGACATGCAAAATTGGAATATCGCAGTGACCACATATAGTAAAACGCCGCTTCTCGATACCATCCGCACGCCCGAGGATCTTCGCAAGCTCAAGATCGAGCAGGTGCGGCAGGTCGCGGACGAGCTCCGCCAGGAAACCATCGACGCCGTCTCGGTGACCGGTGGCCACTTCGGCGCCGGCCTCGGCGTCGTCGAACTGACCACCGCGATCCACTACATCTTCGACACGCCGCGCGACCGCCTGATCTGGGACGTCGGGCACCAGGCCTACCCGCACAAGATCCTGACCGGCCGCCGCGACCGCATCCGCACGCTGCGCACCGGCGGCGGCCTCTCCGGCTTCACCAAGCGCACCGAGAGCGACTACGACCCGTTCGGCGCCGCGCACTCCTCGACCTCGATCTCCGCCGGCCTCGGCATGGCCGTGGCGCGCGACCTCTCCGGCGGCAAGAACAACGTGATTGCCGTGATCGGCGACGGTGCGATGTCGGCCGGCATGGCCTATGAAGCCATGAACAACGCAGGCGCGATGAATTCGCGGCTGATCGTCATCCTCAACGACAACGACATGTCGATTGCGCCGCCGGTCGGCGCGATGAGCGCCTATCTCTCCCGCCTCTACTCCGGCAAGACGTACCGCACGCTGCGCGACGCAGCCAAACAGATCAACAAGCGCCTGCCGAAAATCCTCGCCAACCGCGCCAACCGCGTCGAGGAATATTCCCGCGGCTTCATGATGGACGGCGGCACGCTGTTCGAGGAACTCGGCTTCTACTATGTCGGCCCGATCGACGGCCATAACCTCGACCATCTGCTGCCTGTTTTGAAGAACGTCCGCGACATGGAAACCGGCCCGATCCTGGTTCACGTCGTGACGCAAAAGGGCAAGGGCTACGCCCCCGCGGAAGCCTCCGCCGACAAGTATCACGCCGTGGTCAAGTTCGACGTCGCCACCGGCGCGCAGGCCAAGGCCAAGCCGAATGCGCCGGCCTACCAGAACGTGTTCGGCCAGAGTTTGGTCAAGGAAGCCGAGAAGGACGACAAGATCGTCGCCATCACCGCCGCGATGCCGTCGGGTACCGGCGTCGACATCTTCAACAAGTCATTTCCGGAGCGCACATTCGACGTCGGCATTGCCGAGCAGCATGCTGTGACGTTTGCGGCGGGGCTTGCCACCGAAGGCTACAAGCCGTTCTGCGCGATCTACTCGACCTTCCTGCAGCGCGGCTATGACCAGGTGGTCCATGACGTCGCGATCCAGAGCCTCCCGGTCCGCTTCGCGATCGACCGCGCCGGCTTGGTCGGCGCCGACGGCGCCACCCATGCCGGTTCGTTCGACAACGCCTATCTCGGCTGCCTGCCGAACTTCGTCATCATGGCGGCGTCCGACGAAGCCGAACTGGTGCACATGGTCGCCACGCAAGTCGCGATCAACGACCGCCCGAGCGCGGTGCGTTATCCGCGCGGCGAAGGCCGCGGCGTCGAAATGCCCGAGGTCGGCATCCCCCTCGAGATCGGCAAGGGCCGCATCGTCCGCCAGGGCAGCAAGGTCGCCCTGCTCTCGTTCGGCACGCGAATGGCCGAATGCGAAAAGGCTGCTGACGAACTCGCCGCCCACGGCCTGTCCACCACCATCGCCGACGCCCGCTTCATGAAGCCGCTCGACGTCGATCTGGTGCTGAAGCTGGCGCGCGACCACGAGGTGCTGCTCACCATCGAGGAAGGCTCGATCGGCGGCTTCGGCTCGCACGTCATGCAGACGCTGGCGGAACACGGCATGCTCGACGGCGGCTTGCGCATGCGTGCGATGATCCTGCCCGACGAGTTCATCGACCACGACTCGCCGAACGCGATGTATGCCTATGCCGGCCTTGACGCCAAGGGCATCGTCGCCAAGGTGTTCGACGCGCTCGGCAAGGATTACAAGACCGAGACCGTCAAGCTCGCCTGAGGCAAGCGCCGTTGGTGTAATCGGTCTTACCGCGGCCTCGTTCCGCCTCTCCCGCTTGCGGGAGAGGGAACGCAGTCCCGCCGCGGTCGGCTGTTCGACTGATTTTAGCGCCGGAAATCCCATGAAGATCTATCTGGCGGGTCCCGACGTGTTCCTGCCGGATTCAATCGAGATCGGGCGCAGCAAGGCCGCGATCTGCGCCCGACATGGGCTGACCGGTCTCTACCCGCTCGATAACGCGGTTAACCTTGCCGCCGCCGACGCGTCGCTTTCGATCTTCAAGGGCAATGAAGCAATGATGGATGCGGCGGACGCGATCATTGCCAATCTTACGCCGTTTCGCGGCCCCAGTGCCGACGCCGGCACGGTCTATGAACTCGGCTACATGGCCGGTCGCGGCAAGCTCTGCCTGGCCTATAGCAACGACCCCGCGGTTTATGTTGAGCGGGTAAAGCGGAACTACGATGTGACCAGATCCGCCACCGGCCACCTGATCGACGGCGAAGGGCTGGCGGTGGAAGATTTCGGCCTGCCCGACAATCTCATGATGATCCACACGCTCGATCTGCATGGTGCTAGACTGGTGACACCGCGACAGCGGCCGCAAGATATCTGGCACGATCTCACCTCGTTCGAGGCCTGCGTCGCTTTGGCGGCGGATCGCGCCACGGCAAATCGGACTGAACTTGGCTGACAAGAACGACAGCAAAACCTCTCCCCGCACGCGCGTGGACGTGCTGCTGGTCGAGCGCGGCCTGTTCGAAAGCCGCGCCCGCGCACGCGCTGCGATCGACGCCGGTGGCGTGACGGCCGACGGCAGGCCCGTGTTGAAGGCGTCGGAGATGATCGCCGTCAATGCCGAACTGTCCGCCCAGCCAGCGTACCCTTACGTCTCGCGCGGCGGCGTCAAGCTCGCCGGCGCGCTGGAGCAGTATCCGATCGAGATCGAGGATCATGTCTGCCTCGACGTCGGTGCCTCCACCGGCGGCTTCACCGAGGTACTGCTGGCTAACGGCGCCAGCCTCGTCTTCGCCATCGATGTCGGGCGCGGCCAGTTGCATCCCTCGCTGCAGAGCCATCCCAAAGTCGTATCGATGGAAGAAACCGACATTCGCCAGTTTGAGGGCAAGCGCCTGCCCGCCCGGCCGGATGTCGTCGTTATCGACGTCAGCTTTATTTCCTTGAAGGCGGTGCTGCCGGTGGCGCTGTCGCTGGCCGCAGCCCCGATGCATCTGCTCGCGCTGATCAAGCCGCAGTTCGAGGCGGAACGAAAGCACTCCAAGCACGGCATCATCCGCAACGCGATGGTGCATCAGGCGATCTGCGACGATATCTCGGCGTTCGCCGCCTCGCTCGGCTGCACCGATATCCAGGTGTTTCCGTCGTCGATCAAAGGCGGCGACGGCAATATCGAGTTCTTCATGGGCGCGCGCCGTGGCTGAGAGCGAACGCCTCGTCATCGACCATGTCGGCCATCACGGCGACGGCGTCGCCATATCAGGCGGCGGCAACATCTATGTGCCGTACACGCTTGGCGGCGAAACAATAGAGGCCGGTCCGGTTCCCGGCCACCACCCCGACCGCCGGCGATTGCTCAAGGTCGAGACAGCGAGCGTCGAGCGCGTCGCACCGTTCTGTCCGCATTTCGGCGTCTGCGGCGGCTGTGCGATCCAGCACTGGGACGCCGAACCCTATCGCGCCTGGAAGCGCGAGTTCGTGGTGACGACGCTGTCGCAGGCAGGAATCGATTGCGACGTCGCAGCCCTCGTCGATGCCCATGGCGCGGGCCGCCGGCGCATCATCCTGCACGGCCGAATCGGAACGCATGGCGTGCTCAAGGTCGGCTATGCCGCGGCCGGTTCGCACGACATCATTCCGATCGACCGCTGCCCGATCCTCGATCCCCAATTGAGCGGCGCGATCGAGGCCGCCTGGGCCATCGCCGAGCCGTTGATCGCGATGGGCAAACCGCTCGACATCCAGATCACCGCGACCAATAGCGGCCTCGACGTCGATGTGCGCGGCTCCGGGCCGGTATCTTCAGCCATGATCGCGCGGCTGTCGCGCATCGCCGAACAACATCGGCTGGCGCGGCTGACGCGTCACGGCGAACTGGTGCTGATGCGAACGCCGCCCGTAATTTCGATTGGCGCGGCGCAGGTCACGCTGCCGCCCGGCTCGTTCCTGCAGGCCACGGTGGCGGGCGAGGAGGCGCTAGCTGCGCTCGTCTCCGAACATTGCAAGCGCGCCAAACATATCGCCGACCTGTTCTGCGGCGTCGGCCCCTTCGCGCTGCGGCTTGCGGCGAAGTCGCGTGTTACCGGTTTCGACAGCGACACCGGCGCGGTAGCAGCCTTGCAGAAAGCCGCGACGTCCACCTCGGGGCTGAAGCCGGTCAAGGCCGAGCCACGCGACCTGTTCCGACGCCCGCTGATGCCGCAGGAACTGCGCGACTACGACACCGTCGTGTTCGATCCTCCGCGGCAGGGCGCGCAAGCGCAGGTCACCCAGATTGCGGCGAGCAAGGTGCCGACGGTGGTTGCAGTATCATGCAACGTCACGACGTTCGCGCGCGATGCGAAGATCTTAATCGACGGCGGTTTTACGATCGAAGGCGTCACACCCATCGACCAGTTCCGCCATACGCCGCATGTGGAATTGGTGGCGCGGTTCAGGCGATAAGGCGCTTCTTGCTTACCTTCCCCTTGGAGGTGAAGTCCGAATTCCGGATTCACCTCCCCCACCTGTCCTGCCAGATCTTCTCGCCGATCATGCAATTGACGCGCGGCTCCCTGCCCGCCGCAGGCACCACCGGGCGTTCGGGCGTGCGGCCGGCGATCTCGAGCAGCAGCTTGGTGCGGATCGCTTCCTTGAACTTGTCGCGGTCCTTGATGGTCACCACGAACGAGCCGGGGCCGCCGATGACGCAGTCCTCGTAATAGAAATCGAGATTGTCGATATCCATGGTGGAATAAGACGGCTCCTTCACCATGATCGGCAGGCCGTTGATGACGATGCCCTTTTCCAACGCGGCATCGCGCGCGATGAGGACCGGCGCGCCGTTGTTGTTCGGGCCATCGCCCGAGATATCGATCACTCGTCGCAAACCGCGGTGCGGGCTCTCGTCGAACAGCGGCATGGCGAAGTTGATCGCACCCGAAATCGAGGTGCGCGATGCCCGGCGGATCGGGGTCTTGACGATCTCGTTGGCGACGGCATCGGCCGTCTCGGGTCCATCGATCACGCGCCAGGGGATGATGATCTTCTGGTCGGTTGATGCCGCCCACTCAAAATAGGTGATCGCGATCCTGCCGTTCGGCCCGCTCTTGAGCGCCTGCAAAAACTCCTTGGAGACGATCGCCTGCGCGTAGCCTTCCCGCTGCAGCGCCAGTTCATCCATGTCCATCGAATAGGAGACGTCGACGGCAAGGACGAGTTCGAGGTCGACGGTCGGATTGGCGTCCTTGTCGGCCAGTTGGCCAGCAGCGGCGTTCGCCTGGTTTGTTGGGTTCGGCGCGGCAATACCTGCCACGTCGCCGCCAGCGAGCATGCCGGCTACAAGCACGACCCCGATCGAGACATACCAGCGCATTGCGGCCCTCCCGTCGAACGTCAGTGATGGTGACATGCAAAATGGCCGACGCAAAGCGCTGAAATCATTTGTCCTTCACATTCGGGTTAGGATCGACTTCGTCCGCAGCAGGCATGCTCGGCCGGTTCCACACCGCGAGCGCCCTGTCCGAATCCGGCGCGATGGCCGGCTTGATCGAGCTGAAACTCTCGGCGCCCCCGGTTTCAGGACCGGCCTGGAGCCTGTAAACTGATCGAGACGGCCGTCAGCCGCGGCGATCGGACCATGGCGCAGCGCCTGGCAGACCGCCGCGCCAACTGAACGCCGCGGGCTCGTCGGATTTCCTTCGCTTCGGGACTACAAATGGCAGATACCGTCGTCACGCCAAAAACCAAGGTCAAAACCAAGGTCGAACGGCCGCGCTTGCACAAGGTCATCCTGATCAATGACGACTTCACACCGCGTGAATTCGTCGTCACGGTGCTGAAGGCCGAATTCCGCATGACCGAGGACCAGGCCCACAAGGTGATGATAACAGCGCACCGCCGCGGCGTCTGCGTCGTCGCCGTGTTCACCAAGGACGTCGCCGAGACCAAGGCCACCCGCGCCACCGACGCCGGCCGCGCCAAGGGCTATCCGCTCCTGTTCACGACCGAGCCCGAGGAGTAGTCGCCCTCAACTCGCCGACGTTTCGTCAGCCAGACCATAGACCCGCTCGGCCTTGGCGAAGCCGGCGACAGGAAACTCGCCAAGCTCGCTCCAGCCGCCGCGGCAAATTCCGGCAAAGCCTTCGGAGGCGACGACGGTGCGGCCGAGCTGGCTGGCAATCTTTTCGAGCCGCGCCGCGAGGTTGACCGCGGGACCGATGCAAGTGAAGTCGAGCCGGTTGCCACCGCCGATATTGCCGTAGAGAATTCGCCCGACATGCAGGGCGAGGCCGAAACGAAAACGTTCGACCGCGTCGCCAATCGGATAGTTCAGCTCGGCCACGCTGGCGCGGGATTCGTGAGCAGCCTCCAACACGTGCGAGCAGACCTTCTGCTCGTCGCCGACATATTCATCGATGGGGAAAACCGCGAGCAGCCCGTCACCCATATATTTCAACACGTCGCCGCCGTGCTTCTTGATCGCCGCGACCTGGCAATCGAAATACTGGTTCAGAATATCGACGACGGTCTCGGCCGGCAGCCGGTCCGACAACGCCGTGAAGCCACGCAGATCGGACAGCCAGATTGCGGCATTCATCATCTCGGTGTGGCCGCGGCGAATCTGGCCGCCCATGATCCGCTCGCCGGCACTGTTGCCGACATAGGTATCCAGAAGACTCGCGGCCATGCGGTTCAAACTGAGAATCTCGACCACCCGCGCTAGCGGCTTCGCAAGACTCCGCAGCGCCACCAACTGTTCATCCGTGAACCCGCCCGGCTGCTTGGTGGTCCAGCTCGATGCGTTCACCGTGCCGCCAATGAAGGGCAGCGGCAGGGCGACATAATCCGTGACGCCTTCGGCGCGAAGATCGTCGATGATTGGAAAACGCCTGCTCTGGGGATCATCGGGCCGGGCTCGAACTTCCAGCCCATGTTGGAACACGATGATCAGCGGGCTGGTGTGAAAATCCGGTGACTGCAGGATATTGTAATCGACCGAACCGATCTCGACCTCGGCGCCTGGCTTCCAGATAAAGCTGCGCCCATAGATTTCGGGATGCAGGGTACGAACGAAGACGCCGACGCGCCACAGCGGCAGGCCCGCCGCCACCATCCGCTCGCAGGTCTCCGCCATGAAACTCTTCGGGCTGGCCCTGGATCTGCCGCCGTCGATCAGCCAGTCGGTCAGCTTCTGCAGTTCTGAGACATCCATCACGCCGGTATTTGCCGCGCAACTCCGTGAAAGGTCAAGCGCGCTCCCGGCGTGACCCGACGACGGAGCTGCGCTAGCTTTACGATGCAAAAATAACAGGAAACGTCAAAGTGTACGACATCATCATCGTCGGCGGCGGATCGGCGGGCTCGGTCTTGGCCCACCGGCTCTCCGCCAGGAGCGCCAACAAGGTCCTGCTCTGCGAAGCAGGCCAGGACACGCCGCCCGGCAACGAACCGCCCGAGATCCGCGACAGCTATTCGGGGCTGGCATATTTCGATCCGCGCTTCCACTGGACCGAACTCAAGGTCACGACCCAAATCGTCAGCCACAACAACCCCGATGAAAGCCGCCCGCCGCTCCGCAAGTATGAGCAGGCGCGCGTACTGGGCGGCGGGTCCTCCATCAACGGCCAGATGGCCAACCGCGGCGCGCCGACCGACTACGCGGAGTGGGAGGCCCGCGGCGCCGCGGGCTGGAACTGGAAGGACGTGCTGCCATACTTCAAGAAGGTCGAGCGCGATCTCGATTTCGACGGGCCGTTGCACGGCAAAGACGGCCGTATCCCCGTCCGCCGAATTTCGCACCAGCATTGGACAGGACATTCGCAGGCGGTGGGCGAGGCCTGCAAGCTCGCCGGCTATGCGTTCCTGCCCGACCAGAACGGCGAGTTCGTCGACGGCTACTTTCCGGTGACCCACTCCAATCAGGGCGAGCAGCGTGTCTCGGCTGCGATGGGCTATCTTGATCGCGAAACACGCAAGCGCGCAAACCTGACGATATCGACCAACGCGCAAGTCAAGGAGCTGCTGTTCGAGGGCACGCAATGCATCGGCGTGAAGGCGCTGGTCGATGGCCGCGAACAGGCGTTTCGCGGTCGCGAGGTCATCCTTTCATGTGGCGCGATCCATTCGCCGGCGCATCTGTTGCGTGCTGGTATCGGACCGGTCGGGCACCTGAAGGAAATGGGCATTCCGGTCCTGATGGGCCTTGCGGGCGTCGGCCAGGGTCTGATGGATCATCCCTCGATCGCGCTGTCGTCGTTTGTCCGCCGTGGTGCGCGCATGAACGCGCACACCAGACGCCACATCCAGATGGGGCTGCGCTACTCCTCGGGCCTTCCGGGAACGCCGGCCGGCGACATGTTCGTCGCCGTCCTCACCAAGTCGGCGTGGCATTCGGTCGGCGAGCAGATCGCCTCGCTGCTCACTTTCGTCAACAAGACCTATTCGGAAACCGGGCAGGTGAAACTCGCCTCAACCGACCCGCGCGCAGAACCAATTGTCCAGTTCAACCTGCTGTCCGACAGGCGCGATCTGGATCGCCTGATGAGCGGCTTTCGCAAGATGGCGGCGCTGCAGATGAGCGCGCCGCTCAAGGCCGTCACCGACAAGCCATTCCCGGCCTCGTATTCCGACCGCGTGCGCAAGATCGGTGTGGTCAACACCAAGAACAAGATCCTCACCGCCATTGCCGCAACGCTGATGGACGGGCCGGCGGCGTTGCGTCACGCCATGATCGATAACTTCATCGTCGAAGGTTTTACGTTCGAGCAGGTCATGCGCGACGACGAGGCGCTCGAAGCCTTCGTGCGCAAGGCGGCGATCGGCGTGTGGCACGCCTCCTGCTCATGCCGGATGGGCCGGGCGGACGATCCGATGGCGGTCGTCGACACGCAAGGCCGCGTCAAGGGCGTGCAGGGATTGCGCGTGGTCGACGCCTCGATCTTCCCGGTGGTGCCATGCGCCAACACCAATTTCCCGGTCCTGATGGCCGCGGAAAAGATCGCAGACGCCATGCAGTGAGAGAAAGCCTGGTCCTTACCCGCCGACCTGCCCGCGGTGGCGCAGGAAATGATCGGCCAGCACGCAGGCCATCACGGCCTCGCCGACCGGCACCGCGCGGATACCGACGCAGGGGTCGTGACGGCCCTTTGTCATGATGTCGGTGTCGGCGCCGGCGCGATCCACCGTCTTGCGCGGCGAGAGGATCGACGAGGTCGGCTTCACCGCAAAGCGCACCACCACCGGCTGGCCGGTCGAAATGCCGCCGAGCACGCCTCCGGCATGATTGGACAGGAAGCGCGTGCCGTTATTGCCGGTGCGCATCTCGTCGGCGTTTTCCTCGCCCGACAATTCGGCAGCAGCAAAGCCCGCGCCGATCTCGACACCTTTCACCGCATTGATGCTCATCATGGCCGCCGCCAGGTCGGCGTCCAGCTTGGCGTAGATCGGCGCGCCCCATCCTGCTGGCACGCCTTCGGCGATCACTTCGATGACCGCGCCGATCGAGGAACCGCTCTTGCGGATGCCGTCCAGATACTGCTCGAAGAAGGCGGCCTTGTCCTTGTCGGGACAAAAGAATGGATTGCGCGCGATCTCGTCCCAATCCCACTTGTCGCGATCGATCTTGTGCGGGCCCATCTGTACCAGCGCACCGCGCACCTTCACCTCGGGAAGGATTTTGCGCGCGATGGCGCCGGCCGCGACCCGCGTCGCGGTCTCGCGCGCCGACGAGCGGCCGCCGCCGCGATAATCGCGCAGGCCGTATTTGGCCTCATAGGTGAAGTCGGCATGCCCCGGGCGAAACTTGTCCTTGATCTCGGAATAGTCCTTGGAGCGCTGGTCGGTGTTCTCGATCAGAAGCGCGATCGGCGTTCCCGTCGTCACCTGCACGCCGGTTTCCGGATGGGCCATCACGCCGGACAGGATCTTGACCGCATCCGGCTCCTGGCGCTGGGTGGTGAAGCGCGACTGGCCCGGACGGCGGCGGTCGAGATCGTGCTGGATGTCCTCGGATGTCAGCGGGATCAGCGGCGGACAACCGTCGACCACACAGCCGATCGCGACCCCGTGGCTTTCGCCGAAGGTCGTGACCCGGAACAGATGGCCGAAGGTGTTGTGGGACATGGTGGCTAGATACGCTCGTCGATGTAAACAATCAGCATTTATCATTTATGTTGACTGGCAACATAACGCTGCGAGTGGTAACGCGCGCAGCCCATCGGGTCAAATAGGCCAGCTCTCGTCATGGCCGGGCCGGCTCACTACCCGCGAAGCTAGCCGAAGGCCGCGACTACGGTTTCGATGGGGAGAAACAGAGTGCGGCTATCTTCCGGATACTCGATGAACTCGGCGCATCTCATGTAGAAGTGCTTCGCCGCTTCATCCTTCGCATGCACAAGAATCGCTCCAATGCCGATGCTCTGTGATGCGACCGCGATGCGGCGAAGCGCGTCCGAGAGGATGTCGGCGCCTAGCCCCTTGCCCGCGTGGTCGCGGCTGACCGCCAATCGCCCGATGACCGATACCGGAATCGTGTCGGGCGCATTGCGCCGCACCTTGCCCGGCGCCGCCGCGCGCTCCACCGCCCCGGCCGAGATGCAGAAATAGGCGACGGCCCGGTTGCCTTCGCAGACGACATAAGTGCGTGAAAAGCGGCTTTCGTTCTTCAAAGCCCGGTGCCGTAGCCAGTCGTTCAATGCAGGTTCGCCGCAGTCGAAGCCCGAAAGGTCATGTTCGGCAGTGAGGGGAACGGGCGCCGATAATCCGGGTTCGGGGCGTTCCGATGCTTCTTCTACTTCTGCCATGCCGGCGCTCGGCGCAGCAGCGACCGCAGCTTCGGTCCCGGCGCGGGGGGATTATCAAGCGCGTGCATAAAGGCATCGTAACGCTTAGAATTGAGTACGAACAGACGCTGGTCCAGCAGCACGTCAATCGCTTGCCGTCGGGCAGTCTCGATCATGAACTCCGTGCGCGTCTTGCCGAGGATCGCCGCTGCATCGTCGATAAGTTGTCGGGTATTGGCTTCGATGCGCAGGTTGATGCTGCCCTTCGCATCCGTAACGGATGAGCGCTCTGCGACAGCAATGGTCACATTTCCCAAGTCTTCGGGGGGTGAGGAGCGGTCCCTTGGCATTGCTTGGAATATATACTCTGTATATACAACGTCAATACAGAATCCTCAACTGTATTTCCGTAACCCCCCGTCGCGGAACACGTAGACCGCGCCCTGCTCGATCACGAGGTCGGCGGCGCTTGCCGGCGTCTCGATACCGAGCGCCACCATCAAAGCCCGCGCGGTGCCGCCATGGGCCACGGCGACGGTATCTGCGCGCACGGACTCGTACCAGTCGCGCATCCGGTGCTGCACCTCGGCATAGGTCTCGCCGCCTTCCGGCGCCATCGTCCACTTCGCTGTCAGCCGTTTGGCATAGAGCACGGGGTCGGCGGCCTGCATCTCGGCCAGCGTCGAACCCTCCCAGACGCCGTAGCCGATCTCACGCAGGCGATCGTCGAGCGCATAATTCTCCGGCGGCAGTTTCATGGCGCCGCGCACCAATTCCATCGTCGCCCGCGCGCGCGAAAGCGGGCTTGCAACGAACGGAAGCGAGGACGTGTCGCGGCCGTCGCGCGCGAGGAGCTCGGCGAGGACGTTGCCGGCGTGGGCCGCCTGTTTGCGGCCGAGATCGTTCAGTGGAATGTCCTGCGCGCCCTGCAGCCTGCCTTCCGCGTTCCACGACGTCTCGCCATGGCGGATGTAGTAGATCACGGGCGCAGGCATCGGACTTTACGGCTATTCCTTGGCTACCGAATTGGAGAGCGAGATGTCGGGCGCGTCGGGGCGCTTCATGCCGACGACGTGATAGCCGGAATCGACGTGATGCACCTCGCCGGTGACGCCGCGCGACAGGTCCGACAACAGATAAAGCGCGCTGCCGCCGACTTCCTCGATGCTCACGGTGCGGCGCAGCGGCGCGTTGTATTCGTTCCACTTCAGAATGTAGCGGAAATCGCCGATGCCCGACGCCGCCAGCGTCTTGATCGGCCCTGCCGAGATCGCGTTGACGCGGATGTTCTTTTCACCAAGGTCAGCGGCGAGATAGCGCACGCTGGCTTCCAGGGCCGCCTTCGCAACCCCCATGACGTTGTAATGCGGCATCCATTTCTCGGCGCCGTAATAGGTCAGCGTCAGGATCGAGCCCCCGTCTGTCATCAGCTTCTCGGCGCGCTGCGTGATCGCGGTCAGCGAGTAGCAGGAGATCAGCATGCTCCTGGAGAAATTATCCTGCGTCGTCTCCAGATAGCGGCCGTCGAGTTGGTCCTTGTCGGCGAACGCGATGGCGTGGACCACGAAATCGATCTTGCCCCACTTTTCGCGGACCACATCGAACACCGCATCGATCGTCGCGGCATCCGTGACGTCGCAATGGCCCAGCAGGAGGCCGTTCAGCTCCTTGGCCAGCGGTTCGACCCGTTTCTTCAGCGCATCGCCCTGCCAGGTGAGCGCGATTTCCGCGCCGGCGTCGTGGCATGCCTTGGCGATGCCCCAGGCAATCGAGCGGTTGTTGGCAACGCCGAGGATCACCCCGCGCTTGCCCTGCATCAGACCTGATTTTTGCGACATCCGGTTTCCAATCAAGCTCGATATGGGACTTGGAGGTACACCAGCGCTCCAGCGCGGTCGAGCCCAAATCCGCCATTCGGATTAACGCTGTTTCTCATGCGCCTCAATGGCCGGAATAGAGACCTCGATTGGGTGTTATGTTGAAATACGGCGTTCACGCCGGACAACCTTCTTTGTAACCTGGCGCCGATGACCGCGTTTCGTCAAAGTGTCGAAGCCATGATACCGGCGCTCCGCCGCTATGCCCGCGCGCTCGCGCGCGATGCCGATATCGCCGATGACCTGGTGCAGGACACGCTGGTGCGTGCGTTGCGTTCGGAACGATTGTTTCTCGGTGGCGACGTCAGGAGCTGGCTCTATACGATCCTGACCAATTTGAACAAGAACCGGCGACGGTCGCTGGCGCGGCGGCCGCAATTCATGCCGCTGCTCGACAACAACCCGGACGCCAGCGGGACCGAGGCGGAAGGCCGCGACATCGCGCGCGCGCTTTCGACGCTGGTGGAAGAGCAACGCTCGGTGCTGCTGCTGGTGATGCTGGAAGGATTGAGCTACCGCGAGGTTGCCGACATCCAGGGCGTGCCGATCGGCACCGTAATGTCCCGGCTTGCCCGCGCACGCGCGCACGTCAAGGCTTCGCTTGAAGGCGAGCGTGCGGCGCTGCGGCGGGTGAAATGATCAAAGCGTGATGGCAGGCGTTATCATCGACAGGTTTCGAATAGACAGAGACGACGACAATGACCGATCCCAACATCCCCGTCACCGAAGACGAGCTGCATGCTTACGTCGACAACGAGCTGCCGGCGGAACGCCGCGGCGATGTCGAGGCGTGGCTCACTGCGCATCCCGACGATGCCGCGCGGGTGCGGTCGTGGCGCACGATGGCGGAAGCGCTGCGTGCGCGGTATGATTCCGTCGCCGACGAGGCGGTGCCGAGGCGGCTCGAGATCGAACAGCTGGTACAACAGCCGCGCAAATGGGTGTACGGCGCGATCGCAGCCGCGCTGGCGGCATTCATCGTCGGCGGCGGCGTCGGATGGCTGGCGCGCGGCGCTTCCGCCGCGCCCTCGGCGATCCAGAGTTTCACTACGGAGGCGCTTGATGCGCATCGGCTTTACGTGGTGGAGGTCCGCCATCCGGTCGAAGTGCCCGGCAGCGAACGCGCCCATCTCCAGAAGTGGCTGTCCAAGCGGTGCGGTTGGGTCGTCCGCGCGCCCGAATTGACGGCGGTCGGTCTGAAGCTCGTCGGCGGTCGGCTGTTGCCGGGTCCCGCGGGGCCCGCATCCTTCATGATGTACGAGAGCGCATCGGGCGAACGCATTACGATCTACACTGCAAAGTCGGACGCCGAAGCAACGCAAATGCGATATCAGGAGCAAGGCAAGGAGAACTCGCTGTTCTGGGCCGATGACGGCGTTGCCTATGCGGTGGTGTCCAGCGGCATTGACCGTGAGCGGCTGACGCCAATCGCCCAGGCCGTCTACGACCAGCTGGAGAAAAGCGGCGGATAGGCAACATGATGCGGCAGATTGGCAACACCCGCGCCGCTTGTCCAAATTCCGACATCGAAAATCTGGAATCAAAACACCGGCGCGTCTCATTAATGCACCGGGTGATCACGCGAAAATGAGTAGCGCTCGATCCGCCGATCGGCGCAAGCGGCCTCGATCGGGGTTTGGTACCGCGCTGGTCCCCCTTTCGAGGCCGCCCCTTTTCCGGAAAACCCTTTGTTTCCCGGGAAAAAGCGCGCTTTTTGGGAAACTCCTGCTCGGAACCCCGTTATCCAATTCCACGCAAAATCTGCGCCGCGAACCCGGCCGAATCATCCGAAATCGCTGCGCGGATTGTACGGGTGGCCATCGCGCCACTTGTGCATCAATGCCTCGAGCTCGCTATCGTTCCCGTCGGGCAAAATAATTCGGGTGGTGACGAGCAGGTCCCCGGTTTCCCCGGGCTTGGGCAGGCCCTTGCCCTTGAGGCGGAAGGTGCGGCCGCTCGAGGTATTTTTCGGGATCGAGAGTTCGACCGCGCCACCCAGGGTGGGCACGCGAACCTTGCCGCCCAGCACCGCCTCATAGAGCGTGATGGGCAGATCCAGGCGCAAATCGCTGCCATCCACCTTGAAGAAGGGATGCGGGGCGATGCTGATCGTAATCAGGAGATCACCCGGCGGGTGGCCCGGCGCGGTTTCGCCCTGCCCCTTTAGCCGGATCTGCTGACCGGCGGTGACGCCTGCGGGGATCTTGACGTTGAGCTCCTTGCCGGTCGGCAAACGGACGCGCTTTTCCCCGCCCTTGACCGACTCTTCCAGCGATACCGTCATGGTGACGTTCAGATCGAGATCGAGCCCGACTCCACCGGTGTCGAATTCAAAGGTCCGGCCGCCGCCGGCACGTCCGCTCCTGGCTGCGCCGCCGAACATGCTGTTGAGGATGTCCTCGAAGCCCGCGCCGCCCATGCCGCCGGGGCCGCCGCCGCTGCGGAAAGTGTAGGATTCGAAACCGCCTCCACCGGCTCGGCCGCGCGGGTCGCCGGAAAAGCCGCCACCAGGAAAACCTTGGAAGCGCGGCTTGCCATCGGCATCGATCTCACCGCGATCGAACTGCTTGCGCTTGTCTTCGTCGCCGATGATCTCGTTGGCTGCGTTGATCTCGGAAAATCGCGCCGCAGCCTTCGGATCGTTCTTGTTGTTGTCAGGGTGATGCTTCTTGGCGAGCTTGCGGTAGGCACTCTTGATCGCCGTAGCGCTGGCGCCTCGCGGCACCCCCAAGACCTCATAGGGGTCGCGCATCCGTCACGTCTCCTTCACGGAAATTCGGTTTTTGAAGCTTAGGGCAATTCGCCCGCTTTGGCTTCATCTGGGGAGCCAGTTGCATTTTTGCAACTACCCACGTCGCTTGAAGTCGATTTGAGGCGTTATCCCCTCGTCCACGGCTTAATCGTATGGATTTCCCATCTACCATGGCCTGCCTTGCAGGCGGCGCCCTGCAGCCAGCTTTCCGAGCGGCCGTTGACGTAACTCGCCAGGAAATCCCGGCAGGTGCGCCCATCTTCCGCAGAATAGGCCTGGGACAGCGGCGTCACCGAGCCGCGCGCGCCGGTCTCCGGATTTTCCCAGGCCTGGCTGGAATCCTTGTCGCCCTTGGTCAGCACGTCGGAGGCGGCGGTGCGGGCAAAGGCGAGATCGCTCTCGGTCGGCACCGGTGGGGCGGCCGGTTGCTCGCCCAGTGCACCCGTGACGTCGGCAGCGCCCATCCTGGCGTAGGCATCCGGCCGCGACAGGCTGCAGCCGCCCGAGCCGAGACCGATCAAAATCAACGTCATCACGGCGCCCCTCGACCCGATCGCCGATAGGCCAACGCGTCCCCATGCCCTATATAGGGCGTGCCCGTATCGGGGCTGCAACGCGTTCTGGGACGCGAGGGTACGCAACTGGGACTCCTGACATGACGGACACGACCTCCATCAAACACCCGACACCGTTAACATCAGGTGATTTTACCGCGGCCGAGGAACCGTTTGCGCTGTTCGCCGAGTGGTTTGCAGAAGCCGTGAAGTCCGAACCGAACGATCCCAACGCGATGGCGCTGGCGACCGTCGATGCCGACGGGCTACCCGATGTCCGGATGGTGCTGATGAAGGACTTTGATGCCGATGGGTTCGTGTTCTACAGCCACATCGCCAGCCAGAAGGGCCGCGAACTCGCCGCAAATCCTAAGGCGGCTTTACTATTTCACTGGAAGTCGCTGCGCCGTCAGGTGCGCATCCGCGGCAGCGTGACGCCGGTAACGGACGAGGAAGCCGACGCCTATTTCGCGACGCGTCCGAAGCAGGCACAGATCGGCGCCTGGGCCAGCAAGCAGTCGCAGCCGCTGGAGAGCCGTTTCGCCTTCGAGCAGGCAATCGCCAAGGTCGCGGCCAAATACGTCATCGGCGAAGTGCCGCGCCCGCCCGGCTGGAGTGGCTGGCGCATTACGCCCCAGCGTTTCGAATTCTGGCACGACCGACCGTACCGCCTGCACGACCGCATCGAATTCCGCCGCGATGCGCCGTCACAAGCCTGGAGCAAGGTGCGGCTCTATCCCTAAACTCAAAAGCGTCATGGGCGGGCCAAGGCGCGAAACCCGTCTTGGTGTAGGATGTCCCGACCATCCACGTCCCTCGATGTGATCAGCACGACGTGGATGCCCGGGACAACCCCGGGCATAACGGACAACGAGAGAACCTAAATGCCCTCTTCATCTAACGCGCCGCGGCGCACGTTGCTCCTGACCGGTGCCAGCCGCGGCATCGGCCATGCCACCGCGATCCGGTTTTCCTCGGCCGGCTGGCGCGTCATCACCTGTTCGCGGCACGCCTTCCCGGAAGTCTGCCCGTGGGGCGCCGGTCCGGAGGATCACATCGAGGTCGACCTCGGCAGTCATGACGACACCGTGCGTGCGATTTCCGAGATTCGCAGGCGGCTGGAGAACGACGAGCTGCACGCGCTGGTCAACAACGCCGCGATCTCGCCGAAGGCGCCGGGCGGCGGGCGGCTCGGCACCATGGACACCGATGTCGAAACCTGGAACCACGTCTTTCACGTCAACTTCTTCGCGCCGATCATGATCGCGCGCGGACTGATCGAGGAATTGAAGCACGCCAGGGGCGCGGTGGTGAACGTCACCTCGATCGCGGGCTCGCGCGTGCACCCGTTCGCGGGCGCGGCCTATGCGACCTCGAAGGCGGCGCTTGCGTCACTCACACGGGAAATGGCCTTCGATTTCGGCCGGGTCGGCGTCCGCGTCAACGCGATCGCGCCGGGCGAGATCGACACCTCGATCCTGTCGCCGGGCACCGAGAAGATCGTCGAGCAGCAGATTCCGATGCACCGCCTCGGCACGCCGGACGAGGTTGCCAAAATCATCTATGTGCTGTGCACCGAAACCAGTTCGTATGTGAACGGCGCCGAGATTCACATCAACGGCGGCCAGCACGTTTAGTGCATGACGTGATCTTGTAGGATGGGTAGAGCGCAGCGAAACTCATCAACCGGCTCGCGATGAAGGATGGGTATCGCTTCGCTCCACCCATCCTACGCTACATCGCATGCTCGCCGTTCACTCCGCGCAAAACTTCCGCTGCGCAGTGCGCAGAGCAGTCGTCGCAGCGACGTTGAACGTGCTCGAACACTCGTCCTCGTTCTCGCCGTCCGCCAGCACAGCACCGCAGTGCCGGCAAAGCCGCGTCGAGAACGCCTGCGCCTTGCCAACGCTGCGGCTCTGCTGATAGCGGGCCAGGTCGATGACGTTGCGTGGCGACATTATAAGTTTCTCAACCATGGGATCCTCGCGGCCTGAGAGACGCGTTATCGCAGACAAGTTTCGACCATTCGTTCAGTCCACCGCTCAAATTTTAGCGGTGGAATTGAGCCGATCTTTCGCACATCGGGAACCGCACGGAACTGTGATCTACAGCCACTTCTTCCATCTGAAGAACAAGTACGGCAGCACTGCTGCCATGAGCATCATGATGAGCGCCATCGGATAGCCCTGCGGCCATTCGAGTTCCGGCATCACCTTGAAGTTCATGCCGTAGACCGACGCGATCAAGGTCGGCGGCATCAGCACCACCGCCATTACCGAGAACAGCTTGATGATGTTGTTCTGTTCGAGATTGACGACGCCGAGCATGGCATCGAGCGTGAAAGTGATCTTGTTGGAGAGATAGGAAGCGTGGTCGGTCAGGGAAACGACGTCGCGCTGCATGGTCTTGAGCTGCTCGCGCATGTCCTTGGACCATTTGGCGCCTTCCACCACCGCCGACAGGAAGGTGACGACGCGGCCGATCGAGACCAGGCTCTCGCGGATCTTGGAGACCAGGTCCCCCTTGCGCCCGATTGCGATCAGGATCTGCGAGTATCGCTTGGCCTGACCATGCCGTACGCTTTCCGGCTCGAAGATGTCATGCGAGACCTGGTCGACCTCGGCACCGGCGCGCTCCAGAATATCAGCGCAGCGGTCGATCACCGCGTCGAGCAGTTCCATCAGCACCATCTCGCCCGATATTCCCGGCAGGCATGAGCGCGCCAGCTTGTGCTCAACGAGCGCAAACGGCTTCGGCTCGTCGTAGCGCACCGTCACCAGACGATGACCGGCGAGGATGAAGGTGACGGCCGTGGTCTTCGGCATATCGGTGTCGGATTGGCACATCAGCGTCGCGGTCATGTAGCGGGCGCCGTTCTCAATGTAGAGCCGGCTGGAAATCTCGATCTCCTGCATGTCCTCCCGGGTCGGCACCGCAATCCCGGCCAGCCGCTCAACCGCACGGTCCTCCTGCCCCGTCGGGTTCAACAGGTCGATCCAGACCGCATTGTCCGGCAATGCCGTCGGGTCCACGTCCGGGAGCTTCTTCAGGGTAGATTCGTAGGGAACAAACACCGAAAACATAGGCAACTCCGGAACGGTGGAAATCCACCCAGCGGCACTAAACCCGATTCTGGCAAGCGCTTCATGACCCTCGCATTAACCGGCAGTCGATATTTGTGGCAGCGGGGTGGCGGCGGTGCGGCCGCGATCTGGTTCCGCGCCATCCCTGCCTAGAAATAGACCGGAAGTCGCGAAATTTGCGGCATAAAAGCCACAGCCAGCCTTCCGCAGCGCAGAACGGACACGCAAATGCTGGCATGTCAGCCGGCTTTTGCGGATAATGGGATTAATGGAATCGTCGCGTTTGAGGCGCAAGATTGTGGCTTGCGAACGCCTGACTTTCGATTGGAAGTACACCATGTCGTCGCTGAAAGTAATTTTGGGGCTGCTCGCCGCCGGCCTTGCGTTGTCCGGCTGCATGCCGGCAACCACTTACCAAGCCGCCCCTGAAGCCACCCTCAAGCCGAACGACAAGGCCCAGCTCGCCAAGGCGCGTTACGCCGCGGTCAAGCCGCCGGAACCGTTCCGCCGCGCGATCGTCGACTATCACCGCAAGGAACTGCCCGGTACCATCGTTGTCGATTCCGACAACCACTACCTCTATCTGGTCCAGGACGGTGGCAAGGCGATCCGCTATGGCGTCACCGTCGGCGAGGAAGCGCTTGCCTTCTCCGGCATCGCGCGCGTCGGAAACATGGCGGAATGGCCGAAATGGACGCCGACCGCGGACATTCACAAGCGTATTGAGGGCCTGCCGGCTTCGGTGCCCGGCGGCGTCGACAATCCGCTCGGCGCCCGCGCGCTCTACCTGTACCAGGGCAACCGCGACACGCTGTTCCGCATCCACGGCACCAACCAGCCGGAATATATCGGCGCCTCGATCTCGTCGGGCTGCATCCGCATGACCAACGAAGACGTCATCGACCTCTACAGCCGGGTGAAGACGGGCACCGTGGTCGTCGTGCTCGAACCCAAGCAGGGCGACTCGCCGTTCAATTCCAAGATGGCGCTGCAGGGCGGCGGCAACAGCAGCTCGATGGCGCAGTAGCCGACGCTGGTTACACTGCAGTGGAAGATCAAGAGCGCCGGTTTTTCCGGCGCTTTTTCGTTGCGGGCTTCTGTTCGCGCGCCGGCGCGGCCTTTTCCGATTTCTCGCCATTCGATTCAGCGTCCGGCTTGGCCGCATCGGGCTTCGCACCAGACTTGTTTGCATCAGGCTTGTCAGACCTGTTGGCGTCGGGTTTGGCGTCGTCGGGTTTGGCGGCGACCTCGCGCGGCGGCGCTTCCTCGGGCCGTTCGGCCGGCAACAGCGGCGCTCTCTGCGGCAGCGGGTCCCAGACGTCCCATTGGCAGATCCGGTAATTGCCGCGTCGTTCCATCAGATCGAGATGGATGTGGTCCTCATGGTACCAATCCGAGCCCGGGCCCAGCACCGTCGAGAACCGTGCGCAGACGGAATGCAGCACGGTCTCGCGCAATTCCCGCGGCACTGTGCGGTCGGTCAGCGAGATCAGGCGGCCGTTGCCGAGCCTGAAGGCGCGCACATCAAGCGCGTTGGCGCGGCCATGCTCGGAGAGTTTTGCGCCGACGATGCGGTTACGGCCACGGCACTCGAACGAGTCGAAATTGTCGAGATCGGACACGGCGCTGCCAAGGCGCTCAGCGAGCGGTGCGATATCCTTGCGGATCCACTCTGCCAGCGCTGACGCCATGGGACAACGCAGGATCGCCGCCGGCTTCACCGACACCCGCCGCTTGTCCGGCAACACGATCGCCTCAAGCCGCACCAGGTCCTCGCCCCCGCAGCCGCCGGCGCCGCGGATATCGGGGATGCTGGGCGCAATGGCGACTTCGTCCGTCAGCGCCAGGCGGCACGCGGAGGGTTGTGGCGTGGGCTGCGGTGCAGGCGCGGCCTGCTCGTTGGCCTGGTCTTTCTCAGGCGACGCCTGCTCCTTCTCGGCCGCCTTCTCAGGCTCGGCAGACGGCGCCTCAGCGGGACGCGGCTTCGGCAGCGGCACAGCCACACGGCGCGCCTTTCCTCGCGCACGCGGCTGTAAATCCCTGAACAGGTCGTCCCACGGCGCGGCGCGTGAGGTTTTCGCCGCCCAGGCCGGCTCGACTGGCATGCCAATCAACAGCGCGGCCGCGGCAGCGGTAACCATTGCCGCTCCAATGCGGCCAAAGGTGCCATTAGCCCATTTTCGGCTTGCTTTCTGCGCGGTAAAGTTCATTTCAATTCCATGAACTTAACCCCGATCCGCCAGCAATGTTCGCGGATCGCGCGGCAATAAAACAACCATCGGAGGAAAGTGCGTATGCTCGGATTGATGCAAGATTGGCCTTTGCTTTGCCATCGGATTATCGAACACGCGGCGAAGTATCACGGCACGCAAGAGGTCGTCACGCGGTCGGTCGAAGGTCCCATTCATCGCACCAATTACGCCGAAATTCATGCACGCGCGCTGCAAGTATCGCAACGGCTCGACCGCGACGGCATCAAGCTCGGTGACCGTGTCGCCACCATCGCCTGGAACACCTGGCGCCATCTCGAATGCTGGTACGGCATCATGGGAATCGGCGCGATTTGTCACACCGTCAATCCGCGGCTGTTCCCCGACCAGATCGCCTGGATCATCAACCACGCGCAGGACCGCGTGGTGATCACCGATACCACTTTCGTGCCGATCCTGGAAAAGATCGCGGCCAACCTGCCGAGCGTCGAGCGCTACATCGTGCTGACCGACAAGGCGCATATGCCGCAGACCACGCTGAAGAACGCGGTCGCCTATGAGGATTGGATCGCGGAAGCGGACGGCAAGTTCACGTGGAAGGACTTTGACGAGAATACCGCGGCCGCGATGTGCTACACCTCGGGCACCACGGGCGATCCCAAAGGCGTGTTGTATTCGCATCGCTCCAACGTGCTGCACGGGCTGATGGCCAACAACGTCGACGCGCTCGGCACCAGCGCCACCGAGACCATGCTGCCTGTGGTGCCGCTGTTCCATGCCAATAGCTGGGGCATCGCATTCTCCGCGCCTTCGATGGGCACCAAGCTCGTGATGCCCGGCGCCAAGCTCGACGGTGCTTCGGTCTACGAACTGCTCGACACCGAGAAAGTCACCCATACCGCCGGCGTGCCGACGGTGTGGCTGATGCTGCTGAACCACATGTCAGCCAACAATCTGAAACTGCCCCACCTGAAGAGCGTGGTGTGCGGCGGTTCTGCGATGCCGCGCTCGATGATCAAGTCGTTCGTCGACATGGGCGTGCGCGTGCGCCACGCCTGGGGCATGACCGAGATGAGCCCGATCGGCACCGTAGCCGCGCTGAAGCCGCCGTTCGCCGAACTCACCGGCGAGGAGCGACTCGACATCCTGCAGACCCAGGGCTACCCGCCGTTCGGCGTCGAGATGAAGATCACCGACGATGCCGGCAAGGAACTGCCGTGGGACGGCAAGACCTTCGGCCGCCTCAAGGTGAGCGGGCCCGCGGTCGCCAAGGCCTATTTCAAGGTCGATACCGACATCCTCGACGAGGATGGCTATTTCGACACCGGCGACGTCGCCACTATCGACCAGCATGGCTACATGCGGATCACCGACCGCTCCAAGGACGTCATCAAGTCCGGCGGCGAATGGATCTCATCGATCGACCTCGAAAACCTCGCGGTCGGCCACCCGGCGGTCGCGGAAGCCGCTGTCATCGGCGTCTACCATCCCAAATGGGACGAACGTCCGCTGCTGATCGTGCAACTCAAGGCCGGCCAGCAGGCAAGCCGCGAGGACATCTTGAGATTCATGGATGGCAAGATCGCGAAATGGTGGATGCCCGATGACGTCGTCTTTGTCGACGGCATCCCGCACACCGCAACCGGCAAGATCCTGAAGACCGCGCTGCGCGAGCAGTTCAAGAGCTACCGCTTCCCGAACGCCGCGGCGTGACGCGAAGCCTGGGCTCGATTCAAAGAGGCCGCCTTCCGGCAAAGCGGGAGGCGGCCTCTTCCTAAGAAATCTTACTCAAGCGGCGTGTAGCACGCCCGCCCGAGATCAGCGCGAGAGCGCCAGCGCATCGAGCCGCCGCTGCGCGTCGGGTTCGCCCCATTCCTTTGCCCGCTGATACCAGATGCGGGCCTGCGCGACGTCCGCCAGCGGGCCATCGGCACCCATCTGCCTGAGCCGCGCCGGATCGTAGGTGGTGCCGACGAGCAGCGCGGCGCGGGCGTCCTGCGCCTCCGCTCCACGCATCAGCAGCAGCCGCGCCGACTGCACATCGCCGGCGGCGAGCAGGTCCTGCCCGCGTTTGATCAGGGCAGCGATCTCCTTCGGATCGAGGTTGCGCACGACCTCCGCCTGTTGCCGCACGGCCGGCATCGGCGGCGCGGCTGCGGCCATGGCGACCGGCGGCGGTGCGATGACCGGGGCTGCAGCAACCGGGGCTGCGGCGATCGGGGCAGGCGCGGCAACCGGCGGCACCGCGACGGGGACCTTTGGCACGGGCGCCCAGGTCAGCCGCGTGGAGGTGCCGGTGAGCGCCACGCCATTACCGTCACGCAGTTCCGCCGTCACCAGCATCTGGCCGGTGAAGCCATCCGGCGGAATGACCGAAACGCCGGAAATCTCCGTCGCCGACACGCGCCATTCGCTCGGACCGACGCGCTTGCCGGATGTGAGCCGTGCGCTGGCAGCAAGTCCGCTGATGGATACGTAGGCGTCGGGAGGCGGAGAGCCGACGTGGATGCCGAGCGGCACGGGATCGTTGGTGAACCCGCTGCCGTCCTGTACGGCCAAGGTCGCCGTACGCCTCGCTGGCTGCGGCTGCGGCGCCGGAAGCACCGACGATTTCACCGACTGCCAGGTGGCCGAAAGCGACGCATTATCCTGGTTGGCCGGGCGCTGCGACGACGGAATGGCCATGACGAGCAGCATCGCGATGCTCGCCGCGATCGCCACGGCGATCGAGAAACGGATGACCTGCTGGAACAGCGCGCGACGTCCCGACAGGTCGCGGAGCACAGATGGCGCTTCGACCGGCGCGGCCTCCCTCGCCTCCTGCATGGCCTGGGCCACGGCTTTGGTGAACATTTCGGAATCCTGGCGGCGTGCGGGCTTGCTGAAGGGCTGCAAGGGCGGTCCTTCTGTTGGCATTCGCGGACGCCAGCCATCGTCGTTCTGCATCAGCATCGTGCCCGGTTGATCGCTGCTTGTTCGTTCCCTCTGCTCACGCGGCGCATAGTATGCCGGATCGTTCGGGCCGACATATCGTTCGTGCTTTGCATCACTCATACTGAACACTCGCCCTCATGGGGCCTTCCGCCAGCCCCGCGGACGTATGCCGATTGCGCCCTATGCGATCCTAGAACTCCGGGGGCGCAACCGCAATTTTTTTGCGACTCCGCCCGCAACAAGAACCACGAGTTGAGATCATCCTGCAGCGCTTCCGGCTGACGCCCCCGCCGTTTCCCCTTTGGCTGGCGCTCGCCGGTGTCCCGTGCAGGACAGTCCCGTGTTGCGGCAAATACGACAACCAGACGGCGAGAGGTAGACGAAAATCGGACCAACTTCAATGTACAACTAATAATCAATTTACAGGGATGGTTACCCGTAAGGTTGCTGCACGCAGCGCATTTGCCCCATTAGAGCGGGATGACTCTTCTTCGAATCGTCAGCCCGCTCTACCTCTTTGATTTGAGCATGATCTTTTCGGAAAACCGGTACCCACTTTTCCGGATCATGCTCTAGTATTGCCTGCAAACTTGAAATTCGCGCCACGCCGTGGTCTCAAGCTTGCGAGTTTGCAGCCGGCCCGCTGGCCACACAGATTTCAGAAACCCGGCAGATTCACCGATGGCCCGAAGGTTTTCCTCTCCTTACCAGTCGGAGCCCGTGTCCAGCCTCGCCACCTGGTCGCGCAACCTCGCTATCTTCGCCGTGGTCGCGGTGGTGGTGTCGATCATCATCGTCCGCTTCGGCTTCCTGGAGGTAAAACCCGCGCTGGCGACGTTCTTCGGCGCGCTCGGTCTGGCCGTGCTTTCCATCCTGGTGGGCCTCGCCGCCTTTGCCGCGATCTGGCAAAACGGCTCGCGCGGCATGGGCCGGATCGTGCTGGCGTTCCTGATCAGCGCCCTTCTGCTCGCCTACCCGGCCTACCTCGCTCTGCAATACCGCAAGCTGCCACCGATCCACGACATCACCACCGATCCGATCGATCCTCCGCGCTTCGAGGCGCTGGCCCGGCTGCGCAGCGGCGAAGGCGCCAACTCCGCGGTCTATGCCGGGCTCTATTCGGCCGAGCAGCAGCGGATCGCCTATCCCGACATCGAGACCGTGGAACTCGAAGTGCCCCCGCAGCGGGCCTATGAGGTGACGCTGGCGCTGGTCAACAAGCGCAAATGGCTCGTAATCGACGAACGGCCGCCGCAGCCGCCGCGCCGCATCGCCCGCATCGAGGCGGTGGCGCGAACGCCGATCATGGGATTCCGCGAGGACATCTCGATCCGCATCACGCCCGACGGCGACGACTCGCGCGTCGATATCCGCTCCTCCTCGCGCTATTTCGAAAGCGACCTCGGCAGCAACGCCGCCCGCATCTCAAAACTGATCGAGGACATCAACGCCGCCGTCGATAACGCCAAGCCGGCGGCGCCGAAGAAGCCGCAGACGCCGGCCAAGGCCCAGGCAAAGAATGTGAAAAAATAGCGAATGGCGAGTGACGAATAGCGAATAGTAGCCGGACGGCCCTTCCCTATTCGCTACTCGCCATTCGCTATTCGCCCCTACGCCAGCCGATACGTCCCGCCAATCACCGGATCGCCATCGGTCGCCACGATGCCCCGGGCGACCAGGTCTTCCAGATGCGCCAGCACGGAATAGCCGGCGGCATTCGTCAGCCGCGGGTCGATGCCGATATAGATCGCGCGAACCATGGTCGGAATGTCGGTCTCGCCCTTGGCAAGCCGATGCAGGATCGAGGCCTCGCGGGCCTGGCGGTGCCGGGTCAGGAAACGGACGTAACGCGGCCCTTCCGGAATTTCCGGCCCGTGGCCTGAAAAATACAGATCCTCCTCGCGCGCTTCCAGCCGCGCCAGCGAGGCCATGTAATCGATCATCGATCCGTCCGGGGGCGCGACGATGGAGGTCGACCAGCCCATCACGTGGTCGCCGACGAAGTTGATCTTTCGCTCGGGCCACGCGAACGCCAGGTGATTGGCGGTGTGGCCGGGGGTTGCGACCGCCTCCAGCGCCCAGCCCCGGCCTTCGACGACGTCGCCATTCTTGACCTCGATGTCGGGTCTGAAATCGCGGTCGGCGCCGGATTCCGGATTGTGCTTTTCGCTCTCGAAGCGTGGCCGCGAGGCGCGGTGCGGCCCCTCGGCATAAACGGGCGCACCGGTGGCCGCCTTGATCCGCGCGGTGTTCGGCGAATGGTCGCGGTGGGTGTGGGTGACGAGAATATGCGTCACCGTCTCGCCGCGCACGGCATCGAGCAACGCCTTGGCGTGCGCTTCGTCATCGGGCCCGGGATCGATGATCGCGACATTGCCCTTGCCTACGATGTAGCTGACCGTGCCGGTGAAGGTGAACGGGCTCGGATTGTTGCACAGGATACGCCGCACGCCGGGACGGGCTTCGTCAACGGCACCGGGCTTGAGCGGGAAGTCGCGGTTGAACGGGATGTCGTCGTTGTCGGCCATGGGGAGTTCCTACCATCACTCCCGTCATACCCTGCGAAGGCGGGGTATCCAGTAATCACTGACGTTCGAGAAGAAACGAACCGCCGCGGCGTACTGGATCGCCCGCCCCAGTGCGCAAATTGCTCACAAGGCGGGCGATGACGGCATAATGTGGGGCTGCTTCTGCGCGCCCCTCACACTTTACGAAAACGCCTGAATCCCCGTGATCGCCCGACCCAGGATCAGGGCGTGGACGTCGTGGGTGCCTTCATAGGTGTTCACGGTTTCCAGGTTCGCGGTATGGCGCATCACGTGGTACTCGATCTGGATGCCATTGCCGCCGTGCATGTCACGCGAGACGCGGGCGATGTCGAGCGCCTTGCCGCAATTGTTGCGCTTGACGATCGAGATCATTTCGGGCGCCATCTTGCCCTCGTCCATCAGGCGGCCGACGCGCAATGAGGCCTGAAGGCCGAGCGCAATCTCGGTTTCCATGTCGGCGAGCTTCTTCTGCACGAGCTGGGTTGCCGCCAGCGGCCGGTTGAACTGCTTGCGGTCGAGCGTGTATTGCCGCGCGCGGTGCATGCAGTCTTCCGCCGCACCCATTGCACCCCAGGAGATGCCGTAGCGGGCGCGGTTGAGGCAGCCGAACGGTCCCTTCAGGCCTGATACGTTGGGCAGCAGCGCACTCTCCGGCACCACCACGCCGTCCATCACGATCTCACCGGTGATCGAGGCGCGTAGGGACAGCTTGCCGCCGATCTTCGGCGCCGACAGGCCCTTCATGCCCTTCTCGAGAATGAAGCCGCGGATCTGGTTGTCATGCGCGGCCGACTTGGCCCAGACGACGAAGACGTCGGCGATCGGGGCGTTGGAAATCCACATCTTGCTGCCGCTGATGCGATAGCCGTCCGACACCTTCTCGGCGCGGGTCTTCATGCCGCCGGGATCGGAGCCGGCATCCGGCTCGGTCAGGCCGAAGCAGCCGACCCACTCGCCGGTGGCAAGCTTCGGCAGGTATTTCTTGCGCTGGTTCTCGTCGCCATAGGCGTAGATCGGGTACATCACCAGCGACGACTGCACCGAGTTCATCGAGCGATAGCCGGAATCGACCCGCTCGATCTCGCGCGCCACCAGGCCATAGGCGACGTAGCTCGCGTTCGCGCAGCCATATTCTTCCGGCAGCGTGACACCGATCAGGCCAAGCTCGCCCATCTCGTTGAAGATCTCGCGGTCGGTCTTCTCTTCCAGATACGCATTGATGACGCGCGGCAACAGCTTGTCCTGCGCATAGGCACGCGCGGTGTCGCGGATCATGCGTTCGTCTTCGGTGAGCTGGTCGTCGAGCAGGAACGGATCGTCCCACTGGAAGGAAGCCGCCTCCGGCTTGTCCTTGGCTTGAGGGCGCACGCTCATGAAAATCCCTTTCGCATCACTGTCCTCATGGAAATTGTCGACAAATTAATGCGCTATCGGCAGAAGCGCAAATGGATTGGGTGGTCGTCATTCCGGGATGGTGCGCAAGCACCAGACCTCAGGGGTGCAACTGCACCCTGGGGAATCTCGAGATTCTCAGGGGCGCAAGGGCGCCCCATAGTTCGCGCTATCGCGCGCCCCGGAATAACGACTACTCCAACTTTTCGTTGGAAACGATCTCGATGCCGAAACCGGATAATCCTTTGTAGTCGTGCACCGACGAGGTGAGATTGACGATCGAAGTGATGCCGAGATCGCGCAGGATCTGGGCACCAACGCCGACTTCACGCCATTGCCGGTGCCTGTCCGCCTCTGCTGTCTTCTGTTCGCCGACCGGCTCGACGGGAACTCCGGCCGCGCCGTCGCGCAAGTAAACCAGCACGCCGCGGCCGGCCTTCTTGAAATGGTCCAGCACGACCTGCATCCGCGCCTGGCCGGTGAAGAGATCCTTGACGATATTGGGCTTGTGCAAGCGCGTCAGCACGTTCTTGCCGTCGCCGACGCCGTTATAGACGAAGGCAGCATGCGCGATCTCGTCGAATGGCGAACGATAGGCGTAGCCCTGCAGCGGTCCGATCGGGCTGTCGGTGGTGAACGTTGCGACCCGCTCGATCAACTTTTCGCGCGCCTGACGGTAAGCGATCATGTCAGCGATTGTGACGTGCTTGAGCTTGTGAGTGGCGGCAAATTTCGTCACCTGCTCGCCCTTCATCACAGTGCCGTCGTCGTTCATCAATTCAGAGATGACGCCGACCGGCGGCAGGCCGGAAAGCTTGCAGAGATCGACCGCCGCTTCGGTATGGCCGGAGCGCAGCAGCACGCCACCGTCGCGGGCGATCAGCGGAAAGATATGACCGGGCCGGGCAAAATCATTGGCGCCGGCGTTGGGATTGGCGAGCGCGCGGCAGCAGGAGGCGCGCTCCTCCGCCGAAATGCCGGTGCCGCCATCGGGCTTGTAGTCGATCGAGACGGTAAAGGCGGTGGTGTGATTGGACTCGTTATGCGCCACCATCGGATCGAGCCGCAGCCGCCTGGCGTCGTCGGTGGTGATCGGCGCGCAGACGATGCCGGAGGTGTGGCGGATAATGAATGCCATCTTCTCCGCGGTGCAGAGCGAAGCCGCAACGATCAGATCGCCCTCGCCCTCGCGATCGTCATCGTCGGTGACGACGACGAGTTCGCCTTTGGCAAAGGCTTGCAGAACTTCCTGGATACTATCGGCCATTTCTCAAAATCTCGCGAAATCTAGCTAGCTTTAGTCAGTGCATTAGCCGGACTCCATGGCCGGCGCCAGCGTCAATACGCAGGGCAGCACCTCAGCCGGCGGGCGCAGTGGAAGAACCTTGCTGTGATACTGCCGGAACGGAAAAAATCACTGACGATCTCCACCCGGCGGTATCGGCCGATCTCAGCCCGATCAGCCTTAGATATGCCGGGCTGTCAGAGAAGTCAGCCCTGCGACACCGTCTTTCCCCTAAGGCAGCACCTCGCGGCGCTCGCTGAGCAGCGCGTCGGTCTCGGCGCGCTTGTCCTCCAGGAGCCCGGCCTGGGCGGCTTCGATCACCTTGTAGAGTTCGTGGGCGTCGCTGAGCCGCGTCACCGTCACGTAGTCGGCGCCGGCCTCGTAGAGGTCGTTGACGTTGGCCAGGATCTCCGCGGTGGCGACGATCTTGGCGGTCGGGTTGAGCGAGCGGACGTGCCGGACCAGCTTTTCGTTGTCGGCGCCCTTCAACAACGAATCCGGGATGCTGAGTATGATCAACTCGGCCTTGCCGACGCCGGCATGCACCAGCGTATCGACGTTGCTGATGTCGCCATAGACCACGTGCATGCCGCGGTCCGTCAAGGTCCTAAACACCAGCGGATTGAAGTCGATCACGGTGATCTGCTCCAGCGCCGCCGGATTGAGGCGCTCGATCTCGGCAACCAGGGCGCTGGCCGCGCGGAAGAACCCGAGAATGACAATCCGGCGCGCCTCGCCGTGCCCGCCCTCGTGCCCTCCGTCGGCCTCATGCTTGTGATCGAGATCGCGCAAGCCGATCCGCTTCAGCGGACCGATCAGGCCGCGCGTGACCTGGTCGCTGCGGCCCATGACGAAGGTGCTCAGGACCGCCAGCACCACGAAGGCGAACGACGCCGCGCTCGACGTTTCCGGGCTGATATGGTGTGCCGTCACGCCGGTCTGGATCACGACCAGCGAGAATTCCGAAATCTGCGCCAGGTTGATCGCCGGCAACAGGCTCGCGCGCAGTCCCTGCTTCATCAGATAAAGCGGCGTGAACGTCGTCACCATGCGGCTGACGACGGTGAACGCCGCGATCGCGAGCGCCAGCCCGATCACCGACGCACCGGGGATCGGGATGGTCATGCCGAGCGAGACGAAGAACAGCGTGATGAAGAAGTCGCGCAGCGTCGTCACCTTGGCGGTGACGTCGAGCGCATAGGGGAATGTCGACAGCGATACGCCAGCAACCAGCGAGCCCATCTCGCGCGACAGGTGCAGCCTCTCCGCGATCTCGCCGATCAGGAAGCACCAGGCCAATGCGCCGAGCAGGATCAGCTCGGGCCGGCGCGCGATCTGGTGGAACAGCCACGGCAGCACATAGCGGCTGAGCACCAGCGCGGTCGCCACCAGCACGCCGACCCGGGCGATCGACAAGAGGATCACGCTCACTTGCAGATTGTCGAGGCTCGGCTGCACCGCCAGGAACAGGATCGCGAAGACGTCCTGCAGCACCAGCACACCGAGCGTAATCCGCCCGGGCAGCGTGTCGAGCTCGCGCTTCTCGTACAGCACCTTGACGATGATGACCGTGCTCGACAGCGCGCAGGCGATGCAGAGATAGAGCGCGTCGAAATGCCCGCTCCCCATCGACAGGCCGATCCCGATAAAGAACAATATTCCGAGCAGGACGCCGCCGGCCAATTGCCCGCCCGCGGCAAACAGAATCACCTTGCCGGCGCGCACGATCTTCTTCAGGTCGATTTCCAGCCCGATCATGAACAGCATGAAGATCAGGCCGAGTTCGGAGATGACGGTGATCGAATCCTGCGACTCGATCCACTTCATGCCGAATGGACCAATGACGAACCCGGCGATAAGGTAGGCCAAAATCAGTGGCTGCCGAGAAAAATGCGCCAGCAGGCCGAGCCCCCAGGCGAACAGGATGCATAAGGTGATATCGCGAATAAGCTCGTGCATGGTTCCGGATTTCCCCCTTTTGCAACCTAGAGGTCTCGGCGCAAGGGTCAAACAAGCAATGTGTCACAGCCATAGAATGGGGGCTTTTGTCGCGATTCTGGCCGTGTTGTCGATCCCTTACGCCCTCACCGCGAGCGCCCGGACCGCAGGCGGAATCGAACAGAATTTCGCAAACTCCCGCCCGCTGATCCCCGAGCGGATCGCCTATTTCGACACATCAGGCAAGATGGCGGGGAGCTACCTCAAGTCCCCGATTGCGTTAAAACCCCTCGCGACCGTCGATGTCTTCATCGCCGACGACGAGACGGAGAGCCGCCCGGTCGGCCCTCTCAACAAGAAACAAGATGGAGTGAACATTCATGTCTACCGCTTCCTTTGATTTTGCGTCCTTGCTGCCCGCCGGATTGCCGGCGCCGGCAGCGCGGTGGACCGGCCTTGCCAGATACAGCTTTGTCGGCGGCAACAATGATCCCGAGCAGGTTCCGGTCGATGGCCTGATCGACGCCGTCAATACCGTACTCCGGCGCGAGGGCAAGACGCTCGCGACCTACGGCCTCGCCAGCGGCCCGCAGGGCTATCGCCCCTTGCGCGAATTCCTCAGTGCGAAACTCAAGCGCGACGCCGGCATCGCCTGCATTGCCGACGATATCATGATCGTCTCCGGTTCGCTGCAGGCGCTCGATCTCGTCAATCAAACCTTGCTGGCGCGCGGCGACACCGTGCTGGTCGAGCAGGAGACCTATCAGGGCGCGCTGACCCGGCTGACGCGGCTTGGTGTCAAGGCGATCGGCATCCCTCTCGACGAGCAGGGCATGCGGATGGATGCGCTGGCGGCAGCCCTTGCCGACCATAAAAGCCGCGGCATCACGCCGAAATATATCTACACCATCCCGACCGTGCAGAACCCGACCGGCAGCATCCTGCCGGAGGCGCGGCGCGCCGAGATGCTGAAACTGTCGCAGCAATATGGCGTGCCGATTTTCGAGGACGATTGCTACGCCGACCTGATCTGGGCCGGCAAACGTCCGCCCGCGATCTACGCCATGAGCAAGCATGGCGGCGTCATCCACATCGGCTCGTTCTCGAAGTCGATCGCGCCGGCGCTGCGGGTCGGCTTCATCGTGGCCCCCTGGGAGATGATGTCGCGGATGCTGGCGCTGAAGACCGACGCCGGAAGCGGCGCGCTGGAGCAGATGGTGCTGGCCGAGTATTGCGCGCCGCATTTTTCGACCCACGTGCCGAAGCTGACTCGCGGCCTGCGCGCCAAGCTCGACACGCTGATGGAAGCGCTCAGCGAGCAGTTCGGCACCTCGGCCGATTTCGAGGAGCCCGAGGGCGGCATCTTCCTGTGGGTGAAGCTGCCCGACAATGTCGACACGCTAAAACTCTATCAGGCCGCGCTTGCCGCAGGCGTCGCCATCAATCCGGGGCCTGAATGGTCGACCGACAAGGCCTATGCCGGCAGCCGGCTGCGGCTGTGCTTCGCAAGTCCCTCGCATGAACAGATCCGCGAGGGCGTCGCCGTGCTCGCCGAAGTCTGCCGCAAGGAGTTCGGCGTGCCGGCACGGATCGCGAATGTGGAGAAGCGGGTGCGGAGTTGAGCCGTGGCTGGTGTCCTATTCAGCCTTGATGCCGGCCTCGGTAATCAGCCTGCCCCATTTCACGCTTTCGCTCTGGATGAATTTTGCAAATGCCTCAGGCGAGGTGGGCGCGGGTTCGGCGCCGAGAACGCGGATTTTCTCGATCGCCGCGGGATCGCTCAACGCCTTCACGAAGGCGGCATTCAGCGTTTTGATGACGTCGGGCGGCGTGCCGGCGGGCGCGACGATGCCGAACCAGCCGACGGATTCGAATCCGGAGAGGCCCTGCTCCGCCAGCGTCGGAACATCGGGCAGGAAGGCCACGCGTTTCGCGGCGGAAACTCCGAGCGCCTTCAACTTGCCGTCGCCGATCAACTGCTTGGATGCAGGGATATCCAGCACGGCCAGCGGGACATGGCCGGCAAGAACATCCGTCGTCGCCGGCGCGGTGCCGCGATAAGCGATCAACTGAATTCCGACACCGGCCTTCTGGTTGAACAAGGCCGAGGTCAGGTGCATCGCCGTGCCATTGCCGCCATGGCCGATCGACAGGCCCGCCGTTTGAGCCTTGGCCTTGGCAATGACATCGGCGACAGAGGCAATGGCCGATTGTTGCGAAGACACCAGCACGAACGGGATTTCCGCCAGCAAGGTGACCGGCGCCAGATCCTTGATCGGATCGAACGCCATCGCGGCGCGGTTGAGATGGGGATTGACGGTCAGCACGCCGGCTGCGGCCACCCCGAGCGTGTAGCCATCAGGCGCTGCCTGCGCCACCGCGCCGATCCCGATATTGCCGCCCGCGCCCGCCCTGTTCTCGATAACAATAGGCTGACGCAGCGTTTCCGAAAGCAGGGGCTGCAGGGCGCGGATTACGATATCGGCACTGCCGCCGGGCGGAAACGTCACGATGATCTTGATGGGTTGATCGGGATATGCGTTTGCTGCTTCAATCGCCGACAACGACAGCGACAAAGCAACAACAAGGGTACGGATCATGCCTTGCCGGATCGACGGAAACATTGAGGGTCCCCCGATGATGTCTGTGGCGCTCAGTAATGCATGATCGTCCCAATGCAGCAAGCGACAAGGCGGCAAGTGACATGGTGAAGACCAGCGTTCTCGTGGTCGGCGGCGGTCCGGTTGGTCTCACTTTGGCAATGGACCTCGCATCGCGGGGAATATCCGTCACTGTCGTGGAGACACGCGCCGCCGGCGAGCCCCCGAGCGTGAAATGCAACCACGTCTCGTCGCGCTCGATGGAGATCTTTCGCAGGATCGGCCTGGCGCAGAAGCTGCGCGACGCCGGATTGCCGGCCGACTATCCGAACGATTGCTCTTACCGCACCACGGCAACGGGCATCGAACTCTCGCGTATCCTCATTCCCTGCCGGCGCGATCGCTATAGCGCCACCGGCGGACCAGACACCGGTTGGCCGACGGCCGAGCCGCCGCACCGGATCAACCAGATCTATATGGAACCCGTGCTGTTCGCCCACGCCGCCGCCATCGACGGGCTGCAGATTCTGAACCGCACCGCATTCGAGGATTTCTGCGAAGTCGATGAGGGTGTCGTTGCAACCGTCCGCAACCTCGATACCGGAGCCGCCTTTCAGATTCACGCCGATTTCATCGTTGGCTGCGACGGGGCGCGGTCGCTGGTTCGCAAGACGATCGACGCCAATCTGCAGGGAACGCCGATCATCCAGCGCGTACAGTCGACCTACATCCGCGCGCCCGCCCTGCTCGGCCTGATGGACCGGCCCGCCTGGATGACGCTGTCGCTCAATCCGCGGCGCTGTGGCACGGTTGTCGCAATCGACGGCCGCGAGAATTGGCTGATCCACAATCATCTCAATCGCGAGGATGAGACCTTCGAATCCGTCGATCGCGATGCCTCGATCCGCGCCATCCTCGGCGTCGGCCCCGACTTCGAATACGAGATTCTGAGCAAGGAGGACTGGGTCGGCCGCCGCCTCGTCGCCGACCGGTTTCGCAAGGGACGCGTGTTCATCTGCGGCGATGCCGCGCATTTATGGATGCCCTACGCCGGCTACGGCATGAACGCCGGGATCGCAGACGGAACGAACCTCGCATGGCTGCTCGCCGCCTATCTGCAGGGCTGGGCCGACATCGCCATCCTCGACGCCTATGAGGCCGAGCGCCTGCCGATCACCGAACAAGTGTCGCGCTTTGCGATGGAGATGGCCGGCAAGGTCCTGAGCCAGCGCCGCACCGTTCCTGATGCCATCGAGCAGCCGGGGCCGGAGGGCGACGCCATCCGCAAGCAGGTAGGGCAAGCGGCTTATGACCTGAACGTGCAGCAATATTGCTGTGCCGGCCTCAACTTCGGGTACTTCTACGATCGCTCTCCGATCATCGCCTATGACGGCGCCGGGCATCCGGGTTTTACGATGGCGGACTTCACGCCGTCCTCGACGCCGGGATGCCGGCTTCCGTTCGCGAAATTGCCGGACGGACGGCCCGTCTATGATGCGTTGGGTCCGGGCTACACGCTTTTGCGGTACGATCCGGGTGTCGTGGTTGCGCCCTTGACCGATGCGATGCGCGCCAATGGCGTCCCGTTTGAAATCGTCGATGTACCCGGCGACCAAGCGCCGCCGCCCGGCGGCCACAAACTCATCCTTGCGCGTACCGACCAGCACGTCGCCTGGCGGGGCGATGCTATCCCCGATGATCTCGAGCCGCTCGTCAGGAAGCTGCTCGGCCGAACCGATGGGCTCGCCTTCGCTTCAGCCTGAGACGATTCCTCACCGCACCGCGAACGGCGCCTGATAGGGTCGGCCGAACGGCACGCCGTTGATCACGGTCTGCACGGGCTTGAGCAACAGCTTGCCCTCGCGCTTGTTGTTGCGGGTGTCGACGAACGAGGTCTGCGCCTCCACCAGATCCAGGATGGCGACGTCGCCGGGTGCGCCGATCTGCAGCGTGCCGATCTTGGGCGCGCGGTTGATGATTTTCGCCGGCGTCGATGTCGCCGCCGCCACCACCTGCTCCAATGTAAGGCCGAGCGTGATGAATTTGCTCATCACATTCGGCAAATACGGCATGCCCGGCGAGTTGCCGGAGAAGACGTGGATGTCGGAGGAAATCGTATCCGGCGTGCAGCCAGCGGGAAGCGCGACCTCCGCCACCGTGAAATCGAAGCTGCCGCCGCCATGGCCGACGTCGAACATCACGCCGCGCCGCTTGGCGGCGAGCGCTGCCGGCAGCAGCTTGCCGTCCTGAACGATGTTGGTGAAGACGCCGCCGATGTTCGGCGCGCCGGAATAGGCATGCGTCAGCACGTCGCCCGGCCGCATCAGGTCGAGAATCTCCGACATCAGCTCCTTGGTCTCGACGCCGCCGATATGCACCATCATCTTGGCCGGCCAGCCGCACATTTCGCAGGCCTTGATGCCGCGCTTCAGCGGCTCCAGCCCGTGCCTGGCGATCACGTTCTCCGACATCCTGACCTTCACGCCGAGCAGGAAGTCCGGATTTTCCGCAAGCGCCATCGCGCAGGCATCTACCTGGGCGTAGTCAATGTTGTAGAGCTCGGCTACCGGGAAACCGGACAGGCCGTTGTTGGCGATGTGGACGAAGGCGTAAATTCGCGCCCGCGATTGCGCCACGATGTAACGCCGCAGCGCCGCGAGATTGTTGACGCCGGCATCGCCTGCCGACACCACCGTGGTGGTGGCCTGGGCCTGCACCAGCTCGTCGGCGGGAATGCCGATCGCCGAACCATAGGGGTAGACGTGCGAATGCAGATCGATCAGGCCGGGCGTCACCAGCTTGCCTGAGGCATCGATGGTCTTGGCGGCGCGCGCGGCCGGAATCTCGTTCTCGACGGCCTCGATCATGCCCCAGCGGATACCGATATCGCGCTTGCCCTTGAGCGACTGACTCGGATCGAGCACGTCGCCGCCCTTGATCACGAGGTCGAACTTGTCATTCGGCCCCATCGCGCCATGGGCGCTTCCGGACATCGCTGCGACCGCGGCCGATCCTGTCAGGCTCAGGAAATGACGGCGTGAAACCCCGCTCATGGCAGCCTCCCCAATTTGATTTGTTATGGCGCGATGATGCGCCCGCTCCCAGCCTTCCGCAAGCAAGAGTAAAACCTGCCCATCCTCGTCCCACGCTGGATTGAAGCGCCGCGCTGCCGGTTTCCAGTGGGCGCTCACTGCATCGACGTTCACAGCTTTACCTCTCGCGGGCGCACGCATGCGAGACACGGCCACAACAAAAGAAGCGATCGGACAATGATCGATTCGGGCTGCATCGCACACGCGTCTGAACATGCGTTCAGAATTCTCTTCAAGTTCCGCGGGAACGTTGTGCAAAATCTGATGTTCTATCCTCGCTCAATTGAGGAGGATTGGATGAAGAAGCTTGGATACGTCATTGCCGCACTCGGCGCGCTTATCATTGCGGCGCCGTCGATTGCGGGCGCCGAGACCGTCGTGATCAAGAAGCGCGGCTACCATGTAGGACACCATCACCACCATCACGGCGCGCGTGCCGAATTCAGGCGACATCGCGGATGGCATCGCGGACACCATCATGGCCACAGGACCGTGGTCATCAAGAAGAAGTATCGTTACTGACGCCTCGGATCGGGGCACGTGTTCGGTCCAGATGCCCCCAAACGAAAAATGGCCCCTCGCGGGGCCATTCTCTTTGTTTTGCGTGTCGCTGCGTTCGAAAAATCTCAGCTATAGATCTCGAACAGGCCGGCGCCGCCCTGGCCGCCGCCGATGCACATCGTGACGACGCCCCACTTGGCCTTCCGCCGACGGCCTTCCTGCAGGATGTGGCCGGTGAGACGCGCACCGGTCATGCCGAAGGGATGGCCGATCGCGATCGAGCCGCCGTTGACATTGTACTTCTCCGGATCGATGCCGAGCTTGTCGCGCGAATAGAGGCACTGGCTGGCGAAGGCTTCGTTGAGCTCCCAGAGATCGATGTCGTCGATCTTCAGACCATGACGTTTCAGAAGTTTTGGCACGGCGTAGATCGGGCCGATGCCCATCTCGTCCGGCTCGCAGCCCGCCGCCGCCCAGGCGACGAAGCGGCCCATAGGGTTGAGACCGCGCTTCTCGGCATCCTTGGCTTCCATCAGAACGACCGCCGCCGCGCCATCCGAAAGCTGGCTGGCGTTGCCGGCGGTGACGTACTTGCCCGGGCCCTTGACCGGCTCGAGCTTGCCAAGGCCTTCCATCGTCGTGTCGGGACGATTGCACTCGTCGCGGTCGACGGTGTAGTCGACGATGCTCTCCGCCTTGGTCTGCTTGTCGACCACCTTCATCTTGGTCTTCATCGGGACGATTTCGTCCTTGAACTTGTTGGCCTGCTGGGCGGCGGCCATGCGGCGCTGCGATTCCAGCGAGTACTCGTCCTGATATTCACGGCTGAGCTTGTAGCGCTCGGCAACGATATCGGCGGTATCGATCATCGCCATGAAGATATCGGGCGCGACCTTGAGCAGGTCCGGATCGATCGATTCCTTGGGCGAGCCGCCGCCGGGGATCGAGATGCTCTCGACGCCGCCGGCCACGATGCAGTCAGCTCCGTCAGAGCGGATCGAGTTGGCGGCCATCGCGATGGTCTGCAGGCCGGAGGAGCAGAAGCGGTTCACCGAGACGCCGGCGGTCGACTTCGGCAATCCCGCGAGCAGCGCGGCCTGGCGGCCGATATTCGGCGCGCCATGCGCGCAATTGCCGAGATAGCAGTCCTCGACATATTCCTTGTCGACGCCGGCGCGCTCGACGGCGTGCTTGATGGCGTGAGCCGCCATCGACATCGGCGGGGTGATGTTGAACCCGCCGCGGCCGGACTTCGCCAGCCCCGTACGTGCATAGGAAACGATGACAGCTTCACGCATTTGAAAGACCTCCCTTTGATGCGATCCAGTATGGACTGGAGCCGCGGCGGTGTGTAGCGAAAACCCGAATTCCGGCGGACGGAACAGAATGAATCGCAGGCCGGCTCAAGGCCGGGATTTGCACACTGCCTGTCCGTCGGCAAGGCCACGTTGGCTTCCCGCCGCGTTAAGCCGACGCGCGACGCTCCATCTATTTCACTGAGCGAAATTGACCTCTGGAGATCGCCGCGCGAAAGGCAATCAGGACCAAGTCCGGGGTGCGATGGTAAGGGCGTTCGCCGCCGTGCTCGGGGGTGATCATCGCCCTCTCCGTGCAAATCGTGGTCGGCTTCTATCTGCTGGTGCGCCCCCTAACAACGCCGCCTCAGATATGCTGCGCCATGATCCGGCCGGGCCGCGCATCCGGGCGGGGCTCGATATCGACCGACCACAGGTCCCGGTTGTCGACGTCCTTCAATGTCACGGTCATGACTTCGGTCTTGCCGTCGATGTCAACGCGGCCGAAAAACTGTAGGCCGAAACAGGGAGCGAGATTCTCGCCGCTGCACCCCTTCTGGAACATGGCTTTCGGGCCGAACGTATTGTCGAGCGGGGCCGGCGCCCAGGTGCCCGCATGCAGCGGGCCGGAGACGAACTCCCAGAACGGCTCGAAATCCTGATAGATCGCGCCGTTCGGATCGTAGTGATGCGCGGCCGTGTAATGCATATCGGCGGTCAGCCAGACAATGTTGCGGATGCCGGCGCGCTTCATGAACGACAGCAAATCGGCGATCTCATGCTCGCGCCGTTCCGGCGGGCCGTCGCCGAGCGCAATCGCGTCCTCGCTGACCAGGCCGATCGGCATGTCGGCCGCGATCACCTTCCAGGTGGCGTCGGAAGCCACCAGCTCGCGCTTCAGCCAGGCCAGTTGCGCCGCGCCGAGGATGCAGGTGTCGCTGTGGTCGTCGCGCCGGTTCAAAGTGGAATCGCGGTGGCTGCGCATGTCGATCATGAAGACATCGAGCAGCGGGCCGTAGGCGATCTTGCGATAGATGCGGCCGTCCTGCGCGGGCGTCGCGCGCATCGGCATGAATTCATGGAACGCGCGGCGCGCCCGCGCCACCAGATGCGAGGTGCCGTCCTCGGCATAGCCGCTCCCGTCGGCGGTACCGACCGGCGCCCAGTCGTTGGTGACCTCGTGATCGTCCCATTGCGCGAACAAGGGAACGGCGGCATGGAAGGCGCGAAAGTTTTGATCGAGCCAGTTGTATTTGTAGTTGCCGCGGAACTGGGCGAGGGTTTGGGCAACGACAGACTTTTCCTCGGTAACGAGGTTTCGCCAGACCCCGCCGTCGGGCAGCTTCAGTTCCCCCTCCACCGGGCAGTCCGCATAGATGTGGTCGCCGCAATGGATGAAGAAGTCCGGGCGGTTGTCGAGCATGGTCCGATAAGTCCGCATGCCGCCGCGGCTTTCGTCGATGCCCCAGCCTTGCCCCGTCGTATCGCCCGACCAGGCGAACGACACCGAGCTGCGCGCCGTGGGCGCAGTGCGGAAGTGCCCGACCTGCGTCTCGCGGCGATCCCCGGCTCGCTTTCAAACCGCACGCGATAGAAAATATCCTGTCCCGGCGGCAATCCGTCGAGCAGAACCATCGAAGTGAAGTCGGCATTCGGCGACGCATCGGCAGAAGCCGTGCCAATGATGGTCTTGAAATCTTCGCTGGCCGAACATTCGACCTGCATCCGCGCCGCCCGGTCGGCGCGCGCCCAGACCACGGCGGAATTGGCCGAGACATCGCCCGATTGAATGCCGCTGGTGACGAGCGGCCGATCCGCGGCGCGGCTGAGGGAGGGTCTGGCGAGGCCGCCGAAACCAGCGACGGCGAATGTTGCGGCGGAGCGGACCAGCCATTGACGCCGCGTCAGGGCGGGCTTGGCGCGAATCGCAATCGGCATCGAACACCCCTCGTCGAATCACGACGAAGGTGTGCCCGTTGAGTTTGACTCGCGGCTGAAGCTTTTACGACAGGTCGATGACGCGGCAGAATCGTAGGATGGGTAGAGCGAAGCGAAACCCATCAATCCCAACGCGGAGGCATGATGGGTATCGCTTCGCTCCACCCATCCTACAAATGAGCTACCGCTGCCAGTTGCAGATGCCGCCGGACTTGCACGGCCAGGTCTGGATCCGCGTGTCGCGTGCCTGCGCGTCGAGCGGGTTGTTGCTGTGGGGTCGCGCCAAATTGGTGCGGGCAGCGCCGCGCGGTTTCTGCACACGCTCATGCGCCACGTGAGTCTTGGGCGCGACAGTCTTGGCGGCAGCAGTTTTGGGCGCAGCCGTTTTGGGCGCAGCAGCCTTGGGCGCAGCCGTTTTGGATGCGGCGGCGGCCTTTGGCACGACCACGCGCTCCGTCTTCACCTGCTTGCGATCGGTTCGGGCCTCGATCCGGACCGGGGCGAATCGCGTCTCCGGGCCGAGTCGCTTCGGTGAGAGCATGGCTTGGGAAGGATCGAGCTCGAGGAGTTCGCCCGCGCGATACTCTTCTGCCAGCACGGCGCTGCCCGACATCAGGAGCCCCGTGCAAAGTGCTGCGGCAATAGCGTTTTTCAGGACCATCGCAGGCCTCCTGAAATCAACCCAAAGAATTAAGAACAGCCGACATGTAGGGAGCCGGCCGGGCAATGCCAGCCGTTCCTGCGCTCAGGGTGCCGGTGACTGAGCCAGCCTGTGAAAAACTTCACGTGGCGGATGAACAGTTCCTACTCGGCGGCCTGCGCCACCGGCTGGCCGATCGTCGCTTCCAGCCGCGTGCACTCCGCACGGTATTTGGCGACATTGGCTTCCTTGACGTGGCCATAGCCCCGAACGAGTTCCGCTGATTTCGCCAGCGCCACCAGACCCGGCCAGTCATGCAGCTTGGCCCTGTCGAGATGGCGGAAGATCATCGCCGAGTACTCGCCCGGCAAGGCCCGCTCCATCCGCCGCTCGGCTGTATGGCCGAACGGATCGAACGCGGTGCCGCGGAGGAACTTGAAGCGGGTCAGGATATCGAAGGCGCGGAATATCCAGGAGCCGAATTCCCGCTTGCGCAAATGCCCGGTCAGTCTATCGCGGGATGCCAGCAGCGGCGGCGCGAGGCTGACCTTGACCCGCGGCTCGCCGTCGAACTGCTCTTTCAGCGCTTTTGCAAGCTCGCCGTCGGAATAAAGCCGAGCGACCTCGTATTCGTCCTTGTAGGCCATCAGCTTGAACAGGCCCTTGGCGAAAGCCTCGGTCAGTTCATGCGAGCCCGGCGCAGCCTTGGCTTCCGCGGCGCGGACGCGCCCGACGTCGGCGAGGTAGCGCTTCGAGTAGGCCTCATTCTGATAGTCCGTCAGGAACTTGGCGCGGAACGCGATGTTTTCGTCGAGCGTGCGCCGGACCGGCGCCGCGCCTGAACTCTTGAAGCGGGCGGCGCTGACGACGCGCGGCAGATCGTGCGCCGCCAGCCGGCCCCAGGAGAACGCGAGCTTGTTCATCTCAATCGCCGCGCCATTGAGGTCGATCGCCTTCATGATCGCTTCCAGCGACAGCGGAATCGCCCCGCGCTGGAACGCAAAGCCGAGCATGAAGGCGTTGGTGGCGATGCTGTCGCCCATCAGCGCGGTGGCAAGCCCGGTGGCATCGAGAATGTCGAGGTCGGAGGCGCTGACCGCCTCGTTGAGCGAATCCCGCATCGTTCCCGCCTCGAAATCGATGTCGGGATTGATGACGAAGCTCGCGGTCGGCAGCAGGTCGGCATTGACGATCGCCCGCGTCACGCCGCGCTCGGCCCGGCTCAGCGCGGGGATGCTGGTGGCGACCACGATGTCGCAGCCGAGGATGAGATTGGCGCCGCCGGGGGCGATGCGGACGGTCGAGAGATCGTCAGCCTGCGGCGCGATGCGGACATGGCTCATGACCGCGCCGTTCTTCTGCGACAGGCCCGTAAAGTCGAGCGTCGAGCACGCCCTGCCCTCGACATGCGCGGCCATGCCAAGCAACGCGCCGATGGTGATGACGCCGGTGCCGCCGATGCCGGTGACGAGAATGTTGTAGGCGCCATCGAGCGCGGGTGTGGCGGGCGTCGGCAGATCGGCAAACAGCGCTGAGGGATCAGCCGCGGCGCGGTCGGCTTTCCGCAAGCGTCCGCCATGCACCGTGACAAAGCTCGGGCAAAAGCCCTCGATGCAGGAAAAGTCCTTGTTGCAGTTCGACTGGTCGATCCGCCGCTTGCGGCCGAACTCGGTTTCCAGCGGCTGCACCGAGACGCAGTTGGAGACCTGCGAGCAGTCGCCGCAGCCTTCGCAGACGCGTTCGTTGATGAACACGCGCTTCGGCGGATCCGGATAGAGCCCGCGCTTGCGGCGGCGGCGCTTTTCCGCCGCGCAGGTCTGGTCATAGATCAGGACCGTGAGACCCCTGACCTCACGCAGTTCCTTCTGCACGGCGTCGAGTTCGCGGCGGTGATGAACGGTCGCGCCAGAAGGGAAATAATTCGTCGGATATTTCTCGGGATCGTCGGAGACGACGACGAGGCGCTTGGCTCCCTCCGCCGAAACCTGATGCGCGATCTGCGATACCGAAAGCCCGCCTTCGGCCGGCTGGCCGCCGGTCATCGCGACCGCATCATTATAGAGAATCTTGTAGGTGATATTGACGCCGGCAGCCGCCGCCGCGCGGATCGCGAGCAGGCCGGAATGGGTATAGGTGCCGTCACCGAGATTCTGGAACACATGCGGCTCGCTGGTGAACGGCGCCTGCCCGATCCAGGTGACACCCTCCGCGCCCATATGCGAGATCGTTTGCGTCCGGCGGTTCGGCACCGACAGCGCCATGCCGTGGCAGCCGATGCCGGCCATCGCGCGGCTGCCCTCGGGGATCTTGGTCGAGGTGTTGTGCGGACAGCCCGAGCAGAAATACGGTGTCCGCTGCAGCTTTGCGGCGCCGACGCCGTCCACGGGACGGTCGAACGCCTCGAGTTTTGCCAGACGCTGCTCCAGCGCCGGGCTGCGATGACCGAGTTTTCGCAACCGCGCCACGATGGCCGCCGCCACCATGGTCGGCGTCAACTCGCCTTCGCTCGGCAACAGCATGGCGCCGCTCTCGTCGCGCTTGCCGACCACCGAAGGGCGCTTCGCGCCATCCATGTTGTAGAGAATGCGGACAAGCTGGTCCTCGATAAAGCCCCGCTTCTCCTCGACCACGAGCACGTCCTGCAGGCCTTCGGCAAAGGCCCGCGCGCCGGATTCCTCCAGCGGCCAGGTCAGCGCCACCTTGTAGATGCGTAATCCCAGTGCCTGCGCTTCCGCGTCGGTAATGCCGAGATCGGCCAGCGCCTGCCGCAGATCCAGATAGGCCTTGCCGGTCGCGATAATGCCGAGCCGCGCCGGCTTTGAATCCAGCACGATCCGGTCGAAGCGATTGACGCGCGCGAACGCCGCGACCGCCTGCATCTTCGGGCCATGCAAGCGACGCTCCTGCTCCATCGGCGCATCGGGCCAGCGGATCGAAAGCCCGCCCGGCGGCATCTCGAAATCGTCGGGCGTGATGATCTTGATGCGGTCGGGATCGCTGACGATCGAGGCCGAGCTTTCGACCGTCTCGGAAATCGCCTTGAACCCGACCCAGCAGCCGGAATAGCGCGACAGCGCAAAGCCCAAAATGCCAAGATCGAGATAATCCTGCAGCGTGGCCGGGTTGACCACCGGCATCAGCGCCGCGGCGAACACCTGCTCGCTCTGGTGGGCGAGCGTCGAGGACTGGCAGCCATGGTCGTCGCCGGCCAGCGCAATCACGCCGCCATTCGGCGAGGTGCCGGCCGAGTTCGCATGCTTCAGCGCATCGACGGAACGGTCGACGCCGGGGCCCTTGCCGTACCAGATGCCGAATACGCCATCGACCTTTGCGCCCGGGAACATGCCGACCTGCTGGCTCCCCCATACAGCAGTAGCCGCCAGGTCCTCATTGAGACCCGGTGAGAACTCGATGTCATGCTGCTTGAGGAAAGTTTTGGCGCGCCACAGCGCGTGGTCGTACATGCCGAGCGGCGAGCCGCGATAGCCGGAGATGAAGCCTGCGGTATTTAGCCCCTGTGCGCGATCGCGTTCGCGCTGCAACATGGGAAGGCGGACCAGCGCCTGCGTACCGGACAGAAAAATCCGTTTCGCATCCAGACGGTACTTGTCGTCCAGTCCCACTTCCATCAACGCCATTCGTCCGCTCCCCGTCGCACGTTCCGCCGGTCATTTGAACCGGTCTAATTGCGAACAGCATGCACCGATTTTGCTATGCGTGCCCAGCGTGAATTCATGGCCGCAGGGCATATCTCGCCCGTGTTGTGGATCGGCCGGGCCTCTTGCGGGAGCCCGCCTTCTTTGAAACGCTGGGAATAAAGGGAGACGCCAGCGATGACAGAACCGGCCTTCAGGACCGAGATATTGGAAAACGGTAATCTGCTCGTCGGGCCGTGGCGGAGCCCGAAGCAGATGCTCCACGCGCAGGTCTATGATTCGCACGCCTCGATTCACGACGATGCGACCGCGCAGAAGCTCGGGTTTCAGGGCGGCACCATCGAGGGCCCGACCCATTTCAGCCAGTTCGCACCGCTGTGCGAACGGATCTGGGGCCAGGCCTGGTTCGAGACCGGCTGCCTGTCCGCGCATTATCGCAATCCCGCCTTCGAAGGCGAAGAAGTGCAGGCCAACATCGAGAAACCGAAGCCGGGGCAAACGACGTGCGCGATCGGCATGACCAAGCGCGACGGCACCGAGATTTTGCGCGGCACCGCTTCCGTCGGCGACGTAATGGAAACGGCGCTTTCCCGGCGGCTCGGCGAATTGAAGCCGCTCGCCGATCCGGTCATCCTTGCCAATCTCAAGGTCGGCATGAAGACGCCACGCCAGACGGTGAAAATGGATTTCGACCAGCATATGGGTGATCTCTATCCGTTTTCGCTTGAGCAGAAGCTGAAGGTTATCACCGAACCATCGGCGTATTATTCCCAGGAGCTCAATCCCTGGGGCCGCGCGATCATCCCGTTCGAAATGCTGAGCGTGCTGTTTCAGTACCGCGCCCGCGAAGACCGGCTGCCGGTCCGCGGACCCGCGGTCGGACTGTTCGCGGATCAGGAGATTCGCCTGCTGCGCTGGCCGCTATTCGTCGGCGAGAACTATGCAACCGAACGCGAGATCGTTGCCCTCAGCGGCAGCCGCCGCACCGAAAGCGTCTGGGTCCGCACGACCGTGTTCGCAGCCGACGACACACCGGTCGCCACTATGCTGTTGAACATGGCGAGCATCAAGGATTCCTACGCCAACTACGAGCGGGAGCACCAAGCGCTCTATGGGTAGGTGAGCCCCGACAACGAGCCCTGCAAAGAGGTACTGAAACAGTACCCGATCCCGGGAGTGGAATGAGATGCGCCTGAAAGATCGTGTCGCCATCGTCGTCGGCGCCGGCCAGAGCCCCGGCGAAGGCATCGGCAATGGCCGCGCCACCGCGCTGACCTTTGCGCGCGAAGGCGCAAAAGTGCTGTGCGTCGATCATAATCTCGCTTCTGCCCAGGAAACCGTCGATATGATCGCCGAGAGCCGCGGCGTGGCGGCGGCCTTCAGAGCCGACGTTACCAAAAATGCCGAGCTCAAGGCGATGGTAGCAGACGCGCAAGCACGCTGGGGCCGCATTGACGTGCTGCACAACAATGTCGGCGTCAGCCTGGCCGGTGGCGACGCCGAACTGCTCGAGATCAGCGAGGAAGCGTTTGACCGCTGCGTCGCGATCAACCTGAAGAGCTGCGTGTGGGCGGCCAGGCACGTCATCCCGATCATGCGGGCACAACGAAACGGCGCCATCATCAACATCTCCTCGATGGCCGCGATCACGACCTATCCGTACGTCGCCTACAAGGCGACCAAGTCGGCGATGATCGCCTTCACCGAACAGCTCGCCTACCAAAACGCGCAATACGGTATCCGTGCCAACGTCATCCTGCCCGGACTGATGAACACGCCGATGGCGGTCGACACCCGCGCCCGCGAATTCAAGAAGAGCCGCGCCGAGGTCGAGGCCGAACGCGACAGCAAGGTGCCGCTGCGCCGGAAGATGGGCACCGGCTGGGACGTCGCCAACGCCGCGCTGTTCCTCGCCTCAGACGAAGCGAGTTTTATCACCGGCGTGACATTGCCGGTCGACGGCGGCGCGAGTGTCAGGCGGGGATAGAGCGGCGCTGTGAGCTGAATCACGGTATTTGCACCAGGCCCGCCGTTTACTTTTCGTTAATAACCTTCTCCTAAGGCTTCCGGCGATTGGGCGGCCTTTTTAACGCCCCTGCTCACGCGACCTGCGCCGGCGTCATTTGTTTTTGGCCCACGCACGTGATTCGACGACATCGACCAATTCCAATGACACGATGATGTGACAGCGCATCGTCGCTTGTCGAAATCCCGTCTCGTTGCGGTCGCACGAATTTCATGTCCGCTCGCTATGAGGCGCCACAAGAATTGTGGGAAGCCGAGGCACCATGAACGAAGAATTCGACTACGAGCTGACACCGGCCCAGTGGGAAACGCTGAAGGCATTGCGGACGCCGGAGTCGCGCCTGCCGCGCATGAGCCGCTATACGATCGACGGCCTGATCGCGCTCGAACTCGCCGTGATGAACGGCGACGCGCCCGCCATCACCGCGAAGGGACGCAAGGTGCTGATTCGCGGCTCGTCGCTGCTGCTGCAGGACTTGGCGGCGTGATTCGCCTTGCTTGGGTCGCCTATTCGCGACCCGGCCTCACGCCGGCTTTTCCTCATCCGTTACCGGCGAGGTGATCACCAGGAACACCAGATCGACCAGCCCCGAATTCGAAATGGCGTGTTCGACGCCGGGCGGCAGGAAGATGACGTCGTGCTTGCGCACCACGTGATTTTTTCCCGCGATCTCCATCAGCCCCTCGCCTTCGAGCACGTGATAGATCTGCTCCTGCACAAGGTGCTTGTGGCGCGCGACATGGGCCATCGGCTGGTACATCGAAATGCGATAGTCGATGTGGCGGGAGCCCGCGGTCTCCGGCATCACCAGCGGTTTTGATAGGGCGCCGCCAAAGTGATTGGGGAATTCGCGCCACGGCACCTCGGCGATATTGCGGATGAAGGCGCCGTTGTTTTCTGGAGCCATGATTCCCTCCTTTGCCGGTCAGATCACTAGCGCCCCGCCATCGATATAGACGATCGATCCGGTCGCAAAACCGTTCGCCATGAAGCTCAGGGCTTGACGCGCGATGTCCTCACCCGCGCCGACGCGGCCGACCGGCAGCGCAGCCGCCGTCTTCGCCAGCATGTCGCGCCGCGCCTCTTCCGGCATCGCAGCGCGGATCGGGGTGTCGATCACGCCCGGCGAGACCGCATTGACACGCACCGGCGCCAATTCCAGCGCGAGCGCCCTCGCCAGCGACTCCAGCGCGCCGTTGGCGGCGCTGATGATTGCCGAGTTCGGCCGCGGGCGAACGCTGAGAAAACCCGAGACCAGGGTCAATGAGCCGCCGGCGCGGATTTCGGCCTCGCGCGCGACCCGCCACGCGCCCCAGAACTTGCCTTCCATGGTGATCCGGACATCCTCCATCGCCACGGTCTTGAATGGGCCGGTGCGAAGCTGCGCCGCCGTGACCACGACGTGATCGACGGGGCCGCAACGGCGGAACAGCTTTGCCACGCTATCATCGCTGGTGACGTCGGCGTGAATCGCGATGGCGTTCAGCTTCTCCGCCACCTGGTCGAGCTTTTCGACGTTGCGGGACGCAATGATGACGTCGGCGCCCTCGCGCTTCGCCATCTCCGCGGTCGACAAGCCGATGCCGGAGGAACCACCGACGACGACGACTTTCTTGCCTGCTAGCAGCATGTGATTTCCTCGAAGTGAGATCAGGCGGGCTGGTAGCGCGTGCCGATGCCGGCCTTGCTCTGTCCGAGCCCGGGCAATTCCCAGACGCCGGCACCGACCGGATTGATGTCGGCGGCGATATCGACGTCGATCAGATACGGCTTGTTGGCGGCGATGCCTTTGCGGATAGCCTCGCCGAGATCGCCGGCCCGATCGACCCGCACGCCCTCGACGCCGCAGGAACGCGCCATCGCGGCGAAATCTGGATTGTAGCGCTCGCCGGTGTTGGGATCGTGGAAATCGGTCGCAAGCTCGCGGCCGCCGAGATAGCCGCGCTGCAGCCCGCGGATCGAGGCGTAGGCGTAATTGTTCCAGACCAACCAGACCACCGGCAGATTGTATTCCACTGCCGTGCCCAGCACATTGGCGTGCATGAAGAACGCGCCGTCGCCGCACACCGACACGCAGGGACGATGGGGTGCCGCGAACTTCGCGCCCATCACGCCGGCAACGCCAAAGCCCATCGGACCGAACCCCATCGAGCCGATCAGCGAATCCGGCCGCCGCGGCTTGCAGAAGCCGAGCAGCCAGTTGTGGTGCACGCCAATGTCGCTGACGAGGATCGCATCGTCAGGCAGCGCCTTGTCGATTTCGAGCGCGGCGCGCTGCGGATTGATCGGTGTGGTGTCGTCGGAGAATCCAGGGGCGACGAACTTGTCCCACTCTTTCCGATAGCCATCGATCTGCGAGAGCCACTTCTTGCGCGCGTCCAGCTTCTTTGCGAGATCGGCGCGGCGATCGAGTTCGGCGTGAACCTGCCGCAGGAAGGTGCGCACGTCGGCCATCAGGCCGAGCGCGACCGGATAGTTGCGACCGATCTCCTCGGGATCGATGTCGACATGGATCAGCCGCGTCGGCGGGATGGTGAAGGAATAGCCCGGGATCCATGAGCTCGAGGTGCGATCGTCGAACCGCATTCCCATTGCCAGCAGCACATCGGCCTGACGCGTCGCATGGTTGGCCTGATAGTGCCCGGCGCGCGCGACGAGGCCCAGCGCCAGCGGATGGTTGCAGTCGATCGCGCCGAGGCCGCTGGCGGAAGCCGCGACCGGAATCTGCAGCCGCTCGGCGAGCCGCAACAGTTCCTCCGCCGCGCCGCCATAGCGCACGCCCTGGCCGACGATGATCGCCGGCCGGTCGGCGCCGAGCAGCATGTCGACGGCTTTCACCACGCCCTCCGGATCGGCGCCGCAGCGGCTCGATATGTTGGCATTCCATTCGATCGCATTCGGCGCTTCCTCGGCCGCCGATTCCATGAACACGTCGAACGGCACGTCGAGCACCACGGGACCGGGCCGGCCCGTCGTCATGGTCTTCCAGGCCTGCCGCACCGCCAGCGGCACCATCTCACCGCGCGTCGGCTGGAACACCTTCTTGCAGATCGTGCGCACGGTGGAAGGAAAATCGGCCTGATGATGCCGGTACATCTCCTGGAAGGCGCCGCGGTTGAACTGGCTGGTCGGCACGTTGCCGGTCACCGCCAGGAACGGCACGGAATCGAGAAAGGCATTCGCAAGCGAGATCGGCAGGTTCGCCGAGCCGGGCCCGCAGGAGGTAAACGTCGCCGTCGGCCGGCCCGAGACGCGGTAGTAAACGTCGGCCATGAAGCCGGCGACGCTCTCGTGATGCACCGAGATCGTCTTGATATCGTGGGAGCGTTCATACAGCGCGTCGATGAACTGGATGTTGCCGTGGCCACACAGGCCGAACACCTGCGGCACCTTCTCCTGGATCAGATAGTCGACGATGACCTGGGCGCCGTTGAGCATGTTACGCGACATCGACCACTCTCTCCCTAAGCCCAACGAATTCGCCTCCGCGTCTTTACCGCGCGCGGTCGGCTGCCTCGCAAACCTATTTCTCATAATACTGTACGTCAATTGCTATTGTGGTATGGTGCGGATCGCGCCTCTGACCGGGGTGATGCCGTTGAAGGGCAAGGGCGGCCTGCTAGACTTCGCCTCGCCCATCTGGAGAACTGATTCTGTGAAGCCGCGCACCAAGCCGAAGACGAGCGACAAGCCTGCAGGCCCACGCAAGCTTTCGATCGCAAGGCTGATGCCATCGAGCGAGCCCAATATCGACGACGAAGCCGAGGAGCGCGCACGCGGCGGGGTGCAGTCGCTCGGGCGCGCGTTTTCGATCCTGGAAGAAGTCGCGCGCCACCGCGAAGGCATTGGATTGGCTGATCTCAGCAAGCTGGTCGGCCTGCACAATTCCACCACCTTTCATCTCGCCAAGACGCTGGTGTCGCTCGGCTATCTCAGGCAGGAGCGCGATTCCAAGCGCTACCGCGTCGGCCGGCCGCTGTTTGCGCTCGCGGCCAGCGCGCTCGACGAAATCGAGATGGTCAATCTGGCGACGCCGATCCTGGAAGAGCTGTCGCGGGAGACTGGCGAAAGCGGCCATTTTGCCGTGCGAATGGGCGACGCGGTTGTCGTAATCGCCCGCACCAGCGGGGCCGGCGCGTTCCAATTGACCGACCGCGTCGGCGTGGTTCGACCTGCGCATTGCACCGCGCTCGGCAAGATCATGCTGGCCTCGCTCCGCCCCGATCAGTTGAAGCGCTTTCTCGAACGCGTCGAACTGAAGCCCTCGACGAAAAAATCGATCACCGATCCCGCCGTGCTGATGCGCGAGATCGCCGAAATCCGCCGCAGCGCGATCGCCTTCGACGACGGCGAATATAACGCGGAAGTCCGCTGCGTTGCGGTGCCGGTGTATCATTTCACCGGCGAAGTGATCGGCGCACTCGGCATCTCCGGCCCGATCTGGCGCATGACCGATCAGGTGGTGCAGAGCCGCGCCAAGCTGGTGCAATCGGCCGCCAGCCGGCTGTCGATCGAATTCGGCGCGCGGGGTCTGGCGAAATCCTCCTGAGTTCCTGACCTCACTCTTTCTGAATTGCCTCAGTGCGCGGTGCTGCGCGGCCACGACGCATTTGGCGTTGACAGCCGACGCCGCGTCCGGAAATATCCTACAATAATAAAAGAACGTCTCTCACATTGTCGCATAAGCGGGAATCGGAGGGGAGAACGTCAAGGCGAACTCTCGGGAGGAGATCAGTCATGACCCGCTTTAGCCGACGCACTCTGTTGAAGGCCGGCGCCGCTTTTGCCGGCGTATCCGCTATCGGATCTCCCGCCATCGTCCGCGCACAGGCCGCGCGGATCAAAATCGGCCATCTGGTGCCGCTGACCGGTTTCCTCGGCGCGATCGGCAGCTACGCCCAGCTAGGGGTGAAGATGGCGGCGGAAGAGATCAACGCGTCGGGCGGCATCATGGGCAAGCAGATCGACCTGATGTCGGAAGACTCGGTCAATCCCGCCACCGCCTCGACCAAGGCGCAACGCATGATCGAGCAGGACGGCGCCGTGCTCTTGTTCGGCGAAATCTCATCCGCCTCGTCGCTGACCATCATGCAGTTCGCCGAACGCAACAAGAAGGTGTTCTTCTCGACCGGCGCGCGATCCGACGCGCTGCGCGGCAAGGATTGCAACCGCTACTCCTTCCATTGCGACATTCCCAACACGGTGATGGTCAACGCCGTCGGCACCGCGCTCAAACAGAAGGGCATGGTGAAGGGCAAGAAGTTCGTCACGCTCACGGCGGACTACATTTTCGGCCACGACCTATTGAAGGCGGCGAAGGCCTTTTTCAGCGCCAACGACGCTACCCTGATCGGCGACGAGCTGATCGCGACCGACGTTACCGACTTCAGCCCGTATCTCCTGAAGGTGCGGCAGGCCAAGCCCGATGTCGTCTGCTGCAACCTCGCCGGCAACCAGGTCACCAATCTCGTCAAGCAATATGCCGAGTTCGGCTTTCCCTACCCGCTCGTCGGCTTCAACCTCAACACCGGCGACGCCTGGGCGATGGGCGAAGGCAATCTTTCCGGCACCTGGCCGACGGTCTGGTACCACACGCTCGACAATCCGGCGTCCAAGGCCTTCGTCGAGGCGTTCAGCAAGAAATATGGCAAACCGCCGGAGAACCATGCCTGGATCGAATACATCACGCTGAAAATGATCGCGCAGGCGATCACCGAGACCAAGTCGACCGAGAGCGACGCGCTGATCGGCTATTTCGAGAAGCAAGCGCAGTTCGACATCATGAAGTCGCGCAAGGCGTATTTCCGGTCCTGGGACCATCAGCTCGTTCAGGAGGCCTATCCCTTCACGGTGAAGGCGAAGAACGAGATGAAGGACAAGTGGGACATGCTGGTGCTCGGCGAGGCCGTTCCGGCGGCCGGCGCCGACCTTGAAACGATCTACCCGACGAAGACGCAAAATCCCTGCAACATGAAGGCATAGAATCCCGAATTCGGGCGTCGGGCACACTGGCGTTAACGGCGCCGGCACGGATCGGCCGGCGCCGCCTCTTTTTCAAAATGCGTTTAGAGTCGCGGATCGCAGATGCAGTTTGGATTTCTGCTTGAACAGGTGGTGAATGGCCTGGTGCTCGGAGGCTATTACCTCCTGATTGCACTTGGGCTGTCGCTGATCTTCAGCGTCGGCGGTATCGTCAATCTCGCCCATGGCGCGTTCTATGCGCTCGGCGCCTACATTTCCGTCGAGATCACGAAGTATCTCGGCTTCGGCTCGGCGGTGGTGCTGTCGCCGGTCGCCGTGGCGCTGCTCGGCATTCTCTTCGAGCGCTTCATCCTGCGAAGGTTCTACGACGCCGATCCGATCCTGAGCCTTTTGGTGACGTTCGCCCTCGCCATGGTGACCGAGCAGGCGATCCGCATCATCTGGGGCGCGCCGCCGATATCGGCCGCGATCCCGCAGGCGCTTCGCGGCTCGGTGTTCCTCGGCGATTTCCTGTTCTCGCGCTATCGCTTGCTCATCCTCGCCGTCGTCGCTGCAGTCCTGCTCGGTGTTTGGCTCTTGCTGCACAAGACGTCGTTCGGCCGCGTGGTGCGCGCCGGCATCCAGCGGCCGGACATGGTCGCCGCACTCGGCATTCGCCTGCAGCCCTACATGACCGCGATCGTCATGCTGGGCGTCGGCATGGCCGCGCTCGGCGGCGCGTTCTTTGCACCGATCACGATCGTGCATCCGGCGATGGGCGCCGAGATCATCACGGTTGCCTTTGTCGTCGTCGTGATCGGCGGCCTCGGCAGCTTTTGGGGCGTGGTGATATCAGCTCTTCTGGTCGGTGTCGTCAGAGGCATCACCATCCACTTTGCGCCGGCTGCCGGTGAAGCCTCGATCTATGTGCTGATGTTCCTGGTGCTCATGGTGCGGCCGCGCGGGCTGCTCGGCGAACGTATCGAGAAATTCGAATGATGACGCCTGGCGCCAAATTTCGCCCGCTGCTGCTGGCCGCGCTTGCCATCATCGTGCTGCCGTTCGGCCTCTATCTGCTCGGGCTCTCGCTCAACACCGGCACCATGGTGGTGGCGCTCGCCATAGCCGCGATAGGGCTCAACCTTTGCATCGGCTACACCGGCCTCGTCTCCTTCGGCCACGGCGCCTGGTTCGGCATCGGCGCCTATGCGGCCGGGCTGATCCAGCGCAACTGGTTCAACAACGACATCTTCCTGCCGCTGCTGCTCGCGGCAATCGTCGTCGCCGTCATCGCGACCTTCGTCGGCTTCGTCATTTTGCGCCGGCGCGGCGTCTATTTCTCGCTGCTGACGCTGGCGCTGTCGGCGCTGACCTACACCATCGCTTTTCGCTGGACCGCGGTAACCGGCGGCGAGGACGGTCTCGGCGGCCTGAAGCGCGGTAGCTATGGCCCGTTTGGCCTCGATAACGCGCTCAATTATTACATCGTCGTCTCCGTGCTCTGCCTCGGCGTGCTTTATCTCCTGCTGCGCCTGGTCCGCTCTCCGTTCGGCCATGTGCTGATGGCGATCCGCGAGAACCAGTTGCGCGCCACGTTCCAGGGCTATCCGGTCGAGCGCTACAAGCTCGGCGTCTTCGTGATCTCGGCGGTCGTGACCGGCTTTGCCGGCGGGCTGGTTGGATTCCAGAACTATCTCGTCTCCGCCGAAGCGGTCTCCGTGCCGTTCTCCGGCGAACTGCTCGCCATCGTCGTGATCGGCGGCATGCGCAGCATGCTCGGGCCGGCGATTGGCGCGCTGTTCTTCATCCTGTTCCGCGAGTTGTTTTCAATCTGGACGCCGAACTGGCTGCTCTGGTTCGGTCTCGTCTTCATCGCCTTCGTGCTGTATTCGCCGGGCGGCCTCGTCGGCATCTGGGCGACACTCGCAAAGCGCTGGTGGCCGCCGCCGGAAGAATCCGCCGCCATGAGCAGGCGCAAAATCTACCAAGGCCTGCCTTTGCCGGCTTTCCTGCGGCCGAGAGCGCTCGAGGGTATTGTGCTCGACGTGCAAGGCGTCTCAAAGAGCTTTGGCGGCATCCGCGCGGTGACCAATGCGAGCCTCACGGTCGGCGCGGGCGAAATTCACGCCTTGATCGGGCCGAATGGCGCGGGAAAAACCACGCTGTTCAATCTGGTCTCCGGCCTCTATCCGACCGACAGCGGCATTATCAGGCTGAACGGCCGCGAGATCCAGGGCGTGCCGCCGGAGGCGATCTGCCATCAGGGGCTGGCGCGCTCGTTCCAGATCACCAACCTGTTCAAGGGCCTTTCGATCTACGAAATCCTCCGCCTGTCGCTGCAGGCGCAGAGCCCCGGCCGTTTCGACCTGTGGCGCGACATCGACCACTACAGGGACATCCACGCCGAGACCGCGGAGCTGATCAAGTTCCTCGGCCTCGAAGGCATCGAGACAATCGAAGGCGGCGAACTGTCCTATGGCGGGCAGCGGCTGGTCGATCTCGGCATCGCGCTCGGCTCCAAACCGCAGGTGCTGCTGCTGGATGAACCGCTCGCCGGGCTTGCCGCCGCCGAGCGCGAGCGCGTCTCGAACCTCGTGAAGAACATCGCCGCCAACATTCCGGTCCTGATCGTCGAGCACGACATCGATCGCGTGCTCGGCTTCTCCCGCACCGTCACCGTGATGAACCAGGGCGAGGTGCTGATGACCGGCACGCCCGAGGCCGTGCGCGCCGACCGCAAGGTGCAGGAAATCTATACCGGCACCGGCGTTCCCGAGGTCGAGCACATCGCGAGCGAGCAGGCCCGCGAGAGCGCAGCGCAGATCCTGCGCTTCGAGCGCGTCAACACGTTTTACGGCAAGAGCCATATCCTGCACGACGCCACCCTCGATGTGCGCGAAGGTGAAATCGTTGCGCTGCTCGGCCGCAACGGCGCCGGCAAGTCGACGCTCTTGAAGACGCTCGCGGGCCTGGTGCCGCTGTCATCGGGCACGATTGAGTATGCCGGCATGGACATCTCCCGCCTGCCTGCGCCCGAGATCGCGCGCGCCGGCATCGGCTATGTGCCGCAGGGCCGCGGCCTGTTCGCCGGGATGACGGTGCGGGAAAATCTCTCCCTCGGGCGTCTCGCGCGCAAGACCGACGGCAGCAACGGAGTGGTGTGGGACGAAGCGCAGATCCTCAAATACCTCCCGCGCCTGCGCGAGCGCATGGACGTCGCGGCCGATTATCTTTCCGGCGGCGAGCAGCAGATGGTGGCGGTGGCGCGCGCAATGTCGGGCAATGTCAAGCTCCTGCTGCTCGACGAGCCCTTCGAGGGTCTGGCACCGGCCGTGATCCTCGAACTGTTCAAGGTGTTCGACCGGCTGCGGCAACACATCTCCATCGTGATCGTCGAGCACAATCTCGACCTAGTGCTGGCGCTCGCCGACCGCGTCTTCGCGCTGGAACGCGGCGCAGTGTTCCATCAAGGACCGGCGCAACCGCTGCTGACGGATCTCGAATATCGCAAGAAGATTTTGTGGCTGTAACACTCACCACGCCATTGCGAGCGCAGCGAAGCAATCCATTTCTACGCTTGCGGCACTATGGATTGCTTCGTCGCTTCGCTCCATCCGGGGAACGCGTCCACTCACGAAAGTAGGGAATCTTCCTGCGGCCGCGTGCGCGCGATAATCTCTGCCGCACCCTTGTCGAGCAGATCGAGGCCGACAGCACGGCCGAGCTCGCGGGGCCGGTCCACCGCGCCGGTCCGCGACACCTCGATAAAGCGGTCGCCGGCTTCATCCAGCACGGCGGCCGTCAGCGTCATCTCATTATTCGCCAACGTCGCATGGCCGGCAATCGGCGAATTGCAGTGGCCGTTTAAGACCCACAGCACTTCGCGCTCGGCCTCGGCGCAGAGGCGCGACGAGGCGTCCTCGATTTTGGCAAGCCGGCCGCGCGTGACCCAGTCCTTCTCGACGCATTCCACCGCGACGATGCCCTGCCCTACCGCGGGCAGCATTTCCCGGGCCGAAAAGTCATGCACGATGCGCGACGCCATTCCGATGCGCTCGAGCCCTGACCTTGCCATCACCAGCGCATCCGCCGGTCCCACCTCGCCGCCATCGGGAAGCCGCTGCTTGTCGCCGCGGTCGAGTTTTGCGACGCGGGTGTCGGCCGCGCCGCGGAAGTGAATGACGGTGGCCTCGGGAAACAGCCGGCGCAGATAGGCGGCGCGGCGCACCGCATTGGTGCCGATCTTGAAACCCTTACCCTTCGATGCGCGAAACGCATCCAGCGAAAGGCCCGGACGCAGCACCAGCGCGTCGTTAGCTGGATCGCGCGGCAGGGTCGCCGCGATGATCAGGCCAGGGGTCTCCTCATTGCCGGGAACGTCCTTGAGCGAATGCATCGCCGCCTGCAATTCTCCGCCGCGCATCGCCTCGCGAATTTCGGCGACGAAGGCGCCGCCCTTGCCGCCATGGCGCAGCAGCTTGCTGGTCTGGTCCTGATCGCCGCGGGTTTCGAACTTGACGATCTCGACATAGAGCGCCGGATCGGCCGCGCGCAGCAGCTGCGCAATTCCTTCTGTCTGCGCCAGCGCCATCGCGCTCTTGCGCGTGCCGATCTTCAAGGTTTGTCCTGACACAAGGTCTCCGTTCGAACGTAATCCACGGCTGTCGTCTCCAGCCGGTACGGGATAGAACAAGCGGCCGACCAGAACAATGACTTTGGCCGGCAGCGGAACGCGTTTGCCGCGTGTGTGGGCAGGGCGTGCCCATCGGCTCCGATGCTGCCGGGCTGCTATACCAAAACGCAGATTGTGCGCCGCAGCACCATGAATAGATTGCGCTCCGCAAGAGGGTTTTTCGTTGTCCGATACCAGTGCCGATGCCTTGGCCGCTTCAGGCCACCGCCCGATGGGCTTCCCCGAATTTGTGATCGTGATCGCGTCGATCATGGCGCTGAATCCGCTTGCGATGGACATGATGCTGCCGGCGCTGCCGGACATCGCGTCCGCCTTCCACATCACCTCGGCCAACCGGCCGCAGATGGTGCTGTCGATTTTCCTGGTCGGCTTCGGCGTCGGGCAGTTCGTCATGGGCCCCTTATCCGACCGGTTCGGCCGGCGGCCGGTCCTGCTCGGGGGCATGGCCGTCTATTGCATCGCCAGCCTGCTCGCGATTGCCGCCCCCTCTTTCGAAACGCTGCTGCTGGCTCGCGCACTGCAGGGCCTCTGCACCTCGGCAACCCGCGTGATCGCGACATCGATCGTGCGCGACTGCTATGCCGGCCGGCGCATGGCCAGCGTGATGTCGCTGGCGATGATGATGTTCATCGCGGTGCCCGTGGTCGCCCCGGCCTTCGGCCAGGCCGTGCTGCTGCTGACGCAATGGCGCGGCATCTTCATCGTACTGATGCTGTATGGCGTGGTGGCGCTGATCTGGAGCGCGCTGCGTATGCCGGAGACGCTGCCGGTCGAAAAGCGCAGGTCGCTCGCCGTCGGCGAGGTGGTTGATGCGTTCCGCCAGACGCTGACCAATCGCCAGACGCTGGGTTATGCGCTGGTCGCCGGCGGCATATTGGGTTCGCTGTTCGCGTTCGTGTTCATTTCGCAACAGGTGTTCACCGAGATTTACAAGCTCGGATATTATTTTCCGCTTGCGTTTGCCGGCGTCGCCGTCGGAACCGCCATCGCCGGCTTCGTCAATTCCCGCCTCGTCGGCCGCCTCGGCATGCGCGTGATCTCCCACGCTGCTCTGCTGGGCTTCGTGGTCATCGCCGCAACCATGCTGGTCGCGGCGAAAATACAGATGCTGCCGTTGCCGCTGTTCATGGTGCTCTCGATATCCATGATGTTTGCGTTCGGGTTGATGATCGCCAATTTCACCGCGCTCGCCATGGAGCCGCAGGGCCATATCGCCGGCACCGCCGCGTCGCTGTACGGCTCGATCACCACCCTGCTCGGCATCGGCATCGGCGCCACCATCGGCCAGGACTACGACGGCACGCTGGTGCCGTTCGCGACCGGCTTTCTGCTCTGCACGCTGGCCGCGCTCGCGGTGGTGCTGGTGGTTGAGAAAGGCCGGCTGTTCAGGCCGCACACCTTGAAGGTGTGACGAGCATGGCAGATACCTGCCCTGCGCTGGGCGTTATCTCGCGAAGCTGATAACAATTGCTCACATCGCCTTTAAGTCAGGAATTGGAAGATGGATAACCGCAGTAGCATCTGGCGTGGCGTCGACACCATCAAGCCGCGCTTCATAGACTTGAGCAACAGGGTCTGGGCGATGCCCGAGATCTGCTACACCGAGGCGCGTTCTTGCGCCGAACATCTCGCCGAGCTGCGTCATCAGGGTTTCCGCGTCACGGAGCAGGTCGCAGGCATTCCCACCGCCGTGATAGGCGAATGGGGCGAAGGCGGACCCGTGATCGCCTTCCTTGGAGAATATGACGCCCTGCCCGGTCTCAGCCAGGAGGCTGGCGTGGCCGAACCGCGGCCGCTGGAAACCAGCGGCCATGGCCATGGTTGCGGCCACAATCTGCTCGGCTCCGCCGCCCTGCTCGCGGCCACGGCCGTGAAGGATTGGCTAGCCGAGCACAAGGTGCCGGGGCGCGTGCGCTACTATGGCTGCCCCGCGGAGGAAGGTGGAGCGGCGAAAACCTTCATAGTGCGATCAGGCGCCTTCGACGACGCCGATATCGCGATCACCTGGCACCCCCACAGTTTCTGGGAAGTGGCGGTGACGCCCTCGCTGGCCAACACCCGCGCCGATTTCATTTTCGCCGGGCGCACCTCGCATGCCGCGGCCTCGCCGCATCTCGGTCGCAGCGCGCTGGATGCGGTCGAACTGATGAATGTCGGCGTCAACTACATGCGCGAGCACATGCCGAGCGATGCGCGCGTACACTATGCCCTGCTCGACGCCGGCGGCATCGCCCCCAACGTGGTGCAGGCCCATGCCCGCGTGCGCTATTCGATCCGCGCCCGCGATCTGCCCGGCATGAACGAACTGGTGGAGCGCGTCCACAAGATCGCCCAAGGCGCGGCGCTGATGACCGAAACGAGTGTGGAGATGCGGATCATTTCCGCCGTCTCCAATTTGCTGCCCAACACCCCGCTCGAACAGGCCCTTCACGGCATCATGGAGGAACTCGGCCCGCCGCATTTCGACGAGGCCGACAAGGATTTCGCGCAGAAGATCCGCTCGACGCTGACCGAGAAGGATATCGCCACCGTCTATCATGCGATCGGCATGGAGCCGACCGAGCGGCCGCTGGCCGATTTCATCGTGCCGCTGGACGCCAAGCGCAACCCGCTGATCGGCTCCACCGATGTTGGCGACGTGAGCTGGGTCGTACCGACCGTCCAGGTTCACGCTCCGACCATTGCCATCGGCACCCCCTTGCACACATGGCAGGTGGTGGCGCAGGGCAAGAGCCCGCACGCCCACAAGGCCATGGTGCAGGCCGCCAAGGCCATGGCAGGCTTGGGCGTCAGCGCGCTGACGGAACCGGACTTGATCGCCGCCGCCAAGGCCGACCTGAACAAGCGCACCGCCCGCACCCCTTATGTCAGTCCGCTGCCGGACAGCGTGGTCCCGCCGCTGGACATGTCGCTGGTCTGATCCTGATCCGACCCTGTCCTGATTTGGGCTGGCCGATCCGGCGAACAAATTTTTTGCAGTGCAAAGCGCAGTTTTGCGCGCTTTGACGCGCCGAGACCGCCGGGATGCCAACGCGATGTGCGCCGCAACGGGGTTTCTGCCCAAGCAGAAATCATTGGCCGCTTCCATGCTGCCAATTGTTGACAGGCGGACATTGACCTCCGGGGCATTTGATGTGCCATCTTATCCTGGGACATCTGACGCCGCCGCCCGGCGGCGCGTCGCGCAACGCCAAAACCAGACGGGGACAACGATGCTGGACACCGAACTGCGGACCATGATCGACGAGGTGAAGGACGGCCGCATGGATCGCCGCGCCTTCGTTCAGCGGATGCTTGCCTTCGGTCTCACCGCGCCGATGGCGACGCAGATCCTCGCGGTCGGCGGCGTGGCCATGGCGCAGAGCCCCGCCCCCTACAAGCCGACCAAGCGCGGCGGCGGTGGCCCGCTGAAGCTGCTGTGGTGGCAGGGAGCGACCTTGCTCAATCCGCATTTTGCCACCGGCACCAAGGACCAGGACGGTTCGCGCCTGTTCTATGAGCCGCTCGCGAGCTGGGACGCCAACGGCAACCTTTGTCCGATTCTCGCTGCGGAAATCCCGTCGACTCAAAACGGCGGTCTCGCTGCCGACGGCAAGTCGGTGACCTGGAAGCTCAAGCCCGGCGTCAAATGGCACGACGGCAAACCTTTCACCGCCGACGACGTCGTGTTCAACTGGGAATACGCCCGCGACCCCGCTACCGCGGCGCTGACGATCGGCGTCTACCAGGACATCACCGTCGAAAAAATCGATGACCTTACCGTCCGTATCCTGTTCAAGAATCCCACCCCGTTCTGGGCCGACGCCTTCGTCGCCGTGGTCGGATGCATCCTGCCCAAACATCTATTCGCGGAATACAAGGGCGCCAAATCCCGCGAGGCTCCGAACAATCTGAAGCCGGTCGGCACCGGCCCCTACAAGTTCGTCGAGTTCAAGCCGGGCGATCTTGTGCGCGGGGAAATCAATCCCGACTACCACATGCCGAACCGCCCCTACTTCGATACGATCGAGATCAAGGGCGGCGGCGATGCCGTCTCGGCGGCACGCGCTGTGATCCAGACCGGCGAATATGACTATGCCTGGAACATGCAGGTGGAAGACGAGGTCCTGCTGCGCCTGGAGAAGGGCGGCAAGGGCAAGACCGTCTACACGACCGGTGGCGACATCGAATTCATCGCACTGAACTTCACCGATCCCAACACCGAGATCGACGGCGAACGTTCGTCGATGAAGACCAAGCATCCGCTGTTCTCCGATCCAGCCGTACGCAAGGCGCTGGCGCTCCTGATCGACCGCGAAGCCGTTCAGAAGCACATCTACGGTCGCGCCGGCCGCACCACGGCCAGCTTCCTCAACGGTCCCGAACAATTCGTCTCCAAGAACACGAAATGGGAGTTCAGCGTCGAGAAAGCGATCCAGGTGTTGGAAGAGGCTGGATGGAAGGCCGGGGCCGACGGGATCCGTGAGAAGGACGGCAAGAAGCTGAAAATCCTGTACCAGACCTCGATCAACGGCCCGCGGCAGAAAACCCAGGCGATCGTCAAGCAGGCCTGCCGGAAGGCCGGCATCGACATCGAACTGAAATCGGTGGTGGCCTCGGTGTTCTTCTCCTCCGATGTCGCCAATCCCGACACCTATTCCAAGTTCTACGCTGACATCCAGATGTTCCAGATTCCGATGACCCAGCCCGACCCCGCTCAGCACATGCGGCGCTTTCACTCGCGCTTCGTGGCCACCAAGGAAAACAAGTGGCAGGGCCGAAATTTCCCGCGCTGGGTCAACAAGGAGTTTGACGCGGCGATCGATGCGGCCGAGGCCGAAACCGATCCGGTCAAGCGTGCGGCACTCTATATCAAGGCCAACGACATCATGTGGCAGGACACGGTGACCATCGCCGTGCAGCACCGCCTGAAGGTCGGCGCGGCAGTTAACTCGCTGCGGCCGGTGCTCAGCGGCTGGACCAACGACACCGACAATATCCAGGACTGGTATCGAGAGGCCTGAAAGCCGGCATAGGGGCATCATCCTCATGCGGCAGTATATCCTGCGTCGCCTGCTGATCGCAGTGCCGAGCCTGCTCGGCATTTCGCTCGTCCTGTTCACGGTGCTTGCGCTGGCGCCCGGCGATCCGTTCGCAGAGCTCGTGACCAATCCAAACGTGCCGCCCGAAGTGGCAGCAGCGCTTCGGACCAAGTTCGGCCTCGACGATCCGGTCTCTGTCCGTTACCTGCGCTGGCTCGCGGCGATGGCGCAGGGCGACTGGGGCTTTTCCTTTGTCAGCCGGATGAACGTGGATACGCTGATCCTGCAGCGCCTGCCGACCACGCTCTACGTGATCGGCTCGGCGCAGGTGCTGGCGCTGCTGATCGCCATACCGGTCGGCGTCTTCGCCGCCACCCGGCCCTATTCGATCTTCGACCAGATCGCCAACACGCTCGCCTTTATCGGCTTTTCGCTGCCGACCTTCTTTACCGGGCTCTTGTTCATCCTGGTGTTTTCGATCACGCTGGACTGGCTGCCGTTTGTCTATACAACCGACATCAAGGCGACCGGCATCCGCTGGGTAATCGAACACGTGCGGCAGGCCATCATGCCGGTGATGGTGCTCGGCCTGTTCCAGGCGGCCTCCATGACGCGCTTCGTGCGCTCGGCCATGCTCGATGTGATCCGCCTTGACTACGTCACCACGGCCCGCGCCAAGGGCCTTGGGCAATCGAGGGTCATCGTCAAGCACGCGATGCGCAACGCGATGATTCCGGTCGTCACCCTGGTCGCGTTGCAGATGCCCGCCGTGTTCGGCGGCGCCATTGTCACCGAGCAGATCTTCCGGATTCCAGGAATCGGTTCACTGCTGATTTCCTCCATCCTCTCCAACGACACGCCGGTTGTGATGGCCGTGACCTTCGTCTTCGCTTGTCTTGTGGTGCTCTTCAACCTGATCGCGGATATCCTCTATGGCTGGCTTGACCCTCGCATCTCCTTCCGCTGAGCGGCGGCCGGCCTGGTCGCCCTGGCGCGAGACTTGGCGGCGCTATCGCCGCCATAAGCTCGCCGTGGTCAGCGCGTTCCTGCTGCTTGTCCTGATCGCAGCGGTGGTATTTGGCCCATTCGTCTGGCGCGTCAGCATCAACGAGATCGATTTCAATGCGCGCCTTGAGGGCCCCTCGCTCGCCCACCCCTTCGGCACCGATGATCTCGGGCAGGATATCCTCGCCCGCATGATCTATGGTGGACGTATCTCGCTCGCGGTCGGGCTTGCCGCCATGGCGGTCGCCGTCCTCGTCGGTACGCTGATCGGTGCGCTCGCCGGCATGTCGCGCGGGGCGCTCGGGCACGCGCTGATGTGGCTGACCGACCTGTTCCTCTCGCTACCGCAACTGCCGCTGCTGCTGCTTCTGATCTATCTGTTCCGCGACGGGCTCAAATCCGTGTTCGGGCCCGAGGGCGGCATCTTCATCCTGATCGTGCTCGTCATCGGCGGCCTGCGCTGGATGCCGGTCGCGCGGCTGGTGCGCGCTCAGTTCCTCTCCTTGCGCGAGAAGGAATTCGTCGAAGCCGCGCGCGCGCTCGGCGCCAGCCCGTTGCGGCAGGTGGTGCGGCACATCCTGCCTAACGCAGTCGGCCCCGTGATCATCGCCGGCACCATCGACGTCGCCGCCGCGATCATCGCCGAATCGACGCTGTCGTTTCTCGGCCTCGGCTTTCCGCCGGATACCCCGACCTGGGGACGGCTATTGTTCGACGCCAAGGACTATCTCGACATCGCTGCGCATTGGGCGATGTTTCCGGGCGGCGCCATCTTCATCGCGGTCGTCGCAATCAATTTCATCGGCGACGGCCTGCGCGATGCGCTCGACGCGCGGCGGGTGATCTGATGGCCCCGTTGCTCGAAATCAAGGGCCTGAAAACCCACTTCGCCACCGACGACGGCATGCTGAGGGCGGTCGACGGCGTCGACATCACGCTTAACAAGGGCGAGACGCTCTGCGTGGTCGGCGAGTCCGGCTGCGGCAAGACCGTCACCGCGATGTCGATCCTGAAACTGATCGCAATGCCGCCCGGCCGCATCGTCCAGGGCCAGATCCTGTTCGAGGGCCGCGACTTGGTGCCGCTCTCGAGCCACGAACTCGACGACATCCGCGCCAAGGATATCGGCTTCATCTTCCAGGAACCAATGACCTCGCTAAACCCGGTGCTATCAGTCGGCGAACAGGTTGCCGAGAGCCTGCGCCGCCACGAGGGCCTCTCTAACAAGGACGCACTCGCCCGCACGGTCGAGATGTTCAAGCTGGTGCAGATCCCCAACGCGGAAGCCCGGGTCCATGATTACCCGCATCAGTTCTCGGGCGGCATGCGCCAGCGCGTCATGATCGCGATGGCGCTGGCCTGCAAGCCCAAGCTCGTCATCGCCGACGAGCCGACCACCGCGCTCGACGTGACCATCCAGGCGCAAATTCTCGACTTGTTGCAGGACATGAAGGAACGCTTCGGCATGGCGGTGATGCTGATCACCCACGCCATGGGCGTGGTGGCCGAAACCGCGCAGCGGGTCGTCGTTATGTATGCCGGCAAGGTGGTCGAAGAGGCCGATGTCGACAGCCTGTTCGAAAGCCCGCGCCATCCCTACACGCAGGGCCTGATCCGCTCGATCCCGCGCATCGACCTTGCTGCCGCGCACAAGACCCGGCTGGAAGCGATCGGCGGCTCGGTGCCTATCCTGATCAATCCGGCGCCCGGCTGCCGCTTCGCGCCGCGCTGCCGCTACGCCTTTGGTCGTTGCGCCGAACAGGAACCGGTGCTGCGCGAGGTCGCACCGGGCCATCGCATGGCGTGTCACCTCGAAGACGTGCGCGGAGAGACGGCATGAGCGAACCCCTGCTGCGCGTCACCGGTCTGAAAAAGCATTTTCCCGTCAAGGGCGGACTCCTTTCGCGCGAGGTCGGGCGCGTGCATGCGGTGGACGGCGTGTCGTTTGCAGTCAATCGCGGCGAAACGCTCGGGCTGGTCGGCGAGTCCGGCTGCGGCAAGTCCACCACCGCGCGCTGCGTGCTGCGCCTGGTCGAACCCAGCGAAGGCGAGATCGTCTTCGATGGGCGCGACGTGCGAGGCCTTTCCGGCGGCGACCTGCGCGCCATGCGGCGCAATATGCAGATCGTCTTCCAGGACCCCTTTGCCTCGCTCAATCCGCGCATGACGGTCGGCGCGATTCTCGGCGAAGCCTTCACCATCCACGCGCTCGCTTCCTCGGCAAGCGAGCGGGATGACCGCGTGGCGAGCCTGCTCGTCAAGGTCGGGCTGAAGGCCGAGCACATGCGCCGCTACCCGCACGAATTTTCCGGCGGCCAGCGCCAGCGCATCGTGATTGCGCGCGCACTTGCGGTGGAGCCGAAGTTCATCGTCTGCGACGAACCGGTTTCCGCGCTCGACGTCTCCATTCAGGCGCAGGTAATCAATCTATTGGAAGACCTGCAGGCCGAGCTCAAGCTCACCTATCTGTTCGTCGCCCACGATCTCTCCGTGGTCGAGCATATTTCCGACCGCGTCGCAGTGATGTATCTCGGGCGCATCGTCGAACTGGCTAACGCGAGCGACCTTTACCGCAATCCCCGACATCCCTACACGCAGGCGCTGCTTTCCGCCGTGCCGGTGCCGGACCCGAAGGTGAAGCGCAAGCGTATCCGGCTGCAGGGCGACGTACCTAGCCCGATGAACCCGCCGCGGGGTTGTCATTTCCACACCCGCTGCCCGATCGCCGAGCCGCGCTGCCGGGAAAGCGCGCCCGAACTGAAGCAAGGCAGCGAGGGGCATTTCGTGGCGTGTCATCTGGCCTGACAGCGACGGCTTATTCCGCCTGGCTATCCGCCGCTTCTCATGCGGCGGCGGCAAAGAATTCAATCCCTGAAAACAATACGGCCGCGCCCCGGCAGCGGTCGAACCACTCATGCCGGGGCGGGGCCGAAATGAGATCGTGGGCGCTAGTCTAGCGCGTCTGGATGCCGTTTTTGCGGATCAGGTCCGAAAGCTGGGACAAAAGCTCCCGAAGCCTGGCATTCTCCTCGATCAGCGCATGGGCTTCGTCGGCCTGTTCGTTTCGACGAAGGGCGGGCTCGTCCCCGCGCAGGGCATTCTCAAGCAGTGAAAGAGCGTCGTCGGTCGGTTCCTCAACCCAAAATGAAGGTTCAGCGCGGCGGTCTCGCTTATTAAGCTGCGGATGGTCTACTCGCATGATTGATACTCCAATTTTTAAAAAGCGGAACGTGCCCCCAGTCACCCTGTCTCGCGCGCGGAGAATGAGGTGAGTCGGCAGGCAAATTTGCGACTAAAATTGGAATCGTGCGGAGACGACCCCGGCGCTAAAGCGGCGTGATTGCGGCAAGTCGTAAGGTCCGCGCGGGGCAAACCTGCAGCCTGCGCGTGCGATCTAGAGAAAGGTCGACAATTGATAGAGAGCGTAAAGAACCTCAAGCCCCATGAGAACGAGGGCTGCGATCATCAGATAATAACCAAAATGCATGCGAAATTTGAAACCAATGCCTCTCGCGGCCCGTGCGGAATCGCGTCGGGCCGTAAATCAAACTCGATACGCGTCGGAAGGGACAAGCCTCCAGCGAACCATGCGTCGGGCAACCAGGAACAAAAAAGGCCTCCGCCGCCGCGGAAGTGACGCCTTTGCCTCTGCCTTTGTCGCGAGCCTCTTCTTGACCGGAGGTCTCTAGTTCGACGCCAGCTCGCCTGTTCACACACCGTGGAAAATCTTGATTCCCCACAGCACGATGACGATGGCCAATACCAGCGTAGCCGCCGTCAGTACACTTTCTAAGGAAGCGACTCTCATACTAACTCTCCGCTTCCCAGCCCCGCTAACGGTCTAGGCGATTCGTTGATTCGACCGCAATCGCGCGATCACAATGGCTTGAACGTTGCTTGGCGGTTGTGTTTTAGAAGTCACACATGTGGGTATGGCGGCGCATTTCGCCACCGCGACGACGCAGCCACGCGCCTGCGAGAGCGGAAATGCCCCGCCTCTTACGACGGCTTCTCGATTGCAGGGTTTATTCGGGCCGGCTTGCCGGGACGTAGGGACTGGGCGGAACCGGCGCGCTTCGCCGCCGTTCGGCGAGCGCCGCCAGGCGATCGTATTCTTCCGCCACCTTGAGCAGGCGCCCCTGATCCTTGACGGCAACCGCAGCTAGCTCCCTCGTCCGTTCCGCGCGCTTGCGCCAGTGCTCCGCATTGGTCAGGAAATCCGTCATCGGTACGCCCCTAAGGTGGTTTGCTCCCCAGCCCACCCCGAGACGCCAGAAAGGCCGACGGTACGTCAAAAATTAGGCCTAATCCGATCTGCCGTGTGACTCGAACGACGCATGAACTATCTGGCGAGCCTTTTCGCCGTTGCCTTTCCGACGCAAATTTGCCCCGGACTCAATGGAAAGTTCGTCGCTGAAAAGGCGACTGTGCCACCTTGTGATCAGGAAATTGTCATGAGTACCGAACATTCACCGCGTGCCAGACAGGCCGGCGTCGATGCATTTCGGGACGCCGGACATCGCGACAACGTCGTGCCGCTGCGTCAGGGCAAGTACGAGCTTCAAGCGCGCGACGCGCCGCTTCGAGGCGACGCCCTCCTTGCCGCGCTATCGCCCCTGCTCGACGAAGCCGACGGACTTCGCAGAGATGGCGCCCGGCAGCAGGAAAACGGCAATCTCGGGCTGCTGCTCGAGGAGAATGTGCGGCTGCGAAAGCTTGCGGTCAGGCTGTCGAATCTTCTTGGCGACCTTCCCGAACAAGGTAAGTGAGATCGGCCTTGCCGCCGCTCGTCACGCATAGGTCGCGGTAACGCTCCCGAACGGGCCGAAATCCGCGACATAGGTCTCACCGGGCTTCGGCCGCAACATGCCTGTCAGCGTCCCCGTGCTGACGGTCTGTCCCGCCTTCATTCCGATGCCGGTGCGCGAGAGCTCGTTGGCGAGCCAGGTGAGCGGCACCATGGGATGGTCGAGCGCCTCCCCTGCCGTGCCCTTTCGCCGCGGCATGCCGTTGCAGGTCAACGACACTTCCTGCCCGGCGATGTCGCGCGTCTTCCAATCGGGGATCGCGGCGCCGCAGACGATGATGCCGCTTCCCGCGCCATCGGCGAGGATCGCGGGCAGCGGCGGAAACGCGGCGTCGTGGACGAAGCGGCATTCGGCGAGTTCGATTCCCGTATGCAGCGACACTACCGCCTCGGTGACCTCAGCCAACGTGTAGGACTTTTCGCGCGGCGGCAGATCGACGCCCAAGCGCGCCTGATACTCGACTTCGGGAATCGGGCTGCAGAGTTTGGCATGCCCGACGCTGGCCGGTGACTCCATGATCGGAGCGAATACCCGGCCATAGATCGGCGAGTCCGTGCGCAGCTGACGCTGCAGCCCCTCCTTCATGCCGGCGATCTTCCAGCCGACGACCTCCCAGCCCAGTTCTTCCGCGACCATGCCGGCGACGCGATAGGCTGTCGCCTTGTCGGGCGGCACCAGCCGTCGATCGAGGCCGCTTTGCGGGCGTCGGTCACGGCGCAGCGTCGCGAGCAGGCGGGCGAGTTCACGTTGGTGAGCGATGTCCATGACCTATCCCTGCACCAGCGCGGTAGCCTCGCGCAGCGATACCGGCGCATCGCCGAGCAGCAAATCGATCGCTGCGTTCTCCCAATGCTGCGCCTGCAGATTGGTAGACGAATGTTCGGCCAAGCGATGCTCGAGCACAAAACGCGAAAGCAGCAGGCGGCGTGCGTCGCCGCCGTCGTTGCCGAGGCGCGTACCTTCGGACGCCAATAGCGCAGCCGTCGTGGCGTGGTAGAGTTTTCCGGCGGCTATCCTGCAAAAACGCTCGTTCGCCGGATCTGCAGCAACCTCTTCCGCAAACCGCATCGCATCCGTCAGCGCGCCGGAAAGGCGCGTCCGAAACTGACCCGGCATCCCGGCCGTGTCCTCCAACCGGCGGCCGAGATCATCGCGCAACGCTTCGTGGCCCCGCGCCTTTCCGACCGCGCGCTGCACCGCATCGAGCGCGTTGATGTTGCTGGTGCCCTCCCACAACAGGCCGAGATGGGCATCGCGAACCAGCCGCGCGTTCGGCCAGTCCTCGATGTAGCCATTGCCGCCGCGGGCTTCCATCGCACCCGTGGCGACCGTGACGTTGTCCCGGCACGCCCGGTATTTTGCGATCGGCGTCAACAGCCGCAGCACCTTGTCGGACGCGGTTGCCGCGTACAGTAGCGCCGACAGCGCCTGCTCGGTTGGGACCATCAGCTTGAGCAGTTGCCGGCGCATCAGCGGATGATCGATCACCGCGCGGCCGAACGCGTTGCGATGCCGCGCGGCGATCATCGCTTCATTGAGACATCGCCGCATCATGCCGGCCGCGCGGGCAAGGTGCGACACCCGGCTCGAATTCACCATGACCAGCATGTGCTTGAGGCCCTGATCGAGCTCGCCGAGCTGGTAGGCTGTGGCGCCCTCGAAAACGATCTCGCCGCTTGCCATGGTGCGGCTGCCGAGCTTGTCCTTCAACCGCAGGATCCGGTACGAATTCCGCCGTCCATCGGGAAGCACTTTTGGCATCAGGAACAGGCCGAGGCCGCGACCGCCCGCCACCGCGCCCTCGGGCCGGGCGAGCAGCACCGCCAGTTCGGCGTCGACGTTCGAGCAGAACCACTTTTCGCCCCACAGCTTCCAATCCTGGCCATCGCTGACAGCAGCGAGTTCGCCGGCGCCCACATCGGAACCGCCGGTCTTCTCCGTCATGAATTGCGCGCACTTGAGCAGCGTGGCGGGATCCTGACTCCACATCCGTTCGAGATATCGCTGGCGCAGCTCATCCGTGCCGAAACGGCGCACCAGCTCCGAAGAACTGTCGGTGAGGTTGACGGGGCAAAGCAGGCCGAACTCGGCCTGCGCGAACAGATAGTGAAAGACGTATTTTGCGATCGGCGGCATCGACGAAGGCCAGTCCAGCACGCCGGCGCGATTGCACATCGCGTGCATGCCGAATTTTCCGAACGCGATGCTTTCCATCTCGCGGTACGCAGGGTGATACTCGACCCACTCCTCGTCGCGGCCATAGCCGTCGCGCGGATGCAGCACCGGTTGATGGCGCTCGGCCTGGTCCGACAGGTCATGCAGCCGGCCTCCGGCGAGTTCGCCGAGTTCCGAAAGGTGCGGCGCGAGATGCGCCAGCAGTGGAGCCTCCATGTATTGGGGCAAGAGGCCGCGCAGGCTTTGGTCGAGCGAATAATAGTTCAGCCCGCGACAGGTCGGCGCCAGTGCTCTGGAGCGCCGGGCTGCCGCCTCGCGGCCGGTCCGATCGACATGAATGGTCATGGGCATCTCCCTCGGCTCCGCCCGCCCGGGCCGCACCGGCCTGGACGAAACTTGCGGAAAATATCGGCGTATGAGCCGGGGAGCTCCCGTGCAAACGACTTCTTGGGTCGGGGGCTTGAGCCAGACTCAACGCTGCGGTTCCGCCCGTTTGCCGGCCGGCCCTTTTGAACTAAGCTCCCGCGATGGCATCACGACGACTTCCTCCCTTGCATGCGGTGCGGGCGTTCGAGGCCGCCGCACGGCACTTGTCGATCACCCGGGCGGCCGACGAACTGAACGTGACCGTCGGCGCCGTGAGCCGGCACGTGCGCGCCCTGGAAGCGCGAATGGGGACTGCGCTCTTTCTGCGCGGCTCGCGCGGTCTGGTTCTCACCTCCGCAGGCAAGACCTTCGCCGATTCCGCCCGCGAAGCATTGGACCGGATTGCCGATGCCGCCGACGGGCTGCGGTTGCGGCGTTTCAGGCGGCTTTCGATCGGGGTCTATGGCTTCTTCGTCTCGCGTTTCCTGCTGCCGATTTGGCCCACGCTCAATGCGGCCTATCCCGATCTGGAAGTCGACCTGCACACGAGCTCCAATCCGCTCGACCTTCTCGCCAGCCGTTACGATGCGGTGATCGCCGTCTCGGACGGGCAGCCTCGCGCCGGGCTCGTCACCCATTCGTTGATGCCGATTGCGACCGTGCCGGTCTGCGCGCCGCAATTCATGACGAACGGCGCTGTGGATTTCGCAACCGTTCCTCTCCTGCATGCGCGGCCGCGCCCGGACGATTGGCGGCGGTGGCTCGATCACGCCCAATTTGCCGACGTGCCCGTACAGGGCGGCAGCAGCTTCGAAAGCCTCGGCCTGACCATTGAAGCCGCCGCCGCCGGCATGGGCGTCGCCATCGCCATCGACGGCCTTCTCGCGCCCGACCTCGCACGCGGCAATCTCGTCAAAGCCCATCCAACCGTTCGCTCGACGCGCCGGCAGTTCGTGCTCGAATACGAGCAGCGTATGGCTGACGATCCCGCGCTGACGGCCTTCGTCGCCTGGCTGAACAATGCGCGTGGCCAGCAAGCGCCGAAGAAGTCCGCCGCGAAGAAGACTGCGATGAAGGCGGGTGCAGAACATGCGCGTTGAGTTTCACTCAAGGCGCGTTCAAAAAAGCTCGTTTGCCAGCCTGGTGCTGCTCTGACACAGAGAACCCGACGGTTCAAGGCGCAGCCCTTCGCGCCGAAAGGAGCAGGCATGACGACGTCCCCGGACGACTGGCAGTATCCTTATGACACCCGGCAGCGCTATCATCTGCAGCATATCCATCTCTTCGCATCCAACATCGACGCGACGATCGAGTTCTACCGAAATGGTTTGATGCGGAGGTGAAGTGGGATGGTGACGTCGCCGGCGCTCGCAACGTCCTCGTGAAGGTCGGCATCGGTGCGCTGCATCTATACGACCAGCAGCCGCGAGGCGAAGGCAAGAACGCCGTTCATCATTTGGGAATGCAGGTCGTCGGCATCGAGGAGCTATACGAGCGAATGAAAGCCGCAGGCCTGCACATTCCAAATCCGATCCGCAAACTTGGCGGCGGAGGCGGCTATTTCATGCTCGGCGCTCCGGACGGAGTCGTGATCGAAATATTCGAGCCCGGTGTGCTTCGCGAACCCGTCGTTCGCGAATACTACGGCTTTGGCGGATGAGACGTAGACGGGTAGCGAACGCGGCACCCTCGCATCAAGTATCTTGGCTCACCGCGATCCGCCGTTCCGGCCGCCGGATATCTTCACGCTCGCCGTATGAACTGAACTCGCGCAAGATCTTGTCTCTGTCCTCGGACGAGATGACCGATCTGGGCGCGAACCGGCTGGCATTTTTCTCGAGCAAAGCGTGCCGAAAGCCAAATCGGCAGATCACGCTATCCAGACTCTCATCGTTGCGCCGAAGGCGGCGGCCATGAAACTCCATCCACTTCTCGATCCGTTGCAAGCTCAGGCGCCCAAGGCCCGGCTGCCCAAGGAGTTCGCCCCTGGTATGGAGTGATGCAATCTCGAGCAGGTAGTTGATGCGCGTGGATGGCTCCTTGCTGACGAGCCCCGCGTGGTGACTGCGAATTAGTATGGTTGCAATTCGCTCCGGCAGATAGCTATCGATATGCTGCTCGAAAGGGACGGATTTTATCATGACCGGGTCCACGTTGAGTATCTGCCGACGCGATTGAGAATGAATCTATCAGTACCGCAAGCGCACGCGATCTCGGCTTGTCTCAGTTAGATGGATTCTAAGTCAGATCACCTCGACACGCGCATCTGTACACCCGGGGGTTGCAAGCAATTGCGCGTTGATCGATAAGCCCGTGGACATGGCCAACTCCCTGAAGGCTCGACAAGGACCATTTGCCGCATCGCTTTCAATGGCGCATGCAAGCGTCTCACTCGCGTGGTCGATCGCCGTGAAATGCGCGGCTCCGCAGGATCAATTGCGGGTGCGATGCTTGGGCGATGCGGACATTACGAAGCCGGTTGCGCCGTTGGAACCGGAAGAGATTCTTCTCTGGCTGGCAGCGATACCTCCATCGTGGGAGATCGCTGCCGGCGAACCCGGCTTACTCAGCGTCGAGCGGGTTGCGAAAGTCCTCGATGCCGGTGAGACCGATCGCTTGGGGCGATTCCTGCACATCGAAGATCGAATGAGCTATCTGGCTGCGCATGCGGGCGTTCGCCTCATGCTTGGCGGGCTTGTCGGTCAACCGGCCGAAGCCCTGCGGTTTCAACCATCGGAGCATGGCAAGCCCATACTCGTTGCTGGTCCAATGGAGATCGACTTCAGCCTGAGCCACGCGAGGGGCGCCGTAGCCGTTGCAGTGGCCCGCATGCCGATCGGCGTCGATATCGAACCGCTGCGGGAAGTCGCCGATATGGATTCGGTCGCCGAGATCGTCCTGGCGGCCGAAGAGCGGGAGGTTCTACGGAACGCTCCCGCGGCGCTCCGGTCCCAGCTCTTTCTTCGCTACTGGACCCTCAAGGAAGCCTTGCTGAAGGCGGCCGCCCTCGGATTCACGATAGCTCCGAACACCGTGATCATCGACGCAGGTCCTTCACCTGCCGCGCTTTCGGTGCCGGCCGCGCTTGGATCAGCCGCGCAGTGGCGACTCATCGCGCCCGCCATCTGACGCCCTACGCGATGAGCTCGCGGCGTGAAATCGTCGAAAGCAGCGATTCTGCGATTTCCTGCGAGCGCGTGGCAAGAACGGAGAGTAGCGTATCGCTCAGGCCGTGAGAGGCCTCCGAATATCCCTGAAGATGGATTTGAGGCCGAAATACCGGGGTGGTGACGAGCTTGTAGTTGCGGTCCAAAACGGTGTCGCGAATGTAGCGCTGGATCGGCTCAAGAAACGCGTGCGGCGTCTCCCTGTCATAGCCCGTCGCCAGAATGACGGCATCGTAGGTGGATCGACGCTCTGCACCGCCGAACTTGTCAGCCGTGCCGATCTCGATGCCTTCAGGTGCGGCATCTATACTCGTTATTTCGCTACGCGGGTGCAACGCGATCCCTGTCGTGCCGCTGACGCGCTGCTGGTAAAGCAGTCGATACAACTGGTCCAGGAGGTCGGCATCGACCACCGCATAGTTCGTGTTCCGGAAGTTACGAACGATCGCATCTCGCCGCTCGGCGGGCTGCGCATAAATGAAATCGGTGTAATCAGGATTGAAAATCTCGTTGACGAACGGGCTGCTGTCGGACGGCTTCAAGGCATGGCCGCGAAAGATAAGATCAATGCTCGCGTCCGGAAATCGCCCGCGAAGGTCGACCGTCACCTCGGTCGCGCTCTGCCCTCCCCCGACCACGGCCACGCGCGCGGCCTTTCCACTGAGGCCGATGTCCTCGACCGTGTCGAGATAGCGGCTGGAATGCAATAATCTCGGATCATCGGCGATCTCTGCAAATACTTGCGGGATATACGGTCGCCCTCCCACCGCGACTACCAGGTTCCTCGCAAGCCGCACCGCTTCCTCGCCGGCGAGTGTCCGTGAATGAACGCGCAAGGACGTCACCGACTGCCCGACCGTCACCGGCTCGATGGCGACGATGGTTTCGCCGTAGGCCGCCTGAGACTTGAACTGGGCTGCTACCCACCGCAGATAGTCGTTGAATTCAATCCGGCTCGGATAGAACGTTCGGCAGTTGATGAAATCCTGCAAACGGCCGCGCTTGTGCAGATAGTTCACGAAGGTGAACGGACTGGTCGGATCACGCAACGAAACGAGGTCCTTGAGAAACGAGATCTGCATGTCGCTGCCTGGAAGCAGCATGCCGCCGTGCCAGTTGAATTGCGGCTGCTTCTCCACGAACAGAGCGGCGCATTTCAGACGTGATCTTCTGGCGGATTCATCCAATGCGATCGCAAGCGCAAGGTTGGACGGCCCGAATCCGACGCCAATGACGTCGTGCTCGATCGCAAACTGGTGAGACATAGCTGCGCTCCGTTCGGGCGTTAGGACGTAGTCGCCGGGCTGGTAGCTGCCGGCAGCCACAGCCGGTCACCAAAGAAGCGTTCGCGCAACAGCATCACGAGCGTGGCCCGCTTGTGCGGAAAATCGAAGTTCTTGATTTTGGCGAATCCCGAGACTTCCAGATTGCGGAGTTGCTGCGCATGCGCCGCCGCCGGCTCACCGACGATTCGTTGTGTTCGACAATCATCCAGGAACATGTAGTGCATCAGCGACGGCAGCCAGGCGCTGATATAGCGGCGCCCGCGAAAGGCGTCCTCGCCGACGACGACATGCCAACCGCGATCGTAATCGTCGGCATCGTAGAACGGCGCGATACGATTCTCCTTGGCCCAGTAGAGCTCGAAATAGCCAAACGGTTCGTCATCGAAGCAGCCGATGAGCGGCAGCATGTGCGGGTCCGCCAGGATGCTGGAGAGATAGCGCCGATGCTTTTCGAGATCGCCGGCTTCGTTCCAGAACGCGTCGACGCGGGGATCATTCATCCACCGGTGCAGCAGATGCAGGTCACCGTCCGTGTTGGCGACGCGAAAGGAGATCACTTCGGCGAGCCAGGGTATGAAGCGGGCATAGACCTTTCCCACCGGCTTTGGCGAGCGTCGCGGATGGCGCTTGCCGTCCGTCATGACGTGGAGTTGCGGCAATGGCGGTCGTTTGGCATTGACCAGCCAATTGTCCCTCCGCTGCATGATCAGTTCGGGAAGCAGCACGAGGTCTGTCCCCGCCATGAAAGCGAGACCGTGGCTCATCAGCTCGCGCACAAGCTCCGCGCTGGCTGAATCCAGCACAAGCCGGTCAAGTGTCGGCCGCCATCCAAAAATGGCTTCAGCCGCCGCCGAAACCGCCGAGATCGCCAGTTGCGGATCGTCGGGAGTGGTCAATATTTTCAGGTGATCGAGCCGTTCATCGAGACGCAGGCGCATCACCGTCGTGATACCCACGGCAATGCGGAGATCTCCACCGCCGTCCTGAACGACGGTCACGGAAAAATCCGGTCCGATCGGGAATGCGCGAGGCCCTGTCGCGGAGCTCGAAGCTTTGTTCATCCGGCCCTCGCATCGCAAATTTGGTTGCTTGAAACAGCACGCGATCTTGACGCGCGCCTGCGATGTAAAACACTCGCGTACAGGATGACAAGAAATGCAGGCACACGCAGTTTAGATTTCTTACAAATCTGACAAGACGGCGTCGCCAAAGACATCGCACGCGTTCCCCAGCGCGCATCTCGAAAGAGCCTGAACTTCGATGCAAATTTTCCGGAAGAATAAAATAGCTCTAAAGAGAGGCGTCGGTTGGAACCGATGACGACTTGATGATGTCATGGGTTTTCGCATCGCCCGCGACAATCTTGCCGTACCGCAGTCGCACCAGATGATCAGCCGCGCCGAAATAACGATCATCATGTGAGATCACGATGATCGTCTTGCCCATGCGCTTCAGGTCAGGCAGCAGTTCCGTGTAGAAGATATGCCGAAAGGCAGGGTCCTGATCCGCGGCCCACTCGTCGAACACGAGGATCGGCCTCTCCTCGAGCCAGGCATTCATCAGTGCCAGCCGCTTGCGTTGACCGGTCGACAGGTCCGTCGTTGTAAATACGCCGTTCTCGACCGAGACCTTATGCGCCACCTCCAACCGCTCCAGATAGCGCTCCGCGACCTCAGGCACCATCCCCGCTCCCTGCAGAATATCTTCGAACAGGTAATAGTCGGAAAAGATTGTCGTGAAGAGCTGCCGGTAATCATCCCGCGTTTCCGTCACGACGGGCAGACCGTCGCGAAGCAGCGTACCGCTCTGTGGCGCGTAGAGACCCAGCAGCAACTTGATCAGCGTGGTTTTTCCGCTTCCGTTCTCACCGACAATGAAAACGATGTCTCCCTGCCGGACGTGCAGGTCAATCGGTCCGAGAACGAAGGGGTTGCTGCCGGGCACGGCGCGGAAGCCGTACGATACGCCACGGAGCTCGATCGATTCGATGCTGCCTGATCCATCCGGCGCGACCGAGGGCGCGGCGAGCAAGCCCTGCTCGGGCGTCGCGAACTGCTCCGAAAGCTCGGCGATCCGCTTCATCGCTACCTGCGCACGGCCCAATGCCGGCAGGATCCCGATCACCTGATCGATGGGCCCCCGCATATAGAGCAGCACCAGGACGAAGCCGCTGGAGACGGCGGCCGGGCTGTCGGGCCAGAGGAACGGGCGCAATGTCAGCGCGACGCCGATCACGACGAAGAACAACATCGTGCCCAACGCCCGCGCGGTCACAAAGAGGTTGATCGATTTGATCTGCACCGTGCTGATTCGATCGACGGTGCGCTGAAGCTGGTCGACATAGACTCGCTGACGGCGGGCGCGGTTCAGGCGCAGCTCCTTCGCGCCCTCGGCGATCGCGCGGTAGTGCTTCTGCAACTGGTCTTCGGAATCGCGGGCGACGTTGAAGCCCTGAACGCCGCGCGTTCGCGCATATGCATGCGCGAGCGAGCCGAGAACGATGACCAGCCCCGTGATCAGGAAAAGCGGCCACGACAGCACCGCAAGGTAGACCATGCAGCCGAGCGTAATGACGACGGACACGAAGAAGGAGGAGAAGAAGAACGCGAAATCGCTGATGGTGTCGACGTCATGGGTGAGGACCGGAATCAATCGATGCGTCCGGTAGAATTCGAGCTGGTCGATCGGGGCCACTAAAATTTTCGCGGCGAGCGATTTGCGCAGCTCGGCGATGATCCGCTGTCCAACATAGTTGGCGCTGATATCGGCGCCGATCGAGCCGATCAGGATCAAGAGACACAGGCCCGCAAACGCGAACAGCAGCGTGGCGACGTCGTCTTGCGACGCGTAAAGTCCGCGATTGACGACCGCGAGCAGCCCCGCAACGCTGGCGCCACCGACAACGCCGAGAACGGTGCCGCCCAGCACGATCGGCCAGTAGGGCCGCAGGAGATGCAGAATCTGCGCCGTCAGGCCGCTTCGTGGATTCATCATGAGTGCCGCGCTGGAGTAGAGCTGAAGCGAACCTACACGGCCCGTCGTAATACGAATAGCCTTGCGGGAGTGATGCGAATACATGATGGCAGCATCGCTCTTCCAGAGCTTATTTTTCGGCCTCTTTCGATTGATTCTAATTTGTGATCGGCAACGCGTTTAATAAAATGCGAGTAGTAGAGCCTTTGCATCGCAGCCGGCGAGCGAGTAGGACATGGATCCACCCAGGGACATGGATCCGATGTCGGGCTGCGATATCCGGAAATCGAAGCGTGCGCAGGCCAGCATCGGGCAGGCCCGACTGGAGAAATGACTTTGGATTCGCTTGTTTCCGAAACCCGCATTCCGATTGCTGATGCCTCCGGCCTTGCTGCCCGAATGATCGATCATCTTGCCGAGCATGATATCGCCTTCCAGGACCAAGGCGGCCTGATGGTGGCGAAGCTGCCGTTTGGAACCAGTTCGCTGGCCGTTGAGGCCGAGGCGCTCAAGATCCGCGTCGAGGCCAACGACAAGGGCAATCTGGAAATGCTGCGTTCGGTCGTCGCTTTCCACGTCATCGAGTTCGCCGGCGATGAGCTGCCGACCATCGTCTGGTCCGGCCATGAATCCAACGGCGGCACGCTGGCCAACTTCCGCGAGGTGCGGCTGAAGGCAGCGATCGACCTGACACCCCACATGCGCCGGCTGACCTTCACCGGCGACGACATCGCCCGCTTCGTGAACGACGATGACCTGCACGTCCGCCTGTATTTTCCGCCGGAAGGCCTCGCCAAGCCGGAATGGCCGTGGCCCGCCCCCGATGGGCGCATCCTGTGGCCGGAACCGGAGCGCAGACCCGTCACCCGCTACTACACGATCCGCCGCATCGACCTGCAGGCTTGCGAGATCGACATCGATTTCGTGGTCCACGATCATGCCGGACCCGGCTCGGCTTTCGCCCTCAATGCGCAAACCGGCGCCATTTGCGGCATGGCCGGTCCGCTCGGACGAGGCATTCGTCCGGCGCGCTGGTTGCTGCTGGCGGGCGACGAGACCGCCCTTCCCGCCATTGCGCGAATTCTTGAGATGCTGCCGGCGACGGCAACCGGTGAAGTCTTCATCGAAGTCGCCGACCGGCTTGAGCAGGTTCCGTTGATCGCGCCAGCCGGCGTATCGATCCAATGGCTGCATCGCGACGAGCGTGCGGCCGGGACGACGCAGCTATTGGTCGATGCCGTCAAAGCCGTGCGATGGCCGGATCATCGCGAGGTCTTTGCATGGGTCGCGTGCGAAGCGCAGGCGTTGAAGGCGCTGCGAAACCATCTGCGTGACGAGCGGAAGCTCGCCCGCGAGCAGCATCTTGCGGTCGCGTATTGGAGCCTGCGGCAGCCATGACGTCCCCACATCCGCAGGCCGACGGGACGACATTCACCTCGCAACGCATTACCCCCGCAGGCACTTTCTCATGCATGTAGTTCGGCCAACCGAAATCGCGCAAGCCGCGCCCGATGCGGCCACGCCCTTGTTCGCACTGGACCAGGTGGAGTTCGCTGTGGCGGGGCGCGCGCTGCTCGAACCGCTCACCCTGTCGCTTCCCTCGCGCAGCGTCGTCGGCCTGATCGGGCACAACGGCTCCGGCAAATCGACCTTGCTGAAGTTGCTGGCTCGGCAGCAGCCAAGCTCATCCGGCACGATCCGGTTCGAAGGCCGCGCTTTACGCGAATGGAGCGATCGGGAATACGCCCGCAAGGTCGCCTATCTGCCGCAGCAGACGCCGCCCGCCGCCGGCATGCTGGTGAAGGAGCTGGTCGCGCTCGGGCGCTATCCCTGGCATGGCGCGCTGGGCCGGTTCGGCGACACCGACCGCGACAAGGTTGCGGAAGCCATGGCGCTGACCCACATCGAGCCGTTTGCGGACCGGCTGGTCGATACATTGTCAGGCGGCGAGCGCCAGCGGGTCTGGATCGCCATGCTGGTTGCGCAGGATGCCGAGTGCCTGCTGCTCGACGAGCCGACTTCGGCGCTCGACATTGCCCATCAGATCGAAGTGCTGTCGCTGGTGAAGCGGCTCGCACGGGAGCGCAATCTCGGCGTGGTCGTCGTGCTCCATGACGTCAACATGGCAGCACGCTTCTGCAACGAGATCATCGCCCTGCATTCGGGCAAGCTGATTTCGCGCGGCGTGCCGGACAAGATCATGACGCCTACCGAACTCGAAACCATCTACGGCATTGCGATGGGGGTGATGCCGTCTCCGGATCACAGCCATCTCATCAGCTTCGCACGGTGAGCTCGTTATCATTTGGCGCTTCACCGTCTCGCGTCATCCGCGCTGCGGGCGCAACAGCCAGAGAAGATAGGGCCCGGCGAGCATCATCGCGAAAATGCCGGCCGGCATCTGGAACGGAAATATCACCATTCGCCCGGCCCAATCGGCAAACACCATCAGGATGGCTCCAATCAGCGCGGCCAGCGCCGTCTGATGAACCGCGCGCTGCGCCCCCATCATTCGCGCCATATGCGGCGCGATAAAACCGACCAGGCTCAATAGCCCGACCATCAGCGTCGCGGTCGCCGTCAACAATGCGGTCAGCAGCATGATGATGATGCGGCTTCTCGCCATCGATACGCCGACCGAACGCGAGGCCGCCGAGCCGAGCGGCAGAATGTCGAGCCAGCGAGACAGCATCGGCACCATGATCAACAAAAGGGCCGCCGCGGCGGCGAGCACCGAGGCCTCGGCCGGACTGATCTGATAGAGCGATCCGGTCAGCAACGACAGCAGCATGCCGATGCGCGGATCACCGGTCGCCAGCGCCATGGCGATGATTGCGCCGAATGCCGCGCTCATGGCGACACCAGCCAGCAGCACACGCTCCGGACTGAATTCGGACCGCCGGCTGAACAGCAGAACCATCCCGAGCACGATAAAGGCTCCGATCCCGCCGCCGGCGATCTGCGCCACGCGGGTGTGGGAGGGAAGCAGATAGAGAAGAACGATCACGCCCATCGCGGCGCCGTAGCTGATCCCCATCACCTCCGGAGCCGCCATTGGATTTCCGGTCATGCGCTGCAGCAGCGTGCCTGCCACCGCCAACGTGGCCCCCGCGGCCAACGCCGACACCACGCGCGGCCAGCGCCACGGCAGGAATTCCTGGATGCCGGCGAGACCACTCCAACTCCAGCCCTCGGCGCCGACCCCAACTGCGAGCGCGACCCAGACCACGAGCAACAGCAAGGCCAGACCAAACAGGATCACCCGCCAGGGATGATCAAGACGTGGCGGAACGGATGGTGTGAGGTTTCCGACTGGAGCTGCGGACCGTAGCCGCGGCAACAGCACCAGCAACATGGGCGCGCCAATCAATGCCGTGGCTGCGCCGGCCGGCATCTCGCGATAGCCCGGCGGAATCAGCAGCACAAGCTCGTCCGCCAGCCACAGCAAGCCAGCGCCGCAGAGCGGCGCCCAAATCAGCCGATCGCGGAAACGTCGCGCGCCTGCAAGCATGGCGAGAGCAGGCCCGGTCAGACCGACAAAGCCCAACACGCCGACGACGCTGACCACCGAAGCGCTGAGAGCGATCGCAATGCCAAGCGCGCAGACCCGCGCGCCTGTCAGTCCGAGGCCGAGATTGCGCGCGGTCTCGTCGTCGAAGCCGAGCAAGGTCAGCGGGCGGACCATCGCCGCGATCAGCACGAACGAAATCAGAAACCGCGGCGCCAGGAACGCCGCATTGCTCCAGTCCTGCTGATTGAGATAGCCCGCGCCCCAGATGAACAGGCCGATCAGGTAGTCATGGTTGAGCAACACCAGGGCCTGGGTCGTCACGGCGCAGTAGTAGCCCACGATCAACCCGGCCAGCACCAGCACGACCGGCGATAGCGCACGTTTCCAGGTGAGGCCGAACACGCACAGGAACGCAGCGAACCCGCCGACCAGAGCAATCCACTCGCGGCCCAAAGCAAGCAGCGACGGCGCCCACAAGGTCGTCATGGCCAGCGCGAGATAGGCGCCGTTCGAGACACCGAGCGTGGTCGGTTCGGCCAGCGGATTGCGCAGCACCTGCTGACAGACGGCGCCGGCAAGGCCCAATGCTGCGCCGGCCAATAGCGCCACCGCAATTCGCGGAAAGACGGTATAGTGCACGAGCATCTGCTGCGGATCGTTGATTTCAGGACGCGACAGCACCGGCAACCACGCGTTAACGGGCAGATATCCCGACAGATGCCGAAAGGTCAGCGCAGCCGCCGCCGCAAACAATAAGCCGATCAGTATCGCAGGATGCATCTCGATCCCGGACCGGGCGGGCAGCGCGTCAACCTTGCTCATTGTTTTCCTGCGGCAAACGTTCGGCGAGAAGGCGTGCGAAGCGTTCGGCCGCCGGCACGCCGCCATAGAAAAATTGATTTCCCAGCACCGTCAGCCGCCCCGAGCGGAGGAACGGCAAGGTCCGCAACACTGGGCTTGCGTTGAGCAAGGCTTCAATATCGGCAACCCGCGAACTCATCAGAACCAGCCGCGCATCCGGAACCGCAGCGAGCACTTCAAGACCAACGCTGGTATGTCCCCACGGACCGCTCTGGCCGGTCCAGGCATTCTTCAACCCGAATTGACTGAGGACTTCCTGGTAAAGGCTGTTCGGCCCGAACACGAGCGCACGGTTGCGCGCGATTTCGCTGACGAGGTACAGCGGCTTGTCGTTGCGACCGCGAAGCTGATCGTGGTAGCCGGTCATGGCGGCATCGAAACGCGCCAGATAGGCCTCGCATGCCGCCTGCACGCCGAGACGCTGAGCCAGCTCCATCGTCGAACTGCGCGCTGTTTCAAGCGGATGCCGGCCGGGCTTGAAAATCGTGAAGACCTCGACCGGGGCAATCAGCTTGAGCCGGGGTATTGCGGCAGTGATACTGGGATCGATGATGATGATATCAGGCGCAAAACTCTGCAGCAATTCGAGATTTGGCTCCGAACGCAGGCCGATCTCCTGAACGCTGGACGGGACAGCCGGCTCGACGACGAGCCGGTTGTAACGCTCGATCTCCGGCACAACCAGCGGCACGACGCCGAGCGCCAGTATCGTCTGCGCGCAGGCCCAGCCGAGCGTGGCGACACGGGGGCCTTCTTGCGCGGCGGCTTGAGCAAGCGCCATCGGCCAGCCGCCTGCAACCACCCCGCCGCCGATGCCCGCGCCCACTGTGAGAAACGCGCGGCGAGACAGTCTGTAGTCGGAGAGTAAATTCTTGCTCATGGGGTGCGACTCGGGAACGGCTTGCGGCGAGGCTGCGAGAGACGGGAGTTATGACATAGCGTCATATGCCATACCTTCATATGCTCTGTCTTTCCATGCCCGGCCGCCGCCTTTCGCCTGCGGCGCGAAACGCGCTAGCCAGCGCCTGCCCGATCGCCGCCCGCGCCTGCAGGGCATCGGCCACGACATTGCCCATCCGCAGAAACTCGTGGATCATGCCCGGATAGACCTGCAGGTCGACGGGAACGTCGGCGGCGCGGAGCCTTGCTGCGTAGTCGCGCCCTTCGTCCACCAGGGGATCGTATTCGGCAAGCACGATGAGCGCCGGGGGCAACCTCGAGAGATCTTCCGCAGCCAGCGGCGCAAACCGCCAGTCGTCACGGTCTGAATCGTCGCGGAGATACTGCCGGAAGAACCAGTCGACGGTGCTGCGTTCCAGGAGATAACCGGAACCGTATCGTTCGTAGGAATTAGATGTTTGCCGGGAGCTCAGACCGGGATAGGCGAGCACCTGGAGAACAGGCTGCGGCAGGTTTCGGTTCGCTCTTGCTTCGATGGCAAGCGCCGCGGCGAGCGTGCCGCCAGCGCTATCGCCGCCAACGGCGACGCGATCGGCATCCAACCCCGCAGCCAGCCCATCGCGGCCGATCCAGGCCAGCGCATCGACCGCATCCTCGAACGCGGTCGGAAACTTGTGCTCCGGCGCAAGCCGATAGCCAACGGACAGCACGGCCGCGCCGCTATCTTCGGCGAGACCGCGGCACAATGGCTGATGTGAGTCCAGGCTTCCGACGACAAAGCCGCCGCCGTGCATATACAGAAGGACCGGCGCCGGATTGCGACGGCTCGGCTCCTCCTTGGCGTAGAGCCGCGCGTCGATCGCGGCTCCATCGCGCGTCGGCAGCGCGAGTTGACGCTCATACGCGAGCGCCGGCGGATCGAGATCGAGCAACGGTGAGGATGCATCGAAATCAGCGCGTGCCTGTATGGCCGTCAATTGCGGAAACGGAATGCGTGATCCGCTTTCGGTGCCAACCTGCACCATCTCGAGCAGCGCGGCGATATCGGGATTAAGGCTCATGCCAACGTTCACTCCGCCGGTTCCGGCACCGTGTCCTGCGAAGCAGCCGATGCCGTCTCCGGCACGAGCAGCCTGCAGATCCCATCGAGCAAGCCGGCATCCCTCAGGATCGTGAAGTGGTTGTCTCCGATGACGCCGCGGTCAATGGCGTCAGGCAGTTGCGTCTCCAGCCGATCGCGCTGCGTCAGGCGGCCCGACGTCCACCAGCACAATGGCCTGATTGCAAGACAGCGCGGCGGCGCGGCATTCTGCGTCAGGGTCTTGAGGTGCCGGCCTACTGCGAAGGCTGCTGACAGGTCGTCGACGCCGAGCAGTGTGTCGTCCGCCGATGCTCCCTCCCCCAATATCTGTGCGACCAGACGCCGGACGCTCTCGGATGTCTCCGGCATGCCTGCGGCCTTCGCTTCCTCCACATGCGAGCTGATACCAACAGCGTGCGGAAGAACGGCCGACAGCAATCCCGCGAGATCATCGATCCAGTGGGCTGACGCTGCCTGCTGCTCCGATCCGCCGTGCTGCCGCAGCACAAAGCTGTCGACCATCAGGAGACAATCGACGCGTTCACCGCACCGTTCAAGTTCGGCGGCAACAAGAGTGACGAGTAGGCCCCCAAGCGACCAGCCGACCAAGCTATAGGGCCCTTGCGGCTGAACCTGCCTGATCTCGTTCGCATAGTCCGCCGCCATCGCTTCGAGCGACCGGTCGCTCCACGAACTGTCGACCAGCATCCTGGACTGCAGACCAATCACCTGCCGCCGTCCTTCGAGGCGTCGCGCCAGCGGCCCATAATCGAAGACGGTGCCGAAGCCGCCATGCACGCAAAACACCGGATGCACGCCACGAACCGCGGCATTCAGCGGCAGCAACGCTGTCGGCGGCGGCGCAGCGGCGGGCACGGAGGAAGCGTTATCCGCGAGCAGCGCGCGGATCGTGGGCTTCTGCAGTAGATCGCGCAGCTTGATCTCTGTGCCAAACGTCTTGTCCTGCCGCAGCCGGGCCACGACCTTCAGGCTGAGAATCGAATTGCCGCCAAGCTCGAAGAAATTATCGGTGACGCCGACCTGCGGCAGCTTGAGGATGTCGGCCCACAGCCGCGCCATCGCGGTTTCGGCCGGCCCTTGCGGAGCCACGAAGCTTCGCCCGGCCGAGTCGGGGGTCGGCAGCGCACGCCGGTCAACCTTGCCGCTCGACAACACCGGCAGTCGCTCAAGCACCATGATCCGCGCCGGCACCATATAGAGCGGCAACGTCTGCTTCAGAAAATTTGTCAATCTGTCGACCAGAGCCTCGGCAGCGTCTCCCGCTCCGCTCTTTGCCGCCTTCGGCGCGACATAGGCAACGAGTTGATTTCCCGCCGCGCCGGGCAACGCCAACACGGCCGCCTGTTCGATTTCCTCGTGACGAAGCAGCGAGGTCTGGATCTCTCCAAGCTCAATCCGGAAGCCGTTGACCTTGACCTGGTCGTCGCTGCGGCCGAGATATTCGACGGTACCGTCCTTGCGCCAGCGCGCGAGGTCGCCGGTCCGGTATAGCCGCCCGCCCGGCACCGCAGCGAATGGATCGGGCACGAAACGCTCGGCAGTCATGCCGGCCTTGCCGTGATAGCCGCGCGCCAGTCCGAATCCGCCAAGATAGAGCTCGCCGGCGACACCGGCGGGAATGATATTGAGCGAACTATCGAGGATGTAGGCGCGGCGGTCACCGACCGGCAGACCGATCGGTGCGTAAGGTGTCTCGCATTCGGATGCGCCATCGACCTTCCAGACCAGCGGCGTGACGACGGTTTCGGTCGGACCGTAACCGTTGATCAGGATGCGCGGCTTCAGAACGCGCCTGACCTTGTCGAAGCCAGCCTTCGGCATCGCCTCGCCGCCGAACGAGTAGAGCTTGACCGGCGGCGGATTGCCCGCCTGCTCGACCGCCTCCGCAACCTGCTGCAGATAGGCCGGCGGCAATCCGATATGGCTGACGCGATGCGCGTGCAGGTTCTCGACCGTCTGCTCCGGCGTCCACAATTCTGCATCCCGCATCAAGAGACGCGCGCCATGCGACAAGACCGTCAGCCAGCGTTCATGGGCACCATCGAAGGCGAGCGACAGGAAGTGCAGCTCGCACGAGCTCTCGTCGATCTCGTAGATGCTGCCCGTGACCTGACAGTGCATCGCGAGCGGCCCATGGGCGACGGCGACGCCCTTTGGCGTTCCCGTCGAGCCGGACGTGTAGATCAGATAAGCGAGGTTCTCAGGGTGCAGCTCCGGTTGCGGCGCATGCTCCGGCCCAGCATCGAAATCGAACGTCGAAAGGGAAACTCTCTCGACACCATCCAAGCCTTCCCGGACATCGAGCTGTCCTGTCAGCAAGAACGATATCCCGGCATCGCGCATGACAAAGGCGCGCCGCTCGGCCGGAATCTCCGGATCGAGCGGAACGTAGGCCCCGCCCGCCTTCAGGACGGCCAGCAGCGCGACCATCGTGGCTTCGGTTCGCTCGACCACGACGCCGACGCGCTGCTCAGACTTCAGCCCACGGCCGATCAGGTGATGGGCAAGACGATTGGCCCTGGCGTCGAGCGCACCGAATGAGAGCGTTTTGCCGCCGATGGTAAGCGCCGTCCGTTCCGGATGACGCCGCGCGTGGATGCTGATCGACTCGTGAACCAGCGGCAATGCGGCCGCCGACATCGCGTGGCGATTGCAATTTTTGGCGAGAGCATCGTCGATTGCCGTGACCGGGTCGATACTGCCAAGCAACGCCGACGAATCGCGCCTCAGAATTTCAAGCAGACGCTCGAACTGCGCCTTGATCTGCCCCGCCTGTACCGCCGTAAAGTGGCTCGGCATATAGGTGTACTCGACCTGAAGCGTATCCTCGACGAGCACCGACAGGTCCATCGGATAGTTCGTGACGTCGACATTCCTAAGGCCGCCGAACTGCAGTGAGCCGTCGCCCCGGTGCATGCTGCGTTCGATCGGATAGTTTTCGAACACGATGATGCTGTCGAACATCGCCTGACCGGCACGGCCGGCCCAGCTCTGGATATCGTAGAGCGGCGTATGCTCGTAATCCCAGATCGCCGAATTGCGATCCTGAAGCGCGCGCAGCCATTCTCCAACCGTGCTGGCGGACGCCGGCGTTTCGATCACGGGCAAGGTATTGATGAAGAGCCCGAGCATCTGCTGCGATCCGTCGAGGCTAGCCGGGCGGCCGGCAACCGTAACGCCAAACGTCACCGTCTGCTGGCCGGTATAGCGCTGCAGCAGCAGCGCCCAGATGCCCTGAACGATGGTATTGAGCGTGATCCGCTCACGGCGCGCGAATGCTTTCAGCTCCGCGGTCGCCGTCTCTCCGAGCCGCGTGTAGCAGCGCTTGTGGCCCGATGCATCATGGCGGCGAGCACCGAAAGCGTCCGCCAGTTGCGTCGGCTCGTCGAAGCTCTTGAGCTGTTCGCGCCAGAAATGTTTGGCAGCCTTGGCGTCCTGCGCCAGCAGCCAGGCGATATAGTCGCGGTAACGCGTCGGGTTCGCCGCGGGCGCGCCGCCATAATAGCATTCCAGCACTTCCCCGACGAACCTTGCCGAACTCCATCCGTCCATCAGGATGTGATGATAGGTCCAGATCAGCCGATAGAGTTCGTCCTCGAGGCGCAGCAGCCGCACTCGCTGCAGCGGCGGTGTCGAGAGATCGAACTCGGCGGCGCGTTCGTCGGCAAGCGCCGCCGCAATCCGGTCCTCATCAATGGTTTGCCCGCGCCAGTCCTCCTGTTCGAACGGCGCGACGGCGTCGCGATAGACGGCTTGCAACGAAGACCCGGCAAGCTCGCGCCACAGAAAGCCAGTCCGAAGCACCTGATGGCGTGCGGTCACCTCGCGCCATGCTCTCCCGAGACGCTCCGCATCAAGTCCGCGGATTTCAACGCTGACCTGGTTGACGTAGACGCCGCTGCCGGCATCGCGCAGGCTGTGGAACAGCATACCCTGCTGCATCGGCGACAGCGGGTAGATGTCCTCAATGCGGTCCCAATTCAGTCCAAGCCGATCGAGCTGCTCGCTGGTCAAACCCGACAATGAGCCGCGCGCTGATGCCGGAGTGTCATTGTTCGGGCTGACGTCGCGGGCCAACGCGGCCAATGCTTCGATCGTCTGGTGCCGGAAGACATCGCGGGGCTCGACGAGTACGCCTTCGCGGCGCGCGCGGCTCACCATCTGCAGCGAGATGATCGAGTCGCCACCGAGCTCGAAGAAGTTGTCGGTGACGCCGATACTGGGCTGGCGCAGCAGATCGGCCCAGATCGCGGCGAGCGCCGCTTCCATCGGCGTACGCGGTGCGACGCGCTCGGTTGATGTCGCGAGCTGGTCCGGGGCCGGAAGCGCCTTGCGGTCGATCTTGCCGTTCGGTGTCAGCGGCAGCCGGTCCAGCACCACGATCCGTGCCGGCACCATGTAGTCCGGCAGCAGCGACAACAGCGCGGTCTTGAGAGCTGTCCCGTCCAGCGACGTTTCACCGCTGACATAGCCGACGAGCTGGCGGGCAGCGCCGACCTCGCGCGCCACCACCACCGCCGAGCGTACGCCAGCCTGCGCCAACAGCCGCGCCTCGATCTCGCCGAGCTCGATCCGAAAACCGCGGACCTTCACCTGGTGGTCGGCGCGGCCGATATATTCGATCACGCCATCGGCGCGCCACCGCGCTATGTCGCCGGTGCGGTAGAGCCGCGCGCCTGGCCGGCCGAACGGATCGGGGATGAAGCGTTCCGCGCTCAGCGCGCCGCGCCGCCAGTAGCCGCGCGCAAGGCCCGCGCCGCCGATATAGAGCTCGCCCACAACGCCAACCGGCACGAGATTGAGGTCGTTGTCGAGGATATGAAGCGTGGTGTTGCCGATCGGGCCGCCCAAAACTGGACGGTCGTCCTGCGCATCGAGGCGGTGGCGGGCCGACCACACCGTGGTCTCGGTCGGGCCATACAGGTTCCAGACCTCGCCGGCCTGCGCCACCAGCCGCCGCGCCAGGTCCGGCGGCAAGGCCTCGCCGCCGCACAGCACGCGGCAGCTTGGGGACAGTGATGGGCCGTCATGATCAAGCAGCATCCGCCAGGTCGAGGGCGTCGCCTGGATCATGGTCACGCCATGCCTGACCACCATGGCCTTGAGCCGCGACGGATCATGCGCGGCGGCGCGATCGGCCAGCACCACGCATGCCCCGAGCGTCAGCGGCAGCCAGAGCTCCAGCACCGCGATGTCGAACGACAGCGAGGTCAGGCCGAGCACGCGGTCCTGGGCCGTCATGCCCGGCTGCTCCGCCATGGTCGCCAAAAAATTCGTCACGGCGTCATGGCGGACCATCACGCCCTTGGGCAGACCGGTCGAGCCCGAGGTGTAGATCACGTAGGCCAGGCTTTCGGGGTGGACGGCGACATCAAGATTGCCACCGTCACCGTCCTCGCCGCTGTCATTCCCGTCGAGCAACCATGCCTCGGCGCCGGTCTCCTCCAGTACCGGCGCAAACTGATCCAACAGCGTCCGCTGCGTCAGCACCAACGCGGCGCCGCTGTCGCGCAGCATATGCGCCAGCCGCTCCGCCGGGTAATCCGGATCGAGCGGCAGATAGGCCCCGCCCGCCTTCAACACCGCGAGCAGCGCGACCATCATCTCGACGCCGCGCTCCAGCGCCAGCCCCACCACCACGTCGGTTCGAACGCCGCGATCGCGCAGCCGCCGCGCCAGCCGATTGGCGCGCGCGTTCAACGCGGCATAGCTCAATGTCTCATCGCCAAACACCAGCGCGATCGTGTCGGGAGATTGATCGACCTGTGCCTCGAACTGCTCGACAATTCCCCGACGCAGTGCATCGCGGCGCGTCTCGTTCGCCCGGGAGAGCAGCGCATGATCACCCGGGGCGCCGGCCGCGATCATGCCGACGGGCCGGTCAGCATCGACGCTCAACGCCTCCATCAACCGCACAAAGGCGCGCTGCAGCCGCGCGATCTGCGCCTCATCAAAATGCCTGCGCTGATAGTTGAAGACCAGCCGCAATCGGTCATCGACGCCGACACTGGCGAACAACGGATAGTTGCTGGTCTCGACGATCCTGGTCTCGCCGACACGGATTTGTCCATCTTTCCCCATCAGCGCGTGGTCGACCGGGTAATTTTCAAACACCAGGATGCTGTCGAACAGCGGCCGCCCGGGACGTCCCGACAAGCGCTGGATCTCGTAGAGCGGCGTCCAGCCGTATTCGCGCAAGGTCAGATTGCGATCCTGCAAGTGACGCAGCCATGCGCCGACTTTCTGCTGCGGACCGACGTCGTCGATAACAGGCAAGGTGTTGATGAACAGGCCCACCATGTCCTCGGCGCCGGCCAATTCCGGCGGCCTGCCTGATACGGTGACGCCGAAGCAAACCGTTCCCTGCCCGGTATATTGCCGTAACAGTTGCGCCCAAGCCGCCTGCACCAGCGTGTTCAGCGTCACACGCTCGCGCGCAGCAAATTGCTGCAGGCGTTCAGTCACGGCAACATCCAGCTCCAGCGCGAGCATGCCGTGACCGGACGACTCCGCGTCTGCATGTTCGGTCGAACCTCCTGCCAGGAAGCTCGGCTCTTCCAGCTTGGCCATCGCGCTGCGCCAGAACGCCGCCGATGCATCGCCGTCCCGGCTCTGCAGCCAACCGATGTAGTCGCGATAGCGGCGCTGCAATGCAGGCAACCGGCCGTCGGCATTATGCTGCATCACCTCGGCAATCAACCGCGCCGAACTCCATCCGTCGAGAAGGATGTGATGGTGCGTCCAGATCAGCCAATGACGATCTTCTCCGAGCCGGATCAGCCGGACCCGCTGCAGGGGCGGCTTCGACAGGTCGAACCCTTCGACCCGTTCGCGCAGCGAAACTTCGCCCAGCGCAGCCTCCAACTGGGACGGTTCGGACGCCGCGACTCGCGCGCGCCAGTCCTCCTCGAGGAACGGCACCTCGGCCCGACGATAGACGATCTGTTGCGGCGAGCCTGTCAGGTCGCGCCAGACGAAGCCAGTTCTCAGCACCGCATGGCGATCACTGACCGCCTGCCAGGCGCGTTGGAGCTTTCCGGCATCGAGGCCCTGCACTTCCGCGGCGAGCTGGTTGACGTAAAGCCCACTCTCGCTGTCGTGCATGGCATGGAACAGCATGCCCTGCTGCATCGGCGACAACGGGTAGATGTCCTCGATCTCTCGCCAATGCAACTCCAGCCTGTCGAGATCGGCCTGGCCAAGTCCTGACAGTGCCACGTCCGACGGCGTCACGCCGGAGGCGCCGCTAGTGCAGTGATCGACCAGTTCGCGCAGCGCCGCTTCGTACAACCCAGCTAATCGCTCGACTGTTTCCCGTCGATAACGTTTGCGGCCGAAGCCGAACGAGAGCCGCAACTGTCCTTCGCGCACCGTGCCGTTCACGCTAAGCCAGCGCCGCAGCGGGCTCGATGCGTCACGCGAGGGACCCGCGCTTTCCGATGCCATGGCGAACAATGCCGCGTCTTCAACGCCGCCGTCGATCTGGCCGAGATAGTTGAAGGCAAGCTTCGGCTCGGCAATGTCAACCAGCGCCGCGCGCTGCTCTTCGGAGCCGAGATAGCGCAATACGCCATAACCGAGTCCCCGGCCGGGAATGCCGCGAAGTTCCTCCTTCGCGGTCTTGATGAGTGACGAAGGGTCCTGTGACCCGCCAGCCAGCCGCACGGGAAAGGCGGTGGTGAACCAGCCGACGGTGCGCGAGATATCGAGATCGCCGAACAGGTCCTCGCGGCCGTGGCCTTCCAGCTCGACCAGCACATTGTCCTGTCCGCTCCATTGCCAGACAGCGCGTGCAAGGCCGGCGAGAAGAAGATCGTTGATCTGCGTACGATAGGCGGACGGCGCGTCCGTCAGCAGGCGCTGCGTCAATTCCCGCTCGAACGTGAGCAAAACTTCATCGGCATCGGCGACACAGTCGCTGCCGCCATGGTCGTCATCGCAGGGAATATCCACATCCGTACGGCGATCGATCCAATAGGACAATTCAGTCGCCAGTTCGGGCGATGCTGCATAATCTTGCAGCCGCTTGCCCCACACGGCATAGGCGTGGCTCTTCGGCGGAAGCGCAACCGCGGCGCCGCCGTTCGCTAGCTGAGCATAGGCGGCGGCGACGTCTTCCAGCAGAACCCGCCATGACACGCCGTCGACAACCAGATGATGGATCACGATCAGAAAACGCTGAGTGCCATCGGCGACGTCGATCCCGACCGCCCGCAGCAGCGGTCCCCTTGATATCGAAAGACTTGTTTGCACCGAGGATGCCAAGGCCGTCACGGCTTCCCCGTCAACCGCACTTCGGATCCACAGCAAATCCGCGGCAGCAGGTGCCGCGCCGTGCTCCGCGCGCCACCTTCCCGCGCTTTCCACGAAGCGAAGCCGCAGCGCGTCGTGATGATCGATCACGGCCGCTAGCGCGCGCCGCATCATTTCCCAATCGAGACGATCCCTCGGCCGCAACAGCACCGCCTGGTTCCAGTGATCGCGCTCTCCTGCGTCCTTCGCAAAGAAACGCGCCTGGATCGGCAACAACGAAAGCGGGCCGGTAACCTGCCCCTGATCGGCGAGCGCCTCGCTGCGCTGCTCGGCACGCGCGGCGCGCGCCAGCGCTTCGAGCGTCTGATGCTGAAACACATCGCGCGGCTCGATCAGGTAACCGGCGCGGCGGGCCCGGCTCACCATCTGCAGCGAGATGATCGAATCGCCGCCGAGCTCGAAGAAATTGTCGGCAAGGCCGACAGCAGGCCGCCCGAGCAATTCGGCCCAGATCGCCGCGAGCGCCAGTTCGGCCGGCGTGCGCGGCGCCTCGTACTGCGCAACCGTGGACGCGGCGTCGGGCGCCGGAACCGCCTGGCGGTCGATCTTGCCGTTCGGCGCCAGCGGCAGCCGCTCCAGCACCACAATCCGCGATGGCACCATGTAATCAGGCAGAACGGCCGACAGCGCCGTCCGCAGGACCTGTTCCTCCAGTCCACTCGCGCCACTGACGTATCCGACAAGCTGGCGGCCTGATCCGACCTCGCGCGCCACCACCACAGCGGAGCGGACACCGGGCTGCTCAAGCAGCCGCGCTTCGATCTCACCAAGCTCGATGCGGAATCCGCGGATCTTGATCTGGTGATCGGACCGCCCGATAAACTCGATCGCACCGTCGGCGCGCCAACGCGCCAAGTCACCCGTTCGATATAGCCGCGCGCCAGGGCCGCCGAAGGGATCGGGAAGGAAGCGTTCCGCCGTCAGAGCCTGGCGTCGCCAGTAGCCCCGCGCCAGCCCTGCTCCACCAATGAACAATTCACCGGTCACGCCGCCCGGGACCATGTTCAGGTCGGTATCGAGGATCCGAATGACCGTACCCGGGATCGGCCGTCCGATCGGCACCCGCGCCGCGCCATCGTCGCGACAATTCCAGAACGTGGCATTGATCAGGGCTTCAGTCGGACCGTAGCGATTGTCGAAACGCAAATTGGGGAAGGCTGCGAGCACACGCGCCTTCAACTCTGACGACAAGGCTTCGCCGCCGGCAAACAGGCGCTTGATCGTGACGCAGCGCCTCGCTTCGGGCTCGGCAACAAAATGCTCGAGCATCTGCGGCACGAAATGCAGTGTCGTCACGTCGTGGGCGATGATGGCATCGACCAAAAGCCGCGGCTCCCGATGCGCGCCCGGCGCTGCGATCGCAAGCCGTGCGCCGGTCGCGAGCGGCCACAGGATCTCCCAGACCGAGACGTCGAAGCTGAACGGCGTCTTCTGCAGCAAGGTCTCGCCGGCATCGAGGCGATACTCCGCCTGCATCCAGCCAAGCCGTGCGGTGAGCGCGCCATGCGAGCAGGCCACGCCCTTGGGCATGCCCGTCGATCCCGACGTGTACATCACATAGGCCAGGCTATCCGGGTGCAGCGCCACGTCGAGATTGCGGACCGGCTCTCCTGCCCAAGTCCCCCTTTCTCTTTCTATAGCCCAGGCTTCAACGGACGCGCTCGCAATTACGGGCGCGAGACGATCCAGCAGCCGGCTTTGTGTCAGCACCAGCGCAGCTCCGCTGTCGCGCAGCATGTGCAAAAGACGGTCCGGCGGATAATCGGGATCGAGCGGCAGATAGGCTCCGCCGGCTTTCAGCGCGGCGAGAACGCCGACGATCAGCTCGACGCTGCGCTCCAGTGCGAGCCCGACCAACCGGTCGCGACCGATGCCGTGAGCTTGCAACCGTCGCGCCAGACGATTGGCGCGAGCGTTCAGCTCCTCATAGCTGATTTTCTGGTCGCCAAATACCAACGCGATAGCGGATGGCGAAGCTGCCGCACGAGCCTCGATCTGAGCGACGATACTGTTGCCAACATTCGGAACCTTGGCAAAGCCATCGCTCCAGCCGAGCACCTTTCGCGTCTGATCTGCATCGAGCCCGCTGAGCTCACCCAGCGGTCGGGAGGCGTCCGCGACGATCTCGGCAAGGAGCCGCGACAGCGTGACCTGCAGATATCTGACCTGGCCTTCATCGAACCGGCTGCGGTCGTAGCGGAAGCCGAGATTGATGCCGTCGGTCTTGGCGAACACCGCCACCGTGAGCGCATAGTTGGTAATCGAGACCTGCTCGACCCGCCCGAAGCGGCGACCGCTTTCGTTCTCGCTGCGCAAGGCCTGATCGATCGGATAGTTCTCGAACACCAGGATATTGTCGAACAGCGGCCGGCCGGATCGTCCGGCGAGGCGCTGGATCTCGTAGAGCGGCATCCAGCCGTGATCGCGCAAATCGATGTTGCGTTCCTGCAGGTCCCGCAGCCATGCACCAACATCGGTTTGCGGGTTTGCCCGATCCACAACCGGCAGGGTGTTGATGAACAGGCCCACCATGTCCTCGGACCCGCCGATCTCTGCCGGCCTGCCCGATACCGTCGCACCGAAGCAGACCACGCGCCGGCCGGTATGACGGCGCAACAATTGCGCCCATGCACCCTGCAACAGGGTGTTCAGCGTAACGCGCTCGCGCTTTGTAAATGCGTGCAGCTTTGCAGTCAGATCGGCAGTGAGAAGCAGATCGAGCGAACCATGGCCGGACGCGCCGGTGGTGGCCGCAGGTCCTCCCAGCGTATCCGCCAGGAAACCCGGCTCATCCAGTTCCGCCAATGCCGTGCGCCAGAACGTCCCGGAGGCGTCGCGGTCCTGCCGTTGCAGCCAGGCGATGTAGTCGCGGTAGCGGCCCTGCACGGCAGGTAAACGATGGCCGCGTTCGTGTTGCAGTATCTCGGCCACCAGCCGCGCCGAGCTCCAGCCGTCCAGCAGGATATGATGATGCGTCCAGATCAGCCAGTGGCGGCTTTCGTCAAGCCGGATCAGCCGCACGCGCTGCAACGGCGCCTGCGACAGGTCGAAGCCCTTGACGCGCTCGGCCTGCGACGCCTTCGCCAGGGCCGCCTCGAGTTCGCCGCGGTCCATGGCTGCGGCCTGCTCGCGCCAGTCTTCTTCCACGAATGGCAGCGTCACATGGCGATATACCACTTGCTGTGCCGCGCCTGACAGTTCGCGCCAGGCAAAGCCGGTCCGCAGCACAGCATGACGCGCGCTCACCTCGTGCCAGGCTGCGCGTAACCGGCCGGCATCGAGGCCTCGCACTTCGAGACCGACCTGGTTGACGTAGTTGCCGCTTTCTCCGTCGCGCAGCGCGTGGAAAAGCATGCCCTGCTGCATCGGCGACAACGGATAGATATCCTCGATGTCGCGGCAATCGATCGCCGCGCCCAGGAGATCGAGATCGGCTTGGCTCAAATTCGACAATGCGAAGTCCGACGGCGTGATGCCGCGGGCGCCGCTTGTACAATGGTCGACGAGTTCTCTCAGCGCCGCGGCATAGTGCTCTGCGAGGCGTTCGATCGTGGCTCGCCGGTAACGCCTGCGGCCATAGCTGAACGACAGCCGTAGCTGGCCTTCCCGCACCTGACCGTTGATGCTCAGCCAGCGGCCAAGCGGCGCGCTGTCGCTGCGCGAGGGCCCGGCGCTCTCAGGAGCGATCCTGAACGGTGTGCCCTCACCTACGCTGGAATCAAACTGGCCGAGATAGTTGAAAACGATGCGCGGCTCGGGCAGCGCGGCGAGCGCATGGCGCTGCGCCTCGGTGCCGAGATAGCGCAACACGCCGAAGCCCAACCCGCGGGCGGGAATCGCCCGGAGCTCCTCCTTGACGGATTTGATCAGCGAAGCATCGTCGCCAGAGCCGCCCGGCAAGCGCACCGGGAAAGCGGTCGTGAACCAGCCGACCGTGCGGGAAATATCCACCCCAGAGAAGGTGTCCTCGCGGCCGTGCCCTTCGAGCTCGACGGCAACGTCCTCAATTCCACTCCAGCGCGATACCGCCCGCGCCAGTGCCGCCAGCAGCAGATCGTTGACCTGAGTCCGATAGGCGGACGGCGCTTCCTTGAGCAGCCGCGTCGTCAGCCCGGCATCGAATGCCAGCAGGATTTCCTCGCCCTCGGCAACCCGGTCGACACCATCATGATCGTCGTCGCAGGGCAGATCGGCGCGCGAACCTCGTTCGAGCCAATAGGGCAACTCGGCAGACAGCTCTTCGGTGCCGCTATATGCCTGCAACTGCGCGCCCCAGGATGCATAGGATTGGCTCCTCGCCAGCGCGATCGACGCTGCGCCTTGCTGAAACTGCCCGTAAGCCGCAGCAAAGTCTTCGAGCAGCACGCGCCATGACACGCCGTCGATGACGAGATGGTGCACCACGATGAGAAGCCGCTGGCTGCCGTCGGCGAGATCCATGCCGACCACGCGCAACAGCAGTCCCGCCAGCGACAGGCTGGCCTGGGCGGCAGAAGCGACGGCCGTTACCTCGGCTGCATCGCGGATACCACTCCGAATCCACAACAACTCCGACACTGCCGGCGCGGCGCAATAGGTTGCGCGCCAAGCGCCGTCGACTTCCTTGAAGCCAAGACGCAAGGCATCGTGATGCGCGACAACGGCGGCGACCGCGCGCTCAGCGCTCGCCCAATCCAGCCGCGACTTCGGCATCAACAGGACGGCCTGATTCCAGTGATGACGCTCGCCGGCATCCTCGCTGAAGAACCGCGCCTGGATCGGCAACAGCGGATGTTCGCTGCCCTCGAGGTTTCTCTCGGGAGCCGCCTCTTCCACCGACCGTTCAATGCGCGCGGCCCGCGCCAGCTCCTGCAAGGTCTGGTGCCGGAAAACATCACGCGGTTCGATCACGAGGCCCGACTGCCGGGCGCGGCCGACCAGTTGCAGAGAGATGATGGAATCGCCGCCGAGCTCGAAGAAATTGTCGTCAACGCCAATGAGCGGCTGGCCAAGCAACTCGGCCCAGATCGCGGCAAGCGTCGTCTCGGTCGCGGTGCGCGGCGCGACACGTCCGGGCGCAGTAGCTTGCACATCGGGCGCCGGCAGCGCTTCGCGGTCCACCTTGCCGTGCGCGGTGAGCGGCAGCCGCTCAAGCTTCACGATACGGGTCGGCACCATGTAATCGGGCAGTTCGTCCGAAAGGGCCGCGCGCATTGCCGCTTCATCGAACGTGCCCTCGCCGGCGACATATCCGACCAGTTGGCTGGTTACGCCGGCTTCGCGCGCAACGACGACCGCCGATCGCACGCCCGGCTGGCGCATCAGCCACGCCTCGATCTCGCCGAGCTCGACCCGGAAGCCGCGGATTTTCACCTGGTGATCGGAGCGCCCGACATACTCGATCACGCCATCGGGGCGCCATCTCGCCAAATCGCCGGTGCGATACAACCGCGCGCCGGGCGCACCAAAGGGATCGGAAATGAATCTCTCGGCCGTCAGTCCGGCGCGGCGCCAGTAGCCGCGCGCCAGTCCCTCGCCGCCGATGAACAATTCGCCGGTCACGCCGACCGGCACGATGTTCAGGTCCCCATCCAGAATATAAGCTGAGCGGCGTCCCACAGGACAGCCGATGGGCGCATAGTTGCCCTCGATCTCCTCGCTGGCATCGACCTTCCAGAGCAGCGGCGTCACGACGGTTTCAGTCGGGCCGTAGCCGTTGATCAATGTCCGCGGCTTAAGCGCGCGCTTGACCTTGTCGAAGCCTGCCTTCGGCATGGCCTCGCCACCGAACGAGTAAAGCCCGACCGGCGGCGGATCGCCGCGCCATGCTGCAAAGTCGGCGAGCTGCTGCAAATAGGCCGGCGGAAAGCCCGCATGGGTGACGCGCTGCTTGCGCAGAACGTCGAGCGTCTGTTCGGCCGACCACAGATTCTCGTCGCGCATCACGAGCGCCGCGCCGCAAGTCAGCGCCGTCCAAAGCCGCTCATGAGCGCCGTCGAACGTAAAGGACAGGAAGTGCAGCTCGCGCGAATGCCGGTCCATGTCGTAGAGTCCGGCGGTCACCTCGCAGTGCATCGCAAACGGCCCATGCTCCACTGCGACTCCCTTCGGGATGCCGGTGGAGCCCGAGGTGTAGATCACATAGGCAAGGCTTGTCGCTCCGACGCCAATGCCGGGATCGCTCTCCGGCTCTTGGCCGAAATCGTTTGCGTCGAGCGGGACAGCCGCGATCCCTGACGGAAGCGCAGTGAGCGCCGAGCCTTCCAAATCAACCAGCACGAAGCGCACGCCGGCGTCGCGCATGGTTACGACCTGTCGTTTTGCCGGATGCTCGGGATCGAGCGGCAGATAGGCCGCGCCGGTTTTCAAGATAGCCAGCAAGGCCGTAACGAGCGATGGCGAGCGCCGCGCCGAGATACCGACCAGATCGGCAGGAGTGACGCCCAAACGGATCAGACGATGTGCGAGCCGATTGGCGCGACGGTCAAGCTCGGCATAGGAGATCACATCGTCGCCAAAGATGAGCGCCGGCGCGTCAGGCGTTTCCGTGGCCAGCCGCGCGAACGTTTGGTGCACCGGCGTAAACGGCGCGTCCATCTCGGCTTCCGCGCCGTTCCACTCGTGCAGCGTGGTCACTTCCTGCGCGGAAAGCAACGTCATGCCGGCGACCGACTGCGTGCCGTCCTGAACCATCGTGTTCAGGATCGTGATCCAATGCGACGCAAGGCGTTCGATCGTCGCCGGCTCGAACAGCGCGGTCGCATAGGTAAAGATCGCGCGAATCTCCCCTGCCGGTCCCTCTTCGCTGTCGAGCGCCAGGTCGAACTTGACCGTGTCGACTTCGGCGTCGATCTTCTCGATCTGCAGGCCGGTGCGGTCGGGCGGATTGCCCGACACGCGCCGGCGCTGATGATTGTAGAGTACCTGAAAGAGCGGGTTCTGGCTCAGGCTGCGCTTGGGCTGCAGGATTTCCAGCAACCGCTCGAACGGAAGGTCCTGGTTCGCCTGCGCTTCGATCGTGGCCGAATGGACCGCTGCAATGAAGTCAGCGATCGCCGCGCGACCGTCGAGCTGCGTGCGAAGCACCTGGGTGTTGACGAACAGCCCGATCACGCCGTGCGTCTCGTCCCGGTGGCGATTGGCGACCGGCACGCCGACACTGATGTCGGACTGGCCGGTGTAGCGATAAAGCAGCAGTTTGAAGCTCGACAGCAGGACGACGAACAGCGTGGTCTGGTGCCGGCGCGCCAACGCGCGCAGGCCGTCAGCGAGCGCCGGATCGAGCGCCCTGCGGAGCGCGGCGCCGGCGAGATCAGGAACCGCCGGCCGCGCCCGATCGATTGGAAGCTGCAGCACCGTCGGATCCTTTAAGCGCGCCGTCCAGTAGTTGACTTGGCGCTCGCCATCGACAGCGCTCATCCAGAGCCGCTGCCAACAGGCATAGTCGGCATATTCAATATCGGGTTCCGGCAAAGCCGGCGTCTCGCCGCCTGCGAATGCCGCGTACAAGCGCCAGAACTCGTCGACCAGCACGCCCATCGACCAGCCGTCGGCCACGATGTGATGCAGGCTGACGACAAGGAGATGGTCGTCTTCTTCCAGCCTCAGCAACGCAGCGCGCATGAGCGGGCCGGCTTCGAGATCGAACGGCAGTGATCCTTCCTGCCGCGCCAGCAGATATCTCTGTTGCTCGCGGTCATCGCCATAGAGCGATACATGCCGCAACGCGAACGGTTGCGGGTCGAGCACGACTTGCTCGGCTTCCTTGCCCTGCTGCCGGAACACCGTACGAAGCGCGCTGTGACGGGCGACCAGCGCATCGAAGGCCTGCTGCAGGGCGTGCCGTTGAAGCTGCCCTCGCACCCGTACCGTCGCCGATATGTTGTAGGCGACGCTGTCCGGATCCATCCGCCACAGGAACCAGAGGCGCGATTGCGCAAAAGAAAGCGGTGCCTGCGTTTTCTCCTGGCGCGCAATCGGCAGCATGGCGAGATTGACGCCCTTCGCCGCGAGCTGCGTCAGGAACGCTTGTTGCTTGCTGGTATCAAGGCGCATCAAGCGTCGTGAGATGTCACGAAGCTGCTGCTTCTGCGTGGCGGCGATATCATTCATCGGAAAGTTCGACTTCCTTCAACATGTCGAGCATCGCGGCGATGTCATCGCTGCGCTTGTCGACCTGAATCTCAGGGGCAAGAGCAGCGGCCATCGTCTCGATGGTCGTCATTTCAAACAGGCGGTTCAGCGGCAGGTCCTGGCCGAGATCGCGCTTGATGCGGCTAACGAGCTGGACGGCGGTGAGAGAGTCGCCACCGAGCTCGAAGAAGTTGTCGGTGACGCCGATATTGGGCTGGCGCAGCAGATCGGCCCAGATCGCGGCGAGCGCCGCTTCCACCGATGTACGCGGTGCGACGCGCTCGGTTGATGTCGCGAGCTGGTCCGGAGCCGGAAGCGCCTTGCGGTCGATCTTGCCGTTCGGTGTCAGCGGCAGCCGGTCCAGCACCACGATCCGTGGCGGCACCATGTAGTCCGGCAGCAGCGACGACAGCGCGGTCTTGAGAGCTGTCCCGTCCAGCGACGTTTCACCGCTGACATAGCCGACGAGCTGGCGGGCAGCGCCGGCCTCGCGCGCCACCACCACCGCCGAGCGTACGCCAGCCTGCGCCAACAGCCGCGCCTCGATCTCGCCGAGCTCGATCCGAAAACCGCGGATCTTCACCTGATGGTCGGCGCGGCCGATATATTCGATCACGCCATCGGCGCGCCACCGTGCTATGTCGCCGGTGCGGTAGAGCCGCGCCCCTGGCCGGCCGAACGGATCGGGGATGAAGCGTTCCGCGCTCAGCGCGCCGCGCCGCCAATAGCCGCGCGCAAGGCCCGCGCCGCCGATATAGAGCTCGCCCGCCACGCCGACCGGCACGAGATTGAGGTCGTTGTCGAGAATATGAAGCGTGGTGTTGCCGATCGGGCCGCCCAAAACTGGACGGTCGTCCTGCGCATCGAGGCGGTGGCGGGCCGACCACACCGTGGTCTCGGTCGGGCCATACAGATTCCAGACCTCGCCGGCCTGCGCCACCAGCTGCCGCGCCAGGTCCGGCGGCAAGGCCTCGCCGCCGCACAGCACGCGGCAGCTTGCCGGCAGCGATGGACCGTCATGATCGAGCAGCATCCGCCAGGTCGATGGCGTCGCCTGGATCAGCGTGACGCCGTGCGCGGCTACTATCGCCTTGAGCCGCGACGGATCATGCGCGGCCGCGCGATCCGCCAGCACCACGCAGGCTCCGAGTGTCAGCGGCAGCCATAGTTCCAGCACCGCAATGTCGAACGACAGCGAGGTCAGGCCGAGCACGCGATCCTGAGCCGTCATGCCCGGCCGCTCCGCCATCGTCGCCAAAAAGCTTGTCACCGCATCATGGCGGACCATCACGCCCTTGGGCAGGCCGGTCGAGCCGGAGGTGTAGATCACGTAGGCCAGGCTTTCGGGGTGGACGACCACGCTGAAATTCGCCGCATCACCGCTCTCGCCATCTCCGTGCTGCTTCTCGTCGAGCAGCCAGGCCTCGGCGCCGGTTTCCTTCAGCACGGGCGCGAACTGCTCCAGCAGCGTCCGTTGCGTCAGCACCAGCGCAGCGCCGCTGTCGCGCAGCATGTGCGCCAGCCGCTCCGCCGGGTAGTCCGGATCGAGCGGCAGATAGGCCCCGCCCGCCTTCAATACCGCCAGCAGCGCGACCATCATCTCGACGCCGCGCTCCAGCGCCAGCCCCACCACCGCGTCGGTTCCGACGCCGCGATCGCGCAGCCGCCGCGCAAGCCGATTGGCGCGAGCGTTCAACGCGGCGTAGCTCAATGCCTCATCGCCAAACACCAGCGCGATCGTGTCGGGAGATTGGCGGACCTGCGCCTCGAATTGCTCGACGAATGAACGGTCCCGTGGATATTGCGCCTGCGTCCGGTTCCACGTCTCCAGCAAAAGCTGACGCTCTTCGGCAGGCAGAACATCCAGTTGCCGCACCGGAGAGTGTGGCGCGCGTTCCAGCGCCTCCGCCAATTGATCGAGCGCCTGCTGCATCAAGGCGCAGATGCGATCGGCCGAGAGCGGATGGACGACTTGAGCGGTCAAGCTGAGCGCTTGGCCATAATCCTCGACCGCCATCATCAAGGGATAGTTGGTACGCTCTTCGCCGCCGAGCCACTCGATGCCGTGCAGGCTTGCGCCGCCCTGATTCGTGGACGAAGCCTCCGGCTTCGCATTGTGCCGGTAGTTCAGGATCGAACTGAACAGGGGCGCCGGCGCTGCGACACCGCTGCATCGCTGCGCGAGCGCCAGCGAGGCATGTTCATGCGCCATCAGCTCGGCCAACCGGGCGTGCGCATGACGAACGCTGTCTTCAACCGCAGTGTCATCGAGATCGAGCCGCAGCGGCAATGTATTGATGAACAGCCCCATGGTGCGGTCGCCGCCGGCGCCCGCATGCATTCGGCCGAACAGAACCGTGCCGAACACGACGCGCTCACGCCCGCTGCTTCGCGCCACCACCTGTCCCCACGCGAGATGGCAGACGCTGGCAAGGCTCACCCCCAGCCGCCGCGCCAGCGCGCGAAGCCGCGCGTTGAGCTGTTCCGGAAGCGTTCGCCGCGCTTCCGCCACGCCGCCACCGTCGCCATGCACGCGATCCAGCCCAAACGGCGTGGTCGGCTCATCGATATCAGAGAGCATGCTTCGGAAGAAGTGCTCGTGCTCCGCGATGGCGGCCGATCCGCGCGACTGCGCCACCAGATTTCGGAACGGATAGGGAGCCGGAAGCTCATGACTACGCCCGGATAATATCTTCTGCACTTCGTCGTGCATCACCTCCAGCGTAGAGTGATCGCCGATCAAATGATGCAGCAACACCAAAAGCAGCCAGCGCTCCTTGCCCGGATCGCGCGCGATTGCAAACCGCAGCAAGGGCGCGCGGCCAAGGTCGATCCGATGGCGGCGCGGGTCGAAACGCCGCGCAAGCTGCTCATGCGCCGGGCTCTCGCGGTCCAGCGCGACCTCGGTGATGACTACAGAAGCTCGCCGCCAAACCACCTGCGCCGGAGCTGATAGCCCCTCCCATGCAATGGACGTGCGGAGAATATCGTGCCGGTCGATGACCTGCTGAACGGCGGCGAGATAACGGTCGATCAGGTCGCGGCTTGCGAACGCCATCTGGCCGACCAGCAGATATGGATCGCCCTCCTTCGACAGCAGATGGTGAAACAGGATGCCGTCCTGTAGCGGTGACAGGCCGTAGATGTCCTGGATGTTGGCAACGCCCCCGGGCACACTGGCCACGATGCTGTCGATGTCGGATTGATTCAACGCGATCAATGGCAGCAGCCCAGGCGTGATTGCCGTCGTCTGCGGCGTGATCAGATTGGCCGGAACAGCCGCGCCGACGCCACCGTCGAGGCTGGCGGCGAAATCCGCGAGCACCGGCTTTGCGAACAGCGTGCGCACATCGGCGCGGAGCGAATGCCGCTGCAAGCGCTCCAGCATGCGGACCGCAAGCAGCGAGTGGCCTCCCAGCTCAAAGAAGTGATCGTTGCGTCCGATACGATCGACGCCGAGCAGCTCGGTCCAGACCCTTGCAACGACCTCCTCGATCTCGCCCTGCGGCGGCTCGAAACTGCGCCTTGCAAAGGCATCATCCTCCGGCGCGGGCAGCGCCTTGCGATCGATCTTGCCATTCGGCGTCAGCGGCAGCGCATCCAGGCGCACGAACGCCGATGGCACCATGTAGTCCGGCAGACGCTCACGGAGATGATTGCGCATCACAGCCGCAAATTCACCGGCATTACGCTTCACGCCGTCGTCCCTCGCGGCCACATAGGCGACCAGCCGCGGGTCACCGCTGTGATCCCGCAGCGCCAGCACCACCGCATCGGTCACGCCGGTGTGCTCATTAAGGCGACACTCGATCTCGCCCAATTCGATGCGGAAGCCGCGGATTTTTACCTGATGATCGTTGCGACCGAGGAACGCGATGTTGCCATCCGGCAGGTAGCATCCGAGATCGCCGCTGCGATACATCCGCGCGTTAGCGTCGCCACTGAAGGGGTCGCGCACGAAACGTTCCGCCGTCAGGTCGGTGCGATTGAGATACCCGCGGGCCACTCCTGCCCCGCCGATGTAGATTTCGCCGGTCGCACCGAGCGGAACGGGCGCACCGAAGCTATCAAGCAGATAGATACGTGTATTGGGAAGCGGACGACCGATCGGCACGACGTCGCCATCAAAGCCCGCCGGCCGCAGCCAACTGGTAGCGCAGACCGTCGTTTCCGTCGGCCCGTAGCCATTGAAGACGGCAACGCTAGGCGGCAGATCATTGATCAATTCCGCCTTGGGCAATTCGCCGGCGAGGACGAGCACCTGCAGCGACGCCAGCCTGTCGAGATCATCCCGCCCCTGCAGCATGGCCGGCGGCAAGGTCGCGTGCGTAATGGCGTTGTCCGAGAGAAAATCGAGCAGTTCCGACGCATTGCGGTGCTGTCGCGGGCCGACCAGAAACAGTTCGGCCCCCGAGCACAGGGCCATGACAATTTCCCAGGTACTGGCATCGAAGCTTAACGAAGCAAACTGCATGACGCGGCTGCGTTGGGAAACGTCAAACAGCGCTCGCTGGGCCCGCGCCAAATTTACCAGGCCGCGATGCTCGACCATCACCCCCTTTGGCCGGCCGGTAGAACCGGAAGTGTAGATGATGTAGGCGAGATGCCGTGACGTAAGTCCCGTGACAAGGTCACCTGGATCTGATGCCGTAAGCGCTGCGATGGCAGGCGCGCACGCATCGAGATCAACGATCTCGCACGCGACATTCGCGAAGATTGCGCGTCCGTCACTATCAACGATCAACAATCTCGGTTTTGCATCCTCGACGATCTGGCGTAACCGCTCCGCCGGATAGGCCGGATCCAACGGCAGATAAGCGCCGCCCGCCTTCAGCACGGCCAGCAGGCTGACGACCATGGCGATGCCGCGCTCCAGGCAGATCGCGACCGGCTGATCTGGACCGACGCCCAAAGCGATCAGGTGCCGTGCGAGCTGATTGGCCTTCGCATCAAGCTCGCCATAGCTCAGGCGAACGTCCTCGTGAACCAGCGCTGTGGCTTCGGGCGCGGTTCGGACCTGCTCTGCGAACAGTTCGTGGATGCAGCGCTCCGATGGGAATGGCGCAGCCGTTTCGTTCCATGTATCCAGAACGAGCTTGCGTTCCTCTTGGCCGACAATATCGATCCGGTCGACGATTTGATCCGCGTCGATGACCATGGCCCGCAGCAAGACGAGCAGATAGTCCCGGTGACGCCTGATCGTCGCTCCGTCGAACAGTGCCGTTGCATAGTTCAAGGCGCCGACGATGCGGCCGTCCGCCTCCCCCAGATTGAGCTCGATATCGAACTTGACCTGCTGCAGCGGGATATCGGCTATCTCGGCCTTGAGGCCTGGTAGCTCAACGATTGCCGGCTCGTTGTTCTGCCAGGCAAACACGACCTGGAAGACCGGCGTATGCTCCAGCCGCCGCGGCGGCTGAATGATCTCGACGAGTTGCTCGAACGGCAGATCCTGATGATCCTGAGCTTCGAGCGCTGCAGCGCGCATACGGCTGAGCAGCTCCGCCACATCAGGCTCTCCCGATAAATCGACGCGGAGCGCCAGCATGTTGACGAAAAAGCCGACTAGGCCCTCGATTTCGCGCCTGTTGCGGTTTGCCGTCGGCGTGCCGATCACAAGATCGGTCTGCCCGGAAAGTTTTGACAACACCGCCGCCCAGGCCGCCAGCACCGTCATGAATGCCGTCACGCGGTGCGACTGGCTGAATAGCCTGATACGATGCGCAAGCTCGGCGTCGATCTCGATCGGCAATGACGCGCCGGCGAGAGACCTGACCGGCGGGCGGGGCCGGTCTGTCGGCAATTCGAGCACCGCGGGAGCGCCCGCGAGCGCCTGCCGCCAATAGTCGACCTGCCGCTGCAATCGCTCGCCCGCCAGCCACTGCCGTTGCCAGGCAGCGTAGTCCGGGTAATGAATTGCCAGCGGCGGCAACGGATCGTTTTGGCCTGTCGCGAAGGCTCGGTAAAGCGCGCCAAGCTCGCGTACGAGCACGCCCATGGACCAGCCGTCGGATACGATGTGATGCTGCGTGAGCAGGAACAGATACTTCTTTTCCGCTGTCCGTATCAGGCGTCCGCGGATCAACGGACCCGCGGCGAGATCGAACGGCGTATCGGCCTCCTCGCGGCACAAGCGCGCGAGTTCCTGTTCGGCATCCAGGCGTTGCCGCAAATCATGTTCGAGCACCGGCAGGCACGCATCGGCCGGCAGCAATTCAACGCAAGGCTTTCCATTGACCACGCGGAAGACACTGCGCAGCGCCTCGTGACGCGCAAACAACTGATCAAGGCTGCGACGCCATGCATCGACGTCGAGATCACCCGAAAGCTGCAAAGCGCCGCGAATGTGATAGTTGGCGTTGGCGCCATCGAGCTGCGCCAGCAACCAAAGCCGCTGCTGGGCAAAGGACAATTCCAGCGGCCCGCCGCGCGGCACGGCCCCAATCGAGGAGATTCCAACCTTGCTGGCAGTTCGACCGCGGTCTCTCGCCAGCGACAGGAGCTTTTTCACCTGTGCGGAATCCAGATCACGCAAACCTGGCTTTGATGGTTCAGCCATGTTCACTGCCCCGCCGCGATCAGATCCTGGAGCTCATCGGCATCGAACTCCTGCTCGATCAGCCTGATCGACACGACGCGCGCGAATGACGCGAGGTCGGGATGAACGAACAGATCTGACACCGGGATCGACACGCCGATCTCCTGCGACACCCGGCTAAGTACCCGGACCGCCAGCAATGAGTGTCCCCCGAGCTCGAAGAAGTGATCGTTGCGTCCGATCTGGTCGACGCCGAGCAGTTCGGCCCAGATCTTCGCCAGCGCGATCTCGATTTCGTCCTCGGGCGCCTCATAGCGGCGGTAGGCCTGGGCATCCTCGTGCGGCGACGGCAATGCGCGACGGTCGATCTTGCCATTGGGGGTCAGCGGCAATTGCTCGAGCACCATGATCGTCGATGGCACCATGTAGTCGGGCAGAATGGCCGACAGCGCATCGCGCAAGGCGCGGCCGTCAAGGGTCGGCTCGCCGCTCGCATAGGCGATCAACTGACGGCCGGTCCTGCCCTCGCGCGTCACCGCGGCGGCGGCGCGCACGCCGCGTTGCTCGAGCAGACGCGCCTCGATCTCTCCCAGTTCGATCCGGAAGCCGCGGATCTTCACTTGCTGGTCCGCGCGGCCGACATAGTCGATCACGCCGTCTGCCCGCCACCGCGCAAGATCGCCGGTCCGGTAGAGGCGCGCGCTCCTACCGCCGAACGGATCCGGGACAAACCGTTCCGCCGTCAGCGCGCCCCGGTTCAGATAGCCTCGCGCCAACCCAACACCGCCGATGAACAGCTCGCCGGTAACGCCAACGGGCACGATGTTGAGGTCGGCATCGAGAATGTAGGCGGACCTGATGCCAACGGGCCGCCCGATCGGGGCCGGCAGGCCCGGCGTCAACGCAGCGTCGTCGACGAGCCACGCCGTCGGCGCGATCACCGTCTCGGTCGGGCCGTAAGCATTGACCAGAAGGTCTACGTCGGCGGTCTGGCGGAGCGCTTTGATTCCGGTATCCGACCAAGCTTCGCCGCCGACAATGCAGGCCCTGATCGAAAGCCGGCGCCCACTCTGCCGCAACGCTGCGCTCATTTGATCCGCATAAGCTGGCGGCAGAAAGATCGACGTTACCGAGTTTCTTGCAATCTCATCGACGAGGTCGTCGATCAATAGACCTGGCCTGGACGGCAGCACGAGCGAGCCACCTGTCATCAGCGGCACCAGCCAGCGCTCGTGGGCAATATCGAAATTGATCGAGGCCGACTGGAACTCCCGGTCGCGGGAAGTCATACGGTACAACCGGCCGATCGCTTCGCAATGCATGGCCAGCGGCCCATGCGTTACCGCCACGCCCTTCGGCGTCCCGGTCGAACCCGACGTGTAGATGACGTAGGCCAGACTATCCTGATGAATCCCGACATTCAGATTGGCTGTATCTTCGCCGACGGGCCGCTGCGGCTCGTCGATGCACCAGGCCTCGACGCCGGTCTCGCGCAGCACCGGCGCGAGAGGTTCGAGCAGCGCGCTTTGCGTCAAGACCAGTGTCGCCGCGCTGTCGCGCAGCATGTAGGCGAGCCGCTCGGCCGGATAATCCGGATCAAGCGGCAGATAGGCGCTGCCTGCTTTCAGAACGGCCAGCAGCGCGACCATCATTTCAGGGCTGCGCGTCAAGGCGATGCCGGTCAGGCGATCCGGACCGGCGTTCCAAAGGCGAAGCCGTCGCGCTAGCTGGTTGGCCCGGGCGTTCAACTCGCCATAGCTCAGGCGCTGGTCGCCCCACACAATCGCAAGGGCAGAAGACGCCCGCGCGGCTTGCGCCTCGATATGCGCGACGACACCGACATATGGAGCACCTGCCGCCAAACGGCCGGCACCGCTCCATTCCAGAATTCGCCGGGCCTCGTCGCCGGCGGATAATCCGAGATCGCCGATCGGTCGCTCCGCATTGGCGGCGATCCGCTCCAGCAATCCATGCAGGATGTCCCGGAGGCGCCGGATGGCAACCTCGTCAAAGCGGGCGCGGTCGTAGTTGAACTCGAGATCGAGCCGCTCGCTTCCGGCGAACACGGCAACCGCCAGCGCATAATTTGTCGGCGTCACATGTTGCACCCGTCCCAGGCGCGGGCCGCTCTCCCCCGTTCGCCGCAGCGCCTCATCGATCGGATAGTTTTCGAACACCAGAATGCTATCGAACAGAGCCTGCCCGGCTTGGCCGGCGAGGCGCTGGATTTCGTAGAGCGGCGTCCAGCCATGCTCGCGTAGAGCGAGGTTCTGCTCCTGCAACTGACGCAGCCACTCACCGACACGCGCTTGCGGGCTAGGCGCGTCGACAATCGGCAACGTATTGATGAAGAGGCCCACCATCTCCTCGGAGCCCGGCAGGTCTGCCGGACGGCCCGACACGGTCACCCCGAAACAGACGGCGGCCTGCCCCGAATGCCGCCGCAACAACTGCGCCCACGCCGCCTGAACGAGCGTATTGAGCGTCACCCGCTCGCGCTTCGCAGATGCCTTCAGCCGTTCGGTCAACTCCGGATTCACCGAAAGCGCAATGCTGGCGTGTCCTTCCGCCTCTGATGCCTTGTTCGTAACCGGCGGACTCGCGAGCAGGGTCGGCGCTTCGAGCCCTGCCAAAGCGTCGCGCCAGAATTTCTCGGCGCCTGCGTGATCGCGACTTTGCAGCCATGCAATGTAGTCGCGATAGCTTCCCTGCACGGCCGGCGGTGTGCCCGCGCTCACATGCCGAAATACCTCCGCAACCAGCCGCGCCGAGCTCCAGCCGTCGACAAAGATGTGGTGATGGGTCCAGATCAGCCAGTGGCGCTTGTCGTCGAGCCGGATCAACCGCACCCGCTGCAGCGGCGGCTGAGAGACGTCAAAGCCGTTCTCGCGCTCCCGCCGCGACACTTCCGCCAGCGCGGCATCCAGTTCAGCGCGTCCGCCTTTGCGTTCCAGCGCTGCCGTCCGGTTGTGCCAATCCTCTTCGACGAACGGCACCCTCACGTGACGGTGCACGACCTGCTGGGCCGCGCCTGACACGTGCTGCCAGACAAAGCCGGTCCGCAGGGCGGCGTGCCGGTCACACACCGCTTGCCACGCGACTCGAAGCTTGTCGGCATCAAAGCCGAACAGCTCGAGCCCGACCTGGTTGACATAGGCATCATTGTCGCCATCGCGGACCGCGTGGAACAGCATGCCCTGCTGCATTGGCGAAAGCGGATAGATATCCTCGATGCTGCGGAGATCCAAAGTCGTTCCCAACCGATCGAGATCGGCCTGGTCGAGCCCGGACAACGCGACGTCCGAAGGCGTGAGACCAGATGCTCCGCTGCAGCAATGCGCCACCAGCTCGCGCAGGGCCATTTCGTAAAGTTTCGCCAGCCGCTCCACCGTCTCTCGCCGATAGCGCTTGCGTCCATATCCGAAGGACAGATGCAGACATCCCTCACGCACCAGACCGGTGATGTTGAGCCATCCCCGCAAGGGAGCGGCGGCGCTGCGCGACGCACCCGCGCTCTCGGGCGCGAATCCGAACAGCGAGGAAGCCCCCACGCTACCGTCGAAGCGACCGAGATAGTTGAAGACGACCTGCGGCTCCGCCAGTTGCGCCAGCGCGTTGCGCTGGTCCTCGGAGCCGAGATAGCGCAACACGCCGTAGCCAAGCCCACGGTTCGGAATCGCGCGAAGCTTTTCCTTCACCGTCTTGATCAGGGAGGCGTGGTCGTCCGACCCGCCTTGCAGCCGCACCGGGAAGGCTGTCGTGAACCAGCCGACCGTCCGGGAAACATCCGCTCCGGGAAATATGTCCTCGCGGCCGTGACCTTCGAGCTCGACCGTTACATCGTCGCGCTGGCTCCAGCGCGACACGGCACGCGCCAGGCTCGCCAGCATCAGATCGTTGATCTGCGTCCGATAGGCCGACGGCGCCTCCTGCAGCAGCCTCGACGTCACCTCGGTATCGAACACCAGTGACACCTCTTCGCCGTCACCGACCCGATCGACGCCGCCATGATCATCGTCGCATGGCAGATTTGGACCCGCCGCACAATCGAGCCAGAACGGCAGTTCGTCGGCAAGCTCCCTGGTCGCTGCATACGAATGCAACCGTTCGCCCCAGGTCGCGTAAGACTCGCTCTTCGGCGGCAGCGTCACGGCGGCGTCTCTCTTCAACTGGTCATAAGCTGAAGCGAGGTCTTCGAGCAGGACCCGCCAGGATACGCCGTCGACAACCAGATGATGGATAGCGATCAGCAGCCGCTGGCTGCCGTCCGCAAGGTCCATCGCCACCGCACGCAGCAAACGACCCGCGGACAGCGACAAGCTTTGCTGGGCGGCCGATGCAAGCGCGGTGACCTGTGTCGCGTCTTCGACATCGGTATGGATCCACAGCAACTCCGACGGCGGCGGCGGCGTGCTCTGCGCCGCGCGCCACGCGCCGTCGATTTGCGCGAACCGCAGGCGCAACGCATCGTGATGATCGACGATTATCGCCAGCGCACGCCGCAGCGTCTCCCAGTCCATCCGCGATTGCGCGGCCAGCAACACGGCCTGATTCCAGTGATCCCGGTAGCCGATGTCTTCGCTGAGAAAACGTGCCTGAATGGGCAGCAAATGACGCATGCCGGTTGCGGCATCGGTCGATGTCTTTGCGGCCGAACTCTCCTTCCTTGCTGACGGTGCTGCCGCGACGGCGGCGACGGCTGCCAATCCGGCCACCGTCTGCTGGCCGAAGACCTGCTTCGGCGTCAGGCGAATGCCGCGCTTGCGCAAGCGTGCGATGATCTGCAGGCTGAGAATGGAATCGCCGCCAAGCTCGAAGAAATTGTCGTTGCGGCCGATGCGTTCGCGACCGAGCACCTCACGCCAAACGGCCGCAATCTGTTCCTCAGTGTCTCCCAGCGGCGCGGAATAGTTCGCGGCCACCACATCTCCCACCGGCTCCGGCAGCGCCTTGCGGTCGACCTTGCCGTTTGGCGTCAGCGGCAGCCGCTGCAGAACAATGATGTGCGACGGCACCATGTATTCCGGCATTACCGCAGCCAATTGCTGCTTGATCACATCCGGCTTCGGCGTGGCGCCCATCGCGGGCACACAGTAAGCAACGAGTTCCTGGCGTTCGGCGCTATCGCCCACGGCGCGTGCGACAACCACCGCGTCGTCGATCCCCTGCAGCGCCTCGATCGCGCGCCTGACTTCACCAAGCTCGATGCGATAGCCGCGCAGCTTGATCTGATCATCACCACGGCCGAGGAATATCAGCCGGCCTGCCCGATCGCAGCGAACGCGATCGCCGGTGCGATACAGCCGCTCTCCGGCCGATCCAAACGGGTCCGGAATGAAGCGCTCGGCGGTAAAGCCGGCCTCGCCACGATAGCCCCGCGCGACGCCGGCGCCTCCAACATAGAGTTCGCCGGCTACGCCGATCGGAACCTCGTTGAGCGCATCATCCAGAACGTGCGCGCGCAGATTGGCAAGCGGCAAGCCAATCGGAACCGAACCTGTCTCGCCTTCAGGCTTACATTCGTGCGTGACCGCGCCAACTGTCGTTTCCGTCGGCCCGTAGTGATTCAGAATTCGGCATTGCGGCCGCAACTGCCGAATCTCGTTCAACAGCGCGGGATCGCTGGCTTCCCCACCGAGGATCAGCGCATCGCTCGGCAGGAGGTCGGCCGAGCCCGAAGCCTTTAACAGGCCTCGCAGATGGCTGGGTACGATCTTGAGAATGCCGACGTCGCGGTCCCGCATGGCTTTCGCGAACGCATCCGCATCGAACACCACTTCGGGCGGAAATAAATGCAGCGTCGCGCCGGAGGCGAGCGCACCGAACAGGACCGTGTGGCCGAGATCCGCCGCCACGGTCGAGACCATCGCCATGTTCGCCAGGTGCTGCGGCTGCAGGCGTTGCAGCAGGGCCTGCACGTAATTGGCCAACGCACCGTGCGAGACGGCAACGCCCTTCGGCGTCCCGGTCGATCCGGAGGTATAGATGACGTAAGCGGCCTGCGCCGGGTGGATCACATTATCGAGCGGTACGCTCGATGTGTTCCCGCGCGCAGCTTCGGCTTCAGCATCGAGCACGAGGCAATCGAGTGCACGCGCTTCCACCAGCTTATCGCCGGCTGCCAGCACGATATCGATGTCCCCGTCCTTCAGGATGCGCCTGATGCGCCCCAGCGGCCATTTCGGATCGAGCGGCACATAGGCGCCGCCCGCCTTCAGCACACCAAGCAGCGCGACAACGAAGGCCGGCGAGCGCTCGATCCACAGCGCAACCGGCACCTCGCGCGTCACGCCCTTGCTGGCGAGCATATGTGCGATGCGGTTCGATTTCCGCTCCAGCTCGGCGAACGTCAGCGTCTCGCTGCCGCACCGGATGGCAACCGCGGCATGGCGATCGATCGTCGACGCGCGATGAAGACCGACCACATCGGTGAATCCGAACACGGCTGCCTCGCTCGGCACCACCTGCCGGTTCGCATCGTCGATGACGAAGTCTGATATCCGCCGCTCCGCATCTTCGGCGATCTGGCGCAGCATCGAGCCGAATTGTGCGGCCAGCCGCGCGATCGTCGGGGAATCGAACAGATCGGTGGCGTAGTTGAACGTTGCCTTCATGCCGCCGACGCCATCGACGATGTCGAGCGCGAGATCGAAATGCGAACCCGCGAGGTCCATGATGTCGATCTCGGCCGTGAGCCCTTCGACGCCGTCGAACCCGCGCGGCGCCGTCATGTAGTTGAACTTGGCCTGGAACAGCGGATTGTGCCCACCGCTTCGTTCAGGGCGCAGCCCGTCGACAAGCATTTCGAACGGCAGATCCTGATGGGACAGCGCTTCGATCACCGCGTCCTTGACCTGCTGGAGCAGAGTCGGGAAGGTTGCGCCATCGGCAATCTCGGCCCGCAGCACCAGCGTGTTGACGAAGCAGCCAATCAGCCGCTCGAGCTGGGCGTGACGACGCCCCGCGACCGGCACGCCGACGCGCAAATCGCCCTGCCCCGCGTAGCGATACAACAGCCCCTGGTATGCCGCGAGCAGCAGCATGAAGACGCTCACGCGATGTTTTGCGGCGATCTCCCGCAATCGAGCGGCCAGCGCGCCGTCTATGGCAAGGCCGATCGTATCGCCGGCATGACTTTGCGTTGCGATACGCGGCCGGTCATGGGGCAGAGCCAGCACGGGGTGCGCGTCACCCAGCTTTGCGCGCCAATACGCGAGCTGCCGATCTCCCTCGCCGCAAGCGAGCCAGTTTCGCTGCCAGACGGCGAAATCCGCATACTGCATCATCGGCACCGGCGGCCGGCCTGCGTCCTGCCCGGTGCCGTTGCGGTAGAGTCCCGCCAGCTCTTCGAGCATCACGTCGAGCGACCATCCATCGACGACGATGTGATGAGCAAGCAGCAGCAACTCGTGCGCATCATCTGCGAACTGAAGCAACACCGCCCGCAATAGCGGCCCATTGACAAGGTCGAACGGTTTTCCGAGTTCGGATCGCCTGACTTCCGCCGCATGCCCGGCAGAAAGCCCCCGAAGATCCTGGTGCCTGATATCGACGGACAGAGCGTCGTGAATAATCTGTCTTGCGCGACCATCCGTTGCGACGAACGTGGTGCGCAGCACTTCGTGACGCTGAACGATCTCCGCAATCGCCTGCGACAAGGCGGTATGGTCGAGCTTTCCCTTGAGCCGGGTCGTGCTCGCGACCGTATAGGCCGTACCATCGGGGTCCAGATTCCAGAGAAACCACAGCCGCTCCTGCGCATGCGACAAGGCCACGCGATCGGCCGCCGCTGCCCGCTGGATCGGGAGAAGCGCCCTCTTCGCGCCCTCGCGCAACATGGCGTCGATATGATCAGCGAATGCGTCAAGCTTCGGCGCGTCGAAAAAGCTGCGCAATTCCAACTCGACGCCGAAGCGTTCGCGCAGCGCGGCGGCGATCTGGCCCGCCGCGATCGAGTTTCCGCCCAGCACGAAGAAATCGTCCTCGCGATGCACGGCCCGGACGCCCAGCGCCTCGCACCAGATCGATGCCAGCGCGCGCTCGGTGTCGGTTACGGGCGCCGTCAGCGTCGCGCCATCGCGGCGTCTGCCTCGCTCAAACACCATAAAGCTGTCGAGCGTGTTGTTGGCCCAGCCGGCGGCGCAGGCGGAGCGCTGCAGTTTTCCGCTCGTCGTCAGCGGCATCGCTTGCGGGTTCAACAGGACGATGATGGCCGGATATTCCTGCGCCTGCCGCAGCACGGCCTCGCCGATCGCTTGCGCAAGAGCCTCGGGATCGCTGCGCTTGAGAACGGTACGGCTGAACTCTGCCGCGATGCCGATGCTTTCCCGTCCATCGATCTCGACCGCAAACGCGGCAACCCGTCCGCTGCGGACGGTTTCGACCTCGGCTTCGACCGCCTGCTCGACGTCAGTCGGATATACATTCTGGCCGCGAACGATCAGCAGGTCCTTGAGCCGGCCCGTCACGATCAGCGTGCCGTCCTTGACGAAACCGAGATCTCCGGTACGCAGCCAACGCATACCATCGCGCTCGACGAAGGCTTTTTGCGTGGCTTCGGGATTGTTCCAGTATCCGAGCGCGACACTTGGGCCGGCGACCCAGATCTCGCCGATTTCGTCGGCCTCTGCCGCCATCGATCCATCAATGCGCATGATGCGCGTGACATGATTGGCGGCCGCCCGACCGCATGACACAAGGTCAGTGCCCTCGTCGGCTGTTGCGACGCGCCCCGCCGCAAGCGCCGCCGAATCGAGGGTATAGCTGACAGTTTTGGTCGAGAGGTCACCTGCCGTCACCAGCAGCGTCGCCTCGGCCAAGCCGTAGCAGGCGTTCAACGCTCGTCGATCGAACCCGGCCGGCTCGAATCGTTCCCCGAATCTGCGGAGCGTACTGCTGCGAACGAACTCCGAGCCTGAGAATGCAAACTTCCAGCGGCTGAGGTCGAGCCGGCCGATCGTTTCGCCGGAAATGCGGTCGGCACACAGCGCGAAGGCAAAGTCGGGTCCGCCACTGATCGTGCCGCCGTGACGATCGATGGCCTCAAGCCAGCGTCGCGGCCGCTCGAGAAAATGGCGCGGCGACATCAGGACGGCGGTAAAGCCGGTAAACAGCGGATTCAGCAATCCGCCGATCAGTCCCATGTCGTGATAGAGCGGCAGCCAACTTACGAAGACGTCGTCGAGCGTCCCTCGGGCCACGGCCTCGATGGCTTTCTCGTTGGCCGTCAGGTTTGCGTGCGAGACGCAAACGCCTTTCGGCTGCGAGGTCGATCCGGACGTGTACTGCATGAAGGCAACGGAATCCGCCTCCGGCATCGTCTCGCGCCACTCCGCTGCAAACGCCGCCGGTATCGCATCTACCGCGATGATCTCCACATTCGCCAGTTCGGGAAGTGCCGCTTCCACCGCGCCAAGCAGCATGGTTTCGGTCAGTATGAAGCGCGGCGTCGCGTCGCGCAGAATACCGTGGAGACGTCCCGCATAACGTTCGACGCCGCCCTCCGGCGGATAGGCCGGGACGGCGATCACACCCGAGTACAGGCACGCATAGAACGCCACGGCATAGTCGAGGCCGCTGGGCAGCAGGATCACCGCGCGCTCGCCCGCGCCGCCCAACTGCTGCAGCCGGGCTGCGACGGATCGAATCCGGGCGTCGAGACCGGCAAACGTCAGCTCTTCGGCGACGCTGTCTCCCTCCAGGAAGCGCAACGCGATCCCGTCCGGGCGTAACGCGGCGTGGCACCGTAGTCGTTCGACGAGGTTGTCTCTGTACATCTTCTCGAATCCAGTTCGCGCGCGACGACTATTCTCGTCGCCCGAAAATGCCGATCAGTTCTGCCGATGCGCTTCCGCCATCGCGACGATCACCTTGCGCGGCCCCTTGAACGGCGCGCGCGCATGCGCGGTGAGCATGTTGTCGAGCATCACCACATCGCCGGCCTGCCAGGGAAAGCTGATCTTGTGGGTTTCGAGAACGTTGCGGACGGTGGCGAGCGTCTCGTCGTCGATCGGCGAACCGTCGCCGTAGAAGACGTTACGCGGCAGTTCGGTCTCGTCGCCGACCACGTCGAGCAGACTCTCGCGCACTTCCGGCTCGAGATTGGAGACATGAAACAAATGGGCCTGATTGAACCAGACCCACTCTCCCGTCACCGGATGCCGTGCCGCCCCCTGACTGATCTGGCGCGTGCGAAGCTCGCCGTCTTCCTTCCATTCGCATTCGATGTCGTGCCCGGCGCAGTAGGCCTCGACCTCTGCCCTGGACTCCGTGCCGAACACCTGCTGCCAGTCGACGTCGAGCCCATTGCCGTAGTTCCGCACATACATCACGCCCTTCTCGGTGAAACGCTCCCGAATCGCCGGCGGCATATCGCGATAGATGGCGCGGCTGTCGGCGATCGGCGTTTCGCCGCCCTCCTGCGCCGGCTGCATGCAATAGAACCAGATCTTCATCGGCCAATCGCGCGTGTAGGCCTGCTCGTTGTGCAGCGGGATATGCTGGTGCGGCGGGTACTCCGTGGAGGTGTAGACGCCGGAGGTGACCTGCGAACGCGGGGTCGATCCGAACTCGTAGGTGAGCAGCGGATGACCGAAATCGGCCGCGAACGCCCGGAACGCGTCAGGGCCGTCGAGAGAGAAATCGCGAAACACGATGCCGCCGCAATCGGTCAAATGCCGGTCGATGGTGTCGCGCAGCATGGGAAGCGCCGCGCCAAGCGGCTGCCCGGCCTTGTCGGCCTTCAGCAACAACGGAAGACGCTTGCCTTCAATGAGTGGCTGGACGGAGAATACGCTCATGATCCTCGCTCCGATGCGAACCAATCGATCGCCCCGACCGCCGGGCCAGGGCCGACCCGATCAGGCCGAGCAGTTCGGCTTGCTGCGTGTGAATGAAGAAGTGATGGCCCGGCAGCACGTCGAGCGTGAATTCCGCCGACGTTTCCTGCCGCCAGGCCTGTAACGATTCGTGACTGGTCTCGTCGTCGGCGCCGCCGAAGACGTGCACGGGACACGACAACGGATGCCGCCGCCGATAGACATAGGCGCCGCACATCAAAAAATCGGCGCGGAGCACCGGCAATGCCGATCGCATCAGCTCCGCATTCGACAACGCCTCATCCGGCGTGCCCTGCAGATCGCGGAGTTCCTTCAGCAACGCCTCGTCGCTCAATGGCAGGCGCCATTTGCTGCCGTCTCGAACGGCCGGCGCCTCGGCGCCCGAGGCAAAGAGAATAGCCGGAGCAGGCGCGCCACGATCACGCAGGAAATGCGCGAGTTCGAACGCAATCAGCGCGCCGAGGCTGTGTCCAAACAGCGCGTAGGGCGCATCAAGCCGGGCGTGAAGTTCTGCAGCGAGCTGCCATGCAAGCGCGTGCGGGTCGGTCGCCAGCGGCTCGTCCATGCGTGCGCCGCGCCCGGGCCACTCCACCGGCCGGACATCGATCCATGACGGCAACAGCCTGCGCCACCGCGCATAGAACATGGCGCTGCCGCCGGAGTAAGGCAGACAAAGAAGCCGCATCGGAAGACAAGGCTCCGTTGGCTTAAGCCGACTTCTGCGGGGCCGTCTCGTCCATGAATTTGCGCAACGTTAGCGGGCGCATGTCGGTCCACACCTGCTCGATGTGTTCGAGGCATTCCTTCTTGCTGCCCGTCTTGCCCACTGCTTTCCAGCCGTCCGGAATTTCCTTGAACGTCGGCCAGATGGAGTATTGCTCTTCGTGATTGATGACGACGGTGAAGGTGACGTCGTCTCTGTCGAACACCATCATGGTTCGGTCCCTTCTTCAGTAAACGAAAGCAATGGAGTGTTGACTAGGTCAGAAGCAAATCATCGTCAAAGCAATATCGACGACGAAGTTTTTAATAGCTCCAAGTTGGCGATAGCGTGACACGATGCAACCTCCGCGCTTGCGCGGCCGACGCGCATGACAAGTGACTGATGGGCAATGCGATGCACAGTTTCTTGCAATTCTAACTCGCCAGGCGGGAACCTTTTCGATTTTCGAACTCGCACATCCAGCGCGCGACGATTCTTTCATCGCATTGTCGTCAATTTCGATCCGTCAGTTTTGCGACACCATCAGATCAAAGAAATGCCGCCGCGGATGAGATCCGCGGCGGCACGAATTGCAGGTGGCTAGATTGACGCGGCGTTCAGAAGTTGAATGTCGTTGATAAGAGATAAGTGCGCGGGGCGCCAAGGGATACGGCGCTGCTTACCGTGCGATAGGAGTTCCAATAAGCCTCGTTGAAGACGTTCTCTACATTGGCACGAATGACGATTGGCTTGCCGTTCCAGGGTGACAGGAAGGTGTAGCGCGCACCGAGGTCGACCCGCGTCCATGCCGGCAGCTCCTGCGTATTCGCATCATTGGCATAACTCTCGCTGGTGTGGATGACCCGGCCCGTCAGCGTAAGCCCGTTCACGAAGGGAGTGTCCCATTCGGCGCCAAGATTGAGATTCAACGCCGACACACCCACTGGTACCTTGCCATTGAAGTTGAAGATCAACGATCCAGCCGAGGTCGATTGCTTGATCACTTCGCCGTCGATGAGAGTCACGCCGCCCAGGATCCGAACCGTCGGCGAAATCTCGCCGAAAGCATAGAGCTCTACGCCACGATTTTGCTGCTCGCCGGCAAGACGCCTTGCAGGTAAAGTCTGTCCAGGCACGGCGACCGCTATCGTGTTCGGACTGGTGATATCGAACCAGCTCGCGGTGACCGTGACGCGACCCATATCGACCTTGACGCCGGCTTCCTTCTGTTTGGTTTGCGCGGGCGGAATGATCTCTCCGACATTCGAGTACGTTGTGGCTCCGGTGACAACCTCCGGCGCCTTGAGACCTTCAATGTAGTTCGCGTAGAGCGAGACGTTCTCCAGCGGCTTCACGATTACTGCATAACCGGGACTCCAGGTCGGCACATCGACGCTCGATTTGGCGGCGGTCAGAAGATTTAGGCTGTCCACACCCGCTGTCTGTCGTCTGGCCCCGACGATGAGTTGAAGCCTGTTGTTGAACATCGACATCGTGTCGGCGATGCCGACACTGGTAAGCTTCGTCCGTGTTTCCAGATTTTGAGCGACGGTGGCGAAGTTCGGGTAAGGGATCGCGACCGGGTTGTACAGGTTTGAAGAGACGGCCGCGCCTGCCTTGCCGAATGAGCTATAGTCTCGTTCGAAGGCCGAGTAGTTGACAGTCAGAAGGTGGTTGATGGGGCCAGTGTCGACAGAGGCGCGAATGCCGACCTCACCCACGTAGTTGTCATAGACGTCGCGTCCATTGAAAGGAGCGGCTGTCCAGTTGCCATTGGCGTTTGTGATGCGTGGCGACGGATAGATATAATCGATCTCGCTCCTGTGGTATCCAACCGCGCCATATGCAGTAACCGACTCGGTCAGATCGACTTCGCCGCGCGTCATCGCAAACGCATCCCTCGGTTTCCATGTCGCCCAGTCCGGCATGTAGTTGGTGCCGGGCTTCGGCAAGGCCGGAACCGGAATGGTGGTGGAAAAAGGAGGGCTGGTGGTGAACGTCAGAAACCGAAGCGGCGGATTGAGATTTTCGGCCTGGTAACCGATATCCGTGGAGAAGCGCACACGCTCGCCGCGGTAGTCCAGATTAAGCACGGCATTGCCGAACTCGGAGGTCTGCCGGTCATATGCGGTCGATCCACCTCGTCCCAGGCCGTTGAACCGGATTCCCCATTCCTTGTTTTCACCGTAGCGGCGGGCGACATCGGCCTGCATTCCGAACTGCGACTTTGATGCATAAAGTGCGGTCAGTTGCGTGATGTCGAAGTAAGGAGCGCTCCTCGTCACGAGGTTGATGCTGCCTCCGACGGCGCCTGCGGGCGGCATGCCGTTGAGCAGTACGCCCGGTCCCTTCAGAACCTCGACACGCTCGAGGAAATTCGCCGATGTTGAATAGAACGGCGCCATTCCATAGAGGCCGTTCATGGAATAGTCGCCGCTGTCGTGGTAGAAGCCCCTGATGTAGAGGCCGTCGATGCCGTTGCCGGCAGGCGTCTTCATCCGGACCGAAGGATCGTTGTACAGGACATCGCCGACGGTGCGTGCTTGCTGGTTCTGCATCAGCTCCGCAGTATAGCTAGTCTGGCTGAACGGCGTGTTCATGACGCCGCGATTGCCGAGAAATCCAAGCCGAGCCCCCGTCGCCACCTGTCCGCCAGCATAGGGCGCGGGCGGCGCCCCGACCGTTCCAGTCGAAGGCGTCACATACGGAACCGGTTCGACCCGACGCGGCGCAGGCGCAGCGACGCGCCGCTGCACGCGCGACGTCGACGTTTGCGTTCTCCGTGCTGCCGCGGGCCGCGCGCGTTGCTGGCTCGGAGCATCGACGGTGACGGGTGGCAGGTTCTGCGCGAAGGCGCTCGAGCCACCGGCAAAATCCAGAGAGAGCGCAAGATAGCTCACCGCTCCCAGCGAAACAGCGCGCATAACATTTCTGGCAGCGACTCGATGCGTCATACTTCCACCCCAAAAGCCCACAAGCAGGTTCCGGCTCGTTCTAACTTCTGAGGTGGAAACGGCGAGTAGAAGCCATCTAAGGTAACGAAGCGTGCACATAACGGATTGCATTAGTGGCGATGAGGCAACACCTCACACTTTTCAAATCGTTCTAAACCGCATGAAATTTTTAAGCGTTCTAATTTTCGAAGCTGAACGCGAAAGCGTCGGCCGAGTCGTGATGTGTGCAGCGGTATCTGGAAAATGATTCGTCCCACATCAACCCAACAGATTGCGCAACGTGCGGATGAAGACCCGCGAGCCGACTTCGATCAGTTCGTCCGGAAAATCATAGTCCGGCGCATGCAGGCCGGCATGATCCACGCCTGCGCCCAGGAAAAACATCGCAGATTTCGCTTGCCGGTTAAACAGGCCGAAATCCTCAGAGCCGCGCAGCGGCAGCCCCCGCGCGGAGTGCGCGATGCCTTCGGCATCAAGCGCCTTCTTCAGGTGAATGACGGCCTCCGGCGCGTTCATGCAGTGAGCGAAGACGTCGCGATAGGCGATCTCCACTCTCAGCCGCTCGTCTTCGGCAACGCGCCGAACCAGGCTCTCAGCCTGCAAGCGGATGCTTTCCATCTTTGCATCCGTCAGCGGTATGAGCGTCAACCAAAGCTCGGCATGACCCGGCGAGATTCCAAACGCCGGCTCGCCCAGCCGCGCGTGGGTGACCGTGACCATCGAGAATTCGCAGGTGAGCTCGCCGCCCTGTCCCAGCGCAGGGATTTCGTTCAGCAGCCGGACCATGGCGGCTTGCGGCGAAACGCCGAGCTCAGGATTCGACGCGTGCGCTGTTCGGCCGAACAATGCGATCTGCATGCCGCGCGAAGCGCAATTGACCAGGCCTTCTGCGATAGTAACTTCGCCCAGCGCAAGGCCCGGCAGATTGTGCAAGGAAAACACAAAGTCCGGCTGGAGCTGCTGAAATTTTTCGTCGGCAAGCACGGAAGCCGCGCCCGATCCATCCTCTTCAGCGGGTTGGAACAGCAACACGGCCCGCCCGCAGCGCGGACGCGTTCGGCAGAGATCGCGCGCCACGGCTGCCAGGATCGTCATATGACCGTCATGGCCACAGAGGTGCGCTTTTCCCGGCACCTCGGACCGATGCGGAATCGCGGATGTCTCTTGAATCGGCAGTCCGTCCAGTTCGGCCCGAAGCATGATCGTCGGGCCGGGCGTCCTCCCGTGATAGATCCCGGCCACGCCATGCCCGCCCAATTCCGTGACAACCTTGTCAGCCCCGGCTGCCCTGAGAAACGCCTGTACTCTTTGCGCCGTGTCCTTCTCCTGCCCCGACAATTCCGGCCTGCGATGCAGTTCGCGGCGCCAGGAAACCAATTCCGCGAGGTCCTGTTCGCGCAAGAACATGAGCTATCCCCGGGGTTCGTGACCATTGAGACGATATGGCGGACGTTGAAAAATTCATCGATCGTACGCAATCTGATTCAACCTCTCCTTCGAGATGTTCCAAACGAATCGTAAGCCGTCAAACCATTGCGCAGGGAATGCCGGAATGCTCCGGCTGTACCTGTATGCTCGTGTGCGCATCTCTTAGCGCTTATTGCACACGAGACCGCGGGTGCGAGCCGGCACCCGGCATTCCCTGCACTCTCCCTTTTCGAGGGTGAGACTGGCAAGCCCCGGACGCCATGCGCCGCGGGAACGCACATCTATGTTCGGCATTGGAAGGGGAATCCGCGGTTGACTCGGGAACCGCCAGCAATCAGAAAAAGCCCTGTAAATGAATGGCAACGATAGTTGGTCGGAGTGGCAGGATTCGAACCTGCGACCCCTGCGTCCCGAACGCAGTGAGCATCTTCCATGTTATTGATTTTTCTGCCGTGACAGACGTTTCCGTCGCGTTGGTTCACGGTCGTTTCAACCAATTCGTTGCGATTTCGTTGCGGCGTTCTTGAGGAGAACAGGTGCTCGGAGTCGGCGGCTCATTGTGTACGCAGAGGCCTGGACCTTGTGGCTGCTCGGGCGTCGACACGATTGCCGATACGCCGCCTGCTGCAGCATCGACGTGAGCATCCAGCGTGATCCCGCCGAAGCCGAATTGCAGGTGGGATCAACGCGGTACCGGGCGGACCTGAGGCAAGACCGAAGACCCGATCGCGCCGACATGACGTTGGAGCGGATGACACAGGATGGAATCGAGCTGGCGGAGTATCTGCGAGCCCATTTGCACAAGCACAGGATTGGCTATTCCTGGGGTTCATCCCTGGGAGTTCATATCCGTTCAAGGAACGCCCTGATTTGTTTTATCCTATGTCGGCACGTGCCAAGTCGTTGGAAGGGCGACCTTCGAGAAGGCGTTCGAGCTCGTCATCGCTCGCCTGCAAGCACTGGCAAGGTCCGCAAACAACGCGGAGGCTCTGGCGGAGCTGGCGCCGATCGCTTCGCGACCCCCGTCAACGAACAAAATCATCGCGTCATGGAAAAATGGAGCAAGGCCCTGGCGGCTGCCCCCGGTCGACGGCTTTGACCTGGTCGGCCCGGTGTCGCCGCCTTTCATGCCGGATTATTCCCTGCTTGACTGGTATTATTGGAATAGGGAGATCGCGCTTTACTGGAATTGCAATCCTAGGGCACAACAATAGCAACGAGACGCGGCGGCGCCGATTTATTTGGAACGTGGTCTGCTGGTTACGCCTCGCTTCAAACCCAAAACTGGCAGAATTGGGATGGACTCACGGCTTTCGGTTTACCAATCGGGACTCGACTTGCTACTCTCCAGCTTGTTGGCAGACACTGACATTTTCCTTCGCCGGCAAACCTTTGACTTCCCGGCTTCATCCGCCATCGGTACCGGACACCCCCCTAGCTAATTCTGCGCGGTACTGATGGCCGAAGGCGCATCGAAGCGCAACGAGCTGCGGCGGCGGCCAGACGCCTGGTCGATTTCGGACCACGTTTTATGACCTTTAGCCATGGCCTATCGTACGCCGAGTATGCAACCCAACGCCTGAGACCGTCCCTGGATTGGCTTCTGGAATAGGGTTGCCGTTACGCTATCAGGCCCGCTCGAACCCAATTGGAACCTTCGATGTCACGCAAACATTGATCAAGGGGCACTTCCAAACGGGGCTACAGGAGAAGTTATGGCAAAACGAGCGAAGAAGCGAAACTCGGCGGCGCGTCGCCCGAGTCGACCGCAGAAGAAGCTGAGCGACCTCTTCCACGAGACGCTCAAGGACATCTACTTCACTGAGAATAAGATCATCAAGACATTGCCCAAGATGGCGAAGGCGGCACAATCCAAGGAGTTGGCTGCAGCTTTTAATAAACACCTTCGGGAGACCCAAGGTCAGGTCAAACGCCTCGACCGCGTCTTCCGTATCATCGGCAAGCCCGCCCGCGGAAAGCCTTGTGAGGCGATCAATGGCATCGCTGATGAGGGTGCGGAAATCATGAAGGAATTTCGTGGGATGCCTGCTCTCGACGCCGGACTTATCGCTGCCGCCCAGGCGGTCGAGCACTACGAAATTTCCCGCTACGGCACCCTTCGTACCTGGGCTGAACAGCTCGGCATGTCCGATGCCGCACGTCTACTTCAGGAGACGCTGGATGAGGAGGAAGCAACCGACAAGACGCTGACCGAGCTTGCGACGTCAGTGATCAACCTCCAAGCGGAGCAAGAGCAAGCGGAGGCTGCCTGACCAGGGAAGCCCGCGAAATCATGGGGCGCCGAGCGCTGGTTACATTGGCCTCCGAGGCCGCGCCGGCTCGGTGTCTTGCACCAAGGATGCCGTGGAACGACCGCGTTCGGCTAATGTTTGACAGGCGGAACACACTGACGTTCAAGCAGTAGAGCTCGCGATCAAGGCACACGTCTGGCACGACTCCACGGACATCCGGCTAGCCGAATCAGTGGCGACGATACTGGCGTGGCTGCTGCTCGCATCGTATGAGCACTTCGCCAGATGCTCGGGATCGAATGGCGGTATCAAGCTCAACTGGCACGCCGGCGTGTGTTATCTGCCCGCCAGGTCTGCGCCGGTCCAACGGTATCGGCCGTGCGAGCACCACGAGCTCCCATTGGTTCGGCCGCTCCCGTCGTCGTGTCGCGTGCGGTCTGGTGCTCCATTTCGGCGTTGAGTTCGGCCCCGATCAGGATCACGATCGCAGACAACCAGATCCAGGTCATGAAGCCGATGACCGCGCCCAAGGAGCCGTAGTTCCGATTGAAGCTCCCGAAATTCGCAGCGTACCACGAGAACAGCATGGAGGCCGCAATCCACGCGAAAGCGGCGAAGGCGCTCCCCCACGTGATCCACTGCCATCGCGGTTTCTCGCGGGATGGTGCGTAGCGATAAACAAACGCAAGCGCGAACGTGACAACAGCGAACAGCAGCGGCCAGCGACCGGCCCACACCAGAAATTCTGTGAACTCCGATAAGCCTAGATAATTGAGTGCGGACGGCAGAACGACCAATGCGGCGATGGCCACGAGCACGAAGACGATGCCGGCCGCGGTTAACGCAAGCGAGATGGCGTTCAGCTTGATGAAGCTTCGCGCCTCTGTTTCGGCGTAGACGATGTTGAGGGTGTTGAAGACCGACTTCATCGCCGCGTTCGCGCTCCACAGGGATACGGCAAGCCCGACGATGAAGGTCAGCCCGAGCGTGCTGCCGCGCCGGGATGTGACCCGGGTGAGTTCGTCCGGATGACGTCGATCGCGCCGCCTGGCAGCAAGCCCGACAGTTGCTCCAGATGAACAGTGAGCGTTGGGGGTCCGAGAACAGCCCATAGACGGCAACCAGGGCCGCGATGGCAGGAAATATGGCCAGCAGAGTGTAGAACGTCACGCCGGCGGCCAGAGCAATGATCCGGTGTTCGGAGATATTGTGCAAAACCCGGAGCAGAATGTCCTTCCATCCGCGCGCCGAAATCTCCGAGGGCGCGCTTGCGAGACGGCCGCGCCCTTCATCCGATGCCGGGAGCCTTCGCGTGTGATCGACTGGTACCGACGAAAACCGCCGCGGCCGAAAGCCGGCTACGAACAATGCTACGGTGGTCACGGTAGCCCAAATCGGCGGGCGGTCGTCTATCCGAGGAAGTTGCCCTTGGTCAGAGGGGCGCATTTTCAGCTTTCCAGGGTTGTCCTTTCCATTCGGGATCGGCGTGTTGCTCGGGCGCCAAGCTGGCTTCATGGGCTTTGGCGTGTCCGGCCATCTCGTCCTTCGATCCGCCCTCCTCCATCCCCGCCATCTGTTGGGCTTCGTCCTGGACCGCCTCAACGACGCGCTCGCCGGCCTCCTTTACGCCTTGGCATTGCTCAGACGCAACGTCTTGGGCGCGTTCCTTCACGCGGTCGCTTGTCCGCCCCATCAGCTGATTTTCGGTGTCGGTCGGTGGCAGCAAAGCCCCGATCGCAACTCCAAGCCCGGTCAGCATCAGCGGCTGTTCGCGGCAGAGATCGACAAAAGTGCTGCCCGTCTGCCAGGTCCGTTGTCCCACGGCTTTCGTTGATTCCGAGAGGGTGGAGGCCGTTCGGCGTGCACTGTCGGCGGCCGCTTCGTAGCCTGCGGCTGCGGAGCGCTGCACGGAATCGGTCATAGCGCCGGCAGTATCTCGCATTGCGTCGGCGGCATCGGAGGTGGCCTGCTGCGCCAATCCAGCCACCGAGCCGGCGGCTTCCCGTATGCTCCCCGCCTCGGTGGCGGACTGTCTGGCGCGCTCGGCGGTCGAGTTGAGGCTCGCGCCCGTCTCCTTGCCGAGCCTGGAAGCCGCATCGCCCCATTCGCTGCTCCTGCCGGATGCAGTCCTGCTGGCGCTATCGGTCGCGCTGCGCATGCTGTCCGCCGCATCCCCCGCTGCATTGCGCAGACGGTCTGCGGTGCCGCGCATCAAGCCGCCGGCCGAAGCCCCGCGCGAGCCCAGCATGAGTCACGCCAAGCCGGCTCCGATCAGCATCACCGGAAGCGGATTGTTGACGGTCTGGTCCTTCAAGTTCCGCGTGAAGGCTGCGCCAGCGCCCTGGCTGACGCGGTCGGCTAGTCGGTCGAGCACGTGTCCGGGAGTCATGCACGCGCGCAGCTCGTCCAGGGTGCTCGATATCTCCGCTCGGGTCTGTTCAGTCTCTCGTTCAAGCTGCTCGACGTGGCTCATGGTCCTGTCTCACTTGTTCCTTTGCCACCGATGCATCCCGCTGGAGCTGGTGGACGGTTTTGCTCGGTGCGATGTTCTCGATCTTCAGCCGACTGATGCCGACCAGCAGGAGGACGATCCCGACGATCAACACCGCTCCCCCGACCAGGAGAGCGGACCAATAGGACACTATGCCGTAGCGGTCGGTGAGCGCGGCGACCCCCGCCTGAAGCAGGATGACCAGGGCGGGGATCAGGAGGACGGCGCCTCCGACGATCAGGCCGAGACCTCGCCCGATGCTGAGCATGTTGTCCGACATCTCCGCGCGGGCGAGCTGGGTCTCTTTGCGCAGCAGCGTCGCCAGTTGGGAGAAGAGATCGCCGATGATGTCAGGTACCGATCTCGCATGGTTCGAAAAGGGCATGACGTCTCTCCTCAGGGTCGATTGTCGACGGAACTCTTGAGAAAGCGGGAAATCGCGAATCCCGCGAGCACCGCGCCGCCGAAGACGGCGAGAGGCTCCTTGCGCCAGAAATCGTTGAACGTCCTTATCATATCCTCGACGTTGCGCTGTCGAAGCGCACCAGCTCCCTCTTCGAGCCGCGAAGCCGCGGCGTGTACGAACTCGGCGGCCTTCGGCAACTGCTGCCCAAGCTCTTCGGCCGCGCCATGGACGGCTTTGGCCATCTCCTCGACTTGGTTCGCGCCGGTCTGTTTTTTCCGCTCGGCAACCTGTTCGGCTTCGGCCATTGCGTCTGCTGCTTGCATGCGAATCCCTCCACTGTACGCTCAAACCTCTGCGGTTCGAGCGCATGCATTATCCCCTTTCTTTCTAGCGGTTGGCGATGCCGCCGAAACACTTCGTGGCCTACTGCCGCAACTTCACCAGAAACCCGCGGGAGATTGGCGCAAGACCATCGAAGCCAACGTCAGATATTGGTGGAAGGCGCTGGAAGCCCGTGCCCGCCAGCCGGCCGAGCCGGTCAATCCGCAATGCGTAGGCTGGGAATTGTCGCCGCGACTGCCGGAAGGCGCGATCATTACGAGCGATTCCGGCTCGTGCGCCAACTGGTTTGCGCGCGACTTGAAAATGCGCCGGAGCATGAAAGCCTCCCTGTCGGGCGGGCTCGCGTCGATGGGCGCCGCTGTGCCTTATGCAATCGCCGCCAAATATGCCGATCCGGATCGCCCCGTCATCGCGTTGGTCGGCGACGGCGCCATGCAGATGAACAACATGGCCGAGCTGATCACCGTGGCCAAATACTGGCGGGAATGGGAAGACCATCGCTGGATTGTCTGCGTCTTCAACAACGAGGATCTCAATCAGGTCACCTGGGAGCAGCGGATCATCAATGCAGATCCGAAGTTCGAAGCGTCGCAGCGGATCCCAAATGTTTCCTATTCGCGGTTCGCCGAATTGATCGGGCTGTACGGCATCTATGTTGACCGACCCGAGCAAGTTGGACCAGCCTGGGACCAGGCCTTGGCCAGCAAAATTCCGGTGGTGCTGGAGGTAAAGACGGATCCCGAAGGACGCCGCGCTGCGCGGCTTCCTGAAGCGGATGCAGCATGCCCGGCGCATTGGTGGTGGTGTTGTGGCCGAAGAAGAAGATGCAGTCGGGCACCCGGGGCAAATGCCTCCAGAAGAAGGCGCTCATCTTCAATCTGGGAAAGCGCCATGCACGGATCGACTAGCAGGGTGGCATGCTGCGGCGCCGCAGTCTAACCTTTCGCCAGCAACTGCTTGAGATAAAGCAGCCCATCAAAGGTGAGCTTGGTTTCTCTGGTCTCTCCCCTCGCCACTTCGGCTTCCAGAAACGTCTCGAGATCGGGAAGCGCGCGATCGAATTTCTCCGCGATGCCCATCATCGCGCAGGTCTCTCTTATACGACCGATCGGCTTTTCCAGGACGTCGATTTCAACCATTCGCGTAAAATTCATTTCGATGGGCTTAGTTGCGACGGTCAGCGCGAAATCCACTGGCATTTCGAAAAGATAATTTGGATGACGGCAGACGGCGGCTGGCTAGAGTTTCATGTCATCAGCGCCGGACAGCAAGCAAAGTTCCAAAATGAGGACATACATGGCACCGTGCGCGTTCGATGCAGCAGCCTGAACGCAAATAGCGGTGAGATAAGTCGGTTCGCGCAAGGAACCAGTTCCACCGGACGGTGGTTTAAAGCGGGACGCGCGTCGACGCGCCGGGAATTGGCTTTCGCAATGCTATGAACCAGATCTCTCCGATTCCACAAACGATGCGTGCCGCCGTCGTTGCGGGCCCTGGTCAAATCCGTATCGAGACCGTACTCCGGCCGGAACCGGCTCCTGGTCAGGTGCGCGTTCGATTGCAGGGGTGCGGCGTTTGCGCATCCAATCTCGCGGTATGGGCCGGTCCGGAGTGGATGCGATATCCTACCGACCCCGGCGGTCTTGGCCACGAAGGTTGGGGCATCGTTGATGCTGTTGGAGATGACGTCGTGGGTTTAGCGCCGGGAGACCGCGTCGCCGCGCTCTCGTATCACAGCTACGCCGAATACGATGTGGCCGACGCCGATGCCATCGTTCCGCTTCCGGCAGCAATGGACGGCGAGCCATTTCCGGGCGAACCACTCGGCTGCGCCATGAATATCTTTCGGCGCAGCGACATCAGCGCCGGACAGACCGTTGCCATTGTCGGCATCGGCTTTCTCGGCGCCATCCTGACGCGGCTGGCAGCCAACGCCGGTGCGCATATCATCGCCATTTCCCGGCGTGGCTTCTCGCTCGACGTGGCGCGCCGGATGGGTGCCGCCGAGTGCATTCAGATGAACGGGCACGACGGCATCGTCAAACAGGTCGCGTCTTTGACCAGCGGCGTACTATGCGATCGGGTTATCGAGGCTGTCGGTAAGCAGCAGTCCCTCGATCTTGCCGCGGAGCTCACACGCGAACGCGGCCGGTTGATCATCGCAGGCTATCATCAGGATGGCCCGCGCCAGATCAACATGCAGCTTTGGAACTGGCGCGGGATTGATGTGATCAACGCGCACGAGCGCGATCCGCAGGTCTACATGCGAGGCATCCGGGAATCCGTTGACGCCGTCGTATCGGGCAAGCTCGATCCGAGCTCACTCTATACGCACCGCTTCTCGCTCGACCGGCTGGAAGCTGCGCTCAATGCCACGCGCGACCGTCCGGACAGGTTTCTCAAGGCCTTGGTGACATTCACATGACCGATAGGCTGGCCGACGCTCGACGCGCCCCTGCGACCGCCCGGCCTCGTATCGGCTTTCTCGGCGTAGGCTGGATCGGATATCATCGCATGCGGGCGATGGCCGAAGCCAATACGGTCGATATCGCTGCAGTCGCAGATCCTTCCGCGGCCATGATCGCTCAGGCGACAGAATTCGCACCCGGCGCCAAGGCGATGTCGAGCCTCGACGAGCTTTTGGACGAAGCACTCGATGGCGTCGTCATTGCGACGCCGACTGCGCTGCATGCCGAGCAGGCTATCCAAGCGCTCAGGCGTGGCAAAGCGGTCTTCTGTCAAAAGCCGCTTGGGCGCACGGCATCAGAAGTTCGCGCGGTCATCGAGGCGGCTCGTTCGGCGAACCGGTTGCTGGCGGTCGATCTCTCGTATCGTTTTACGGAAGCGATGCGCCAGATCGGCAATCTGGTGCGCGGAGGCGACCTCGGTCACATCTATGCCGTGGAGCTCACCTTTCACAACGCGTACGGACCGGACAAGCCGTGGTTCTACGATCCAAAACTGTCGGGCGGCGGCTGCGTGATCGATCTCGGCGTTCATCTCGTCGATCTCGCGTTGTGGATACTGGATTTCCCAGCAGTGACCCGCACCTCCTCAAGGCTGTTCGCGCAGGGTGAGCCGCTTTCCGCTTGCGCCGGCCGAGCCGAAGATTACGCATTCGCTACATTGGACCTGGAGACCGGCGCGAGCGTGCACCTTGGCTGTTCGTGGCGCTTTCCGGCCGGGCAGGACGCCGTGATTTCCGCCGCGTTTTATGGCACCCGTGGCGGGGCAGCGCTGCGAAACGTCAATGGGTCATTTTATGATTTCGTCGCCGAGCTCTATCGCGGAACGGCGCGCGAAATCCTGACGGTGCCGCCCGACGCATGGTTCGGACGCGCCGCCGTGGAGTGGGCAAGCAGGCTTGCCGCGGGAAACAGCTTCGATCCGTCCGCTGAGCGATTTGCCGACGTCGCAGAAGTGCTCGACCGCATCTATGGCAGGTAGACCGGCGGCGTGCAGCTTAGGTCACCGCATCGCGGCGTCCTTTTTCGATTTAAGGATGCGAACGGCGTGGCCCGCGACCGAAACCGTTGAACCGTCGGGATGATTTCATTACCTGTGAGCAGATCGACAAACTCCCTGCTCTGCATCAGCGCAATCGTATCGGCTCCGATCGTGACATCGGCGCGCGATGGACCATAGTTCAATATGATCAGAATGCTGTCCGACGGCGCCTCGCCCGGCCTCACATAGACAAGGACCTGTTCCCCCGGAGCGACATCGCGCATGCGGAGATCACGCGATCGCAAACAGGATTGTCGCGACGGAGCGCAATCAAGCGCTGATACCAGCCCCGCAGACCGTCAACATCGTCCCACGCGATCTGACGGGGATCCTTGTACGGCTCGTAGGCCGCTCCGATCTCCTGGCCCGTATAAAGGCAGGGAATGCCGGGCAGTGTCAGAAGCATGGCCGCGGCGACGCGGGTACGGCCGAGCCTGTAGCGCGAACGGAAACGCGCTCCAGTATCGTTGTTCTCGAGAAAGCGCAGCACCAGCGCGTCGGACGCAGATGCCTCGATCGCGGCGCGCAGGCGGCGCGCCGTGTTTGCTTCATCCTCGAAAGCCCCGTGCCATGCCCATTCGCCGAGCTTGTCAGTCCAGTCATAGACCGCGTCAAAGCCGTTATGACCGTGATAAGGATCGCGCGCGGAAGCTTCGGCGAGCAGCAGCAGATCGGGCTTGATACGCTTCAGCTCTGCGCGCCACCGTGGCCAGAAATCGGGCGCCCGCTGTCTCGGTCCCCATGCGGCATCGACGCGAAAACCGTCGACATCGAATTCGCGGACCCAATGCGCGAAAGCCTCGATGACCAGGCGCTGCACCTCCGGATTGGAATAATTCAGGTTCTTGAGATTGGACCAATCGAAGTAATGTTCGGCGCTTCCGTTCTGGCCACGGGCGAAGAAGTCGAAATAGGGCGAGCCGCCGGCGCCCCCGATCGTGTCCGTGAAATAGGGATGCTGATCTGACAAATGGTTTGGCACGAAGTCCATGATGACACGGATGCCGCGCGCGTGGGCGGCCCGGATCAATTCGCGCAGGTCCTCCCCTGCTCCCGGGCTACGCCGCAAACCAAAATAGTCGGTCACGGCATAGCCGAAATCACCCGGCGGGCTTTCGGTGATAGGTGCGAGCCAAAGCGCCGTTATCCCGAGATCGGAAAGCTGATCGAGGCGCGCCGTGACGTCGGCCAGACCTCGCGGGCCAAACAGCGCCGGAACTACTCCGTAGACCACGGCCCGGTCGATCCATGCGGAATGGTCACGAAGGGGATCGACGGCTCGCAGTACGCCACCCTGCGAGCGAAGCATGACGGCACCTTCGTCGCTGCGGCCCGCGGCGTCCGTCACCTTCAGCCTGACAATGTACTCGCCATCCGGCGCCGATGCCGGCAGTTCAATGCGCGGATCGTTCGCCGGCAAGCCGGCAAGCAGGCCATATTACTGTCGCGTGTCCGCCATTCGTAGCTGGTGATCGCGCTGCCGCCGATCGGCGCCTGTGCACTCGCCTGCGCATCGAGTATCAGGCCTTTGCTGCTCTCCGACACATGAATCCACGTCGTCGGCACATTGCGAAGCCGAACATGCCAGTTCTGTTGCGCCGCCCCCTGCACGACGCCATGTTCGCGGCATTCCGCTTTGATTTCATTCTCGCCCGGCTGAAGCGGAACGCGGATGTGAACTTGTCCTCGATCCGGCGGCAGCACAGCAGTCGTCAGCGGCGAGCTGATCGCGATATGATCGCAACGGCCCGCAGGCACGATGACGTCTACCGACCTGTAGAAGTCCCATGCATCTCCGCCGCGGGTGCTGAACGCAAGCGGAACCTGATCGGCGGAGAGTGCGCTCGCGAGCGCCAGCGCCAAGCCGAGTACGGCGGCGCGTATCAAATTCGGGTGTCGCATCACAACGGCCATGTGGCCCAGCTCACTGCGGCTGCCAAGGGCATGATCGGCGGTGCGTCAATGGGAATCAATCAGCCACTGTCGCGCGGAACCGGCGTTGAATAGTCGGCAGTCGTCAGGGTAAGCGCCGCAATCGCGTTCGGCTGCGGAAACGCGAAATGCACCGCGTGATAGAACAGCCGTGCTTTTTGCGGCGACGATGCGTGTGCGAATCCCGCTCGCGAACGACTGTCGTCAGCGTGCTACTGGGCGTAGCCGAGCTTGCCGAACGCCGGCGTGCAACTATTCGACTGAAACTGGCAAGCATCGACCGACTTCGCGCCCGAGCGAGGCGTCAGCGCAGGCTGACACACACGCGGATGCCGGTCAGGCGTCCTTGGCTCGCCGCGCGAGACGGGCCTTGCGTACTTTCGCGTGGGTGGTCGGCCTGCGCGACATGCCCGGATCCCGTCCTGCAAGAGCTTTGCTACTCTTTGCGGTCCGCCGCGCCGCCGTGGTTGTTTCGGCTTTTTTCTTCGGACTGCGTGCCATTATCACCACATCTCCGTAAACCAGGCCCATTCCGCCGGCGATCCACGCGACCGCCGATTACGGCCCTCACTCGTATTTTTTCCGCCGGAACTGCGCCTCACCGCACTTGCTGCGACTCGATCGGAGGAGTTGGCGTGTGTGCAGCTTCATCATCCGAACGAGTGTGCTTCAATTCAAAACGTAGGGAAGAACAACGAGACGCACATGCCGTTCCCCAAAAAGAATGGTGAATCGGTCATCTACAAACTCTTTGGCCATCGGTGGGATCGCCGGCAGCAGTCCGTCGGTCCCGCCAACTCTCACGTCACCGGTCGCGCCGCTTCCTTGACGGCCTGGCCTGTGGTCGCCGTTCCCGCGGCGTAGGCAGCCCCAGCACCCAACAGGAGGGCACAGAAACTGGCAAACATCGCATATGCGAAGTGCTTACGAGCCTCGTCGATTTGGGACTGCGTCGGCGCCCTGGCCGTGGTGCCGACGGTTTCGCGCGCCGGGGCATTCGACAAAGATGCAACGCGGGCGCTGGCTGCATAGGACGGACCGACCAGGTTGCTGGCGATACTGGTTGCGGAAGCAGGCATCAGCGCCGCGGCCGCTACCACGACAACTGTCGTGACCGCCCAGGCGGCCAGCGCATGGCCGACTCGGCCGAGGCCGGTCTGATCGGGCGAATTGGCTGCGGCGACAGCACCACCGACAAAGGCGGCGATGATGCCCGATACCGCCCACCAGACGAACGCAACCCAGCCGGCGCTTGCCGGCGCGGACGAGGCCGTTGGGACATCAACCGCGAGTAGACCGATGCCGAAACCGAGCATGGTCAACAGGATTTGGACAACGAGCGAAGCAAAAACGCCGGCCAGTACAGCCGACCAAGTCCAACTGAAAAAAGCGTTGGGCACTGTGCGCGAGATCATGGCGAATCCCCTCCAGCAACATGGATTTTGTTCCTAACGCCGGCGGCAACCTTCAGTTCCTGTTTGAGGAACGTCCGGCAGCCTGCGCGGTTTGAACCTTGTGAGCTTGTTAGGAGGAGCGGACAATGACATTCGGTAGAGGCGCCCTGCTATGGCTGCTGGGCATTCCACTTCCCGTCATCCTGTTGCTCGCGCTATTCTGGCGCTAGCCGCGCCGGCGACACTTAAGCAGGTGAGAAGAGACTAGAATTTCGGCCCCATGGCACCGGAGCCGCCGCGGCTTCGACGTCTGCCATAAGCGTGTGAAGATGGTTGTTAAAGCAGGCTGCCCGAGGAACCAACCTCACCCGAAGAATCTTGGCTTTTGGCTCCCCTCGTCTGCCCCCGGACGTTCGGAGCCGATCCGGAAGGGCAGTCCCGGCGCCGCCGCCGGGACTGTACTTTCCGGCCGAAAGGGCATGCGCCGTTTTGAAGATCTGTTCAACTCGCCTTCACGAACGGCGCACCCTCGCGTGAATGTCGGCCAGGAACGCAACCAGCGCATCATCGACGCACGCTCCGCGTTCGGGTGTCAAAAGCGTAATCCCCCAGCGCGCCAGCATGGCCTCCTGTACGGGATTCGACGACGACATGAATACGAACGAGCGCGGCCGGTGGTCCTTGTGGCCGGACCGTTCCCACGTCTGCCAAATGCTGTGCAGCAGCAGCCGAATATTGGGATCGGACATGCTGTACCCGATGAACAGGATGGTGCGGCCCAGGGCATCGGCGCGAAGTTTGATATCGAGCGGAGCATCGAAGGAAAGCCGGTCCAGAAAATCGGTCTCGGTCAGGACCAAGGATGAATCGTCATCGAAGTCGCCGTGGAATTTGATGATATGCGTCACGCCATCGGCAGCATCCACAATCTGCCTGGCGTTGGCAATCTTGGCGTAGGGCTTGTTATGTACTTCAAACGCGGTCTCAAGATTGCGGTCGTAGTTAGTGGTGTAGATGGCGGGAAAGCCCAGCTCGACAATGAGCTTGTGAAGTCGCGATGATGCGACTCGATCCGACGAAACTTTCCAGTTGCGATCCAGCCAGCTCCGCAAAGATCCAAGCCCACCTCGCTTGAGCCGGTAGAACTCAGCGAGCATCTGGTAACCGTCGTTCATTCCCTCGATTGTTGCGGGGTCGAGATCGAGTTCTTTGAGCAGATGATCGACCAATGTCTGCCAGGACGGTAGCCCCACGGCCATCGAGACGCCTGCACCAACAAAAAGAATCGCGTGGCGTCGCCTGATTGCATCCGCCAGGATGTCGCGGGGCGATGATGTGCGCGCTTCTACTGCTTTCGAAGATCGCATCCGTTTTCAATTGCCCGTGATTAGACCTGATAAACACGGGCCTGCAATGTTGGTTCCGGACAGCCCAATGCACCCTGCCGGGCCGTCACATCGTCAGACCAGCGTATTTCATATTGCGGGCGCATGTTGGTCTACGTCACCAGGCGATGCTGCCTGGATCAGGGCTGTAGGATGTTCGGCAACCCACGCGGCTCCGGTCCCGGCCGCTACGGTCGCCTATTCAGTCGCGGACGACCGGCTGACGAATTTATGGAAACGGCTCAGTTTGCCGTCGTCGGTCCGATCCTGGTACAGGAACGCGAGATCCTCCTTGTCGAATTTTTCGAAGAAGTCCTCCCACCCGATCGGCTCGAGCGCTTCATCGCGCGGCTCGAAATCGAGGCGGAGGATGCCCGGCTCGCCGTCACCCTTCGTCGCCTTTACGGTCGCCGGCGCGCCGCCGCGTTCCTCGGCCCATTTCTGTATCTTCTTGTGATCAGTCGTGACGTTACCTTTGGGCATGACTATCTCCTTGATTGTACCGCTTGACGCCCACGCACCTCGGCCATTCCCGTCCGGTACCTTGTGACCAAATCAATCGATGGGCAGGGTAAGCGTTCCTCAGCCGTCGCCGTTCGCGTAGCTGAATCATGGGTCGTCCTCAACCCGAGGCGCATCCCGCCCCCGAGCTTTTTCCTTCATCATCTTGATCATCTTCTTCATCTTCAGGCTGATCATCTTCTTCCTCATCTTCCAATCGGCTGGAGCGATGCCGAGAAAGCGCCTGAGCGCGGAGACGAGCAGGAACAAACAATCCTGTGCACGCGTTTCGGATCGCATAAGTTCATCACAGCGGCCCGGTCTGCATGGAAAACACAAACATGTCCAACAAGGTTCGAGTCGGAATCGTCGGCGTGGGTAACTGCGCTTCGTCGTTCGTCCAGGGGCTCACCCATTACGCGGACGTGCAAGCCAACGAGCCCCTTCCGGGCCTGATGAATGTCGATCTCGGTGGGTATCATATTCGCGACATCGAGATTGCGACGGCGTTCGACGTCAGTGCGGCAAAGGTCGGACGTGACGTTGCGGATGCGATCTACGCCGAACCCAACAACACATTCCGTTTCGCAGACGTCAAACGAACCGGCACTACCGTCAAGCGCGGTCCCACACTGGATGGATTGGGCCGCTATCTGCGCGACGAGATCGAGGAATCGAATCAGCCGCCGGTCGATGTGGCCGCATGCCTTGCAAAAGCGCGAACCGACGTGCTCGTGTCCTATCTTCCTGTCGGATCACAGCGGGCCAGCGAATGGTATGCGAATCGCGCGCTGGAGGCCGGCTGCGCTTTCGTCAACTGCATCCCGGTATTCATTGCGTCCAATCCGTCATGGCGCAGCAAGTTCGAAGCACGTGGCCTTCCGCTTATCGGCGACGATATCAAAAGCCAGGTCGGCGCGACCATTCTGCATCGCATGCTCGTCAATCTGTTTCGGGAGCGAGGCGTGCGGCTCGACCGAACTTACCAGCTCAATTTCGGCGGCAACACCGATTTCAAAAACATGCTGGAACGCGATCGCCTGGAATCCAAGAAGATCTCGAAGACGCAGTCTGTCCTGAGCCAGCTTGACGTTCCGCTGGTCGACGGCAGTATTCATGTCGGTCCGAGCGACCATGTGCCCTGGCTTCAAGACCGCAAGTGGGCCTATATCCGGCTGGAAGCCACCACGTTCGGGGGCGTGCCGCTCAATCTGGAAATGAAGCTCGAGGTCTGGGATTCGCCCAACTCCGCCGGCGTGGTTATCGACGCCGTGCGATGCGCCAAGCTGGCGCTCGATCGCGGCATGGGCGGCGCGCTGGTCGGCCCGTCAAGTTACTTCATGAAGTCGCCGCCGCAGCAGTTTTCCGACCACGAGGCCCGCGGCCGGACTCTAGATTTCATTGCGGGAAATGGCTGAACGGGATGATGCCATGACGACATTCTCAATGATACGGCATGGAGTCCACGACATCGTCGACGATATTCTGGTCGGACGAGCGCCTGGTGTGCGGCTCAACAGCCGCGGCCGCGAGCAGGCCCGCCGCCTTGCCGAATGCTTAGGTCGTAAGCGGATTGACCTGATACAGTCGAGTCCACAAACGCGGGCGCAGGAGACGATCGAGCCGATCGCGCAGCGGCTCGGAATGCCGATCGAAGTTTCTCCCGAAATCGACGAGTTGGACATGGGCGAATGGACCGGCCGGTCTTTCGCCGCGCTCAACCAAGATCCGCGCTGGTCGCAATGGAATTCGATGCGCGGAACGGCCCGTCCGCCGAACGGCGAAAGCATGAGCGAACTGCAAATGCGGGCGGTCAGTCATCTCGCCAGGATAAGCTCCTCAATGCCGAAAGGACATGTGGCATTGTGCAGCCATGCCGAGGTGATCCGCGCGATTGCCTTGTACGCTCTCAAATTGCCGCTTGACGATTTTCACCGGGTGGATATCGCGCCCGCCACGATCAGTACCCTCGCGATCGAGCGCGACGGCTTCGAAATCACCGCATTGAACCAGCCGGTTGCCTCATGAAAATCGTCATTTTCGGTCTCACGCTCAGCTCATCTTGGGGAAATGGTCATGCAACGCTCTGGCGCGGGCTGTGCTCCGCGCTCAGCCGGCAAGGGCACCATGTCGTTTTCTTCGAACGCGACACGCCGTATTATGCATTGAACCGTGATCTCTTGGCCGTGCAGGATGGCGAGCTGGTTATCTACCCGGACTGGGATTCCGTGGAGCCGCAAGCCCGGCGCGAGCTGCGCGATGCGGACGCAGCCATCGTCACCTCGTATGATCCCGATGCCATCGTCGCGACCGATCTCTTGCTTTCTGCAGGCCGCCCGCTCAAGGTGTTTTACGACCTGGATACGCCGGTCACCCTGTCCCGGCTGAGCCGTGGCGATGCCGTTCCCTATCTCGGCGCGCGCGGACTCATCGATTTCGACCTCGTGCTCAGCTACACCGGCGGCGGTGCGCTCGATGCACTCCAAAACAGCCTCGGCGCGCGCCGGGTCGTCCCGCTCTACGGCCATGTCGATCCCGACGTGCATCGTCCCGTGCCGGCCGCGACGGAAACGCGGTTCGCACTGTCTTATCTCGGGACCTATTCCGCCGACCGTCAGGAAATGCTCAATGAACTGTTTATCGCCCCTTCGAAGGCGCGATCGGACCTTCGTTTCGTCATTGGCGGTGCACAGTACCCGGAGGATTTTCCCTGGTGCGCCAATATCTTCTTCGTTCGTCATCTGCCGCCTAACGAACATCCCGCGTTTTACGCCTCGTCGCGCCTCACGCTGAATGTCACACGTCAGCCGATGGCGAAGCTGGGCTGGTGCCCCTCAGGCCGACTGTTCGAGGCCACCGCCTGCGGCGTCGCGGTGGTTTCTGACTTTTGGGAAGGCCTGGAGACATTCTTCACGCCCGGGGATGAAATCCTGGTAGCGCGCGATGCATCCGACGTGCTTTCCGCCCTTGAGCTTTCCGATAAGGAAATCGACCGCATTGCGGCGGCGGCGCGCGAACATACGCTTGCTGCCCACACATCGGAACGAAGGGCTAACGAACTGGTTGCCGCGCTGACCGCCGTGCCGCCGTCGCCAAGCCGCGAACTCGAGAGGGTATGACCATGTGGGGAATTGTGCCCGCTGCGGGACGTGGAAGCCGAATCCAGCCGCTCGCCTTCTCGAAGGAACTGCTGCCGGTCGGTAGCCGTACCGAAGGCGGCATCGAGCGTCCGTGCGCCGTCAGCGAATATCTTGTCGACCGCATGATTCGCGGCGGCGTCAACAAGGTGTGCTTTGTCATATCGCCGGGCAAATCCGACATCGTCGAATATTTTGGCGCGAGCTATGGCTCCACGCCCATCGCCTATGTTGTTCAGCCCGAACCCATCGGTTTGTGCGACGCCGTATTCTCAGCCCAGCCAGTCATCGATTGCAACGCGCCGGTCGTCATCGGCTTGCCCGATACCATCTGGTTTCCTGAAAATGGACTAGCCAAGTTGCCCGACGACATTCTTTCGTTTCTGCTGTTTCCGGTCGAACAGCCCGAGTTCTTCGATGCCGTCGTTCTCGATGAGGATCGCGTGCGCGAAATCCAGGTCAAGCAGGCGGATGCCGCCTCGAACTGGATCTGGGGTGCCTTCAAAATGCCGGGACGCGTTTTCGAAGTGCTGCGGCAATTATGGTTGTCGCGGAACAGAACTGACGAGTATTTCGGCACGCTGGTGAACGCCTATCTGGCTCAGGGAGGCGAAGCTGCAGCGGTGAAAGCCGGCGAGGCCTATGTCGACCTCGGCACCCTGCACGGCTACCGGGCGGCCATGAGTCTGCTCCAGGAAATCCAGAACAGATCGCCTCAGCCCGGCGATCTACCCCCAACGGCGCTTCGCAATCGGCCCGGGAGCTGGGCGACGCTACAGGACGGGGTTGGAAGGCAATGAGCAATCCGCGTTTCACCACCAACGATATCCGGCGGCACGTTGAGCAGTTGGGGCCCTGGTTCCACAACATCGAGCTCGGAGGCGTCAGCACCGCGCCCGCACATTTTCTCGGCGATTATCCATCCGTGAAGTGGCGCCGCTTTTCCAAGGCAATCGAGCCCGAGATAGAAGGCCGCACTGTCCTCGATATCGGCTGCAATGCCGGTTTTTATTCGATCGAGATGAAACGTTGTGGCGCAGCGCGGGTGCTCGGGATCGACTCCGACGAGGGCTATCTGCGTCAGGCCCGGTTTGCGGCCGAGGTTAACGATTTCGATATCGAATTCCGCAACGTCTCAATCTACGACGTAAGCACGCTGGGCGAGCGCTTCGACATCGTGCTGTTCATGGGCGTGCTCTACCACCTGCGGCATCCGCTGCTCGCGCTGGATCTGATACATGAACACGTCGCCGGCAATCTGCTGATATTCCAGTCGATGCTGCGCGGCAGCAGCACCGTCGAGCCAATCAAGCGGGATTATGACTTCTGGGAAGACGAACATTTCGACAGGCCCGGTTATCCTAAACTGCATTTCGTGGAGCATCGCTACGCCGATGATCCGACCAATTGGTGGATTCCGAACCGTGCCTGTGTCGAAGCGATGCTTCGCAGCAGCGGCTTCGAGGTAGCTGTGCACCCTGAAGATGAGGTCTATGTCTGCCGTCGGGCTGATGCCCAGGCGGCATCAGAGCAGCCAATTGCGCGTGAGGTCGTCCGACATGATTGAAGCCATCATGATCTGGAATGAACCCAATAACAAATCGCATTGGGATCCGGAAATTGATCCCGACTGGAGCCGGTTTGCCCAAATGGCAATCGGTGCAGGCAAGGCGATCGCGCAGGTCAATCCGTCGCTCCCCCGCGTGCTTGGCGGCATCTCACCGATCGATCCCGCCTTCATCGCCAACATGACCGGGAAAGGCGTGCTCGATCACGTCGATGCGATTGCCGTGCACGGCTTTCCGCTCGACTGGAATCTCTGGCAGATTGATGAATGGCCCGCCAAAATCGCGGAGATCAGGAACGTTACGAGTCTTCCAGTCTGGGTCTCCGAGGTCGGCGTGTCAAGCTTCGGCGCCGAGGAGGTGCAAGCCTGGGGACTCGATCGCACGTCAGAACTGCTGATCGGGCAGTCGCCGCGCGTTCACTGGTACAGTCTTTACGATCTGCCGCGCGCGTGGCCTGCCACCACGCGGCATAAGGAGGCCGAGGGCTCTTCCTATTACCGCCATTTCTCCATGGGCCTATTGCGGGAGGATGGCTCGCCGAAGATCGCCGCAGAGCGTTTCCCGCGCCATGCGCCTGCGCTCGGCATATGCCAGTGGTTTCATTTCGAGGACCATCGTCTCGACCAGGGGGTTGCCTGGCTCAGGCGATTGGGCGTGCGATATCTGCGCACGGGTCTGTCTTGGGCCGACAGCTTTCGCCCCAACGCGCTCGCCTGGTTCGATCGCCAAATGGAAGCACTATCCGAATTCGACGTCACGTTGACCTATTGCTTCACGCCCGAACATCGCGGCATCGCGCCCCATCACACCAGCGCTCCGCAGCTACCGGAGGAATTCGCCGAGTTCTGTGCTGCAATGACCCACCGCTATGCGAGCCCGCATGTCAAGGCAAGAGAGCCGCTGGCATCAGCCATCCCAGATCCGTGAGAGCTGTGCACCATGACGATTGCCGAGCCAGACGCGGTTCAGCTTGATCAAGCCAGCCAGGCGCTGCTCGACAGGCCTTGGCGATCCCGAACGTCCCCGGATCGCAGCGGACAAGGTCGCGATCATTGTCGCCCATCCCGACGATGAAACCATCGGCTGCGGGGCCCAGCTTCAACGCCTCGACAATGTTACCGTCATCATCGTAACCAATGGCGCGCCGCGCGATGGCGGGGATGCGAAGGCGCATAGCCACGCGAGCGTGGATGGTTACGCGGCTGCCCGGATTCGCGAACTCTGTAGCGCGATGGCCCTCGCGGATGTTCCGGCAAGCCGAATTATCGAGCTCGGCTTCTTCGATCAGGCCGCCGCGCTTCATCTGCCGGATCTCACGCGCTCGATTTACTCTCTGATTAACGGCCCGCAGCATCAATGTCGTGCTGACGCATGCGTTCGAAGGCGGTTATCCCGACGATGACGCTACGGCGTTTGCCATACACGCAGTTGCAGCGCTGCGGCGACGTCGCGGCGAACAATTGGGCATTATCGAGATGCCCTTCTATCATGCCGAGAGCAACGGTTGGGCGACACAGCAATTTTCGCGTCAACCCGATTGCCCGGCGGTCTCAATCCCGCTGAACGACAGCGAGCGACGATTGAAGCGCCGCATGCTGACGGCACATGCGACACAACGCGCGATCTTGCCGGCTTTCCACGTCGAACTTGAATATTTCCGACGGGCTCCTGCCTACGACTTCGCCACGCTGCCCAATCAAGGACAACTCCTCTACGAGCGCTACGACTGGGACATCACCGGCGAGGATTGGCTCGTGCATTCGCGTGCAGCGTTGGACGAAATAGGTCTGGCAGGCGACCGATGGCTTTGACGATACTTCATATCGCGTATCCCTTTGCACCAGTCGGCCCCGACTCGGTCGGTGGAGCTGAACAAATCCTCTATCGACTCGACGAGGCGCTGGAGCGCTCCGGCCACCGTTCGATCGTTATTGCCTGCGAAGGCTCCCGTCCGGTCGGCATTCACGTTTCGGTTTCCCGGGCAACTGGCAGTTTGCATCGGGCTGAAATCGAGGCGGCGCAACGCCATCACCGCGACGCCATCGCGGTGGCGCTTGGCCGCTGGCCGGTCGACATCATTCACCTGCACGGCGTCGACTTGTGACGCTCCATCTTCCGGTCGAGAATCCGGACGAGTGCCGTCGCTCAGCGCGCGAGCGGTTCTCGCTCGAGCGCACGATGCAACGCTATGCAGCCGTTTACGAGCAACTGGCCAGGTTCGGCTCGGCGCGCGCAAAGGCGGGTGCGTTATGACAGGATCGTGCGCATGCCGCACAATCGCAGACCGGGTCGAATTGGCGGCTGTGGTGCCGGAATGGTGGGAGCTCTGGTGGCCTGGTTAGTGCCTTGGCGGACGAACTTCGCGCCGGGCGAACTCTGCGTCGTTGCCGTCCGGCTCGACGGCCGTCTGGTCGGGCTCGCCCCGTTTTACTGCGAGCACTGCCGCCGCGGCAGGCGGGCTCTGCCGATGGGCTTCCCTGTGACGGACTATCGCGACGTGCTGATCGCACCCCGACTCGAAGAGCCGGTACTGGCGGCACTAGGATCGCATCTGGCCGATGCCGAGATCTGCGACGAAGTTGAACTTACCGAGTTGCCGCCCCACGCCTATGCGCTGCGAATGGCGACCCCGGTCGGCTACGCTGCGAACACGGGTAATGCCAGCGCGTGCCCTGCTCTCGTCCTGCCGCCGACGGTTCCCGAACTGCAACGGACATTTCCGGCTCGCAAGCGCCGCGCGCTGCGCACCGCCCGTAACCACGCCGGACGGCGTGGCCCGATCGAGATCGTAGCCGCCAACTGCAATTCGAACTTTGACGGGTTCGAGACAGCTATCTCACGCGCTTCGATCCCGCTTATGCATTCGAATCGCCCGGCGTAATCTTGCTTGAACACGCCATCATTGAGGCCGCGCGTGAAGGCGCACGAACCTTCCACTTCCTCCGCGGCCGGGAGCCCTACAAATATGAGTGGGGCGCGCGCAACCACTGGAACAAGAAGCGCATCCTCTACCGCATCGCTGACAAGGTCGATGATGTCGCCTGAGAAACTGCGAGCCCCGTCGACGAACGCCTGATCGCGCCGCGCTTCGCTGCGCGCGCGGCCTCACGCCCGCGAACGTGGCGCTCGGCCAGATGTGCATGACCGCCCGGTGTGCGGAGGACGCCAGTCGAGCGCTGGATTTCGTCATCTGCAGTTACGGCCGTGATGACGCTGGCGACGCCCTGCGACGGCTAAACCAGATGCGCGAGCTCTGGGACCGGACGCCCGATGCGTTCGCCAGCGTCAAGGCGGTGATGCGGACGCTCGATGACATGGCGCCTGAGTATCCGCAGCGGGCACCGGACGCATGGGGTGCAGTCTTCGACCGCGCAGTGGAGGCCTCGTCCGAAGCAAGCGTCGCGCTTTACTGCCTTGGCCGGACCGATCCTTTACACGCCGCGACCGTCGAAATCTTGCGGTGGATGCAGTCGCGGGAGTTGCTGACGCCCAGGGCCTGCGTACTTGATGGGGCTGCGGCAGCGGGCGCATCGTGGCGGCCATTGCCCAGCATGTCGGAACCGCCATTGGGATAGACGTTTCCATGCGGATGCTTCAGGCTGCGCGCGAGCGCTGCGCCGGATACGCCAACACGCTCTTCGTTCGCGCCTCAGGCCGGGATCTTTCGGCTTTTCAGGACAGCAGCATCGACCTCATCTGTGCGGTCGATGTCTTTCCCTATTTGGTGATGTCCGGTCTCGCGCAAGCCCACGTCGGCGAGGCGGCTCGCGTCCTGCGACCCGACGGCCACCTGCTGATCCTGAATTTTGCCTACCACGGCGATGCCGCCAGTAACCTGAATGAATTGCGGAATCTCGCGCGGGGTATGGGACTGAGCATCTGCTACAGCGCATCCCTGGGAGTTCTCGCTTTGGGATGGCACCTGCTTTCTGCTGCAGAAATCCGACGGACAGGAACGTTCGAAATGATCCGGAGTTGGCTCGTCGCTAATCGTCGAGGAAAGAACCACGATGGCTCGCGCGTTCATACTCGTGCTTGACTCCGTCGGTATCGGCGGCGCTCCCGATGCAGCCCGTTACGGCGACGAGGGCGCCGATACGGTCGGTCACATCGCCGAGGCCTGCGCGCGCGGCGATGCCGACCGGGACTCGCTGCGTGCAGGTCCGCTCCGACTGCCCCATTTGGTGCAGCTTGGCCTGGGTGAAGCATGCAGGTTGGCGACCGGCCGCGTGCCGCCTGGACTGGAAACCGATGCCGCTCCGATCGGGCGTTACGGCTGTGCTGCCGAGGTTTCCAAGGGAAAGGATACGCCCTCCGGACATTGGGAGCTGGCGGGCGTGCCCGTCCCGTTCGATTGGGGTTACTTCCCGCGCGAAGTGCCGTGCTTCGCACCGGAGCTGCTTGCACAGCTGTGCCACGAGGCCGATCTTCCCGGTACGCTCGGCAATTTCCATGCATCGGGCACCGAGATCATCGCGAAATTCGGCGACGAACATATCAATTCCGGCAAACCCATTTGCTACACGTCGGCCGATAGCGTCTTTCAGATCGCCGCGCACGAGGCCGCTTTCGGGCTTGAGCGGCTTTACGACGTCTGCCTGATAGCGCGACGATTGGTTGATCCGCTTCGCATTGGACGTGTCATCGCGCGACCCTTCCTCGGCTCGTCGCAGGATGGTTTTACCCGCACCGGGAACCGCCGCGACTACTCGGTCCCGCCCCCCTGCGCGACCGTGCTCGACCGCGCCACGATGGCAGGTCGTGACGTCCTTACCGTCGGGAAGATCGCCGATATCTTCGCGCACTCCGGCACCGGACGCGTGCTCAAGGCAAACGGCAATGCGGCGTTGTTTGACAGGACGCTGGAGGGAATGGACTTGCTGTCCGACGGCGGGCTGTTGTTCGCGAATTTCATCGATTTCGATACGATCCATGGCCATCGGCGCGATCCGGCGGGATACGCCGCCGCACTGGAACAGTTCGATGAACGCATCCCTACTATTCGACAGAAGATGCGCGCTGGCGACCTTGTGATCATCACCGCAGACCATGGTTGCGATCCGACCTGGTGCGGCACCGATCATACGCGTGAGCAGGTCCCCGTATTGCTGTTCGGACCGTTGATCGGATCTGGGTCGATTGGCCGGCGCCAAACCTTTGCTGACGTCACTGCCGCGGTCGCCGCACATCTGGCGTTGGGCCCGACGCCGACAGGCACGGCACGCGATATGTTGGCTAGCCGACATTTCGCAGCATGACGCTTCAACCGGCGCGCCGACGGAAGGCTGGTTAAGATCGAAAAGGGCAATCACTCCGCCGCTAGCAACACGTCGTTCACAAATTCAGGAACAAACATTTTCGTTCGACGTTCGCTCTGAAAACTGGGCCAAACCACCTGGCCGAAGCATTTTCTTTCGACGAACGATTCCGTCTCGCAGGAACGGCGGCAGCAGACGTTTCGGAGCGACCATGTCAAAACGCGTACTGATCACGGGTGGCGCAGGTTTCATCGGATCCCACATCACCGACCTTCTGCTCTCATCCGGCTACTCGGTCCGGATTCTGGACAAGCTCGCCGCGCAGGTTCATGGGCAAGGCGCGCACCCGACCTACCTTTCGCGGGACGCCGAGTTGATCGTCGCAGACGTGTGCGACGCAGATCAGGTCAAGCGCGCCCTCGCCGGTGTGCATGCCGTGATCCATCTCGCGGCCGCCGTCGGTGTTGGTCAGAGCATGTACGAAATCATTTCCTATACGACGACGAACGATCTCGGCACCGCCGTACTGCTGCAAGCGCTCGCCGCCCAGCCGGTAGAGAAACTCGTGTGCGCATCCTCGATGAGCATCTATGGCGAGGGCCTCGCTCGGCGCGCCGACGGAGAGATCGTCGCGCCGCCGGAACGGCCGATTGAGCAGCTCCGTCGCGGCGGCTGGGACATTCTCGACGACGATGGCGCGCCACTAACCCCGTTGCCGACTCCCGAAAGCAAGCCGCCCTCGCTGAGCTCGATCTACGCACTCGGCAAATACAGCCAGGAGCGGCAGTGCCTGATTATCGGTAAAGCCTACGGCATTCCGACAGTAGCATTGCGATTCTTCAACGTCTACGGACCGCGGCAAGCACTTTCGAATCCATACACCGGCGTGCTGTCGATCTTTGCCTCGCGGCTGCTCAACAACCGCCCGCCCCTGATATTCGAGGACGGCAATCAGTGCCGGGATTTTGTCCACGTGCACGACGTCGCGCGCGCCTGCAAACTTGCGCTCGAATGCGAGAACGAGGGCGGAGACGTCTATAATATCGGTTCGGGCGAGCGCCGTTCCATCAGTTCCGTGGCGCGCGATCTCGCGCGCGTGAGCGGTCGGTCGCATCTCGATCCGCGTGTCACCGGCAAATATCGCGCAGGCGACATCCGTCATTGCTTTGCTGATATCGGCAAGGCGCGCGACCAGCTTGGCTATGCGCCGCAGGTCGAATTCGAAACGGGTCTGCGCCAGCTCGCCGAATGGCTCGCAGGTCAGGCCGCCGATGATTCGGTGGAGGCCGCGACACGCGAGCTGGAAGATCGAGGGCTCGTGGCATGAACGTCGCCGGTCCACACATCAAAGGAACCTCGGATCGCGTGCTGGTGACGGGCGGCTGCGGATTTCTCGGCTGCAACATCGCGGCCGGCCTTGCCGCACGCGGTCGCAGCATAGTAGCGGTTGACAGCCTGTCGCGGCAGGGATCGGAGGAGAATGCCGATTGGCTGCGACATCGATTCGGCAACAATGTCGCAATCGAGGTCGCCGACACCCGCGACACCGATGCGATGGATGAGCTGGTCTCTGCGGCCGGCGCCGTCATGCACCTAGCCGCCCAGGTTGCCGTCACCACAAGCCTCGAGGATCCGATCTCGGATTTCGAGATCAACGGCCGCGGGACGCTCAACGTGCTTGAAGCGATTCGCCAACGCAATCCGCGCGCGCCCATCGTCTTTGCATCCACCAACAAGGTCTACGGCAAGCTGCTTGACTCGTCCGAGGTTCATCGGGCGGACGGCCGCTACGTCCCCGCCGATCCGAAGTTCGCCGACGGTATCGCGGAGGATGCTGCGCTCGACCTCTATAGCCCCTACGGATGCTCGAAAGGGGTGGCAGATCAGTACGTCCGCGATTACGCGCGCGTGTTCGGCCTGCGGTCGGTCGTGCTGCGCATGAGCTGCATCTACGGCCAGCGGCAGTTCGGCAATGAAGACCAGGGCTGGATCGCGCATTTCCTGCTCCAGGCCATTCAGGAGCGACCGATCACGATCTACGGGGACGGCCACCAGGTCCGCGACGCGCTATACGTCGACGACGCCGTGAACGCCTGGATCGGGGCGCTCGACAACATCGACAACGTTCGCGGCCGCATTTTCAATTTGGGAGGCGGACCTGCCAACGCGATCAGCCTTCGGGAATTGCTGGCCCACATCACCGAGCTGCGAGGCAAACGGCCCGAAGTTCGCTTTGAGGCGTGGCGTCCCGGAGACCAGCCCTGGTATGTCTCCAACGTTCACGCGGTATCGCGCGCGCTCGGTTGGGAGCCGCGCGTTTCGATTCGGCAGGGTCTGCGCCTGATCGAACGTTGGCTGGACCGCCACGTGAGCGGCAACGCGGCCACCTCCGAGCTACTGGAGGCCGGGCCATGACGCCGCCACAGGGTCGAGCACTGCGTATATTGATGACCGCCGACGCCGTCGGCGGGGTGTGGATCTACGCCTCGACCTTGGCGCGGGCTCTGTGTCGAAAGGGATTCGAGGTCGTTCTGGTGACGCTCGGCCCCGAACCACGGGGCGATCAGCTTGATGCCGTCACGGGCATTTCAGGGCTGACGCTCGAGATCACCGATCTTGCCCTTGAATGGATCGATCCGGAAGGCCTGGATAGCGAACGTGCCGCCGACCGGCTGGCATCGATCGAACGCCGTGTGCAGCCGGATGTCGTGCACCTCAACAGCTATCGCGAGGCGATGTACGAATGGCGTTCTCCCGTCGTCGTGGTTGCCCATTCCTGCGTACGGTCCTGGTGGCACGCCTGTCGCGACGAAGAGCCTACCGAGCCACGGTGGCTGGAATACATGGCGCATGTGCATGCCGGTCTCGCTGCCGCGGACCGATGGGTGGCGCCGACGGGCGCGTTCCGTGACACGATCTCTCGGCTGTATCGGCCCGGCAGTCGCGGGCTGGCAATCTGGAACGGGATCGTACCCTACCCTTCTCGCGCAAGAAAGCAGCCCTTCATTCTGGCAGCCGGGCGACAATGGGATGAGGCGAAGAATCTGTCGGTATTGGGCGATATCGCACCAGGCGTGCCATGGCCCATTCACACGATCGGAGCCACCAGCGTTGGTAGCGACAACGCCTCGGCCGCAGCTTTGCCTCACAGCGAGGGATTGCGCGAACTATCTCACGACGCACTATTGGAAACCATGCAGCGCGCTTCCATCCTGGCATCGCCGGCCGTCTACGAGCCGTTCGGTCTGGCTGTTCTGGAAGCGGCGGCAGCGGGCTGTGCCCTCGTATTGTCGGATATCGATAGCTTTCGCGAGCTGTGGGACGAAGCGGCGCTGTTCGTGGATGCGCGCGACAAGGCCGAGTGGCAGGCCGCGCTCGCCTCGTTGACGCGCAATGAAGCGTTGCGTGAGGAACTGCAGCACCGGGCGGCGCGGCGGGCGCGGCGCTACTCGCTGCGCGAAACGGTGTCTGCCTACATCGAGCTGTACGAGGATATTTCCTCTGGCGGACGCACGATTAAGCGGAAGCCACACCCAAATTCGGCCGAGGCACGGCTATGAACTTCGTGATGTTCTATCATTCGTTTCTGTCATGCTGGAATCACGGCAACGCCCATTTCCTGCGCGGAATTGTCCGCGAACTGCTCCACCTTGGACATCAGGTTACGGTTTACGAACCGTATGACGGCTGGAGCCGGCTCAACGCGATGCAGGACGGAGGCGACGAAAGTCTGCGTGAAGCGTCTTCGCTGGTGTCGGGTGCGGTGTTGCGAAGCTACGATCCGGCAAGGCTCGACCTCGACGAGGCATTGGATCAGGCTGATGTGGTGCTGGCTCACGAATGGAATGAGCCATCGCTGATCGAAGCACTCGGCAAGAAGCGACGAGACGGCGGACAATTTATCTTGTTGTTTCACGATACACACCATCGCGCCGCGACGGCCGCACACCAGATCGCCCATTTCCGGCTTGTCGATTACGATGCGATTCTCGCCTTCGGCGAGGTGCTGCGCCAGGTCTACCAGCGCCTCGGGTGGGGACGTCGGGCTTTCACCTGGCACGAAGCCGCCGATGTCGCTCTGTTCCGGCCTCAAGCGCGCGTCGCCACCGAGGCCGACCTGGTATGGATCGGAAACTGGGGCGACGACGAGCGCGATCGCGAACTGCAGGAGTTTCTTGTCGGGCCGGTCGTGCGGACCGGCATTAGTGCCCGCATATTCGGAGTCCGCTATCCCGCAGACGTACGCGAACGACTGCAGGTGGCCGGAATCGATTTTCGCGGCTGGCTTCCCAATCATCGTGTACCCGATGCTTTTGGGCGCGCGCGCGTTACCATGCACGTGCCCCGCCGGCCCTATGTCGCCGCGCTTCCCGGCATTCCTACCATCCGGGTATTCGAGGCCCTCGCCTGCGCAATCCCGCTCATCAGCGCGCCGTGGGATGATACGGAGGCACTGTTTCCGCCGGATAGTTACATCAAGGTGAAAGACGGCGAGACGGTAGCCGCAGCGCTGCGAACATTCGTGCGGGACGGCGCGTTTGCCGCGGAAACGGCGCAGAGAGGTCTGCGCGCGATCCGTTCGCGCCACACCTGTGCGCATCGCGTGCATGAACTGCTCGCCATCGTGGCCGAATTGGGGGCGAAAATCACGCAACCACGCGCCGACACACGCGCCGCAACCGAACGGACCGTCGCATGAGGATCGCATTTTTCGGATCGAGCCTGGTGTCGTCGTACTGGAACGGAGCCGCGACCTACTATCGCGGCTTGCTCAAGGCGCTTGCCGCGCTGGGCCAGGAGATCACATTCTACGAGCCGGATGCGTTCGACCGTCAGCGGCATCGGGACATTCCGGACCCGGACTGGGCGCGCGTGGTGGTGTATCCTGCAACGGAAGATGGATGGCGGCATGCGATCGAAGAAGCAACGCGCGGCGCCGACCTGATCGTAAAGGCAAGCGGCGTCGGCGTATTCGATGAGGCGCTCGATCTGGCGATAGTCGATCTCGCTAGTGCCAGGCTGATGACGATCTACTGGGATGTCGATGCTCCGGCAACACTTGAGAGCATGGCCGCCGATAACAACCATCACCTTCGCCTCGCGATTGCTCGCTACGATCTGGTCCTGACCTATGGGGGCGGAGATCCGGTGGTTCAGACCTATCGCAAATTCGGCGCACGCCAATGCGTCCCGATCTACAACGCCGTTGACCCGGATACCCATCACCCCGTTACGCCGCGGCCCGACTACGCGGGCGACCTCAGTTTTCTGGGCAACCGCTTGCCGGACCGCGAGGCCAGGGTCGAGGAATTCTTCCTCCGGCCCGCGCAAATGCTTCCCAAGCGCCGTTTCCTGCTTGGGGGAGCGGGATGGGAAAGCAAGCCGGTGCCGGCCAACGTCACGATCGCAGGCCACGTCGGCAGCGGCGCTCATAACGCCTTCTTTTGCTCGGGATCGGCCACACTGAACATCAATCGCGAGAGCATGGCGCGGTTCGGCTTTTCACCGCCGACCCGCATCTTCGAAGCGGCCGGCGCCGGCGCCTGCATACTTACCGACGCATGGGACGGCATCGACGAGTTCCTTGCGCCGGACCAGGAGATTCTCCTGGTCAAGAGCGCCGAGGACGTGGTCCGAACGATCGAGACCCTGACACCGGAACGCGCGCGGCGGATCGGCGAGGCGGCGCGCAGGCACGTTCTCGACCAACACACCTACATCCAGCGGGCAGCGCAAGTCATGAAGGTCATGAACCTCGCAACGAACGGCAAAGAGGCGGCGGAATGAAGCTCGACATTGTGATGTTCGGACTTTCGATCACTTCGTCATGGGGCAATGGCCATGCCACCACCTACCGCGCGCTGACCAAGGCGCTTGCTGCGCGCGGCCACCGCATCACGTTTCTCGAGCGCGACGTGCCCTGGTATCGTGACAATCGGGACTTGCGAAGTGCGCCATATTGCCGGATCAAACTCTATGATTCATTGAGGCGCGTATCTCAGCAATACGGCGCGATGGTCGCCGGCGCCGACGTTGTCGTGCTCGGCTCCTTCGTTCCGGACGGCATCGCGCTTGGCGACTGGATTACGAGCACTGCCCGCGGCGTTACCATCTTCTACGACATCGATACTCCGGTGACGATTAGCAAGCTGACCGACAACAGCGCGGAATACATCAGTCCGTCGCTGATTCCGCGCTTCAACATGTATCTCTCGTTCACCGGCGGCCCGACGCTGCAATTGATCAAGGGCATCTATGGCAGCCCGCGAGCCTACGCGCTGTATTGCGCGGCGGACGTCAACATTCACAAGCCGGTCGAGGTGCCGAAGCAGTGGATGCTGGGTTACATCGGCACTTACAGCGAAGACCGCCAACCGTTGCTCGAGCAGCTCTTGATCGAGCCCGCTCGCCGGCTCCCAGAACATCGCTTCGTCGTCGTCGGACCGCAATATCCGGGCACGTTGAACTGGCCGGCGAACGTCGAATATATTGAGCATCTGCCGCCTGGCGCACATTCTAAATTCTATTGCAGCCTTCATTATGCGCTGAACTTGACCCGGCAGCACATGGCGGCGGCAGGCTATTCGCCCAGCGTTCGCTTGTTCGAGGCGGCGGCGTGCGGCGTGCCGGTTATCAGCGACATCTGGCCAGGCATCGATGACTTCTTTACGCCGGAGGATGAGATTCTTCTCGCCGCCGACAGCGACGACGTCGTCAAGATTCTGTCCGGCACGTCCGAAATCCGACGGCGCGCCCTTGCAGCCGCCGCGCGCGATCGCGCGCTCAAGAGTCACACCGCCGAAAATCGCGCGCTCGAATTCGAGCGATACGTAAGGGAGGTGATCGACCGTCCTGCCCGCATAGCGCCCATCGAAGCCGTACGGGCGCGGGTATAGCCATCTGATCGCGCGATTCCGGGTATTGCGGTGTCGCCACAATGTCCGATGCGCAGCAATACGAGCGCTTGAAAATCCGATCCCACCGAACATCCAATCATTTTCTGAAAGGAACAGTCGCACGCAATAATTGTTTGTACCTTGTGGTAGCCGGTTTCGTGAAAGCGGGACGCGTTAGACACGCGGATCACCCACCGGCACGAGTGAACAGAGGAAAGGAAGTAAAATGGGCTCCGCCACAAAACTGAACATTGTGGTTACGGGAGGCGCCGGCTTCGTCGGCTCACACTTGTGTGATCGACTTATCCAACAGGGTCATCGCGTGTACTGCGTCGATAATCTTCTCACAGGATCGTTCTCGAATGTTCGGCCGTTGATCAACCATCCGGATTTCGAATTCATCGAGCACGACATTCGCGATACGCTGGAAATAGCCGGACGGATCGATCGCATCTACAATCTGGCGTGCCCCGCTTCTCCGCGCCATTATCAGCGCGATCCGATCGGCACGTTGCAGACATGCGTTGTCGGTGCTGGCAATATGGTCGAGCTCGCGCGCGAGAAGCAGGCACGCGCGCTTCAGGCCTCGACCAGCGAAGTATATGGCGACCCGGACATTCATCCGCAGCCGGAGAGTTACCTGGGGAACGTCAACCCGATTGGGCCCCGCGCCTGCTACGATGAAGGCAAGCGCGCTGCGGAGACGATCTTCTTCGACAGCCGTCGCATTCACGGTATTCCGATCAAGGTCGCGCGCATCTTCAACACCTATGGTCCACGCATGTTGCAGAACGACGGCCGCATCATTTCCAATTTTATCGTTCAGGCGCTCAAGGGCGATCCCATCACCATCTATGGCGACGGCTCCCAGACCCGTTCCTTTTGCTACATTGACGATCTGCTTGCCGGTCTCCAGCTCCTGATGGAGACTCCACCGGAGATCACCGGTCCATTCAATCTCGGCAATCCCCATGAGCAGACGATCAGGCAGATCGCCGATCTCGTCGTTGCCCAAACGGGCTCGAAATCCCCGATCGAACATCATCCCCTACCCGAGGACGACCCCAAGCGGCGCCAGCCTGTCATTTCCCGTGCGCGAGATGCGCTGGGCTGGAGCCCTCGGGTCACTCTTGACGAAGGCCTGCGCGCAACCATCAACTACTTTTCGCTGAAGCTCTTCACCAGGGAGAACATGTCTGCTCCGAAGCCGCCCAGGGTACGCGCTCAGATCAACCCTCGGGCCGGCATGGGAGCGCGGCGCGAGTTCATCCGATGACGCGCGTAACGCCGGACAAGAGCGCGACCGCGGCCGCAGCCATACTCACCGCGAATAGAGGTAGGTCGCTACATCGCGCGCCTCGGCTTCGAAGATTCCGGTCGCAGGCATTGCCGACCGCGGCGAGAACGCCTGTGGCGAGACAATCCACCGCACCAATGCGTCCGGCGAGTTCGGTACCACACCTCCGACATAGACGCGCCGCCTGATACCGGCGAGCGAACTTCCGACCTGGCCATCGCCGCCGGGAATTCCTGGAATGACGTGGCACCCCGCGCAACCGTACCGCCGGATAATGGCCGGCGCTCGCGCCGGATCGCCGTGTCAAGTTGGCTCAGATAGCGCGCGACGCTCTCCTCCAGCTGGGCACGCCGCCGCTCCACCTTCGCCCGTGTGAAGTTCTTGTCCCGGTTGTTCACGGCCTTGAACTTGCTGCCATCGATCGCGACGCTCGCCGTCGCGAGAAGACCCATCTCACGGCAGAGTTCGACGAAGCGCGCACATACCTTCGCAGCGCCAGGCCATTGTCTTTGCGGAAGTCTGCGATCGTCTTGTGATCAGGTGCGAGCCGACCAGCAGCCACATGAGTTCGACATTACGCCCGGCCTCGCGTTCGAGCCGCCGGCTCGACTGAACCCGGTTCAGATAGCCGTAAATGTAAAGCTTGAGCAGAACCGAGGGATGGTACGATGGCCGACCAGTCGCCGCCGGCTCCACCCCCTTCAAAGTTCATCTCAGCCAAATCGAGCGCATCGACAAACACGTCGATCACGCGAACAGGGTTGCGATCGTCAATGAAGTCATCGAGGCATTCGGGCAATAGCGTCCACTGTCCTCGATCCGCCTGCTCAACGAAGCGCCTCATCAGCTTCTCCCGCAGTATCACGAGAGAATCATAGCAAAGCAGTGGCGTTTTCACACAGCCAGGTCAAAAGCGCCGTTTCGGCAGTCGGCCGGACACTTCCGGTCTCCCCCACTAACCGGACATATTCAGTTTCAGTTGGCATGTCTCAAACGTGCCAGCAGCGAATACTCCTTACTCAGAAAGCTGCGGCCCCGGCGAGCGAAGCAATTCGCACAAATGAGAGGCAGCCTCGTTCTGTCTGATCCTATGCACGACATGCTCTCGAACGCGACCGGGCGGTAGCATCTTAGCTTGCTCGCGTAGTTGCGCTGTATCTTGGGCAAGACGTTCTTCGAGTGATTTGGTTTGTTTAAAACGGCGACGCTTGATGACCATGCGGTGCTCCATTCGTTCGAGGAAGGCAGGAGCGCGCAACAGGCGTTCTCATCACCGATAACTGCCGTTGGACCGTGCGGTGATGGGTGAAGACTTATCCCGCCAAGCTGGCTCGTCTGTCTGGCAGGCGACGAAAGGGAGGAAAAACTTAATACATCCAATGAGTTATGAGCAATTTAGACGGGTTTGGCGGCTAAACACTGCGTGACGTCTAATTAGTAAGGAACGTTGTTGACGCTTTTTACTTCTAATGAGTACTCTCTTGCCTTGCTGTGGAGGGGAAGATGGGTGTGCTGAATCGAGCAGAACGCCTTCAGATCATGCTGACTCCAGCCGAATTGAAACTTGTCGACAACTGGCGCTTTAAGAAGCGCATGCCAAGCCGCGCATCAGCGGTGCGAGAACTGCTCAGGCGCGGATTGCTGGCCGAAGGTTTTGATGAAGCAGGAGATGGCGCCCGCTCACGAGATTTCGGCCTGAACGACGCAGTGGCCGAGTAGACAACTGAAAATAAGTTACCAAAAACGATTCACGGTTGGCGGGGTTTCGCTTCGGGTCGCTTGCGGACTCGAAGCCCCCGAGCCCGATATCCATTCATCATTCGATCGCTTCTCGTGGTATCAACCGAGCTCAAAATCGCAGTGGCGAAATCTACTTTTGAGTGACGGGTACCGAAGTCCTCCCAATTCTGAGGTAATATTACCAGCGGGCATCTTCCCCGCCGTCTCTTCGACTTTGAAAGATCATCGGACGTCCAAGGTTTAAGCGCTGCCGGCACAACGTATTTCGAGCCCGGCGGCGTATTTTTGATGGCGAGGCGGTGCTGCTCCGCGTCGACGGGCGTTCCGATTTCAAGGGGCTCGACAGCCGCAAGCACAATGACGAGATACTGTTTTATCCATGTAACGTGCTCGCCTTGCAGGGTGAGGACCTGCGGCATCCGTTCTCGCGGCCCGCGAAAGAAACCAGCGTAGTTGCCGGACAGTTCACGCGATGGACGTACCAATTGTTAGAGCGAGGTACCACCAACCAAAGCGCTATTGCCGCCCTCTTCCGCGTCATCACCCGCTAAGTCGGCAATCTGCCGCCGATGCCAGGCGTCCTTCCAGATTATCACGCGCCAGTCGTGAAGAACGCCGGCGCCGAGCGCGAGTTCGTCCTCTGCGCTGGGCCATGCCGCCGCCGCGGACCGGCGGGCCGCTGGTGACCAACATTAGCAACACCTCTTCACCCCACTGGCGCGGCTGGTTGAAACCGGAGAGCCGCTGCCTGGTGCCGTTCAACAGCTTTGCCGAATACGCGCCAGCGCCGAACGGAAACCAAGAAAAAGGACGTCGTCTGGTTTGCGATCAATGACGATCGGCCACTGGCCTGCTTTGCCGGCATCTGGATCGAATTCAAGGCCGACCGGGGACGAAATCGAAACCGATCGCGGGGCCGCACCAAGTCTAAGGCTTTCTGACGACGTCGCGGAATGCCATAGTCGCCCGGAAAAAGCCGCGCGCCGGATCCTCGAGATCGCGAAGGCGGTCGAGCCGGTTCAAGGGCGCATCCACATCGAGTAGATCAACGAGCCGTTTCTGTTTCGCGACGGCGGCAGTCCGGCCGAGTACGGCGAGGGCATCAAGCCAGCGATCTACCGTGGTCGGCTCACGCTGCATGAGTCAGGGACTTTCGTCACCTTCACGCCCGCCGGGGCCGAGCTGTTCGCCTGACGCACTAGCCCGGGCTGCCACCGTGCCGCTTTTAAGCGGTCAAATGTTCTTGGTCGGCAAAAGCCGGCCGATTTACTTCCTCGGCCTTCTCATTTCATCGTCTGGCGTCCTTACGTCGGCAGGACTACGGGAGCTGTCAACTGGTACGGGCGGCCCCCCTCCGCCGGCGGCACCGCCAGAACCGGTTCCACCCGCGCCGCCGTCACCGGCTCCTCCGCTACCTGCGCCGCCGGCACCAGCGCCGCCGGCACCAGCGCCGCCAGCACCCGCGCCGGCGCCTGCGCCGCCCGCGCCTGCACCGCCGGCGCCCCCGGCTCCTCCGGCGCCTTGGGCGACAGCCAACGTTGAGCCGAGCCCAAAGAACAATAGTAACGCGATCGCTGATACTTTCATGGTCGTTCTCCTTGTAATCGTGGAAACCGGCAATTTTTCAGGCTTTGCCCCGTTCCTATTTTTGCTGCGGCAAAATGCGTAGACGCAATATCAGCGTGATAGGAACCATTCCTCGCGTAGAACCTAAGCCAGAGCAGCAATCGCCCGACGAAATGCAGGGAGGAAGGACATGACGCCGAATTCAAAGAAGCCACTAAGGCCCGAAGATTTTCCCGTGGATGTCGAAGGTCAGAAGATAAAGAAGCAGGACGGTACTCCCATCGCAGATGCGGAGAGTCCCGCCGTCGCCGCCGAAATCGTAGAGCGCCTTAACGAAGACGAAGCCAGGCGCGAAGAAGACAAGTGGTCAGCCTGACCTTCCGCGACCCAAAACTCGAATTCTGTCGAGCCGTTACTGACGTCCAAGCTGGCGCTCGACCCGCCTACGGAGGTACCGACTTCTTGAGGGCCTTCTTCACCGCAAAGCTGACCTCCTCGTCTCTTCGCCTCATTCCCCAATTCGGGTAAGAACCACTAGCTGCGGCTTCTTTCTTGCTGACGGACTGGCCGGAAGCAGTCAATTGCATCACAGCGGCATATCCGGCGCCAGTAAGTCTGACCAAGGTGCGTCACCATGATTCGACGGGCCTGGTGTTTCTTGCGGCCAGTCAGAAGAAGTAAACTCGCGCCTTCGATCGCCGAACGATGGCTAATGGAAGTGGCCCTCGAGCGGTATCAGTGATCATATGATCCTCCCTTGCTACCTGTTTTAACTGGCTATCGAAGGACGGGAGATCTCACCACGCATTTAGGCGCGCAGCCGTATCTATTCGCGCGCACCTTCCGTAACATTCATTGCGTTGTTTCCCCGAAGTTGCCTGCTTAGTTAGTTTGGTTGCTGCTTCAGGGAGGCGATCTTCAAATGAGTCTTGCTTGGATGATTCGCTTCATGACACGGCGAATTGGCACGTTGAACTATTGAACTAGCCACTGATGCAGTCCGTCTGATAGCGGACATGGTCTTAGGAACAATGGATGAAAATGTTCGTTGAACGAGCACATGCAATTGTTGAGCTGCTGCAGCGCCAAGCGAGGAGTGTTAATGAAGCGCCCCACTTTATTCCCAGTCTGTGCTTTCCTCGCCTTTGCTTTCCTCGCCTTTGCTGCGGTGCACTCTGCTGCCGCGCAGCAACGCATCGACGCAATGACCTTCACCCGCATGGCCACCGCCAGCGATAGCTTCGAGGTCCAGTCGAGCCAGCTCGCCTTACAGCGATCCACCAATCCGCGGGTGCGCGCTTTCGCGCAGCACATGATCAATGACCATTCAATGACGAGTGCCGCTCTGTCACAGAGCGCGCCGATGCTGACCGCATTCTCCGGCCCTTTCGGTCTGCTCGATCCCAAACACGCGGCGATGCTCTCGCAACTTGGGGCGCTGAGCGGACCGGGTTTTGACCGTGTCTACGCGCAGATGCAACTGGCCGGGCATCGGGAAGCGGTCGCGCTGTTTTCATCCTATGGCGCTACCGGCGACGACCCCCGCCTCGTCAGTTTCGCGCGGTCGACGTTGCCGCGTTTGCGGCACCACTTGTCCATGGCGCGCCGCCTCTGAGCGGCACACATCGGCAATGTAGGAGCGAGATCGTTCCGCGGAATGCTGAGCAGCCGCTCGGCCGACCACTTGGCTTGGATAGGGCGGCACGGGAGCTGTGCGAGTGGTGGTGAATGACGAACTTGATAAAGCTGCCTACGTGGGCCGACAAAGAACATATCCATGCTGTTGTCGAGACCCCGCGCGGCAGTAGCTGCAAACTGGAATTCGACTCCACGCTCCGCGTGTTTACACTCGCGAAACCTCTGATGACGGAACTTACTTACCCGTATGACTGGGGCTTCATTCCCTCCACAAAAGCCGATGACGGTGATCCAGTGGATGTTCTGGTGATTCACGAGACTGGAACCGGGGCTCGTGCTTCGTTGCAGGCCGATTGGCGTCCTCAAGGTCCTGCAAACGACCGGGCGTAAAAAGAATAGAAATGACCGCGTATTCGCAGTGCCAGAGCGTTCTCCTTTTGCTGGCCACTTATACGATGTCCGGCATCTTCCTTCGCGGGCCATGGACGAACTGCAGAAGTTCTTTCGTGCCACCAACGCGCTCAAGAAAAAGGAGATTGAATTTCTAGGCTGGCGCGGCCCCCGCGCTGCGGTCAAAATGATTAACCGATTTTCGCGCTAATAGCCTCTGCCAAGCTCCAGCTCCTGACGCTCAATCCTCGCCCGATGTGCAACACTGACGAGCGCCACGGTGGGCGCTCTCAGGCCTCGCGGAAGAGAGGAGCGACCGAATCCTAAGTGGCGGACGATCTGCTAGGAGCTGCCATTTTCACAAACGAGCCAAGCCGCGGACGGTTCAGCCAGACCGGTCCCGAAGCCTTTAAGATTAGCTCATGGTGGCTGACGGCGCCCGGTAGGGCACGATCTGGCGTTAGGGCAGCGGCTTGCTCGAGCTCGATCCAACCATGACTAAGAAGAACTGCGATCGTTGCGCTTCCAATCATGGGCACCAGCTCGTGAGCCGGGCTGACGTTGGGACCTGCACTAAAGGCCATCGGTCACCCGGACCGCGCCTGAGCCATAGCTCCGGGGCGAAGCAATGCACATAGGCCAGGCTTTCGTGTCTGTGGAAGAAGGGCGCTAGATCAGAACCTGCGTTTTCTTCGGCAGAACGCCACCAAGGCCGCTTCCTGCACCGTCTTTGTCGGCGTAGTCGGCCAGACCCGCACCGACTCCTTAATGCAGCACGCACAAACGGCAGGTCGCCGCGACCGGTGGGTCCGGCTTTCAGTATCTCCTCGTGGCCGCAACTCTGAGCGGCAGGGTGAGTGGCAATCAGCGTGAGTGCGCGGAAGGTAGCCATGCCAGCCGCATCGAAGGCGAAAGGCCAATGGGCAACCTGGCCGAGCTCGGCGGCGGACTCTGCGCGCTTTCCGCTGACATCTATGTGCGTATTGGCCCGGCTCATCGGCCTTACGCGGAACCCGGTTACGGAATATCGGCAGCGCCCTTACGGCGTGCCGGGCACTGGCCAACCGCGCACCGGCATCGGTCTATGGCGAGTACGGAACGCCCTACCCCGCGCAGCCCGTCTACGTCGAGCGCCCGCCCGCCTATCGGGGAGCGCTACTAAGCACAGAAATACGAGTATGCGGGCGAATACGCGCCGCGGCCGCCGCTGCCCGTGCCCTGCCGCGCGCGGGCGCGATGCGACGAGGGCTATGGCAGGTGGAGCTAGTGCGACTAGAGCGCGCAGGTCCGTTGCCACGTAGCGCGCAGGATGGGTAGAGCGATTATCCGCCGTAGCTTGCCAGGGCAAAGCCGGAAGCGATACCCATCCGCGCAGGCTATTGATGGGCTTCGACTCGTGCTACCCTTCCAGCGCGCTACGGCCAGAGCTGGATAAATTCGGGTCCACGCAATCCGGCAGCTTTCACCGCACTGACAAATTCGTCGCCCAAGAACAACGGGCCGCGTAGCAGCTGCGGCACCTTGAACACCGTTAGCCCGTCGGCCAGTTCCGGCCGGAACGCGTAGCGCTCGACATCAAGGATGTCTCCATCATCGAACCGCACCAGCTCCGACTTTTCCTCATCAAGCGCGTCAACCACGGTTAGCACGTTGAACAGCCACAGGTCCGCGTCCGGACATGCCAGCGGCAGTAGTTCGCCGGAACGGTCCAGCAGCGGTGCCAGCACCTTGGCCGCATGCTCGCGAAGCACCAGCACGTGACCGCCAAGCCAGGGAAGATCCGCTTCAGCCCGCGGCTCACCTTCGTCGTCCACCAGGAGCCTGGCCATGGGCATTGGTCGCCAGCTAGCTCGCCGGGCGGTCCCATCCAGGCTCCACAGATACTCGTGATCGCTCTCGTGCACCGGAAGGACCCACTCCAAGTTCGGACGGACCCGCGGCTCGTAGATCCTCAAGACTTCCTCCTGATGAGGCGTACTTTCAGAGAGCTTACAATTGCGTAATATTCTTGAAGGCAAGCACGTTTGCACCATGTAAGTGACAGGCGGAAGCGTTGAATCCGCCCTTCAACTGAAGCCCAGCGGCCGTGCTCAGTGAGGCGAGCTGGGTCCTTTTGATTTTCTGCAACTGGCCCGCCTCAATTGGCCTAAGAGGCAAACTACGATGAGTGGCATGAGACAAAACCGCGGCCGTCACTGGTCGGACGAGGAAGATAACCTGCTGCGCTCTATGTCACAGGCAGGAAAGAGTCTCACCCTTATGACGGTGAAGCTCAATCGGCCGATGGCATCAATCAGAGCGCGTGCAGAAGATCTCGGTATAGGGATCCCCGGAACTGAGATCGGCCGGCGCAAGCGCAGGAGAAGTGCTTAGCGGACGCCCGATCCTCCGAGTGCAAGCATGCAGCCTCTTATCCCTGCTGATGCCGTGTGCCGAACAGCCCCAGTTCCTACCTGACAGCCGAAGCGGAGTTGCCAACCCTGTCTACGGCGCGAAGCAACTCCTGCTTTTGCCGCATTGCCTGCCGGCTGCGCGCCGCTTCTCAGCCCGCTGTATCGAAAACCATCGTCGATCGGGAGCACGCCACTGGCGCGCATCGCAGACGCCGAGAGTCCGGCCGCTATCTGGTCCTTCTGCGGCGCGCCGGTCGACATGCGCAACCTCGGGGCAGTGATCGCTCGCTCGCGATCAAGGACCCGAGGACCGAACCGCGCAGCCGGACGCGGCGGCAGTTTTAGCTCGTAGCGCGGGCGCCGGGCGTTTGCTCGCGTGCCAGATATTGATGGGTTAACGTTGGAAGGTTCTGCTCCAGCCAATCCGCCATAGCTTCTTCCTCCTGCAGGATCTGCTCGCAGGTCCGAGCGGTTTCCTCATCGCCCACCTCTCTCGCCGTGTCGATCAGAATGCGATAGGAGGCGATTTCCATCGCCTCAAAGGCAGAACAGGCAATCGAACCCTTCATCACCTCGTCGCCTACAAACATGCCGCTCATGGCCTGGCCGAACCCAAACATCGTTCCGCCAGTGTCTTTGATCGTGGATGTGCTCTCGCCCCTCCGCTCGATGCAGCTGCGAACGCGTTCAGCTTGCCGCTGAGTCTCGCCGATGTGCTGAACAATCCGCGCCTTCAGGTCGGGATAGTTCTCGATTCGTTGAGCCATGCCGCTCAACATGGTCTCGGCCTGTTTCTCCGCCGCGTGGGCGTCACGTAGCCATTCCATTAACCGCTCTTCAGCGCTGGCCATTCGTCTCTCCTTCTGCGTGGGTGGACTGCTTTGTTTGCGTTGTACTCTGGTCGGCAGCCCTGCCTGGCCGAGTACCATCCGCCTTGGGGAACGCCGACGACCTAGGTGATGTTCCTGATGGAGTCTCAGCCGCTGTGATTCTTTCGGCAAGACGCTCACTTTAGCTTTTGGAGCCACCTCGGTTTGCACGCCAATCGCCCGCCAGCCGGACGGCCCGAAGCTTCTTCATCAACGCCTCGTGGGGTGCTTACTGTGACGTGCACTCTCGCGCAGGAGGAAGATCATCGATCTCCCGTATTCGCGATGAGCGTAGTCATTGAGGCGACACGCCCTCCAGCTTCTCAGTATCCGCTGCCGCCGCGAAAAATCGCACAGAACTGGGGATCTGGGCCGCGAGTATCTCGGCTGGATCCCTGCCGTTCCAGGCATCGACGGCGGCCACTCAGCATCCCCGAGATCGGAACACTCTCATGATTGCCGCCTGGTTTTGGGGTGCGGTCATGGCGCTCACTGCTCGCGAGCTCGATCGGGCCGGAAGGATCGATCACCCGCGGACCTCCAAATGGCGGTGCAGTTCCTGACGCGACAAACTGATTACGAAACGTAGCCGACGCTGGAGCTGTGCATGAGGCCTTTCGGACTTCCCTTCAGCAATCCCGCCGGCGATGGCACGCACAGCGTCTATTGGCCCAATCAGATGAGACGCGACCAGGACAGGCAGCTTGCGGGGAACATTGAATTGCTGACGAACAGGGCGCCATGCCGATAGAGATTCTTTGATTGACCCGCGTCGGCAAGTTCGAAGGCCCAAAGCGTCTGGGATGCATCGAATCCGATGATTCGCGCATCCGCTGCCATTGCTGCTGAGAAGACTTGCTGCGCGGTAGTGCCCGGCATGAAATAAACGATCACCTGAGTGGCGTTCGGCGCCGGCAGCATCGAGACCGCGGCAGCGCTCAAGATAGTCACCACCGTAACCGAAGCGGCAGTACCGCCGCGCATTGATCTTCCCGACCGCGGGTACCGCCGTAATAGCCAGCCAAGCAACAGCGGCGCTATGCCGAATGCAAAGAACCAGACGAGATCCCAAACGAGCGGATTGGAGGAATCCATCCGGATGCGATGAATGCCGATCAGCCAATGGGAAAGGATACCGTCGAGGATGTGCCATGCGCCGAAACCGATCAGCACGTCGGCGAATAGAATTTGGTCTGCCCCAGCCGTAGAAAACTCCTGCCGGACGCGCCAGAGCAGCCACAGGCCCGCTGCGGCTACGACGTACATCACGCCGTGGAACAGGCCGTCGGCAAAAATTTGCAATCGGATATCCCGGAACAGCTCGCCGGGAAGCGCACTCAGAAGGTGGTGCCACTGCAGGATCTGGTGAAGCATTATGCCATCGAAGAAGCCTCCGAGGCTGAAGCCCAGTAGGTGACCGCACCAGTGCAGGGGTTTCGTAAACCGGGCCGATTCGGGCATGGAGAGTCTCCGCGTAAGCATGGCCGAAGCTGCGCCGTCCGCGGCGGCTCGGTCGGCTGCAATGTTGGTGCGGCTCAGCGCCTAGCGAGTTCGCCGAGGTTGGTCTTGATGGCCCATTCCTGTGGTAGCAGGCGCTAGCTCGCGCGGTGTCTGGCCCGCAATTTGCGACGCAAGATCCTGAGCCATGCGCAGATGCCTTAGTACGATTGGCAGTGTCTCGGATGCGAAGCGTTGAAGCTGCGCGTCCTGACCCGAGTTGATCTCCCACTGCAGGAGTTGAGCGGTCTTCTGATGATCCTGCACCTGAGCCTCGAGATAAGCGACATCAAATTGCGCACCACTCAGCCGCTCAAGACGGGCGTGAACGGCCTTGTGCTCGGCATCCGGCTCGTTCGGTAAAGGAATTCGGGCGGACCCGGCGAGACTTGCGAGCTTTTCGTTCGCCTTGCCATGATCCTGGATCATGACACCAGCGAATTCCGCCACCGCGCGATTATGCGCTTTTCGATCCGCGAGTTTTCCAAGCGCCACCTCGGCCATGCCGCCGATTACGGCCTGCTGCGCGAATAACTGGTCCTGCGCATTGGTCTGATGCGGTGCAGGAATGCCAGGCGCGCTCTGTCGCGTGTCCGGTTCGGTGCCCGCCGGATTGCCGATCTGGGCGAACGCAGGCGACGCGAACAGCGTCGCTACTGCCAGTCCCTGGGCGAGCGAACGCATTGTCTGCCTCCTTGATCGAACGATCGTCATGGGCCTGACGCCGAATGTCCTTTGTCCTTGCATTCACAAGGCCAGCATATAGGCGACCAGCGCTTCCTTCTCCGGCTGCGTGAGCCGCAAACCAAGCACGAGATTGAAAAATTCGACGGTGTCGGCCAGCGTCATGAGGCGGCCATCGTGCAGGTAGGGCGGAGAATCCTTGATTCCTCGCAGCGTAAACGTCTTGATGGGGCCGTCCGGCAACGTCACGAAGTCGTTGAAGGTATGCCCGACCTGATAAAACCGCTCGAGCTTCAGATCGTGCATATTGTTGTCCATGAAAGAGGTCTGCGCAACGTGACACTCGTTGCAGCGGCCTTTCCCGAAGAAGACCTGCTCGCCGGCGAGTTCCTGTTCGGTCGCCCTCGCCCGATCGAGGCGTCCAAACGCGTCCAGCTTGGGGGCCGGAGGAAAGTCGATAATGTTCTGCATCTGAGCCATCATGGCGACTTGATTGGTTCGGTCGGGCAAATGCACGCCCTTTCGAGTCGCGCTGACGTGGTCGCCATTGAAGTACGCGGTCCGCTGCTCGAATTCAGTGAAGTCCTCGATGGACCGCAGTGACCGCTTCGACCCGTGGATTTGCTGATTGAACACCCCGCGAAGGCTGGTGGAGTCCAGCCGGAACCGCGCTGCTTGCGGGCGAACGTCGGGCGTAAGGTGGAAGGCTGCGTTCGTATGGAAATTGGCGTGGCAATCGAGGCAGGTAATTCCGGTACTCTGCTCGGCCACTTTTCGATCTTCGGTTTGGTTGAACTCTTCCTGTGGGAACGGCGTGAGAAGGAGGCGCAATCCTTCCATCTGCACCGGAGTGATAATCCCGTTCATCACCTCGTAGAAATTCTTGATCGTCAGCAACTGCCCGCGTGAGACATCGCCGAGATGCGGCTGGGTCGTAAGAAAGATGGGCGGCGGAAATTCGGGCGTCAGATGGTCGGGAAGATCGAAATTGACGTCGAAGCGCCGCAGATCTCGCGCCTCCTGTCTTCGGATATCGTCGATCTGACGGTCCGGAATGACTTGGCCGCCGGTCGCCTGCTTGACATGGGGAAGTGGAAGGAAGCCTTCGGGCAAAAGGCTCCTTTGACGAATCTCGTCAGGGCTCATTTCGGCCAAGTTCTCCCACGTGGTGCCCGACTGCAGCTTGACCCGAACGCCACCCGGCACCGCCTTTCGACCGCCCGACATCATTACGCCTGCGATCGGTCGGTCCGACATGTCGTAGCGTCGATTGAGCAGGCTGGCCTGCCGTTGCATGACCTGCTGCTTCTGCGCCTCATCGTCGGCCTTGACGGCAGAAAATGGGCGGGTTGGAAGTGGCCGGTAGGTCGTATCGGGCGGCAGCGGATCCGAAATGGCAGCCAGACTGAGCACCGCCACGCTGCTTACGAAGGCAGCCGCGAACAGCCCGATTGCTTTGAGAAATTGTGACATCGGCCGCCCTTTCGTGTTCGGGAAACATGGGTCGTGGTCGTGCTGCGGTCATGGTCATGCTGATGCTCGGCATGGAAGGCGCATAGCGCCACTTACGCCGCAGAAATCCGGAGCCTGATTGATTCCCGCATGAGTAGTGTCCGCTCAATGCCGTTACGAAAGAAGCGTTCCATCGGCTTATCGACATTGGTAGAAAAACTTACCGACATTGGTGGAAGCAAATGTCCGAAGGCACGCTGCGCTTGCGATCAGCGGCGGCGCAATCCTCACGAAACAAATGATCGAGAATGAGGCACGCGGCATCCCGGACGATCTGCCCTTCGGTGACCTATTTCGGCGTCGCTTCGGCGAACCCCGTCCGCAGGCGCGGTCGGCGCTCGGGTCAGGGTTCATCGTCAGTGCCGAGGGCCACATCGTCACGAACAACCACGTCGTCGACAACGCCAGCGAAATTCATGTCCGCTTCACAGACAAAACGGATGTTCCGGCGAAGCTGGTAGGTCGTGATCCGTCAACCGACGTCGCGGTGCTCAAGATCGAGCCGCGGCCCAATATGGCCGTCGTGGCCTGGGGCGACTCCGACAAGATGGAGCCAGGGGCCTGAACGATCGCGATCGGCAGCCCCTTCGGCCTCGGTGGCACAGTCACTGTCGGGGTACTCTCGGCGCGGGCGCGCGATATTCAAGCCGGGTCATATGACGACTTCCTGCAGACCGATGCGTCCATCAACCAAGGCAATTCGGGAGGCCCGCTGTTCAACGCCGCCGGTGAGGTGATCGGCGTCAACACGGCGATCTTTTCGCCCGTGGGCGTTAACGTGGGCATCGGATTTGCGGTTCCGTCGCGACCGCACAGGCGGTCGCGGATCAGCTCATCCGCACGGGTAAGGTAGAGCGGGGCTACATCGGCGTTCGCTTGCAGGAATTGACGACCGGGATCGCCCAAGCGTTGGGCCGGCCCGACACGAAGGGTGCACCTGTTGCCTCGGTGGAGCCGGGCAGCCCTGCGGAGGAGGCCGGGATCAAGATCGGTGACGTGATCACCCGAATTGGAAATCAGACCATAGAGGGACCGCGCGATATGTCTAAGGCCGTCGTCGGGATGAAGCCAGGAGTGCGGACGCCACTCACCGTGGTACGAGACGGTAAGACGCAGGAAATCACGGTCGCCATTGACAAGCGTCAAGAGGATCGCCCTACCCGGACGGGTTCCCTTGAAGACCGCGATAAGGCCGGTAAACGGCTTGGATTAAGTCTCGCGCCGATCCCTGAGGTGGCGCGGCGGCGGCTAGGCTTGGATACCGGTTTGATGGTCGGCAGTGTGGAATCGGGCAGCCCGGCCGCCGAGAGCGGGATCCGTCCCGGGGACGTGATCGTCACGGCCAATAATCGCGACGTTGCCCAACCCACCGATTCGGCGGAGGAGTGGGCGAAGGCGCGACGGGAGAACAGGCCCATCCTGCTGCGCGTCAACCGCGACGGCCAGTCGCTCTTTGTCGCGATCTCCTGAATAGGCGGCTACGAAGAGTGCGATCGAACAAGCCCTGCAGAGCACACGCACAGATGGCTCGATTAGCCGCCGGCTGACCGAAGAAGCTTAGCGTCGCGGGAAAAGCCGGTGGTCGGACGAGAGCGCGAACTCTCGCCGACCTGCGATCAGTTGCTCTTGATAGCGATCCGCTTCACCTTCTGCTGCGCGGCGGGTGCCTTCGGCAGCGTCACGGTGAGAACGCCGTCCTTGAACGACGCCGCGATCTTATCCTGATCGATATCATCGACCGGGACGGAACGTGCGAAGCGCCCGTAGTAGCGCTCGCTGAAGCGACGCTCCTTGTCTTCGGTCTCGCTCTTTTTCTCGCCGCTGATGGTCAGCATACCGTCCCTGAGTTCGACGTTGACGTCCTTCTCTTCGAGACCGGGGAGTTCAGCAATCACTTTGACTTCCTTCTCGGTCTCGTTGACCTCGACGCTCGGCCAGCCCATCGCCTGCGAGCTGAACGGAGCGATGTCGAGCGAGCGGAACGCATTGTCGAACAACCGATTCATCTCGCGATGAAGCGCGAGGAAGGAGTTGGGCTCGTTGCGGTGCAGGCTCAGATCACGAGGGCCGTTGCCCCAGAGAATAAGATCGCGTAGTGCCATACTTGTCTCCTTTGCTCTTCATGTTGATTCGATAGAACTCAACGACGCCCAAACACGCCGCTCAGAGGCTGTTTTTTCGCGCTACCGGCCGTAAGGCCTGCGGGCGGTATTGATCTGCCTGCTCGCGCAAGTTCGCTGCCTGGGTCACGCTCAAACCTCCCGCCTGCCAAGTTCGTTGTGCGGCCTGCTCAGCGATCATCGATCCGCGGCCCCGGCTCAAAAAACCCGCCGCGGCCAGGCGCTGGCGCCGTGCACACTCGAAGCTTTGAGCGTCGGAAAAAGCTTAGCCGCACTTCCCCGGCCAAGAAAGCCATCTGTGCAAACACAAGAGCAGAACTTCCGGGCCCGAGCTACGTTCTTGCCCGGAGCAGAATTGAGCTCACTTGCAAGGGAGAAGCTATGGCCAGCCACCCAGTCTCGACCGAAGAATTGGACCTCATTCTCGAGCAAACATTCCCCGGCAGCGATCCGCCCTGCTTCATGGCCAGCGCCATCGTGGGGAGCCCATATCATCAGCCGCCCGAACAAAGTACGCCAGCGCTGCAGATCTTGCGAGCGCGTGGAACACGCGACGCTAGGAGACGCGGAAAATCCCGCTAGGTTGCTGGGTCGTCGTCACTCAGGCTTCCCCCACCATGTCGGTTGTCCGACCGTTGGCCGGCCAGGAACCTTCGTGTTTCGTAGCCGTTCCAACCGCAAACCATTTGCAATGGAGGCTTAGCACATGAAAGCGAGATCGAATCTGCTCTCGGCAGTTGGCTTGGCAGCGGCAGGATGGCTGGGCTTAGGCAGCGGCACGGCGTCTGCACAGACGATCTATGTCGATCCATATCCCGCAGCCTGGTCACCGGGCCCGTATGTGGTCAGACAGACGGTCATTGCGCCGCCCGTGCCAATCGTGCGCAAGCGTACCGTGGTGGTGACCCGAGCGCCCTATTTGCCGGCCCCAGTCTACCGTGCGCCGCTGCCGCCTTACGGCTATATCGCGGAAGTCGACTACCTGGCCCCGGGTTGGTAGGCACGCAGGGCCGCTCTAAAGTGGCCTCGCCACGGAGGCCACTTTCTTGCGAAGGGCTTCTATGTGCTCGTCAAAAGCCACCCGCGCTGTAATTGAACAGGGTACCTAGGCCGGCAAATCACTATCACGTGTGTGGAGGTAACAGGTTATCGAACACGCCTATCTCCGCCACCTTGGCAGCGTCGTTTAGCGTGACCATGTTTCTCTGCGAATCCAACACGCCGTCCTTCCGAAACTCCTGAATGACCCGGTTGACGTGAACAGCACTCAGCCCGAGCGCGTCGGCCAGGTCGACCTGAGTCACGGAAAACTCGAATTGGTGGTCTGCGATCAGTCCGACCGAGGAGAGGCGCTCGCGCAATTCAGTACTTGGACCTGTCCGCTTGGTAATCTCGGCTCGGGAGGTACTCACGTCACCTTCAATAGCAGGGTAGCTTCGAAGACCTGCTGGTCGATATCTCGCACGCGCACGGTGATCCTTGTGCCGGCTCCGGATGAAAACAGGTCTTTGGCGATGCACGCCGCCACCCTGACGGCCTCTTTGCTTGCGGCCTCGAGGCTAGGGCAATCTAGTCCCACCGTATCGCTGATGGAGAATTGATCGTCATCGATGTCGAAGAAGTACCGGGGCATGGCCCTCGCTACAGTGCCGGGTCGAGATGCAGATAGAGCGGATCGAAATCGGCTACATCCTTGAGCTTGGCCTCGTCCAGTATCGTCACTGTGCCGCGCTCGAATCTGAGAAGTCCCTTTTCCCTTAGTTCCTGCATAACTCTGTTTACGTGGACTGCGCTGAGCCCGACTGCTTCTCCGAGCAGAACCTGGGTAGCCGGGAATTGAAAAGATTTGTCTTTTGTTCGCTGGACTGCTTTGAGCCTGGTGTAGATTTCGAAGATCACGTGTGCCGTTCGGCTGATCCCGGACCTGTGCCCGACGTTGCAAATCCATTCCCGGAAAATGGCTGCATCGATCAACGTGTCGCGCCAGAGGATCTCAGCAACGTTTGGCCTGTGCCTTACGAGTGCGCGCAACGGGGCGTGAGAGATGAAGCCCAGCACGCAGTCGCCGAGCGCAGTCACATCATGATCCAGCACTGGAATGTAGAGGCTTTGGAGATCTGGAATATCACCCGGTTGATGGAATGCGATTACTTGCCGTTTTCCCCCACCCACCACCTTGGACCGAAAAATGAACCCATCCACCAGAAGGCAGCAAGCGGAAGGACGATCTCCCGTGGATACGATGCTCTCCTCGTCACGTACTTGCTTCAACGCGATCGGCAGCGCGTTGATCGCGCGCTGATCCTCTTCGTCGATATTTGTGCTGACCCGCAGTCTTTTCAGCAGGATTGATGTAGCGGCGGCCTTGTCCATTCTGAAATCCTGAGAACACACCCGCCTTGTGATCCAAACCAATCATTCGAAATAACGTTCCTAACTAGCATCCCCGTCGCTGCCGAATTCAGACGTGGTTCGGCGCTGATCAGCGGGATGGCTGCAGGAAGGCTTCAACCGCTCTCGCCGGCGGCCCTGTCCGATCCCAACTGTGCTAAGTGCACATTCTGAGTGTCTTAAGTCTTTTACTATCGATTGCCCCACGATCCAGGTTGGTCTCACCCACGACTGACGCTCGATACAGATCAAAAGAAATGCGCCGTACCGGCCGGCTTTGACGCGGGCGTGCCGCGAGTGCCTACAGACAACTGGAATGCCTGGCCAAGTGGCCTCTTGATCGCCGCGCTTGTAAGTAGCAGCGCTGGCGATCTTCGCCGAATGGCAGCGATGGGCAACCCTCGGGTGTTGCAGTTCTCGGGCAACGAAACAGGCTGGTTCCAGGGACGCTGTCGAGGATCTACGCCTATCATTTCCCGGAAAATCCCAAGCGCGCGGCTTGTTTCCCAAATGATCCGCCCCTTAGATATCGAGATTGATTGCGTCGCGTTGATGTAGGCCGAACACACCCCACGACGGCCAAGGCATCTCTTGCGGCAATACGTCAAACCTCCGTCATGTCCGTGGCGTTTGCGCTGCAGGAGGCGACAATTGTGTTGGCCGTGCTGACGCGGCACTTCGAACTGGAGCTCTTGCCGGGCACCAGGGTCCCAGCGGATCACCTGCGGCCCGCAAAAGGTGTGCCCAAGTGCGTCAGCGGGCGGCGTGAAAGCGGCTTACGGTCAGGGCAGCCGCAAAGGCTTGCTGGTCCAGGTAGCTCATCAAATTGGTCGCTCCGAAATTATAGAAAACGATGAAACCGCAACGCTTCCTTGTCGTTCCTAGTGCCGCGGGCTGGTGCCGGATCAACAAAGGGTACCAGGCAAGGCGCGTGCGTGGACTGGTCCTTCGAAAGTCTCTGGAACGGCGGTCGGGATCAAACCTAGTGCAGGCGAGTAATATAGAGAGGAAGTTATGGCCTACGCGATGTTCAAGGACGGCGAAAAGTTGAGCCGCACCTTCCCCACCAAGGAAGAAGCGTTAAAAAGGCTTTTGAGGCCGGACTGGTAGAGAACGTGGATGGCGAGCCCGTCCTCGAGCAGAAGTTGGAAATCAAGCCATGTCCTCCTGATCTCCAGCGCAACGGCGACGAAGATCTGGACTGGGCTCCGCGGAGCGAGTGACGTCGCCATAGCAAGGAGGACCGATGAGTTTCTATTGGTAACGTTCCGAGCTGTTAGCAGGCACCGAGCCCCTCACCTTCAATCGGACTCCCCCGCGCGAGCGTTTACGGGCTGTCTACCGTCGGCTGGCCGACGTGTATTTCGTTTTGAACGAAATGCGTAGCTATGCAGCGCCCCAGCAGACTGGCGATCCAGCCCTGGCGCTCGCATATGTAAGTCAGGAGTCATTCGACGATGGCGCGCTTTCTTATCACTCTCGGCATTGTCATTCTGGCTATTGGGCTGCTGTGGCCTTACCTGAGCCGGATCGGGCTGGGACGGTTGCCTGGCGATATTGTTATCGAGCGGGAAAATATGACGTTCCACTTCCCGCTGATGACATGTTTGCTGTTGAGCGCCTTCCTGAGCCTGGTGTTCTGGATCGTGAACCGCTGAAGTGCGATCAGATCGTAAGCCTGGACGTCGGAAGGCGCCTGGGGACAGGCCTACCGCGCCCCATCATTCTTCCGGCCGCTGATCACCATCCCTTGCGCGCAGTCTGCAGCCGGAAAAGAGCGCCGCGGGCCGGCTCGCCCATCGAGGAACATCCCAGCAGAGCGCTTGCGTTCTTTGCCGGAGCATCGACTTGAGCGGATCGAGGATGTCGCGGAGACAGCTGCCCAGCCAGTCGAGCTGGGGAGACTGATTATCTGAAGTACATCAGCTATGACGCAAGCGGACCGCGCGGTACGGCCGCACCGGCCATTTCTGCGTCGCACACGTGACCGGAAGTCCCAAGGAAGCCCTCACCTCCTGGGCCGAGCACGTTGCGCGGCTCAACTGGTGGCCCTAGCTCGGCATATTGCGCGAGGCGGAGCCATTTCTCGGAAAGTAACAGCCATCGCTGCTTTTCGATGGGGCTAACGGTCTTGGCCGCCTGTTGGCGGCATTCCTCCGCTTGCTTGCGAAATGTAGCTGGGTCGTTCATGGCCAAACCGCATGCCTGCCAAGTTATGCCTGGCGGGCTGACACGGCCCGGGCCGCCGGGCCGTGTCAGCTCGGGGCAGCCGGTGAGGACTGAGGGCTCTCTACCAGCTGAGATCAATGTGCCCAGTTTTCAGAGCGCCGTCCTTAACAATTGTGTATCGCGAATACGCGCTTGGCACACGGCCGCCCAAGCCAATCTCGATCTAATCGAGCGGGCCATCTATCTTCGACAGGCACAGGGTACGGCAGGTGCGGAGCGCCCCTGGCTCCCGCCGGAAGAAACTGATGACCGGCACATTCATTGCTGAAAATTCAGGATGATGTACGCCGGAAGCAGCGTTCGAATGTGAACTAACGATGAGCAGCAATGCAATGAATGATTATTTTGACAGACCGACTTAGAAGCTGCCGATGACAAGGGAGGGTTACACAGCACTTCAAGAAGAACTAGCGCAGCGGGTTCGAGTGGAGATTGGACATCACTGCGCCAAAAAGGCCTGAGTTCGAGTCCTGTTGCCGAGTGAAAAGGCACTCGCTCCTCTAACTTAGAGGTATGCGCAGAGTGCCTTCGGAAAGCTCGTAGTGATGCCGATCAACTCCAACCACGATCTTCATGGAGCCAGCGAGGAAGAACAGTTTTACCTGGAGTCGCTGATCCGCGAGGATTATGAGCGATGCCATCCCGGAGATACACTGGATGATCTCAAGCGGCGGGCCGCATTCTCAAAGGAGGACAGAGGACTGCTGCGGGACTGGATGGCGATAGCAGCGGTCCGCGCCGCGGCCAATCGGAAAACATTTCGTGGCTGAATCCAGCCGCCGGTGACGACGGCTATTTCGCATCGCTCGCCCGCGGCCAAGCCGCAACTCGTTTAACAGACCTGGCAGCGCGTTTCGCTGAGGGTCGGTGCCAACCCATGTTGCTCAACTCAACATCTTTACTGTGCGACCGGCTTGTCGCCCGTCACGCCTGCATCATGTGAAGCGGCACGCTACGATCAGCGTCATTTGGCCGATGGAAACAACCGCCCAGAACCCAGGGTCCAGGAGGACCTCAAATTTTCGAGCAAGCTGCTCCGGACGCCATGAGGATGGCCGTCCCGATCGAGGATCGACGTTGGCGGAAGACGGCGTATTACCGGCTCAAGCGTTGATCCGAGTCTTATGAAGCAGGACCGGCGACGGTTATCAGCAGTCGGCGCTTCCGGCGACAACTCGCGGCAAACATGATCGGGAGCGCCGCCATCTTGGCCAGCGCGCCTTGATCGAACCTCAGCTGCCGCAAACGAAAAGCCCGGCTGTTGGCCGGGCGATCGAGAAGTATTTTTCAGGTGTTGAAACCGAGGCATCCAAGCGTTTGCAAATCGGCTCGTCTGTCTTGAAGCCGACAATGGAAGAGGATTCTGCGACCGTAGAAATACGGATGACCGGCTATAGGCTAGAACCTTCACCAACCGTGGTGGTCGCGACCGCCTCTGCTTCGCACGCGTCATCTCGCAGGTGCAATGTCGAGCGGATTCCCTCTGCGGGCCGCCAAATGCTAATCTTTCACCGTTTCTGTATTTTTCGAGGTCAGATCTCATGAAGAAGTTTGGCCGGATAAAAGCTGCAAATTTGGAAGTCGCACTCGAGACCGTTTGCCGAAAGCTGCCCAACGGCGGCAATCACGAAACGCGAAAACGAGTTGCCGAAGCACTCCTTCGGGCAGCCGAGAGCGGCCGTACTAATCTGGGTGAGCTAGAGTCCGTCGGCGAAGGGCGCTAGGCGAGGCAGACCGCAGATCGGCCTAACCAAGGCGAAGTTCGCCTTCGGATCGGCGACCAAACGACGACGCTCCGTCGGCGGACCACCCGTCGCGGGTCGGCTCCGCTCAGATTGCCGCACGCGAACTTGTATTCAGGCGAACCTGCATCCAACCGGCTGGCGTTGAATTGATACGAGGGGCTAGACTTGCCCGGGTGCCGTACGGGTACGGGCCCCGGCTCCCAGGCACTCCGGATGGTGCCCCCAACCGGCGCGATAACCGGGTCCGAAACATAATGGCCGCAGCCAATCGGCCTGCGGCGCACTGGATGTCTGGCTCAGCTGGCTGGTGACCGGTTTCGGCGTGAGGTGCTCCCGCGCCGACTGCTGAGCCGAGGCGGGTGATAAGCCGAAACCATCAGCATCAGAAACAGCGCGCGATTGGCCTGGTACCTGGCGGCGGTCCGGCTTGCTTCCGATCCCTGCATGACGGCATGGCCATCGGCCGTGCACAGGTACCACCTGCAGGCCCGGCCGCGTTTTCTCAGGTGGGTCTCGAAAAATGGGAGTTGCTCCGGCATCGCAGTCATCTGTCTCTTGCTTCTCCGCGAAGGTTCAAGTGTTAGCGAAAAAGCTTTTGAAACTACAAACAATTGGGAATACATTCTCCTTGTCGGAGCTTGAATTCTTGAACGAGTGCAAAGAATGCGAGTGAGCGGCAATCGTCAAAGGCCGCCCCAACCTCAACTTCAGACCGCTTTGATAAACCGGAGCCTGTGCGGAATCGCCTGCCCCGTACGGACGCAATTCGAGCCGCCAAAATGTCTTCCGCGTCCACCAAGATTTGCGCTCTTCATTGACGGCGCCAATCTTCACGGCACCGCCAGGACGCTTGGTTTCGACATCGACTACAAGCGCCTCCTGGAGGAATTCCGGGGCCGCGGCACGCTACTCCGCGCCTTTTACTACACGGCCATTATTGAGGATCAGGAGTTCTCCTCGATCCGGCCGCTGGTCGATTGGCTCGACTACAACGGCTACACCGTCATCACCAAAGCCCCAAGGAATTCGTCGACGCTTCCGGCCGCCGCAAGCCTAAGGGCAGTATGGCTATCGAGCTTGCGGTCCATGCCATGGAGCTCGCCGGCCGGATCAACGAGATGATCCTGTTTTCGGGCGACGGCGATTTTCGCTCACTGTCGAGGCGGTGCAGCGCCGCGGCGTCCGCGTCACGGTGGTCTCCAGCATCGCCACCCAGCCGCCGATGATCGCCGACGAACTCCGCCGCCAGGCGGATGCCTTCACCGACCTGACGGAGCTGCCAGCCAAGGTGAGCCGAGACCTATCCGAACGCCCGCCGCGGGAGCGCGGCGACCTGCGCACGCCGCAATTCGCTCAGCGCGCTACTGCCACACGACCGCACGGGAATGTCGACGAATTCAATGGCTGATGCTGCTGCGGAGCCGCGCAAAACGAGGTCGCACTTGTGATCGCCAGGCCGCCATCGTCCGGCATGCGCCTGGGACTACGCCGCGATCGAATCCGCCAAGACGTCCGCCCGGACGACGCGATTGCGCCCTCGACGTTTGGCCGCATAGAGAGCCTGATCGGCGATGCGCATGACCTTGGCCAGCTCCGTTTCACCGTGGCATCCGGCCAGCCCGATGCTGATCGTCACGCAGGCTGAAATCTGTTCGTTTGAGATTTCCTTGTCGGCACAGGCCTGCCGCAGCTCTTCCGCATACTCGGCGGCGCGTTCCTTGGATACCCCGGTCATCAGAATGGCAAATTCTTCCCCGCCATGCCTTGCCACCAGCATCTGTCTTCGCTCGGCGAAGGAGCGCAACACCTCCGCGATCGCGATGAGCACCTTGTCCCCGAATTCGTGCCCGAACTGGTCGTTGATCGCCTTGAAGCGGTCGATGTCGCACATCAGCACGGTCGTAGGCACGTTCGCCTCTTGCGCCTTTGCCAAGGCCGATTCGGCCGCTTGGTCAAAGCCCCGTCGGTTGAGCAGTCCGGTCAACTGATCGGTACCGGAAATCCGCAGCAACTCGGCGCGCGCCAGGGCCAATTCAAGCATCACCAAAGCGGATCGATAGCTCAGGCCTGCCGTCAGCAGACCCGAAATGATCATGCTGATGATGATCGACGACTTGGTCACGAAGCCGGCGCGCACGAACGCATCCGGATCGGGTCCAAACTGGATAAGGCACAAGGACAATGTCAAGACAACGGTCAGACCCATGCTCACGGCTGAGCGAGCCGCGGTGTGGCGCAGCGCATCCCTGTGCGTAATGATATGGTTCGCCATGCGCTCTGCCGTTGTTGCAATCAGCATGAACCTCTTCAGCTTCACGACGGGTTAAGGCCCGTTTGCTCCGTGGGATGCCGTTAACGCCGCTACAAGATCAAAGCTAAAATTGCGCAGTCGGGCCTGGGGAAGTTAAAGTTGCACGGTCGTGGCAGGCCTTTGCCTCGCTGCCGGCGTTCGGGCAAACCTTAGGATCAATTTGTCGTCCTTCGCGTTAAAATCCCCAGCAGGCAAACCCACTCGAGCAGCGGTCGTTGCGCTTGGGAACGGATGCGCTTCAAAATGATAAGGGGACGTAGCTGTTTGCTCATTCGGCTGCGATCCTGGCCCACATCAGTATCGTCGGGTTGGTTGTCGTGCGCTGCGACGCTCCGGAAAAGGGGCTGGTGCCCCTCGTCAGAATTGTGATGAAGGCGAGTACAATTAAACAACTGGCAAATGTGAGGTCGCCTGCAGAACCACTGCTACAGGAGCCCCGAGCAGGCCGGAGATTCTCCCACCCGAAAAACGGCTGGCTTTCGGCGCGAAGTGCGCGGGTCGCACGTCTTGCAGTGCTCGTTACTCTGCGTGAAAGACGACTGCGCCGCCGGCCGGCGTCCCATCGGTAAATGACATGGCGTGGGCGTTCGACGCTATGTTCCTCGATAGGCCCATGTGGCTTTGGGCCCTTTTTGGCGGCATCGTTCTGGGGCTGCTGGCCTTCGATCTCGGAGTGCTCCACCGCCGGTCGCGTGAAATTCCCCTGAAGGAAAGCTTGCTGTTGAGCAGCGCCTACGTTCTCGCCGCGGTCGCGTTTGGAGCCTGGACTTGGTGGAGCCTCGGCTCTGAAGCCGGCGCGGCCTTCTTCAGCGGCTATCTGATCGAGAAGAGTCTCTCGCTGGACAACGTCTTCGTCATCTCAGCCATATTTGGGACGCTGGCGATTCCGCGCGAACATCAACACCGGGTGCTCTTCTGGGGCATCGTGAGCGTACTGGTGCTCCGCGCCGGTCTGATCGGGCTGGGTGCCGCTCTGGTGCACGAGTTCGCTTGGGTTCTGCCCCTCTTCGGCCGCCTTCCTGCTTTATGCCGGCTATCGCATCGCCCGGTCCCACGGCCATGCTGGCGAGCCGCTGCAAAAGCCCTTCCACAACCTCCTGCGGCGGATGCTGCCGGTGACCGATAAGCTTTACGGCAGCCGATTCTTCGTTCGCGAGCTACAGTCCGATGGCCGTCCCGGCCGGCTGACCGCGACGCCACTCTTCCTGAGTTTGCTTCTGGTGGAATTGAGCGACGTTCTGTTCGCGGTCGACAGCGTGCCCGCGATCTTCGCCATCACTACCGACCCCTATATCGTCTACACATCGAACATTTTCGCGGTGCTGGGTCTGCGCGCGCTTTACTTCGCTTTGTCAGATGTGATCCGGCGCTTTGAGCACTTGAAGGCCGCGATGGGCTTGCTGCTCGGCTTGGCCGGGGTGAAGATTTTCTACAACGTGCTGTTCGGGAAGATTGACCCGATGGTATCGCTCGCGGTCACGCTCTCAGTCCTGATTGGCGGCGTCGCCTATTCATTCTGGCGCACCAGGCCCGCCGCTCCGAAAACGTCCGCTGACGGTCCAACAGAACGGCGCAACACTTCGGCAGTCCCTCCGGGTTGATGCCGGGATCGTCGCGCCAGGAACAGGAGGATATCATCGTGGTCCGTTTCACTTGATTAGCTTTACATATGGCCGCAGGCCCATCTGCCTGGTGGGTCCGTTCCAACCAGTGCAGCGCATCATGCCGTGGCGAATATCAGAGACCGGAATGTTCCCGAGCCCGCCCAATCTAGGCCCAGTGTTTGCCAACGAACTGCCGACAACAGGTGCCAACTAATGCGACGCCTTCGACAACGCTTCATCGTAATTTGGAACACCGAGACATGGCTGCTCGTTTCTGCTTTCTTGATTGCTGCGCTTGTTCTCATGTTTGGCTTTATCGCCACTCAGGTCATGGAAGGTCGGAGCACCAACTTCGACCAATTTATTATCGTTGCTTTGCGCGGCGGTGCGGACAGTCTCTCTGAGCCCACTGGCCCACCATGGATACTGGGAGCCGCTCGCGATGTCACGGCGCTAGGCAGCGTCATGGTATTGGGAATTATCGTTTCTACGTTCATTGGATACCTGCTTCTTAGTGGGGCACGCGCAACAGCACTGCTCGTGTTAATCGCCGTTGCCGGCGGTGAAGCAATCAATACTCTGCTCAAAATTCAGTTTGCGAGGCCCCGCCCTGACCTGCTCGCTCCAGCGGTGAGGGTCTTCACTGCGAGCTTTCCCAGTGGACATGCCGCGTTATCGGCAATCACGTATATGACGTTAGCGATGGTTCTTGCCAGACGCACCACGTCTCAGCACCTTCGAATCTTTTTCATGGCCGCGGCGATAACGTTGATCATTCTGATCGGCGTAAGCCGGATTTATCTAGGCGTTCATTACCCCACCGACATCCTTGCGGGCTGGTGCTTTGGATCCGCCTGGGCGCTAGCGTTCTGGGCGCTCATGTTCCGCCTCCAGCCCGACACACATGTTTAGATTCCAGGCTCCGGAACAACTGAAGCCGATTTGGGTTAGAGGTCCGCATCATAGTGAGGCCACCCTGAAACCCCAGCGGATCAATATCTTGCTCAATTCCTCTTCCGGCACCGCCGCGAAGAAGAAGCAAGAAGAGCTGCATGCGGAGCTAAGGGCCGCCTTTGAGCGACACACCATCTCCGCTACGCTAGAATTCCTCGAGGGGCCGGATCTGCAGGAAGGAGCCAAGCAGGCGGCGAGAAGAGCCGCGGCGGGCGAATTTGACGCAATTATCGCAGGCGGTGGTGATGGCACCACCCGCACGGTCGCCAGTGCATTGGTAGGTGCGGACATTCCGTTTGGTGTTATTCCGTTAGGTACCTTGAACAACTTTGCAAAGGACCTCAAGATTCCTTCTGATGTTACTGATGCGGTCACCATCATTGCAGCGGGAGCGGCTCGACGTGTCGACGTCGGCAACGTGAATGGCCAAATTTTTATCAACAACTCATCCATCGGCATCTATCCTTACCTGGTTCTAGATCGAGATCGGCGAAGGAAGCGTCGGGGATTGTCAAAATGGCCGGCCATGGCTTTGGCCAGCCTAAGGGCGTTCCGAAGCTTGCCGCTCCGCCGCCTTTCAATTCGCGCAGACGACTGTCATGACACGTTTCGTAGCCCATTTGTGTTAATTGGAAACAATGCATACGAATTGAGAGGCGCTGCCTTGGGAAGGCGTCCGGCGCTGGACAGGGGCGAGTTGGCCCTGTTGGTTGCGAAGCCGCAAAGCCGGCTTGGGCTGTTATGGCTCGGCCTGAAATGCGTGTTCGGCATGGTTGATCAACACAATTTACGTAGCATCAAAGTCACCGCCCTCGAAGTTAGTTCTCATCGAAAGCGATTATTGGTTGCGCTCGATGGTGAAATCCGGTCGATGGAAACTCCGCTGCGCTACAAGATCATGCCCGCCGCTTTGCGCGTTCTCGCCCCTGCCGCGAATGATCCATAGCTGCTCGCCATTCGCTCGCGCGGACAACTTGGCCGCCGGATCTGCCGGCGTCGTGTTTCAATCGACACCCATGGGACTGCGCTTGCGAGCGGTCGCAGGAAAAGCAGTTCATCATAAGCCGCAGCTCTCGAAGAAGCACCACTTCGCGCTTAACTCAGCCCTAGCGCCCGACCATTGCGAGGCAAGCCATGTCTTGGTCCATGAAAATCGGTTCTATCTCAGGAACAGCCATTCGGATCCACATCACGTTCATCCTCTTCCTCGCCTGGATTTTCGGCACGAGCTACGTTTCCGGCGGGGCCGAGGCCGCCTGGAGCGGGCTTCTCTTCATGGTGCTTCTGTTCCTCTGCGTGCTGGCGCATGAATTCGGCCACATCCTGACGGCGCGCGGCTTCGGCATTCTGACGCCCGATGTCGTTCTGCTTCCGATCGGTGGCGTTGCGCGGCTGGAGCGCATTCCGGAAGAGCCGCGGAAGGAATTTCTCATCGCGATCGCGGGCCCGCTGGTCAATGTGGCGATTGCGTTCGGTCTTGTCCTGGTCACTAGCGCGACACCGGACGGCGGCTCGCTCGCCACAGTCGAGAGCGCCAAAGTCTCTATGGTCGACAGGCTCGCATCGGTGAATCTGTTCCTCGCAATCTTCAACCTGATCCCGGCCTTCCCTATGGACGGCGGACGCATCCTGCGCGCGGCCCTCTCAGCGCGATTCGGCTTCGTGCGCGCCACCGAGATCGCCGCGACGGTTGGTCAGTGGGTCGCATTCGTGCTCGGCTTTATCGGCCTCTTCGGGAGCCCCATGCTGGTCTTTATCGCGATCTTCGTCTATCTGGCAGCCTCCGCAGAGGCTCATATGGTCGCCCTCCGCTCCTTGTCGCAAGGCGTGCCGGTCGGCGCCGCCACGATGACGCAATTCGCGGCGCTCACGCCGGAATCGCGCATCGACGAGGCGATCGAGCTCCTGCTGCGCACCAGCCAGAGCGAGTTCCCGATCGTGGATCACGTGCAGCGGCCGGTCGGCATTCTATCGCGCGCCGACCTCATCCGAGTTCTGAAGGAGTCCGGCCCGGAGGCCCACGTCAAGCAAGCGACATTGTCGCCGTTGCCGACGTGCGACCGCCGTTGCACGCTGGAAGACGCGCTCAAGCTCCTTCAGGAAAAGGGCGCGCCCGCAGTCGGCGTACTCGATGCTGCGGGCCGGCTGGTTGGGCTCGTGAGCTCCGAAACGCTTGGCGAAATGCTGATGATAGCTGGCGCGATGCCGCCTGGATACCGCCTGGGCGGTGGCCACCGGCGCGCGGCAGCCTGAAAGGGGTACTTGCCGCAGGATTTGGGTGCTGATTGCCTGCTGCCGAGACCAGGAGGAATCAATGGCCTGAGCGGCGATTACGTTCCGGGAGGCGTCTCGGCATCTCCCCAGCTGCAGCGAACCCGCGGCTGGCCATTCCCTAACCCTCTGCAGTCGAAGCGCAATTTAATAGAGGACACTTTCGATGTGCCGCTGGATCGCTTACCGGGGGGAGACTACCGCGTTCGAGCCTCACGTGACTAGCCGGAGCACTCACTTGTAGCCCAAAGCCTCCGCGCTCTCGAATCCACCGCCTGGACCAACGGCGATGGATTTGACTTGGGCTGGTGCGGCAACCATCCAGAACCCGGCTTGTAACGGCAAACCCGGCCTGCCTGGTCGGACGAGAACCTCCGTTACCGGTGCCGGCATCTGCACTCGCACGTATTTTTCGCTCACGTGCATGCAGCGACTGGCACTGCGGTAACCCGACAGAACTGCCACCCGTTCGTGTGTGTTTTCTTGGCAATGATGGGGGGCCGGATTGGATAAGTATCCAGTCGAAGCCACATGGCGTGTCCTGCAATGCCTCTGCGAATTCGTAAACGAGGACGGAGATCGGGAGCAGCTGCGCTTTACCGCCGCAGCTTCCAATGGCCGCGTAACGCTATGCCTTCGGCTCGCCGAGCACGACAGCGCGAATACTTTGTATTTTCGTGAGAACGGCGAACAGCTGATCGTGGTTTCGGAGTCTTTCGACAAAGAGCCGGACTGGACTGAGGTGCCGCTGAATCATGCACTGGCGCCCCTGTCTCCAAACCTGCGGAGATCGTTCCTCTCATGCGGTCCAACTCAGTGGAAAATAAAACAGGAACACATGCGTTTGCAGAGGGTTATCGCGCGCGGCGAATAGCAGCGAGCTCAAAGACATGCGCGGGATTTGTGGTGAGGTGCGGACCAGTGGCGAGGTTTCCTTGTGGGAACTCACGAGAGCAACCCTGTCGATGCACTCCCGCGGTCCGGATGCCGTGGGCTTTTTTGTCCGAGGCAATTTGGCGTTCGGCCACCGCCGCCTCAGAATCCTGGATCTCGCGCCCGCATCCCAGCAACCGATGATCGACAATGAGCTAGGTCTTTGGCTCGTCTTCAAATGCTGTATCTACAATTTTCGCGAACTGAAATCGGAGATCGGTGCCAAAGGCTATCGTTTCTTCTCGGAGGGTGACACCGAGGTCATCCTAAAGTCTTACCATACCTGGGGCCCTAACTGCGTTCGCAAGTTTAAAGGAATGTTCGCTTTTGCAGTTTGGGAACGAGACAGCGGACGAGTTGTACTCGCGCGGGATCGTCTGGGCATCAAGCCGCTCTACTACACGGAGGGCGGCGCTATTGAAGCGATGTCAAAGCCGATTGTCAGCCACGACTCCGTAGCGTTCTTCTTGCTTTCTGCCGAGGTCGCCCAGCGCGTGAAAGTTGTCCAAACCGGCCAGGGCGCAGATGAGGTGTCCGGAGGCTATAGTTGGTCTCCGTCGTTCCTCGCCGCCGACGATGCGACCGAGCAGTATCAAGGGGCCTATTTCGATTGGAGTCATGTCGATCTAGCCAGACTGATGTCGCCCGAGTTTGTTCGAAAGATTTCAGCCTCGGGTTTGTCGAGGATTTCTTTGCACAGACCCTCGGCGTCAACGGCGGTCGACAAGGCCCTGCAAATTGATACTGAAATCATGTTGGTCGACGATCCCGTCAAGCGGGTCGACAGTATGACCATGGCCCATGGCCTGGAAGCTCGCGTGCCGTTCCTAGATCACGAGGTGGTCGAGCTGGCGGCTCGCATCCCGGCGAATCTCAAGGTCAGGGGCGACGGCAAGTACATTCTGAGGGAGGCGGCGAGAAAGTTCGTACCGGCAGAAGTTATCGACCGCTCCAAGGGATATTTGCCGGTTCCCTCGCTCCGATACCTGCGCGGACCTTCCTGTCCGGCGTCAAGGAAATCCTGAGGTCCAAGCGCGCAAGGAAACGCGCACTCTATCGTACTGAGTTTATCGAGCACATGCTGAAGAATCCCGAAGCTGAGATGAGTCCAAAGGGACATTCCCGATTGTGGCAAGCGGCCCTTCTCGAGACATGGCTGCAGGCTCATGCAATTTGACCCCAAGATCATGAAGATGTTGCGTTTGGGCCTGAGCCGCGACAACAGTCACATCATAATCCGCTCGGCCGCTGGCCAGGAGGATACTTCTGAATACTCCTTCGGAATCGAGGAGGAGTATTTCCTGGCCGATGCGACAAGCCTGAACGTTGCTATCCAGACACCCAACGAGTTGTTCGAAGCCGCAAGTTGGTCCACCGGCGGGCAAGCGATGCGGGAAATGCTGCAGGCCCAACTTGAGGTCGCGACAAACATTCACCTGGACATAAGAGACGCGCGGGAAGAACTGAAATTCCTCCGCCGCGAAGTTGCTGCGGTGGCCGCTCAATACGGGCTCGCCATCATGGCATGCGGCACGCATCCGACCGCGATCTGGCGGCAATCCGTTCCGAGCCCAAAACCACGCTATGAGGAGATGATCGAGGACCTTCGGACCATCGGCCACCGCAACATGCTTTGTGGAATGCATGTGCACGTCCAGCTTCCGGATCCCGAGAACCGCTTCGCCGTCATGCAAGCCATGATACCGCACATCCCCCTGCTCATCGCCCTCTCAACCTCCTCACCCTTCTGGAATTCGAAGGAGACCGGATTGAAGGGTTATCGGCTTGCCGCCTACGACGAACTGCCGCGGACCGGTCTTCCCGAGGTCTTCGAGAGCAAACGGGAATACGACGCGTACGTTGCGGCGTTGAAGGACTCCGGGGTGATTCCGGACGAAAGCTACATCTGGTGGGCAATGCGACCGTCGTCGCGCCACCCTACCCTGGAGCTGCGCGCTCCCGATGTCTGCACATCCATCGATGACGCGCTCGCTGTCGCCTCCCTGTACCGCTCGCTGGTACGACACCTCCATGAAAGGCCGGCTCTCTCGCACCTGGTCACCAGCGTTGATCGGGCGATCGCAGTTGAGAATAAATGGCGCGCCCAACGCTATGGAACGGACTGCATTTTTGCCTCGAAGGATGGCCCCATACCGATCAAGGATGCGCTGTCCTCGCTGATCCAACGAGTATCGGAAGATGCCTCAGCACTTGGCTGCTCCAGCGAAGTCGAGCATTGCCGGCTCATTGTGGAGCGCGGAAGTTCGGCGGATTGTCAGCTTTCGACTTATCGGGAATCGGGGGAAGACATATCGGCCGTTCTGAAGTGGATCGCTTCCGCGACAGGCTCGGAGCAAGCATTGCGAAGCCGCCGCTTTGGCATCGAGCCGTAATCTGATTTTCGCCACTGTTTGGCAAGTCAGTGGATGATTGAGGTTTCGTATCGGAGATCCCGCACTCTTGAAACGAGAATAACGCGAAAGGCGATATCTATTTCAGCAGCCATGCTGCTCGACAGGACCAGCTTTTGCCGCAGCGCGGCTCCCACTCCATCTCGGCACACGCCGCCGGGTAGCTCCTGCTCACCTGACGAAACTTGCGGAAAAAGGAGTCTCCGAACGAATCCCCATCTTGCGTGGGACGAAAACGCCGCCCCTAGGCCGGGGGTCAGCCTAAGCGGCGGCGTTCCAACGCCGATGGTACGTCCGCATCGGCCGTGCGCCACAAACCACCAACTTGGTTGTTGGTTCCATTGCCCAGATGGCCGAATCACCACGTATGAAGCCAGAACGGAGCGGCGGAACGAGCCGCAGTCCACTTTGTTCTTGCCATCGAACGGGACCAACGTGTTCTGCCCACGGGCCGGCAATTGCAGGCGCCTCACCTGAACGCCGAGCAAATCACTTACGCTTCTCTGGAGGTCGCCAAGCCCGTTGCAGCCTCAGTCTGGATTGTAGACAGCGGGCCAATACGGGCGATGGGTGTGATCCATTTTGCCGGTTCGCATAACTATTATACGTCTGCGGGATGGAGCATCAGTCTTGCACTCGCCGACCCGGTACGATCGCGTGCTTCAGCGTTCCCTCGAGAATCTCGGTCCGATTGCTCACATCATTGCGCCAAATAGCGCGCACTGGATGTTCGTCAAGCAGTGGCAGGAGCATTGCCATCCTCTACTGAGGCCCGTGGCGCGCTTGGCCGGCGTGGTCGCGCCGAATGGAAAGGCACCGGTTTATCTGCGCGCCACTATCACGATGAAGCGCAAGGACGCTTCTGTGGCAGCCAGGCGCCTGTCGATTTCGATTCGCGCTTCGTGATTTTCAGCCGCGGCCAGTGGTACGCCGAGCATGCAACTGAACGCCTGGTCTCATCGCTGGACTGGCTGCTGAAGTAGGATTGCCTTCCCCCGACCACGGGACGCAGCTGCAAACCTACGGCGAGGCATCTTTTGAGCTCCAGGTCGGAGAGCTTGCCTATCTCAAGCAGTTCCTCGCGCGCCAGGACTTCCGCCTGGCCAATTGGAACTTTCGACGTCACGCAAACATTGATCGATCAGGACAGGCACTTTTCAAGTGGCACACAGGAGAAGTTTTGGCGAAACGAGCGAAGAAGATAAAATCAACTGCGCGTCGCACCAGCCGACCGTAGAAGAAATTGAGCGATCTCTTCCACGAGGCGCTCAAGGACATCTACTTTATACTGAGAATAAGATCATTAAGACATTGCCAAAGATGGCGAAGACGGCGCAGTCCAAGGAGCTGACGGCAGCTTTCAACAAGCACCTCGGTGAGACTCAGGGTCAGGTCAAACGGCTCGACCGGGCTTTCGCATCTTTGGCAAGCCAGCTCGTGGAAAGCCGTGCGAGGGGATCAATGGCATCGCCGATGAGGGCGCTGAAATCAGAAGGAGTTTCGCGGGATACCCGCGCTGGACGCCGGTCTTGTCGCTGCCGCACAAGCGGTCGAGCAATACGAAATCTCCCGTTATGGCACCCTTCGCACCTGGCTGAACAACTCGGGATGTCAGACCGCAAATCTGCTTCAGGAGACGCTGGAAGAGGAGGAAGCAACCGATCAGGCGCTAACCGAGCTTGCGACTTCAGTAATCAACCTGGAAGCCGAGCAAGAGGAAGAAGAGGACGCCTGAAGGCAAGGCGGCACAGCGCAATCGCAGCAAGGCGCGGTCAGGACATTCATAAACTGCGTAAGGCCACATGACCTGGTGACCTCACCCCAAAAAATGCTCGAGGAACAAACGCGTTCATTTGATGTTCAAGAGGCACAGACGCCGAAGCTTGTAACGCGGAGGCCGCGATGAAGGCACTTGTTTGGCAGGGCACCACGGACATTCGCTGCGAGAGCGTGCCCGATCCAGCGATCGAGCACGAGCGGGACGCGATTATCAAGGTGACTAGCTGCGCAATCTGTGGCTCGGACCTGCATCTCTACGACCACTTCATGCCCGGTATGAAGGCCGGAGATGTCATGGGCCACGAGAGCATGGGCGAGGTCGTGGAGGTTGGAGCCGCGGCAAGGAAATCGCTTAAGGTGGGCGACCGCGTCGTCATACCGTTCACCATCATCTGTGGCGAATGTGAGCAATGCAGGCGGGGAAACTTCTCCGTTTGCGAAACAACGAACCGCAACAAGCACCTTGCCGATAAGGCGTTCGGGCACACGACCGCTGGCCTGTTTGGCTATACACACCTGACCGGCGGCTATGCCGGCGGACAGGCGGAATATCTGCGGGTCCCGTTTGCCGATACCACCCACATCAAGGTCCCGGAGGGCGTTCCGGACGAAAAGCTACTGTTCCTGTCCGACATCTTTCCGACCGGCTGGCAGGCTGCGGTTCAGTGCGACATCCAGCCCACAGACACTGTGGCGATCTGGGGTTGTGGCCCTGTCGGCCAAATGACGGTCAGAAGCGCTGTGTTGCTCGGCGCCGAGCGGGTTATCGCGATCGATCGCCTGCCGGAGCGTCTTTCGATGGCCAAGGCGGGAGGAGCCATCACGATCAACTTCGAAGAGGAAAGCGTGGTGGAGCGATTGAACGAACTGACCGGCGGCAAGGGTCCGGAAAAGTGCATCGATGCCGTAGGCCTGGAGGCTCATGCAACCGGTTCGGTGGATTCGATATACGACCGTGCCAAGCAAGCCATGATGCTGGAAACCGATCGCCCGCATGTGCTTCGCGAGATGATGTATGTCTGCCGTCCTGCCGGCGTCCTCTCAATACCTGGCGTTTATGGCGGCCTGCTGGACAAGATTCCGCTGGGCGCCGTCATGAACAAGGGTTTGACCATCCGGACCGGTCAGACACACGTAAACCGTTGGACTGACGACCTGCTCAATCGGGTACTCGAAAATCAAATAGACCCGTCCTTCGTCATCACCCATACCGAGCCACTTGGAAGCGGGCCTGAGATGTACAAGACCTTCCGGGATAAGCAGGATGGCTGCATCAAGGTGGTGTTGAAGCCCGCAATGAACGGAGCGCTCCATGGATGATGTGGTTCGTAGAACCGCCCTGCCCGGGCGCTCGCAATCGCCGCACGACAAACTCGCGAGGGGCCTCGGCTACTTCTCGATTGCTCTTGGAGTCGCCGAGATGGTCGCGCCGAAGGCTATTTGCAAGGCTGCCGGCGTAGAAGGGATTGAGAACGTGGTTCGCGGCTACGGTGCGCGCGAGATCGCAACCGGCGCCGCCATTTTGACCAGCCACAATCCGGAACCTTGGATTTGGACCCGAGTGGCTGGCGATCTCGCTGACATCGCCACCATCGCGACGGGTCTTAGGCAGGACAACAATAGCAAGGGCAGAAGCGCGCTTACACTCGCCGCTCTCGCCGCGGTGACAATCGTCGACTTGGCCTGCGCCAACGGCTTGAATTCGGAAAAGGCTAGCCGGAAGACTGCTGCAAGAGATTACAGCGGCCGCAGCGGCTTTCCGCAGGGTCTGCAAGCCGCGAGAGGAGCAGCTCGAGATTTCAAGGTTCCGGATGACATGAGGACGCCGGAATTGCTGCGTCCATGGACGTAACAGGCGGCTAAGCAAGTACAGGTGGTTGAGGAAAGCCCGGCAGCACTGCGGCTGGCAGATGCCGTGAGCAGCTGGCGAGCCAAGGACCACCTTCTCGCCGTTTCGAATTCCTCTCGATCCGACCTCCTCTGGTCGTCAATATCGAAACGAATGCAGGAGATAACTGCGCCGCCGAAGTCCGTGCGTCACCAGACATAGATAATTCAGTTCGCACCCACGTGAGGAATTGCCACACAAACATCGCCACGCAAGCCGTGATCGCCAGAACCACCGCCGTTGTAAATGGTGCTCCGCTTCCGCCTCCCTTTTTGGCCTGCTCAAAGTCGTTGCATGGAGTGCAGCTCCGAGCCATGACCAGGCAAATCATTGCCCCTGAGCCGGCCCCCCAGGGTCGGAAATGGTCCGATGACATCGCGCAATCAAAGCCGGCAGCCTCCGACGCCTGCACTCAGAAGGCGGAAACTGCTCATGCGATGCATGAAAGCCTATTGCGGGCATCTCATCCTCCGGCGCACTGAACCAATCAGATGCGACGGTGGTTCCAAAATTCTACCGACCGAAGCAGATCAGGCGTTCCCAATAAGGCGCCGTTAGGAGATTGAAGTGGCTCCTGGCGGCGCTCCTCAAATCACCTGCCATAGGTTCGCTGAGAATTACTCAGCCGCTTGGCGCCGGTGTCGGAGAGGCAGGCGTCCAATAGGTGCGTGGATCGACCTGACCCAGCAAGCCCTCATCGTCCGTGAGCGCTTTGATCTTCGCATGGGTGAACTGACCCTTGCGTCTACCGATGGCCCGTTCGCCCAACGTCCTTGCTTGCTTTCCGAACCGTCCAAATGACCTGATGCTACGAAGCCGAGCGAACGGCCCTTTGCAACGGCCCGCACTTCCGGACCGGTGAAGATATGGCACATCAGTTTCACTTGCTCGGGTCAATCGTCGCGATTGCCGGATCAGCGCCTTGCCTTCCTCTGATGTCCCTCGATGTCAATAACTCGCTGATGCCGCATCGCTCAACTGGTCGCCATCTGAAATCAGAGCCAGACTCGCACCGAGACACCTTAATCAGGCAAGAGCCAAGGCCGTACCGCAGACGATATGGGGTGCGCTATCGCAAGAAGGGAACGGCGATCATCGAGAGGGCAATCAGTATCGTTATCCCGACGATCCACCAGCCCTGCCCCAAACCCCGCCCAACCGGCGATGAAGAAGAAACTGGCCTACCCGCTTCCTGACGATATGCTGCCGCAACCTGCGCTCGCGTAGGGGGTGCACCCCCCGCTTCATCATCGGTTCCTAACGGCGCAGCTGCAGGGTCAGACCAGGGTATTTTGTCACCGGCCTGCCCAGAGTCGATTTTGGACCTTAATTGATCAACGTTACGTACATCGCTCATCTGGGTCTCACGTCAGATCAATTGACTGCAGCCCCTGGCGCGGCAGATCGCTCGCCAAGCTTGGCAATCAATCAGGCTTCGATTCACGCCCACCAACCGTCGAGTTTGTAATTTGCTCTACCCGCTTTTCGGGAAAACGGATGGCAACATCCCGACTTGCCTTTCAGCGGCTACAATTCCGGCGTTAGCCAAGGCAATCTTGTGCCGCACACCCCGTCTCCACGCATCAAGGATCTCTGCCGCGACAAGTTCCTCAGCATTAACAACACGTCCCGCAAGACCCCCCTTCTCCAGATAAGGCATCGCTATATCCAGAGCCTCGTAGAGAAGAGGGGCATCGTTACCTTTCGGCCAGTCTAAACCGTACATTGATCGCCCGCGAGTTCATTGGGTTTTTAGCAACGGTGAATCAAAATGATCGTTCCTAATGCAAGGCGGCTTCATCGGCGTCACCTCATCCTCAGCTAATCCGAAAGGATGGCCAATGATGAAGAAATCTGAAGCCACGCGTGCCTAGCCTCGGCTGAAACCTACTCTTCACGGCGAAAGCCATCGGCACGAACGCATCGACGCGGCGATGATCAGAGCTTCCGCTCAACCAGCTTCAATCTAAGCTCGGCAATCGCCTCCGATGGGTTTAGCCCTTTGGGGCACGCCTTCGCACAGTTCAGGATGGTATGGCACCTGTAGAGGCGAAACGGATCCTCCAGATTGTCAAGCCGCTCACCGGTCGCTTCATCACGGCTATCCCTGATCCACCGTGCGGCCTGCAACAGGGCGGCCGGTCCTAGAAAGCGCTCGCTATTCCACCAATAGCTTGGGCATGAGGTCGAGCAGCAGGCGCAAAGGATGCATTCGTATAGGCCGTCGAGCTTTTCCCTATCTTCATGGCTTTGCCGCCACTCTTTTTCAGGTGTTGGAGTCCTGGTCTGCAGCCAAGGCTCGATGCTAGCGAGCTGCGCAAAGAAATTAGTGAGATCCGGAACAAGGTCTTTGATCACAGGTTGGTGCGGCAGGGGATTTATCATCACCGCGCCTATTTCGGCATCCATCGCCATGGTACAGGCAAGCGTATTCTGCCCGTTGATATTCATCGCGCAGGAGCCGCAGATGCCTTCACGGCATGAACGACGAAATGTCAGCGTCGAGTCGACGTTGTTCTTGATCCAGATCAGGCCGTCGAGCACCATCGGTCCGCAATCGTCCGTGTCGACGAAATAGGTGTCAGTGAGCGGATTCCCGCCGTCTTCCGGATTCCATCGATACACCCGGAATTCACGCAAACTGGCTGAAGCAGGTTTCGGCCAGGTCCTTCCAGTTCCGATCCTGGAGTTTTGCGGCAGCCTGAATTGAACCATGTTCACTCCTCGCACGACCTTCCCCAGCGCACCGTCTTCTGTCTTCGAACTGGCCACCCGTGGTTCTGAATGCTGGCCTGTAAGGATCGTTCCTGGCTCTGGCTGATTTCAGGCCACTAAAAGGCCTGCGCCCTAGGTGGTTTGTGCGTGGCACCTCGAAAGCAGATAGAGCGGGCCACGAAACGCACAGTCATTCAGTAGTCTCGACAAACAATCGTTTATGGAGGCCGCAAGCGAGGACGCGGACCGCGACCGTTCCACCAGGAACCATAACCAGTGCGGATTGTTCTAGGGCTTTTGGGGGACTAGCCCGGTGGCGTTCAAACAATTTGCAGCTCTGCCTTATCGACTGCGGGAGGATGACCTCCAGATATTGCTGATCACAACCAGAAAGAAGCGCCGCTGGTCGATACCCAAGGGATGGCCGATCAAGCGGACTGCTCCGCACGAGACCGCCTTATCGAAGCATACGAAGAGGCCGGCGTGCGGGAGACATCTGGGGAAAGAAGATCGGGCGTTTCCGGAAACGAAGGCAACGGAAAAAGCAATCGATCTTGATCTGCACATTGATCTTCTCGCCGAACACGAACTAACGCGGCTGACTGAGATGGTTTCTGCAATCGCTCAGAAGCTTGAGGTTCGCACCGGCGCAGAGCCGGAGATAGCCGAGATCACGAAAGACGTTGCTCCCGAAGTTCTACTTAAGGAGATCGAGCAACAAGATGACCAAGATTGAACGCCAGACAGGCGCGCGGACAACGCCAGCAGAGGACCGAAACAACTCTGTCGTGTACTGAACAGACCGAGTGTTACGGCAGCGCCAGCCCGCAACCGGAGAGGGGAAGCCATCAGGAAGAATTCCAGATCATGGGTCACCGAAATGCCTCGCATTACTAGCCGCAGCTGGACTGCCGAACAGATCAAGCTTCTTTGTGCACTCGTCGACAGCGGCGTGTCGGCCGTCCGTGCTTCTGTGGTGCTGAAGCGCCCGAGGTTGGCGGTCCAAAACAAGGCCAGAGAATTGGGCAGGCCATTCGCGGATTCCAGGCAGGTCCGTGCCATGCGGCTGGCGAGGGAAGCCGACGCGCGAAGGTGAATTGAGCACCTGGCGCAACGATCACCCGCCCCGGAAGGGGCTTCGCGGAATGGAGCCACGCCCGACAGTTAGACCGCAAACACCACTCTAAGCGCTGCTGTTTCGAGTGCTGACGCAACAAAGGAGTCGTTCTTAAACAGTCCCGTGCGTCTTGTTCTCACGGTAGCGGAAACAGACTCGGGCAAGTGCGATTGGAAACCGGAAGGCTTTGGCAATCAGCAGAGCTACACGGAAGAGCTACACCGCATGTGGCGATAAGGAACTTGCCTGCTCTTCAGCATTTGGTCTGATGTCTAGAGTTAGCGTTCCGTCCGCATGTGAGGGCTCTTCTCAGACACAAGTTTCAGCGAGGATCGTCGGCCAAGAACCGCACGGCTTGCGTATTCGCAGGTCTCGTACTCTGTCGATTACCCCAGAAGCTCCACACCCCCAAACCAACTGCTAGCATTCCAGCGCAAATAGGTAGCATATCTTTCGTCATCTGCTGGCCTCCATACTGGGTCCCTATGCACGAAGGAGCCGAGACCCTTCCGGGATTACAATGCGCGACATCCTCTCAATTCGCATTGCCCGGCGACGTTCCTATTGTTGCAGGTCCGAAAGAACAGGCGATGTGGGATGAAGGGCTGCAAGATGCCGGCGCAAACGCAGGACCCCCGTCCCGTTTAGCACGCTAAATGGCGCATCGAAGTACAGACGAGACGTCAGGCGGCCGACGAAACTCCTGAATCAGTTTTCGGCTGGTTGAGAGGTCTTCCTGTTATCGAAAGGCTGGCTACGCTTCCGCTTCGTTCCAATGTCGGTACCGGGAATGGGGATACCCAAGTCCTGAGCCCGCGCCTTGATAGACGCCATCGGGCGGTTGAGCCTGACTGTCATCAGTGTAAGGCTCTTCCCAGCTTGCGACATCGAGCGCAGCAGATTGTCGTCTTCGTCCGACCAGAACCGGCCGTGACGTTCTCTCAAAGTGGACATCATCATCGCCTCAGTGAGGCAGGGCCATATTGGAAATTCAAAAGACCCAGCTCGCCTTTCTGAGCACCGCCGCTGGGTGTCAGTTGAAGAGCGGGTTTAGACGCTCCCGCCTAGCACTAAGGTGGTTTGAAGGCACCTATCTTCAAGGAGATTACCGAAAGGTAAGGTCAGCCAAGGCGTGGGGCGGGCGCCCTCGACGTTTCAACAACGGCTCTCAGCTCAGCAGCCCGATTGGTTGGCCGCGTAAGCCGACTGACGAGCGGTGGCAAGGCAATCCTGAACGGACCAGCTCGATTTAACGGGGCCATACATCGACGCGCCCGCAGGGGCTGGTCGTCGCCGGACCTGCTGGATGCCGGACACATGGGCGAGAGGCAATCGAGGAACCACCGGTCCTGGCCAGCTTCAAAAGCATCCCGCCACCAAATGGCGTGGCTCGGCCATGTGAGTGGGGCCGCTTGGGCGCGCCACCGCCTGCACCGCTCGACACAATAGGGCTGCAGACAGGAACGAACAGCTCTGCTTCGGGTTTGCCTCGAGATTTTCAGATCGAGAGAGCAGGTCAATGCCCAAGGATCTATCCCGAAATGGTGAGAGGGAAGGCACCCGCAAGCTGTTGTTGGGCGGCTCGGTCATCGCGGCCGTTGTGTTCGTGGGGCTGTTTGCATGGTTTGCAGTGCCGCAACTGCTGGGCACAACTGACTACTTGGGTCGGCCCTCCACGGGGGCCGACAAGGGGACCGCAGCCACCACGGTAGGCACAAGTGTCCCGACCCAGCGCGAAGCGGAGAGTGCAGTCGCCAAGAATGACCCTGCTGGTACGGAAGATCGCTCAGGGGGTCGGGCGCGCAACATCAAGCAGAGTTCGCAGCCCGTCTCACTCACCCAGGAGCAGCGGGACAAGCTGCGGGCTATCTTCTCTTCCGCGGGAGGACCGAAGATAGACCGCCCGAATTTCGAGATGATGATCGGCACGTCGGTGCCCCGTCAAACCGAGTTGGCCGACCTGCCGCCAGAAGCTACCCAGGTGCTGAACGGATACTGGGGCAGCCAATATATAATAGCTGGAAAGGACCTTGTCGTAGTTGACCAGAATTCCCGGCGGGTAGCGGCAATCATCGCTGGCGTGCGCTAATTCTTCCATCCCGACGCGGGCCTGGAAGACAGCCAACGACGAGAGCCCCCTCCCCGAATCCGGCCGCTGAGCAGAGTGCCAAGCCGCATTTGGAAAAAAGCTAAAGACGCTCTCTATCGATTTTCAATAGGTTGGCAGTTGTTCCAAACAAGCAGCCCTCGCAGGGAGGATCAACCCCGAAAAACCTCACCAAGTGGGTTACCCCTGACGAAGAGCGGTGAAGTCGAGAGAGATTTAAGCGGTTAAGGTCCTAAGACCTTGGACGGCAACGAAGCCTCCGTCTTCCGTTTCCCATTTTGCGGATGAGCAAGTTTTAGTACCCGCCAGTCTAAGACCCTAAACTGCTCAAGATCGGATGTGCCCCGGGGCGCGCGCGGCGCCCCACGCGTTGACCTTTCGGAATCTTCTGTCCAGCATGTGATGATTTGCTATAACTCATTTGAGTGGTGGAAATGCGCATTGCAGCACATTGCATATTCATCACAATCGCTGCGTTGTCTTTTTCCGGCGCGTTCGCGCAATCAGCAAAGGTTGCGGTCGTCCTGGTTCCGGGCGCCGGTGGTGCAATACCAAGCGACTGCTTAATTCGGAATTAGAAGGCACTTGCTTGTCACGGCTTGCAAACCCAGCTCGCCAACGTCGGCTGCCGCAGCGGTCGCGGCCGCGAACGCCGTTCGGTAAAGCGAGCGGCAAGGCCGTCCTCGTCGGAATGAGCGCGGGGACGTCTACGGTAGCCCAAGCCATTGCGCTCAGGAGCGCGCCCGTCGCTGGCGCAGTGTTTATTGCGGGAACGCTAGTACCCGTAATGGCGTAGCGCTCTGTGTCGGCGACTTTGGGCGATCCTGGGAAGTTGCCCGCAAGTCTTGTCGTACATCACCGTCAAGACCGGTGCCCAATGGCCCCGCCAAGCGGCGTATCGGGCTTTATAAAATGGCCTGGCGGCAAAGCAAAGGCCGCTTGGATTGATGGCGGCAATGCCGGTGGCAATCCATGCGGGCCAATGTCGGCGCATGGCTTCATGGGTCGAGCCAAGCCGCGTCGCAGCTATCGCGACGTTTGCGAAGACACAATGATTGTTGTCGAAGCGCAGAAAGAAATTGCTAGTTTTCGCGACGATCGACGTGGGCACTTTGCTCTGGCCTCTTTGACGCTTGATCACGCGCTGTCTGCGTTGTGGTGATATCGTCGTAATTGTCCGCAAGACGCAACAGCCGTCCTTTGATTAATGGGTCTGCCTCCGCCGCAAGTTCCCGGAGGACGCGCGCTCTATTCCTGTAAAATCGGTCGTCCATGCTGGGCCGTCCCCTTGATAAGGGAGGTACATGACCGCGTTCTCCGACCAATGACAGTAATTTAGATCACATATCTCGTTTTCACGTAGCGAGATCGCATTCACATTCTCGCAATGAAAGTTTGTTCTTGGTCGCAACGCAGACAGTCATGATAGAAGCCCGGCACTGCCCAATATGATTCGGAGTAAGAATGGCAAAAGCTAAGAAAGTCGTCCGCCGCGCGTGGACAAGGGACGATATTCGAACAATGAAGACGATGGCAAAATCCAAGTCAGGCGTCGCCAAGATCGCAAAAGCGTTGAAGCGGACTCCCGGTGCCACTAGCGTCATGGCTGCAAAGCTTGGCGTGTCCCTATCAACGCGCGCTTAACCCACGGTGCGACGGGCCGGGGTACGGTCTGTCGCAATTTTCACCATTCTTTCTGCGCAAATAGAACCAGCCACGCGGCTGCACCATTCCTGACGCGACCGCGTGGCGGAACTTGTCGAGCGATTTACTGATGGTCATGCTGCGCGCGGATTCACCACGGTGTAGCCTCGCAATGAGCGCGCGTGAATTCTCGTTGCGCCCGCCCGAGTTAGGATCATACGCCATCCATGGCGGAAGGGCCGAACCGCGCCGCCGGTGCATTTAATCAAGCTGACCCAGACGCGCGACGTCACGCCGTACAAGTGGATTCACCCGGACGAGGAGAGGTGAAAAGGGATCACACGCTAATAGGAGGTGACAGGAACGCATAGCGAACACATGCGTTATTCGCTCGATCCGCGGGAGCATCATCATGAGTAATCCAAAACCCGAACCGACCGACAACACGAAGAAGGACCCTGACGAGTGGGTCTCGGGCGACGACCCCATGACAGGCGCGCAAGCGTCCTATCTGAAGACACTGTGCGAGCAAGCCGGAACGCCCGAACTGTTCAATGAGAATCTCACGAAGGCGGAGGCATCAAAGCTGATTGACGAGATGCGTGAGAGAGCCCACGTCGTTTAGGGGCCTGGACCCAAAGGTGATGACGGAGAAGATTGCCCCAAACGTAGAAAAGCTGCGGGCGGGTACCCTGCTATCCTTAGAGCAGTATAACTGCGCCCGGAGCTTTCGCCTTGAGCAGTGCAGAAATTGTTCGCAATGACTCGATCGATGTTTTCGTGACGTCAGCTGCCTGACTAGTGGCACACTTTGCTTTTGAGGCAATCGTGTGCAGCGCGTCGTCCTTCGCTGGTCGAAAACTCCGTGACCACAGCCTTGACCAAAGCGTTTGTATTGGCACCAGTGACGGCCTGAGTCAGCGCACTGCCTCCTGCAAACGATTCCTTTAGTAGCCCCCAAAGCCCGCTAGGATCCGCCGCCGTGAGGGCCATGCCCGCTTTCATCGGGCTCTCCAGGAGCAACGTTCCATTCTTCCTTGGTAAAACTCGCCTTGTCACCCATTGCTTCGTCCGTGGGTTAGTCTCGCTCCGTCCCGGCCCTTAGCGCCTGGCCTTCTTTCTCTTTGACTTCACCAGCCGCGATGCCTCAGCCTTATCCCTGACCTGACCTGAGTTCGCAGCCGCTGCGACGATTTGCTCGACGTACTTCTGACGTTCACGAGCAGCACGCTCCACGGAGCTTGGATCGATATGACTGGGAAGAGAAGGGCTTTCTGACGTCTCAGAGAGGCGGACTTGCTCGTTATGCCGCGCAACGTGCTCGGAGGTGGGCTCGATCGCAGCGTCGGCCGCTTTGAGCGTGAGGTCCTCGACGACATCGTTGACCTTATCGACGGCCTCCTCGAGCATCGTCTTTCCCTTGTCACTCATCATGGCGTCCCCGTATGTGTCCGCGGCAACCTCCCAAGGCTCATATCAAGTGTTTCACTTCCTCCGTGGTTCCCACTTCCAGCAAGCCGTTGGAGCCGCGCGGCGACTGGCGCTAGATCACCCAGCATTTGCTATGCCGATTCGATGAACATACGCTGCCTTCGACCTTCTGCCCGCGCCGCAAACCGGTTGCAGCTGTAGGAACGAACATGTCGGCAATTCATTTCTGTTCGATGAACACTGCTGTTGGCTTATTTGCCGCCGTTTGCACGACCGTTTCATATTTCCCGCAGCTAAAGAAATGCTGGGAAACAGGCTCGGCTGGGGACCTCTCGCTGAAGATGTTCCTGATCTTGGCGTTGGGTGTGGCGACCTGGATAGTATATGGGTTCCTGCAGCAGGACATCGTAATCATCATTGCTAATGCTGTGAGCCTGTGCCTGTTGCTGGGCATCCTTTATTTCAAGCTGAGAGAACACCGCAAAGCTTAATCGAAACTATCGATTGCAGAAGCGGGTTGTAGCTGGCTTTTTAGAATTAGGTCAGAGCGCGCATGGATAGATCGTCAGAATTGTAGCTTCCACGCTCATGACAGGTTCTGTGGCGAGCACCGTGTCAACCATCGCGCTAGGTGCATAGCTAAGATTGGGGCAGAAACTCTTTTCAACCCACGAATTCTACGAGCCATTCCGGGTCGGTGGCTGTCACGAACCTCAGTGGCCAGCGGAGGCCTACGGGCGGGACGTGGTATTGTTTGGTCCGTCGGATGCTACCTCACCATGGCTCCGAAACATCACCCGACGTCAGTATCCGGCGACCAGGGAGCTTACGCGCTCTATAACGCCGGCGGTGCCAACGGCATGCTGAATGTAAAGCGTGTTTCATCCTGTACGGACGTCACCGCGAGCGTGCCGCCATGTGCTTTCGCGATCTCCGACGCAATATACAGTCCCAAGCCGAGCCCCTGCTGGGACGGGCGAACCTCCCCGCGATAGAAAGGCTGAAACAGCCGCTCCATGGCCTTTTCCGAAATTGGCTGACCGGCATTCGCAACGGACAATTCAAAGCTTTGATTCCGCACCTGGCCCTCGACGCGGATAGGCGCATCCGGGGCGCCGTGGGTAATTGCATTGCCGAGCAAATTTGAGAACAGCTGCGCGATACGCGGGGCGTCGCAGTGAACCGGCGTTCCAAGGTCGAAATGCGCTTCGATGGCGCGCTCAGGATGCGCTGAGGCCAACTCGGCCACGACCTGGTCGAGCACGGGTTCGAGGGCCTGGAACGCGCGTTGGCCCAGCGTCAGGCCGCCACCCATCCGGCCCCGGGCAAAATCCATCACGCTGTCGATCATCTTTGCCATTCTCGCGACGCTGTTTTGCATCATGGCCTCGAATTTGACCGCCTCCTCTGGCGATCTGACTCTCAACATCATGCGGGCCCCTGCCGATAACGAGGCAAGCGGGTTACGAAGGTCATGGCCCAGCACGGCGATGAACTGTTCGCGCAGTTCGGCCGTTTCACGCTCGGCCCTGAGGCTTGCTTCCGTCAGGATTCTGAGCTGTTCGCTCTGCTGGCGCGCAGCTTCGGCAGCGGCGCGTGCATCCAGCAACTCGCGTTCGAAACGTCGCCTATCGGTCGCCCGGAAAATCGTGAGTCGCGTGAAGAGAAGTCCGCCAGCTTCGTCGCGCCGCTCAACCGCATTGGCAAGCACGGGAATGCGGTTTCCCGCTTTCGTCACCATGTCGATCGCAAATTCGTTGAAGAAGCCCTGCATGCGCAGCAGGGGACGGACATGAGTTTCGAAGAAGATGCCTCCTGCCACGTTGAGCAGATCGGTCATCGGCTTTCCGGGTATTTCCGCCGGCTCATACTCAACCCAGGTCGCAAGGGTCCGGTTGGCCTTCGCGATCCGCGCGTCGGGGCGCAGGGAAAGGTATCCGCAAGGCGCGTTCTCGTAGAGGTCGTCGAGGTCTTCGACCGAAGCCGGATCGCGGTCGTGGCTGGGATCAGACAAATGCACGGATCGCCGCGATAACTTCGTCAGGCGCGCTCAGGTTCGGACAATGCCCGGTTGCATTGAGCATCACCAATTCGCTGCGCGGTATTTGCTTTTGCACGTATTCACCGACTTGCTGGCCGGCGATGATGTCCTCGCTGCACTGAAGCACAAGCGTTCGCGCCGATATTCTCGGCAGATCGGCACGGTTGTCCGACATGAAGGTCACGCGGGCGAACGCCTTGGCGATCTCCGGATCGGTGCGGCAAAAACTGTTGGTCAGTTCCTCGGCAAGTTCCGGGCGGTCGGGATTTCCCATGATGGCCGGCGCCATCTGCGCAGACCAGCCCATATGGTTTTCTTCCAGAAAGGACAGCAATTCTTCGATCTGTTGCGCGCTAAATCCGCCCTTGTACCCATCATCGTCGATGTAGCGGGGAGAAGGGCCCACCATGATGAGACTACCGAACATGGCAGGATCCTGGAGCGAAGCCAGAGCCCCGATCATCGCACTCACCGAATGGCCGACGAATACTGCATTCTCCAGACGCAGCTCGCGACCAATTTGGAGCAAATCGTCCGCGTAACCTTGGAGACTTGAGTATCGCGCGGGATCGTAGGCGTTCAAGTCTGAATGTCCGGCCCCGACATGATCGAACAGAACAGTTCTATAGTCGCGCTCAAATTCCGGAGCAACGAAGCGCCACATGTTCTGGTCGCACCCAAAGCCATGAGCAAACACCATGGCTCTTGGACCGCTACCGCGAACCCGGACGTTGTTTCGCTTTGCAACTGACATGGATGTTCCTAGGTACGAGCGTTGGCGGCCTTCATATTCAAGCCTTTGGTCCGTAATCAGCTACCGGCAATGCAGATGGCATTCCGCCGGTGGCGGCGCCGGCCGCTGCACCGACCGCCGTCGCGGCCGACCACCCCGCCGCAACGACAGGTTCTAGACCCGCGATCGCCGATCGCGATGGCTAACGCGTCAGAAGACAGTCGGCTTTGCTTCATTTGCTTCCTCGACGTTTCTGTTAGCCAACGCGGACCTCGCGATCGCCACTTCGTCGATTGCAGACATGACTACACCGGTTGCGGTCTGATGGATCATGTGACCGGTTCCAGGAACGCGGTGAAAACTGCTTTGGGGAATATCGCGGTGCAACCGTGTCGATTGCGCATCAATGTCAACCAATCGGTCTCCCTCCCCTGCGACGATGACCACGGGCATCTTCAAATTTGCGTACTCGTCGCGAAAGTAAAATGCATCCGGAATCATAAGTGCCGACTCCGCGGCTGAAGCGCGAATCTGAGAAGGACGAAGGGCCATTTCTTTCGGAAAGCCCTGAAACTTCTTAGGCACGGACCGTGGACCAAAGATTTTTGCCATCAAGAGCGGCCACATAACCCGGCCTAGAATTGGTGAGATAGTGTGCCCCAGGACATCGCCCACCAAAGGCACGGCTGGAGCGGATAACGCAACCACGTCAGGACGCAACGTCGGATAGTAATATCCCGAGGCAAGAACCAGGCCTTGGACCAGGTCCGGATATTTAAGCGCCAGCGCGACTGCGACAGAAGCGCCCCACGAGTGCCCCAATACGATTGCATCAGAGACGCCCAGCCGTTGGAGTGCGCTGTTAATCAGTTCAGCCTGTGCCGCTGGAGTCCAGACAACATTGCGCGGCCGAGCGCTGTGACCGAAGCCGGGACGATCGAAAACGATGACGCGATACTTCTTGGCGGCTAAATCGATCAAACCGCTGGATTCGAAATCCTGTATCATGCTGCCATTGCCGTGCAGCAGGACCAGCGGCGTGCCTGCGCCACGTTCGACATAGTGGAGCCGGACGCCGTTTACCTCCAGGAATTGGCCAGCGGGACGATTGTCGTTTTCAGCATTGCTGGCCAGGCGGCGGTTCACCAAGGCCAGTATAGCCAAAGCTCCTGCGGTCGCGGCTGCAGCTGCTACATAAGGATGCGCCTGGGCGATCATACGGCCTTTATTGGCAAGGGACCTTAGCGAGCGGGTCTGGAGGTGGGCTGCGGTCATCGTATGCACTCAAGGGGGCGTGCACGAAATCCGGGAGAATCCAAGAAGTGTTGCCGCGCAGAATGAACAGTCAGCACTCAGGTTCGTTCCTCGCGATCAGGGCTAATCTGGTGCCGGATTGAAGCAACTGACAACACCGCAACTCAAGCGACCCGGGGCCATGGTACCCACAGCCTGAGTTGGGTGTTAGCAGACGCCCTTGCGGCTCTGGACGATCTCCGCTTTGCCTCGCCTAGCAGAAATCGCGGAGAGGCGGGCCAAAGGTTTAGAGCGCAGACGGGTCGTTTTACGCGTGACAAGGCGACATAGCGGAAGGCCGGCAGCGTGAGCGCTGCGAATCGCCTGGAGCCAAGCGAATGCTTGTTACTCTACCAGCGCAAACAGCGGACTCGCGCCCCCGCTTAATGTCCGTTCGCCGGCACGCAGCAGCCATTGCCAGCGGCGCTCCGAGTAGAGACGGAGTGCCGCCGCCAGTTCTACCCGCAGGCAATCTGAAAATTTTCGACCAATCTCGGCAGCGTCTCTACCGTCAAGCGCGACGCGCTCAGGAACGCCGCGTTCCCTTGAACAGCCCCTTGAAGGAGCTATGGCGCAGCAATCCTTCGGACGTGACGTCGCGATACTCGACGTCCGCCATGAACGACGGCTCGACCCAGGTGGCTTTTGGTTTGCGGACGGGCTTGGTCAACTTCGATTTGGGGCTGACGACCTCGTTCAGCTTGCGGCGGATTTCCGCGGACATCCATCGTTGCGGTCGGAGATTATGGGGCGTCCGCATCCTTGGAGATAATGCCCTCCCAGCTCAGCTTGCAGGCGTGCTGGAACATGTCCCGCCCGTCGATGACGAGGTGGTCGCTGTAGACCACTGGGCTCTTCAACCCGGTCTCATCAAACAGCATCTTGAGAACCCGCTTGCGTTCAAGCTGCGGAGATCTCCGAAGGTCGAAGCCTTCCAGGAAGAGGAGATCGAACGCGTAGAACGCAAGATGCCGCTGCCGGCCAGCTGCGACCTCGGCCTGAAGCTCAGAGAAGTTGGCGCGGCCATCCTTGATGACGACCACCTCGCCGTCGAGAACTGCGCGCTCGGCAGGAATGTCGAAAGCATTGACGATGATGCGGAAGCGCTTGGTCCAATCCAGCCCGTTCCGGTAGACGGTCACCCTGCCCTTGTTCAGGTGAACCTGCACCCGGTAGCCGTCATATTTGATTTCGTGAATCCAATTGTCGCCGACCGGCACCCTACGCTTGAGCGTGGCAAGCTGGGGCGGTATGAATCCCGGCATGTTCGAAGGCTTGAACCTTCGATCATCCGCGCAATGAAGCGAGCCTGGGTACGCTTAGGCAGTAACGCAACTCATAAAATGCCCGCCGCACTTGAGGGCAACGGCGGGCATTTACTTAATTCCGGTGGATTCCGAACAATCAGGGGACGCGGTCCTTCCTGCTACCACCAATGCTATGGTGCTTAGCATCCTTTACAGATGCTCTTGATCTTCTGGTCCACTTTCGAATTTTCCGCGCGGATTTCTGCGTCTCCCGGCAGCGATGGCCCGGGCGTGACCGTTCCGTCGATCCGCCCAGAGTTCGTGCCGCCAGCCCTGTTGTCTCTCGTGCCAGCAGTGATTGAACCACGGGGTGATGCGGCGCCAGTCGTCGAACCCGACGAATTGGCGGTACCGAGGGAATTCGTTCCTGGAGCATCCGGCACCTTGGCAGCATTTCCAGCTCCGCTCGGATCGTTAACTGAATTGTTCAGTCCACCGGAGTTTGCTGGCCCTGATGGCACGCCGCTGGTGGCCGCCGTCCCAGCCCCAGTTGAGCCCGCGTTCGGCGAGCCTGCCGCGCTTCCAGTGCCAGCCGTCGGTCCGCTGGCCGCGCCACTGGCCGACGCTCCACCAGCCGAGCCGCCGGCCGATCCTCCAGAACCGCCTCCGCTACCTCCACTCTGAGCAAGGGCGGAAATTGGCGTGATCAGCATTGCAACCACCAACAGCTTTATCGGGATCTTTTGCATTGCAACTACTCCGCAAACACTCTGCAGACCAACGTTGCCCGAATTCATTCTGTTCCTATTGGGGCTAGCCCTGGTCTGCAGTTCACGATTAACGCTCGTACAATCCGGAGGAACGATCCGCGCCCGACAGCGTAGGGATGGGGTGGCGTCGCCTGAACAGATGCCCCGAGGACCCCAGTCTTGCGCCGTCAATCTCGACTTCCGGGGCCGGAGCCACCTTGAAGTTGCGTATGCATCGTCGGAACGACCGCTTTTACTCCAGTGCCGACGTCGAAAGTCGTACTTCAGAAGTTATGGATCGGCGTCCGCTTGGCCTCTAACAGCGGACGTCGATTAGGCCAAGCGCACAATCCGGTTAGTGCCATGGTTGCCGTGGGCACCTATGGGTGGATCGAGACCGCTGGGACCTCGGAATCGACACCGCCTGAGAGACCGCTGATCAGCCTGCCATTAACTGGCGCGGATCCTCTCGATCACATCCTCGCGGAACGCGTGCTTGTCCCGTCGTGAAGCCGACGGTTTATTGCCCGTGCCAAGCTCCACGACACGAATGGCATGAGGGGAACTTGCTGGGTCCGTTCGTGTTTTCGTGTGAGGCGGAGCACAATGCATAATTTGCCTACAGCATCAGGGCTTCCATCACCAAGCCAGGGCCGCACGGACCCGGTCGCGTCTCGCGAACTGGACATTGTAAGAGTTGCGGCCGCCCTGGTGTCAGGCGCGGTTATCCTTGCTGCCCTGTATTTCGGCCGTGAAATACTCATACCGCTCGCGATCGCATTCCTGATCACATTCGCTCTGAGCCCGCCGGTCACTTGGCTGGCCAGGCTCGGCCTGCCCAGGCTGCTCGCGACGAGCCTCGTCATGGTAACCGTCGGGTGCGCTCTGGTTGGACTAGGCATCATTCTCGGCGCACAGGTCCGTTCGATCGCCGTCGAATTGCCGGCCTATCAATCGACCATACTGACGAAGTTGGCGGACCTGCGCCAGAATCTCAAAGCACCCGGATTGTTCGACGGCGTGCTGAAGACCGTCGAACGTGTACAGAAGGAGGTCGAGTCAAAGGACGATAAGCCCGCCGAAGGCCCGCCCCCACAGCGCGTCGAAATCGTTCCCATGCCGCAAACGCCGTTCGAGCAGGCATTTGCCTGGCTTGTGCGGTCAGCGGAGCCTCTGGCCACGGCCGGCATCGTTTTGATCTTCGTCTTTCTGGGGCTGCTTGATATTGGCAACCTTCGCGACCGATTTTTGCGCCTGTTGGGTGGAAACTTCCATCGTTCGACGGATGCTATTCAGGAGGCCGGCGCGCGTATCAGCAGATATCTTCTGATGCAACTACTCGTAAACGTCAGTTACGGCGTGCCGCTGGCTCTCGGGCTCTGGATCATCGGTGTGCCAGGCGCCATGCTGTGGGGCGCCCTAGGCGCGGTCATGCGCTTCGTCCCCTATGTCGGCCCGCTGATTGCTGCGATCTTTCCAGTCGCGATCGCTTTCGCCGTCGACAATGGCTGGAGCATGTTGCTCTGGACCGTTGCGCTGATCGTCATCCTAGAGTTGATAAGTAACAACATTGTCGAGCCGCTGCTATATGGTTCCAGCACCGGCCTGTCGGCCATCTCCCTGATCGCCGCGGCGATATTGTGGACAGCGCTCTGGGGCCCCGTGGGGCTGATCCTCTCCACCCCCCTCACGGTTTGTCTGCTAGTCCTCGGACGCAATCTGCCGCAGCTGCGCTTCCTCGACACCATGCTTGGCTCGACACCTGCACTAGATATTCCGGCCCGCATCTATCAGCGGCTGATTGCAAATGATGCCGACGAAGCCGTCGAGATCGCAAGCACCGAGATCGAAAAGTCTTCGGTCGTATCATTCTACGATGCAATCGGCATCGAGGTCCTTCGTCTGGCAAGCGAGGAGTATCTCCAGAACGCGAGTGCCGAGCACCGCCTGCGTCTGGCGAGCGGAATGGATGCGCTGCTCGACGATCTCAAGGAACAATACCCCTCATCCCTGAGCTCGGAGGCAACGCCAACGGTCCTGTGCATCGGCGGAAAATGGGAGATCGATGCTCTCGCCGGCGAGATGCTAGCTCACGCGCTTGCTTTCGAAGGAATCGCCGCGACGTCTCAACCCCCTGCAAGTGTCAATGCTGACTATCTGGCCAAGCTTGATCTGAAGGGCGCGGACCTTGTCTGCCTCAGTTACTTTACGTCGAATCCCGCCATTCCCGCTCGTCACGCTTGCCGGCGTCTGCGAAGACGATGGCCGACTCTGCGCATCGTTCTGGCGCTATGGAACGCGCCGGCGGAACTATTGACCGACGAATCCCTTGAAACGCTCAAAGCCGATGCGGTCGTGACTTCAATCGAGGAGGCCGTTCGTCGTATTCACCGCATCGTCGACCCTGAAGAAGCGAAAGCAGCCCAACGAGCCTCTGTGCCTGACAACGACGCAGCGCGTGTCGACGCGCTGAAAGCGACCGGGGTCCTGGACGGAAACAAACGTGACGCTCTGGATGCACTCGCAAAACGCGCGGCCGAAGTATTTGACACCAGCGTTGCCGTGATCACCACTATCGATAAGGACCGCGAATACTTCGTCGGACAAAGTGGAAAATTGCCGGACGCCATTACCGATGATGCAGGCGCGCTGCTGCCGATGGACCGCGAACACGCGATCTGCAACTACGTAGTAGCCGACGACGAGACGCTGGTGGTTTCGGATATCGAGCGCGACCCGCGCTTTGCCGATAACCAGACGATCGAGCAATGGGACATGCGGTTCTACGCCGGGGCGCCGCTACGCGCAGCCGACGGCCTGGTAATCGGAGCGCTATGCATTCTCGACTCCGAACCCCGCACCCTGAAGGAAAGCGACGTCGCATTGCTTGAAACGATGGCCGCCGACGTCGTAGCCACCATGACAACGAGTGATGCGGAAGAAGAAGCGTCGGTTGAATCAGCACCTGCTGCCTCATCGGGAACGGCCGGTCAGAAAGTGCCTCCGTAGCCTGAGCAGCGCCAACTCCAGGTTCTGAAGACGGAAGGCTGGCTTATGATGAAAGTGTCTTCGCAAAAACGGTTTGCCCGGGAGTTCGAAGGGACCTCCCGACCTTAGGACCTGAAGACGCTGCCGCTTGGCGGGCCCAATTCCCGGTGAATCGGTGTGCGGGTGATGAGGCGGCGTGCCGTCGGCTCCTCGCGCATAGCGCACGATGTCTTTGCCGAGACAGGTGGGGCTAACGCCGGCGAAACACGCGCGGCCATGGCGCAATATTCCGGTACTGACTTAAGGACAGCCGCCAACGGGCAAACCATAGAAAATCATCTGACCGGCGATGCCGCGGTCCTTCATCCAGCGTGCAAAGCGCGTCCAGGACCGCGGAGATAGCTTTCTGTCCTGGCTGATAATCTGACGCGGTCATGAACATCGTCGCGACCACGCCGCTGATAGCTGCGATCACGGCCTGGGATCGCTCTCCAGAGACGATGGCGCTGCGACCTTCTGACTAGAGAGCAAGAACGTGCTGTACAGCATCACGACAAAGATCTACCGTCGAGCGATAGGGGTGGCCGTTGTTCGCCTTGAAGCTGTCCATGAAGCGGTGACGTCCGAAGTCGCTGCTCGTCCTCGTAGCGGCAGCTTGCGTGCCATCGGAAGGCGCAATCTCAATAGGCTGGATGTTTTTGCTAAGCGCGGATGCAAGCGGCATCCTGCGGCTGCGAACGCGCTCGTGCGCGCAAACAACAACAAAGGAGACCATCATGAGAATGCCCGACATTTTGCAAGGTGAGGCGCGGACCCGCTTTCTCCAGGGTATCGCGTTCGGCGCTGTTGCTGCGGTGGCGATCGGATTCATGTGGGGCGGCTGGGTCACCAGCGGCACCGCCAAAACCATGACCGCCATGGCAGAGAGCAACGGCCGGATGTCTGTCCTGGTCCCGATCTGCGTCGCGCAGTTCACCGCGGCCGACGGCGCCGTCGCCAAGTTCAAGGCGGCGGGTTCCTATAAGGACAACGTCATCAGCGAGTACGTCAAGACCGTTGCCGCCACGAGCATGGACTATTCATTCGCGAGGGCCTGCGCCGCCGGCGTCGAAGCCGAACTCTCGAAGACGGCGACGAAAGAGCTGAGCATCGGTTCGCCAAAACAGGGGTTGCAGTGAAATGAACGGACAAAGATCCGGACGGCGGTCCTATCTTGTCTATGGCTTGCTGGCCGTCATCCTGTTCGGCGGCTATGTGCTGGTCAATGGGGTTCAAACCGACAGCTCCGCAACCATGGCCCCGACTCTGACATTCAATCGCTGACGTCTCGCGCGATTTTCCTTTCAGAACTACACCGGCAAGCCGGCTACGGGTCGTTCGCGTCGTTCTGACGGAGGGCCGAGCACTTCCGGTCTACCCGATAAGCAGACAAGTTCAGAGTCTGTCGGCATGTCTCAAAGGTGCCAGATTCGGACTCATGCACCGCAGCAAACAGCGAAAATTATTCGATCACTTCGTCGGCGCCGGTGAGCAGAAGATGTGGGACCAGGATTTCGCTGAATTGGCCCGAGTGACGGAGTAGATTTCCTGAAAGCAATTTGCTCATGAGCGACAAAGATCACCCCCAACGTCTACTCCGTTGCGGTAATGCAACCGGAACACGCCGTCGACGGCGTGCATTTCGGCTGGCTTGATCAGTTTCGAGTGCGCGCCCAGGTCGGCACCATCTCCGCCGACGGCGACGCCGAGATCGGCAAGTTCCTGGCTGACGCCATGAAGAAGGTCGGCAACGAGGGCGTCATCACGGTTGAGGAAGCCAAGTCGCTCGAGACCGAACTCGACGTCGTCGAAGGCATGCAGTTCGACCGCGGCTACATCTCGCCCTACTTCGTCACCA
>NZ_LLYA01000113.1 GCF_001440415.1 Bradyrhizobium retamae
CCCACGATATGCCGCCTTTCCGATTCCCGCCGTCACCAACTTTGGGCCATAGCTCTTGAATGCCTCGGCGCAATGCGCCTGCTCGCACAGCGTCTTCAAATAGGATGCCTGAGCCCCAGTCATAGGCTCATCGCCGGAGACCCAATCGTCAGGGTCCTTTTCCGTGTTCGAGTCTATGCGCGTCTTGGAAGTCATTGTCATTCTCCTTATCCACGAACGCGTTTGTTCATGTATTGTTCCGTGCGCCATGACGCACCCGTGAAACTCTAGAGAACTCCCGCCGTTCAGCAAACCTGCCCTCCGTACTTGCGGCGCGACGAGGAGGCGAGGGAAGAGCAATGGCACCCTTGTGGCGGATATTGAAGGCCGCCGTTTTGGGCTTTGTGGCCAACGACGCCTTAAGCAGGGGGGCCTCCATTGCGTTTTATGCCGCGACTTCGCTGGCGCCAGTGCTTCTGATCGTCGTCGCAATCGCAGGCTTGGCGTTCGGGCACGAGGCTGCCCGTGCCGCAATAAGCGAGGAACTCGGCAAACTGCTCGGGCCGGCGGGCGGCGAATTCATCAAGACCATCCTCGCGCGCTCAAGTGATCCGACGTCGGGGATGACCGCGACTGTTATCGGGCTCGTTACCGTCCTGATAACGGCATCGGGCGTTTTCGGGGAAATGCGCACGGCACTGAACGTAACCTTCAAGGCCAAGCCGGTCGACGAGCCCATCTCCTCGTTGATTAAGGCTCGCGTCGCTAGTCTCGGCCTGGTGGCTGCCCTTGGCTTCATGCTGATCGTTTCGTTGGCTGCCAGCGCCGCGCTATCGGCCCTGGAACAGTGGTCTGCTGATCAGGTCGTCCTGAGTGCTCTCAACACGGTCGTATCGCTGGCGATATTCACGCTGTTGTTCGCAGCGATCTACCGGGTACTGCCCGATACGACGATCTACTGGCGCCATCTCGTCCTGGGCGCATTTGTCACAGCCATGTTGTTTACCGTCGGCAAGTCGCTAATCGGCTTATACCTCGGTCGCGCGGCGCCGAGTTCGTCCTATGGCGCGGCGGGTGCACTGATCGTCCTCATGTTCTGGGTCTATTACGCGTCGCAGATTTTCCTGTTCGGTGCTGAACTGACCAAGGCGATCGATGACGAGCGCCATCCAGCCACGCGCGACGAGCGCGAGGAACAATTCAATAGCGCGTGAGTTCGTCTTCAAAATCAACAAATTCCAACAGGGCGGTGACGACATGACACGATCCGTAGAGGAGCTACGACGGGACTCCGAGCAAAGCCGCGCGCAGCTTGCGGCGACCGTTGATCGGCTGAGGGAACAGATCACCGACACTGCAGAAGACATCCGCTACAAGGTTTCGCCGGATGGCATCAAGGCGGAGGTTTCCGGTTTCATCAGTCACAAGACCCAGACTTGGCTTGGCGCGCTCAGGCAGCAAGCGATGGAAAATCCGATGCAGGCGATTGCCGCGGGCACCGCGATTGCGGTGCCCGCGTTGCGGCTGGCCCGCGGTTTTCCGCTCCCGCTTTTGATGATCGGCGCGGGCCTCGCCCTGAGTTCGAAAACCGTGCGCGACCGCGCAGCGGAAGCGGCGGCACCCGCCGTCGAAAGAGCCCGGGAAGTGATGGACGAGACCGCGGCACGCGCGCAGTCGGTCGGCGATAGCCTGCGTCAGGCGGTATCCTCCACCCAGAGCCAGGCAGCCGCCACGGCCGGCGACGCACGGGAGGTCGCGGGCGAGATGGCGAGCGAGACGAGGGATCGGGCCGCCGAGACCGCTGATGCCGTCAGCGGCAAGGTCAGGGCTGGCATGGATGCCGCTTCGGAAATGGCAAATGACACTATGGAAATGGCGAAAGAAAAGGTGGAGCGCGCTCGCTCCTCCGCCACCCGCGCGGCGACCGCAGCACCCGCAGCGGCAAGCAAGGTGATCCGCGACAACGCTGCATTGATCGGCGGCCTGGGAGTGGCGATTGGTGCGATCCTTGCTGCTTCGCTTCCAAGTACCAGGGCCGAGGCCGGCGTAATGGGTAAAGCGAGTGACAGCGCTAAACGCGCCGCCGGCACGGCAGCTCAATCCGGATTCGATGCGGCTAAGGACGCCGTTATATCGGCTGCGGACGCCGCGGCGAAAAGCGTTTCCGACGCCGACCTCGGCAAGCACGCCAGTCGGATCACGGAAGGCGTGACCGAGAGGCTCCAAGAAGTGGCCGATGACGTCGTGACGACGGCATTTGATCCTTCCCGCAACCCCGCATAGCAGAAAAGAGACCGCCATGAGCGATTTGGATATCAACACCCGTAACACCAATTCCTCTCAGAACCAGAATACGACGACGTCGCCCCAGGACTTGAAGGACCAGGCTACCGAAGCTGGCGCAGAGATGAAGCAGCGCGCCGGCGACGCGCTGAAGGCGTCGACGGATATGGCGCGCGAAAAATTCAAGGAAGCGGCGGATGCCGCCAAGGACGTGGCGTCAGGAACTGCCGATCGTCTCCAGGAGCAGGCTGGAGAACAACAGCGTACGGGCGCGGATTTCATCGGCCGGCTTGCCGGCGATATCAGGAATGCGGCGCGCGCGTTCGAGAATGACGCACCGTTTGCTGCCCGCGGCATCAATTCCGCGGCTGAATATGTCGACGAGGCCGCCGACAAGATCCGCAACGGAAGTCTCCGCGATCTCGTCGACGGCGCGACAGATTTTGCGAGGCGGCAGCCTGCGGCTTTTCTCGGTCTCTCGGTGCTTGCCGGTTTCGCCGCGGTCCGCTTCCTGAAGGCATCCGGGAATCAGAGCTCTTCACCGCAAAGCTCTTCCTCATCATACTCGCCTTCATCGTACACGCCATCACCCTCCACCTCGTCCTCCTACAAAGCGGAGGCATCATGAGCACCAAAACGGATCTTCGGACGATCTCGAACTTGCTGGGCGATGCCCTTTCGCAATTCGCCAAGCTGTTTCAAAACGAAGTCGATCTCGCCAAGGCTGAGCTTGGCGAGAAGGTTCAGCAAATCGGTGTCGCTGTTGGCCTAGTCGCGGCCGGCGCCATTCTCGTCGTTCCTGCGGTTGTCATGGCCCTGTTTGCCCTTTCAGCCGCCTTGATCGCGGGAGGATGGTCGCAGCCCGTCGCGTATCTGATCTCCGCGATCGTGGCCGCGGTGCTTGCGGCGATCCTGTTTGCGATCGGCATGAACCGGCTGGACGCGCGGAATCTGGCCCCGCGCGAAACGCTGCGGCAACTCGAAAAGGACAAGGATACCGTGAAGGGAATGGTGCGATGAGCGGAACACAAGGGACTTTCATAGATGGCCTGACGGCTGCTGCCCGCGACAATCCGCTTGCTGCGGCCTTGATCGGAGGCGGCGCGCTTTGGCTACTTATCGGCAATGACAAGTTGAAGGTCGCGGCGAACTCGGTCATGGGCGCTGCCGCGCCGCTTGCCGATACAGTTGCGCGCGGTCAACGGGCCGCCGCTTCCAAATTCGAGAACAGCTACAATTCCGCTCGGGATCGAACGTCCCGCATGCAGGACGAAGCCTCGCGAGGCATTAGTGAAACCGTACGCAACGCTCGAAGCGCGGCTTCCGACACGATGGGGGATGCGGCGGATACGATAAGCGATCGGTTTGAGGAGGGCGTCTCCGGTGCGCGGGAAATGTGGGACCGTCTGGGCAGGGCCCTGCCACGGAGGGAAACGCTGGCTCAGGCGCAAACCTCGCTTTCCGATCTCCTCGAACGACAACCGCTGGTCCTCGGTGCTGTCGGTCTGGCGATCGGCGCCACGGTGGCCGGGGCGTTGGCGAAGTCCGGTCTTGAGGACGAGTGGGTCGGCGACCTCAGCGACAGTTTGAAGGCGGATCTAAATACCCGCGCTGGTGCCGTATCGCAAAGCGTGAGAGAGGCTTCCGACACGCTCAAGGCCGAGTTCTCGGATGCCGGTGCCGAACTGGTTGATCGGGTCCAACAGGCGGGGCACGATGCAATGGATGCCGCCCGAGAAAAAGCGGACGTGACGTCCCGGTCGACCAATATCGGTTAAAACAGCAGTTGAATCAGCGGCTTGCGAGAAAGATCTGCCGCGTTCCCGGAGCTAGCCGAAAAATGCGGTGAGGACTGCCATATCCGAGGTCGCGGCGTGTCGCTGCGCAGGTCGGCATCGATCACCCGCCGGCAGGCATCGACGGTGACGGTGTCGCCGAGGTCATGTGCCGCGTCGAGAATGGTCCATGCGGTCTCGCCCGAAGGTCTTTCGTAGTCCTGGCCCAACAGTGCCAAGGTCGTCTCGCTCCCCAGTGGAGCCAGCAGGATATCCAGGAGCTTTTAAAATCGGGATGGCGGCCTTGTGTGCATTTGAGCCGACGCGGTACCGGCGGTTAACCAATGGCTCCGCCCCGGTCGGTCGGCCACCAGCCAGCCGACAAGGGGGCGCGGCACCCCGTACCTTGACCTTTTGCCCGGGCGGCAGTAGATACCCGCCACCTGCTGCCGGCCCGTTGAGATGCGGATATCCGGCGCGGCTTTGAATTCCCCCGAACAATCGAGCCCGCTTGGCGGCTCATCCTTCGAGAGAGGGCTGGGCGCTAGAGGGCTGTTCGGATTCGCTTTAGATCACAACCGTCTCACGAAGGACGCGGTAACCAACGATGGCTTTCAGCCCGTTCAAATTCCTGCAGGAAGTGCGCTCGGAGACCGCCAAGGTCACCTGGCCGACGCGCCGCGAGACGACGATCACCACGATCATGGTCTTCGTCATGGTTGCATTGGCTTCGATTTTTTTCTTCCTGTCGGATTTGATCATCCGCTACGTCGTCACATTCCTGCTGGGCGTCCAATGATGAGCACCGGAACCCTTACGATGGACAAGCGCTGGTATATTGTTCACGCCTATTCGAACTTCGAGAAGAAGGTGGCGGAATCGATCCGCGAGCAGGCGAAGCAGCGCGGCCTCGAGGAACTGTTCGACCAGGTGCTGGTGCCGACCGAAAAAGTCACCGAGGTGCGCCGCGGCCGCAAGATCGATGCCGAGCGCAAGTTCTTCCCGGGCTACGTGCTGGTGAAGATGAAGCTGACCGACGAGGCGTTCCATCTTATCAAGAACACGCCCAAAGTGACCGGCTTCCTCGGCGCAGAAAACAAGCCGATGCCGATCTCCGAATCCGAGGCGATGCACATCCTGCAGCAGGTGCAGGAAGGTGTTGAGCGGCCGAAGGCTACGGTGTCATTTGAAATCGGCGAGAACGTCCGCGTGGCCGATGGTCCGTTCGCGTCGTTCTCCGGCGTGGTCGAGGAAATTGACGAGGCGCGTTCGCGCGTGAAGGTCGCGGTGTCGATCTTCGGCCGCGCCACGCCCGTCGAACTGGAATTCGGTCAGGTCGAGAAGGTCTGATCCGACATCGTCATTCCCGAGGCAGGCCCGGGCATGACGAGAAGAGGAAGCGGCAACGCTTCCGTAATGCCGTGGAAGGGGACTGACGGTCGCCAGCCGTCATGCGAACCGCACCACGGTCCTGTGAAGCTTCCGGATTGTCCGGAGCAACATGAGGAGCTGTAAATGGCAAAGAAAGTGACCGGATACCTGAAGCTTCAGGTGCCGGCGGGTGCGGCCAATCCGTCGCCCCCGATCGGTCCCGCGCTTGGTCAGCGCGGCCTCAACATCATGGAATTCTGCAAGGCGTTCAACGCGCAGACGCAGAAGGAAGAAAAGAACACCCCGATCCCGGTGATCATCACCATCTATGCGGACCGTTCCTTCACCTTCGAGATGAAGACGCCACCGATGTCCTACTTCCTCAAGCAGGCTGCCAAGATCCAGTCCGGCTCGAAAGCTCCGGGCCGCGACAAGGCGGGCCAGGTGACACGCGCGCAGGTGCGCGAGATCGCCGAGAAGAAGATGAAGGATCTCAATTGCGACTCAGTCGAATCGGCCATGAAGATGGTCGAGGGCTCCGCCCGTTCGATGGGTCTGGAAGTTGCGGGGTAACGGACCATGGCAATCGGAAAACGTTTGAAGAAGGTCCGAGAGGGCATCGATCGCGAGAAGCTCTATCCGCTCGCGGATGCCATCAAGATGGTCAAGGAACGCGCCACGTCGAAGTTCGACGAGACGATCGAGATCGCGATCAATCTCGGCGTCGACCCGCGCCACGCCGACCAGATGGTTCGTGGCGTCGTCAACCTGCCGAACGGCACCGGCCGCACGCTGCGCGTCGGTGTGTTCGCTCGTGGCGCCAAAGCGGACGAAGCCAAGGCTGCCGGTGCTGACGTCGTCGGCGCCGAAGACCTGGTCGAGAAGGTCCAGGGCGGCACGATCGACTTCGACCGTTGCATCGCAACCCCCGACATGATGCCGCTGGTTGGCCGCCTCGGTAAGGTGCTCGGCCCGCGCGGCATGATGCCGAACCCGAAGATCGGCACCGTGACGATGGACGTCACGTCGGCCGTGAAGGGCGCCAAGGGCGGCTCGGTCGAATTCCGCGTCGAGAAGGCCGGCATCGTTCAGGCCGGTGTCGGCAAGGCGTCGTTCTCCGAGGAAAAGCTGGTGCAGAACGTCAAAGCGCTCGCGGATGCAGTGGCAAAGGCAAAGCCCGCCGGCGCCAAGGGCACCTACATCCAGCGCGTGGCGGTCTCCTCCACCATGGGCCCGGGCGTCAAGGTCGAGCCGGGCACGCTGCTCGGCTAGTTTGTGGCGGTTTAAGTGAATTGCAGGGGCGGAATCGGGCGACCGATTCCGCCCTTTGCGTTTGATGTCGCTTTTGCGTAATCGTCGCCCCGTCGGACTTGGCAAGGACTCGGCAAGAAGGAAGAACAATGCCCGAGAAAGTCCTGATCTATTCGCGTTTCCCGAAAGCCCAGATGGAGCGCTTTGGCGAACGCTTTGAACTGCTGAATGCCGCAGGCAAGGCGCCGAATGAGGTGTTCTCCGCCGAGCAACTCGCAGACATCAGAGCGCTGATCACGGCGGGCGGCACGCCGCTGCGAGGCGACGCGATGGACATGTTGCCGAAACTAGGCGCGATCATCTGCTACGGCACCGGCTATGACGGCGTCGATCTGGCGGCGGCGGCGAAACGGAAGATCGCCGTCGGCCATAGCCCAGGCGCCAACGCGGCGTCGGTCGCGGATATCGCGGTCACGCTGATGCTGGCGGCCACGCGACGGCTGCTCGCGGCCGACGATTATGTGCGGGGCGGCAGTTGGGCGGCGGCAAAACCATCGCCGATGATGCGCCCGCAGGCGGGCATGCTCGGCCGCAAAATCGGCGTCTACGGCATGGGCGAGATCGGCCGCAAGATCGCGGCGCGGGTGGCCGCGTTCGAAACCGAGGTCGGCTATTTCAGCCGCCGGCAGCACGATGTGCCGTATAGGTATTTTCCGAGCCTGGATGCGCTGGCCGAATGGTGCAGTGTCCTGATGATCGCGGTGCGGGCGGGCGCCGATACCCATCACGTCGTCGATGCCAATATTCTGCGCAAGCTCGGCAAGGACGGTTACGTCGTCAACATTTCGCGCGGCTCGGTGATCGACCAGCCTGCGCTTATCGCGGCGCTGACCGATCAGACCATCGCCGGCGCGGGCCTCGACGTCTACGCGAAGGAGCCGCATGCGCCGGACGTGCTGACGGCGCTGCCCAATGTCGTGCTCTCTCCGCACATCGGCGGCCATACGCTGGAGTCGCATGTGGCCATGCAGAACTGCGCACTCGCCAATCTCGACGCGTTCTTCGCCGGCAACCCGCTGCCGTACAAGGTGCCGCTTGGCTGACGGGCTCAGTGTATCCCGGCAGGTGGGATGTGGCGCAGCTTGTCGGGATTGCGGACGACGTAGATCGCAGCGATTTTCTCGCCATCGATCGCCATGCTCAAAATAAGGTCGAGTTCGCCATCCAGGTAGAGTAGGGCGCCAATGGCGCCGTTGATGACAGCCTGCTCGATACGGACGTCCTGGCCGGCGGTTTTGCCGGCAATGCCAACGAAGAAGCGGGCGACCTTGTCTTTCCCAACAATTGGATTGCGCGCCGCGAATTTACGGCCGCCGCCATCGGTGATCGCAACCGCATCCTCGCGCAGCAATTCGGCCAACCGGCTGACATCGCCGCTGGCGACCGCTTCGCTGAAAGCGTGCAGGAGGCGCGCGTGATTGTCCGGCGCGGCCGCGGGTAGCGGGCGGTTGTCGCGCACCGCTCGGCGCGCGCGCGAGGCAAGTTGACGGCAGGCGGCCTCGCTGTGGTCAAGCATCGCGGCGATCTCGGAAAACGGCGTGTCGAACACATCGTGAAGCAGGAAGGCCGCGCGCTCCATCGGAGAAAGCCGGTCCAACGCCAGCAACAAGGCGAACGATAGATCGTCGGCCAGTTCGGTGGCGGCTTCGGCCGACAGGCTTTCCGCGTCGCACACCGGCTCCGGAAGCCAGGGCCCGATATAGATCTCCCGCTGCGCCTTCGCGCTCTTCAGGCGATCGAGACAGAGCCGGGTCACGACCGTGACGAGAAACGCTTCCGCGTTGCTGACATCCCGGGCGCCGGCAAAGCGGAGATAGGCGTCCTGCACGACGTCTTCGGCGTCGCTCCGGCTGCCGAGCATGCGATAGGCGAGCCCGAGCAGGCGCCCGCGATGGGGCGCCAGCGGGTCGCCGTCATGCGGCCTGTTTGACGACATCGACATCGTGCCCATTCACCGAAACGCGGCGGCACTCCTTGGCATAGCCGAGCCCGGCTTTCACCATCGGGAACATGCGGCCCAGCTGCAGCGCCAGCGTCAGGTCTATCACGCCTTTAGGGCCCCATTGGGCGCGGACGGCGTCGCGAAATTCGTCGTCATCGGTCGAGCGGCGCACCACGGCATCGGCAAAGCGGAACCCGAGCATCGTCGCGTCATTCATCGCGCGCGGATCGCGGCGAAGAACCGCCTCGATCTGGTCCTTGGCCATGCCCGCCTCCAGCGCCATGTCGACGACCAGTTGCGTGCAGGGGCCGCAATCTTCCGCCAGCGCGCCGACGATCTTGGCGGCGAAGCTGGCATCAGTCGGGACCGCCGCGCGGTGCGCGGCCGTCTTCATGATGGGCGCGAACTTGAAAAAGGCGGCAGGCGATTCGTTCAGCATCATTTCGAGATAGCTGACGTCGTAGCCATAGCGTTTGCCGAATACGCGCAAACTGCGGCGGGCGATCCAACTACGCATGTTGTTCTCCTTGGTTGGGGAAGGCGGAATAGAGGGCGAGTGCGGAGGGCAGGACCACGGCAAGAAGATCGAACGCGGCGTGATGGGCGTGCCCGCTAACGATCAGCACCAGATGGATCAGACCGTGCGCGGCGAGGAAGCCGGCGCCCGCCACGGCCGCCGGCCAATAGCGCGGGCGCCATGCCCGCGCGGCCAGCGCCAGACCGGCCACGAGGAACGCCGCACCAATGTCCTGAACGAAATGTGGGTTAAACGGGCCGGTGTCCGGCACGCCGGGCACGGTTTCGTACCAGAGCGGTCCGGCCACGAGCATGGCCAGCCCGTTCAGAAGCATGGGTATCGCAAGAATGGCTGCCAACTGACGCCGCATCAGAACCTCCTGCGGCCAAGACGAGGCGGGCGTCGCCGGTGTGACGGAACCGTCAAAAAATTTCGATATCCGGAACGAAAATTGTGTGTCCGGCCGGTCCGTGAACTGGTGTGAATTTTGCTCTTGGCAAGCCGGGCAAGAGTCGTTAAACAACAGCTTCCAGGCGTGCTGGCCGTAGCTGGCACGTCTGTGTGCGCATTCCGAAAACCCGTTACGGTAGGAGATCATTCCTTTCAGGACATCCGCATGGATTGCTCGAAAGGAACGAAAACTCATCGTTTCGTGGAATGCGGCAGGGGTCCTTCGCTTGCCGAATGGCCCCGATCCTGTCCGAGACTGCAGGCGCCCGCGAAGAAACGCAAGTTTCTCAACGGCTTAATCTTATAGCCTGCATAGACGGGTGAAGACCGGATTTCGCTTTAGCGTCGCCGTGCGCGGCGCTATGGCTGATTTGGTTCGAACCTCGACACCCCGCGCCATCTGGTTCGGGAGGGCAGGCTTTTCAAATATCGTCTGCCCGGCGTGTCCTTGAGACTGGTGTCTAGAGGTCAGGTTTTGGGCGAGACGATGGGTGCAACCCGGCGGTCTCGCTCTTAAGCGAAGGCCGCCAACCGGAGAGAGCTTGCTGTGGAAAGAGCGGCAAAAAAGGACGCGGTTGAGGCGCTGAACGAGGTCTTCAAGACCACCAGCGTTGCAGTCGTCGCCCATTATTCCGGCCTCACCGTGGCCCAGATGCAGAAGCTGCGTACGCAGATGAAGCAGGCGGGCGCGTCGGTGAAGGTCTCGAAGAACCGTCTCGCCAAAATTGCTCTTGAAGGCACGGACGTCGTTGCCATTGGCTCCCTCTTGAAGGGGCCGACCGTGATCGCGACTTCAAACGATCCGGTAGCGGCGCCGAAGGTTGCCATGGAGTTCGCCAAGACGAACGAGCAGTTCGTCATTCTCGGCGGCTCGATGGGTAAAACCGTCCTGGATGTGAACGGCGTGAAGGCACTTGCCTCCTTGCCGTCGCTGGACGAACTGCGCGGCAAGCTTGTCGGCCTCCTGGTGGCGCCGGCGACCAAGATCGCTCAGCTCTCCACTGCGCCCGCGGCCAAGCTCGCGCGCGTCGTCCAGGCCTATGCCTCAAAGAGTGAAGCGGCCTGACCCTTCGCAATCAAATCTGGTTCGAACCAAACCTTTAAGGAACTGATCAATGGCTGACCTACAGAAAATCGTCGACGACCTATCGAGCCTCACGGTGCTCGAAGCTGCCGAGCTCGCGAAGCTCCTCGAAGAAAAGTGGGGCGTTTCCGCCGCTGCCGCGGTGGCGGTTGCCGGTCCCGCGGGTGGCGGCGCCGCTGCTGCTCCCGTCGAAGAAAAGACCGACTTCACCGTCGTTCTCGCTTCCGCCGGCGAAAAGAAGATCGAAGTCATCAAGGAAGTCCGCGCCATCACCGGCCTGGGCCTCAAAGAAGCCAAGGACCTCGTCGAAGGCGCGCCCAAGCCGGTCAAGGAAGGCGTGAACAAGGACGAGGCCGACAAACTCAAGGCCCAGCTCGAAAAGGCTGGCGCCAAGGTTGAGCTGAAATAACGCAGGTTACTTCAGCGAAATCCCGGGCGAGCGTCAGCGCGCCCCGGGATCTCCTGCCAGCGGCGTGGATGGCCGGAGCTTGCAAAGTTTGTGCTGTGGGGTAGTCCGGAGCACGGCGTACACAAAAAAGTGTGGGGATTCGCGGGGTTACCCCTCGAATCTCCACGATCGCCGCCCCATATCGGGTCGGCAGCAGGAAAGCGCGGTAAGGTGGCGGGGACGGCAGGGTTCCCGGCCTAACGCGTTGGGAGACAGTCAGATTTCGGGCTTTTTCAGTCCGTGAAACCACCAGTTATGACGGGCGGGTGCAGTCATGCGCCCGCGCGTCGTTTTGCGTTTTGAAGGTCTAAAGTGCGGGTTCAGGATTTAATTCCTGAAAGTGGGCTTTGTTCCTTTTGAGCGATTCGACAATTCAACCCGGGGGCGATGGCAGTCGCGCTTCGGAAGGTTCGCCTACTAAGGCGACGAAAATGAGAGGCCACAATGGCGCAGCAGACATTCACCGGTCGCAAACGGGTCCGCAAGTTCTTCGGACACATCAAGGAAGTCGCCGAGATGCCGAACCTGATCGAGGTTCAGAAGGCGTCCTACGACCAGTTCCTGATGGTCGATGAACCTCCGGGCGGCCGGCTGGACGAGGGCCTGCAGGCGGTGTTCCGCTCGGTGTTCCCGATCTCGGATTTCTCCGGCACATCGATGCTGGAATTCGTCCGCTACGAGTTCGAGCCGCCGAAATACGACGTCGACGAGTGCCGCCAGCGCGGCATGACCTATGCTGCGCCGCTGAAGGTGACGCTGCGCCTGATCGTGTTCGATATCGACGAGGAAACCGGCGCCAAGTCGGTCAAGGACATCAAGGAGCAGGACGTCTACATGGGCGACATCCCGCTCATGACCATGAACGGCACCTTCGTCGTCAACGGCACCGAGCGCGTCATCGTCTCGCAGATGCACCGGTCGCCCGGCGTGTTCTTCGACCACGACAAGGGCAAGACCCATTCGTCCGGCAAGCTGTTGTTTGCTGCGCGCGTGATTCCGTATCGCGGTTCCTGGCTCGACATCGAGTTCGACGCCAAGGACATCGTGTTCGCGCGCATCGACCGCCGCCGCAAGATCCCCGTCACCTCGCTGATGTACGCGCTCGGTCTCGACGGCGAGACGATTCTGTCCACCTTCTACAAGAAGATCAATTTCAAGCGCGCCAAGGACGGCTGGCGCGTGCCGTTCGACGCCGCCCGTTTCCGCGGCTACTCGACCATCAACGACCTGATCGACGCCGACACCGGCAAGGTGGTGCTCGAGGCCGGCAAGAAGCTGACCGTGCGCGCGGCGCGCCAGTTGCAGGAAAAGGGCCTAAAAGCCCTGCGTCTGTCGGATGAAGAGCTGATCGGCAACTATCTCGCCGAGGATCTCGTCAACCCGAAGACCGGTGAAATCTACGCCGAGGCCGGCGAGGAACTCACCGAGAAGTCGCTGAAGGCATTGAACGAGCAGGGCTACAAGGAGCTGCCGCTGCTCGACATCGACCACGTCAATGTCGGCGCCTACATCCGCAACACCCTGCATGCCGACAAGAACATGACGCGTGAAGACGCGCTGTTCGACATCTACCGCGTGATGCGCCCGGGCGAGCCGCCGACGATCGATTCGGCCCAGACCATGTTCCAGTCGCTGTTCTTCGATCCCGAGCGTTACGACCTCTCCGCGGTCGGCCGCGTCAAGATGAACATGCGCCTCGAACTCGATGCGCCCGACACCCACCGCACGCTGCGCAAGGAAGACATCCTGGCCGTCATCAAGACGCTGGTCGACCTGCGCGACGGCAAGGGCGAGATCGACGACATCGACCACCTCGGCAACCGCCGGGTGCGTTCGGTCGGCGAGCTGATGGAGAACCAGTATCGCATCGGTCTCCTGCGCATGGAGCGCGCGATCAAGGAGCGCATGTCGAGCGTCGATATCGACACCGTGATGCCGCAGGATCTGATCAACGCCAAGCCGGCGGCTGCCGCGGTGCGCGAGTTCTTCGGCTCGTCCCAGCTCTCGCAGTTCATGGACCAGACCAACCCGCTGTCGGAGATCACCCACAAGCGCCGCCTCTCGGCGCTTGGACCGGGCGGTCTGACCCGCGAGCGCGCCGGCTTCGAGGTGCGCGACGTGCATCCGACGCATTACGGCCGCATCTGCCCGATCGAGACGCCGGAAGGTCCGAACATCGGCCTGATCAACTCGCTGGCGACGTTCGCGCGCGTCAACAAGTATGGCTTCGTCGAAACGCCCTACCGCAAAGTGAAGGACGGCCGCGTCACCGACGAGGTCGTGTATCTCTCGGCGATGGAGGAGGGCCGTTATCGCGTGGCGCAGGCCAACGTGCCGCTCGATGCCAAGGGCCGTTTCACCGAAGACCTGATCGTCTGCCGTCACGCCGGCGAAGTGCTGCCGATCACGCCGGACAAGGTCGACTATATGGACGTGTCGCCGAAGCAGCTCGTCTCTGTTGCCGCGGCGCTGATCCCGTTCCTCGAGAACGACGACGCCAACCGCGCGCTGATGGGCTCGAACATGCAGCGCCAGGCGGTGCCGCTGGTTCGCGCCGAGGCGCCGTTCGTCGGTACCGGCATGGAAGGCGTGGTCGCCCGTGACTCCGGTGCCGCGATCGCAGCCCGCCGTTCCGGCGTGATCGACCAGATCGACGCCACCCGCGTCGTCATCCGCGCCACCGAAGATCTCGATCCGACCAAGTCGGGCGTCGATATCTATCGGCTGATGAAGTACCAGCGCTCCAACCAGTCGACCTGCATCAACCAGCGTCCGCTGGTGAAGGTCGGCGACATCGTCAAGAAGGGCGACATCATCGCCGACGGTCCCTCGACCGATCTCGGCGAGCTCGCGCTCGGCCGCAACGTGCTGGTCGCGTTCATGCCGTGGAATGGCTACAACTTCGAAGACTCGATCCTGCTCTCCGAGCGGATCGTGAAGGACGACGTCTTCACCTCGATCCACATCGAGGAGTTCGAGGTGATGGCCCGCGACACCAAGCTCGGACCTGAGGAAATCACCCGCGACATTCCGAACGTTTCGGAAGAAGCGCTGAAGAACCTTGACGAAGCCGGCATCGTCTATATCGGCGCCGAAGTCCGTGCCGGCGACATCCTGGTCGGCAAGATCACGCCGAAGGGCGAAAGCCCGATGACGCCGGAAGAAAAGCTTTTGCGCGCCATCTTCGGCGAAAAGGCTTCCGACGTCCGCGACACCTCGCTGCGCGTGCCTCCGGGCGTGCAGGGCACGATCGTGGAAGTGCGTGTGTTCAACCGCCACGGCGTCGACAAGGACGAGCGCGCGCTGGCGATCGAGCGGGAAGAGATCGAGCGTCTGGCCAAGGACCGCGACGACGAGCAGGCGATCCTTGACCGTAACGTCTACGGCCGCCTCGCCGAGCTACTGGAAAACCGCCAGGGCATCGCGGGTCCGAAGGGCTTCAAGAAGGACACCAAGATCACGCGCGCCGTGCTCGAGGAGTATCCGAAGTCGCAGTGGTGGATGTTTGCGTCACCGAACGATAAGCTGATGGCCGAAATCGAGGCGATGCGGAAGCAGTACGACGAATCGAAGAAGGGCCTTGAACAGCGCTTCCTCGACAAGGTCGAAAAGCTGCAGCGTGGCGACGAGTTGCCGCCCGGCGTGATGAAGATGGTCAAGGTCTTCGTCGCGGTGAAGCGCAAGATCCAGCCCGGCGACAAGATGGCCGGCCGCCACGGCAACAAGGGCGTGGTGTCCAAGATCGTTCCGATCGAGGACATGCCGTTCCTCGAGGACGGTACGCACGCGGATATCGTGCTCAATCCGCTCGGCGTGCCCTCGCGCATGAACGTCGGCCAGATTCTGGAGACGCATCTCGGTTGGGCCTGCGCCGGCCTCGGCAAGCGCATCGGCCAGACCATCGACGGCTATTATCAGAAGCAGGATCTCAAGCCGCTGCGCGAGACCCTGAAGAAGATCTATGGCGACGATGAAACCATCAAGACGCTGAACGACAACGAGCTGATGGAGCTGGGCCGCAATCTGAGCCACGGCGTGCCGATCGCGACGCCGGTGTTCGACGGCGCCAAGGAAGCCGACATCGAGGAGATGCTGAAGCTCGCGGGCTTCGACGCCTCCGGCCAGTCGACCGTCTATGACGGCCGCACCGGAGACGCCTTCGATCGCAAGGTGACGGTAGGCTACATCTACATGCTCAAGCTGCACCATCTGGTCGACGACAAGATCCACGCGCGTTCGATCGGTCCGTACTCGCTCGTCACCCAGCAGCCGCTGGGCGGCAAGGCGCAGTTCGGCGGCCAGCGTTTCGGCGAAATGGAGGTGTGGGCGCTGGAAGCCTACGGCGCGGCCTACACGCTGCAGGAAATGCTGACCGTGAAGTCGGACGACGTTGCCGGCCGTACCAAGGTTTACGAGGCGATCGTGCGCGGCGACGACACGTTCGAGGCGGGTATTCCGGAATCGTTCAACGTGCTGGTCAAGGAAATGCGCTCGCTCGGCCTCAACGTCGACCTGCACAATTCCAAGATGGGACCGGCGCCGACGTCCGAGGCGGCTGAGTAACGCTTGAGATTCCATGTCCGGCCCAAAGCGCGAGGCAAGCCTTCGCGCAAAAGGGCCGGGCATTCGCGCTCCTCTCGGACGTTGAGCGGGGCGCGCACCAAATAAGAGTTTCGAATTTGCTGCCGGTGACGACCGGCACGCGAGGAGAAGACGATGAACCAAGAAATTATGAATCTCTTCAATCCGACGACCCCGGCCCAGGTCTTCGACCAGATCCGGATCTCGATTGCGTCCCCGGAGAAGATTCTGTCCTGGTCCTACGGCGAGATCAAAAAGCCGGAGACCATCAACTACCGGACCTTCAAGCCGGAGCGCGACGGCCTGTTCTGCGCCCGCATCTTCGGGCCGATCAAGGATTACGAGTGCTTGTGCGGCAAGTACAAGCGGATGAAGTACAAGGGCATCATCTGCGAAAAGTGCTCGGTCGAAGTGACGCTGTCGCGCGTCCGGCGCGAGCGCATGGGTCATATCGAACTGGCGGCGCCTGTTGCCCACATCTGGTTCCTGAAGTCGCTGCCGTCCCGCATCGGCCTTCTGCTCGACATGACGCTGAAGGATCTCGAGCGGATCCTGTACTTCGAATACTACGTCGTGCTGGAGCCGGGCCTGACCGCGCTCAAGGACCGTCAGCTCTTGTCGGAAGACGAGTACCTGAAGGCGCAGGACGAATACGGCCAGGATTCGTTCACCGCCATGATCGGCGCGGAAGCGATTCGCGAGCTGTTGAAGGGTCTTGAGCTCGAAAAGCTCGAGCAGTCCCTGCGCGCGGAGATGCAGGAGACCGAATCCGACATCAAGCACAAGAAGCTCGCCAAGCGCCTGAAGATCGTCGAAGCGTTCCGCTATTCCGGCAACAAGCCGGAGTGGATGATCCTGACCGTGGTGCCGGTGATCCCGCCGGACCTGCGTCCGCTGGTGCCGCTCGACGGCGGCCGCTTCGCGACCTCGGACCTCAACGACCTCTACCGCCGCGTCATCAACCGCAACAACCGCTTGAAGCGGCTGATGGAGCTGCGCGCGCCCGACATCATCATCCGCAATGAAAAGCGCATGCTGCAGGAGGCCGTCGACGCGCTGTTCGACAACGGCCGCCGCGGCCGCGTCATCACCGGCGCCAACAAGCGCCCGCTGAAGTCGCTGGCCGACATGCTCAAGGGCAAGCAGGGCCGTTTCCGGCAGAACCTGCTCGGCAAGCGCGTCGACTATTCGGGCCGTTCGGTGATCGTGGTTGGTCCCGAGCTGCGGCTGCATCAGTGCGGCCTGCCGAAGAAGATGGCGCTCGAACTGTTCAAGCCGTTCATCTATTCGCGGCTCGACGCCAAGGGCCTGTCCACCACCGTGAAGCAGGCGAAGAAGCTGGTCGAAAAGGAGCGTCCCGAGGTCTGGGATATCCTCGACGAGGTGATCCGCGAGCATCCGGTGCTGCTCAACCGCGCGCCGACGCTGCACCGCCTCGGCATCCAGGCGTTCGAGCCGGTGTTGATCGAAGGCAAGGCGATTCAGCTCCATCCGCTGGTTTGCGCGGCGTTCAACGCCGACTTCGACGGCGACCAGATGGCCGTGCACGTTCCGCTGTCGCTGGAAGCGCAGTTGGAAGCGCGCGTCCTGATGATGTCGACCAACAACATCCTGCATCCGGCGAACGGTCAGCCGATCATCGTGCCGTCGCAGGACATCGTGCTCGGCCTCTATTATCTCTCGATCATGCGTGAAGGCCTGCCCGGCGAGGGCAAGATCTTCGGCGACATGGCCGAGCTCGAGCACGCCCTGCATTCGAAGGTCATCCACCTCCACACCAAGATCAAGTACCGGTGGGACGGCACCGACGAGAGCGGCAAGGCGACCAAGCGCTGGATCGAAACCACCGCGGGCCGCGTCATGCTCGGCAACGTGCTGCCGAAGAACCCGCGGATTTCGTACGACATCATCAACAAGCTGATGACCAAGCGCGAAATCTCCGGCGTGATCGATCAGGTCTACCGCCACTGCGGTCAGAAGGAGACCGTGATCTTCTGCGACCGCATCATGGCGCTCGGCTTCTACAATGCGTTCAAGGCCGGCATCTCGTTCGGCAAGGATGACATGGTGGTGCCGCACAGCAAGTGGAAGATCGTCGACACCACGCGTACGCTGGCGAAGGATTTCGAGCAGCAGTACAACGACGGCCTGATCACCCATGGCGAGAAGTACAACAAGGTGGTCGACGCCTGGTCGAAGGCGACCGAAGAAATCGCCAAGGAGATGATGAAGGAAATCTCCTCGACCAAGAAGACGCCGAAGGGCGCCGACGCCGACATCAACTCGATCTACATGATGGCGCATTCGGGCGCGCGCGGTTCGCCGGCCCAGATGCGTCAGCTCGCCGGTATGCGCGGCCTGATGGCGAAGCCGTCGGGTGAGATCATCGAGACGCCGATCATTTCCAACTTCAAGGAAGGTCTGTCGGTGCTCGAATATTTCAACTCGACCCACGGTGCCCGCAAGGGTCTCGCGGACACCGCGCTGAAGACCGCGAACTCCGGTTACCTGACCCGCCGCCTGGTCGACGTGGCGCAGGACTGCATCATCACGCAGGACGATTGCGGCACCAAGCTCGGCATCAAGATGCGCGCCATCGTCGATGCCGGCACGGTGGTCGCTTCGCTGGCCTCGCGTATTCTCGGCCGCACCGCGGGCGAGGATCTGCGCGATCCCGCGACCAACAAGGTCGTGGTCAAGCGCGGCACGCTGATGGAGGAGACGCATGTCGACGCCATCCAGCAGGCCGGCATCCAGGAAGTGAAGATTCGCTCGGCGCTGACCTGCGAACTCGTCAACGGCATCTGCGGCAAGTGCTACGGCCGCGATCTGGCCCGCGGCACGCCGGTCAACCACGGCGAGGCGGTCGGCGTTATCGCCGCCCAGTCGATCGGCGAACCCGGCACGCAGCTCACGATGCGCACGTTCCACATCGGCGGCGCGGCGCAGATCAACGAGCAGTCGTTCGTCGAATCGAACTTCGAGGGCAAGGTCACCATCAAGAACAAGTCCATCGCCCGAAACAGCGAGGGTCACTTGATCGCGATGGTTCGCAACATGGTCGTTGCGATCGTCGATGCCGACGGAACCGAGCGTGCGACCCACCGCATTCAGTACGGCGCGCGCATGCACGTCGACGAGGGCGACATGGTCAAGCGCGGCCAGCGCATCGCGGAATGGGACCCGTACTCACGTCCGGTTCTCACCGAAGTCGAGGGCACCATCGGGTTCGAGGACCTGGTCGAGGGTCAGTCGATCTCGGAAACGCTCGACGAATCCACCGGTATCGCCAAACGCGTCGTCATCGACTGGCGTGCGTCGCGGGGCGGGGCGGATCTGCGTCCGGCCATCGTGGTCAAGGGCAAGGACGGCAAGGTGCTCAAGCTCGCCCGTGGCGGCGATGCCCGCTACATGCTGTCGGTCGACGCCATTCTGTCGGTCGATGTCGGCGCAAAGGTCAAGGCCGGCGACATCCTGGCGCGTATCTCGACCGAAAGCGCCAAGACCCGCGACATCACCGGCGGTCTGCCGCGGGTGGCCGAACTGTTCGAGGCCCGCAAGCCGAAGGATGCGGCGATCATTGCGGAAATCGCCGGCACGATTCGTTTCGGCCGCGACTACAAGAACAAGCGGCGCATCGCGATCGAGCCGTTGGACAAGACCGAGGAGCCGCGCGAGTACCTGATCCCGAAGGGCAAGCACATCCATCTGCAGGACGGCGACATCGTCGAAAAGGGCGATTTCATCGTCGAAGGCAATCCGGCGCCGCACGACATCCTGGCGATCAAGGGCATCGAGGAACTCGCTGCCTATCTGGTCAACGAAATCCAGGAGGTCTACCGCCTGCAGGGCGTGCTCATCAACGACAAGCACATCGAAGTGATTGTCCGTCAGATGCTGCAGAAGGTCGAGGTCACCGACCAGGGCGACACTGACATGATCTCCGGTGAGCAGGTCGACAAGATCGAGTTCGACGCGCTCAACCTGAAGGCAAAGGAAGAGGGCAAGAAGCCTGCCACGGGAACGCCGGTTCTGCTCGGCATCACCAAGGCGAGCCTGCAGACCCGCTCGTTCTTCTCGGCGGCCTCGTTCCAGGAGACCACCCGCGTGCTCACCGAAGCCGCCGTCAATGGCAAGGTGGATCCGCTGGAAGGACTCAAGGAAAACGTCATTGTCGGCCGGCTGATCCCGGCGGGCACCGGCGCCTCGATGGCCAAGATCCGGGAAGTCGCCGTCAAGCGCGACAAGCTGATCCTGGACGAACGCGAGAAGCAGTCGGCCATCGTGCCGACCGCTCCGGAAGCCGAACCGCTGGCGCTGCCGCCAGCGGAGTAAGGGTTCCACGCCAATCAACTGAAAAGCCGGCTGCGAAGCCGGCTTTTTCTTTTTGCGAATGAGGATATTGCTTCACCCGGATGGGTGACCGCTGCTATCAAGTCAGGAAATGGCCTCCTGCCATAACGGTAATGTTCGCAATTCCCCATGAGCGATTCGGCTCATTTTGAACCCCTGATCGACCGCATTTACGAGGCGGGGCTCATTCCGTCGCTTTGGCCGGCTGTGCTCGGCGAACTCAGTGCCGCGATCGGCGGCAACGGCGGCTTTCTGTTCGGCGTGCGCGACGGCTACACCAGCGCGGTCAATTCCGCCGAATATGACCAGCTCATGCCGGTCTTCTTGAGAGACGGATGGAGCGAACGCGATCCAAATCTGCCGCGCGCCATTGCCCTCAATCATGCAGGCTTCGTCACTGACTATGACCTCCTCTCGGAGGAGGAGATTGCGACCAACGACGTCTATTGCAATTTTTACCGCAAGCACGGCCTTGGCTACCGCGCCGGGACGATCATTCCGATGCCGAGCGGCGATTCAATCGCGATCGTGATGCCGCGGCATCAGGATCACGGTCCGGTGCCTCGAGACGTCGTCAATCTGTTGGATGGGCTGCGGCCGCATCTGGCCCGGGCTTCGCTTGCGGCAAACCGCATCGGCTTCGAGCGCGCCCGAGCGCAGGCTGATGCGTTGCAGGTGTTGGGGCTGCCGGGCGCGGTGTTGCACGGGCGCGGCCGGGTGTTCGCCGCAAACGGTTTGTTCGAAGCGCTGGTCCCTTCGCTGTTTCAGGATCGTATCGAGCGCGTCACGATGACGGATGTCACGGCGGACGCGCTGCTTGCGGAAGCGCTCGGTCCGCGGTCTCTTGCCGGCGGCCGAACCGTCAAATCGATACCGATCGCTGCGACGGCAGACCGCGTGCCGATGGTATTGCATGTCATCCCCGTGCGCGGCGATGCGCGCGATATCTTCACCCAGGCCACCGCACTGCTGGTGGTGACGCCGGTCGATCGCGCTGTGGTGCCGACGGCGGAAGTCCTGCAAGGCTTGTTCGACCTGACGCCGGCGGAGGCGCGCGTGGCGCGGGGCATCGGCCAGACTGTCACAATCGATGCGCTTGCGGACGCAACCGGCGTCAATCGGGAGACGGTGCGCAGCCAGCTCAAGGCCGTGCTATCGAAGACCGGCTTGTCACGCCAGCAGGAGCTTGTCAGCCTGCTCGCCGGAAAGGCGTTCCGTGGCGGATAGACAACCTTGCCGCGTAGCACTGGAGTCGAGATGGCCGACCAGGCCGCTGCCAGAATGGGGCGCCCGCAAGAATACGGTGCGAAGACAAAAGGTCGGCGCAAGCCGGCCTTCTTGCTGCTTTCTTTCATTGCTGCGTTGCGAGGGCGTGCTTTGTTCATCTTCCCTTCAGGGTGAAAAGGGCTTTTGCTAGCGGTTTAGACCGGCTGCTTTACTAAAGGCAGGGGGAGCCGGAGGGCGACGGAAAGACATGTTGGATCTTGCAATTGTAGGGGGCGGCCCAGGCGGCTTGATGAGCGCCTGGTACTTGAAGAAAAAGCTTGGCGATCTCTGCCGCGTCACGATTTACGAGGCGTCCGACCGCGTCGGCGGCAAGATCGTCTCGCGCAAATTCGATTCCGCGCCGGCGATGTATGAGGCAGGCGTCGCCGAAATCTACGATTATTCGATGACTGGTCCAGACCCCTTACGGGAACTGATCCAGCATTTCGGGTTGCAGACCATACCGATGGACGCCGAGCAGGTGCACCTCGACGGCGTGCTGCTCAACGACGTGCCGGGCATGCGCCGCAAGTATGGTGAGAAGACCGCGGCTGCGATCGAGGCGTTCCGCAAGCGCTGCGCCGACTTGGTGTCGCCGATCGAATATTACGAGGGCGTCGGCGCCCACGATAACGAGCATCCCTGGGCCTACATGACCTGCGAGGAAGTGCTCGACAAGGAAGTCGACGATCCCACGGCCAAACGCTTCTTCAAGGTGATGGCGCGCTCGGATATCGCAACCGAAGCCCACAACACCAATGGCCTGAATGCGCTGAAGAACTTCGTGATGGATATCGACGGCTATATCGGCCTGTACTCGATCCAGAACGGCAATGAGCAGTTGATCGAATGCCTGCGCTCGGAAGTCGATGCTGACATCCAGCTCAATCACCGCGTGCTCAAGGTCGGAAAAACCGCTGCCGGCCGCTATCAGCTTAACATGATGAACGGGAAGGGGCCCGAGACACGGGATTTCGATCTGGTCTTGATGTGTCTGCCGCATTCCTGGCTCGCCACCATGGGCTGGGACGGCGAGGAATTGCGCAAGTCGATGGTCAAGCACGTCGCCTATTTCGACCGTCCGGCGCATTACTTGCGGGTGTCGATCCTGTTCGACGAACCGTTCTGGGGCGACAAGATCTCGGGCGCCTGGTTCATGTCAGAAGCGTTCGGCGGCTGCTGCGTCTACAACGAAGGCGCTCGCCACGACGTCGGCAGGCACGGCGTGCTGAATTGGCTGATCGCGGGCTCGGATGCGCTGGCATTTGCCAATCTCAGCGATCAGGAGCTGATCGATGCCGCCATCAAGTCGCTGCCGGCTTCGTTCGGCAACGCCCGCGATCATTTCCTGGAAGGCAAGATTCACCGCTGGCTATCGTCGGTGAACGCGCTGCCCGGCGGCCTGCCGGTGCGCGACGTCATGACCAACCATCGCCCGGAGCCGAAGCAGCATCCGGGAATTGTGGTGGTCGGCGACTATCTTTTCGATTCGACGCTGAACGGACTGCTCGATTCCTCCGACGCCGCCACCGACATCATTCTGACCGAGATGATGCGGTTGCGCCGCGCGCGTGCGCAACAGGGCGAGGTATCGCCCGACAAGATCGACCGCAGCTATTTCAAGAATTACCGTGGGCTTGGCCCCTACAGCGAAGTCTGGAGCCAGTTTACCGATCCGGCCTATCTGACGGAACTGATCAGGATCGTCTGGAGCAGGGCCAAGGGCTACAAGCTCCTGGTCGCCGGCTCCGCCAGCGGGGAGTTGGTTGGCGCGCTGCGCGAGCGCGGCATCGATGCCTGGGGTATCGAGAGCAATCGGGCGATCCACGCCAAGACGCCGAAGGCGCTGAAGAAGTTCAACAAGCTCGGCTCGATCGTCGACATGCCGTTCAAGGACGGCGAGTTTGATTTCGTGTTCGAGACCAGTCTGTGTCATGTCGCCGAAAAGCAGGTCCGGCGGGCGGTGCGCGAACTGAACCGCGTCGTGAAGACCGGCCTGGTGTTCGGGTCGGTGACGTCGGACATGGCCCCTGCACTGATCGACCGCTACGATCTGTTGCGCGGGGTGAAGAAGCTCGGCACCTGGTGGGAATGGTCTGAATTATTCTTCGGCAACGGATTCGACCTCTCGATGCACCGGCGCGACTGCACCGATGCGGTATGGGCAGCGACGCTGGCTGCCAACAAGGGGCCGGGGCAGTGGTATGCCGACGCCGACAGCCTGCGCTATTCGTTTTTTGACAAGGTCGAATCGGACGATTGAGCACCGACTGGTTGCATTGAGCGTGACCGCTCCGCTGAAGCGGGGCCGGTCACGCCAATGTTTGCCGAATTGATCCCGATCGCTTAGAATCCTTGCGGTAGCGCCCGCCGCTGCCGCGTACGATTTGCGGTCATGCCGGCCGTGCAGCATCGGTTGGTTTCATGGCGCCCAAGCCTCCGTCCTCGGATGATCAGAATCCCGCGCCGGCGGACGATCCCGAGCTTGCGAAGAAGCTCGCGGCCGGGGCTGCCGCTGCGCCCGTTGCCGGTGGTAAGGCGGCCGGCATCCCCCCCGACGCTGACAAGGACGACGAAGAGGACGAGATCGAGCTCGACGACGATGATGATGACGAGGACCTCGTCGTTTTCACCGCCAAGGAAGCCGCCGGCGCGATGGCGACCATCTACGGCTTCGTCAAGCCGTATCTGGGCAATTACAGGAAGCTGCTCGTCTTCGTGACCTTCGGCGTTCTCGTCGAGACACTGTTCAACGTCATCATGCCGTTGAGCCTGAAATTCCTGATCGACGATGCGCTGGGCGAAGAGGATTTTCAGGCGCTCTACAAGATCCTCGGCGTGCTCGCGGTCGCCGGTATCGTCACCTCGATCATCGCGGTCTGGTACGAGCGCTGGGATGCGCGACTGGCAGCGTGCGTCATTGCCGATGTGCGGACGCGGCTGTTCGAGCACGTCCAGAACCTGCCGGCGTCGTATTTTGCCCGCACCAAGCGCGGCGAAATCCTCTCGCGCTTCTCGATCGACCTCGCGGCCTTTGAGGGCTCGGTCAAGACGTTCGCCAACAGCGCCGCTTTGCCGTTCCTGGAACTGATCGCCGGCATCATCCTGATGCTGTTTTTGAACTGGCAACTCGCGGCGGTCGCCCTCCTGGTATTCCCGATCACGCTGATCGGGCCGCGGATCCTGACGCCGAAGGCGGTGCAGGCGAATTACGAGCAGAAGCTCAATGAAGCGGCACTGCTCGGCACGGTGCAGGAAAACGTGGCTGCGCAGGCCGTGATCAAGGCGTTCAGCCTGCAGCGCCGCACGCTCGGCTGGTTCACCATGCGGAACCAGGATGTGCGCATCAAGACGGCGTCCGCCGTGTTCCTGTCGACCATGGTGGAGCGCACCGTCACCATTTCGGTGCTGCTGCTGCATCTCGTGGTGCTGGCGATCGGCGCCTATCTCGCCACCAAGGGCCAGATCACCATCGGCACCTTCGTCACCTTCGAGAGCGCGTTCTGGGAGGTGTCCTACAACATCGCCCATTTGATGCATTTCATCCCGGTGTCGATCCAGTCGGCGGCAGCCGTGCGGCACATGCAGGAACTGCTGGATGAGCCGACCCGCGGCGCCGACCGGCCGGGCGCGCCGGATTTGCCGCCGATCACCAACGACATCACCTTCGACCGCGTCACCTTTGCCTACGAAGGCAGCGAGACGCCGGTGCTCGACAATTTCAGCCTCAAGCTCGATGTCGGCAAGCGCATCGCGATCGTGGGGCCGAGCGGCTCGGGCAAGAGCACGCTGCTCAACCTGATCCTGCGCCTTTACACGCCGGACGAGGGGCGGGTGGCGATCGACGGCGTCGATATCCGCCGCGTGACCCGCGAGTCGCTGCGCGGAGGCATGGCCATCGTGTTCCAGGACAACATGCTGTTCAACATGTCGATCCGCGAGAACATCCGACTTGGCAAGGAAGGCGCCACCGACAAGGAGGTCGAGGAAGCCGCGCGCAAGGCCGAGATTCACCGCTACATCATGAGCCTGCCGCAGAAATACGACACGCCGGTCGGCGAGCGCGGCGACACGCTATCCGGCGGCCAGCGCCAGCGCATCGCGATCGCGCGCGCCATCATCCGCAATCCCTCGCTGCTGCTGCTCGATGAAGCGACCTCGGCGCTCGACCAAACCACGGAAGCCGCGATCAACCGCACGCTGATGAAGGTGGCGGAAGGGCGCACCATGATCTGGTCGACCCACCGCCTGACGTCGGTGGTCGAGATGGACGAGATCATCGTGATTTCAGGCGGCAAGGCGATCGAGCGCGGCTCGCATACGCAGTTGCTCGCGGCCAACGGCGTCTATCGCAAGCTCTGGGACGACCAGGGCCACACGCCGTATAACGCCGCTGCGCAGGCCGGCGTCGACAACGAAGACGACGATGATGATGACGACGAGGACGACGACGAGGAGTGAGCAGGGCAGTTTGACCGCGCTGACGCATCCGCCCGGATCGCGCCGTATTGGCCGCTAGGTAGCCGAATCGCGTGATCCAGTTCTCGCCGTGGTGGCCGAGCGCAGCACCGAATCGGCGATTCCGGTCTGGTAGAAGCCGCCGAGCTGCTCGTCGCAGCTGATTTTTCCGACGCGGAAGTCGGATGGGATAGACCTGATGCCCCGCGCGCCCGAGCATGGCGGCCGCGGTCGAGCCGGCGAGGCCGCCGCCGATGATCGCAATATCGGTGTGTTTCACGAAAAATTTCGGCCTTATTGCGCAAGTTTTTCACCCGGAAATGCGATAAGGGCTTGGTCGGGAAAAACTGGAACCAGAAAATTGTCTTTCTGGTCATATTTACCCGGATGAAAATAAGCGATTCGATCCACCCCGAACAGGCAGGCATCGCCATTTCGGCTTTTCCGATTTCGCGGCAAACGCCGAATCCACAGACGCCATAGGCGTTTCCAGCGTTCTCGTTTTGCTTGACTTAGCTATCCACCGCTTATAGAAGACGCCCACTTAACGACAGGCGGTGAGCTACGCCAACGTCGGAACGGATCACCCTTTCAAATCCTTATGGGCAATTCCTAAAGGTACTGGACGGGCACCAACCTCGACGAATGCCGCTCAAACGCTGTCGATCATATAGCTAGGCAATGCCAGGACGATTTTAGTTCTCTTGAGCACGTCCTCTTGAGAGTGAACTCGGGTGCATGATCTCGGTAGCGGGCCGGACAGCGAACGCTGATCGGCCTTAATTCGCGATCCTCTGTGGCGTCGAAGCGCTTTCCGCTCAGCGATGGGTGGTTGGCGCGATTTCGTTTTGCGCGAATGTTTTTTTTCGCGTGAGGCGGGCCGAACGGAACGGCTAGTTCCGAGAAGAATTTACGAAAGCCATTCAAGGTTTTCGTGTGAACTAAAGGATGAAGGCTGACATGCCGACGATCAACCAACTGATCGCAAATCCGCGTACGGTACAGAAGTCGCGCAAGAAGGTGCCGGCGCTGCAGCAGTCGCCGCAGAAGCGCGGCGTTTGCACGCGCGTCTATACCACGACCCCGAAGAAGCCGAACTCGGCGCTTCGTAAGGTTGCCAAGGTGCGCCTGACCAACGGCTTCGAAGTGATCGGTTACATCCCGGGTGAAGGCCATAACCTTCAGGAGCACTCGGTGGTCATGATCCGCGGCGGCCGCGTCAAGGACTTGCCCGGCGTGCGCTACCACATCCTCCGCGGCGTCCTCGATACCCAGGGCGTCAAGAACCGTAAGCAGCGTCGTTCGAAGTACGGCGCGAAGCGTCCGAAATAAGCGGGAACCGACACGATGTCTCGTCGCCACTCTGCCGAAAAGCGTGAAGTCAATCCGGACCCGAAGTTCGGGAACATCGTCATTACGAAGTTCATGAATTCGATCATGTACGACGGCAAGAAGTCCGCCGCCGAAAACATCGTCTATGGCGCGCTCGCCATGATCGAGGCCAAGACCAAGCAGGGGCCGCTCACGGTGTTCGAGCAGGCTCTGGAAAACGTCATGCCGACCATCGAAGTGCGGTCGCGCCGCGTCGGTGGCGCCACCTACCAGGTGCCGGTCGAAGTGCGTTCGGTCCGCCGCCAGGCGCTGGGCATTCGCTGGCTGATCACCGCCGCGCGCGAGCGGAACGAAAAGACGATGACGGAGCGGCTCTCGGCCGAGCTGCTCGACGCGTCGAACAACCGGGGAAACGCCGTCAAGAAGCGTGAAGACGTGCACCGCATGGCGGAAGCCAACCGCGCCTTCTCGCATTATCGCTGGTAACGGCGAAGAACGGATTTAAGGAACAGCCCATGCCCCGCCAACATGCCATCGAGGACTACCGTAACTTCGGTATCATGGCGCATATCGACGCCGGCAAGACCACGACCACCGAGCGCATCCTCTATTACACCGGCAAGAGCCACAAGATCGGCGAAGTGCACGAAGGTGCCGCGACGATGGACTGGATGGAGCAGGAGCAGGAGCGTGGCATCACGATCACCTCGGCTGCGACCACCGCGTTCTGGAACGGCAAGCGCCTGAACATCATCGACACTCCCGGCCACGTCGACTTCACCATTGAAGTCGAGCGTTCGCTGCGCGTGCTCGACGGCGCGGTATGCGTGCTCGATTCCAACCAGGGCGTCGAACCGCAGACCGAAACCGTCTGGCGCCAGGGCGACAAGTACAAGGTTCCGCGCATCGTCTTCGCCAACAAGATGGACAAGACCGGCGCCGACTTCTTCAAGTGTCTGGCCGACATCGTCGACCGCCTCGGCGCAAAGCCGATCGCGATCCAGCTTCCGATCGGCGCCGAGAACAATTTCAAGGGCCTCGTCGATCTCGTGAAGATGCAGGGCATCATCTGGAACGATGAATCGCTCGGCGCCAAGTTCGACTATGTCGACATCCCGGCCGACCTCCTCGACCAGGCCAAGGAATACCGCGAGAAGATGGTGGAAGCCGCCGTCGAGCTCGACGACGACGCCATGGCCGCTTACCTCGACGGCAAGGAGCCGGACGAGGCGACGCTGAAGCGCCTGATCCGTAAGGCGGTGCTGACCGGCGCGTTCTATCCGGTGCTGTGCGGCTCGGCGTTCAAGAACAAGGGCGTGCAGCCGCTGCTCGACGCCGTCGTCGACTACCTGCCGTCGCCGATCGACGTGCCCGCGATCAAGGGTACCGACGATGACGGCAATGAAGTGGTGCGAAAGGCCGACGACAAGGAGCCGCTGGCTCTGCTCGCATTCAAGATCATGGACGACCCGTTCGTCGGCACCATCACCTTCTGCCGCATCTATTCGGGCATCCTGCAGTCAGGCACCGGGGTCATCAATTCGACCCGCGAGAAGAAAGAGCGTATCGGCCGCATGCTGTTGATGCATGCGAACAACCGCGAAGACATCAAGGAAGCCTATGCCGGCGACATCGTCGCGCTGGCTGGCCTGAAGGAAGCGCGCACCGGTGACACGCTGTGCGATCCCGACAAGCCGGTGATCCTGGAAAAGATGGAATTCCCGGAGCCGGTGATCGAAATCGCGATCGAGCCGAAGTCGAAGGCCGACCAGGAAAAGCTCGGCGTCGCGTTGGCGAAGCTCGCTGCCGAAGATCCGTCGTTCCGCGTGTCGACCGACCAGGAGTCCGGCCAGACCATCTTGAAGGGCATGGGCGAGCTCCATCTCGACATCAAGGTCGACATCCTCAAGCGCACCTACAAGGTCGACGCCAACATCGGCGCGCCGCAGGTGGCGTTCCGCGAGCGCGTCACCAAGCGCGCCGAAGTCAAGTACACGCACAAGAAGCAGACCGGCGGTACCGGTCAGTTCGCCGAAGTGTCGATCATCGTGGAGCCGAACGAACCCGGCAAGGGCTACGAGTTCGAGTCCAAGATCGTCGGCGGCGCGGTGCCGAAGGAGTACATCCCTGGCGTCGAAAAGGGCCTCAACAGCGTGATGGGCTCGGGCGTGGTCGCCGGCTTCCCGGTGGTCGACGTCAAGGTTCAACTCGTCGACGGCAAGTACCACGACGTCGACTCGTCGGCGCTGGCCTTCGAAATCGCAGCGCGCGCGGCATTCCGCGAAGCGCTGCAGAAGGGCAAGTCTGTTCTGCTCGAGCCGATCATGAAGGTCGAAGTGGTGACCCCGGAAGACTATACCGGTTCGGTCATCGGCGACCTGAATTCTCGGCGCGGCCAGATCCAGGGCCAGGACATGCGGGGCAACGCCAACGTCATCAATGCGATGGTGCCGCTCATGAACATGTTCGGGTACGTGAATAACCTGCGCTCGATGAGCCAGGGACGCGCGACCTTCACGATGCAATTCGATCACTACGCTGAAGCGCCGGCGAACGTGTCGGCAGAAGTCCAGAAGAAGTTTGCCTGATTGTCGTTGGTTGCAAGCTAACGACTGAACGGAGAGTCAAATGGCCAAAGCAAAGTTTGAACGTACTAAACCGCACTGCAACATCGGAACCATCGGTCACGTCGACCATGGCAAGACATCGCTGACCGCAGCGATCACCAAGGTGCTGGCTGAAACCGGCGGTGCGACGTTCACGGCGTACGACCAGATCGACAAGGCGCCGGAAGAGAAGGCGCGCGGCATCACCATCTCGACCGCTCACGTCGAGTATGAGACGAAGAACCGCCACTACGCCCACGTCGACTGCCCCGGCCACGCCGACTATGTGAAGAACATGATCACCGGCGCCGCCCAGATGGACGGTGCTATCCTGGTCGTGTCGGCCGCCGACGGCCCGATGCCGCAGACCCGCGAGCACATCCTGCTCGCCCGTCAGGTCGGCGTCCCCGCGCTCGTCGTGTTCCTGAACAAGTGCGACATGGTCGACGATCCGGAGCTGCTCGAGCTCGTCGAGCTCGAAGTTCGCGAACTGCTCTCGAAGTATGAATTCCCGGGCGACAAGATCCCGATCATCAAGGGCTCGGCGCTCGCCGCCCTCGAAGACAAGGACAAGAAGCTCGGCCACGACGCCATCCTCGAGCTGATGAAGAATGTCGACGAATACATTCCGCAGCCGGAGCGTCCGGTCGACCAGCCGTTCCTGATGCCGGTGGAAGACGTGTTCTCGATCTCGGGCCGCGGCACCGTCGTCACCGGCCGTGTCGAGCGCGGCATCATCAAGGTCGGCGAGGAAATCGAAATCGTAGGCCTCCGCGACACCCAGAAGACCATCGTCACGGGCGTCGAAATGTTCCGCAAGCTGCTCGATCAGGGCCAGGCCGGCGACAACATCGGCGCGCTGCTCCGCGGCACCAAGCGCGAGGAAGTTGAGCGTGGCCAGGTGCTGGCGAAGCCGGGTTCGGTCAAGCCGCACACCAAGTTCAAGGCTGAGGCCTACATCCTGACCAAGGAAGAGGGCGGTCGTCACACCCCGTTCTTCACCAACTACCGGCCTCAGTTCTACTTCCGCACCACCGACGTGACCGGCGTCGTGCACCTGCCCGAAGGCACCGAAATGGTGATGCCGGGCGACAACATCGCGATGGAAGTGCACCTGATCGTGCCGATCGCGATGGAAGAAAAGCTGCGCTTCGCGATCCGCGAAGGCGGCCGCACCGTCGGCGCCGGCGTCGTCGCCGCCATCATCGAATAAGCGAATAGGGAATGGCGAGTAGCGAGTGGATTAGTTCCATTCGCTATTCGCTGCTCACCACTCGCCCTACGCGACAAAGAAAGACAAACGGCAATGAACGGCCAAAATATTCGCATCCGTCTCAAGGCGTTCGACCATCGAATCCTCGATACGTCGACCCGCGAGATCGTGAACACGGCGAAACGTACCGGTGCCCAGGTTCGCGGACCCATTCCGCTGCCCACCCGCATCGAGAAGTTCACCGTCAACCGTTCGCCGCACGTCGACAAGAAGAGCCGCGAGCAATTCGAGATGCGCACCCACAAGCGCCTTCTCGACATTGTCGACCCGACCCCGCAGACCGTCGACGCTTTGATGAAGCTCGATCTGGCCGCCGGTGTCGACGTCGAGATCAAGCTCTAAGATTTTTTAGCTCGTCCGACTTTAGCGGACAGAAAGAACAGGAAGCACGCCGATGCGCTCCGGAGTGATCGCACAAAAGGTCGGGATGACGCGGGTCTTTACGGAGGCCGGCGAACATATCCCTGTGACCGTGCTGAAGCTGGGCAATTGCCAGGTGCTGGGCCACCGCACGACCGAAAAGAACGGTTACGTCGCGCTGCAGCTCGGTGCGGGCACCCGCAAGACCGTGTATCTGCCCAAGGCGGAGCGCGGCCAGTTTGCCGCGGCCAAGGTCGAGCCCAAGCGGAAAGTCGCCGAATTTCGCGTCTCGGAAGATGCGCTGATTCCGGTTGGCGCCGAGATCCAGGCGGACCATTTCGTGGTCGGCCAGTTCGTCGACGTCACCGGCACCTCGGTTGGTAAGGGCTTTGCCGGCGGCATGAAGCGCTGGAATTTCGGCGGCCTGCGCGCCACCCACGGTGTGTCGGTTTCGCACCGTTCGATCGGTTCGACCGGCGGACGTCAGGATCCCGGCAAGACCTTCAAGAACAAGAAGATGCCCGGTCATATGGGTGTCGATCGCATCACCACGCTCAATTTGCGTGTGGTGCAGACCGACGTCGAGCGCGGTCTGATCCTGGTCGAGGGTGCCGTTCCCGGCTCCAAGGGCGGCTGGATCTCGGTGCGCGACGCCGTGAAGAAGCCGTTGCCGAAGGAAGCTCCGAAGCCCGGCAAGTTTAGGGTTGCTGGCGGTGAGCAGGCTGCTGCTGCGCCGGCCGAGCAGGAGGGCGCGTGAGATGGAACTAAAAGTCACGACGCTTGAAGGTAAGGAAGCCGGATCGGTCCAGCTCTCGGACGCGATCTTCGGTCTCGAGCCGCGCGCCGACATCATCCAGCGTTGCGTGCAATGGCAGCTCAACAAGCGCCAGGCCGGCACGCACAAGGCGAAGGGGCGCGCCGAAATCTGGCGCACCGGCAAGAAGATGTACAAGCAGAAGGGCACGGGCGGCGCCCGTCACGGCTCGGCCCGCGTGCCGCAGTTCCGCGGCGGTGGCCGTGCGTTCGGTCCGGTGGTTCGCTCCCACGCGACCGACCTGCCGAAGAAGGTGCGGGCGCTGGCGCTCAAGCATGCGCTGTCGGCGAAGGCCAAGGATGGCGGCCTGATCGTGATCGACAGCGCGCAGATCAAGGAAGCCAAGACCAAGGCGCTGGTCGGCCATTTCAACGGCCTTGGGCTCACCAACGCGCTGATCATCGACGGTGCCGAGCTCAACAACGGTTTCGCGACCGCGGCCCGCAACATTCCGAACATCGACGTGCTGCCGATCCAGGGCATCAACGTCTACGACATTCTGCGCCGTCAGAAGCTCGTGCTGACGAAGGCGGCAGTCGATGCGCTGGAGGCGCGCTTCAAATGAAGAATATCGATCCGCGCCATTACGACGTGATCGTAGCCCCCGTCGTCACCGAAAAGGCGACGGTAGCGTCCGAGCACAACAAGGTCGTGTTCAAGGTCGCCAGCAAGGCGACCAAGCCGCAAATCAAAGAAGCCGTCGAGAAGCTGTTCGACGTCAAGGTGAAGAGCGTGAACACCCTGGTCCGCAAGGGCAAGACCAAGGTGTTTCGCGGCAATTTCGGTTCGCAGTCGGACGTCAAGCGGGCTGTCGTGACCCTCGAAGAGGGCCACCGCATCGACGTCACCACCGGACTATAAGGCGACACAGCGATGGCATTGAAAACATACAATCCGACGACGCCGGGCCAGCGCCAGCTGGTGATGGTCGACCGTTCGGCGCTCTACAAGGGCAAGCCGGTGAAGGCTCTGACCGAGGGCAAGCTCGGCAATGGCGGCCGCAACAACACCGGCCGCATCACCGTGCGCTTTCGCGGCGGCGGCCACAAGAAGGCCTACCGCCTGGTGGACTTCAAGCGGAACAAGGTTGACGTTCCCGCCGTCGTCGAGCGCCTGGAATATGATCCGAACCGCACCGCGTTCATCGCGCTGATCAAGTATCAGGACGGCGAGCAGGCCTACATCCTGGCGCCGCAGCGGCTGGCCGTGGGCGACACGGTGGTTGCCGGTAACTATGTCGACGTGAAGCCCGGCAACGTCATGCCGCTCGGCAACATGCCGGTCGGCACGATCGTCCACAACATCGAGATGAAGATCGGGAAGGGCGGCCAGATCGCCCGTTCCGCCGGCACCTACGCCCAGATCGTCGGCCGCGATCAGGAATATGTCATTCTGCGCCTGAACTCGGGCGAACAGCGCCTAGTGCACGGCCGTTGCCGCGGCACCATCGGAGCGGTGTCGAACCCCGATCACATGAACATTTCGATCGGCAAGGCCGGCCGCACGCGCTGGCTGGGCTGGCGTCCGCATAACCGCGGCGTCGTCATGAACCCGATCGACCATCCGCACGGCGGCGGCGAAGGCCGCACCTCGGGCGGCCGCCACCCGGTCACGCCGTGGGGCAAGCCGACCAAGGGCAAGAAGACCCGTTCGAATAAGTCGACCAATCGATTCATCCTCCTAAGCCGCCACAAGCGGAAGAAGTAAGGAACGCCGGACATGGTTCGTTCAGTCTGGAAAGGCCCGTTCGTCGAAGCCTCTCTGCTCAAGAAGGCAGATGCTGCGCGCGCGTCCGGCCGTCACGACGTCATCAAGATCTGGAGCCGCCGCTCGACCATCCTGCCGCAGTTCGTCGGCCTGGTGTTCGGCGTCTACAACGGCCAGAAGCACGTGCCGGTCTCGGTCAACGAGGAAATGGTGGGTCACAAGTTCGGCGAGTTCTCGCCGACCCGTACCTTCCATGGCCACTCTGGCGACAAGAAAGCCAAGAAGGCTTGAGGAATAGACGATGAGCAAACCAAAGCGCGAACGTAGCCTCGCGGACAACGAGGCCAAGGCAGTCGCCCGGATGCTGCGCGTCAGCCCGCAGAAGCTCAATCTTGTCGCGCAGTTGATCCGCGGCCGGAAGGCGTCTGCTGCGCTCGCCGACCTGCAGTTCTCGCGCAAGCGGATCGCGGTCGACGTCAAGAAGTGCCTGGAATCGGCGATCGCGAACGCCGAGAACAACCATGACCTCGAAGTCGACGATCTCGTCGTCGCCGAGGCGCATGTCGGCAACGGCATCGTTATGAAGCGTTTTTCGCCCCGCGGCCGTGGCCGTTCGGGCCGTATCTATAAACCGTTCTCGCACCTGACCATCGTGGTTCGTCAGGTCGAGGCCGAGGCAAGCGCTTAAAGCGGCGCGGGAGAAAACGATGGGTCAAAAGATCAATCCAATCGGACTGCGTCTCGGCATCAACCGCACGTGGGATTCGCGTTGGTTCGCCGGCAAGAACGAATACGGCAAGCTCTTGCATGAAGACGTCAAGATCCGCGAGATCCTGCACAAGGAGCTCAAGCAGGCGGCGGTCGCCCGCATCGTGATCGAGCGTCCGCACAAGAAGTGCCGCGTGACGATCCACTCGGCGCGTCCGGGCGTCGTGATCGGCAAGAAGGGCGCCGACATCGACAAGCTGCGCAAGCGGGTTGCCGACATCACGGCTTCCGACGTCGTCATCAACATCGTCGAAATCCGCAAGCCCGAACTCGACGCCACCCTGGTTGCCGAATCGATTGCGCAGCAGCTCGAGCGCCGCGTCGCTTTCCGCCGCGCCATGAAGCGGGCGGTGCAATCGGCGATGCGTCTTGGCGCCGAAGGCATCCGCATCAACTGCTCGGGCCGTCTCGGCGGCGCCGAAATCGCGCGCATGGAGTGGTATCGCGAGGGCCGCGTGCCGCTGCACACGCTGCGCGCCGACGTCGATTACGGCGTGGCCACGGCGTTCACCACGTTCGGCACCTGCGGCGTCAAGGTATGGATCTTCAAGGGCGAGATCCTCGAGCACGATCCGATGGCCCAGGACAAGAAGATGGCCGAAGGCGATACCGCGCGTCCGCGCCGCGACACCGCCGCAGCGTGAGACATTAGGAAGGTTTGAGGGCTCAAAGCCATGATGCAACCAAAGAAAACGAAGTTCCGGAAGGCGCATAAGGGCCGTATCCACGGCGTTGCGACTTCGGGTGCGACGTTGTCGTTCGGCCAGTTCGGCCTGAAGGCGATGGCGCCCGAGCGCGTCACTGCCCGCCAGATCGAAGCCGCGCGCCGCGCGCTGACCCGCCACATGAAGCGCGCCGGCCGCGTCTGGATCCGCGTGTTCCCGGACGTGCCGGTGTCGAAGAAGCCTGCCGAAGTCCGAATGGGCTCCGGCAAGGGCACGCCGGAATTGTGGGTGGCACGGGTGAAGCCCGGCCGGGTGATTTTCGAGATCGACGGCGTCAACGTGCAGACCGCGAAGGAAGCGCTCACGCTCGCCGCCGCCAAGCTGCCGATCAAGACGCGCTTCGTCGCGCGCATTGCGGAGTAACACTCATGGCCCCGATGAAAGTTGAAGACATCCGCGCGATGAGCGACGACCAGAGGGAGGATGCCGTCCTCAATCTGAAGAAGGAACGCTTTAACCTGCGTTTCCAGCGCGCCACCGGGCAGTTGGAAAACACCTCGCGGCTGCGCGAAGCCCGCCGCGATATCGCCCGCATCAAGACCATCGCCGCGCAGGTTCGCGCGAAGAAGAAGTAAGAGGCCGTATTATGCCGAAACGTACCCTTCAGGGCGTGGTCGTGAGCGACAAGCAAGCCAAGACGGTGGTGGTGCGAGTCGATCGCCGCTTCACCCATCCGATCTACAAGAAGACGATCCGCCGTTCCAAGAACTACCACGCGCACGACGAGAACAGCGAGTTCAAGCCGGGCGACATGGTGTGGATCGAGGAAAGCAAGCCGATCTCGAAGTTGAAGCGCTGGACCGTGGTCCGGGGCGAACAGAAGAAAACCGCCTGAGATTCGTTCGGCCTGGCCGGATGAGTAATCGGGAAAATTTTAGGCGCTAATTCGAGCGCATCAGAAAGAGGACGAGGTGCATCAATGATTCAGATGCAGACCAACCTCGACGTGGCCGACAATTCAGGCGCACGCCGTGTCATGTGCATCAAGGTGCTGGGGGGCTCCAAGCGCCGCTATGCCACCGTGGGCGACGTTATCGTCGTGTCGATCAAGGAAGCGATTCCGCGCGGCAAGGTGAAGAAGGGCGACGTGATGAAGGCCGTCGTGGTGCGGGTCCGCAAGGACATCCGCCGCGCAGACGGTTCGGTCATCCGCTTCGACCGCAACGCCGCCGTCTTGATCAACAACCAGTCGGAGCCGGTCGGCACCCGTATCTTCGGGCCGGTGCCGCGCGAGCTTCGCGCCAAGAACCACATGAAAATCATTTCGCTTGCGCCGGAGGTGCTGTGATGGCTGCCAAGATCCGGAAAGGTGACAAGGTCATGGTGTTGACCGGTCGCGACAAGGGGCGCACCGGCGAAGTATTCGAGGTCCGCCCCGCCGAGAACAAGGCGCTGGTGCGCGGCGTCAACGTGGTGAAGCGTCACCAGAAGCAGACCCAGAACCAGGAAGGCGGCATCATCTCCAAGGAGTCGCCGATCCACCTGTCCAACCTCGCCTATGTCGGCAAGGACGGAAAGCCGACCCGCATAGGGTTCAAGATTCAGGCCGATGGCAAGAAGGTACGCGTTGCCAAGAGCTCGGGAGCAGAGATCGATGGCTGATACCGCTTACGTGCCGCGCCTGCGCGCGGAGTATGACAAGAGCATTCGCGGCAAGCTGACCGAACAGTTCGGCTATGCCAATGTCATGCAGGTGCCGCGGCTGGACAAGGTCGTGCTCAACATGGGCGTCGGCGATGCCGTCAACGACCGCAAGAAGGCCGAGACCGCGGCTGGCGAACTGACGCAGATCGCCGGCCAGAAGGCGATCGTGACCTATTCGCGGATCGCGATCGCGACCTTCAAGCTGCGCGAGAACCAGCCGATCGGCTGCAAGGTCACGCTGCGCAAGGCGCGGATGTACGAGTTCATCGATCGCCTGGTGAACGTGGCGTTGCCGCGCGTGCGCGACTTCCGTGGTCTCAACCCGAAGAGCTTTGACGGCCGCGGCAACTACTCGCTCGGCCTCAAGGAGCACATCATTTTCCCCGAGATCGATTTCGACAAGGTTTCGGAAGCCCGCGGCATGGACATCACGGTCTGCACCACGGCGAAGACCGACGACGAGGCGCGCGCCTTGTTGACCGCATTCAATTTCCCGTTCCGGCAGTGAGACGCAGCTAAGCCTCTCAAACGCGGAAACCCAGGAGCCAAGCATGGCAAAGAAGAGTTCGATCGAGAAGAACAACCGGCGCAAGCGGATGGCCAAGAACGCCGCCCCGCAGCGTGCGAAGCTGAAGGCGATCATCGCCGACAAGAGCAAGCCGATGGAAGAGCGGTTTGCGGCGACGCTGAAGCTCGCCCAGATGCCGCGCAACTCGTCGACCACGCGGATTCGCAACCGCTGCGAACTGACCGGCCGCCCGCGCTCGAACTATCGCAAGAACAAGCTTTCCCGCATCGCGCTGCGTGAACTCGGCTCCAAGGGCCTGGTTCCCGGGCTCGTGAAGTCGAGCTGGTAAGGAGGGTCGTCACGATGTCAACGCACGATCCGATCTCCGATCTCATCACCCGCATCCGCAACGCGCAGATGCGTTCGAAGTCCAAGGTCTCGACCCCGGGCTCGAAGATGCGCGCCAGCGTGCTCGAAGTGCTGAAGGCCGAGGGCTATATCCGCGGCTATGCCAGCGTGGAGCATGCCTCGGGCCGCAGCGAACTCGAGATCGAGTTGAAGTATTTCGACGGCGAGCCCGTCATTCGCGAGATCGAGCGGGTCTCGAAGCCGGGCCGCCGGGTTTACGCCTCGGTGAGGAATCTGCCGCGCGTGAACAACGGTCTCGGCATTTCGGTGTTGTCGACGCCGAAGGGAATCATGGCCGACCACGCCGCGCGAGACGCGAATGTGGGCGGCGAAGTTCTCTTCACGGTGTTCTGAGGAAGGATTTTTAGCCATGTCACGTGTTGGCAAACGGCCTGTGGCGATCCCGTCCGGTGTGACGGCGACCGTCGAGGGACAGACCGTCAAGATGAAGGGGCCGAAGGGCCAGCTTCAGTTCGTCGTGCATGACGACGTCGAGGTGAAGTTCGAGAAGGGCGAGGTCAAGGTCGCGCCGAAGTTCAAGACCAACCGTGCGCAGGCCATGTATGGCACTGCGCGCGCGCAGGTGGCGAACCTGGTCGAGGGCGTCACCAAGGGTTTTGAGAAGAAGCTCGAGATCACCGGCGTCGGCTATCGCGCCGCGATGCAGGGCAAGAACCTGCAGCTTGCGCTCGGCTACAGCCACGACGTGGTTTATGCGATCCCGGAAGGCATCACCATCGCGGTGCCGAAGCCGACCGAGATCACGATTTCGGGCACCGATTCGCAGCGCGTCGGGCAGGTCGCCGCCGAGATCCGCGCCTACCGTCCGCCGGAGCCCTACAAGGGCAAGGGCGTGAAGTACGCCAATGAATTCATCTTCCGCAAGGAAGGCAAGAAGAAGTAACGGAGCCGGTCATGTCACTCAAGGTCACGAATGCCCGGCGCAAGCAGCGAGTGCGCAACTCGCTGCGCCGGTCCGCCAATGGACGCCCGCGTCTGTCGGTGTTCCGTTCGTCGAAGCACATCTACGCCCAGGTCATCGACGACCTGAAGGGCGAGACGCTGGCTTCCGCCTCGTCGCTGGAAAAGGCCATGCGCGAGGCCGGCAACACCGGCGCCAACATCGATGCGGCCAAGGCCGTCGGCAAGCTGCTGGCGGAACGCGCCGTGAAGAACGGCGTCAAGGAAGTGGTGTTCGATCGCGGCAGCTATCTCTACCACGGGCGCGTCAAGGCGCTCGCGGACGCCGCCCGCGAAAGCGGACTGAGCTTCTAACGAACGGTTTTGGATAATTACGAGGACAGGGGCTTTCTTCCCCTAAAGATTGGAAAACACCATGGCAGGTGAACGCGAACGCGGCGGACGCGAACGGAGCAGGGATCGCGAGGAGCGCGACAGCGAGTTCGTCGACAAGCTCGTCCACATCAATCGCGTGGCGAAGGTCGTCAAGGGCGGCAAGCGCTTCGGCTTCGCGGCGCTGGTCGTAATCGGCGACCAGAAGGGCCGGGTCGGTTTCGGCCACGGCAAGGCGCGCGAAGTGCCCGAGGCGATCCGCAAGGCGACCGAGTCGGCCAAGCGCAATCTGACGCGTGTGGCGCTGCGCGAAGGCCGCACGCTGCATCACGACATCGCCGGCCGTCACGGCGCCGGCCGCGTCTACCTGCGCGCCGCTCCGGCCGGTACCGGCATCATCGCCGGCGGTCCGATGCGCGCGGTGTTCGAGACGCTCGGCATCCAGGACGTGGTGGCGAAGTCGATCGGCTCGTCGAATCCCTACAACATGGTTCGCGCGACCTTCGACGCGCTGAAGCATCAGGATTCGCCGCGTTCGGTTGCGGCACGCCGCAACATCAAGGTGTCCACGCTGCAATCGCGCCGCGTCGGCGGCGACGCCGAAGTGGTGGCTGAATAACCGGCGCGAATTTCAAGCGCTCTTTGGAGTTAAGACGATGGCCAAGGCCGCAAAGACGATCAAGGTCGAGCAGACCGGCAGCGCGATCCGCCGCCACCACTCGCAGCGTTCGACGCTGATCGGCCTCAAGCTCAACAAGATCGGCCGGGTTGCCGAGCTGCAGGATACCCCTGAAGTTCGCGGCATGATCAGCAAGGTTCAACATCTCGTCCGCATCGTCGGCGAGAAGTAAGCAAGGAGACAGGGCGATGAAGCTCAGCGATATCGCCGACAACGCCGGCTCGCGCAAAAAGCGCATGCGCGTCGGCCGTGGCATCGGTTCCGGCAAGGGCAAGACTTCGGGCCGCGGCGGCAAGGGCCAGACCGCGCGTTCGGGCGTGCGCATCAAGGGCTTCGAGGGCGGCCAGATGCCGCTGCATCGGCGCCTGCCGAAGCGCGGCTTCAACAACATCTTCCGGCTCGACTTTGCCGAGATCAATCTCGACCGGCTGCAGGAGGCGATCGACGCCAAGCTGGTCGACACCAAGGAAACCGTCACGGTTGAATCGCTGGTGAAGGCTGGCGTGATCCGCCGTGCCAAGGACGGCCTGCGGCTGCTCGGCCGCGGCGAACTCAAGTCCAAGCTCGCGATCGAGGTGCACGGCGCCTCGAAATCCGCGGTTGCGGCGGTCGAGAAGGCCGGCGGCACGGTGAAGATCCTGGCCCCGGCCAAGAAGGAAGGCGAGGCGGCGTAACATCTGCGTCATGCCCGCCTGATCGCGGGCATAGACCAGTGGACTTATCGAAGCCGCGCACCAAATAATGTCCGCTGCCGATTGCCCGCGAAGGGGCGTCGGCCTGGGAGGCGGCGGGAGAAAGCCTGAACATGGTCTCAGCAGCAGAACAACTTGCGGCAAACCTCAATTTCGGCGCTTTGGCCAAAGCCGACGAACTGAAGAAGCGCATCTGGTTTACGCTGGGTGCGCTGCTTGTTTATCGGCTCGGCACCTATATCCCGCTGCCCGGCATCGATCCCGCGGCCTGGGAGCAGGTGTTCAAGTCGCAGGCCGGCGGCATTCTCGGCATGTTCAACATGTTCGCCGGCGGTGGCATCAACCGCATGGCGATCTTCGCGCTGAACATCATGCCGTACATCTCGGCATCGATCATCATCCAGCTCCTGACCACCGTATCGCCCAAGCTCGAAGCCTTGAAGAAGGAAGGCGAGGCGGGCCGCAAGACGCTGAACCAGTATACCCGCTACCTCACGGTGATTCTCGCAACGTTCCAGGCCTATGGCATCGCCGTCGGCCTCCAGGGCGCCGGCAACGTGGTCAGCGAGCCCGGGATGTTCTTCCTGATTTCCACCACGGTCACGCTGACCGGCGGCACCATGTTCCTGATGTGGCTCGGCGAGCAGATCACCTCGCGCGGCATCGGCAACGGTATTTCGCTGATCATCCTGGCCGGCATCGTTGCCGAGCTGCCGTCTGCTCTCGCCAACATGCTGGAATTGGGACGCCAGGGCGCGCTGTCGACTGGTCTGATCCTTCTTGTGATCGCGATGGCGGTCGTCGTGATCGCCTTCATCGTGTTCATGGAGCGTGCGCAGCGCAGGCTTCTGATCCAGTATCCGAAGCGACAGGTCGGCAACAAGATGTTCGAGGGCCAGTCCTCGCATCTGCCGCTCAAGCTCAACACCTCGGGCGTGATCCCGCCGATCTTCGCCTCGTCGCTGTTGCTGCTGCCGGCGACCGTCGCAAACTTCAACGCCGGCCAGGGCCCGGAATGGTTCCAGTGGCTCAACACCCAGCTCAGCCACGGCCGTCCGCTGTTCCTGATCCTCTATCTGGGCCTGATCGTGTTCTTTGCGTTCTTCTACACCGCGATCGTGTTCAACCCGACCGAGACCGCAGACAATCTGAAGAAGCATGGCGGCTTCATACCGGGCATTCGTCCGGGCGAACGCACCGCCGAGTATATCGACTACGTGCTGTCGCGCGTCACCGTGCTGGGCGCGATCTATCTGGCGATCGTGTGCCTGATTCCAGAAATCCTGATTTCCTATGCCTCGGTGCCGTTCTATTTCGGCGGAACCTCGCTTCTGATCGTCGTCAGCGTGACCATGGATACGGTGGCGCAGGTGCAGGGTTATCTGTTGGCCCATCAGTATGAGGGGCTGATCCGGAAATCCAAGCTGAGGGGCCGTCGCCGCTAACTAGCGGAGCGCTCTGAAATCCAATACAAGGTGTGCGGTGTTTCGCTCACCAAGCCGGGGGGCGAGCAGTCATGAGATTGATCCTTTTGGGGCCGCCGGGGTCGGGGAAGGGTACCCAGGCACAGCGGCTGGTGCAGCGCCATGGGATTGTGCAGCTCTCGACCGGCGAGATGCTGCGCGCGGCTGTGGCCGCCGAGACGCCGGTCGGGTTGAAGGCCAAGGACCTCATGGCAAACGGCCAGCTTGTGCCTGATGACGTCGTAGTCGGAATCATTTCTGACAGGATCGATCAACCGGACGCGGCCAAAGGCTTCGTCCTCGATGGGTTCCCGCGCACGGTGCCGCAGGCTGAGGCGCTGGATGAGCTCTTAAAGAAAAAGCATCTCAGGCTCGACGCGGTGGTCGAACTGCGCGTCAATGAGAGCGCGCTGCTACAGCGCGTCGAAACCCGCGTCGCCGAGATGCTGGCGCGCGGCGAGGAGGTGCGTGTTGACGACACGCCGGAAGTGCTGACCAAACGACTCGCTGCCTACCGGTCGCAGACCGAGCCGCTGATTCACTACTATTCCGAGCGCCGGAAGCTCGCGACCGTCGACGGGATGATGACCATCGAGCAGGTAACCCGGGAGGTTAACCGGATCCTCTCCGCAGTCGGCGCGCTGGAACACAAGGTGGTGCCGGCCCGGAAGGCCAAGGCACGGAAGACTGCCAGGCCAGCAGCCAAAAAGGCTGCCAAAACGGCCAAGAAGGCCGTCAAAACGGCGCGTAAGGCCGCCAAATCGGCCTCCAGGGGGGCCAAAACGGCTGGCAACAAAAAGGCTGCTCGGAAGGCCGTTTCCGCGGCCAGAGGGCGAGGGGGCGCGAGGGCCCAAAAGACCGTCCGCAAGGCTGCCAAAAAAGTCACGAAAAAGCGAGCTAAGCGATAGAGGCGGTTGACGAAACCGAGTTGAATCCTTTAATAAGCCCCGCATCCAAGTCGGATAGTTTTTTGACGATGCCGGGCCCCGAAAGAGATGAGGGGAGGGCGTCGTGTTCGCGTTTGCGGACACCTGCCCGAGTTAGCAAGAACATAGCCCGATCCATGAGGGATCGGCGACAGGAGAGAAGTCCGTGGCCCGTATTGCCGGCGTGAATATCCCGACCAACAAGCGCGTTCTGATCGCGCTCCAGTACATCCATGGCATCGGACAGAACAACGCGTCCGAGATCATGGAGAAAGTCAAGATTCCGGCTGACCGTCGCGTCAGCCAGTTGAGCGACCAGGAAGTCCTGCAGATCCGCGAAGTCATCGACCGCGACTATCTGGTCGAAGGCGACCTTCGCCGCGAGACTGGCATCAACATCAAGCGTCTGATGGACCTCGGCTGCTATCGCGGTCTGCGTCATCGCCGCGGTCTTCCGGTGCGCGGTCAACGCACCCACACCAATGCGCGCACGCGCAAGGGCCCGGCCAAGTCGATCGCCGGCAAGAAGAAGTAATTCGGCGAATTGCGAATAGGGAATGGCGAATAGAAATCTATTCGCTACTCGTCATTCGCTACTCGCGTTTTTAGGTGTAGCCGCTGGCAGTACGGCGGCGTTTGAGATACACAGGAAGGTTTTAAGGTAATGGGCAAGGAAGCCACCCGCGTCCGCCGTCGCGAACGCAAGAACATCGCCTCCGGCATCGCGCACGTGAATTCGTCCTTCAACAATACGACCATCACCATCACCGATGCGCAGGGCAATACCATTGCCTGGTCCTCGGCCGGCACGATGGGTTTCAAGGGCTCGCGCAAGTCGACCCCCTATGCCGCGCAGGTCGCGGCCGAAGACGTTTCCAAGAAGGCGCAGGAACACGGCATGCGCACGCTGGAAGTGGAAGTTGCCGGCCCCGGTTCGGGCCGCGAATCGGCGCTTCGCGCGCTGCAGGCCGCGGGCTTCACCGTCACGTCGATCCGCGACGTGACCACGATCCCGCACAATGGTTGCCGTCCGCGCAAGCGCCGGCGCGTTTGATATCCGGTCGCGGGCGGTTATGCCGCTCGCGATTGCTTTTGGAATTTTCCGCGGACTGATCCGCGATCTCCAACGCCAGTGATCTGAAGGCAGATCGACTGGCCGGTCTATTGACCCGAAGGGGTGACAAAGTGACGATCCAGAAAAATTGGCAAGAACTTATTCGACCGAACAAGCTGCAGGTAACGCCGGGCGGCGATGCGACCCGGTTTGCGACCGTCGTCGCCGAGCCGCTCGAGCGCGGTTTCGGCCAGACGCTCGGTAACGCGCTGCGCCGCATCCTGTTGTCGTCGCTGCAGGGCGCCGCCGTGCAGTCGGTGCACATCGACGGCGTGCTGCACGAGTTCTCCTCGATCGCAGGCGTTCGCGAGGACGTCACCGACATCGTGCTCAACATCAAGGACATCTCGATCAAGATGCAGGGCGAAGGCCCCAAGCGCATGGTCGTGAAGAAGTCGGGTCCGGGCGTCGTTACTGCCGGCGACATCCAGACCGTCGGCGACATCGTGGTGCTCAATCCCGAGCTGCAGATCTGCACGCTGGACGAGGGCGCTGAAATCCGCATGGAGTTCACGGTCGCCGCCGGCAAGGGCTACGTCGCCGCCGAGCGCAACCGGCCTGAGGATGCGCCGATCGGCCTGATCCCGGTCGACAGCCTGTTCTCGCCCGTGCGCAAGGTCTCCTACAAGGTCGAGAACACCCGCGAGGGCCAGATCCTCGACTACGACAAGCTGACCATGACGATCGAGACCAACGGCGCTATCTCGCCGGAGGACGCGGTGGCCTATGCCGCGCGCATCCTGCAGGATCAGCTCAACGTGTTCGTGAACTTCGAAGAGCCGCGCAAGGAAGTCGCGCAGGAGATCATTCCCGATCTCGCCTTCAATCCGGCGTTCCTCAAGAAGGTCGACGAGCTCGAGTTGTCGGTGCGTTCGGCAAACTGCCTGAAGAACGACAACATCGTCTATATCGGCGACCTCGTGCAGAAGTCGGAAGCGGAAATGCTCCGCACCCCGAACTTCGGCCGCAAGTCGCTGAACGAGATCAAGGAAGTGCTGGCCCAGATGGGTCTGCATCTCGGCATGGAAGTACCGGGCTGGCCGCCGGAGAATATCGACGAGCTCGCCAAGCGCTTCGAGGATCACTACTGAGCGAATAGGGAGTGGCGAATAGCGAATAGGAGCTATTCGCTACTTGCCATTCGCTACTCGCCACACTGGGGCGAACGCAGGCAGCCCACCTGAGCAACAAGTCCGACGAACCGTCGCGACGAAGACAAATCAAGGAATACATCAATGCGTCACGGCAAGGTTCATCGTAAGCTCAACCGCACCGCCGAGCATCGCCGCGCGATGTTCGCCAACATGTGCGCCGCGCTGATCAAGCACGAGCAGATCGTCACCACGCTGCCGAAGGCCAAGGAACTGCGCCCGATCGTCGAGAAGCTCGTTACCCTCGGCAAGAAGGGTGGGCTGGCCATGCGCCGCCAGGCGATCTCCGAAATGCGCGATGTCGACCAGGTCAAGAAGCTGTTCGACACGCTGGCGCCTCGCTACAAGGACCGCCAGGGTGGCTATACCCGCATCATCAAGGCCGGTTTCCGCTACGGCGACAACGCCCCGATGGCCGTGATCGAATTCGTCGACCGCGACGTTGACGCCAAGGGCCAGGATTCTGGTCCGGTGGAGGAGAAGTCCGCCGAAGCGGCGTAACTCCTCCAAATCGCAATTTGTCAAAGGCGGCGCCAAAAGCGCCGCTTTTTTGTTGCCCGGCGCGCCCGCGATCGCGGCCGGCACGTGACTTCACAGGAACGTCTCGGGCCGCCAAACGTTTGACTTGCATGAGTAGGGCGTTCGTCAAGGACACAGAGGACGTCGAAGGTCTGCCTGACCGGCCAATCTCCGATCTTCCGAATGACGTGACGGCTGAAGGTCTCAGCCGGATCGAGCAGGCATTGGCCGCGGCCGAGGCGGCCCAGGCTGCGGCGCAATCCGCCGGCGATCGCGAGGCGCTGGCCAGCGCTCGCCGTGACTTCCGCTATTGGAATGCTCGCCGCGCCACGGCAAGGGTGGCCCCCGAGCCATCAGACAATTCCGTCGTGCGCTTCGGCCACACCGTCACCATCGTGCGCGAGGACGACCGGCGACAGACGTTCCGGATCGTCGGCGAAGACGAGGCCGAGCCCGCACACGGGACGATCTCGCACGGCTCGCCGCTGGCGCGCGCGCTGTTCGGCAAGGGTGTCGGCGATGTCGTCGCCATCGCCGGAGGCGAAGCGGAGATCGTCGAAATCCGGTGATGCGTAACACCGTCCGTGAGGCGAAGGATGTCAGCTTACGTTATTTCCGAAGTCGATGATGTGCGCGATCCGGCAGAGTTCGAAGTCTACCGCAGCCTTGCCGCGAAGGCGATCGCGCATTATGGCGGCCGCTATCTGATCCGTGGCGGCGCCGCCAATTTGATCGAAGGTGGCTCACCGCCGAAAGACGTCATTGTTGTCGAATTTCCGACGATGGAGCGTTTGCGCGAATGGTACGCCTCGCCGGAATACGCGGAGGCTCTGAACGTGCGACATACCGCGTTCGCTCGGCGGCTGATCTTCGTTGAGGGCGTCCCGTCGGCTTGAGCTTGCACTGCAATGTCGCGCTGGCAACGGGTGCGTCGGCGATATTGCTGCGCGCTCAACGCGTTGCTGTGCCGCATTCTTCCCGGAACAAGTGAGTGGAAAATCTGTTTTTCCTGTAGCCGCGCTTATGCGGTTTGAGGAGGAACTAGATGAAGAAGCTGTTCATGATTGCGGCGGCAGCGTCGCTGGTTGCGACGATGGCCAATGCACAGACCACCACAGTTGAGACGACGACCGGAGCTGCGGGCGCCACGGTTCGGATCGAACCGGAATATCGCACGAAGATCAGGAGCTACGTGACCGAGCACAAGATCCGGCCCGTGGAAACACGGGAAAGGATCGTGGTGGGCGCCAAGGTGCCGACTGACGTCGAACTCGAGGCAGTGCCTTCGGATTGGGGCCCGTCAGTAACCAAGTATCGCTATGTCTACTCGAACAATCGCGTGATGCTGGTTGACCCTGCCACGCGTACGGTGGTGCATGAGATCGACTGAGGTGTTCTCGTCGCTCCATGCAAAAGGGCCGCCATGCTGGCGGCCCTTTTCATTTCCAGATCACCAATGATGCCAGTGGCGGCGATGGTAAAATCGCGGACCATAGAATCGCGGACCGCCATAGTAGGCGAATGCCGGGCGAACCACGCGACGGTAGCGAACAACGGGATAATAAGGCTCGTCGTAATATCCGCCGTAGTAGGCCGGCGCATAACCGCCGTAATAACGCGGGTAACCGCCATAATATCCGTAACCCGGACCGTAGGCGTAGGCGTTCGAAGCCAGTCCGCCAATCACGGCGCCCGCGATCAGTCCGCCAGCCACGGCCGGGAAAAATCCCCCTCCGCGCCAGTGGGCTTCCGCAGTCGACGGTGCCGTTACCGCCGTCAAGCCCAGGACCGCCGCTGCGGCCAAGGCCAAAGGTGCTTTCCTCATGGATTACTCCTTTCCGTAATTCAGACGCCCAATACTTTACATTCGAGCGAAGTTCGCTCTTTCGCAAAAACAGACACGTACTAAACACATTCGAGTGAAGTTCGTTGCCCAAGTGCCGGCCTGCAGACCGCTCTGGCGTCAGATTTAACTTTGATGAACGAGCGTTCAGGTGACGGCTTCGAATGGAGCCGGATCAATCGAAATCCAGAAAACCTGGCCGGCCGGACATCGGTGGCTGGCGGCGCAGCCAGGCGAGATCGGGGACGGGACGGGCCGTCTCCGGATTGGCGTCAAGCAGGGCTTCGATCTCGCGGGCAACCGAAAGGGTTGCGACATCGCCGCCTCGCGGCCCAATGATCTGGATGCCGAACGGCAATCCGGCGCCGTCGCGGCCGGCCGGTATCGCCGCCGCCGGGTGTCCGGCATTGGTCACGGCATAGGCCAACGCCAGCCAGTGGAAATAGTTTTTGGTCGGCGTGCCATCGATGGTGGCCGGGTAAAGCTCGGACCAGGGCCGCGGGCTGATCGTGACTGTCGGCGCGATGATAAAATCGTGCTCGCCGAAAAATGTCTGCCAGCTCCGATAAAGCGCGGTCTGCAGCGAAAGCGCGCGTGCCACGTCGAGGGCGGAATAGCCGAGCCCCTCGGCCACGTTGTCGCTGACATTGGGACCCACTTTGTCCGGATATTTTTCGGCAAGCTCTCGGTGCCGGCCTAAAAATGCGACGGCGCGCAAGATCCGGAACACCTCGTCGGCATGGCTGCAATCCGGATGGGTCCATGCGACGCGGCGGAATGCCGATCCGAATGTCGCGAGCTTCGTTTTGAACGTCTCGGCGATGACGCGTTCCGTCGGCGCAAACCCGAAATCGCAGGTCGCCGCGATGCGCAAGCTGGCGAGATCGGTCCGTGGCGGATCGCGATAGGTCTCGCGCACGGGCGTTCCGCCGGCGTGAAGGATGGCCGACAACGGATCGCGCGCGTCGCGATCCAGCATGCACGAAAGCATCAGGCACGCGTCCGATACGTTTCTCGCCATCGGTCCGAGTTGCGAGATCTGCAGCCAGGCCATGTTGCGGCTGTTGCTGGCGATCAACCCGGGGGAGGGGCGGAATCCGACGACGCCGCAAAAGGCGGCGGGGTTCCTGACCGAGCCGCCGGTGTCCGAACCGGTCGCCAGCGGCACCATGCCGGTCGCAAGCGCTACCGCCGATCCGCCGGACGAGCCGGCGGCGGAGCGCTCGGGATCGAAGGGATTGCCGGTGGCGCCATGAAGCGCATTGCGGGTGTTGCCGCCCGCGCCCCATTCGGGGACGTTGGTCTTGCCGATGACGATGGCGCCGGCGCGCTTGAGCATAGCGACGATTGCTTCGTCCTCGGCCGGGATGTTGTCGGCGAACAGCATGCTGCCGAAGCTCGTTGGCAGCCCCTTGGCGTCGATCAGATCCTTGACCCCGAGCGGGAGCCCGTGCAGCGGCCCGAGTGCATCGCCGCGCATCACGGCAGCCTCGCTTTCCCGCGCCGCCGCGCGCGCCGTATCGAACGAGCGCGCGATGATCGCATTGACGGCCGGATCGATTTCCTCGATGCGGCGGATGCAACTGTCCACGAGTTCGACCGGCGAAAGCTTGCGCTCGCCGATCAGCGCCCGGGCCGTTACCGCGGGCAGATCGCACGGCTCGGTCATGTCAAGCTTACTCTTCCTTGATCCCGCCCTTGCGGGCCAGTTCCTTCATCTCGGCCGTTTCCTTGGCGATGAAACCCGGCCAGTCCGGATAGCGCTTGAAGCCGGCTTCGTATCCGACCTTTTTAAAGCGCTCGATCACCGAAGGACTTGCTATTGCCTCTTCCAGCACCGACGCCAGCCGGTCGCGTATGGCCGGAGGGATTCCCTTGGGCGCGACCACGGTACCCCAGGAGACGAGGTCGATATTGGGATAACCGAGTTCGGCGAGAGTCGGAACGTCGGGAAGGAATTGCGAGCGCTTGGCGGAGAACACCGCCAGCGGGCGAACCGTGCCGGCTTCGAGCTGCGGCCTGATCGCGATCACGGTGTCCACGTGGTACTCGATGTGCTTGCCTATCAGGTCGTTCATCGCCGGCGCGCTGCCCTTGTAGGGCAGGTGCAGCATCTTGATGCCGGCGCTCGACTTGAACAGTTCGCCGGCGAAATGCGAAATGGTGGCTACGCCGAAGGACGCCAGCGACAGCTTGTCCGGATTGGCCTTCGCCGCCGCGACAAGCGCCGCAACGTCCTTGATCGGGCTGTCGCGATGCGTGACCAGCACCATGGTCAGGGTACCGGTCTGGGCGATCGGCTCGAAATCCCTGCCGCTGTCGTACGGCACGTTCTCCTTTACGGCGTGCTGCAGGGTGAAGGTCGAATTCGAACTGGTGAGCAGGGTATAACCGTCGGGTGCCGCCTTGGCGACCTCTTTGGCGGCGATCGTCGTGCCGCCGCCGGGGCGATTGAGCACGATCACGGGCTTGCCCAGACGCGTCTCGAGCTCGCCGGCAATGATGCGCCCGACGACGTCGCCAGCTCCGCCTGCCGGATAGGGCACAATCAACTGCAGCGATTTTTCGGGATAACTGCCTTGTGCCGTTGCGATCGACACGCAACCCACCACGCAGGACGACGCCAGCGCGGCCGCCAGAAACATTCGTATCATGTCGAACAGGTCTCCTGTCTTCCGTGTTCCCCGGCAATTCGCGCCGGGGTTTTTCGGCGACAGCCATCCCGGATCGATGGAACAGGCTCCCTTGAATCGACCGTCAGATCAACCCCGTTGTTGGGCCGCTACCAGCCCTCCAGCACGATCTTGCCGCGCGACTTGCCGCTTTCCAAAAGCGCATGGGCCCGTTTCAGATTGGCGGCGTTTATCGTTCCAAAGGTCTGGTCCAGCGTGGTGCGCAGTACGCCCTTGTCGAGAAGGTCGGAGACGTCGTTCAGGAGGTGATGCTGAGCGATCATGTCAGGCGTCTGGAATGACGAGCGCGTGAACATTGACTCCCAGTGGATCGAGATCGCCTTGCCCTTGAAGGCAGAGACGGTGAATTCCGGGGGATCGTCGATCAGGCCGAACTTGCCTTGTGGCGCCATGAAATCCGCGATCGCCTTGTAGTGCTGGTCGGTGAAGGTGAGGCTCGCGACCAGCGCGACCGGCGGCACCTTCAACTTTTCGATCTGCTCCTTCATCGGCTGGGAATGATCGATCACGGCATGCGCGCCGAGATCGCGGCACCATTTCTGCGACTCCGGACGCGTGGCGGTAGCGATTACCGTCAACCCGGTGAGGCGGCGCGCGAGCTGGATCAGGATCGAGCCGACGCCGCCGGCGCCGCCGGTGATCAGCAACGTGCACGGATCAAGGCTCTTGCCCGGCGCGGCGCCGAGCCGGTCGAACAGCAATTCCCAGGCGGTGATCGAGGTCAGCGGCAGTGCCGCGGCCTGCGCGAACGACAGCGATTTCGGCTTGCGGCCAACGATTCGCTCGTCGACCAGGTGAAATTCCGCGTTCGTGCCCTGGCGCAGGATCGAGCCGGCGTAAAATACTTCATCGCCTGCCTTGAACAGCGTCACGTCCGGGCCGACGGCATCGACGATGCCGGCAGCGTCGTAGCCCAGGATTTTCGTCTCGCCCTCGGGCGGGGCGGCGCGCTTGCGGACCTTGTAATCGACCGGGTTGGCCGAGACCGCCTTGACGGCGACGCGGATGTCGCGGCCCGTCGGTTCCGGCTTGGCGGCCTCAAAATCAATCAGCGCATTCGCGTCCTCGATGGGGAGCGATTTTTTGTATCCGACGGCCTTCATGTCCGTGCGTCCTCCGTTTGAAAGATTGACTGCCTAACTGTCGCTCTAGCATCTGCTTGGCAAGTACTGTAAATTTGGGGAACTAGTCCCTGTTTGGATACTATTGGGGAAACTCCAGGAAAAACTCATGAAACGGCGGAATTTTGCCCGTCGACCGGGCTGCGCGGTTGAAGCGACGCTCGATCTGATCGACGGCAAGTGGAAAGGCGTGATCCTGTTTCACCTGCAGGCCGGCACCCAGCGCTTCGGGGAGTTGCGGCGGCGGATGCCGGGGATTACCCAGCGCATGCTGACCAAGCAGCTTCGCGCGCTCGAGGACGACAAGCTCGTGATCCGCAAGGTCTATGCCGAGGTGCCGCCGCGAGTCGAATACTCGCTGTCGGAGATCGGCGAGAGCCTGCGGCCGGTGATCGAGACGCTCAGGGCATGGGGCGAGGGCCATCAGGAAAGGCTATCCTGTGCGCCGGCCTCCGATACCGCGAAAGTGCCCGATCGCGCGGCCTGACCGGCAGTATTGTGTACCGCCTTATCTTCTCTCGTTGCTGCCTCGCATCTATATCTGAGGCCATCAATTTTGGGATTCTTGCATGACGTTGACGATCCGCTCTTTCGCCTTGCTGCTGGTTTCCGCAGTCGTTGCAACGCCGGCGCTGGCGCAGGACCGCCGCGTGCCATCCTCGGGCGCCGAGCTGCGGCTGTCATATGCGCCGATCGTGCAGCGTGCGCAGCCGGCAGTCGTGAACGTCTATGCCGCCAAGACCGTCCAGAATCGCAACCCGCTGCTGGACGATCCGATCTTCCGCCGCTTCTTCGGCGTGCCTGGAATGCAGCCCGAGCAGATGCAGCGCTCGCTGGGATCGGGCGTGATGGTCGATGCCTCGGGGCTCGTGGTCACCAACAACCACGTCATCGAGGGCGCCGATCAGGTCAAGATTTCGCTCGCCGACAAGCGCGAGTTCGAGGCCGAGATCGTGCTGAAGGACAGCCGCACGGATCTGGCCGTACTGCGCGTGAAGGACGGACGCGAGAAATTTGCGACGCTGGACTTTGCCAATTCCGATGAACTGCTGGTCGGCGACGTCGTGCTCGCGATCGGCAATCCTTTCGGCGTCGGCCAGACCGTGACCCACGGCATCGTCTCGGCGCTGGCCCGCACCAAGGTCGGCGTCACCGATTACCAGTTCTTCATCCAGACCGATGCCGCGATCAATCCCGGCAATTCCGGCGGCGCGCTGGTCGACATGACCGGCAAGCTGGTCGGCATCAACACCGCCATCTTCTCGCGTTCCGGCGGCTCGCAGGGTATCGGCTTTGCGATCCCCACTAACATGGTGCGCGTGGTCGTGGCCTCCGCCAAGAGCGGCGGCAAGGCCGTCAAGCGGCCGTGGCTGGGTGCGAAACTGCAGGCGGTGACGCCTGAAATCGCCGAGACGCTGGGGCTGAAACTGCCGAACGGCGCCCTGGTCGCCAATGTCGCACCAAACAGTCCGGCCGCACGCGCCGGTCTGAAACCGTCCGATCTGATCGTCGCCATCGAAGGGCAGCCGATCGACGAACCCAACGCGTTCGACTACCGCTTCGCCACAAGGCAACTCGGCGGCGCCGCACAGATCGACGTGCAGCGTGGCGGAAAGACCGTCAAGGTCACGGTGCCGCTGGAGACCGCCCCCGACACCAACCGCGATGAAATCGTGCTCACCGCGCGCTCGCCGTTCCAGGGCGCCAGGATCGCCAATATTTCGCCGGCGATTGCCGACGAGCTGCATCTGGATTCCCAGGCCGAGGGCGTCGTGGTGATCGATCTCGCCGACGGTGGTACTGCGGCAAGCGTCGGCTTCCAGAAAGGCGACATCATTCTTGCGGTCAACAATCAGAAGATCAGCAAGACCAGCGACCTCGACAAGGCTTCGAAAGCTTCGTCCAGGCTCTGGCGCATCGTCGTGGTGCGCGGCGGCCAGCAGATCAACGTGACGCTCGGCGGATGAGCCCGAAGAAACCCCGCGAGGCGACCAATCTCTTTGCCGCGGCAGGGATGGAGGAGGATGCGCCGCGTCCGCTTCCCGACCGGCTGCGTCCGCGCTCGCTCGCCGATGTCGTCGGCCAGGATCACATTCTCGGCCCCGATGGCGCGCTGACGCGGATGCTGGAGACGCGCACGCTGGGCTCGCTGGTGTTCTGGGGGCCGCCCGGCACCGGCAAGACCACGGTGGCGCGGCTGTTGGCGGATGCCACCGAACTGCATTTCGAGCAGATTTCGGCGGTGTTTTCCGGCGTCGCCGATTTGAAGAAGGTGTTCGACGCCGCGCGCGCCCGGCGCGAGACGGGCAAGGGCACGCTGTTGTTCGTCGACGAGGTGCACCGCTTCAACCGCGCGCAGCAGGATTCGTTTCTGCCTGTGATGGAAGACGGCACCGTGGTGCTGGTCGGCGCCACCACGGAAAACCCCTCATTCGAGCTCAACGCCGCGCTTCTGTCGCGCGCGCGCGTGCTGGTGTTTCATTCGCTCGATGCTGCCGCGATCGAAAAGCTCTTTGCCCATGCCGAGAGGGTCGAGGGACGAAAATTGCCGCTCGATGCGGAGGCGCGCGCCGTGCTGGTGCGGATGGCCGACGGCGACGGCCGCGCCGCGCTGACGCTTGTCGAAGAGGTTTGGCGCGCCGCGCGCAAGGAGGAAGTCTTCAACGCCGCCCAGTTGCAGGAAATCCTGCAGCGCCGGGCGCCGATCTACGACAAGTCGGCCGACGGCCACTACAACCTGATTTCGGCGCTGCATAAGTCGGTGCGCGGCTCGGACCCCGACGCCGCGCTGTATTACCTTGCGCGCATGCTGGACGCCGGCGAGGACCCGCTGTTTTTGGCGCGGCGCGTCGTGCGCATGGCGGTGGAGGATATCGGGCTTGCCGATCCGCAGGCGCTGGTGATTTGCAATGCCGCCAAGGATGCCTTCGATTTTCTTGGGTCTCCCGAGGGCGAGCTCGCGATCGCGCAGGCCGTGATCTATCTCGCCACCGCGCCGAAATCGAATGCCGCCTACAAGGCCTTTGGCGCGGCGACGCGCACGGCGAAAGAGGGCGGGTCGCTGCTGCCGCCAAAACATATTCTCAATTCGCCGACAAAACTGATGAAGTCGGAAGGCTATGGCTCCGGCTATGAATACGATCACGACGCGCCGGACGCCTTCTCCGGACAGGACTACTTTCCGGAAGCGCTGGGGCGGCAGACCTTTTACGATCCGCCCGATCGCGGCTTCGAGCGCGAGATTCGCAAGCGGCTGGATTACTGGGCGAAGCTGCGTAAGGAACGAGGCCATCGCGAATGAACAGTTTTGAGAACCTTCTGAGGCAGGCTATTTGGACCGTCGCATGTGTGGTGACGCTGGCGTCGCCGCTTGCTGCCGCCGCTGACAGCGTCGAGGTGGCGCCGGGCGTGCAGGTGACGAAGCGAAGCTATACAGCGCCGACCAACGAGCAGCCGTTCTTTGGATTTGCGGTCAAGAATTCGGAGGAGAAGGCCGCCGACGAGAAATTCGTAAGCGCCATCATCGGGGCGACAGGCTCTCGCGAAAAAGCCTTTGACGAAATAACCCTGCGTGGTTGGAGGGCCGTGAATACCGGCAAGATACGTGAGGCCGCTCTGCGGTTTAATCAGGCGTTTCTCATTTCACCGGAGCAGAGCGCCGTCTATCACGGCCTCGCGGTGGTCGCGCAATTTCGCTTCAATGATCTCGATGCCGCCGATGAACTGTTCAGGATCGCGCTCAAACAGCCCAATCCGGTGAAGGCGCTCAGGGCCGACTATGGCCGCATGTTGCTGATCGCAAAACGCCCGCGCGATGCGCAGCCCGTGCTGGAGCAGGCGGTCAAGGATGCGCCGAATTTCGGCGACGCCTGGACCAATCTCGCCATCGCGCGCTTCCAGAACGGTGACGCGGCGGCCTGCGCAGCAGCGGATGAAGCCGCCAGGAAGCGTCCATCCAACAACTCCGGAGCCGACCTGACCATGGTGAGAAGCGCCGCGCAGTGCAAATAGCGCCGGTGATCTTCCGCGTCAGCCCGACCTTACTTCGTAGACTCGAATGCTCGAAATGAAAGGGTTGCCTTGCGCCATCTTCTCGGCGTCGTCGAGGCTTGCCGCGTTGATGATTGTGAAGCCGGTAATGGAGTCGGGTCCGAGCGGAAGGTCCTTCGTTCCGCCTTTCGAGATTTCGCGACCATTGCAGAGGCCGCCCATGTCCACGGTATGCGGCTTGGTTGCCTCGAACCATTTGCCCCAGGCGGCCATGATTTCCGGAGTGGGCTTTTCAAATCCGTAGTGCAACAGAACGAACTTCTTCATGCTCGGCTCCTTTTCATCGATCGGGGCAATTGCTTTTTCTTTGGAGAGGTCGCCTTCGGCGCGATTGCCTCGGCATACTGCAGCGAAAGATCGATCCAGAACGCGCGCTTGTCCGCGTCGGCCAGTAGCTCCTCTGGCAACCGAACATATTCACGCATCGGCCGGCCCTTCATGGGCTCGAAAACCCGTTCGCCAAATTCGGCGCTGAACCGGGCGCGATCTTTCTCCGAGAGCCGCATGACGAAATCGTTCTGGTGCAGCCCGATAAACAGATTTCCGTTGGCGAAGGCCGCCGGGTAACCGAACATCTTGCGGCGGGAGATATTTGCGCCTGGCGGAACCGACTTGTCGAACAGGTCGATCAGCGACTGCGGTGATTTCGTCCAGGCCACCGGCACCTCCGTCAGTTTGCGGCGGGCGCTATGCGCCGGCGTTCCGCAAGGTCGAACAGAAGGGGAAGCTTGCGGACGAGGGCCATCGAGCCGCTCACGCTGGCGCGCTTCGCATCGATCGCGTCCTGCAGGGACACGCTCGTCCCGACAATCTGGAGCACCGCGTCGAACGGGGCTTCCAGCGTTCCCTTGCAATCGGTGATGCCTCTCTCAATCGCCGTCCCGAAGCCGCCGCCCGCGACGGTGAAGCCTGCCGATTTCTTGCCATGGGTGACCTCAAGCCCGATCCTGATTTCCGGCACGGGAGAACGCTTCGCAATGGCGTCGAGGCCAAGCAGCACCCAATCCGGCTCGAACGTGTCGCCCGGCACCGGCGGGAACAGGAAGCGGCCGCCCCAGCGGATCAACTCCCGGATCGCGGGCTGAACTTCCCGGCCGATCTCGGTCAATTCGTATACCTGCGCATTGGCCGGCGGCGGCAAGGCGGTGCGCCGTACGACGTTGCACTCGATCAGGGCGGTGAGGCGCGTTGTCAGCAAGGTGGGGCTCATGCCGTCAAGATGACCCAGGAGATCGCCAAATCGCTTCGGCCCAAGAAGAAGCTCGCGGATAATCAGGAGAGTCCAGCGCTCGCCGATGATCTCCGCTGCGCGAGCGAGTGCGCAGAATTGCGGATAGTGAAGATTGCTCATGCCGTCGAGGTTGGCTCCTCCGCATCATGACGATAGGCGAGGGCGATCAACGGCCCCACGACTGCGAATTGCAGGATCGTGAACGCGGTTTCGAGCAGCACGTAGTCCGGCACGGAAACCATCACATTCTTGGCTGCGACCGCGAGCGTGGTGAACGACCATGACAGCAGGCCAGCGCCAAGTCCGTACAGCAGCCCGTCCTTCAGAAACGAGCCGCTACGCTGTGCGAATACGCGCGGGAACAACCACGAGAATATCGCGCCCTGGATGATCATCGAACCCAGTCCGAAGGCGATTGCCGGCTCGTCGCGATAGATCTGGAGCGCGTGGTACTTCTGCTCAAACAGGACGAGGTGCCAGACATAGGCGATCGGAAACGAGGGAAGCAGATAGGCGGCAAAGCCAAGCCAAAAGCCGCGGGCGCCGGCTGGACGGGCAACGTAAGATGCTGCTGGCATCGGAATAGCTCCACCGTACTACATTTTTTATAGTACATGCTATAAAAGCTGGAGTCAAAGGCGGCAGCGTCGCCGTGCGGCGTTCCGGGCGCGAGGCCGTAATGCCCCTGAGCTCTGTCGCTATTTCCCTGTCTTCACGAAATTCAGGATCTGATCGGTCAGCCGGGTGTCGGCGGTGTTGATCGAATACACCTCCGACATGTGGCTGTGCTGCGGCAACAGGATAGCGCGTGCGCATCCGGCGGCGCGTTTGCAGCTTGCATCTTTCGCGAGATCGAATTGCAGCACGAAGCCTTCCGGGTCCAGTTCGGCGGCGGCCATCATCAGCGGGATATCCGTTGTTGCCAAACCGGACAGTGAGGATCGTTCGACGTAGCGCGCGGGATCGGCGCCGAAATAGGCGCGCCCGGTATCGGCGAGCGGTGTCGCGGTCAGGTCGTAAACTCCCGAGAGCATGATCGCGCCGGCCAGGCCGCCACCCTTCACCTTGTGGAATTCGGGATGCGCGACATAGTTTGCGACATGAACCGCGCCGGCGGAATGTCCCATCAGGTAGATGCGCGCCGGATTGCCGCCACGCTCGCCGATCTTGTCGGCGATCCACTTGACCGCGGTGGCGATATCCTCGGTGCCCGCCGGCCAGGGTGCCAGTGGCGCAAGCCGATAGGTCACGTTGACCCCGACGAAGCCGTTCCTTGCCGCCCATAGCATGATGTTGTCGTAGAATGGGCTGGTCGGTGTGGTCCGCTTGTTGCCGCCGACGAAGGCGCCGCCATGGACAAAGATCAGCACTGGCCGGGCCGATGTCAGGTTATCCGCTGCGAATATATCGAGCAGGTTGCGATCGGCAGGGCCGTATTTAACGTCCCGGTCGACCTTGACGCCCTGATACGGCTCTTTTTCCTGCAGCGGCGCGTAGAGCTCCACCGTCTTGGGTGGGTCGATGACGCGGCCGAGTTCCAGGAGCTTCCAGGCCAGATCTTCCGGCATCTGTGCCCACGCCGTGCTTGCGACCAATGCCGCCAGAACGGTCAAAGCCGATCTTGATAATCTCATCCGGCCTGCCCAACGTTTCTTGGTTGTTTGGCCTAACATGGCCGATCCGGAACCTGATTTGTACTGAATTCGCCGTGACAATTCACGACGCACTCGGAGGCGGAATTACTATTTACGTAAGTCGTAAATGCTGCGAGGTAGATATCGTCGATTATCATTGAGGGAAGACCATCGTGCCTCGTACACCTATCCATCCGGGCGAACATCTTGCCGAGGAGTTGCGCGAACTTGGCTTGAGCGCTGCCGAGCTTTCGCGTCAAATTGACGTGCCGGTGAATCGGATCACGGGGATCATTCACGGTCAGCGCGGTATCACGGCCGATACGGCGCTGCGTCTTGGGCACTGGTTTGGCACTAGTCCGCAATTCTGGATGAACTTGCAGCAGAATTACGAGCTGCGTCTTGCCGAAAGTGAGGTAGGTGCAAAGATCGCGGTATTGCCGCGTCGTGCCATCCGCCCGACAGGTCGAAAGCTTGGAAAAACGGCATGAGTCGACGCGTCAAGAGACCTCTCCGCCCCGCGGGTGATCGCCCGAAGGGCGCGCGTCCTTATCGAGGCTCGTCAGCCGAGCGGCCGCCGGCACATCGTCTTGGCGGAAAGCCGGCGGCGCGGTTTGCGGCCCCGCCGCCCCGTGCAAAGCCTCTTGTCGCCGAGTCGGCGAAGGTTGCGCCGGAGCCGCCGCCGCTGCCGACCAAGGTTCAGACCGTCGTCGTCACGGCCGACGAAAACAACATGCGCGTCGACCGCTTCCTCGAAGCGCGCTTTCCCGGCCTGTCGTTCTCCCACATCCAGCGCATCGTCCGGAAGGGCGAGTTGCGCGTCAACGGCAAGCGCGCCGACAGCAAGGACCGGCTCGAAGAGGGCCAGAGCGTTCGCATTCCGCCGCTGCGGCTCGATGCGCCAAAGGGAACGGGTCTGCTCTCTGAAGCCGCGACCAAGACGCTGCAGGCCCTGAAGGAGATGACCCTTTACGAAGACGCCGACGTCGTGGTGCTGAACAAGCCGGCGGGGCTGGCGGTGCAAGGCGGCTCCGGCATCACGCGCAATGTCGACCAGATGCTGGAGGTGATGCGCGACGCCAAGGGGCAGAAGCCGCGGCTGGTGCATCGGCTCGACAGGGAAACGTCGGGCTGTCTGCTGGTCGCCAAGACGCGCTTTGCCGCCACCGCGCTCACCGGCTCGTTCCGCCACCGCTCCGCGCGCAAGATTTACTGGGCGCTGGTGGCGGGCGTGCCGAAGCCGAAGCAGGGCCGCATCTCGACCTATCTCGCCAAGGAGGAGAGCGAGGAGGACAGCATCATGCGGGTCGCAAAACATGGCGACGAGGGCGCCAGCCACGCGGTGACCTATTACGCCGTGGTCGAGACCTCGGCGCAGAAGCTCGCCTGGGTGTCGCTGAAGCCGGTCACCGGGCGAACCCACCAGTTGCGCGCCCACATGGCGCATATCGATCACGCCATCGTCGGCGATCCCAAATATTTCAACAAGGAGAACTGGGACCTGCCGGGCGGCCTGCAGAATCGCCTGCATCTGCTGGCGCGGCGGCTCGTGATCCCACATCCGCGCGGCGGCGTGATCGATGTCAGCGCGCCGCTTCCGCCGCACATGCTGCAATCCTGGAATCTGCTCGGGCTGGAGCACGATCGGTTCGACCCGATCGAGAACGCGCCGGAAGAGTAACAGAGCGACGGCGATAGTCATTCCGGGGCTCGCGACTTCGTCGCGACCCGGAATGACGCAACGGAACCTGGATATTGAGAACCGGGGGGTTCGGGCGAGCGGAACTCGGCTTCAGCCGGCAGAACCAGCATCGCAGCTTGCCGCCGCAACCTCCTCATCGCCTTTATTTGCATCCACCGGCATCGTATTGTCGGGACTGGATTATCACCGACCTGCTGGAAGCCGCATGCGTGAACTATTCGATGAAGTTGCCGGACAGTCTCCGCTCGATCCGACGGAAGCGGTGCGCCGCGCCACGCGCGTGCCCCAGCGCAAGCGCATCTACAAGGAAGCCGGCGTCGCGCCGGCCGATGGCGGGTTCGCCGTGACGCTGGATGGCAAGCCGATCCGCACGCCTTCCGGCCGTCAGGTCGTAGCGCCGGCCAGTGGCATTGCCGAGCACATCGCCGCCGAATGGAATGCGCAAGGCGAGACCATCGATCCCCTGACCATGCCGCTGACGCGCTTCGCCAATTCTGTCGCCGAGGTCGCCGATCGCGTCGATGCCGTGGCCGACGATGTCGAAAAATACCTCGGCTTCGACTTGCTGTTCTATCGCGCCGGCCATCCCGAGGCGCTGGTCGCGCGGGAAGCCGCGCACTGGGACCCGGTGCTGTCATGGGCCGCGAACGAACTCGGGGCTCATTTCATCCTGTCGGAGGGGATCGTGCATGTGACCCAGCCGGAGCAGGCGATTAAGGCCGCCCGTAGCGTGTTTCCGGCCGACCCTTGGGCCGTGGCGGCGCTGCATGTGGTGACGACGTTGACAGGCTCCGCGCTACTGGCGTTGGCATTGCTGCGCGGGGCCCTCGATTCCGACCAGGTTTGGACGGCCGCCCATGTCGATGATGACTGGAACACGGAGAAATGGGGCGCGGACGAGGAGGTGGCGGCTCGCCGGGCTGCCCGGCTGGTCGATTTCCGGGCCGCGGTGACCATTCTGGACGCCCTGAAGGCCTGAGCGCCAGCTGCCGGTTAAGGAGAGGTTTACGGCGCCGAGGTAGGCTTCGGGCTTGGCCGAGACCTCACACTATGGCGAATTCCATTAATCCCGTTCTCCCGGTGCTATCAGCCCAAGACGCTGGCAGCGTGGCGCCCGAACTGGTGCTGCAGCCGGGTAGCGTGGTCAACGCCCAGGTGCTGAAAGTGCTGTCCGCCGACCTCGTGCGGATTGCGATCGCCAGCCTCTCGATCGATGTGGCCTCGGAAATTCCGTTGCAGCAGGGCCAGAACCTGCAGCTTGCGGTATCGCAGACCAAGGACGGCATCCGCCTGGCCGTGGTCGGGCAGGGCAGTGATGCCGCCGGGGCATCCGCCGACGCCGTCAATTTGTCGCCCGATGCGCTGGCCGATGCCGCCGTCAATCGACCGGCCATCGTGTCGGCGAAGAACGTGCTGACGCCGCTGGAGCGGGCGGCCGTCTCCGTCGCCGCCCAAGCCGCGGCGACCGAACAGGACAGCCTGGCGCCGCTGTTTGCCAATCTGGGCGCGGCGATTTCATCCAGCAATCTGCCGCCAAAATTGCAAGCGGCGATCGCACAGGTGCTGGCGCAACAGACCAGTCTCGATCAGAATCTCGACGGCGCCGACATCAAGACGGCGTTCCAGAAGTCCGGAATATTCCTCGAAGCGTCACTGGCGTCGGGCTCAGTCCCACCAAGCGGTGTACCCGATCTCAAGGCCGCGCTGATCGTGCTGCGTCAGACGTTGCAGTCGGCGCTCGGCGTCAATTCGACGACCGCACTACCGGCGACACCGGCCGGTGCACAACAAGCTGCGCCGTCACCGGCCGCTGCGAGCCTTGCGCCGTCCTTGTCGCCCAACGTCGATCTGCCGGAAATCCTGCTGCCGCAGGCGCGATTGCTTGCAGCCGAAAATCTCGCGCTGCCGGTCCATGCCGCCCGAAGCCCGCTGGCCACCCCGCCTGATGCCGGCGCTACGCTGAAGCTGCTGCAGGAAGCGCTGCAGGAACTCGGCGTTCCAATCAGGAGTGCCACAGCCACGCCGAAAGACGTTCGGAGCGGCGACGTCACCTTCCACACCAACACCCCGCCGCCGCCCATCCGCGGCGGACTGCCGGCCGCACAGCCGATTGCTTCGCCCACCATCGCGCCGCATGCGCCGCTCGAGGCGACCGCCCATCATCTGCTCGATGATACCGATGCCGCTATCGCGCGGCAGACGCTGCTGCAGGTCGCCTCCTTGCCTGATCGCATCGATCATGCGGGGCCAAAAGCCGACGTCGCGGCGCCACGCTGGAACTTCGAAATTCCCTTCGTAACGCCGCAGGGCACCGCGATGGCGCAGTTCGAGATTTCCCGCGATGGCGGCAGCGAGGCTGTCGAGGCGGTCAAGCGGGTGTGGCGCGCGCGATTTTCCCTCGACGTCGAGCCGGCCGGTCCGGTTCATGCACTGATATCGCTGACCGGCGACAAGACTTCAGTGCGGATCTGGGCGGAGCGGCCCGCGACCGCAGAGCAACTGCGCGCCGGGACATCGCAATTGAGCGAGGCGCTCAGCCGGGCCGAATTGCAGCCCGCTGACATCGTGATCCGCGACGGCGCGCCGCCGCAGGCCGCGCCCGCCGCCCGTGCCGGTCATTTTCTGGACCGCGCGCTATGAGCGTCGAAACCAGAAGCAAGTTTGCGGTCGCGCTGCATTACGACAAGGCCGGCGCGCCGCGGGTCGTGGCCAAGGGCAAGGGCGTCGTCGGCGCGAAGATCATCGAGCTTGCCCGGGAACACGACATCCCGATCGAGGAGAACGAGGTGCTGGCGGGCGCCTTGTCCCATGTCGAAATCGGCGACGAGATTCCGCCGGAGCTCTACAAGGCGGTCGCCGAAGTGCTGATCTTCGTGCTGCGGCTGTCGGGGCGAATACGGTGACTGCGGTGTTTTTTCGCGCGAGCGGATGTCGGCTTGCGCCGGGAACATAGGGCAACTAAAGGCCCGCTTGTCATAGTTTTTCCACGATGCCATCCGCATCGTCGGCATTCCTCAACCAGCTCGGATATCCTCGTGATCAATCGTCGTCATGCGCTCGGCCTGCTTGCCGCCACGAGCCTCTTGCCCGCGCGCGGCCTTGCCAACGTCTCCTATCAGCGCAGCGAGTTTCGCGACGATCTGGCCAAGCGGTTTTTCGACCTCGGCACGACCGGCACCTTCGTTGGCTACAAGGTGGACGATTACCTGATCATCGCCAGCGACAAGGTGCGCTCGGGCGAGGGCAGGCTGCCGGCCTCGACCTTCAAGATTGCGAATTCGATCATCGCGCTGGAAACCGGCGTGGTCGAGGATCCCGACAAGGACGTCTTCAAGTGGGACGGCGTGACGCGCAGCATCGAGCCCTGGAACAAGGATCATACGCTGCGTTCGGCGATCGCGGCCTCCGTGGTGCCGGTGTATCAGGAGATCGCGCGGCGCATCGGGCAGGAGCGCATGCAGAAATATGTCGACCTGTTCGACTATGGCAACCGCGACATCGGCGGCGGCATCGACCAGTTCTGGCTGACCGGCAATCTGCGCATCGATCCGATCCAGCAGATCGATTTCATCGACCGGCTGCGGCGCGGCGTGCTGCCGGTCTCCAAGCGCAGCCAGGAATTGACCCGCGGCATCCTTCCCGTGACGAAGGTCGGCGACGCCACCATCCGCGCCAAGAGCGGCTTGCTGGGCGCGGAAGCGGGCAAGCCGTCCTTGGGCTGGATGGTCGGCTGGGCCGAGAAGGGCAGCCAGCAGACGGTGTTCGCCATGAACATGGACTGCAAGGAGCAAAGCCACATCGCCGCCCGCATGACGGTGGTGCAGCAATGCCTCGCCGATATCGTCGCGATGTAGCCCCTCCGGTTAGCGCCGGCTGAGCGCCAGCGAGACTGACGTGACGTTCGTGCCCTGGGGCTGGATCGATACCGTCTGCTTGCCGCCACGGGTCGTCAGCGACAGGTGAGCCGAAAAGTTGTCGCCTCGGGCGGCGGCATCGACATGATCGCCGGCGGCGCGCCCGGTAAGCGTTCCGGAAGCATTGCGGCTCGCTTCGCTCCATGAGCCTGAAATCGCGCCGCCACGGTATTCAACCTCGCTTGCGAGATCGAAATTGTAACTCTGGCTCGCGCACCTCAGGTTGAGTTGAAGCTGATCGCCCCTTCCGGCGACGTCGTAAGACGCGCGGCAGCGCAATTGCTCGCGTTGTCCGTCACTGGTGCTGAGCACGCCGCCGCCTGACCATGTACCCGCCATCGCAGTGAAGGGCGAGGCAGGTGCCGCCATCGCCGCGCTGGCGGTCAGGCTGAGTGATGCCAAAAGAAGCGCTGCTCTCGTGAGATTGGATCCGTACATCTGATGGGCCTCCTTCGGTTTGGCAATCAACGTCATCAAACGGCTCACGGTTCCTTCACCGGCAAGTGTGCTGCGAGGTTCCGTTGCCCGAGATGGATGTCGGCCGTGAAACGATGGGCCTCGTTGCCGCTTTCCTCGACAGGGAGCGGCACAGCATCACGGCGTATGGTCAATCCGGCTCCCCCGACAATCGGCCGCTCGATGGCGACACGATGTTCGAGATCGGCTCCATCACCAAGGTGTTCACCGCGCTGGTGTTTGCCGACATGGTGCTGCGCGGCGAACTCGCACCTGATGATCGTGCGGCGAAGTATCTGCCCGCCAGCGTCAGGATGCCCGATTTCGAGGGTGCGCCGATCACGCTGATGGACCTTGCGACGTATACGTCGGGCCTGCCGCGGATGCCGTCGAATTTCGCGCCGAAAGATTGGAGCAATCCCTATATCGACTACACGACCGAGCGGCTCTACGACTTTCTCTCGAACCACAAGCTCGGCCACAAGCCGGGCAAGCACTACGAATACGCCAATCTCGGTTTCGGCCTGCTCGGCCACATCCTCGAACTGCGCGCCGGCAAGAGCTACGAGGAGTTGGTGATCTCGCGGATTTGCACGCCGCTCGGCATAGAGGATACGCGCATCACGCTTTCGAGCTCGATGCAGCAACGTCTGGCGCGTGGCCACAGCGCCGCGCTGACACCCGTCGCGAATTGGGATTTTTCAGTGCTCGCCGGCGCCGGCGCGTTCCGTTCGACGGCGAACGATCTGATGAAATTCTTGCGGATGTGCATGAATCCCGCTGACGGGCCGGTCGCCTCGGCGGTGAAGATGACGCTTTCCAAGCGCCGTCCAATGATGGAGGAGAGCGACGTGGCGCTGGGTTGGTTCATTTCGTCGCGGTTCGGCGATGAATTGATTTGGAAGAGTGGAGGCACCGGCGGCTATGCAAGCTTCATCGGCTCATCGATTAAAACCCGACGAAACTGTATCGTGCTCTCCAATGCGGCTGACTATAACCCAAATATCGCGCTTGGCATGCATCTCATCAATGCGGCATACCCGCTCGCAAAAATTCGCCGCGAGGTGCCGGTCGACCCTGCCGTGCTTGCGGCCTATGCCGGACGTTACGAGCTGACTCCGATCTTCGCGCTGACGGTGCGCGCCGATGGCGCGCGGCTGTTCATCCAGGCGACGGCACAGCCCGAGGTCGAGGTTTACGCCGAGAGCGAGACGGAATTTTTCGATCGCGTGGTCGATGCCCAGATCAGCTTCGCGCGGTCCGAAGGCGGCGTGGCGCCGTCGCTGACACTGCATCAGAACGGCAAGGACCTGCCGGGCAAGCGCCTGCCTTAGCGTGATCCAAATGCAGCCAAGGTCAATTCGAAGGCTTCCCGATCCGTCCCAGATGGGTGAAGCCAAAACCGGTGGCGTATTTCAGCCCGTAGCCGAGCGCGCGGTCGAGGCCGATATGGGCCAGCCAGATCATGGCAATCGAGAGCGTGAGCGGGGCGGCGGTGGCAAATCCGGTTGTCATGATCGCCATCGGCGCGAGGTAGCTGTGCGCGGCGTTGTAGACGAAGGCCCCGGTTCGCGGTCCTCCCAGATAGGCGGCAAAGCTGAGGTCAGGCACGAAGAACAGCAGGGCGTAGACCCACCACGATCCGTCCCAGATATAGTAAAGCAGCGTCATACCGATAAAGAGCGCTAATCCCTCCAGCCGCAGCACCGTTCGCACACCCCCTGTAACGGCGCCCGAGGTGTCGGCGCTTGCGGTATCGGTCATTCCGGTCCCCATAGTCAGGATGCCCATATAGGAGGCGCCGGGCCGCGGTACCAGAGGCGGGATGAGGGTGTTTCCGCTTCCGAAAAGGCCGTGTTAGAAGGCCTTCAAATCGTTACCCAAAAGGCGGGCGGAAGCAGCATGAAGGATATCCTGGACACCCTCGAAGAACGGCGCGCCGGCGCCAAGCTCGGCGGCGGCGAAAAGCGCATCGAGGCGCAGCACGCTCGCGGAAAATTGACCGCGCGGGAGCGCATCGAGCTTTTGCTCGACAAGGGCTCGTTCGAGGAATTCGACATGTTCGTCGAGCACCGCTCGACCGAATTCGGCATGGAGAAGACGAAAGTGCCGGGTGACGGCGTCGTCACCGGCTGGGGCACCGTCAACGGCCGCAAGACGTTTGTGTTCGCCAAGGATTTTACCGTGTTCGGCGGTTCGCTGTCCGAGACCCATGCGCTGAAGATCACCAAGCTCCAGGACATGGCGATGAAGGCGAGGGCGCCGATCATCGGCCTCTATGACGCCGGCGGCGCGCGCATCCAGGAGGGCGTGGCGGCGCTCGCGGGCTATTCCTACGTGTTCCGCCGCAACGTGATCGCATCGGGCGTGATCCCGCAGATCTCGGTCATCATGGGCCCGTGCGCAGGCGGCGACGTCTATTCGCCGGCGATGACCGACTTCATCTTCATGGTAAAGAACACCAGCTATATGTTCGTGACCGGCCCCGACGTGGTGAAGACCGTCACCAACGAAGTGGTGACCGCGGAAGAACTCGGCGGCGCCTCGGTGCACGCGACGCGCTCCTCGATCGCCGACGGCGCGTTCGAGAACGATGTCGAGACGCTGTTGCAGATGCGCCGGCTGATCGACTTCCTGCCGTCCAACAACACCGACGGCGTGCCGGAATGGCCGAGTTTTGACGACATCGGCCGCGTGGACATGTCGCTGGATACGCTGATCCCCGACAATCCGAACAAGCCCTACGACATGAAGGAGTTGATCCTCAAGGTCGTGGACGAGGGCGACTTCTTCGAAATCTCCGAAGCGTTCGCCAAAAACATCGTCACCGGCTTCGGCCGCATCGCCGGCCGTACGGTCGGCTTCGTCGCCAACCAGCCGATGGTGCTGGCGGGCGTGCTCGACTCTGACGCCTCGCGGAAAGCCGCGCGCTTCGTCCGTTTCTGCGACGCCTTCAACATCCCGATCGTGACGTTTGTCGACGTGCCGGGCTTCCTGCCGGGCACCGCTCAAGAGTATGGCGGCCTGATCAAGCACGGCGCAAAACTGCTGTTTGCGTACTCGCAATGCACGGTGCCGCTCGTCACCGTCATCACCCGCAAAGCCTATGGCGGCGCCTTCGACGTGATGGCTTCGAAGGAAATCGGTGCCGACATGAACTACGCCTGGCCGACCGCGCAGATCGCCGTGATGGGCGCCAAGGGAGCCGTCGAAATCATCTTCCGCGCCGACATGAATGATCCCGAGGCGATCGCCAAGCGCACCAAGGAGTACGAGGACCGCTTCCTGTCCCCCTTCATTGCCGCCGAACGCGGCTACATCGACGACGTCATCATGCCGCATTCAACGAGGAAGCGGATCGCAAGGGCGCTGGCGATGCTCAGGGATAAGAAGGTCGAGATGCCGGCGAAGAAGCACGACAATTTGCCATTGTGACAGGTGCTGTAGGGTGGGCAAAGCGAAGCATGCTCACCATCCAGATATCCAGCGGCAATGGTGGGCACGCTTCGCTTTGCCCACCCTACCAAGGCCTCACAAATTCGCCTACGCCGCCTTGTGCTGCTGCTTCATGAACTCCGTCGCGCGCTTCTTAAGTTCAGTCGGCGATACGTCCTCGATATGCGTGCCGATGTGCCAGCTATTGCCGGCCGCGTCCTTCACGCTGCCGCTGCGGTCGCCATAAAATTGATCCGCGGGCTCCATCAACGATGTCGCGCCGGCTTTGAGCGCCTTCTGATAAACCGCATCGACGTTGGGTACGTACAGATACAGCATGGTGGATGTTGGTTGTGCACGCTCCGAGGAGTCGGAAATCATCACGATGGAATCTCCGATCTTGAACTCCGCATGCATGACCTTGCCGTCGGGCCCCATCATCGGCTCGAAGACCGGTTCGGCTCCGAAGGCCTCTTTCATGAAGCGAATGACCTTCTCCGCCCCGTCGACGACGAGATAAGGCGTGACGGTGTGAAATCCCTTGGGAACCGGTTTTACCTGTGTTGCCATGGCTGTCTCCTCTGGTTTGATGGACTTAAATCCATGCAGGACGGCCCAGCCCGCTTATTGTTTTGCTGGCGATTGTCGATCCGGTCTTTGAGCAAAGTGTGGCGACTGCGTTCCGCGCACTGGTGGTCGCGTCAACGTGTGTCCGCTGCCAAGTTCCCCTAGCCGGAGAACCTAACCCGGCAAAAGAGGAACAAAATCGTATTCGCCGACCCCCTGCAGGACCAGGAAGGTGAGCGACTTCGTGCCAGCGTTGGTCACCAGATGCGGTCGCGTCGGCCTCACGACATAGACTTCGCCGGGCCTCAAATTCACTTCCTCTTTCGGATCCTGCAGGAACAGCCTCATCTGGCCTTCCAGAACGTAAAAAGTATCGGAGACCTTGGTGTGGGTGTGCCACGGCACCTTCTGGGTTGCGGAGAGCTGCAACTCCATGATGCGAAAGCCGGGACGCGCAGCGTGCTCCGCACGACGTTCGACGTCGTAAAGGTGACTGGCGTCCTTGATGGGCTGCGGCTGGTTCATGACGGCCTCCTTCGGATCATCCGCCCCCATCAAGTGGTGATGCCGCGCAAATGATAGCCTTGCTCTGCCGTTCGCGAAACTGTCGGGGAGGTCCTACGTCGTTCACTCCTTGTCGTCCCTTATGCGCTGCTCCCCCTCGCGAAGCCGTTGCGCGATCGCCGTTCGTCTTGGGATCAGCGCGGCTTCGTCGGCGAGCCGTTGCGCAAGGTCGGAGTGATATTGCTGCACGACGTCGAGGACCGCTTCCTTGGCGAGTCTTCGGTGGTACTCCGCTAGGAATTTGTGCAAGTCAGCAAGCTGTTCGTCATCCATCGCTATCGCGCCTCAGCCGCGATCTCGGAATATACAGCAACCCGTTGATCCCGCACAGCTTGCACCATCCCAATCTCGGTGGGGTTTCACCACCCGGCCGAGTAAAGCGGCGACTGCGGCACGCTCAAGTCGGTATCTGGCCGTCCTTTTAACCGTTTGTTAACCATAAGGCCCCTAACTTAAGGGGACTATCCGGTCATCATCAGACGATTCCAGTGCGGTTCGTTCGGGGAGAACAGCCGATGTCCGTTGAGATTCTGACCTATGCAGCCCTGGGCGCCCGCCTGAACATCTCGGCAGCGGCCGCCCGTTCGCTTGCCAGGCGGCTCCGATTGCCGCGCTCGCTTTCCGATGACGGGAAGGCCCTGGTGAGCGTTGATCTCGCTGAAATCAGGCATACGCCACACCCACCGGGCGGTCACCGGGCGGGCGAGGCCGCCCAGTTGAGGGCGCTCGTCGTAACGCTGCAGGCCGAGGTCGCGCAGTTGGAGGCCAGGGCAGCCGGTCATCGCGCAGATTTCGAGTACGAACGCCAGCGCGCTGATCACCTGATCGCCGAGCTGCTGCAGGCGTCTGCTGAGACCAAAGCCGCCAGGGAGGCGACGGCGCGGCTTGAGGGGGAGGTGGCAGCGCTTCGGACCACTCTCCGAACTAGCAGTCCGAGCGAGAATCACGGACATTCTGCGCGCCGGCTGGGGCATCTGGCTGCGAGCTTGGTGGAAGCAGACCGCAAGGCTGGTCGTGGGTAACAAATCTCTTCCTATTCCGCGGTTTGGCGGAGCAACCGTGGGGCAAAAATGGGTGGCACCGATATTCGCGAGTTGAGGGCGCGCATTATCGTGTTCGGGGTGGGCGGTGCCGGCGGCAATGCCGTCAACAACATGATCGACGCGGGGCTTGAAGGCGTCGAATTCATCGTCGCCAATACCGACGCCCAGGCGCTCACCAGTTCGAAGGCCAGGCGCGTCATCCAGATGGGCACGCAGGTAACCGGTGGCCTAGGCGCCGGTGCCCAGCCCGATATCGGCCGCGCCGCGGCGGAAGAGGCCATCGACGAGATCCGCGATCATCTGACCGGCGCGCACATGGTGTTCATCACCGCCGGCATGGGCGGCGGCACCGGCACCGGAGCCGCGCCCGTGATCGCCAGGACCGCGCGTGAACTCGGCATTCTCACCATCGGCGTCGTCACCAAGCCGTTCCAGTTCGAGGGCCAGCGCCGCATGCGCTATGCCGAAGCCGGCATTGCGGAACTCTTGAAGGCGGTGGACACCCTCCTGATCATTCCGAACCAGAACCTGTTCCGGGTGGCCAACGAGAAGACCTCCTTTGCCGATGCCTTCGCGATGGCCGACCAGGTGCTTTATTCGGGCGTGGCCTGCATCAGCGATCTCATCGTCAAGGAAGGTTTGATCAATCTCGATTTCGCCGACGTGCTCTCGGTCATGCGCGAGAAGGGCAAAGCGATGATGGGCAGGGGCGAAGCTTCCGGCGGCAAGCGCGTGCTCAACGCTGCGGTAGCTGCGATTTCCAACCCGCTGATCGAGAATCCCTCGATCAAGCGCGCCAGTGGCCTCATCGTTTCCATCACCGGCGGCCGCGACCTGACGCTGTTCGAGGTCGATGAAGCCGCCACCCGCATCCGCGACGAGGCCGATCCGGACGCCAACATCATCGTTGGCGCGACCTTCGATGCAAGCCTCGAAGGCATCGTCCGCGTCTCGGTCGTGGCCACCGGCATCGATAATCTCGACGCGACAGGCCAGACGCAAGCCACGGAAGGCCTGCTCACAGACCTTGCCGGCAGGCTGAGCAACGACCGGCGTCGCGTCGCCGAGCGTGGCGTATCGCAGCCGCAATTCGCCAGCCCGCCCTCGCTGATCCCGCCGCCTCGCCACCTCGAAGCACGGACGCCGATCGCCGAACCGGCGCGGCATGCGGCACCGCAGCGCCTCGATCCCTACGGTCGAGCTTCTCCCGCGCGCAATCCGATCGAGGAAAAGGTTCTGGATCTCCCGGCTTTCCTGGGCAGCAAGGCCAACTGACCCGTCATAAGAGCCAACTCGCCTGGAGGTGGTAGACCGCCGCGATGCGACTTCAACAAGTCCATCGTCGAGGCACCCGCGCGGTGCCTGAAGGTCTATTGCCCAAAATCGGTCCTATACTTTCCATCCTCCAGCCTTGCTTTGGTCAAAACGACGGTAGGAAGTGTCTAAAATCAGACGACCGTCCATTCAGGTGATCGCAAACCGGGCAGGAGGCGCTCATGGATACCGCGGTAAATACCAGGCAAACCGATCCACGCGATGTCAATCCGGGACTGTCCACGCAAGACATCGAACTGGTCGCGCGCGCCGATGAACGGCTCGCGCATGCTTATGAAAAGATTGCCCGCGCGGATGAACAGCTCGCGCTTGTCAATGAACAGATTGCCAGGCTGGAGAAAAAGCCCGTTAACAGCCTTCGTCAGTCATCGCGCGGCAGGCCGGCGCTGCGCGGCTTTATCGGTCTGCTGTTGACAGCGGGAATCTGTATCGCTGCTTTCGCTTCGCAATCTTATGGCGAGGCGGCGAGGCTGATGATCGCCCCGTGGGTACCGCAGCTTGCTCCGGCTTCGTCGTTGCCATCGGACACACCGAAGCTCGCCGCCCAGCAGAGCGAGCCTATGGTTCAGGTAGCTGCAGCGGATGCCACAGTTTCGCAATTGCAGCCTCCGGATCAGACCGCACCGCAAGACGCAGTCGCGGCTCCGGTCTCTCCCGAGGTGACACAATTGCTCCAAACGATGACGCGTGATCTCGCCAACGTGCAGCAGGAGATCGAACAGCTCAAGGCTGGCCAGGAAGAGTTGGTCCGCGAAAATGCCAGCACCGCCCAGCAGCTCAAGGCAAACCAGGAGCAAATGGCGCGCGTGATCGCGAACGCCTCCGCGCAACAGCCGCGGCCCAAAGCATCAGCGACGACATCGGCCAATCCGCCACCGCCGATTGCGACCTCTCCGCGCAAGCCCGTGTCGACTGCTCCGCCGACACAAACCAGAGTGCAAGCGCGAGCGCCGGTACAGTTGCAGTCCGGACAACAATAGTTTTCGCCAGCGCTGGCCGAAAGCTTGTGCCGGCAGATGGGGACAAACGGCAGTTGGAACTCGGGCAGAGTATGTTCACTCTGCCCCAAGCACTCGACAACTTGTTCCACTGCGCTTTCGATCCTAGATAGCGGACGGAGCCTTCGATTTTGGATGGCCGCATGATCATGAAGATCTTGCTGCTACTCGTTCTGTCCATGGTTGTCGTCGCACGGGAGGCGGCGGCACAGGAAGTACAATGCGACCGCGAACGCGCGGCCATGGTTGAATCTATCAGAGCCTACGCCCGTCGTTCCCAAGCCAGTGTTTTGGGACAACGGGGCCTCTCCGAGAGAGTTCTCGAGGCCATGGGGCGAACGAAACGCCATCTGTTCATCCCTGAGCGGTCCTGCTCCATCGCATACGCGGACAGGCCGGCTTCGATCGGCCACGGCCAGACCATATCGCAGCCGTTCATCGTGGCCTTGATGACGGAGCTGGCCGAGGTCACGCCGGATCATGTCGTGCTCGAGGTCGGTACGGGATCGGGCTATCAGGCCGCCATCCTTGCGCATCTGGCACGGAAGGTCTGCACCATCGAGATCGTCCCGTCATTGGCCGAGGCTGCCGCGAAAACACTCAAAGAGTTCGGATATGACAATGTGAGCGTCAGAGCGGGTGATGGTTATGCTGGCTGGCCCGAATGCGGTCCTTTTGATGCCATCGTCGTAACGGCGGCACTTGGCGAGGTGCCGTCGCCGCTGATCGAGCAGCTTAAAGTGGGTGGCCGGCTCGTCATGCCGGTGGGATCCGCCTATACCAGTCAGCAACTCACGGTCGTCGAGAAAGTCGCCCCTGACAAGACGACCACGCGGGCAGTTGCCCCCGTGCGCTTCGTGCCCTTCACGCGTTCGAAAGATTAAGAGCCGGTACGGCGGCTCAGATAGAAAAAAGCAGGGAGCAGGCCTTGAGCAGTGCAAGGTTAAAACATTACGGCTGGGGCCGCGAAGACGAAGGCATGACTGCCGAGGAGCAGGCCTTTGTGCTCGGCCGTTACCGAGAAAAATTTGCACGCGATGCGTTCGAGACAAAAGTTGTCCCGCGCCTCGAGGACCTGGCATTGCGCGCGCCGCGCGTGGTGCCACCGGCCTCACTTGCCGCTTTTTGCACGAGCGACCGATACGACCGCGCCGCGCACGCCTACGGCAAATCCTATCCAGACTACGTGCGAGCCATGCTCGGCGATTACGATAGCGCGCCCGACGTGGTCGCCTATCCCAGGAACGAAACAGAGATTGCCGCTGTCATGGACTGGGCCGGTGGTGTCAGCGCCTCGCTTACGCCGTTCGGAGGCGGGTCGAGCGTCTGCGGCGGTGTCGAGCCGCGCGTTGACGGTATCAGATATAAAGCGGCCGTCACACTGGACTTGCGCAATCTCGGCAACGTCGTCGAGGTGGATCAGATATCGCGCGCCGCACTGATCGAGGGTGGTGCCTTTGGTCCATCTCTGGAGAACCAGCTTAAGCCGCATGGTGTCACGTTGCGTCATTTTCCGCAGAGTTTCGAGTATTCAACACTTGGCGGCTGGATCGCGACGCGGTCGGGCGGTCATTTTGCCAGTCTCTACACGCATATCGACGATTTCGTTGAAAGCCTGCGCGTCGTGACGCCGCGCGGCATAATGGAAACACGTCGCTTGCCGGGATCGGGTGCCGGACCGAGCCCCGACCGTATGTTCATAGGCTCCGAAGGAACGCTCGGGGTGATTTCGCGCGCCTGGATGCGATTGCAGCCGCGCCCGAAATTCCGTGCCGGCGCGTCGGTTCGTTTCCACTCGTTCTTCGGTGCGGCCCGCGCGCTGCGCGCGATCGCACAGGCCGGTCTCTATCCATCGAACTGCCGCATCCTTGATGCGCAAGAGGCATTCAACACTGGAGCTGCCGACGGCAGCGTCGCGATCATGGTGCTCGGTTTTGAATCGGGCGACCATTCGCCGGATGCCTGGATGGCACGCGCGCTCGAATGCTGCGCCGACCATGGCGGGATACCGGAGGCGGCAAAGGCCGGCGATGCACATCTCGAAGGCGCGGCAGGAATCTGGCGTAACGCATTCATTCGTATGCCCTATGCGCGCGAGTTTCTGACCCCGGCCGGCATCATCAACGACACCTTCGAAACCGCGATCACCTGGGAGCGGTTCGAAAGCTTCCACGACAAGGTGAAGGAGGCAACGGAGCGTGCGATTCTCGAGGCGACTGGCGTAAAAAGCGAGGTCACATGCCGCTTCACCCATGTCTATCCTGACGGGCCCGCGCCATATTTTTCTTTCCATGCACTCGGCCGCCACGGCGCTCTGCTGGAGCAGTGGCAGGCGATCAAGAATGCGGCCAGCGATGCGCTGATCGAGGCGGGCGGGACGATCACGCATCATCACGCTGTCGGCCGCGATCATCGTCCCTGGTACGATCGTCAGCGCCCGGAGCTTTTCGCGACCGCGTTTCGGGCCGCAAAAAGAGAACTCGATCCGCAAGGCATGCTCAACCCTGGAGTGCTCATCTCCCCGTAAGGAAATTGGCGCGGCAGCAAAAACATGGAGGAACGGCAGAGGCTCGCGTCAGACATCTCGCGGCCTCCTTTTTCCGAAGCTAGGACGCTGGTCTCGCCTTAGCCGGCAATTCGTTACTGGCCTCTACCCGACGACCTGGAAGGCGTCAGCGGCACGCAAGACGGTGCCGTCCTCCCAATGGCGTCCGATCAGCATCATGCCGACGGGGAGCCCAGCAGACATGCCAGCCGGAACCGTGGCGGCCGGATGGCCAGTGACGTCGAACGGGCAAGTGTTGGAAATCATTTCGAGTGCCCGGGCAACGTAGTCCTCGCGGCTCGCGTCCGGGGCTGGGAGCAGCGTAGCTTTCAAGGGTAATGTCGGCATGAGCAGGAGATCGACGCCGCTGAGCGCCTCATCATAGGCGGCGCGGAGCACGCGCGCGAGGTTTTGGGCCTTGGCGTAGTAGCGGCCCTGGTAGTTGTCCTGCATGTACTGGCCGAGCAGGATGACAAGCTTGACGGTCTCCGAAAGGTCGTTGGCGCGCACCCGCCGGCTCCGGCCGTAGAAGTCCAGAAGGGAAGTTGTGTAGTGCCCCTTCCAATTGGTTCCCATGCTGTTGCCGGCGACCATCAGCATCGTGGCGCCCTCAACGGCAATGGCGTTCCAGATATGGATGCCGTCGCGGTGGAGAGGGATCGATAGCTCGGTCACGGTTGCCCCCGCTCGGGTCAGGCGCTGCGCCGCCTCGCGTACCATGGAGTCGACATCGGACTCCGAATTGGGCCAGCCAAACCCTTCCTTGACCATCCCGATTCGCAAGCCGCGGGCGTGTCCGCTGAGCTGCTTGGTGTAGGCGTCGATCCGCAGTCCCGCCGGTTGGCGCGGGTCGAGGCCATCTGCCCCGGCGAGCACCTCGAGAAGCTGGGCGGCATCGCCGGCGGTGCGGGCAATGGGCCCGGTGTGATCGAGTGTCAATTCAATCGGGAAGACGCCTGTGTATGGTACAAGCCCGTGGGTGGGCTTGTGGCCAACTGCTCCGCAGAACGAGCTGGGAATTCGGATCGACCCGCCTTGATCGCCCCCGATGGCCATGTCGCACTCGCCGGCGACGACGAGCGCCGCGCTGCCACTGGAAGAGCCTCCGGCAGATCGCTTCGGGTCGTGCGGGTTAAGCACGGGTCCGGTGTCGGAGGTATGGCTGCCACCGGAGAAGCAAAGATGCTCGCACACCGCCTTGCCTACGATCTCCCCACCGGCATCGAGGATGCGGGTCACAATGGTCGCGTCCACATCGGGGACGTAGCCCTCCAGCACGTTGGAGCCGTTCATCATCGGGACGCCGGCGACGCACACATTGTCTTTGATGGCGATTTTCTTGCCCGCCAGAGGTCCCGACGTTGCGCCCTTGATCGAGCACCTCCAGTACCAAGCGTTGAGCCGATTGTCCGAGGCAGGTGGACGGAACCCCGGGTCTCGCGGGTACTTCACTGTCAGCGTCGGCTCCGCAAACTGGTCCAGCCGACGGTACGACGCGAGCACACCGTCCATAAGGTTGCGGAACGACGCCAGATCGTCGCGGCTGAGATTCAAGTTGTAGGATTTGGCGACGCGCTCCAGTTCAGGCAACGGTGGCTTGCGCAGAATTCGTGGTGCCGTCGCCGTCGGGGGTGGCGCTTGCATGCTGGCCCCGGTGGCCGCTCGAACGGATGTCGTCGCGGCGACGACGGCCGCCGTTACCCCGGCAGTGCCGGCATGAAGGAAGCGACGGCGCGAATAGTTTGGCGATGCTCTCATAGCATATCCCTCCTTCGACCAATGGGTTGACTTCTCGATTTCCCCGCTCGCTCTGAAGTATTGGGACCGACAGGGGTCAGTGGCCCCGACGGTCACTGAACGGACGCTGCCGACGCTGCGGCCGGCGTGCCAAGCTGCAACATCTCAGTGAGCTTTTGCATCCGGACAGGGCTGAGGCGCAGCAGCCGCATGAGATCGGGAAGTGAAGAGTGTGCGGAGATGAAGACCGCTACAGGATGCCTCCAGCATCCACGCGCGACTACGGAGCGACGCGCCGTCCGAAGGCAGATTATCGTGCAGCCGGCGGCGATCTTCAAGAGCTGTGGCTGTCACCGCACTCGTGAGCCATGTTGCAGAGCACTCGACCGTCGCGACACATGCACGGCAAGCCACTCGCGCGATGTCGCTTCCTGGTCCCTTTTCCGACATCCGACATACGCCGAACGTCCGCTCTCTGCGCTAACAGCGGCCGATCCTGCAAGTCCCGATTTGGCGGGACGAGCTGGCCCCGTTCACCAAGGCGCAGACGGAAGGGTCGACTACCGCCTGCCTGCACTTATCCAGTACCGGTAAGATGATGTAGTCGTGCTTTGGGACCACTTGCGGTCAGATCCAACGTCGCCAGCGTGATAGGCAGGTTGAAACGGCGTGGTCCAGCACTTCCAGGATTAAGATAAAGCACCCCGCCTGTCGTCTCAATCAGCGGCCGATGCGAATGGCCGGAAATAACCACGTTGATCCCGCACTCCGCCGGATCAAGTTGCAGGTCCTGGATGTCATGAAGGATATGGATCGACTGCTCGCCAAGCCTGACCGTCTCTGTATCAGGATAATTCTCCGCCCACGGCCCTTTATCGACGTTCCCCCTGATTGCAATAACAGGCGCAATCCGGCGGAGTCCGTGGATGACTTCGGGGCGGCCGATGTCACCGGCATGGATGATGTGGGCTACGCCGGCCAGCCGTTGCTCGGCTTCAGGACGCAGAATCCCGTGTGTATCCGAGATAACTCCGATTCTAAGCACGACGGGTGGTCCTGATCGTCCGAACGCCCCTTGAAGATTTAGGAACGACCTGTGCGTGGGTGAATGGTGAGTAGCCAATCTATAGAAATGGTGTAGCCATCTTGCCCTGTTCTGCGCTGATAACCTCCGGCTGTGCTCTCTGGGTCCGCTTCGCGCTGATTGTGTTGAGTAAGTCCACGAACTGGCAATTTGGGATCGAACGATGCGACCGGCGCACGGGTGCTTGATTGTCTCTAAGCGGGCTGGAGCGCAAGGTCCGGGATCAGCTTTGCGAGCTTCCGGAGGCTCTGGGCCGTTGCGTCTGCCCAGCAGCGGCGCCAAACCGGAGAAGTGACGATGCGGCGCATCGCGACTTCAAACCGGCTCGGGCGAGATGTCATCTTGTTTGCATGCGGCGGCAGTCAGGCTGATCGGCCCAGAGGATGAGCTTTCGTGACTGATACGAAGACATGGCCCGCAAGAAGTAAAGTCGTGCACTCTGCACACGAACTTGGGATTCTGCTCGGACGTCAAACAGTCGTCCTCCGTCACGAGGCGCGAAACAGCCGCGCGATCTCCACAGTACATCACATCAAGGGGGGTGGTCGAGGCCGAGGTATTCCGCAACACGAAGACCAGCAGCCAACCTATCCGCACTGCGGCTCTACGAAGAAACAGTCCCTTCGGTGTAGCGTGCTCTTCATCGCCCTTGGCCGATGAGCCTTTCGAGATTTCCGGCACCGCCCCGCGGGAAACGGCGTGCATCGCATCGTACATGTAACGCTCCTGCTTCGTTGAGCGTGCGCATGATGAAGTCCGGATGTCGCAGAACTTTGCCGACCGCGACCGGAAATTGTCGCGATCTGTCTCAGGAACACTGCATTGCATAGTTCGCGACAGTTGCGGCCAAGCTTGATGGCCACTCCTGTCATCCGCTCTTGAATGACCTTGTGAATGACCTTGCTCTCAATGCGGCTTCTTAAGTTGCATCAAGCCTGAACAGGCATACGGGTCTTGCGACAATTTGCGACAAAGATGGCTCACCGGGACAACGTTCTGCGACAGCTTGCGCCTAAATTGCTTCAGCCAGATCGGGGAATCATGCACATGAGGCCGGTTCCCGCTCGGATCGGCCGGCATCGGAATCGGGATCCTGCGATCCCGATCCGATGACGCGACGGTCTCAGTGAAGCCAGCCACAAGCATTTGATTTCGGTCGATCACACGCGGCCGATACATTCTGTTACACTTTATCGATGGGTTGGGTGCAGGACTTCAGTATGATCCGGGACGGAGCAAACTAGATGGACTCGGCACCGCACATCGCCGTCGTGGATGATCATCGCGATATTCGCGATCTGGTCGGCAAATACTTGATGCAGCATGGCTACCGCATTAGTCTTGCGGAGAGCGCTGTTGCGCTCCGCCGCTTGCTCGAACGAAGTGCTCTGGACCTGGTGGTTCTTGACGTCATGATGCCGGGCGAGGACGGACTGTCCCTCTGCCGCCATCTGCGCAGCACCACGGATCTTCCCGTTATCCTGTTGACCGCGATGGCTGAGGAGACCGATCGAATCGTCGGCCTGGAAGTAGGTGCCGATGACTACGTGAGCAAACCGTTCAATCCCCGCGAACTTCTCGCCCGTATCAAAGCAGTGCTTCGACGAGTCCAAAGTCTTCCGCCGCAAAAGGGCCGGCTTGCGACCAAGGTTGTACGCTTTGATCGATGGACCTTTGACGTCAACCGGCGCGAGTTGACGGGCGACGACGGCGTTGCTGTGCCGCTCAGCACGGCGGAGTTCCGCCTGTTGTGTGCATTTCTTGACCATCCCGGCCTGGTACTCAGCCGCAATCAGCTTCTCGACCTGACGGTCGGCCGGGATGCCGATCCATTCGACCGGAGCATCGACAATCAGGTCAGCCGCTTGCGGAAAAAGATCGAGGCCGATCCGAAAGTACCAGCCTTGATCAAGACTCACTGGGGCGGTGGATACAGCCTCGCCGCCCAGGTCGAGCAGCCATGATGAGCTTGTGGAAGCGTAGTCTTGCGGCCCGTTTCATCTGTTTCACGCTGCTGTCTTTAGTGCTGTCACAAGCAATCGTGTTCTTCATTTCGTGGGATGAGCACGGGCAGGCGATTCGGAAGGCCGCGAAAGGCGAGATATTCAGCCGGTGCGCCTCGCTCGCCCGGGTCCTGGAGGCGACGCCTCCAGCGCTGCAGAGCGATATCCTTAATGCCAGCAACACCAGTTCAGCGAGATATTGGATATCGACCAACGGTCTGAAGGATGCCTCCGCGTGGCGAGAGGAGGCATGGGAGCGCTTGGCGCAGCCATTGCCGCGCCTATCTTTTCCCGGTCACAACGTGCCCGCCGAGGTGAGACCGGATTTCGCCCGAAACACTGCCACCACCAGCAGCGCCACCTCCTCACACTGGATCGACCTAAGGCCGGAAGCCTGGCCGCTGTCCCGACCAGCGAAATTTCTTTATCTCGATGATGCCACCGGCATGGGTTTGGCCGTTCAGTTGGCAAACGGCGCATGGCTGAACACAGCATTTGCCAAACCCGCGCAGGACGGCTTCTGGACCTCCAAGTCCACCTTGGCACTCGGCCTCTCCGCGTTGTCGTTGTCGATTATTGCCGTATTCGCCGCTCGAGGGATCGCGCAACCATTGCGCCGCTTGGCGGTAGCGGCCGAAGCCTTCGGCCGTGGTCAGGAGATCGTACCGCTGCCGGAAACCGGCCCCGACGATATCCGGCGTACCGCCGAGGCATTCAATCGCATGCAGGAGCGCCTGCACCGTTTCGTCGACGACCGCACCAGAATGCTGGCTGCCATCGGCCATGATCTGCGCACACCTCTGACCTCGCTCCGTTTGCGTGCGGAGTTTGTGCCCGACGAGGACGTCCGCGAGAAAATGCTCTCCACAATTAGCGAGATCCAGACGATGACGGAGGCGACTCTCGCATTCGCTCGCGAAGATGCGACCGCAGAAAGCACGCGGACCGTGGACCTCTCGGCTCTCGTGGAAAGTCTCTGCGATGATCTCGCTGAACTCGGTTATGACATCTCCTTTTCTGAAGGGCAGAAGATCAGCTATAGCTGCCGACCAGACGCACTGCGCCGCGCGTGCCGCAACCTCGTCGAGAATGCCATCCGGTATGGCGAGCGCGCGCGCGTCAGCGTGGAAAGGCAAGCGGATAGTGTCGAAATCACCGTCTCGGACGACGGCCCCGGTATTCCAGACAGTGCGAAAGAGCAGGTTTTTACGCCGTTTTTCCGGATTGAGAATTCGCGGAACCGCGAAACAGGAGGCGTGGGTCTCGGCCTTTCCATTGCCCGGACCATTGTCCGCCACCACGGCGGCGATATCGTCTTAACCAATAAGCAGAAGGGGCTGCAGGCGGTCATTAGCCTGCCAGCGCTGGACGGCGGGCCGCCGCCTCCCATCAGCCGCCCGGTCGCAGGAGCGAGGGACGTTACCAGCGCTCTCGAAAAGGCAGGGCCTTCGTCGGTGGCCACGCCAACGGCTGCCACTCATTGATCAGGTGACGCAAAGATAACTGACTTCGAAGGTCATTTGTGCAGCACGTTGGTGTGGTGCGGCAAGCGGGTGCGATAGGGAACTCGCTACTCATGGATGAGTTTGTTTCTGGGTTCGCAGACCTTCAATCCGGAGGGAAGCCATGGAGCATCTCCGCTACCCGAACGAAACTGCCGAGTACCGTGCTGTCAGAAACGCGCTTCTAGACGACGAGATCGCACTTCGTGCCCACATTGAAGCTGTGGCAGCCAAGCGCCGCGCCTTGCCGCTCGGCGGCGAAATACCGGAAGACTATGTATTCGAGCGGATCGGCAAGAATGCAGCGCCTGAGAAGGTCAGGATGTCCGAGCTGTTCGGTCCGCATGACACGCTCATTCTGTACAGCTTCATGTATGGACCCGAACGGGAGCTGCCGTGTCCCGGTTGCACGCACTTGCTCGATGGGCTCGACGGTGCGGCAAGACACATCGGCCAGCGAGCTGCACTTTACATTGTCGCGAAATCCCCCATCGCACGTCTCGCCGCGTGGGCTCACGAGCGCGGCTGGGACCATCTGTCGTTTGTGTCTACGGCGGGCAATAGCTACGACGCGGATTATTTTGGTGACACGTCGAAGTTTCCCAAGGGCTTGCGTGCGCAGCATCGCGTTCCGGATGGCGAGAACTGGGACGAAACGATCTTCAACGTGTTCAAGAAGAGTGGCGGAGCAATCCGTCACTTCTGGGGTTCAGAGATGAGCTTCGCACCAACCGAACCCAATCAACATCATCGCGCCGGAGATCTGGTAGACCCCTTGTGGGGTCTGCTCGATATGACCCCCGAAGGGCGTGGAGACTTTTTCCCCAAGGTAAAGTACGATTGACCCTCGGATCGACGGTCCGTGATGGAGGGAGCGACACGATGTCGGCGGTGCCAGAAGTCAAGTCCGCAGGCGCGGACGACCGGGCAAACGCGATCAGCACCATTGTGCTCGGCTTTGCGGCCGATCCGATGGCGCGTTTTGCTTGGCCCGATCCGTCCGAATACCTCAGAACAATGCCTCGGATGGTCAATGCCTTCGGCGGCCGGGCTTTCGAGCATGGCACAGCCTACATCACCGAAGGGGCCCGCGCTGCCGCCTTATGGCTGCCGCCGGGCGTCGAGCCGGACGAAGCAGAAATGGACGCAATCATGGAGGAGTCCCTGCGCCCGGAGATCGCCGGGGATATCGCGGCCATCATGAAAGGAATGGCCGAACATCATCCGCATGAGCCGCATTGGTATCTGCCTCTTATCGCCGCCGATCCGAAATGGATCGGGCAAGGGCTTGGCGCGTTGCTGATGAAACATGCGATTCGGCGATGCGACGAGGAGGGGATCGCGGCCTACCTCGAAAGCTCGAACCCGCGCAACATTTCGCTCTATGAACGCCACGGCTTCAAAATCACCGGGAGAATCCAAAGCGGCTCTTCGCCAGTGGTGACGCCGATGCTGCGGCCCGCATCCTGAACGCTCGACGCGCTCGCGCTATCACCGTGCATCTCAAGAATAAGCGCAATTGCGCTTACTCCGAGAGGTTCTAGGGCGACCTTCGCATTGACCAGAGGATAGCGTTGGTGAGGAATCGCTGGAAGCGCGCGTCCCGCCAAACTGACGGCTCGTGGCCTAGTGCCGTATAGAACACGCGTCCCTCGCCGTAGAACCGAGTCCATGCGAGAGGCCAACCATAGAATCGTTGATGCACGCCAGCCTTGCCAAGGTCCACCGAGCCTGGATCGAGGCGCAGGAGCACGCGTGATCGACGATAGTCGAAGTCGCTGATTTGGTAGATCTCGTCCTCGACCTGCAACGATTTCCCGAGGAAAGCTACCAGAGGATCGCGCGGATCAACCACCTCGATGGTGACGGTCTGATGCCAGGGATGACCATTGAAGTAGCCGCCGACGAGGTCGAGATAATCCGGCCAGGCGTAGAATGTGTCCGTCGCCGAATGAACACCGAGGAAGCCGCGGCCCGAGCGCACAAAATTGAGAAGAGCTGCCTTTTGCGCCTCGCTCATTGGCAGTTCTCCTGACGTGTAGAACATCACCGCGGCGTAGCGTCCGAGGTTAGCGGGGGATAATTCGGACGTATCTTCCGTTGCCGTGACTTCAAAGGCGCCCGAATCCCTTCCAAGCTGGGTCAGGATTGCCTCGGAAAGCGGTTTGACATCATGCCGGTAGCCGGCCGAGTGCGTGAAATAGAGGACGCGCTCGCGCGCGGCTTGCGCATGCGCGCTTAGCGGTCGGATGGCCGCCGCGCCGCCGAGGAGCGCGATGAAATCGCGTCGCCGCACAATCCCCTCCGCTAAATCCAACCAGCAATGTATTGAAAGAAGCTTAGCACAGGTCGGCCCGGCGCTGGCCATGGGCCATCGCTACTCTCTGCCGTCCTATGCAACGCCACGTGCAGTTCATGCCTTCGGCTCTTTGGGGTCCCCATAGGCGATCGAGATTTGGCGGGCTGCCGCCGTCGGTATTTCGCGTCTCGGAAAATGCCGGTTGCGAATGCCATGATTCGGTTGGCCATCCGCGAAAGCTCGTATCTGATGTGCGCCAATCTGTCCCGCCTTTCACCTATGGCAGGGGCGGGACGATGCGGTACGCTCGTTGAAAATCAGGGAGCGAATATGCCAATGAGAATCAGCCGCCGTCACTTTATCGCCGCCGGTGCGGCCGCCACCGCAACGCCTTTCCTCGTGCGTGGCGCCTCCGCGCAAGCCGCCTGGCCGTCGCGGAATATCCGCATGGTCTGCAGCTACCCGGCGGGCGGGCAGACGGACCTCTTGGCGCGCGCCTTCGGCGATTACATCTCCCGGCAGGTCGGGCAGACCGTCTTCATCGAAAACAAGGCGGGCGCCTCCGGCTCGATCGGCGCGGCGGAAGTGGCGCGCGCGGCGCCGGACGGCCACACCATCCTGTGCTCGATTTCGACCACCTATGTGATGAACCGGGTCATGATGAAGAACCCCGGCTACGACATGGACAGAGACCTGACGCTCGTCAGCATCATCCCGGGCGCCGGGCTGCTGCTCGTCGCGAGCCTGGCGTCCGGCGTCAAAACGCTGGACGATTTCGTCGCGTTCGCACGCAAGAAGGGCCAGGTGAACTTCGGCACCTATAGCGCGGGCTCGGCCCCGCACATGACGATTAACGAACTCAACAAGCAGTACGGCCTCAAGATAGAACCGATCCACTACCGGGGCGAGGCGCCGATGTGGACGGGTCTGATGGACGGCACGCTTGACGTCGCGATGGGCAGCTACACGGCCGCTCAACCCGTCTTGCAAGGCAACCACGGCGTGGTGTTCGCGGTGCATTCGAAGAAGGTAGCTGCGATCCCGAGCGTCAAGACCCTTCCCGAACAAGGCGCGACGTCGAAGTTCTTCAACGTGAGCGGCTTCACCGGCTGGGCATTGCCGAAGGCGACGCCGCAACCGATCGTCGATCGGCTTTCGGAACTCTGCGTGGCCGCCAACAACGATCCGAAAGTGAAGGAAGTTCTCGCCACGTTCGTGCTCGAGCCGGCGCTTGGCTTCAAGGAAAGCAATGCTCTGTATCAGCGCGAATTGCCGACCTGGATCGAGACCGCGCAGGCCCTCGGCCTGGAGCCCGCGTAGCGACCAGGATGTAGATGTAGGGTGGGCAAAGCCAACGGGTCGCGCGAATGCGCGCCCGATGACAGGCTCCGCGTGCCCACCATCAAAACGGGATTGTGGATGAATGGTGGGCACGGCGCTTGCGCGTCTTTGCCCACCCTACGAGCTCGAGCCCGTCACTTCATCCCCGTACAACTCGCATAAAACGTCGTCGTCGCCGGCCAGTCCGAGAACATGCCGCGGATGCCGACCTGTTTGGCGAGCACGTCCAGCACCGTCAGCGTATCGCCGTCACGATCAACCGCCGATTTGATCGACTTGTGGTAGAAGCCGCCGCCCTTGTGCAGCGGGCCGTCGCGTTCCAGCGACCAGCCGATCAGGCCGAGCCCGGCTGCCTTAGCGGCTTTCGCGTATTCGGACGGGACGATTTCTTGTCTGTCGTTCAGCGTCAGCATGGTCCAGATCGGCGGGCCGAGGATCGTGACGCCTTGCGACTTCAATTCCGCCATCGACGGTTTCCACGTCTCCGGCTTCTTGGGATCGAGACCCTGTTTTTCGTAACGCTCTTCAAGATAGACCGCCTGCTTCGCGAATTCCGGTTCGGTCTTCACCCAATAGAGCACGTCTGCGAGATTAAAGCTTTGCGCAAAGACATCGCTCGGCGGAATGCCGGCCTTCTTGTAGGCGTCAAGCATCTGCGACGCGTATTTCTCCTGGGTGTAATCGCCGTCGAACGGCATCGGCACCTCGGGCGCCTTGAGCTCAGGCGTGAACTTGGCGCCGAGACCTTTGATCAGTGCGATGCTCTCGTCATGGGTCATCAGCGTGCCGGAATTGGCGTAGAGGTCGGTGCGCCAGCGCGGCGTGCCGTTCTGATACTCCTCAGGCGTCTTCGCGTCGGGATTGAAGCCGTCCATCTTCGCGCGCAGCCGCCGGAATTCGGCGAGCGTGATGTCTGACGTGCAGCACTTTGCAGAGGCTTTCTTGCCGGTCGCGGAATCAGCCGAGCTGAAGGCTTGCGTACATTTTGCGGCAAGCTCCGGCACGGTCAGAATGTTGGTGGTGGTATGCAGGTCGCACTGCGAATGGCGGCACACGAGCTGGCGGTCTTTCGTAAACGTCACGTCGCATTCGATGATGCCGGCGCCCATCCGGGCGGCGGCAATATAGGATTCCCTGGTATGCTCAGGAAATTCCAGCGCGGCGCCGCGGTGGCCGATGGAAAAATCGGTCTTGCGAAACGGCCCAGTGCACTGGCTGAGTTGTTGCTTCAGCGGCCCCTCCTTCATCTTGTCGACGAGATAGAACGGCCGCGGGCCAATCTGTGGCTCGCGCGGCAGCAGGATGTCCTCGGCCGCGGCGGGAAGGATCGCGGTCAACAGCCAGAGCGCTGAGAGGAGGGCGGAGCGATGGCGGACGGGCATGGGTGGCACCTCGGATAACGCATTGCGCGCAGCCTTGATATCACGGAGCATGTGACAGTTGCATGTTGAAGGGATGTAGGTGCGTAGGGTGGGCAAAGCGCAGCGTGCCCACCATTTCCTGCACTGTTGTTGATGGATGGTGGGCACGCTGCGCTTTGCCCCCTACAAATCTTTGGGAGAATGACATGCCCGCAGCCTTTTTCGTCGTCCGCGCCACCGTGTCCGATCCTGCCAAGCGTCAGGCCTTCGACACCTGGTACTCGCGCGAGCACCTGCCGGATGCGATGAAATCGTTCGGCGCGGTGAGGGCGTGGCGCTATTGGAGCGCTACCGATCCATCGCTGCACGAGGCGATGTACCAGTTCACGGACAAGGCTGCGCTCGATCGCGCGATCGAGGGACCAGAGCTGAAGCGGCTGGTCGCTGACTTCAACCGCGACTGGCCGGACGTGACGCGGACGCGCGAGGTGCTGGTGCTTGCCGAGGAGCGGGTGGCGTAAGACGCGAGACGACGTGTCCATCGTAGAGAAGACGCGTGGTCACACATATGCCGACGCGGAATTCCGCAACGACGACAAAAGTTCCGCTGCAAACAACAGCGAGCGAAAATAGTTCTCGATCGACTCCGTTCGCGACAAAGCTGAACACGCAGTTCACCGCGCATTCATCTCGGCGCCGTGAAACTCTCTTTCTTGCACACAGCAAACGGAGGAAGGGATGTGATGGAACGCCGCCACTTTCTGAAGCTCGCTCTTGGATTTGCTGCAGGCGGCGTCGCGCTTGCAGCGAGCGCGCAGGCCGCGCCGCTGATGCCGGCGCCGCTTGCCGACGACGACAAAATGCCCACCAACAAGGATGCTCAACCCGCCGTCACATCAGGCGATGAGGTCGATCGGCTCTCGGTCGAAAAAGTGGGCTGGGGCCGCGGCCGACGTCGCGGTTGGGGCCGAAGGCATTGGGGCTGGCGCCGCCGCCGTTGGCGCCGCAGGCACTGGGGTTGGCATCGCCGCCGCCGTCGTTGGCGCCGCCGATACTGGCGCCGTCGTCGTTACTATTGGTAAATCGCGGTCAGGAATTGTTTGAGCAAGCCAATAAAAAAAGCCCCGCGCGAGCGGGGCTTTCGTCGTTATTGGAATTCTCAGTAAGCGCGGCAGCGTCCGTAGCGCCACACGGTGCCGTAGGGGCACACGCGGCCGGGCCGCACCACGACGGTTCGAGCTGGAGGCCGCACCACGACGACCGGGGGCGCCGGCCGAACAACGACCCGGCGATTGGGTTGGCAGCCGCCATAGGGACCGCGATGCCAGCCGGGGCCGCATCCGCCCGCGGCTTCCGCCGCGCTGAAGCTGGCAACGGTGCCCAAGGCCAAAACTGCTGCGAAAAGGTACTTCATGTTTTCTCCCGTTCTTGGCCGCGAGGCGGCACGTTCGGAACCTAGTCACGAACACCTGAATGGAACATGAATGTCGTGATTCGTAATCTCGTGATTTGTCATGGGGCTACGGCCAGAAATCCGAGCACCAGCTCGTCGTATTTCGCCGACGCTTCCAAAAAGACCAGGTGTCCGGTGTTCGGAATCACCTCGGCCCTGCCGCGTGCCATCTTGGCGGCGAGCGCCTTGGCCAGCTCGGCGTTCTGTCCCATCTTCGGGCGCAGCGCCTCCGGCGCATTCGCTTTTCCCGGCGCGTTATGATCGTTGGCGCCCATCACGAACAGCGTCGGCTGCGTGATCAGCGGGATCTCGTGCACGACAGGCTCGCGATAGATCATCTGTGCGGAACTAACGAACGCGCGCAGCCAGCGCGGATATTCGGCGCTTCCCTTGATGTTGAAGCGCGCATCGATGAAGGGCGTGATCTGTTCGGGCGGTAGTTTGAGGGCGTAGTTGGTTTCGAGCTGTTTGCGATAGGCGTCCGCTGTAAGTTTATCTTCGTTCTCCAAAATCTTTTCGGTCGGCGTCGGCGGGACGTAGAGCCGGTAATCCTCCAGGCCGATCGGAGCGGTCATTACCAGATGCGCGATCCGGCCGGGGTAGGCGCGTGCGATCCGCACCCCGAGCATGCTGCCGAGCGAATGGGCCACGATATCGGCCTTGGCGATTTGCAGATGATCGAGCAGCGCGATCGTGTTGCGCGCCAGTGTATCGAAATGCAAATCGCCTTGCGGTTTTGACGATTTTCCAAAGCCGATCTGGTCCGGCACGACCACGCGGTAACCGGCATCGCTCAAGGTCTTGATGACCGGCGCCCAGTAGCTCGATGGAAAATTGCGGCCGTGCAGCAGCACCACGGTGCGTCCATTGGGCTGCGCGGGAGCTATGTCCATATAGGCCATCCGCACCTGCTCGCCGTCATTGACCAGCGGCAGCAGATGGACGGGGTAGGGATAGGCAAAACCTTCGAGCGCAATGCCGTAGGGTTCGCGTGTGGCCGGTCGTTCGGTTTCCGCCGCGGCCGCAGCCAATAACGGCATCGCGGAGAAGGCGACTGCTACAGCACCGATGCATATCCGTCGCATTGCAAAACTCCTGTCCTCGAGACAGGGGCGTATTGATGCCGAGCTCTCGCACTGTAAAGACTTTGCAATTCACGTTTTGGCGAGAGCGCCAGTTGATTAACCCTCATGGTGAGGAGGCGCGCAAGCGCCATCACGAATGAGCTTCGCTGCTCCCAAACAGCGCTGCGAACCGCTTTTCGCCGGCGCGCGTGAAATTCACGACGCGGCTGCCGGGCGCGGGATCGCGCGCCGCCCAGTTCAATTCGGTGAAGCGGTTCATTACCGCAGCGCCCAGCGTGCCGGCGAGATGGTGCCGTCGTTCGCTCCAGTCGAGACAGGCTTTGCACATGGGCCGGCGCGGGTGGGCGAGCATATCTGCGTCGATCTGCAGCGCCTCGGCGATGAAGCGCTTGCCTTCGCCGGTGAGTTCGATCGCCTGTTTGGTTTGCCGGACCAGCTTTTGTTTTCGCATGCTGTCGAGCATCTGCACGCCGAGATCGCCGGCCAGATGATCGTAGCAGATCCGGGCGCGGCGCAGCGCCGGCTCCTTCGGCCCGGTGCGCACGCGCGTGTGCCCGGCGCGCTCGGCAAGGCCCGCCAGCCCTTCGAGCACGCCCGCGACATCGGGGCCGGTGAGGCGGTAATAGCGATGACGGCCCTGCTTCTCCGGCTCGATCAGGCCGCCGGCCTCGAGCTTGGAAAGATGCGAACTCGCGGTCTGCGGCGTGATGCCGGCCTGATGCGCCAGCTCGCTCGCGGTCAGCGCGCGGCCATCCATCAGCGCGGTCAGCATGTTGGCGCGGGCGGGATCGCCGACCAGGGAGGCGACCATGGCGATATCAGGACCTGCTTTCATAGTTCGATGATAGCCGAAGCATCGATGACACGCAAGCGGGTAGTATTGCCTCGAACGTCATCGCGGGCGAAGCGAAAGCAATCCATCGCGCCACGAGCGAAGGAATGGATTGCTTCGTCGCTAACGCGCCTCGCAATGACGGAGTGAACCATCGGAGTGCCAACCAATGACCGTCACCGTCTTCATCCGCTATCAACTCGACCCGTTCAAGCGCGCCTTGTTCGAAGAATATTCCAAAAACTGGCTCACCATCATTCCGAAATGCGGCGGCGACCTGATCGGCTACTGGATGCCGCACGAGGGTACCAACAACATCGCCTTCGCGCTGATCTCGTTCGACAACCTCGCATCTTATGAAAGTTACCGGGCGCGGCTACGGTCAGACAGCGAAGGCAAGGCCAATTTTGATTTCGCCGAGGAGAACAAGTTCATCCTCGCGGAGGAGCGGACGTTTCTGCGCAAGGTCGTGGCGTGAGACGTCTGGCGGAGCAGACGCAGCGTTACTATGTAGGCGGCGCCAACAAACCGAGGGGGAGCGACCCATGCTGACATCTGCTGACAAACGCGCCGCATTCAGGAAGTTGCACGAGAGCGGATGCTTCATCATCCCCAACCCGTTTGACGTCGGCAGCGCGAAGGCGTTGCAGCATCTCGGCTTCAAGGCGCTGGCGTCCACAAGCGCCGGCTTTGCCTGGACGCTGGGCAAGGCCGACAACCACGTCACCGTCGACGACGTCTGCGCCCATCTCGCCGCGATCTGCGCGGCGGTCGATATTCCGGTTAACGCCGATTTCGAGGACGGCTTTGCGCACGAGCCGGACAAGGTCGGCGCCAATGTCGCGCGCGCCGTCACGACCGGCGTGGCCGGCCTGTCGATCGAGGATTTTACCGGAGACAACACAAAGCCGCTGTTTGATCGCCCGTTGGCGGTCGATCGCATCAAGGCGGCGCGCCAGGCGATCGATGCCGACGATAGCGGTGTGCTGCTCACCGGCCGCTGCGAGGCGTTCCTGCGCGGGCAGAAGGATTTGAAGCTCGTGATCGACCGGCTCACCGCCTATGCCGAAGCCGGCGCCGATTGCCTCTATGCGCCCGGCATAGCAACGCCGGAAGAGATTTCGGCAGTCGTGAAAGCGGTGCATCCAAAGCCGGTCAACCTCCTGGTCGGCGCGGCCGGCCCGTCGCTGCAGGCGGCCTCCGATCTCGGCGTGCGCCGCATCAGCGTCGGCGCTTCGCTGGCGCGGATGGCCTGGGCCGGCTTCATGAAGGCGTCAAAGGAGATGGCGGAGAAGGGCACCTTCGGCGAATTCGCCAACGGCTATCCCGGCGGCGAGATCAACAAGATGTTCAGCTAGGGCAAGCGACGCGCAAAAGAAAAGCAGCGGGCTTTAAGCCCGCTGCTTTGTTAGCGTATGTCCACTCTTACTGCTTGGAGCGATCGACCTCGGTGCCGGTCGGGTTCTGCGACGGCGGCGTCGGGCGACTGGTCGCGGCGCCGGTGGTCGTGCCAGGATCGGTGTTGGTGCGCGGCGTTACGTCACGCATGCCCGGAGGCGCCGACGGGTTGGCCGGCTGCGTCTGCTGCGCGGTGTTGGTCGACGAGGTACCGGCCTGCTGCACGCTGGTGTTGTTCAGGCCATAGAACAGCGCGCCGAGTACGAGCGCGATGGCAACGGCGAACATCGCGACCTTGCCGCCACTCGGCGGTCCTTCGGACAGCGCGGGATCGGGCTGCAGCTCGTTGTCGAGACTGTTGAAGCGGGCCTGACGGCCGACTTCTTCATCGCTCAGGCCGGCGCGGTAAGGATCCTTCGGATCGGGTTGGTATGCCATGAATGGGTTCCTCCGTTAGCATCCCGAAGTCAAGCGCAGGGACAATGGCTGGCCTGCGCGGATGTTCCGCGCCAACATTGCAACTCGGTAATGTTGGAACCCGTGACTCCCTCAGGGTCCGCGCGTTGACGATGGCGTTCCCCGGATGCAGCGCAGCGCGCCGTTCTTGCGGCGTGATGCTGCTAATCCGGGGTCCAGAGAAGCGTGGGTCCCGGCTCTGCGATGCAGCGCTGAAAAAGGGCTGCATCGCGTCCGGGACACGATCATTTACGCCGCGATCATTTCGCCGCGCGTTCGCGACTTCCGCCGCCGTCACCAGCGGCGCGGCATTGCCCCAGGCATTGCGGATATAGTTCATCACATCGGCGATCTCCTGGTCGTCATCTTGGCGGCATAGCCCGGCATCGATCCCTTGTTGGGGGCGCGCGGCGTCGTCACGGTCTCGGCGCCGTCGAGAATGACGCGCAGCGCAGAGCGGGCGGTAGAAATCGTCATCGTTCCACGCGCCGAGTCCGGTTTCGCGATCCGGCGTCAGGTTGGGCGCGTAGATGCCGCCGAACGGCGTGTCGATCCGCTTGCCCCCGGCGAACGGCTTTGCGGGATCGGCGGTGTGGCAGCTTGCGCAGTCGCCGGCGCCCGTCAGCGCCTGCCGCGCGCGATGTCGTCGGCCATCGCCGGTTCGCCCTTGGGCTGGGCATGACCTTGCCGGCTATGAACGCAGTGCACAAAAGCAGTGCCGCGAGAATCGCCCGCATGGTCGTCCCTGACCGATTGACCTTCCCGAGCGTTATAGCGCGAAAGTGCACACAGCGGGGCGGCATGCCATTTCGCGCCGAGGCTTCCGGACGACACAAACCGAAAAGCCGCGCCGATTTTCCCGGCACGTTGTTGCGAAGTTTGAGGGCGCGGCTTTCTTGCCGAGATTTGTGGTGCGCGGCCGGGAAAAACCGACATAGACTGGTTCTAACGAGCTCAGATGCTTAGCTAAAAAAGCGTCGTCACGATCAAGGCTTACCGCCAAAGAGGGCTGCAATGGGAATTAACCAGGGTCCGATCAGTCTCGATCAGAAGTACACGCAAGGCTCCGGCCACATTTTCCTGACCGGCATCCAGGCGCTGGTCCGCCTGCCGATGGCGCAAATCCGCCGCGACCGCGCCGCAGGGCTCAACACCGCGGGCTTCATCTCCGGTTACCGCGGCTCCCCCTTGGGCGGTTACGACCAGCAGCTCTTCGCCGCCCGCAAACATCTCGAGCAGTACAACATCAAGTTCCAGCCCGGCGTGAACGAGGATCTCGCGGCCACCGCGATCTGGGGCTCGCAGCAGCTCAATCTCTCGCCCGGCGCCAAGTACGACGGCGTGGTCGGCATCTGGTACGGCAAAGGCCCCGGCGTCGACCGCTGCGGCGACGTCTTCCGCCACGGCAACACGGCCGGCTCGGCTAAACATGGCGGCGTGCTGTGTCTCGCCGGCGACGATCATGGCGCCAAATCCTCTACCGTCCCGCATCAGTCCGACCATGCCTTCATCTCCGCGCTGATGCCGTACCTCTATCCCTCCAGCATTCATGAAATGATCGAGATGGGCCTTCTGGGTATCGCGATGTCGCGCTACTCCGGCTGCTGGGTCGGCATGAAGGTGATCACGGAGACGGTGGAAACCACCGCCGAGATCGACCTCACCGACGAGATGACGCCGTTCGCGATCCCGACCGATTTCGAGATGCCGCCGGGTGGACTCAACCTGCGCTGGCCCGACGACCGCTATGCGCAGGACCTGCGCCTGCAGGACTACAAGGGCTATGCCGCGATCGCGTTTGCGCGCGCCAACAAGATCAACCGCATCACGATGGATTCGCCGAATGCCCGCTATGGCATCATGGCATCCGGCAAGAGCTACGAGGATATCCGTCAGGCGCTGCGCGAGCTCGGGATCACCGAGGAGGTCGCCGCCAAGATCGGCTTGCGGCTTTACAAGATAGGCATGCCCTGGCCGCTGGAGCCCGAAGGCGTCCGCAACTTCGCCATCGGCCTCGAAGAAATCTTCATCGTCGAAGAGCGCCGCGAGATCGTCGAGAACCAGGTCAAGCAGGAGCTGTTCAACTGGCGCGACGACGTTCGGCCGCGCATCGTCGGCAAGATGGACGACCACGACAAACGGTTTCTCACCTTCGCCGCGGAACTTTCGGTCGCCTCGCTGGCAAGCTCGCTGACCGAGCGCCTGCTTCGACTTAATCTCAATCCCGAAATCGCCGCGATGCTGCGCGCCAAGGCCGACTGGTTCAATGGCCGACAGGCGACCCAGATGCAGGCGGTGGCACCGGTCACCCGCACGCCGTATTTCTGCTCGGGCTGTCCGCACAACACCTCGACCAAGGTGCCGGAAGGCAGCCGCGCCTTTGCCGGCATCGGCTGCCACTTCATGGCGCTGTGGATGGACCGCAACACCGAGACCTACACCCATATGGGAGGCGAGGGCGTGCCGTGGGTCGGCGTCGCACCCTTCACCAAGGAAGCGCACGTGTTCGCCAATCTCGGCGACGGCACCTACTTCCACTCCGGCAGCCTTGCGATCCGCCAGGCGATCGCCTCGGGCGCCAACATCACCTACAAGATCCTCTATAACGACGCGACCGCGATGACCGGCGGTCAGCATGTCGACGGCGAATTATCGCCGCAGCAGATCACCTTCCAGCTCCACTCCGAAGGCATCCGCAACATCTACCTCGTCTCGGAAAATCCCGGCGCCTATCCGGCGTCCGAGATCGCGCCCGGCGTCAAGACCGCGCATCGCGACGAACTGCAGGACGTCATGAAGACCTGCCGCACCCTGAAGGGCACGTCGGCGATCGTCTTCGTGCAGACCTGTGCCGCGGAAAAGCGCCGCCGCCGCAAGCGCGGCCTGATGGAAGACCCGGCGCGCCGCGTCATGATCAATCCGGCCGTGTGCGAAGGCTGCGGCGATTGCTCGGTGCAGTCGAACTGCATCTCGGTCGAGCCGCTGGAAACCGAGATGGGCCGCAAGCGCACCATCAACCAGTCGACCTGCAACAAGGATTATTCCTGTCTCAAGGGCTTTTGCCCGTCCTTCGTCACCATCGACGGCGGCAAGCCGCGCCGTCGCGCGCCGGCCAGCCTTGACGGTACAGGTGTTGGCGACATCGGCAATCTGCCGGAGCCGGCCTCATTCCCGTCGTTGGAACGGCCCTACAACATCGCGGTCGGCGGCGTCGGCGGCACCGGCGTCTTGACCATCGGCGCGCTGCTCGGCATGGCCGCCCATATCGAGGGCAAGGCCAGCATGATCCTCGACATGTCCGGCCTGGCGCAGAAGGGCGGCGCGGTGCTGAGCCACGTCCGGCTTTCCGAACACACCGCCGATGTCACCTGTTCGCGGATCGTCACGGGCACCGCCGATCTCGTGATGGCCGCCGACGAGGTGGTCGCCGCCGCCAAGGATACGATTACGCTCTGCGAAGCCAGCCGAACCGTCGGTGTCATCAATACCCACGTGATCCCGACCGCCGACTTCATCCTCAACCGAGATTTCAATTTCCAGAGCCGCAAGGTCAACCACGTGCTGGAGACCGAGCTGCGCAAGGACTCGTCGTTCTACGATTTCACCAAACCTGCCGAAGCGCTGCTTGGTGACTCCATTGCTACCAACATCATGATGCTGGGCTATGCCTATCAGAAAGGCCTGCTGCCGCTGTCGGCAAAGGCGATTCTGCAGGCGATCGAGGTCAACGGCGTTTCGATCAAGATGAACACGCAGGCCTTCCAGCTCGGCCGTTTGGCTGCCGCCGATCCGGCGCGGCTCGACTCCATGATGAAGGGCCAGGACGACGTTGTCGCGCCGAAGACGCTGGATGCAATGACGCTGGACGAGATCATCGTCCATCGCAGCGCGCACCTCGCCGACTATCAAAATACCGCCCTCGCCGAGCGCTATCGGGCTCTCGTGAAGCGCGTCCGCGATGCGGCGATCGACGGCGGCTATGGCGAGGCGCTGCCGCGCGCGGTTGCGGTCAATTACGCAAAACTGCTCGCCTACAAGGATGAGTACGAAGTCGCGCGGCTGTTCACCGATGGGCGGTTCGAAAAGCAGCTCCGCGACCAGTTCGAAGGCGAGTTCAAGTTCAATTTCAATCTGGCGCCGCCGATCCTCGGCGGTGGCCTCGATGCGCTCGGCCGCCCGAAGAAGCGCGCCTTCGGCGCGTGGATGATGCCGGTATTTCGAACATTGGCAAGGCTGCGCTTCCTGCGCGGCACGCCGCTCGACATCTTCGGCTACAGCGCCGACCGCAAGCTCGAGCGCGACTTGATCGTGGCTTACGAGAAGGATGTCGGCACCGTGCTAGGACTGCTGTCGCCGGTCACCCACGACACCGCGGTCGAGTTGTTGTCCTTGCCCGACCGCATCCGCGGTTACGGCCCGATCAAGGAGAAGGCGGTGCACGACGCCAAAGCGCGCCACGAGCAGCTCTCGGCGGACCTTGCCAACCCGCCACCCGCTCCGCGGCAGTTGGCGGCGGAGTAACGCTGCCGAAGGGTGGGCAAAGACGCGAGGCGTCGTGCCCACCATCGCTCAACGATCGCGGTGCCAAATGGTGGGCACGCTTCGCTTTGCCCACCCTACGGGGTTGTCTCCAGAGCTTTGATCGGGTGTAGTCGCCATCAGCTTGCCACTGCGTTGACGCATTGCCTGCTTCACACCAGCAACGGGTTAGCGGATGGACCAGCCCCTCGACGACATTGGCATCATCTCCGCCTATCGCTTCGCGGGCGACGGCTCCGCGACGAAGCTCGATGTCGCCAACCTCGATGCGGAACTCGCCGATCCGCACGGCTGGTTGTGGCTGCATTTCAATCTGTCCAACCGTCGCTGCCACGACTGGCTCGCCAGGAGTGCTGCGCTGTCCGATGTCGCGCGCGAGACCCTGCTCGATGCGGACGAGCATATCCGCCTCGATATCTTCGATGAAGAGATCGCCGGCGTTTTGCCCGACCTGCATCAGGAGTTCATGCAGGAGGGCGACGATCTCCTGCGGGTGCACTTTGCGATCTCGTCGAAGCTGATGGTCACTGCCCGGCGCAAGCCGCTGCGCGCCATCGAGCTGACGCGGCGTGCGCTCGATAGCGGCCGCAAGTTTCCCACCCCGGTGTCGCTGTTCGATGCGATCGTCGACCAGTTCGCCGATGTGATCGGACGCTATTCGGCAGGACTCGGTGACGAGCTCGACATCGTCGAGAATCATGTACTGCACGACGAGATCGACGATGAGCGATTGCGGCTTGGCCGCGTGCGCCTGCAGGCGATCCGCACGCGGCGGCAACTCTCGCAGATCCGTGCGCTGTTTCATCGCATGGAGACGCGCGAGGACGTCGAATCCGAAACCCTGCTGTCGGCGATGCGCAAGCTTGCGCAGAAGTTCGACGCGCTCGACTACGAGTTCAGCGCGATCTACGAGCGCGCGCGGCTGCTGCAGGACGAGATTGCCGGCCGCATGACGGCGATCACCAACCGCCGCCTGTTCACGCTGTCGGTCCTGACCGCGTGCATGCTGCCCTCGACGCTGGTCACCGGCTTCTTCGGCATGAACACCAAGGACATGCCGCTCCAGACCGGGGACGGCGGCACCTGGTACGCGCTTCTGCTGGTGATCGCGGCGGGAGGACTAACCTGGTGGCTGCTCAGGCGAACCAAGGCCCTGTAGGCCGAGAGCCGGACAAATCTCGCCGCATGTCGTTCAAGCAACGTCAGCAACGACTAGCCTGTCGCTCGCAGTCGATGTATAATCATCTTCATGGGTTGGGATGCGAAAGACGTAGCACTGCTCAAAAAGCTCTGGGCCGATGGCCACAGTGCCGGTCAGATCGCAAGTCGGCTAGGCCTTAGCCGTAATGCGGTGAGCGCCAAGCTGCAGCGCTTGGGCCAGAAGCGCGGTCGTAAGCCGCCAACCGCCAACCCCAGGATCGTGTCGGTGCCGAAGCGAAAGGTGGCGCAGTTGGCCTGTGCCCGCCCGGCGGACAAGGTCGTGTCCCCGCGCAAGCCGGCGGCAACGCAGCCCAAGGAATTCACCAAGCGCCAGCTTTACGCGATGCTGGTTGATGCGGTCAGGAATACCGGCTGACACTTGCTGATTGGGCGTCGACAAATCAGCGGGCGCCGATCATGCGCATCGAAAACCGTCCCAAGCCCGCTGCGCCAAAACACGAATTTCACTTGCCTATTCAACGTGATTTGGGTCGTCCAGATCGCGCGGCGAAAATATATCGCTTCTCATTACCCCCAAATCAGCTCCATCTTTGCGCCATCCCGCCTCATCGAAGAGGGGCGTACGCGTCGTCACGATACGTGGAGTGCGGGGAGCGGTGGACGCGAGGGCGCTCGCGCGCGCGAGGCATTGCAGGGCGGCCTTCGGGCTGTGAGCAATTAATCAGCGCAGGACGAGCGGCGCATTTCGCGTACGGCAAAACCGTGTGGTCCTGGCACCCGTGGCTGGTGTCAAGTCGGCGGAGGTTTTGCGAGGCCCGACCGGGTTTCCAATACCTTCAATCCGCCGGCGATGGAGGCAAGAGGAATTCGTCTCCAGGGAGAGCACGGCATAAGCCGTAAAACCACTGCGCAGGGAAGGCCGGTTGTTTCGGCTGATACCTGTATGCTCGTGTGCGTATCTTTGCGCATTGCCTGCACACGAGACCGCGGGTGCCAGCCAGCACCCGGTCTTCCCTGCGCCCTCTCGACAAGGAGGGGCAAGCGATCAGGTACAACTCGGGCGCGTCGCGCCGCGAGAACGCGGCGTCGTGAAACGTGAAGCCGAACGGCGGGCGCGCGCTCCGGCCTGATAAGATTTCCGCCGATAATCATCCCGACTTGAGTCTAGTCGCTACGCTCTCGCCCGGCGGAATATTTCCGCGCTTGCCAAGGGGGCGGCGACAGGCCAGAAAACTTTCGGAAAGAAGAAACGCCAACGGAGAACGATTTGACCATCAAAGGCAAAGCCTACATTGCCGGGATCTACGAGCATCCCACCCGGCACGCACCCGATAAATCAACGGCACAGTTGCACGCGGAGGTCGCCAAGGGCGCGATCGAGGATGCCGGGCTCACCAAAGCCGATATCGACGGCTATTTCTGCGCCGGTGACGCTCCCGGCGGCGCCTGGCCGATGGTCGATTATCTCGGATTGAAGGTGCGCCACGTCGATTCCACCGAGACCGGCGGCTGTTCCTATTTGATCCATCTCGGCCATGCGGCTGAGGCGATTGCCGCGGGCAAATGCTCGATCGCGCTGGTCACGCTCGCCGGCAAGCCGCGCACTGGGGTGATGCCGCCGCGCGCAGCGGGCGCTGAGGCTGATTTCGAGGCGGCCTATGGCGCCACCACCCACAATGCCTATGGCATGTGTGCCATGCGCCATATGCACGACTACGGCACCACCAGCGAGCAGCTCGCCTGGATCAAGGTCGCGGCCTCCCACCACGCCCAGTACAATCCGCACGCGATGCTGAAGGAGGTCGTCACCGTCGACGACGTCATCAACTCGCCGATGATTTCGGACCCGCTGCACCGGATGGACTGCTGCGTCGTCACCGATGGCGGCGGCGCAATGATCGTGACCACGCCGGAAATCGCCAAAAGCCTGAAGAAGCCGCTGGTGCGCTTGATCGGTCATGGCGAGGCGATGAAGGGTCCGCGCGGCGGCAAGGATCTCGATCTCACTTATTCCGCCGGCGTCTGGTCCGGCCCGCGCGCCTTCGAGGAAGCTGGCGTGACGCCAAAGGATATCAAGTACGCCTCGATCTACGACAGCTTCACCATCACGGTGCTGATGCAGCTCGAAGACCTCGGCTTCTGCAAGAAAGGCGAGGGCGGCAAGTTCGTCGCCGACGGCAACCTGATCTCCGGCGTCGGCAAGCTGCCGTTCAACACCGATGGCGGCGGCCTGTGCAGCAATCACCCGGTCAACCGCGGTGGCATGACGAAAATTTTGGAAGCCGTCCGCCAGTTGCGCGGCGAAGCGCATCCGAAGGTGCAAGTACCGAATTGCGACCTCGCGATCGCCCATGGCACCGGCGGTCTTCTCGGCGTGCGTCACGCCGCCTCAACCTGCATTCTGGAGCGCGTGTGATGGCTGAAGCAAAGAAATATCCGGCGCCGGTGACCAACCCCGAGACCGCGCCGTTCTGGGAAGCCGCCAAGGCCGGCAAGTTCATGATCAAGCGCTGCACCGCTTGCGGCGAGGCGCACTACTTCCCACGCTCGATCTGCCCGTTCTGCTTTTCGGACAAGACGGTGTGGGAGGAAGCTTCCGGCGAGGCGACGATCTACACCTACAGCCTGATGCGGAAGTCGCCGACCGGTCCGTATGCGATCGCCTATGTGACGCTGAAGGAAGGACCGTCGCTGCAGACCAACGTCGTCGATTGCGATCTGGAGAAGATCAAGATCGGCCAGAATGTGAAGCTGGTGTGGAAGCCAACCGACGGCGCCCCACTGCCGTTCTTCACGGCGGCTTGACGGAATTGTCCGAGCTGCGCGCCAAACAACAGGTCGTCATCCCCGCGAAAGCGGGGATCCAGCAAACGCCGGTGGTTACTGGACCCCCGCTTTCGCGGGGGTGACGAGAAGCGAATGGGGAGAGCATTCAAACATGCCGATCAACTACGAACAGCTCATGGCCCTGAAAAATCTTGGCCAGAAATACGCCTATACCGATCGCGAGGTGATGCTCTACGCCTATGGCATCGGCATGGGCGCCGATCCGATGGACGAGAACGAACTCGCCTTCGTCAACGAGGGCACGCTGACGCCGCGCCCCTTGAAGGTCGTGCCGACCTTCACCTCGGTGGCGGCCTGGGGCTCAAGCCCCGGCGAAATGAACCTCAACCGTGTCATGGTGGTCGACGGCGAGCGCGACATCACCTTCCACAAGCCGCTGCCGAGCGCGGCCAAGATCACGGCCGACTCCACCGTGCTCGACGTCTTCGACAAGGGCAAGGACAAGGGCGCGGTCATCCGGCACCAGACCGTGTTGAAGGATGAGAACGGCGAGAAGCTGGCGACGCTCGTCGCCTCGCGTTTCGCCCGCGGCGACGGCGGTTTTGGCGGCCCATCCGAAGGCCAGCCCGAGCCGCACAAGGTTCCGAACCGCGCGCCCGACAAGATCGTCGATATCACGACGCGCCCGGACCAGGCGCTGGTCTACCGCCTCTGCGGCGACCGCAATCCGCTGCACTCGGATCCCGAGTTTGCGAAGAAGGCCGGCTTTCCGCGGCCGATCCTGCACGGCATGTGCACCTACGGCATCACCTGCCGGGGCGTGCTGCAGACCTACGCCGATTACGATCCGTCGGCCTTCAAGCAACACGTCGCGCGCTTTTCCTCGCCGGTCTATCCCGGCGAGACCGTGACGATGGAGATGTGGAAGGACGGCAACGTCGTCTCGTTTGAAGCCAAGGTGAAGGCGAGGGGCGTCGCTGTCATCAAGAATGGCAAGACGGTGCTGGGCTAGAGCGGCGAGGCGGTGCGCTCCCTCGCCCCGCTCTTGCGGGGAGAGGGTCGGGGTGAGGGGTCTATCCGCTAGTCCTATCTCACCGGTGAGACCTGTACCCCTCACCCGGATCGCAAGGGCGATCCGACCTCTCCCCGCAAGCGGGGCGAGGTTAAGGAAGAAACCGAAACGGAGAAACACCATGGGATTGCTCGACGGCAAGGTAGCCATCATCACCGGTGCAGGCGGCGGGCTCGGTGAGGCCTATGCCAAACTGTTCGCGCGCGAGGGTGCGGCGGTCGTGGTCAACGACCTCGGCGGTCCCCGCGACGGCTCCGGCGCCGACGTCTCCATGGCGCAGAAGGTAGTCAACGCCATCAAGGAAGAGGGCGGCCGTGCCGTTGCCAATGGCGCCGACATCTCGACCATGGCCGGCGGGCAATCGGTGTTCGACGACGCCATCAAGAATTTCGGCCGCGCCGACATCCTGGTGAACAATGCCGGCATTCTGCTCGACGAAACCTTCGCCAAGGCCAATGAGGCCAATTGGGACAAGGTGATCAGGGTGCATCTCAAAGGCACCTTCTGCTGCACCCAGCCGGTGTTCAAATGGATGCGCGAGAATGGCGGCGGCGTCATCGTCAACACCTCCTCGACCTCGGGCTTGATCGGCAATTTCGGCCAGACCAACTATGGCGCCGCCAAGGGCGGTATCTGGGGACTGTCGAACGTGCTGGCGATCGAGGGCCGCAAGTACAATATCCGGGTCTGGACGCTGGCTCCGGGAGCGTTGACCCGCATGACCGCAGATCTGCCGCGGTATAAAGAGAATCCCGACGCCGCGCTCGGCCCAGACGGCATCGCGCCGGCCGTGCTATACATGGTCAGCGATTTGTCGGGCGACCAGACCGGCAAGGTGCTCGGCGTCTCCGGCCCGCGCGGGGTGCGCGAGATGCGGATGATGGAAATGGAAGGCTGGAAGCCTCCGTTCACGGGCTGGAAAGCCGAGGACATCGTGACCCACGCCAAGGAGATCTTCTTCTCCGAGGAGCAGATCAAGATGGGCGCACGAAGGTTTTGATGTTACCCGTCGTTCCGGGGCGCGTAGCGAACCCCAATGCGCCATTGCGCATTGGGGAACCTCGAGATTCTCAGGTGCGCAACTGCGTCGATGCTGCGCATCGCCCCGGAATGACGAAATAGGATAGAGGTTTATGACAAAACTCACCGCCCAGGCCGCCGGCACCTTCGCAATCGCGCCAACGCCGTTCCACGATGATGGCCGCATCGACGAGAAATCCATCGACCGGCTGACCGACTTCTACGCCGATGTCGGCTGCGACGGCGTCACCGTGCTCGGCATTTTGGGTGAGGCGCCGAAGCTCGATGCTGATGAAGCCGAGCAGGTGGCGATCCGCTTCGTCAAGCGCGCCAAAAACATGCAGATCATCGTCGGCGTCTCGGCGCCGGGCTTCGCCTCGATGCGCTCGCTGGCGAAGGCGTCGATGGACGCCGGCGCCGCCGGCGTGATGATCGCGCCGCCGCCACATCTGCGCACCGACGACCAGATCACGGGCTATTTCAAGCAGGCACAGGAAGCGATCGGCGACGACATTCCCTGGGTACTGCAGGACTATCCGCTGACGCTCAACGTCATCTTCACGCCCGCCGTGATCCGCAAAATCGTGATGGATAGCCCGTCCTGCGTGATGCTCAAGCACGAGGACTGGCCGGGCCTGGAGAAGATCACGACGCTGCGTAATTTCCAGAAGGACGGCTCGCTGCGGCCGCTGTCGATCCTGGTCGGCAATGGCGGACTGTTCCTCGACTTCGAAATGGAGCGCGGCGCCGACGGCGCCATGACCGGCTACGCTTTCCCGGAACTGTTGATCGACGTCGTAAAGCTGTCGAAAGCCGGCAAGCGCGACGCCGCTCACGATCTGTTCGACGCGCATCTGCCGCTGATCCGTTACGAGCAGCAGCCTGGCGCGGGCCTGTCGGTGCGCAAATACGTGCTGCAGAAGCGCGGCATCATCTCCTCCAGCGCGCAGCGCAAGCCCGGCGCGACGATTACGGCAACCGCAAAGGCCGAAGTCGATTATCTGCTGTCGCGGGTGGCGCGCGTCGACCGCCGCGCCAACCTGCAACCGCAATCCAGCGCGGCGGGCTAGTCATATGGCCGAAGTCGTCGCCCCGCGTCCTGCATCCACGATCCTGCTGCTGCGCGACAGCGCGGAGCGTAAGGAAATCGAGGTCTTCATGATGGTCCGCCATTATGAGATCGACTTCAATTCCGGCGCGCTGGTATTTCCCGGCGGCAGCGTCGACAAGGGCGATAAGGAGATCATCGCGCGGCCCGAATTCTATTCGGGCGGCGAGGGGCTCGATGAGGCGACCTTGAGCTTTCGGATTGCCGCGATCCGCGAAACGTTTGAGGAAAGCGGCATCCTGCTGGCGCGGCCGAAGGGGGCGACGGCTCTGGTGGATGCCAAGCGCGCCAGCGAGATCGAGGCCGCGCATCGCGCCGACCTCTGCGACAGCAAGATCAGCTTCCTCCAGGTACTGGCCGACAACGGCATGGTGCTGGCGCTCGACGAACTCGTTCCCTACGCGCACTGGATCACGCCGGAGGGCATGCCGAAGCGGTTCGACACCTGGTTCTTCCTTGCCGCCGCGCCACCGGAACAGGTCGGCGCCCATGACGGCAGGGAATCCACCGACTCGATCTGGGTGTCGCCGCGCGAGGCGTTGGAGGGCGGCGAGAGCGGGCGCTTCAAGCTGCCGTTCCCGACCACCCGCAACCTGATCAAGCTCGGCAAGCAGGCTAGCGTGAAAGCTGCGCTCGACGACAGCCGCGGCAAATCGGTCATCACCGTGACACCGGTGATGACCAGGAACAATGGCGGCCGCCAGCTTCGCATCCCGCTCGAAGCCGGCTATGACGGTGACGTGTTCGAGGTCGGCTCCGTCGGCTGACACACTTCGACACATAACGAAGTATTTTGCGTGCCCGCGCTGTAGGTTGCGCTTCGACAGCAATCGAGAGCGAGGTCGGCAACGCATGGACGAAGCACATCCGCGACCTCCCGCTATGGCGACCGAACTGGCGCTCCTGCTCGCGCTCGCGACACTGTGGGGCGCCTCGTACACCTTCATCCGGATCGGCGTCGCCACCATCCCGCCGATCACCCTGATCGCGGGCCGCACGCTGATTGCCGGGCTGCTCCTGCTCATCATTATGCGTTGGCGCGGCGTGCGAATGCCGGTGGATGCCGCGACCTGGCGGCGATTCCTGTTTCAGGCTTGCCTCAACAGCGTCATTCCGTGGACCATGGTCGCCTGGGGCGAGCGGGCACTGGAGGCAGGCCTTGCCACCATCCTCAACTCCACCGCGCCGATTTTCACATTTTTCCTGACGCTCGCAATCACACGCCACGAGGCCGTGACGTCGCGGAAACTGCTCGGCGTCATTGCCGGGATGGCCGGCATCTGCCTGATCGTCGGGGTGCAGGCTCTCTCAGGCTTCGGCGAGGAACTGACGGCCCAGATCGTGATGGTGCTCGCCGCTATCGCCTACGCGGGCGCGGCGATCTTCGGCCGGAGCTTCAAGGATCTTGATCCGATGGTGCCCGCGGCAGGGTCGTTACTATCAGGCGCGGCGATCCTGATTCCGGTGAGCCTGGTCGTGGAGCAGCCGTGGACGCTAGCGCCGTCGATCGATTCGGTGCTGGCGCTGCTAGCGCTCGCGGTATTTTCCACGGCGCTCGCCTTCGTGATCTATTTCCGCCTGATCCAGACCCTGGGATCGGTCGGCACCACGGCTCAAGCCTATCTACGGGTACCGATCGGTGTCGCGCTGGGCGTTGTCTTCCTCGGCGAGCAATTGAGGGCGACGGCATGGATCGGCCTCGTCTGTGTTGTGATCGGCGTCGCGGCGATGACCATCCCAGCGCGAAAAACCGGTGCGGCCGGAAAGGCCGCCTGAACAGGCTCATGTGAGGAAGGCGTCAACCAGCGCCTGGTCCTGGTCGTAGACCCAGCATTCCCCTAGCAGTCCGTCGCGCACAGCGTACACCAGCAGGCGCTCGACCTCGGCCGTCTTGCCGTCGCGCTCAAAACGCTCTCGGACCAGCAGCGCGCCACGTTCGGGACCGGCCATAATGTCGACGATGGCGAGCAGCTTGCGATTTGTGCGCCTCGTGACCTCGGTCAGGACGCCGAGCGCGGCGGCCTTGCCCGAGTGGTCGCCGGCGAGCGGGTTGCGGCCGAAATAATGCAGCGTGAAGTCGTCGTGATAGCAGGTGGCGAGCGCAGCGCGGTCGCCTGCGAGCCATGCCTTAGCATAGCGGCGGACGGCCTGCCGCGTGTGCTCGATTGCTGCTTGGTTCTCGATTCCAGATCGATTACTTTCCATTGTCCTCACCTCGCTGATCTCCGACATCTCCAAGACTAGATCGACCGGACCATGCGGGCTTTCAGAAACTGGCTATTGGCGCAATGGCAGCCGCGAAACTGATCGGGTGGGGCGCTCGCGTGCTGTATCTGGGCCCGGCCTTCGGCTTGACACCGCACCGGAATGCGACCGCCGTCCTTGCCGTGGCGCTCGATGGACCGCTGGAGGTCGCCGAGGATCCCGCGGATCACATGACGCGGTATCACGTGGCCCGCAGCGTGCTAATCCTGCCCAACAGCCTCCATCATCTCCGCATCGAACGGGGGCGGATGGCGTTCCTCTACGTCGATCCGCTAGGGCGCGACCTCCGCGCGCTGATCGCCCGTATGACAAATCCGACGCTGCGTGGGGCCTTCGACCTGAGGGAGGAGGCCGCCGTGATCGAACTGATGACGAAGCTGGCCGAGGACCGCATCGGCCGGCAGGAGGGCTGCGCCTCGCTCGGTGAACTGCTGGGCGTGGGGACGCACAAGCGAGCCACGACGCGGATTGCCGCAGCGCTGCGGCATATGCGGGACGAGCCACACCTTGCCCACCGGCTGACCACGCTGGCGGCCCGGGCCGGCCTTTCGCCGTCGCGGTTTCTTCATCTGTTCAAGGCGGAGACGGGGGTACCGCTGCGGCGCTACCGCATCTGGAATCGGATGGGCGCGGCCGTTCGCGCCTGTGGCGAGGGCGCATCCTTGACGGAGGCCGCCCATGCCGCCGGATTCGCCAGCTCGTCACACTTTTCCAGCGCATTTCGCGAGATGTTCGGCATGATGCCGTCGGACTTAGCCAAAGCCCTGCAAGCGGGGGCGGACTGACCCCGGCCAGCCGTTCGGCCGCGTAGCTCATATCCGGCTATTAACCACCCGCCGGCATGTTCCCCACGGGCCGAAATACATCGTATATTGCGCCCGATTGGAGCCCGGCCCCGACCCACATGACCGCTGAAACGCCGCCGAATTCGCCGCCGCGATCGTTCTCGCTTTCGATCGGCCAACTGACATTCGGCAGTTTCATGCTGGTGCTGGCGGTGATCATCATCACCTCGACCGCCAGCGTCATCGCCATCCGCCACATCGATTCGACCTTTGCCGAGTTGCAGCGGCTGCAGAGCGTCGGCGACCTGGCCGAGGATATCGACCGCCGCATGAACGAATTGCGGCTGGCGGCGCGGGATTTCGTCACTGATCGCGGCAACCAGTCGCTCCAGGTTGGCGAAGCCGCCAACGCGCTCGGCGAGATCCTGAAGAAGACGCGGCTGGAGCTCGCGCCAGAGCAGCAGGACATGATCGACGGCGTCACCGAGCGCCTGGCAACCTACCGCACCGGTATCGAGCGGATTTCCGCGCTGATCAACCGCCGCGCCGAGATGATCGTCGCGTTGCCGCCCTTGCGCGAGCAATTCGATACGGCGATCTCCGAGGCGTCCGATCCCCACCTTGCGATGGCCCTGGCTCAGACGCAGAGCCGGATCGCTTCGGCGCTGCTGGCGCATAACCCTTCGGCGGCTGAACAGGCTGCGGAAAGCATGCGCTCTATGACGATCGCGGACTCAAAGCTGCGCGCGATCGTCGACGATTATGCGCTGGCGATCGTCAACATATCGATCCGCGAACGACAGATATCTGACATAGACAGGGAAGTGCTCGGTGCGGAGGGCCGCCTGATCCAGCGCGTCACCGAATTGTTGCGCGACGTTAGCGAGCGGCGGGGGCGCGTCCTCTCGCGCGAATTTGCGAGGACCCTGACGGAGGCGAAATGGCAGAGCATCGTTCTCGGCACTGCCGGCGTCCTGATCGGGCTGTTCGCGTCGCTGCTGGTGGTTAGGCGCACCGTACGTCCGCTTGCCGCGATCGCAGGCTCGATCCGCGCGGTAGCCGGCGGCGAGAAGAACGCCTCGATCCCGGCGACTGACGTGGACAACGAGATCGGCGACATCGCCCGCGCGGCCGAAGTATTCCGGCAAACGCTGGTCGATGCCGACACCGCACGCGAGGCGGCGGTGCGTGCGCTCGCCGAACAGCGGCTTGCGGAGGAAAGTTACCGCAAGCTGTTCGAATCCTCGGTAGATGGAATTTACGTCACGACGCCCGGCGGCGCGCTGCTGAACGCCAACCCGGCGCTGGCGCGGATGATGGGCTATGCCACGCCGCAGGATCTGATCAACGGCATCGGCGACATCGCGGATACCGTTTACGTTCAAGCCGAAGCGCGGGCGGAATACGCCCGGCTGATGCAACGCGACGGCATGATCCGCGAATATGAATACCAGGTTCGCACCCGCACTGGCGCGGTGCTCTGGCTCTCCGACAGCGCCAGCGCGGTGCGCAACGAAGCGGGGGAGATCGTCCGCTACGAAGGAACGGTGCGTGACATCACCGACCAGAAGCGTGCCGAGGATGCGATCGCCGAAGGTCGCCGCCTGCTGCAAATGGTGATCGACACCGTGCCTGCGGTCATCAACGTCAAGGATAAGCAGCTCCGCTACGTCCTGATGAACCGCTATATGGCCGGCATTTTCGGGGTCGAGCCGGGGTATGCGATCGGCCGCACCACCGCCGAGTTGATGTCGCGCTACGGCGCGGGAAAGACCGACGAACCCGACAAGCGGGTGCTGGCGGTCGGCAAGGAACTCGGCTTCTACGAGGAAGAATACAAGGACGCGTCCGGCCATATGCGGCAATGGCTGGTCAACAAGCTGCCGATCCTGGATGCGGCCGGCGAGATCGAGAACATTGTGACGGTTGCGCTCGACATCGGGGAGCGCAAGCGCGTCGAATCCGAGATGCGCAAGGCCAAGGATGCGGCGGAGGGAGCGCTACGGAACCTGCGTGAGACGCAGAATTCGCTGATCGAGGCGGAAAAGCTCGCCGCGTTGGGACGGCTGGTGGCCGGCGTAGCCCACGAGGTCAACAACCCCGTCGGCATCAGCCTGACGGTGGCGTCCGCGTTGGAGCGAAAGACGTCGAACTTTGCGGCAGAGGTCGCCCGCGGCGAGTTGCGGCGTTCCAGCCTGAACGATTTTCTCGATACCAGCCGCTCGGCGTCGTCGCAGCTTGTCGCCAATCTCAACCGCGCCGCCGAGCTGATCCAGTCGTTCAAGCAGGTGGCCGCCGACCGCAACTATTCGGACCAGCGCACCTTCGATCTCGGCGACCTCACCGAGCAGGTGGTGATGTCGTTGCGGCCCGGCCTGCGCAAGCACAATCTGACGCTCAACGTCGAGTGCCAGCCCAACCTGATGATGAACAGCTATCCCGGGCCGTACGGACAGGTGCTTACCAACCTGTTCCTCAATTCGGTGGCGCATGCCTTCCCAGACGGCAAGCCGGGCACGGTTGATATCCAGGTGCGGGAGTCCGGCAAGGACAATGTCGAGATCATCTTTTCAGACAACGGCATCGGCATGAGCCTCGATGTCCGCCGTCGCGCCTTCGATCCGTTCTTCACCACGCGGCGCGATCAGGGTGGCACCGGGCTCGGCCTTCACATCGTCTACAGCATCGTGACGACCCGCCTTGGCGGCAGGCTCGACCTCGATTCCGAACCGGGCGGCGGCACGCGCATCCAAATGATCCTGCCGCGCACGGCGCCGCTGGAGCAGGCGGCGGAATAGGCGCGCGCCCGGCCGCTAGTTGATATCGGCCAATTTGTGCAATGTGGCGCCGAAGATCTGGCTCGCTTTGCCGACGAGCGCGGTTCCATTCATGCTGCCGCGGGTGTCGGTGAAGGTTCCGGATACGCCGATGCCGACCGGGGCGGGGCCGCCGAACAGCGGATTGTCGTTGTCGCGCGGGGTGGTGTGACGCTGGACCAGGACCTCGCCCTTGAAGGTGTCGCCCTTCACTGTGTAGCTGCCGGTATAAAACAGATAGGCGTCGCCGCCGAGAATCTGGCCGTCCCGGAACAGAATAACGCCGCTGCCCTTGCCGGTGCGCCCATCCAGCAGGGTGACGTGGATCGAATAGAGCCCGTTCTTCATGGCGTCCCAGATGCCGGCGTCCGCGCCCACGGAAGCTGGTTATCATTTATGCCAAAGCGTGGCCCATAGCGTCAACGCGTCAGGTTGCCTGCCGATTCCCGTGCAGTAAGCAAACCCGGAGCGTACCGCCCGGGCGTGACGTGAGGGTGACGGGCGGTGAACCGAATCAAGTTGGCCCGTGAAATGCATAGTGCTCTTCGGCACCGGCCGGTGGGTGCAGGAGCAGAGAAACAGGTGACCAACTGGATCAATTCCGGCGGCCACGTTGCGCGCCGACACACAGAAAAAAACTTCCGTGAAACTACGGCCCGCCATCGTGTGGGCCGCTGGAGAGAGCCGCTGATCATCGGCAGCGTGTTGCTGATGTTGCCGCTGGCATCCGCTCCCGGCGAAGCCCGCGATCCTGACGGCCGTTATGCCAACTCACCGCTGAAGCAGTGGTTCGACAGCCTAAGGAGTGGAAAGGGATCGTGTTGTTCCGATGCTGATGGCAGCGCCGTCAGCGACGTGGATTGGGAATCGAAAGGCGGACGCTACCGCGTTCGCATCGACGGCGAGTGGTACGACGTGCCTGAAGATGCCGTCATCACCGAGCCGAACCGGGTAGGGCGAACCATGGTCTGGCCGATCCGCGGCTATCAGGGATTGAGCATTCGCTGCTTCATGCCGGGATCGATGACGTAAGCTAGTCTCAATCCTCATCCGGAGGAGCCGCGCCAGCGGCGTCACGAAGGATGTAGGCCCGCCTGTGGCCTCATGGTTCGCGCGGCGATGCGCAGCATCGTCTGGAGGCGCGCGTGCCGCGCTCCTCACCACCGTGAGGAGCAAACGGTGCTCATGTATACTTCTTGTCGCGTTCGAGCAGTTCGATCGAGATGCCCTGCGGCCCACGGATGAAGCAGATGCGAACGCCAGGACGTATGGTGGTCGGTTCCTTCGTGAACTCGACGCCCTTGGCCTTGATCTCGGCGGCGACCGCGTCGATGTCTTTCACAGTCAGGCCGAAATGGTCGAGCCCCTGATAGGGCGTCACCGGCGGCGGGTTGACGCCGTCGCTGGCGGCAACGGGTGCGATGAACACGTTGGCGCCGCCGAGTTTGACGTCGATCCGCCCCGGGCCACGGACGATCTCGCCGCCCAGAATGTCTTCCAGCCACGCGGCAGTCGCTTCAGGATCGGGGCTGCGCAAATGCACATGGTCCCAGGTAACGGTCGGCATCTCGATCGGTCTCCCCACTATTGTTGTTGCGGCGCTGAAGGTCAGTTGCGACGCGGCGGCCGATGAAGCCGCCAGTCAATCCACAGCTCTATGCTGCAAGCCTTATCTTGCAAGCCTTGCACCGCCGCCGCAATATTGTCGAGGTGGCATGAAACCATTTCTGCGCTGGATGATTGTTGACGGGCGGCAGGATCCGTACAGCGGCGGTCGTGACAGAAGCCGTACGGGAAAAACGCCCGTATGGCTTTTTTCATGCGCGGCACAGCAATCGCCGGCGCTGCCGGGTGAGGGCGAGGGTATGAGAATCGCCGGGTGGTCGTTCGGAAAGTTCGAAGCGCGGCTTGCCGTGCTGCCGGCCATCGCTATCGTTGGATGCGTCGTATGGTTGATGCTCCCGCAAGCGAGCGATGCCGAAAGCCGTTCGGCGGCGACGCCGTCTGAAGTTGCCGCCGTCACGCAAGGCACGGATGATCCGGCCGCGACTCAGGCGACCATGCCGACCCCGGGGCCGTCAGCTTCCACCGATCCCAACCAGGCGTTTAGCGCGACGCTGCCTCTCGACATCGCGCCGCCAGAGACGGTCGCCCCTGCCACGTCGCCGCTCGACGGCCTGAAAATCATCTCGCAGTCATGGCGAAGGGGCGGGCTTGGCTCGAAAGCGCTGGTAACCTTCACGCTTCGCAATACCAATGACTACGCGGTGAGGGATATCGAGATCGCCTGCAATTTCATCCGCCGGGACGGCAGCCATCTGACCGCCCGCAGGCGGATCATTCCCGATACCGTGAACATGAAGAGCCGGAAACGATACGCCGGGATGCTGGTCGGGTTCGTCAACGTCAACGCGAATAAGGCGAAATGTTCACTGGTGACGGCCAGCCGCGTTTAACCCTGTGCGGCCGAACTCACCTTTCATCTCTAAAATGTGACCTGCGCCTTTGAACCTTGCAAGTTGAGCAGGAACTAAACGCTATATGGCCCGTTGGGCGATTAAACCGCGCGCCGTTCGCGCGGGGGAGCAAGACCAATGCCTGTGGCGCGTTATTTCCTGTTTGTCGGCGGAGTGCTGCTCGCGCTGTTGGTGGCGATCGATGCGTTTGTCCCACAACAGGCGGTCGTGGCTAGCCAGGGCGTTTCTTCGCTCGACAAGACCGTGGTGCGCATTCGTTCCGACCAGAAGCTGCCGGAGCGGGTGGTGTTTGACACCAGCCTTCCGACCATTGTTCCGGCGCCGTCCGTGACCGCCCAAGCCGTTGCGCCGTCCGCGCCTGCCGTGACCCCCGCAGCCCCTGCCTCGGCCGACACCGCCGCTCAGGCCCGTGCGCGGGAGACGTTTGCCCAGTACGTCCCGGCGGAGGCGAAGAAGCCGGAGCCGCCGGCCCAGCGCAAGCGCAAGGTGGCAAGAAGCCGCCCGGCGCCGCCGATGCAGTTCGCGCAGCCGCCGCAAATGCGGGTTGCGCAGCAGTCACAATTTGGCTTCTTCGGTGGCCCGAGCTGGAACACCTGGTAAGCGCCCCGCCTGATCAGCGCGGTAGTTTCGGGATCTTGTCCGCAAAACCATTATAGCAGGTCAACCGTTCGTCTTCCTCCTTGACGAACCGACAGTCATTGACGCCCTTCGCCGCCGGCGCTTTTGGTTTGGGCTGTGGCGCATAAATGGCGTCGTAGCAATTCAGGCGTTCCTTGGTCGCGTCGTCGATGTCCTGGCAAGCCTGCAACTTTTGGGCGACCGACAAAGGTTTTTCTTTCTTGCCCGCCGTCGGATTCTTCGACCCGACCACAACCAGCGGTTTGCCGCCGATGGTGGGAGGATTGGCCGGGGCGGCCGGGGTACTCGTTCCCTGAGCCAGCGCCGCCGCCGGATACAGGATCGCCAGCGTCAGGATGATCTTTCTCATATCGAAATGTCCGAATAGCCGTAAGCTGAACCAGCGCCGCTGGGAGAACCACAACTCCCGACCCTCGGAATCGAAAGTCCCGCCGGGCGCCTGCGTTCTCTAGCATCATCCCCGAGCGTCTGTCTAACCCGTTGATTTAATAGCCATTCAATTGGGCCTGCGACGGTCTGGAGGGGGCAGCCGGCCTTGACGTCCGCTGCAGGCGCGCTGCGGACGCTCCATCGGCGTCGTCCATGGCGAGGCGGCCGCGAACCGAGCCATTGCAGAAGGGCTATGTCGGCTGATTGCGCAACGCTGTGGCCATTCGATCGAGAATGTCGGCAGCGGACCAGCGCGCATCCTGATTGGATTCAGTGCGGCCATCTACGAGACCATGGAACGGTCGCAATGGATCGCGGCAAATCCCAAGGGTGTCCTCGCCACGAAAAGGATGGGCCTGCTAAGAGTGCACACCTTGCGTCGTTGAGAACGTCGCCTAGCTTCGCGAGCAATCGCATCAGTGGGGTTCAGGCGCAGATCTAGCGCAGGCGATAGGCGTCAAATGCGTGGGCCAGGAATATGCCGATGCTGACGAAGACGAGGACTGCCGTTATGACCTCGGTCATAGCCTTCCTCCCTGTATTGCCATGCCGAGAAGGGCACGCTTGAGAAACTCGCGGTAGATGAGGTTGAGGACCGATACGAACATGATCTAACCCCTCGTTTGATGGCGGGACCCTAGCAGCTCTCTGTTTCCGGAGCGCTTCGCGGCGGCGTAGAATGGTTTCGTCGCGCCGGCTCGCGATCACAGAAACGCGACGGAACCGGAACCATCCAAAACAAACCGTGTGAGCGATCGGCTCGCCCTTTTCTCGCCATCCTAATTCAGGAGACGTGCGGGCGGTGCTACGGGGCAATGTTCCCAAAGGTCCTACGTGATCATCCGACATTTGCAGCAAAACGAGACTTTTAGGTCGCGCCGCGCGTTCCTGCGCGGAATTGTGTCTTCGGCCAGCGCACTTGCGCTCGGCGGATGCGCCAGCCTTGGCGCGACGGGCGCACGTTACGACGCTTCGTCGCTCTCGGTGGAGCCGACATTGCTGGTCGCAACCACGCGCAAGCCGGTGAGCGGTGGGCGAGCGAAGCCGTGGTTCGGGTCGGAGCGGGCTTCGAAGATGATCGTGGCACGGGCGAAGCTGGTGCCGCCCGACGAGAATCGTTTCTCTCTCGCCGCAGCCGGACTAGGCGATTGGCGTCTCGATACGGTCGAGCCGGTATCGGGAGAGGTCGGTGATCTTCTCGGGCAAACCAGCGGCGGCTCGGACGTGCTGATCTACGTGCACGGTTTCAAACAGACGTTCGAGACGGCGGCGCTCGATGCCGCGCACCTCGCCGATGGCGTTCGATTCCGCGGCCAGACAATGGTCTTCTCCTGGCCATCCAAGGCCGGACTGTTCGACTATGCCTATGACCGCGACAGTGCGATGTACTCCCGCGACGCCTTCGAGCGCGTGCTGCATTCCCTCGCCACCGCCCCGAGCGTCGGCCGCGTTCACATCGTCGCGCACAGCATGGGGACCATGCTGACCCTCGAAGGGCTGCGTCAGCTCTATGCGCGATATGGCGACAGCGTTGCCGGCAAGATCGGGGCCGTGGTATTCGCCTCACCGGACATCGATATGGATGTGTTCTCTTCGGCGACCCAGAATATCGGACCACTCACCCGCAAGATTACCGTCGTCGCCTCGACGAATGATCGCGCGCTTGCGTTGTCGGGACGATTGGCCGGTGGGATGACGCGCGTCGGCGCCGCCGAGAAGGCCACTATCGAGCAGCTCGGCGTGCGCGTCATCGATGCGTCCGATTCAGGCTGGGGCATCATCAACCACGATCTGTTTCTATCCAATGCCGAAGTACGGAAGGTGATACGCCGCTCGATCGATACATCGGCCGCGTGAGCTCGCTTTCGGCGCAACTGCATCGTACGGCAACATGATGACGCCCGTCCATCGCCGGCAAGCGACCATCACAACGTCACGGTGTCGTCACCCATAATCTCGCCAAATTGACGGAACAATTATTCGTGGCCGGCACGGTGGTGCCCGGTCTCGCCTCGAACTGCTCAACGCTTGATTGCTCAACGTCCGCAACGCCGACCGGTTGTCGGCGCGCGATGCTTTGCGAGTCGATCGGGGAGATCTGGGGCGACGGCGGGCGTTTGCCGGCGATCCAGATTGTTCAGTTGTTACAGAGGAATAAAAATCATGCGTCAAGCCACATCCAAGGCCGCGGCAGGTTCGTGCGCGAACCATCGACAGGTGCTATCACTCGCGGCGGGCGCCGCCTTGCTCGCGGGCGTCACTACGGCTCACGCGCAGAGCACGGGCATCGCCTCCTGCGACGACTTCCTGACCAAGTATGACGCCTGCGTCGTCTCCAAGGTCCCCGAGGCACAGCGCGCGATGTACAAGACGCAGATCGACCAGACGCGCAAGGCGTGGGTCGATATGGCCAAGAACCCGTCGACCAAGGCGACCATGGAAGCGACCTGCAAGCAGACCCTGGACGCGACGAAGGCATCGCTCACGGCCTATGGCTGCTCGTTCTGATCGGCGCCTGCCCCGCTGAAGAGGAATGGCGCCTAGCGCCATTCCTTGAAGGCGGGCGGGCCGAACCGGGAGGCGCGAGGCTGATGATAACGGCATGACGCGCTTTTCGGAACTTCGATCGAACGAGATGTGCTGCACTCGCGCGCGCTTATCCGGATTAACCCCTTGTTAACCATAACGCCCCAACATTGCCGCCCATAAGGAGTCGCCACCGACCGTAGTTCGAGGGCGCGATTGACCGTTCATCTTGGGGGCGAGCACAGGCTCGCGGGGCTCCAAGGAGCAACGTCATGTCATCATCTGGCGTACGCCTGCTGTCCGATTTCGTCCCGGCGATTTTCGGAGCACTTGGTTTGGGTATTCCGATCGCGGTTGCGATCATCTGGATTTGTTCCTGATCGATATGCCGCTTGGCTTCGAGGTTCGGCCATGCGGGGCTCGGCGTGCCCCGTCAGGCTCGAAACGGTGTGCCGCGGCCGATGAAGATGGGCACTATTGCTTCGCCGTGGCGCTATGAAGCCCGCCGCCCGCCGCGCGCTTCGATCGGCTAATCTGTGACGGGCTGCGATTTCTTACTCCGCCTATACTGGGCTTAGGTGCAACTGTCCGCCGATTCCGTGCCCGTAACAGAGGTGGGTCGGCCTGGCCCTCTCGGCGAGCGACGCCTCGTCGCCAAGATGCCGCTCGACGACGTCTCCGCCTCTTCGTCGCGGAAGAGATCAAGGAAACCCGTGGTGCCGGTCGAACTCCGCTAAACCCTCAATTCGAACCCGCCTAACGTCGCCGCGTCGCGCCCCGAGTGGCTCCGATTGACAATACCATCAGTTTATACTAATCATAAGCTATGACTGTTGATAGCGCCCAATTGGCCTCCCTTGGCGACCCGACCCGCCGCGCGATATTCGAGCTGATCGCAGAACACCCGCGCTCAGTCGCGGAGATTACCCGGCAGGTTTCGGTCTCGCAGTCGGCTGTTTCCCAGCACCTCAAGGTGCTGCGCGAATCCCGACTGGTTCGTTCCGAGCCAAAGGGTGCGAGCAACGTCTACCACATCGATCCACACGGGCTTGGCCAGATGCGTGCTTGGCTCGACCGGTTCTGGAGCAAAACGCTGGCGGCCTACAAGGTCGCCGTCGAGCAACCACCAGAGGAGCCACAATGAACGCTCATATATCAGTTGCGTCCGTGAAGCAGTCCGTCGTGGTCGAGGCGCCGATCGAGCGCGCATTCAAAGTCTTCACCGAGGACTTCGGCAGTTTCAAACCGCCCGAGCACAACATGCTCGCTGTCCCGATTGCCGAGACGGTGTTCGAGCCTCGGGTCGGCGGCTACCTTTATGATCGTGGCGTCGACGGCAGCGAGTGCCGCTGGGCGCGCGTGCTGGCCTACGAGCCGCCCGACCGGGTGCTCCTGAGCTGGGACATCAGCCCGCAATGGCAGATCGAGACCGATCCGGACAGGACGAGCGAGTGGGAAGTGCGCTTCACCGCCGAGACGGCTGACCGCACCCGCGTCGAGATCGAGCACCGGAATCTGGAGCTCCACGGCAAAGGCTGGGAAAGCGAGCGCGACGGAGTTGCCGGCGATCAGGGTTGGCCGCTGTACCTCAAGCGGTATGCCGACCTGTTGGCCCGCAAGGCCTGACGGCCGCATGTCAACCGGCTCGGAGCGGGGACCGTGAATCGGCCCGAAGACGGCGAGTGGTCGCCGGGCGGAACTGGTCAGGCTGGTTCAGCAGAGGATTTGCTATGCCATACTATGCTGCGATCGTCTCGTTGCTCACTGTGGCGTTCCATTTCTTCCTGGCCACGCGCGTCGCGGCGGCACATGGAAAGTTTAACGTGAAGCTTCCGACAACGACCGGTAATGCCGACTTCGAGCGCGTGTTTCGCGTGCACATGAACACGCTCGAATGGATGCCGACCTTCCTGTTGCCGCTGTGGCTTTGCGCGATTTATCTGAACGACATCGCGGCCGCGATGCTCGGACTCGTCTGGATTGGCGGACGTGTATTGTACTTCACTGGCTACATCAAAGCTGTGGAGAAGCGTCTGCCCGGGTTCTTCATCCAATCGACCGCATGCGCCTTGCTGTTCGTCGGCGCCGTTGTCGGCATCGTCCTGCACGGAACAAGCGGTTGATCGGCGTCGATGGTGGTGTTGCGGTGACAGTGCACTCAACTCGACAACTTGACCACGTCAATCGAAGGCCCGGCCGAAGTTGGCGGCGATTGCGTGTACCGGAGTGAGGCGCCGCGGCCGATGAAGATAGGCACTATTGCTTCGCCGTGGCGCTATGATGCAGCATCCAATCCTGCGCCGCCGCGCCAATCTTGCCGGACCCTGCCGCCGGTTCTGCGAGAATCCACTCCGACCACACCGTGTCGCGGGACGGTGAACCGCGCGACGTTGGAATACCGCATGTGAACATGCGATTGCGTCTTGGGTGCGTCGTCTTGAGATAACGCAAGACCCGTCGCGCTCAGTGAAACGGAGTCGCACGACAAGATGATCGCGGTCACATCGAGATGGCGCGGCTGGTTACTGCAAGAAAAGGCCTGCCAAGTTCACGAGGCTGAGTCCCGCAAGGACAATGCCAACCAAGGTCAACGTGACGGGCGTTGACAGGATGCGCAACAGATAGCCCGCAAGCGGTGCAGCCAGCGCGCCGCCGATGATAAGTCCGAGCACGAGCTGGCCATAGAGCGCGAAATCCAACTTCGTCAGAAAGGCGGCTGAAACGCTCAGAGTGACAAAGAATTCGGCCGCATTCGCCGAACCCACCGTGCGACGTGGATTGTCGCCGGCGGCAACCAGCGTCGCGACGACCAGCGGTCCCCAGCCGCCGCCCCCGATTGCGTCCAGAAAGCCGCCGCCGGCGCCCACGAGTGGTGTCGGCGGCCGCCACTGATCCAGCTTCCATCCGGCCACACGTGCGAGGATCAGCACTGACATGGCGCTTAGATAAACTGTGACAACGGGCTTGATGATGGTTTCGGGAATACCGGTCAGCACATAAGCGCCGAATACACCGCCGCAGACGCCGGCGATCGCCACCTTGAAAAATAATCTCCAGTCAACGTTCTTGTTCCAGACATGCGAAACGCCCGAAATCGCGGTGGTGACGACTTCCGCGGCATGAATGGCTGCACTGGCAATGGCGGGTGAAACTCCTGTGGCAATCAGGCTTGAGCTTGCGATCACTCCAAACGCCATGCCGAGGGCTCCGTCGACCATTTGCGCGACGAAGCCGATCGCGATCAGAGTGAGAAACTGAACGTCCATCGATTGGCAATCCCCGGCCTGGGTCTCGCGTGGTCACGTGGGTTATAGAGGAGGCGCGCCTCTCTCGTCAGGTGTCGATGGCGCTTTTGACACGTTTTCGCGCAAGCGGCGGTTCGCACAGAAGCGTGCCGGTGGCGCTCACCACGGCATTCGCAAGGCAGCCGCGATTGCGGGGGAAACGCTTGACCGGGACTTATATCAGACGGACGTCGACGTACCCGGCAGCCAGCTAGCGAAACAGCGGGATCGAACAGGTGCTCCAGTCGTGGTGGTGATCCAGTCTGCTTCGGCGTGGCGCGCTCGGAGAGATTCGAACTCCCGACCCTCGGAATCGAAATCCGATGCTCTATCCAGCTGAGCTACGAGCGCCTGCGCTGGCTCGTATCAGACTTGGCCTGACAGAGCCAGTAGCGGAGGTTAGTAGCAGGGATGCCGCCGGCGGTCCTGGCCGATATAGGCGGCCGCGCCCTGGCGGCAGAGGATGGTGGAGGGACCGTCATAATAGGCGAAGGTGCCGGGCTGCGGGCCGGGCCCGTAATTGTGCAGGAAGCTGATGGGGTAAGGCAGGCCCCAATTGTGCAGGTGCCGATTATGGCGGGCGTCCGCCAGGTTTGGGGCGAGGGCCGCGGTGCAGAGCAGGGCGGCGGCAACGAAAAACTTTGCTTTGGCCATTTCGATTCTCCGGAGATCCCACTGGAACTGTAGCGATTCGATCTGAACGGGCAGAAATTCGTGCGAAGAAAGCGCGCTAAAACAAGAAGATGGAAGCCTAAGCTGTGATTCGATCGAAGCCTGTACCCCCTGCCATCTTGGCTGAGCCAACGTCCCATTCTAGGAGAATCGGGCGGAAATGCTGCGGAAAGCCATCCTAACGCGCCCATTTTTGGCCTCAAGAGATGCTTAACGAATTCCCAACACAGTCTGGCCAGAGTTCTGTCCGGTCTGACTTCAAGGGCCGACCTATCCGCGTCTAACAAAGGCTACCCGGTTCCCGATCGACCCATGCGCATCACGCCTCTTGCCTTGCTCTCCCTCTCGGTCCTGGTCGCGAGCCCGGCGCGCGCTGACCTGCATATCACGCGCGACCACGGCGGTTATGTCGAGGAGTACAAGGCCAAGTACAAGCGCATCCGCGACCGCAAGGAGCGGGTCATCATCGACGGCATCTGCAACTCGGCCTGCACGCTGGTGTTCGGCATCGTGCCGATGAACAAGATCTGCGTCACGCCGAAGGCGAGCGTTGGTTTCCACCAGGCCTATTACGACAAGGCCTTCACTTTCGGCATCAAGGTCACGAGTGCTGAAGGGACGTCGGACCTGATGTCCTATTATCCGGAAACGGTGAAGGACTGGATCCGCCGCAACGGCGGGCTCACCACCGAGATGAAGAAGATCAAGAACGGCCGCGAGCTCTGGAGGATCGTCGATCCCTGTCCGGAAGAGTGGTGATCGCCCCCTTACCAATCTCGCAAGCCCCCAGAACGTGACTATGCCGCGTTAAGGTCGCTGCGCTTTACAATTCGTTCTTCGATATCTGAAGTCGCGCCGGCGGTCCCGCGTGACCAATCTTGCCGCATAACATGCGATCGGACAACAGGGGCGGCAAATGACTGGCGACTTCGAAAAAATTGCCGCGCGCGCGGCGCCCGCGATCTTCGTTGTGCTCTGGAGCACGGGCTTCATCGGCACCAAATATGTGCTGAACAGCGCCGAGCCGCTGACCTATCTCGCGATCCGAATGGCGTTCGTGGTCGGACTGATGGCGATCATCGTCGTAGTCGCGCGGCCGCGCTGGCCGGATCGCATCGGCATCGCGCACAGCGCCGTCGCCGGCATTCTGGTGCACGGCATCTATCTCGGCGGCACGGCGATCGCGATTGCGCACTCGATCCCGGCGGGGCTCTCGGCTTTGATTCCGGGCCTGCAGCCGATCCTCACCTCGACGCTTGCGAGCCGCTGGCTCGGCGAGCGCGTCACGCCGCTGCAATGGAGCGGATTGCTGCTCGGGCTTGCCGGCGTCGTGCTGATCCTGCACGACAGGCCGATGGGCGGAGAGGCGGGCTGGGGATGGCTCGCCTCGGCCGTCTCGCTGGTCAGCATCACGCTCGGCACGCTGTACCAGCGCCGCTACTGCAGCGCGATCGACTGGCGGTCGGGCAATCTCGTGCAATACGTCGCGGTTACGATCTTGTTCGGTCTCGGCGCATGGCTGTTCGAGACCAATGTCGTGCATTGGACCACCGAGTTCATCCTGGCGCTGGCCTGGCTTGCGGTCGTGCTGTCGATCGGATCGATCGGGCTGCTCTATTGGCTGATCCGGCGCTCGGCCGCGACGTCGGTAGCGAGCCTGTTCTATCTGGTGCCGGCGGTGACGTCGCTGATGGCCTATGTGCTGTTCGGCGAGCGGCTGGACGCGGTCTCGATCGCCGGCATGGCCGCCTGCGCGGCGGCCGTGCTGGTGGTCAACCGCCGCTCAGTTTGAAGTAGAGCGTTCGGCTTTCCTGCACGCATAAATATCGTGAAGCTTATCAGTATTTTCCGTGGGTTGTGCCCATTAAGGCGATCGTAAGCAAAACGGGTCAGATTGGGCGTGAGTTTGGGGGATTTCTCGTTATGACCACGCAATCCACTGGAAAGTTCCTGCCGGCGCTCAAGCTGCGCCTCGGTACCAAGGCTGTCATCTGTGCGATCCTGCTGATCGCGGTGAATACCGCGCTGGTGGTCGGGGCGGCCCATTGGTCGCTGACTTCCGAATTCGGTGACCGGGCGCTGCGGGACATCGAGGTCAATTTGCGCACGCTGGGTCTGGCATTTGCCGAGACCTACAGCGACGCCAAGATCACACTCAAGGACGGGGCGGTCGCCCGGGCCGAAATTCCGAAGATGCCCGAGTTCAAGGACCACGCGATCGTCGATCGCGCGGTGGGCTATGCCGGCGGCAACGCGACGCTTTTCGTCTATGACGACGCCAGCAACCAGTTCGTCCGTCGCACCACCAATGTGAAGAAGGAGAACGGCGACCGCGCCGTCGGCACCCAGCTCGCGGCCGATCACCCCGGGCAGGCAGTGGTGCGCCGTGGAGAGGCCTACCGCGGCCCGGCGACGCTGTTCGGCAAAACGTTCATGACGGCCTACTACCCGATTATGAATCCGGCCGGCAAGGTGATCGGGCTGCTATATGTCGGCATTCCCATGGCTCACTACGAGAGCATGCTGTCGCATGCCATTCAGAACATGGCGATCGCAGCCGGCATTGCCGCGCTGCTGGTGATGATGCTGACCATGCTGATCGTGCGCCGGGTGACCAAGCCGCTGACGTCGGTTACGGCCTCGCTTACCGCTATCGCCAACGGCAACGCCGACGTCGAAATCGACTGCGACGACCGGACGGACGAGATCGGCGAGATTGCGCGTACGCTGGCGGTGTTCAAGAACAATTCGGTCGAACGCCGGCGCTTGCGCGACGAGCAGACCGCGGCTGCCGCGGCCGCTGCCGAGCAGCGCAAGTCGGAATTGCGCAGCTTCGTCGACGAGTTCCAGACCGGCATTGGCGGCATCCTCGACAAGGTGCTGAGCTCATCCAGCGAATTCGAGCGTGTCGCGCGGCAGCTCACCGACACCGCGCGGACTACCGCAAGCCTGTCCGGCAAGTCGGCCGGCGCTTCTGAGACCGCCTCCGAGCATGTCCGCACCGCGGCGGCCGCCTCCGACGAGCTCTCCAGCTCGATCGCCGAAATCACCCGCCGGGTCCAGGAATCGAACGGCATCGCGGCCGACGCCGTCAAGCAGGCCGCCGCCACCGACCAGCGCATCAACGAATTGTCGGAAGCCGGCGCCCGGATCGGCGACGTGGTGAAGCTGATCACCTCGATCGCCGAGCAGACCAATCTCTTGGCGCTTAACGCCACCATCGAGGCGGCGCGGGCAGGCGATGCCGGCCGCGGCTTTGCCGTGGTGGCGCAGGAGGTCAAGAGCCTCGCCGGTCAGACGGCCAAGGCGACGGAAGAGATATCCAGCCAGATCGGCAGCATGCAGCTTGCGACCGAAGAGTCGGTCAGCGCGATCAAGGCGATCGGTCAGACCATCGAGCGCATCAGCGATATCGCCACCTCGATCTCGGCGGCGGTCGAGCAGCAGCGTGGCGCGACCCAGAACATCGCGCAGAGCGTGCGCGCGGCGGCGAGCGGCACGGCCGATGTTGCCGCCAACATCCGTAACGCCGCGCAGGGCGCCGACGAGACCGGCGAGACCTCGAGCCGGATGTTTGCCTCTGCGCAGAATCTGTCGAGCGAAAGCCTGCACCTGAAGGCAGAGGTGGAAAAATTCCTCGACCGCGTTCGCGCCGCCTGACGGAAGAATGTAGGGTGGGCAAGCGCAGCGTGCCCACCACTACTTGCATCGCTCTTGATGATGCGCACGGCGCAAGTGCGCCTTTGCGCACCCTATATTTAACCCGTCATTCCGGCATGGTCCGAAGGACCAGACCCGGAATCTCGAGATCCCCCGATGCGCAATTGCGCATCTGAGGGTCGATGCTTCGCATCGTCCCGGGATGACCGCTGCAGGGTCACTTCGGCTGCGGCACGATCCGGATATAGGGCTTCGGCGCCTTCCAGCCGGCCGGATAGATCGTCTTCGCCTCCTCGTCGCTGACGGAGCCCGCGATGATGACGTCCTCGCCCTGTTTCCAATCGGCCGGCGTCGCGACGCGATGCTTTGCGGTGAGCTGCAGCGAGTCGATCGCGCGCAGGATCTCCTGGAAGTTGCGGCCGGTGGTCATCGGATAGACGATCGTCAGCTTGATCTTCTTGTCGGGCCCGATCACGATCGCGTTGCGGACGGTCTGGTTGTCCGCAGGCGTGCGGGTGAGGGGATCGCCCGAGGTCGAGGCCGGCAGCATCTCGTAAAGCTTGGAGACGTTGTAGTCGGTATCGCCGATCATCGGATAGTTCGGCGCAGCACCCTGCGTCTCCTTGATGTCCTCCGACCATTTTGCATGGCGGTCGACAGGATCGACGCTCAGGCCAATCAGCTTGACGCCGCGCTTGTCGAACTCCGGTTTCAGCTTGGCGAGCAAGCCAAGCTCGGTGGTGCAGACCGGGGTGAAATCCTTGGGGTGCGAGAACAGCATCGCCCAGCTATTTCCGATCCAGTCGTGGAATTTAATTTTGCCCTCAGTGGTTTCGGCTTCGAAATCGGGGGCGACAGCGCCTATCGGAAGTGCCATGGTTTTACCTCATGTTGTTCAAGTTATAGGGAAATTTGCCTTAAGGATTATAGGAGTCTGAAGCCGTTAAGTGAACCGGTTAGCGCAAAAGGTGAGATCCTTCTCCGCGAGCCCGGAACTTTTAGCATCTTCTTTTGATCCGCGCCTCTGCGACGAAAAGGCTCGTTGGTTCCTTGCATTCGACGGAGGAAGGCAGGTTTACGAGCCATCCCCTTGTTCGATCGCGATCTTTTCATAGCCGTTCCACGTTCTTGCCGTCGCTGCCCCGATATTGCCTTTTGTCGCCCGCATCACGCCGGGCCGTTTTTGCACCCGGGAATGCATTGGTCTGAACCGTGACCGACCTCACAGCGACCAATTGGCAACCATGTAAAAATCAGGGAATGCGGGTTTCGAATCGTTAACCGCTCGTTCATGGCCCGTATGGAAATGCTGGACTGGAATTGAAATTGAGAAGTGCAACTATGTCTGCCCTGACTGCTGAAATGTCCCTCCAACCATCCTGCCGCAAGACCGCCGCTCATGCGCTCACGATCGTGCGTGACGGTGTGATCACCGGCGAGGGTCCGACGACCAAGGGCCGTATCCATTTCTCCCGCGCGCTCGATGCCGATGACGCCGCCTGGTGCGCGCGCATCCTCACCGTGAGCGCCGTTGAGCATGAGCCGGTGAGCCGCGCCGAAATCGAAGCGTTGTTCGAAATCAGCGATGCGGCTGCGGAACGCACCGACGACGGACGTTTCGACGATTTGCTGGCCAAGGCGGTCGCCCACCATGCCGCCTCCGAGTCCGGCCTGCCGGTGCCGCCGCGCACGGTGGCGCTGTCGCCGGATACGCCGATCGAGAGCTGGGCGCCGGTGAAGGCCGCCAACATCGACACCAAGGTGCTGGAATGGATCGCCAGCCAGATGCGCGGCAAGCGCCACAGCAATCATCGCCTTGCCGCGCTGGTTGCCACCCTGGTCGGCGCCGCCGCGCTGCCACTCGCGCAACTGCCGGGCATGCTGGATATGGGGCTGCTGTAGGTTCATTCGGGATTGATCGATCTCACGACGGCGGGGTAGTGCCCGCCGGTTTCTTTTGGGACTTCTCGCAATGCCCGCGAGGACGGAGCAATCGGGACGCTGCGGCCCTTCCGCGTCATTGCGAGCGAAGCGAAGCAATCCATGCTTCAACTCAGGGATAGATGGATTGCTTCGCTACGCGCGCAATGACGTGGACATAAATTCGCGATCTCGCGACATGTTGTGCCCGAGGTTTTCATCATCGTTGTCGTTCCTCTTATTCAGAGGGGCGCAGGGAAGACCGGGTGCTGGCTGCACCCGAGGTCTCGTGTGCAATTTGCGCATAAGAACGCGCACACGAGCATACAGGTACAGCGGAAACACTCCGGCCTTCCCTGCGCAATGGCTTTACGGCTTACTTCGTGCTCTTGTGTCCGCAAGATCTGCCAGAATGTGCGA
>NZ_LLYA01000114.1 GCF_001440415.1 Bradyrhizobium retamae
CGCTGGGGGTGGAGGTGCGGACTTTGTTTGCCAAACCGGTGCTGGCCGATCTGGCGGAAAGCGTGGTCGAGATGAGCCGCCGCGGTCCGCAAGACCTCCCGGCCATTGTGGCCGTGTCGCGTGATGCGGCGCTCGTGTTGTCGTTTGCGCAGCAGCGGCTGTGGTTTTTGGCGCAGCTGGATCAGGGCAGCACGAGCTATCACATGCCGCTGGCGTGGCGGCTGCAAGGTGCGCTCGACCGCAGCGTCTGGCAGCGCAGCCTTGACCGTTTGTTTGCCCGTCACGAGGCGCTGCGCAGTGTCTTTGTCGCCTCAGAGGGTGAGCCTCGGGTCGAGGTTCTGCCGAAGGATGCGGGGCTGCCCGTCACGGAGCATGATCTGCGCGCCCGGGGAGATGCGGACGCCGCGCTTTTGGAGCTGTGCCGTGAAGAGGCGCGCACGCCGTTCGATTTGGCGCGGGGGCCGCTGATCCGCGGCCGGCTGATCCGGATGTCGGACGAGGAGCACGTCTTGCTGCTGACCCAGCATCACATTGTCTCGGATGGCTGGTCGCTGGGCGTGTTGGCGCGTGAACTCAGTCAGCTGTACCGGGCGTTTGAGGCTGGACAAGACGATCCGCTGCCGCCGCTTGCGATCCAGTATCCGGACTATGCCGCCTGGCAGCGGCGGTGGCTAACAGGGGAACGGCTGCAGAGCCAGGCGCAGTATTGGCGCAACAATCTATCTGGCGCGCCGGCCCGTCTGGCCTTGCCGACGGACCGGCCGCGGCCGGCAGAGCAGTCGTTTGCCGGGGCCATGGTGCCTGTCGTGATCGATGCGGATCTGACGCGGGGTTTGAGGCGGCTGAACCAGCGGCATGGCACGACCTTGTTCATGACGGTGCTGGCGGCGTGGGCGGCGGTGCTGTCGCGTCTGTCGGGGCAGGACGACATAGTGATCGGGGTGCCGAGCGCCAATCGCGGTCGGCGCGAGGTCGAAGAGCTGATCGGCTGCTTCGTCAACACCCTGGCGCTTCGGCTTGACCTGTCGGGGGAGCCGAGCGTGTCGGAGCTGTTGGCGCGGACGCGGCGCACGGCCTTGGGAGCGCAGGAGCATCAGGACCTGCCGTTTGAGCAGGTGGTGGAGATCGTGCAGCCGCCACGGCGTCTTGATCACACGCCGTTGTTCCAGGTGATGCTGGCCTGGCAGAACAACGCCGCCCCGGCCTTCGACCTTCCTGGGCTGCGTGTGGAGGGGGCGGCAGACGGCTTCGATCAGGTCAAGTTCGATCTGGAGCTGAACCTTTGCGAGCATGGCGAGGTCATCGCGGGAACGCTGGGCTATGCTACGGCGCTGTTCGATGAGACGACAATCGAGCGGCAACGAGGCTATCTGCTGGCGCTGCTGCAGGCGATGGTTGCCGATGCGCGGCAAGAGGTCGGGCGCATTGAGCTGCTGCCGTCCGCTGAGCGCGCGTATCTGTTGGAGGAGCTGAACCGGACGGCGGCGCCGTA
>NZ_LLYA01000115.1 GCF_001440415.1 Bradyrhizobium retamae
GCCGCCATTATCAAGATAAAACTGCCTTCCCAAAGCTAACTGGACAGGCTCCTAGGCGTCTTTTTGCCAGATCGAAGGCGAAGGTGGCGCCATCACGGCTGTTGGACACCCGTTGATGGCGATCGTCATCGTCGACCTCGCTGCCCCCTTCGTCGCGAATCAACATCGGCGACACGACGCTGTCGATGCGCGATGCGTTGCTGGAACCGCTGCAAGACAGCGCGTGCAAGCAGGCGCTTATCTTCGTCGACGCCTGCGCAGAGGATTTCCGGAGCGTCGTGCAGTCGCGCGACATCATCGGCAACCTCGATGCGGGCGAAGTCCGGGAATTCCTTGATAGTGGATGGTATCTGGGCGCTTTCCTGTCTTGCTCGCCGGGCGAGAAATCCTATCCATCGCGCAAGCTGGGTCACGGTATCTGGACGCATTTCCTGTTGGAGGCGCTGCACGGTCGAGCCAAGGCGAGGGGCTGCAGAACTATCTGCGCCAGGAAGTGCCTCGGTACATCACCCGCGAAATGTCGATTCCGGGCTCGCAGACGCCGCAGGCGATCCTTTCGTCGTCGAACAGCTTCCGCATCCACTATGTGCCGCGCCCGCCTGCCGTACAGGCCGACGCCGCGCTTGCTGGCATCCGGCTTCGCAATAATGGCGAGTTTCTCGAGGGAACGGAAACGGGCACGATCCGGAGCCTCAAGGGCTTCCAGCGCGAATATCACAAGGTGCCGAACCGGCTTTCCGACTCGGCGGGCGGATGGTGCAATCGCCTTCTGGCCGACACCGTGGCGGAAGAGCTGCAGACGCTCTATCAGCACACGCGCGAAGTGCTCGGCCTGAAGCGCAAAGACCTCCGGAAGGAGGAGGACACACTCGACGCGCCAGCGTTCCGCTACATTGTCGAGACAGGGCAGAACCCGGAGGAGCCGAGCGAATATTACATCACGCGGCGGCTTGAGCTGCGGCAGGGATGGCCGGCGCATCGCGAAGCGCTTGAGCAACTTTTCAACGACGAGTTCCAGCAACTCGTCGTGGAGTTCGAAAGCATGGAGGACTCGTTCGACGATCTCGTCGACCGGCTCGAGGAGACCCGATTGCTGTCATACGTGCTCAACCGATTGCCGCCCGCGCCGTGGAAGCCGTGGCCCGCATAATAAAAAATGAACAGCGCATCGTCGTCGAGAGTGCGGATCTTGTAGGCTAGATGGTCCTTGACCGCGATCAAGCTCGCGTCGGTGTCCTTCATGACCTCGATCTCGACATCGCCTGCCGGCATGTGCTTGAAAATCTCCAGCACCGCGTCGCGGATTCCGTCCGCGTCGGCATGAGCAAACGCGACTGACGGCAGCGCATCGCCATTCGACGGCGTTCGATAGTTCTCAAGTGCGACGATCAGTGTCTGCGCCACGATGATCTGATGGGCACCATCGACCGCGGCCTGGGCGTTGTAGC
>NZ_LLYA01000116.1 GCF_001440415.1 Bradyrhizobium retamae
TAGCATTACAGTTGCCTTTTTGTTTTGACGTGCGCGCGCTGAGCGGCCGCCTGATGAGCTCTACGCCAAAATGACCATGCGATGATGTGTGCGGGTTGAATACGGTTTCGAGCGAGTCTGATGGCAATGCGGCGGATTTCCTGGATTGACCAACGGATCAGCGGCGCCGTGGTTGTGTTTTGGCTTTTGCCGGGGGGCGCCGTTTTGTTTTTTTGGGCGGTGGCGGGTTAGCTCGATGTCGGATCGCGGCCATCATGGCGAAGGCAAGCATCACCAGGGACACGTGACGGTGCCAGCCATGCCAGGATCTGCTCTCGTTGTGATCGAGCCCGAACTCGTTTTTCGCGGTCTCAAAGCTGTCCTCGATCGCCCATCGATGGCCTTCGACCGCGATCAGCGTTTCAATTGATGTTCCCGCTGGGCACCAGGTGGTGAAGAAGGCGAGGTCACCATCGGCGATGCGACGACGGATCAGTAGACCGCGCGTCCACAGACCTTGATTTGCGCTGTTGAATTCTTCGACCTCGAGGTCGGCCAATTCGAGATAACACCAATCGTGCAGCCGCGGTCCCTTGGTTCCGGCTCCCGCCGACAAGCGCTTCCAGTCGGATGAGCGCCGCGTCCGCGCGATGTCTGCGGCCGTACCGGCGACCGGCGGTCGTTTGCCCCAGGATCGAAACACATGAGCGCTGCTGACCCCAAGCACGTAGCCTTTGCCTGCCCGACGTAATTGCTGTTCGATGTCGCCAACGCCGTAGACGGTATCACCGGCAACCCACCTGAATGGTACAGGCGCGGCTATCGCGCGTGCGATCATTCTCGTCGCAAGCTTTGGTTTGGTCGCAAAGCCGACATCGGCAGGCACATAGGCCGCTTCCAGACGATCCGGATCGTCGGTCCACTCCTTCGGAAGATACAGCGCACGATCGATGAATGCATGACCGTGGCGCGAAACGTAGGCAGCGAAGACCCCGATCTGACAGTTCGTGATCTTACCCGCCGAACCAGTGTATTGCCGCGCCACTCCGCACGATGCCTTGCCCTGCTTGAGAAAGCCGGTCTCGTCGATCACGAGGACCGCATCGTCATCCGCCAAATGCTCGATGACATAGTCGCGCACGATATCGCGCAGGGCATCAGCGTCCCAATCCCTACGACCCAGGATTGCCTGCTGCCGCCATGGGCCTGGATCGCCAGCCGCCTCCGCGCGCATCCAACCGGTCTTGCGCTGCTCATCTCCGAGCAGACCTTCCAGGAACAGGCCTGCATTCATCGCAACACGCTCTTGCGTGAACAACGGACGTATCAGCTTCTTGATCTCTCGAAGCGACGCCGCCCACAACGCAAGCGTCTCCTCAATCGACGCTGCCCGCGTCCACGATCTCCGAATCATGGTTGCCCATGGATTCAGAAACCTTCCAAGAACGCAACTGTAATG
>NZ_LLYA01000117.1 GCF_001440415.1 Bradyrhizobium retamae
GATTCCTTGCAAACTTGATTTGTGATTCACTCGCCCCCAGAACCGGCATTGGCGAGGGATTCGATGCGGCCACGGGAACGGAGCGAGACGGGAGAGCAGGATCTTTTCCGCTCGCGGCTCGACCAGATCATCGACTTGAAGCATCCGCTGGTGACGCTGGGCCGCACGGTGGATTGGAGGTTCCTGGAGGAACGGTTCGGCGAGGTTTACAACGATGATCCCGGCCGCCCGCCGCTGCCGACGCGCTTGATGGCGGGGCTGGCGATCCTCAAGCACACCTACGACTTGTCCGACGAGGTGCTGTGCGAGCGGTGGGTCGAGAACCCCTATTACCAATACTTCTGCGGCGAGGAGTTCTTCCAGCACCGACTGGTGTTCGACCGCTCGTCGCTGACGCGCTGGCGCAACCGGATGGGCGAGGAGCGGCTGGCGGCGCTGATCCAGGAGAGCCTGTCGGTCGCCACCAGGACCAAGGCGATCAAGCCGTCCGAGCTGTCGCGGGTGATCGTCGACACCACGGTTCAGCCCAAGAACGTGACGTTCCCCACCGATGCAAAGCTTCTGAACCGGGCGCGCGAGAAGCTGGTGCGGCTGGCGCAGCGCCATGGGGTGGCTTTGCGCCAGTCCTATGCGCGGGTGGGCAAGTTCGCCCTGATCCAGCACCAGCGCTATGTCCACGCCAAGCAGTTCAAGCGCGCCAAGCGGAAGCTCAAGACGCTGCGGACCTATCTGGGCCGCGTGATCCGCGACATCGCCCGCAAGATCGAGGGTAACAGCGGGCTCGAGGCGGCGTTCGCAAAGCTGCTGGCGCTGGCGCGGCGCGTGCGCGAGCAGCAGCAGCGTCAACGCGGGCCGAAGGTCTATTCCCTGCACGCGCCGGAGGTCGAGTGCATCGGCAAGGGTAAGGCCCATCGGCCGTACGAGTTCGGCGTCAAAGTCTCCGTCGCCACCACGATCGGTCACGCCAAGGGCGGCCAGTTCGTCACCCATGTGAAGGCGCTGCCCGGCAATCCCTATGACGGTCACACGCTGGCCACCGTGATCCCGGACATGGAGGCGCTCATCGGCAACATCATCGCGCGCCTCCTCGCCGACAAGGGATATCGCGGCCACAACGCGCCGCCTGACTACAAGTTCAGGGTCTTCCTCTCCGGGCAGAAGCGAGGGGTGACGCCGAAGATCAAACGCGAACTACGTCGCAGGGCCGCCGTCGAGCCCGTCATCGGCCATCTCAAGGCCGAGCACCGCATGGGCCGCAACTATCTCTGGTTCCGCCGCGGCGACGCCGCCAACGCCGTCCTCGCCGCCGCCGGCTACAACTTCCGCCGCCTCATCCGATGGCTCAGCCTTTTGCTGCACCGGTTCCTGACCGCACTCTTTCCCGGCGCTCTGACCATTCCAGCGTGAGATCGGCATTCTTCACGGACGAC
>NZ_LLYA01000118.1 GCF_001440415.1 Bradyrhizobium retamae
CCGCCATCCTGCCATGATACAGCTCCTCGTTTCGCCGACCGCAAACGAGGAATCCCCCAACAACCCGTCCGTTCCACCAACTCGGTCTGCTCAATAAGCGCAGGTTTCATGGAATCGATCGTCTAGGTCTATGGTGTCGGAGAAGATGGCGTCCAGGCGGCGCGCTTGAGCAGGTCCTGTGTGATGTTCGATGTTGGGCACGGCGCGGCACGGCCTCCGACGAGTTCACCGTTCCAATGACGTTGGTCCGACAGGTCGTACATGGGTGGCCATAGGATTAGCGTAGCAATGGTTGTGTGGCTATGTGGATAACGATATCGGGCGCAGCGCTGCGAAGCGCGCTGGCCAAATGATCGTGGTTGGTCATTAATCGACTCCATGCCAGCTCCGACAAAGGCGATCAAAGAGAATGCGTACGGGCGGCGGGGGGTCAGCGCCTTGCCGGACGCCGAGATGGAAAACGCGAGCCACGAGCCCTTGAAGCCCATGTGACCAGTGAGAAAGACGCGCTTGCCCGCCCGGAAGCCGTTCATTTCTCCCATACCTTCCACGGAGCCTTGCCCTCAACCCAGAGCGCTTCCAGGAACGCCTTGTCGCGCAGAGTATCCAAGGGCTGCCAGAAGCCGTGGTGCTGGTAGGCCGAAAGCTGTTGCTGCTCAGCCAAGGCTGCGAGCGGCTCGCGCTCCCAAACAGTGGAGTCATCCGCCAGCAGGTCAATTACCTTCGGCGAGAGCACGAAGAAACCACCATTGATCATCCCCCCATCACCCCGAGGGCTATCGCATATGGGCGAGGGCGGAGAGAAGGAAGTCGTTGTCCCATCTGGCCTGGAGCATTTTGTGGCTGATGCGGGCCGGTCCTGGTGTTGTCTGCAGGACGTTGATGGCGAGCCTGCGGATAGCGGCGAGGTTTTCCGGCGCGTGATCCTTGCGACTGCGGCAGGCATCTTCGTCGAAGACCGTATCGAGGACCCAGTGCAGATTGTTCTCGATGCCCCAGTGGGCGCGCACGACCTCGAGCAGCTTCTTGGCCGACAGCAGGCGCGAGGCCAGGAAGTATCGAACCTTGTGCTTGGCAGGCTTGCCGGTGTGGGCGCGCCAACTGTCGATGCAGCCGACGGCAGTGATCGCGGGGAAGCCGTATTGCTTCGCCAACTGTGGTGCCGGCGCGACGATGGCCTGCCGGCGCTCGACACGGCCGTGAGCGCAGGTCCTTCGCTGGCTCGCCCGCGCTGGCTTCCGGGCCGCATCGAGCAGCGCCTTGACGGCCTTGAAGAGCCGGCCGCGATTGCTCTTGATGGCCAACACGTAATGGCCCTTCCGGTCGCGGATGGCCTGGGCTGTAAAAGTATGCACTTGACCTGACAACTGGCTCTTCGTCGTGGTGGGTGTCCGACGAAGATTTGTGTCCGGCGCTACGCGGCCGGCA
>NZ_LLYA01000119.1 GCF_001440415.1 Bradyrhizobium retamae
GAGCTATCGCCAATTTTTGGTGACGGCCGGGCCGGTCAGGCGGCGGCGGTTATGGGCTGACGGTCGGTCGGCTTGGCGATGACCTCAATCCCGTTGTTGAATGTCACACCAAGAACGAGTTTTGGCAACTGGTTGTGGCCGTCGAGGCGACGCCAGCTTTTCTGCGCGCCCTCGAGCAATTTGAAGACCATCGCGAGCGCGGTCCTGTTCGACAGACAGCCCTTCGATCGGATGGTGCGGTGACGCACGGTAGCGAAGGTGCTTTCAATGGGATTGGTCGTCCGCAGGTGTTTCCAGTGCTCGGCCGGGAAGTCGTAGAACGCCAGTAGGGTGTCCCGATCCTTGCTCAGGCAGTCGGCCGCCTTGTCGTATTTGGGCGTGTAGCTCTCGATGAAGGCGTCGAACGCCAGTTCGGCGGCGGCCTTGGTTTCGGCCATCCAGATCTCCTGCAACGCGCGTTTGGCTTTCGGCTGCAGGCTCTTCGGCAACTTGGCGAGCACGTTCGCAGTCTTGTGCACCCAGCAACGCTGCTCGCGCGTTTTCGGCCAGACCTCGCCGGCGGCCTTCCAGAACCCTAGCGCTCCATCGGCGATGCTAAGCTGCGGTGGCACGTCGAGCCCGCGCCGCTTCAGGTCGAGCAGCAGGTCGCGCCAGTCGTGCGCGCTCTCGCGGGCGCCATCGGTGAAGCCGACCAGTTCCTTGCGGCCCGCCGGCGTCGCGCCGATCAGCACCAGGATGCACTGCTTTTCGTCTTCGAGGCGTGCCTGGAGATGGATGCCATCGGCCCAGATGTAGACGTAGCGCTTCGCCGACAGATCGCGCTTCTGCCACGCGGTGTGCTCGTCGAGCCAGCCGTCCTTCAGGCGGCCGATGGCGGATGCCGACAACCCGGCAGCATCCTTGCCGAGCAGCGCTGCCAGCGCCTCGGAGAAGTCGCCGGACGAGATCCCCTTCAGGTAAAGGATCGGCAGCAGCGTCTCGATCGATTTCGACCGGCGCATGTAGGGCGGCAGGATCGACGGAGAGAACCGGATGCGGTCGGGGTCGGCGGCGTCCGCCTCGCGATCGCGTATACGCGGCTGGCGGACGGCGACCGGACCGATCCCGGTCATCACCTCGCGTTCCGGCAGGTGACCATGGCGTACGACGCGCTGGTGGCCGTCCGCGGTCTTCAAATCGGCATGCTTGCCGAGAAAGTCTGCGACCTCGGCCTCTACCGCCTGGGCCAACAGGGCGCGCGATCCATTACGCAAGATTTCGGTGAGTTGGTCGTCGACGTTTCCTGGCTGAATCAGCTTGATGATGTTATCTTTGGACACGGCATATCGCTCCTTCGGTGGAGAAGTGGAGGCGTCAAGCACCCCCACGATATGCCGCCTTTCCGATTCCCGCCGTCACCAACTTTGGGCCATAGCTC
>NZ_LLYA01000120.1 GCF_001440415.1 Bradyrhizobium retamae
GCACCAGATCCCGCCGGACACGCTCGATGACGTCCCGCTGGTCGTCGAGAAAGCCAGATATCGCCAAGCCTAAAGTGCCAAAGTAGTGCTAGTCGCCCGATTCATTCAGATTGCAGGGTAGAGGTGCTTGAGTTTGATGCGTGCATTGGGGGTTGAGAATTGCCAACTGGCCCTGGTGTGGTTGGCATTGCGGTCGCGCTCCCATGCGGCGATTTCCTCGTCGAGGGTCTGTTTGTCGGCGATCCGACGGTCGAGGCACTGGGATGTGAGTACGCCGAGTTCGGACTCTGCCAGATCAAGCCAACTACCGTGCTTTGGAGTGTAGTGCCATTCGAATCGCTCGACCAGTCGCCTGGCCTCGGCGGCTGGAAACGCTTCGTAGAGTGACCCCTTACCGTGGATGTTGAGATTGCCTTGGACCAGTACGACGGTCTTGGCATTGGCGAAGTAGCGATCGGCCAATTCTTTCAAGACGTGAGCGTAGTCCACGGCGGTATGGCGATCGGTGACCTTGACGTGGCGCCAGTCTTCGAGCGGTGCAAACATCATGAAGATGTTGGCGGTGTTGCGCTCGTACTCGTAATCGCAACGGGCCGGGCGTCCCCGCTTCATCGGGATAGGCAGGCGCGTCTCGGCAAGGAACTGCTTGGAGGTCTCGTCCAGGCACACCAGCGGGTAATCGGGATCGCGTGGCCGCGTGTAGACCGCCAGCACATCTTCCATGGCGGCTACGAACGCACCATTGGCCTTGGGCGGGATGACCCAGCACTGCCGGCGATGGGGCTGGCGAATGTTTTTTTTAGTGCCCGCCCAATCGTCGAGTCGCTGGCGCGATCGACAATTTGCAGTTCCACGACCTTTTTCTCCGACAGCCGCAAGGTCCAGCGCGCGCGTCCCTTGGGAGGTTTGGAACAAGCCAGTGCGATCAGTTTGGCTTCTTTCTCGCCGTCAAAAATCCTTGCAACCGCCGGTGTCGCCCGTTGCTTGCGGCTCAACACGGCCTCGAAGCCTTCTTCCACCAGTTGCTTCCGGACCCGGTAAACCATCGATGCGCTGGTCTCCAGCGCCTTGATAATCCGGTTGTCACTCCAGCCTTCACCGGTTTCCGACACATCGGCCTTCAAAAGTATCCGCGCCTTCAGCAGCCGCTGCGCTGCGCTCTTGCCTTCGTATCAGCGCTTCGAGCTGCTCACGTTCCTCTCCGCTTAGCCGCACAACATACTTCTTTACCGAAATCTCCTTCGCAGCCATGATTGCCTCCGTCGCATCCGATGCGACCAAAGCGAATCACAGAACTCATGTCCTTACAAATTGATTGAAGCGAGCGACTAGCACTACTTTGGCAGATTTATTGGATTGATCGTCGCAACAGGATTCCCGAAT
>NZ_LLYA01000121.1 GCF_001440415.1 Bradyrhizobium retamae
CATGTATGGACGGCCCCCTCTCGGCAAGGGTTTTCTTGGTGTTTCAGCAAGCGATCGGGGAGCGGTCATGTATACGGCCTCTGAATGCGGCTATTTGACCGCGGCCCTGATGGAGAACGCAGATCGAATTCCAATCATTGCGGCGCGCTATGACGCGCGATGACGTGTCGGAGTGTTTCGATCCCGGTTTCCTGACCATTTGCCATCACACCTTGATTGCCCTTTCCGACTGGATGAGCGCGAGCGCGGCGGCTGTCGCCCCTCGATCAGGCAGCAGCCGACGCGCTCGCGCGGTCGCGGTAAGCTTCTCCTTTGGCCAGCATGGCCCAGATGATCCGTGCCGTCTTGGCGGCGAACGCCACCATGGCGACCTTGTAGGGCCGCCGAGCCAGCAGCTCGCGCAGCCAGGGATCGCTGACGCCGCGCCGCTTCTGCTGCCGCAGATAGGCGTTGGCGCCGTTGATCAGCAGCGTGCGCAGGACACGGTCTCCCTGTTTGGAGATGCGGCCGGGACGGTGCTTACCCCCGGTGCCGTGATCGCCTCCGGTCAGTCCCACCCAAGCCGCGAAGTCACGGCTGGAGCGGAACACCTTGGCATCGGAGACCTTCGCCAACACCATGCTGGCGATGATCGGACCGACGCTGGGTGCCTCCATCAACCGGCGGGCTTCTCGATCGCAACGTGTGGCCTTCACGATCTGCTTCTCCAGCGCCCGCTCGTTGGCATCGAGCGCCTGCCATTGCCCGACCAGCATAAGCAGCGCGTTCCGCATCATCTCTGGGATCTCCTCGCTCGGCGCTTCGAGCCTGGCCATCAGCTCATACAGTCCCTTGTGGCCCTGCGCCGCCACGATCCCCAGCTCGCTCAACTGTGCCCGCAACGCGTTCGCTACCATCGTTCGCTGCTTCACCAGCAGCGCCCGCGTGGTGTGAACCGAAAGCATGGCCTGCTGCTCAATGCTTTTTACCGCAACAAACCGCATCGTCGGCCGGCTCACCGCCTCGCAGATCGCCTCCGCGTCGCGTCCATCGTTCTTGTTCCGCTTTACGTACGGCTTCACATAGGCCGGCGGCATCAGCTTCACATCGTGGCCATAACCGCCGATCACACGAGCCCAATGATGCGCGCTCCCACACGCCTCCATCCCCACCGTGCAGGGCGCCAGCTTCGCAAAGAATTTCTCCACCGCACCGCGTCGGAGCTGGCGCTGCAAAACTACCTTCCCCGAAACATCAATCCCGTGGACCTGGAATACGTTCTTCGCCAAATCCAGCCCAATCATGCTAATCTCGTCCATGGACGGCTCCCTCGTCTGGTCGAATTGACATCACCAGTCTGGCACATCGATGCCGTCGGGGGCCGTCCACCCCATCATTGCGAGC
>NZ_LLYA01000122.1 GCF_001440415.1 Bradyrhizobium retamae
GGGTCACGTGTGGACGGCGCCCTGGCAAGAACTTTCTGACGTTTTGCAGCATTGGTCGGGTGCGGTCACGTGTCCGGCCTGTTGATGCGGCAGGTGTAGCCGCTGGCCCTAATGCTCTGCGCGGATCGGGTCCCAATCGTTCGCATGCACTTGAAAGTGCGTTGACCCAAACGGGCTCTCCCAATCCCCGGAACAACCGTATCTGCATTACGTCGTCATGCCCTCGCCAATCGTTGAAACTCCTATTGTCTATGCTGCTGGCAGCAATCTTGGCTCTTTGAACTGCTCTCCGCGTACCATCATGGCCCAGGCCATGCGCGCAATTTTATTGGCAAGCGCCACGGCGGCGACCTTGATCGGCCGGCGCTCCATAATATGCGCAAGCCAGAGGCGCCGCGTGCCATGCTGCCGCGCATATCGGATAACGGCCATGGCGCCCGTGACGAGCAGCCATCGCAAATACCGGTTTCCCTGCTTTGAGATTCTACCCAGACGTTCCTTGCCGCCGGTCGAATGCTGCTTGGGAACAAGCCCGATCCAGGCGGCCAGGCTTCGTCCGGACGAGAACTCGTTCCAATCACCGACTTCTGAGACCAGGGCGGTGGCGACGATGGGACCAACGCCTGGGATCTGCTCGAGCCGGCGACTTTCTTCGCTTGAACGATGCCAGGCATGGATGCGCTTCTCGATAGCTCCGATCTCAGCTGCGATCGCGGCGTGTTGGCGGGCAAGAACATCGAGGCTGAACCGTGCGGCCGCGGGTATCCGACCATCCTTCTCGTCAGCAATGATCTTGAACAGCTCGGCTGTGCCGTTGCGCCCCTTTGCCGAGATAATGCCGAGTTCGGCCAGGTGACCGCGGATCGCGTTCGACAGCATCGTTCGCTGACGGACCAGTAGCTGTCGGCTGCGATGCAGCATCAGGCCTGATTGTTGCTGCTCGCTTTTGGTCGGCACAAAACGCATCGACGGACGTGTCACTGCCTCGCAGATCGCCGCAGCATCATTAGCGTCGTTCTTACTGCGCTTGAGATAAGCCTTCACATAACTGGGCGGCATCAGCCGCACCGTATGGCCGAGCGCCTGGAGCTCACGGCTCCAATGATGGGCACTTGGGCAGGCTTCAATGCCAACAACGCAAGCCGGCAAAGTCGAGAAGAACTCCAGCACCTTGGTGCGGCTCACACGCTTGCGGATCACAACCGCGCCATCAACATCTGCGCCGTGAACCTGGAAGACCGACTTCGCAATATCGAGACCAATCGTGCTAACCTCGCCCATGGACGGCTCCCCTCAAAGTGGTTTGCTTCAACGCAACCACCCTATGGCACTTCGATGCCGCAGAGTGGGCGCCGTCCACAGCATCAATCGCG
>NZ_LLYA01000123.1 GCF_001440415.1 Bradyrhizobium retamae
GCGATTCGCCTCAACACAACGGAATCACGCCTCGAGGCCTCTCTCAACCGACTTTGCAACAAAATCGGCGCAAAGCGGACCTTCGTGGATCATTGCGCTTCTGCATCTTTCGGCGTCATTATGCGTCCCTGATAGAGTTCCGGGAACGACGCCCGCAGCGTACCCAGGGAGGACAGACATGACAGTTTCGACTGAACGCGCAGTCCTGGCCGGCGGCTGCTTCTGGGGTGTGCAGGATCTGCTGCGCCGCTATCCCGGCGTGATTTCAACCAGGGTCGGCTACTCCGGCGGCGAGGTGCCAAACGCGACCTATCGCAACCACGGCAATCATGCGGAAGCCGTTGAGATCATCTTCGATCCCGGGACCATCAGCTATCGGAAGCTCCTGGAATTCTTTTTCCAGATCCATGATCCTTCGACGTTGAATCGCCAGGGCAACGACCGGGGCGCGAGCTACCGGTCGGCCATCTTCTATACCAGCGACGCGCAGAAGCGGATCGCGGAAGACACCATCGCCGATGTCGATGCTTCCGGGCTTTGGCCGGGCAAGGTCGTCACGGAGGTGGCTCCCGCCGGACCGTTCTGGGAGGCCGAGCCCGAGCATCAGGATTATCTGGAGAAATATCCGGACGGCTACACCTGCCACTTCATTCGGCCGGACTGGACCCTGCCGCACCGGGCGGAGAAAGCCGAACCAGGCGCGAGAGGAGTTTCGGCCGCATGACAAAAGCCTCCGATCTGCTGGTGGCCGCCCTTGAGAACGAGGGCGTTGGGTACGTCTTCGCCATTCCCGGCGAGGAGAATCTCGACGTGCTGGAGTCGCTGCGGCGCTCGAAGATCAAGCTGGTGCTGACGCGGCACGAACAGGCTGCCGGCTTCATGGCGGCCACCTACGGGCGTCTCACCGGGCGCGCGGGCGTCTGCCTGACGACGCTGGGTCCCGGTGCGCTCAATTTGACGACGGCTGCGGCCTACGCGCATTTGGGCGCGATGCCGATGGTCATGATCACAGGACAGAAGGCGATCCGAAGCAGCCGCCAGGCGCGCTTCCAAATCGTGGACATCGTCGCGACCATGCGGCCGCTCACCAAAATGGCGACGCAGATCGTTTCCGCGCAGAGTATTCCGACCCTGGTTCGCGACGCCTTCCGGGTCGCGCAGCAGGAGCGGCCGGGCCCCGTGCATCTCGAACTGCCCGAGGACATCGCGGCCGACGAAGCCGCGGCCGACATCATTCCCCCACATGTCGTCGAGCTTCCGGTCGCGGCTGCAGCGGCCATCGATCGCGCCGCAGCCATGATCATGGGCGCCAGTAGGCCGCTCGTCATGCTGGGCGCCGCGGCGAGCCGCCCGCATCTCGCCGAGCCGCTGT
>NZ_LLYA01000124.1 GCF_001440415.1 Bradyrhizobium retamae
CCAAGCTCGCGGGCGGCGTCGCGGTGATCCGCGTCGGCGGCGCGACCGAAGTCGAAGTCAAGGAGCGTAAGGATCGCGTTGATGACGCGATGCATGCGACCCGTGCGGCAGTTGAAGAAGGCATCGTGCCGGGTGGCGGCGTCGCCCTGCTCCGCGCGTCCGAGCAGCTCAAGCGCATCAAGACCGCCAACGACGACCAGAAGACCGGCGTCGAGATCGTGCGCAAGGCGCTCTCCGCGCCGGCCCGCCAGATCGCGATCAACGCCGGTGAAGACGGCTCCGTCATCGTCGGCAAGATCCTCGAGAAGGAGCAGTACAATTACGGCTTCGACTCGCAGACCGGCGAATACGGCAATCTGGTCTCCAAGGGCATCATCGACCCGACCAAGGTGGTCCGTGCGGCGATCCAGAACGCGGCTTCCGTCGCGGCTCTCCTGATCACCACCGAAGCCATGATCGCCGAACTGCCGAAGAAGAACGCCGGCGGCCCCGCAATGCCCCCAGGCGGCGGCATGGGCGGCATGGACTTCTGATCCAGCCACTCAGGCGATACGAGAATGCAAAACCCCGGCAGAAATGCCGGGGTTTTTGTTTGGGAGGATCCGACCGCAACGGCGCGGTGTCTCTGCAACATCACGCTGACGCAAAACCTTCCCGCTGCTTGAGATATCCCAGTTATGCACAGCGCTGTGTAAACTATACCAGCGTATGCGTTGACAACTTCAAAAAAACTTTTCGCGAGAGTCGCAAACCGAACCGACAGTCCCAACTCTCCTGGGCAAAGTAACCCCGAGGGCTGGATAAGAATCCTCATCCACAATCTGATCTAACGCGGAGCGTGAGCTCTCGTGACGCAAGCGCGCGTTGCGAGGAATGCTTTCGCTTGAGAAAGGTAATCTTGCCGTGAGTGAAAGCGAAATGAAAGCCACGTCGAACGGAACGCATATTGTCGGAATGCCATGGTTGGACTTCTCGAAGATCGCCGCGCCTGGCGTGGTTAGCGAGCTTACCGAGCAGGGCTTCGCCCGCGCACGTGAAGGCTGCGAGAAAATCAAGGCCGCTTCGGAGGAGATGACGGAAGCGCTGCGCGAGAGCTATTCGAGCAATGCGAGGGGCGCGACCGATTACGGGCTCAAGCTGCTCGAAATCTCAAACGCCAATGCCGCCTCCACGCTCGATTTCTTCGTACGTCTGTCCGGCAGCAAGTCAGCCACTGATGTTCTTAGCGTATCCGCGGCGCACGCGCGCAAGGCGTTCGACACCGCTTCTGACCAGAACAGGGAATTGTGGGTGCTCACCCAGAAGCTTGCGACGGAAACAGGTGAGCCGATCAGGAAGCACTTCACCAAGGTTCTCCACAAAGCCGGCTAAAAGCCCGGCGTTCAATTCACACCCGAGACTACGTCAAGGAGGGATCCGGCCGGTTGGAACGAGTCCAAGCGATCAGCATGCGGGCCCACTACCCGATGCTCGATCAGACGCGGTGCGCGATGCCCCCCAAGTAACCCGCACCGACAAGTGGCGCACTCCAACCGGCCGGTGCTTTTCTCAAACAAGAAACCAATCTCAAGGGAGGGCGATATGGGAATGGTCATGGTCAAATGTCCGCGGACCGGACATGCGATTCCCACCGGCATCAAGACTGATCGCGAGAGCTTCAGCCGCAGCGCAGTGTTCTTCTCACGGACCCGTTGCGTGATCTGCCACACCGATCACGCCTGGTTTGCCCGTGAAGCCTGGGTCGACGAGCCGGGCATCCGTGTGCGGCATCGCAGCGCACCGACACAGATCTAGTGATGATCGCGATGGAGGGACGCTATGGCGCGCATGCAAGTCTCAACCGAAACCTCCGCCTGGCTGCTACAGGCAAAGGACATTCTTGACGAGGCGCGACGGCTGAAGCCGGGCCCTGAGCGCGACGAGCTGCGCCAGACAGCGAAGGTGCTGCGCGAAATTGCGAAGCTCGAGGCGACATCCGAGTCAGCGCTCGAACGTGATCGGCGGCAAAGAACCTGATCTGGCGGAGAATCCACCCTTCGATGTGCGTTCCGGAATGCCGCAGCAGCAAGTCGCGACGCGGAAGGTCGAGCGGTCGCTGAAACGCGCTTAGATGGCTCCGCCCGATTTAATTCCCGGAATCCGCCGATCTTCCGGCAGAACCGCCGCGCGAGATCGGGCCGAATGGAGCGCGAACATCTCCTCGACTGCGAGATGCATGACGTTGTGGCATTCGCATGCGACCGCCGCGAGCCGCGCCGGATCGATCTCGATCATGCCTCGTCGATCGGACCTGATCGCGCCACGGGCTCGCAGCTTGCGCATCAGAAGTGTTACGGTCGTGCGTCGTACACCGACTATTTGCGACAGCGCCTGCTGGGTGAGCGGGAGCACATCATGGTCGACGCGGTCGCGAAGCTGGAGCAACCAGCGAGCCATGCGCGCCTCGACCGGGTGAAGCGCATTGCAGGCCGAGCCGAGCTGAAGCTGCATCAGCATCGCCCTGACGTGAATCTGGACCGCGTACCGGATCGCGGGGCTCCGGTTGAAAGCGGCGTGAAATCGCGATGCGGGAATCCGAAAGGCGGTGCCCGCCGCACGAACGACCGCGGTCATATCCGAAGGTGACGGCCCGAGCACCGAAAGCATGCCTACTGCCCCCTCACGCCCGACTGCGGCGGTAGCGACCGTGTGTCCGTCAGCCATGTCGATCATCAGCGAGATGGCGCCGCTATGAGGGAAGTAGACGTACTCGATTGCGTCACCCGCCCGCGAAAGGACCGCATCCTGATTGAGCGCGATTGCCTCAAGCTCGGGCTCCAACAGATCGAAGTCCGACGCCGGCAATGCTGCAAGAAGGCGATTTCCCATTCCGCGGCGAGACGTCACTGCGGAAAACCCTTGGTGAGGCGTCCGCAACCATCTCCGTCTGGAGCGTCTTGGCACGCGAGCTTTAACATGAGTTTGAAAATGCCTTTCTTACGCGTACTCACTCAACATGCTCTCGCTCGACAAACTCCAAACGTTCCGGCGCGAGGCAGACTGCTCGCGGCGTCTCAAAGAGTTAGATGCAAATGGGTCGCCAGACGCAACCGCAAAATGCGCATGGGTAACACCGTAAGCTTACGGGGACCGTATGGTTCCATCCCGGCCTACGACAAAATCGCGATCAAAAGACTGTTCCATTTCTGAAACTTCCGATCCGTGCGGCTCAGGCTGTTCTCAAGAATGCAAAACCCGGAAGCGACGCACCTCGGCGTACTGCCGGCCCTTCAGGGAGCTATGGCGGACGTCGTCGCTTTGCCTGTGCTACGGGCACATGAAACCGCGGGAGCAGCCAGCACCCGGTCTTCCCTGCGGTCTCTGAATGAGAGGGCGGGAAGTGAAGAGCAACTTCGGGCGCAATGCGCCGCGAGATCACGAAGTCATATTCAGTGTGTCTCAGTGTGTCGCTCCTGCGAACGCAGGGAGCGATAATCACAAATGCGAATTGGGAAATGAAGCTGGAGCTCGCGATCCCAACAACCACGAGCAGTGGTTATGGAGCCCTGCGTTCGCAGGGACGACATCCGACGTTAGGCTCTTGGGTCAAATCCGTCCTCGTCATTGCGCGTAGCAGAGCGACGACTTGGCCGCATCCGCCTATTGGACTTTCACCAGCACCGCGAGCCGGCGGATACCCTTGTTGCGATAGGCGTCGAGGAACGCATAGTAGTCCTTGAACGACACGCAGCCGTTGGACTGGCCGCTCGGCCCGAGCATGTAGCTGTGCGCGAGCAGCCCATCGCGGCCGAAGATTTTTTCCTCGCCGCCGATCGGCGTCAGCCGCAGAGCCGGCACGCCGTGAAACAGCGCCTCGCGCGGCTTCAGTTCGTAAATGTGCGGCGGCGTCACACCCTGCATCCGCACATGCGAATATTTTGGATCGTCCATCTTCGAGCCCAGTCCCGAATGCGCCTCGAGCTGGGTGCCGTCGGGCAGATAGACCTTGCGCGCGGAAATGTCGTAGACCGCGGTCTGGCGATCATAGGGCGGCGAGCCGCCCATCATCGGGTTCTGGCTTCGCGTATCGATGATGCTCCCGGTGACGTTGGCGTCGGCGGATGCAAAAGCGAGCAGCGAGTTCTGCGAAGGCTGCTTGCCCCACAATTTTTCAACCATGGTCTGCTTGTCGTTGGAAGCAATCGACATCACGGCGGCCTTGGCGCGCTGCGCCATGTCGCGAACGGTGGAGCCGGACGTCTTCGCCGTCTTGGCTTCGGTCTCTGCTGGCGCTGGCGCAGGTGCGTTCAAGGCGAGCTTGGTGGCAGGAGCGGAGATCTTCGGCTTCGCCGCTTCCACGGGCTTCGATGCTTGAACGGCTTTCGGCGCCTCGGCCGGCGCCGAAGCTTCCGCCAGTTTCGTCGGTTCGACGGGCTTAAATTCGGCCGCTCTCGAGGGCTCGCCTTGCGCGGCGGCGGCTCCGAACCTTTCGTTGAACATCAGCGAGCTCGCGACGTCCTCCGGGGCGGGCAGAACCAGCGACTGTTGCGGCAGCGAGGCGAAAATCTCATTGAAGGCCGGCCGCACGGCATGCGCCGCGACGGTGCTCGGGCTGTTGACGGCGGGCGCCTCGAAGCCGGCGTTGTTCACGGATGGATAGATGTTGGCGCCGAGCACGTTGGTGTAGACGGTCCAGGCGCAGCCCAGCACGAGGCCTGCGACCGCGACACCGCCGAGAAAATACTGGGGAATGCCTTTGCGGGAGGATTTCCCGCGGCTGCGGGCCGCAGGACCGAACGCACGCGTACGCTTACTCATTCACACAACGCCCAGAACAACCATTCCACCAAGTCCCCCTTTGATGCCGCGTCCGGATATGTCCCCGGGCAGCATCTCGCAGAGGCACAGAGCGTCATTAAGGCGACTTTTAGTTAAATCCGGATTAAACGCGGGCGGATCTAAGGCGGGCTCAAATCCATGGAACTATTGGAGAAATTTCCCCGCAATGATGCGGGCGTTGGTCCCAATCAGGGACACCCGGCGCGACGTAACAACCAGATGTCCCATAACGGGCCAAGTTCGGCCTCAATCCTTGAACGGATAGAACTCGTTCTCGCCCGCCATCGCTACCGCCAACGGACGCAGCGTGTGCTGGACCTTGATCGGGCCGGCGTGCTCGGGGCGATCACCTCTGGCAGTCTAGGTTAATAGCTCAGCCGCGGATACCAGTCCTTGCCGCGCCCTTCCGGCGTGGTGTCGAGAATGGTCCACAGCGGATCGATGTCAGGCGCGCCGCGGGGGTCCTGTCCGGGGTCGGCGGTCGATGGTCCCATCTCGCCGGACCAGAAATGGCGGATGCTGCCGTCACGCCGCGTGAACACGGTGTAGCCGGGCACATCGGCATCCGCCGCGCTGACATAGTCGCGCGTGTAATCGCCCGACGCGTCCGAATAGATCCTGTGCCGAGTCCAGCCGCGCGCCTTCTTCGCCTCGATCAATCGCGCGATCGGCGAACGCGCCACGAACACGAAGGCGATGCGCTGTTCGAGGTCGGGCAGCTTGCCTTCCCAAGTGCTCATGAAGGACGTGCACATCGGGCACGGCTGCTCGCGCTGCGGGCCGAACATGTAGCTGTAGATCACGAGCGTCTGCTTGTCGCCGAACAGGTCCGACAAGGTCGCCTTGCCGGCCTCGCCTTCGAATTCGTAGCTTCTCGTCACCGCACCGCCCGGCGGCAACTCCCGGCGCAATTCGGCGACCCGTTCGATGTGACGGCGCAGTTCAATCTCCTCAGCCAGCAATTGTTCACGCACGCGGCGATATTCGGTGCTCTCGTTGGGAAAGCGCACGCGCCTCGTGCTTGCGAGTTCGACGGCTGGTTTCAGTGCGGAACTGGACATGGCAAACACCTCGGTTGTGGTCGAGTGGTTACAAGACGTTTCGCCACCCGTCGGTCCTACACCTACGCACCGGAAAACTTCGATGTTCCGGTCGCCGTTTCGGTCCTTTTCGAGCCGTTTCTGCGCTGATTTACCGGATCTTTTTGCCGAACTGCCGGATCGGGAGACTTCGCCGAACCTTACCCGCCGAAGGCAGACATACTATCGTCTACCATTGGCTTTGCATTGGATCGCGGCGCTTGATACGGCACCGTATCGTCCTACTCCTCTGTTTCGCCGCACCCCAAGAGGGAGCCGCCATGACAATGCTGGCCCGCGCCGGATCGATCGCCTTCGCAGGCATGCTGCTGTTCGCCGGACCTGCGGCGGCGCAGCCGGCAAAATCAGGCTGCACGTCCGCATCGACGGCCCACGGGACGCAAACACTGCATTGCCAGTCCGCGATCACGATCGTGGCCGAAAACGGCGCGAAATTCGAACTCAGGGACCGTAACCGTGATGGCCAGGTCGATTCCGTCGAACTCAGTAACAAGGCTCTCCTGCTCGAAGTGCCGAAGAAGCCGGGACGCGTCAGGTTCGAGGTGATGACGCCACAGGCGATTGCCGCGGTGCGTGGTACCAAATGGACAGTGGACGCCGAAGGTACAAAGACGTCGGTCTTCGTCGTCGACGGACGCGTGCGCGTGGCGCGGCCCGCTGGCCGCGGCAGCGTCGTACTCGGCGCCGGTGATGGCGTCGATGTCGAGCCGTCGGGCGAGTTGATCATAAAGCGCTGGCCGCCCGCGCGCGTTGCGGCCCTGATGGCAAGATTGGGACAATAGAAGCGAACGAATGAGCCGTCGACGCCTTCATATTCTGGTTGCGTTGCTTTGCACGGGATTATGGGCAGGCGCGATATGGCTCGGCCATTCGGCTGGCCATTTGCGGTTTCTCGACCGGCTCGAGTCGGCATTGACCGACGTGCGCACGCTGGTGCGCGGCGTGAAGGCGCCGCCGGACCTCGTCACGATCGTTGCGATCGACGACACCATTGTCAAACTCGTCGGCACCTATCCCCTGCCACGCGCAGAGATAGCCAAAATCGTCGAGGCGATCGCGCGGCTGGAGCCGAAAGTCATCGCGATCGATCTCCTGCTGATCGACAAGGGACCCGCCGATGGCGATGCGGCGCTCGCGAAATCGGTCGCGGCGGGTCCAACGGTCCTTGCAGCGGCTGCGGTATTTTCGAACACCGTTCAGCCTTCCGCGGAAAACGATGGGCCACTGGCCCGCCTGCCGAAGGCCAGCCGCTTCCTGCTGCCGCTGCCGGCATTCGCCGACCGCGCGGAAGTCGGTATCGCCAATGTTGCGACGGGCCAGACCGGCACGCCGCTCTCGGTGCCGATGCTGTTCCGGACGCGCGACAAGATCGAGTTGTCGTTTCCGCTCCGTGTCGCATCGATCGCGATCGACCAACCGCTGACGATCGAGCCCGACCGTCTCAGGTTCGGCGATCGGCTGATCCCAACCGCCTCCCACTATGCGCTGCCGATTTCCTATTACGGCCCACGCCAAACCATTCGCACGATCAGTGCTGCCAGTCTGATCGACGGCCAGATCGACAAGGAAGCGATACAGGGCCGCATCGTCGTGCTCGGCGCGACCGCAACCGGCGCCGGCGACTTCTTTCCGACGCCGTTCGATTCACTGATGCCCGGGGTGGAAATCATTTCCACTGCGATTACGCATCTGATCGCAGGAGACGGCCTCGTGCGCAACCAAACGGTTCGCATCGCCGGGGCGATCACGGCGATCCTGCTGCCGATGTTGCTGGTCGGTTTGCTGGTGTGGCGGCGAAACCCGATCGGTCTCGTGGCGGTCAGCGCGGTCGTGCTGGCATGGGCGACCGCGAACACGATTGCTTTCGCGCACGGCATCTGGCTCGACGCCGCGACGACCATTGCCGCAGCAGCGCCGCCGCTCATGCTGTTCGGCGCGGTCCAGCTATGGTGGGGCCGGCGTAGCGCCCAGCATCTCGCCGTACAAAACAGGCTGCTCGAACAATTCCAGACGCCGGGCTTGCAGGAATGGCTGACACGCGATCCTGACTTCCTGCTGGCTCCGGTACGGCAGAATGCCGCGGTCGTGTTCGTCGATCTCTCTGGATTTACCTCGCTCAGCGAAACGCTCGATCCGGATGCCACGCGGGGGCTGTTGAAGGAATTTCACGCGCTGGTCGACAAGGAAGCGACGCGATGCGGCGGCATGATCACGAGCTTTCTCGGCGACGGCGCCATGATCCTGTTCGGCCTGCCGCAGCCGGCTGAGGATGACGCTACGCGCGCGGCACAATGTTCGATCGCGCTCTGCGTCAAGACCGAACGCTGGATCGAAGCGTTGCCGCCGCCGATCGCCGTGCGGATCGGCTTCAAGATCGGCGCGCATTACGGGCCGATCGTCGCATCCCGGCTCGGCGGCCGCAACCATCAGCACATCACCGCGACCGGCGACACCGTGAACGTGGCGAGCCGGCTGATGGAGGTGGCGGCCCGCCACGATGTCAGGCTGGCGCTCAGCGATACGTTGCGCATCGCGGCCAAACGCACCGGCGCGCGGCTGAAAACCGGAAGCCTTGCCGGCCCCGTCGAAGCGCAGATTCGCGGCCGATCAGGCTCGCTCGCGGTCTGGCTGTGGCGGAGCGAACGCCCCACGCTGGACCAACGCACGCATCGCGACGCCGCCGAGTGACTGGCCGCGTCTTATTGTAATTCCGGCGGCGGCCTGCGGTCGAACACGTCGCCCTTCGGGTTCCGCAGGAGATGGAGCGCATAAGTCTCGATAACGAGCGGGCCACGCCTGCGCTCGACCTCCCCGATCTTCTCCACGCTGGCGAACATGTCCCTCAACGGAGGATCCCCCGGCCAGACCTCGCGGACATAGAGCAACGGGCCGGCAAGCCGCGCTGCATCGGGCTCGGGCATGTTGACCCAGCGGATGCGCAGGTTCTGTTGCGCCACGCAAGTGCCCTTCGGCAGATGGAAGGCGAGCCAGCCGGTGGTGCCGTAATCCGAGGCGAGCACGCATGTGGCTCCCGTTCGCGCCCTCGCCGCTTCGATCGCTGCGGCAGTTTCGCGCCAGCCGATGCCGACGCTGCGCACTGTGGCATCGCGGCGATAACCTGACAGCACGCCGCTGTTGGCCTGTACGACCAGCAGCACGAACATCAGGACGCCGGCGGGCACGGCCCAGCGCCGGCAGAAATCGACCAGGCGCTGCCAGCCCGGCTCCCACTCGACCAGATGGGCGGCGACGGCGGCGGCGATGGCAAACGCCGGGTAAACCGGCGCAAACCAGTTCGCCTCGACGCGCGCATGCAGCGAATGCCAGACGAAATAGGCGACGATGATCCAGAACATCAGGTTGACCAGCGTGCACGCCGGCAGCGCGCCGGCCCGGCGGCGGAGAAGCGCGTAGAGACCCATTGCGCCGAGGATCCAGACCAGCGGCGTCGCAAACGCGATCTGGGTCGGAATCAGTTCAGCGATATAGACCGGGCGGAAATCCTCGATCCGCGCCCGCCCCATCTGCTTGATGAAGGAAACCCAGTGGTGCTCGGCGTTCCACAGAATGACCGGCGCGAAGAGGGCTAGCGCACCGAGCCCGCCGAGATAAAGCCAGGGCGAGACCAGCCAGTGCCGCAGCTTGGGAACCGCGATCAGCCAGATCAGGATGGCGGGTCCGAAGAACAGTGCGGTGTACTTCGACAAGAGCGCGCAGCCGGCCGCTGCACCGACCGCCAGCCACCACACGCCGCGGCCGGTCTGCAGCACCTTGGCGAGCGCAAACAGCAGGAGACTGGACGCCACCAGGAGCGGCGCATCCGGCGTCACGATCATGGTGCCGACGGCCGCCATCAGCGTGATGTTCAAAAGGATTGCCGACGAGGCCGCCACGCGCCGGCTGCCAAACAGGATGGCGCCGGCCTGGTAGATCGCCCAGCTCATCGGCAGCGCCAGCAGGATCGAGACCACCCGCACGCCTAATTCGGTATCGCCTGCGATCAGGGTGCCGAGCCGGATCACCACGGCGACCATCGGCGGATGATCGTAATAGCCGCCGGCAAGATGCTTCGACCACATCCAGTAATAGGCTTCGTCGAAGGTGATCGGCGTGAACGCGGCAGCGATCAGGCGTAGCGCGATCAGCGCCAGGATCGCCAGACCCGTGTTGAGGGCAACCCGCGCCTCGTTCGAGGTCATCTTCCGATCATCGCCTGCGCCAGACGAACATACCGGACATGGCGTAATTCCAGACCACGCCCATCAGCGCGCCGGCAAGCCCCGCGAGCCACCAGATCGGCTCCTGCTCGAAGATCGAGAACGCCACGCCGACATTGGCAAGCAGGCCGACGCCGCACACCAGATAAAACAGCAGCAGGCCGCGCAAGATCGCAAATCCCTTCAGCCGCTGGTCGCGATAGGTGAGGAAATTGTTCAGAATGAAATTGCTGGTCATCGCGACCAGCGCACCAATGGCCTGCGCCTCAGCAAACCGGGCATTGAAGATTTCGTGCGCGATGAACAGCGCCACGAGATGGACGACAAGGCCGGTCGATCCGACCATTGCGAACAAGAGGAAACGCAGCGACACCACGTCGTGGGTCAGCTTCGCCAGTACCAGGCCGAGAAAATCCAGCGCCACCATGGAATCGAGCTTGCTTTCGCCGTGCTGGCGCGAACCGAAGGAGTAGGGAATTTCGATGGTGCGCAAATTACCCTGCGCAGAGGCGACAATATCGAGCAGGATCTTGAAGCCTTGAGTCGAGAGCTGCGGCGCCAGTTCCTCGAAACGATCGCGGCGAATCATGAAGAAGCCGCTCATGGGATCGGCGATCTCGACCTTCAGCGTGCGCTTGGCGACCTCGGTCGCAAGCTGACTGGCGCCTGCCCGCTGCTTGTTGAAACTGTCGGCGCTACCGCCCTCGATATAGCGGCTGCCGACAACCAGTTCCGCCTCACCGCTCCGCAGCAGCGCGACCATCTTCGGCAATTGCGCTTCGTCGTGCTGCAGGTCTGCGTCGATCACCGCAGCATAGGGCGCGCTCGATGCCAGGATACCCTCAATGCAGGCACCCGACAGTCCGCGTCGCCCGATCCGGCGGATGCAGCGGACGCGGGAATCCTTCTGCGCCAGCCCCCGCACCACTTCCCAAGTTCCGTCGGGGGAATTGTCATCGACAAAGACGACTTCCCACGCGATGCCGGCCAGCGTCGCCTCCAGGCGCCGGTACAGCACCGTCACGTTGTCGCGTTCGTTGAATGTCGGGACGACGACCGAAAGCTCAGGCAAACCGGCCTGCGACGGGGTTTCGGGGCCCGGTTTGATGGCGTCATTCATGGGAGCCAGCGTATATCCGCAGCCGCCTCACATGCCAAGGCGGGGTTCCGGAACAGCCACTCAATCGAGGAAAAACGGCCTTAAGGAAGAGCTCAAAATGCCAACGACCACGAACAGAGGCGCGCGTACATCCGGCGCAGCCAAACTATTCATGGTCGTCCCAGCGCCGGAGTCTTGAAGCGTCAACGTCGCCGTTAGATGTAACATGGGAACACCGCCGCGTTCCGCAAGGGGCATCCCGTCTCTTCTAATTCGGCACTTCCCGAATCACCGGCCCGCGCGGCGCTGGCGCAACTGGAACCGGCTGCATCTGCACCGGCGCCGATTGCTGGATGCTGGCCGGTTTGGCGGGCTTTCCATATTGGCCGATCGGCCCGTAGGCGACGGCGACCACCATCACGACCGAGGCGACGATGGCTCCCAAAAGACCGGCGAATGACTGCGAATTCATACTCAACGTTCCCCTACGCCTGACCGGGAACTGATATCATGGAATAAGCACGTGGAGGAATAGTCCCTGAGTCGACATTGAGAAAATCGGCCTTCGAGTCCACCTTTCAAAATCTGACCACGCGAGTGCCGCGCATCCGACAAGCAAGAACCGCGATTAGATCGCAAACATGGCGGAGTCTCGACCTTTGATTTGACAGGGAATAGGGGAAGCAGATGTCGAATGCAGATCAGGGCAAGCCGACCGGGAAATCCGGACGGCGCAACCGGAAGGGAGAGCGGGGCAAAAAGGTCGCTCCCCAAGAGAACCCGACCGTGAGCCCAACAGCGCGCCCGGCGCCGGTTGAACTGCAAAACCCGGATCAGGATCCGCCGCTGCAGCGCGAGCCGGTTCACGCGGAAAGCCCGAAGGTCGATCAGCCGGCCATCGACGAACCAGCCGTCGCCGCATCGCCCGAGCCGCAACCGACCCCGGCGCCCTCGCCGGCCGAGCCTGCGCCAGCCGAGGCTGCCTCGATCCCGTCCGCGCCAGTCGAACCCGCGGCGGAGCCTGCGCCGGTCAGCCTGCAGACCATCGCGAACGCCTATCGCGACTACACAAGGAAATCGCTCGAGGATTTCGGGTCCTTTGTCGAGCAGCTCAGCGGCGTTCGCTCGCTCGACAAGGCGATGACGGTTCAAAGCGAATTTGTGAAGCGGGCTTATGAGACGTCAGTGGCCGAGTCGCAGAAGATCTGCGAACTCCACACCAAACTCGCCAAGCAGACCCTCGAACAACCCTTCAAGGGACTGACGGGCACTACGCGGGCGCCGCACGGCAAGTCCTGACGTTCACGTGGTCCGGCGCAACTGGGTGGAAGTGGGTGGAAGCAAAAGGCTCCGGTTTTCCGGGGCTTTTTTCAGGGGACCACGCCTATGAGCCGGGGCCCTGCCCGCCCGGCCCCACATGATTGTTCGCCGCAGAAACATCTGCATCCAACTCTACGGCCGTCACTGCGCGCTATCTCTGGTTTCCGAAAGCTTGTCGTCCGCTGCGACAAACTGGCCAATCACAGCCGGTTTGGCTAACATCGCTCGGAGCCCTCCCCCTTTCCGAAGAGTCTTCCAGTGAGCAAGCCCTCGAAGTCGACCGCAACCAGCAGCGGCAGCATCTATATCGGCATCGGCGGCTGGACCTTCGAGCCGTGGCGCGGCGTGTTCTATCCCGAGAAGCTGGCGCAGGCGAAAGAGCTGTCCTACGCCGCCTCGAAGCTGACCTCGATCGAGATCAACGGTACCTATTACGGTTCGCAGAAGCCGGAGAGTTTTCGCAAATGGGCGCGTGAAGTGCCCGACGGCTTCGTGTTCTCATTGAAGGGACCGCGCTTCGCGACCAATCGTCGTGTGCTGGCGGAGGCCGGCGATTCCGTAAAGCGCTTCTACGATTCCGGCGTGATAGAGCTTGGCGACCGGCTCGGCCCGGTGCTCTGGCAATTCGCGCCGACCAAAAAATTCGACGAGGCCGATTTCGGCAAATTCCTCGAACTGCTGCCGCGCAAACTCGACGGCCGCGCGCTGCGCCACGTGGTCGAGGTGCGGCATGACAGTTTCTGCGTGCCGGAGTTCATCGCATTGCTGCGACAATTCGAGACGCCGGTCGTATTCGCCGAGCACGGCAAATATCCAGCGATCGCCGACGTCGTCAGCGATTTCGTCTATGCGCGGCTGCAGAAGGGCAATGACGAGCTCAAGACCTGCTATCCGCCGAAGCAGCTCGACGCCTGGGCCAAGCGCTTTCAGGCCTGGGCCGCCGGCGGCGAGCCCGACGACCTGCCGCGCGTCGACAAGGCCAAGCCGAACAAGATGCCGCGCGACGTGTTCGCGTATGTGATCCACGAAGGCAAGCTGCGTGCGCCTGCGGGTGCGATGGAGCTGATCGAGCGCGTAAAATAATCAAACGCTCAGTCGAGCTTGATGCCGGCCTCGCGGATCAGTTTCGTCCAGGTGTCGTATTCGGACGCGACGAACGCATCGAGCTTGTGGTCAGGCAAATCCCACGGCTCGCCGCCGCTCTTCTCGAAGCGCTCCTTGAGTTCGGGCAGCGAGGCACGGATTTCCCGGCGCAGTTTGGCGATGACGTCCGGCGGCGTCTTTGCCGGCGCGAAAATGCCGAGCCAGGAATCGACGTCGAGGCCGGGCACGCCAGCCTCAGACATGGTCGGCACATCAGGGGCCAGCGGGCTGCGCTTCGAGGACAGCACCGCAATGCCCCGCGCCTGCCCGGACTGCACGTAAGGCAGCCCGGCGGCGATTGAGTCGAAGAACAGGTCGATGCGGCCGGCCAGCAGATCGGTGAAGGCCGGCGGAGACCCCTTGTAGGGCACCTCCAGGAATTTGTCGCCCGCAGCCTTCATGAAGGCAGCCGCTACCAGTTGCTGACCGGTGCCGACGCCAGCCGTCGCGACCGAGATCGAGCCGGGGTTGGCCTTTGCGGCAGCCACGATGTCCGCGAGCTTGCCGTGCGGCAAATCCTTGCGGCCGACCATGACGTAGCCGAATTTGTAGACCAGCGCGACCGGCACGAAATCCTTGCGTGGGTCGTAGCCGAGCTTGGAATAGAGCGCCGAATTGAATGCCATGTTCGAGAGCCCGCCGACCACCAGGGTGTAGCCGTCCGGCTCGCTCTGGCTGGCGGCCTGCGTGCCGACGACGGTGCCGGCGCCGGGTTTGTTCTCGACCACGAAGGCCTGCCCCATCCGCTTCGACAGCGCATCCGCCACATGCCGCCCGACCAGATCGTAACTGCCGCCGGGCCCGATCGGGACGATGATCTTCACCGGGCGATCGGGATAGCTTGTCTGGGCGTGCGCTGCGGCAATGCCACAAACGACAAGCACGAGCAGCCCTGCCAGTGTCCGGCAAAATCGGTTCATCGTGTCCCCCGTGCATGCGGCCTTCGAGAGGCTCTTTGCAGGGACTATGCGACATGCCGCGCCCGGCGGCAACGCGGCATATGGAAATCATCCTCGCACGATCCTAGCTTTCCCGATGACAGATCAACGCACCGGATATCGACATGGCTCGCAAGACCAAACGCCTCTTCACCATCGGCTATGAGCAAACGCCGGCGAAGGCTGTGCTCGACGAGCTGGAAGCGTCGGGCGTCAAGCTCTTGGTGGACGTGCGCGCCGTTGCTTCCTCGCGGCGGCCGGGCTTCTCCAAAACTCAGCTCGCGGCCGGCCTCGACGAGCGCGGCATTTCCTATCTGCACCTGAAGGGCCTGGGAACGCCGAAGGAGGGCCGCGAGGCGGCGCGCAGCGGCAAGTTCGATCTCCTTCACAGGATCTATTCCAAGCACCTGAAGACCGCTCAGGCCAAGGAGGAGCTCGACGAGCTTTCGGCGCTGGTGAAGCAATCGGGACCCGTCTGCATTCTCTGTTATGAGCGCGACCATTCTCATTGTCACCGCCAATGGATTGCCGAGATCATCGAGGATCGCGACGGCGTGAAGGTTGAAAATCTGGTCGCGCCTCAGGTTTAGGGCCTCTCCGTCATTCCGGGATGGTGCGTCAGCACCAGACCTCAGATGCGCAATTGCGCATCGGGGAATCTCGAGATTCTCAGGTGCGCAATTGCGCACCATAGTTCGATGGTGTCGCATCGCCCCGGAATGACGGAAAAACATCACCCCTTCCCGTCTAGCTGCAACGTGCCCTCCATCATCTTCACGCTGCTGCCGCCGACGTGAATGGACGAAATCACGCCATTCTCTTTGCGGACGCGTGTCAGCAATAGGCTCGGCCGGCCAATGTCGACGCCCTGCCCGATCCGCAATTTCAGTTCGCCGTCCTTGGTGGGGTCGAGATCGGCAAGCAGCGCCGCGCAGGCGGCCGTCGCGCTGCCGGTGGCCGGATCTTCGGACAATCCACTGGCGCCAGGATGAAACATTCGCGCCTGCAAATCGCACGGCCTTTCATCGGCCGGCACGTCGCGCGTATAGAAGTAGACGGCGTCGCTGCCATCGCACGGGAAGGTTTTTGCGAACGCCGCGGCATCCGGCCTGGCACGCCGCAGCGCCTCGCGGGAGGCCACTTCCACCGCGAGGAAGGCCAGGCCGACCGAGATGACCTGCGGCGGATGACGGTCTGTCTTGACGTCGCCAGCCGATAACGAGAGGCAGGCCGCCGCTTGTTCGACACTGACATCGGACATCCGCTTGAGCGGCTGCGGCGCCGTGAATTCGGTGCTGACGACCTTGCCATGATCCGTCAGAATCTCGACCGGCACGAGGCCAGCCTTTTCCTCGAACAATAGCCGCGCCGGCGGCTTTGCTGCCAACGTCGCCAGCACAAAGGCGGTGCCGACATTGGGGTGGCCGGCAAAGGGTATCTCCCGGTTCACGGTGAAGATGCGAACCTGCGCGTCGTTCGCGCTCTCGCGCGGCGGCAGCACGAAGGTCGTTTCCGAATAGTTGAACTCGGTGGCGATCGCCTGCATCTGTTCGGTCGACAGCCCGCCGGCATCGAGCACGACGGCCAGCGGATTGCCGCCGAAGGCGCGGTCGGTGAAAACGTCTACAGTGATATAACGCTTCTGCATTCTTTCTCTCCCTATGCCAACCGCCACACGGCCATCGGCCGCTCATAGCCCCTGACCTCCACCTCGCCGAGCGAGACGGCATCGCGGCATGCTTCGCCCAGCGCGTCGCGAACCGCTTCGGAGATCAGGAATTGCGAGTTGAAATCCTTGTTGAGCGCTTCCAGCCGCGAGGCGAAGTTTACGGTGTCGCCGATCACGGTGTATTCCTTGCGCCGGGGCGAGCCGATATTGCCGGCGACGACCTCGCCGAGGTGAATGCCAATGCCGATGCGCAGCGGCCAGCTCGCCGCCTCGTTAATCCGCGCATTGGCTTCCAGCATTTCGCGCGCCGCGGCGACCGCGCGGTGCGCCGGATCCGGCGCCTGCAGCGGCGCGCCGAACAACGCCATGAATCCGTCGCCGAGGAACTTGTTCACGATGCCGCCGTGGCGATCGAGAATGTCGACCAGGACGGCAAAGGCGCCATCGAGCCGATCCACCACTTCCTGCGGCGTGCGTGTGCGCGCGCCGGCGGTGAAGCTGCGGAAATCGACGAACATCACCGCCACGCGGCGGATGTCGCTGTCGGTTTTGGTGCCCTCGGCCATCAAGCGTTCGACCACCTGCGGTGAGACGTGCTGGCCGAACAAATTGGTGATGCGGTCGCGCGCGGTCGCCGCTTTGATGCTCGCCTCGAACTGCCGCCGCAACTGGTGCCCGACCGCACCAGCGAGCACGCCGCAGATCAAGATGATCAGGCTGCGCGCAGCGTGATAGTAGATACTGGGCTCGGCCTCTACGCCGGTCGGCGGGTGGTAGAACATCGCCATGCAAAACAGTTGAACGGCGGCGACCGCGCCGGTGAAGGTGGAGAGCCAGAAGTCCAGCCGCAGCGTCGAGAGGATGATGAAGATGAAATAGGTCAGCGGCACCACGAAGCCCAGCGCCGCGACCGACCCCATGCTGTTGATGTGCAGCGCCAGCGCGATCGTCGGCATCGAGGTCTCGATCAGCGCGCCCAAATAGCGCCGGAATATCGGCAGGTCGCGCCCCTGACGCATGTGGCGGGCGATCGCCCCATGCACCCACAGCTCGAACAGGATGAACGGCACGATGATCGAATAAAGATAATGCGGCTTGAGATTGCCGTGCCACACGCGGCTCACCGCCTCGGGTGCAACCAGGTAGACGGTCCAGAGAATGAGCGCCAAGAGCGCTGTGGTTGCGATCAGCGCCTTGATGCGGAGCAGCTCGGTCTTCATCACTTCCTGCATCAACGCGCGCTGGAAGTCGGCCGACACCGCCGGCTCTTGCTCCTTCGTCTTCCTGCCCCAGAACCTCACTGTTTTCTTCCCTTGTCATTCCGGGATGGTCCGAAGGACCAGACCCGGAATCTCGAGATTCTCAGGTGCGCAATTGCGCACCATAGTTCGATGCTTCGCATTGCCCCGGAATGACGTCGATCAACTGACATCGACTATATGCCTCAATCGAGCGTGCGGCGGAAGCGCGTCACCGCGATCGTCATTGCCACCAGCATCAGTACAATGAGTGCAATCGTGTCGTATTGCAGGTTGGAAGGACCCGCGCCCTTCAGCATGATGGCGCGGACGATGCGGATGTAATGGGTCAGTGGCAGTGCCTCGCCGAGATACTGCGCCCACACCGGCATGCCGGCGAACGGAAACATGAAGCCGGACAACAGAATGCTCGGCAGGAAAAACATCATCGACATCTGCATCGCCTGCAACTGGTTCTGCACGATGGTGGAGAAGGTGTAGCCGATCGACAAATTGGTGGTGATGAACAGCGTCGTCAGCGCCGCTAGCAGCGCCACGCTGCCGAGAATCGGCACCCCGAACAGCAAGGTCCCGATGCCGACGATCAGCGAGGCCTGGATGAAGCCGACGATCACGTAGGGAATGATCTTGCCGAACATCACTTCCACCGGCCTGATCGGCATCGACAACAGGCTCTCCATGGTGCCGCGCTCGATTTCGCGCGTCACCGACAGCGCGGTGAAAATCAGCATGGTCATGGTCAGGATGGTGCCGACAAGGCCCGGCACGATGTTGAGCCGCGATTCCGCGGCCGGGTTGTAACGGGCATGTGCCCTGATCTCGAACGGCATCGCGGGCGGATCACCGATGTGAAGGTCGTGCGCGAGCGCGGTCTGCACTACTGCACCGAGCGTGCCCAGCGCGGAGCCGGCCGCGACCGGATCGGTCGCATCAGCCGCGACCAATAGCGCCGGGCGGTCGCCGCGCCGCACCGCGCGTTCGAAGCCGCGCGGGATCTCGACCCCGAACAGCACCTTGCCGGACTGCAGGAGATCGTCGAACTCGGCGACGCTGTGTACTTCGCGGGTGAAGCGGAAATATTTGGTATTCTCCAGCGCCTTCAGCACCGAGCGCGCCAGATCGCTATCCTCCTGGATCAGCACCGCCGTCGGCAGATGGCGCGGCGTGGTGTTGATGGCATAGCCGAACAGCAACAACTGCATGACCGGGATCATCACGATCATCGCGAAGGAGACCCGGTCGCGGCGGAGCTGGATGAATTCCTTGACCAGCATCGCATAGCTGCGCCGCCAGAAGCCGAAAGCAGGCTCCGGCACGCCGCGATTTTGGCTGGCAGCATCGGTTGCACTCATTGGAAATTGTCCTTTGAGCGGTTCATGAGATCAATGAACACGTCTTCCAGCGACGGCTCGCTGTCCTCCCAGCGCCATCCCCTCTTATCGCGATAAGGCGCGATGGTTGTCTCCAGCGCGGATTTGTCGCGTCCTGAGACGTGCAGGCTGGTGCCGAACGGCGCCACCATATCGACGCCGGGCTTGCCTGCGAGCTCGGCCGCGAGCCCGTTGAGGTCGTCGCCGGAAACCGTGTAGGTCGACAACGCCGATTTCGCGATCACCTCGTCCACCGTGCCATGCGCCAAGAGGTGGCCGTAGGCGATGTAAGCGATCTCGTGACAGCGCTCGGCTTCGTCCATGTAGTGGGTGGAGACCAGCACCGTCAGCCCTTCGGCGGCAAGCGCATGGATCTCGTTCCAGAAATCGCGCCGCGCCTTGGGATCGACGCCGGCGGTCGGCTCGTCCAATAGCAGCAGTTGGGGATTAGGCAGCGTGCAGGCGCCGAGCGCGAGCCGTTGCTTCCAGCCGCCGGACAGTTCGCCGGCAAGCTGCTCCTCGCGGCCGTTCAGGCCGATCCGCCGGATCATGTCACGTGCAGCGCCGCGCGCGTCGCGCATTCCGTAGAGCCGCGCGACGAATTCGAGGTTCTCGCGGACCGAGAGATCCTGATACAGGCTGAAGCGCTGTGTCATGTAGCCGACCAGGCGCTTGATCTTGTCGGCGTCGCGGCGGATGTCGTAGCCGAGGCAGGTGCCCTCGCCGGCATCCGGCGTCAATAGCCCGCACAGCATGCGGATGGTGGTGGTCTTGCCGGAGCCGTTCGGCCCGAGGAAGCCGTAGATCGAGCCGCGCTTCACCTGCATCGAGAGGTCATGCACGACCTCGCGGCCGCCGAACGATTTCGACAGCCCGTCGACCTTGATGGCGATATCCGCGGCAGATGTCGTCGAAACCGAACTCATTTCTTCTCCGCTACCGGCGTCCGGGCGTTGAGGAATACGCTGATCGGCTGGCCGACACGCAACACGTCTGGCCGGTTCGGCCGCGCCTGGATCAGGTAGACCAGCTTGTTGCGTTCATCGAGGCTGTAGATCACCGGCGGGGTGTATTCCGCCGTCGTCGCGATGAAGTAGATTTTTGCGGTGAGATCGGGCGCGCAATTGTCGCAGGTCACCCTTACCTCGTCGCCGATCGCAAGCTTCGGCAGTTCTGTCTCCGGCACGAAGAAGCGGATTTTCATGTTGCCGGGCGGCATGATCGACAGTACCGGCCGTTGCGCCGGCACCATTTCGCCTTCGCGGAAATAGATCTGCTGGATGGTGCCGCCGACCGGCGCGAAGCCGCTCCGCCGCGCGAGGCGAGTCTGCGAAGTATTGACGCGGGCTTCCGCGACGCGCAACGCCGAGGTTGCCGAATCGAGGTTGGCCTGCGTGCCGGAGCCGGTCTTGCTCAGCGACGCCGCGCGGTCATAGGTCTGCTGCGCATTGGCGAGCGTCGCCTTGTTCTGATTGAGGTCGGCCTGCTGCAAATCGTCGTCGACGGTATAGAGCTGCATGCCGGGTTTCACCTCGTCGCCTTCGCGCACGTTGAGCTTGGTGACGCGACCGGATTCGTCGGGGCTGACAAAGATCATGTCGGCCTCGACCCAGCCCTGGAAGCCCGGATCCCTGCGCTCCTTGCAGCCTGAGAGCACGACGGCGAGCGCTAGCGCAGCCAGGATCGCTATCGTTCGCGACGAAGTCATGCCGTCCTCCGTTCGCCAAAAATCAGATCGAGATGCACCCGAAACATTTCGAGAGCATCCAGTGGCGCATGTCTGCTGAAAAGGCTCTGCCAGATCACGGCGATGAGCGCGGGCGCCACCATGATTTGCGGAAACTGCGCCAGGTTCTTGTGTTGGATCTCGCCACGCGCGATGCCGAGTTCGATCAGCGCGCGCATGCCTGCAAGGCCTCGCGACACCACTTCGCGGTAATAGAAGTCGGCGACCTCGGGAAATCGCGGGCCTTCGGCAACGATCAGCCGCACAAGGTCGCCGCGCCGCGTGGTGGCCACCTCCTCGATGAAGGTCTTGGCAAAGCCCTCCACCATGTCGCGCACCGATGCTCCGGGCTGCGGGGGCGTCGCCCAAAGGCGGGTGACGAGCGGCACGATGGCGGTCCGGATCAATTCCTCGAACATCGATTCCTTGTCCTTGAAGTGCAGGTAGATCGTGCCCTTGGCGACGCCGGCGCGTTTGGCGATGTCGTCGAGCCGTGTCGCCGCAAAGCCGCGCGCGATGAATTCGTCCATTGCCGCCGCGATGATGGCCCCGCGCCGCTCGGCAGCGCGCTCGGCGCGGTTGGAGGCCGGCTTGGGTTTCGAGGAGGCCGGTGCCCTCGCCCCGGCCCGGCGATCGGCCGGCTTCGGAGCGGATTTCCTGGCGCTTTTGGTGGCTTCATTTGTCATGTTCTATTAAATGACTGACTAGTCAGTCATTGTCAATTTCGGGCAGAGCCGAGGTTTTCACATGGACGTTACCGAGAGTCCGCGAAATGCCGGCGCAAGATTCTGCGTGTCACCGAGGAAGCATCACATCCCGCATATGTGGGGTATCCGCCAAAGCCGCGGCCCTTCCCCGGTCATTGCGAGCCAACGCGTCGCGATGACGGTGGATACAGTTTCGCGTTCTCGCGACGCGAATTGCGCCCGAGGTTTGTCTAACCTTTTCCCTCAAAACGAGAGGGTGCAGGGAATGCCGGGTGCTGGCTCGCACCCGCGGTCTCGTGTGCAGTAAGCGCTAAGAGATGCGCACACGAGCATACAGGTACAGCCGGAGCACTCCGGCATTCCCTGCGCAATGGTTTGACGGCTTATGCCGTGCTCTCCCTGGAGACGAATTCCTCTTGCCTCCATCACTGCGGGCTTGATGGCCAAATCGATCCGGTTGGATCGAGTTCGCCACCGGCAGCTTGGCACCAGCCACGGGTGTCAGGACCACACGGTTTTGCCGTACGCAACGAGCGTCGTTCATCTTGCGTGCCGTGAGCCGCTCACGAGTTTGATCTCGCCCTGCAACCACTTTGCGCGCCGACGCCCTCGCGTCCACCGCATCCCGCCTCGCGTTCGTGACGACCGCGATACGCCCCTCTTGTCGAGGCGGGACAGCGCGGAGGAAACTACTGATTTGGGGTGATGTGGAAGCGGAATATATTTGCGGGACAGACTGGACGACCCAAATCAGCTTGAATCTGTTCAGCAAATTAGATTTTTGGCGCAAGCGCTCGCGCAAGTTGTAAGTGCGCTTCTGACGCATATTTGCGCGACTGGGCTGATAACCTGCCGTTGAAGAGCCGTCCGGATCTAACCAACCGCAGGCAGGGTAGCATATCTGCCCGAGCCGCAGTGACATACTTTCCGAACCAGCCTACCCTAGCGAGACGAAGGCTGAAGCGCCGATAAAATCGAATGGACATCAAACGGGCAAAGATTCCGAATCGGATCGGAATCGTACCATCGGTGGTGTTGTTTGGCATACCGGCGGCTCTGCTCTGGCTTGCAACCCATGCGTTGATGCCGCGCCTGTTAGCTCGCGGCTGGGAACCGTTGCTGGCGTGGTTTTTTGCCGGTGGACTTGTATTGGGGCCCCTCTTGGCTGCCGCCCTCGTTGGCGGAGCAGTGGCTATCCAATCAACCTCGCAGGCAAGACTCCTCGAACACTTGCGGGTTCGCAAGATGACATCTAGCGATTGGCGGCTGACCGGGCTGGCCATAGGTGGCACAATTGCTGCAATTGCGGGCTTACACGCGTTGAATGTATTGGTCTGGCCGCAACTGCCAACCCAGCCTGATTTCATACACTTTAAGCCGCTCGCGACCGACCAGCTTTATCTGCTTGCGGTATGGCTGCCATTCTTCGCGGTCAATATCATCGGAGAAGAGTTGTGGTGGCGTGGGTTTATCCAACCGCGCCAGGAGCCCGTATTCGGGGCTAACACCTGGATCGTTCAAGGCGTGCTTCACGGAGCGTTCCACTTCAGTTTTGGCCCCGGAGTCTTGTTGGTTCTCTTGCCCGTTGTGTTTGTTATTCCGTGGTCGGTCCAACGCTCGCAAAATACGTGCGTGGGCATCGTGGTGCATGGCAGTATCAACGGTCCTGCTTTTCTGGCGATAAATCTTGGCCTGCTGCCAAGTTGAGCGCTAGCGACCGGACAAAGTGGTCCATCGCGCCCGGCGCCGGATGTCGCTCGCGAACGGAATGGGAAACGTCGTCTTGGTATTCACGAACCTAAACGACTGAAAGATCTTCTCCACGGTGTAGCCGTTCTCTTGCACCATTTCACCGAGCGAAAAAATAGCCACTTCTGAGGAACGACGCGAAAGCGTTGCTTTGGATTGTCGTCCGCCACGAGTTCTCCTCGCAGCGTCGTGTTGCAGGTTCCAAGCGCGGCCGTCGATATCAAGGTCACGACAGATGCCGCCACCAAAGCGAATATGGCGGCTACCGAAACACGCAGCATGTTGTTCACGGTGCCGCCGGCGATCGGACATCGATGACGCGCACCTCACCCCTTGCGCATTTTGCTGAGCAGGTAGTTGTCGTAGTAGTTTTCCGCGATCTGCGTATAGAACAGCACTTCCTTCATGTAGGCGTCGTGGCTCTCCTTGGTCTTCTTGAACAGCGGGCTCTTCTCGGCGATTTCGTTCAGATGGTCGTGCGTGGCCTTGTAGCAGGCTTCCATGACCGGCTGCGGAAACGCGCGCAGCTCCGCGCCATTGGCGACAAGCCGCTTCAGGGAGGCAGGATTGACGCTGTCATACTTTTCGATCATCCACGCGCCGGCTGCCGAAGCGGCCTGGTTGAGGATCGCCTGGTATGGCTTGGGAAGCGCATTCCACTTCTCGTCGTTCACGGCCATGTGCAGCATGGCCCCGCCTTCCCACCAGCCGGGGAAATAGTAGTACTTCGCCACCTTGTAGAAGCCGAGCTTCTCATCGTCATAGGGACCGACGAACTCCGCGGCATCGATCGTTCCTCGCTCGAGCGCCGGATAAACGTCACCGCCCGCGATCTGCTGCGGCACGACGCCGAGCCTTGCGAGCACATGGCCGCCCATGCCTGCGATGCGGAATTTGAGGCCCTTGAGGTCGTCGACCGTCTTGATTTCCTTGCGGAACCAGCCGCCCATTTGCGTGCCGGAATTGCCGCACAGAATCGCGTGCGCCTTGAAAGGCTTCAGCGCCTCGTTGCAGAGATCAGCGCCGCCGCCGAACGTCCACCAGGAATGCTGATGGCGATGGTTCATGCCGAAGGGCGCGCCCGTCGCATAGGCCAGCGCCGGCTCCTTGCCGATGTAGAAATAGAGCGGCGTCTGCGCGATCTCGACGGTCGAGGAGCTCACCGCATCAAGCGCCTGCAGGCCGGGCACGATCTCGCCTGCCGCAAAGGTTTGAATCTGAAACTTGTTGTCGGTGGCATCAGCCACGTACTTTGCAAAGGTCTGCGCGGTGCCGAAGATGGTTTCGAGCGACTTCGGAAAGCTCGAGGTCAAACGCCATTTGATCTCGGGCGCTGCTTGCGCGATCGCAGGTGCCGCAACCAGCGTCGTCGCGCCGACCACGGCGCTGCCTTTGAGGAACGTACGGCGTTTCATGATGTGCTTACTCCCTCAGATGAAAGTCGATAGGCGTGGGGCAAAGCGCCTTCCGCGTCCGTTTGATCTCATCATAACGGACTTCGAGGCATGCGTGAAAGCACAACCTCATCGTCATCAGGCGAATTGTCGCTTGAACCGCTTCAATCGGACCAGCATTATTTATCCTAGGGGTGCCGTCTCCAGAGCGCCCTCTCCTGGGAGGTTACCGATGAAAGCATTCACATTGGGTGCGGCGATCGCGCTCGCATTTTCCGCCGCTGCCTACGCGCAAGCACCGACCTGGACCGTTCCGTCCGAAAGCCAACGCTGTCCGTCGAAATGGGGCGCGGCCGACGAGCGCGGTTCGGCCAATCACCAGAAGCCCGCGGCCGTGATGAACGCAGCGAAGCTGATCAAGACCGGCGAGGTGATCGAGCTGGCGCACGTGCTCGGTCCGAGCATGGCGTTCTTCGGAACGCGGCGCTTCGACATGCATACCAAGCGCACGTTCATGAACCAGTTCTCCAACATGCGTGGCTCGAACGAAGAGATCATCATTACCGAGCTTGGCCAGGTCGGCACGCAGTTCGACGGCTTTGCGCACCAGACCCATCTCAATAGCTGGTACAACTGCCAGAAGGTAGACGAGAACTCAGATCGCACCGGATTCAAGAAGTTTGGAATCCATAATGTGGGCACGCTGTTCACGCGCGGCGTGCTGATCGACGTCGCGGGCTTCAAGGGCGTCGAGATGCTGGGCGACAATTACGAAATCACCGTGGAAGATCTCGAAGGCGCCCTGAAGAAGCAGAACCTGACGCTGCAGCCCGGTGACGCGGTGATCATCCATACCGGCTGGGGCAAGCTCTATGGCAAGGACAACCCGCGCTACGTGAAATCCTGCCCGGGCATCGGCGTGCCGGCCGCGCTCTGGCTTGCCGCAAAGGACCCGATGCTGCTCGGCGCCGACAACTGGCCGGTCGAGGTCTCACCCAATCCCGACAAGCAATTGTCGCTTCCGGTGCACCAGATCGCGCTCGTGGTGAACGGCATCCATCTGTTGGAGAATCTCAAGCTCGACGAGCTCGCGCAAAAGGGCGTCGGAGAATTCGCCTTCGTGATGCAGCCGCTCAAAATTCAGGGCGGCTCCGGCTCCACGGTGTCGCCGATCGCGGTGAGGTAACGAGTAGCGAACAAGTAGCCCGCACGAGCATCGCCATATGCGGGGCCGGCCGCGCCCCGCATATCGCTGAGCCTGTCATCACCGCGCGAGCGCAATTGCGCTCGTCGCGTGGCGCGCATTCGCGCGACCCGTTGGCTCATGCGGGATAGCTTGCTACTCCTCGGTCGGGCCCGGAAGGAGACGGCGAAGGCGCTGGGCTTCGCGCCACGTCGCAAGACCCTCCTTCCCAAGGCGAGCGAGCCTGGTTGCCAACCGCACGAGGATGAGTGTGATCATGGCTGCCGCCCCGCTTTAGCAAGCAGACGCCCGGTCTGATGCTCGGCGCCGTCAGTCAGTTCGGACCCGCGGGCGGCAAGGTACTGCGCAACGACACGGTCAGCCCGCCGCTGACGGGCTTCGATTTGAACGCGCAACAATCGGGTGAAAAATGAGGGCTTCCCTGTCGGGGCAGAAAACCAGGCTCCAGTGGTGAGTACGTTCGCCATGGATGGCTCCTTTATCGGAGTTGTCCTTGGGCGAATTTCCTTCCCTGATGCGAGAGATAGGTACTGGTGCCAACAAATGCGAGACCAAATACCTCGCACTCATGCATCAATTTTGCACCTCGCCGCGCAAAATGCCCGGCGCAATCACATGGCTGTAATATCAAATACGCATGTCCGACGACCCAAGCGAATCATCTGATCTGCGAGATCACCGGCCGAAGTGTGAGTCGCGAGCGCTCATTTCGCAAACGGGTTCACCCAGCCTCCCCGGCCCGCTGGCGCGCGCGGCGGATAGGCCGTCTCGAGATAGCTCAGGACCTTTTCGCGATCCCCGTCGTCGAGCGGCGGCATGTTGTGGCGGCGGATCATCAGGTTGATCGAATCCTCCCACTGCGCGCGCGTCATGCCCTGCTGCGCCACCAGGCGGAAACCGTGGCAGGCGGTGCAGGCGTAGAAGGTCTCGTCGCGGCCGGGACCTGCGGGAAACTCCTCCGGACTTTCCTCGCGTGGCGCAAAGCTTGTCTGTGCCATGACCGGCATGATCCAGAGCGCGCCGGCCATCGCGAGCCACACCAAGCGCTGCATCATCCGACCAGCACGGCGATGCGGTGCATGGCATTGCCGCCATAGCCTTGCGGATTCCAGAAGCCGGCCTGATGCGGCTGCATCGCGCCTTTGGAATCGGTGGCGCGCGCCCAGATCTCGAAATAGCCGTCACTCGGCAGTTTCAAGGTCGCGGTCCAGCGCTGCCAATCATATTTGTTCTTCGGCTTCTCGAGCGTGGCCCGCTGCCAGCTCGCGCCGAAATCGGTCGAGATATCCACCTGCTTGACGGTGAGATCGCCGGCCCAGGACGCCCCGCGCAGCTTCAGCTCCTTGGTGGCGGCCGCGAACTTGGCGCCGTTGGCCGGATTGGTGATGATCGAGCGCACCGGCATCGATTCCAGAATGCGGAAGTTTGCCGGATCGGCCTTGCCGCCGGGCACCATCGGCTTGATGGGGGTGCGATAGGAAAATTCGGTCATGCCGGGGCCGTCATGCTCGCGGTCGCGGATGGTGATGCGCGTCAGCCATTTCTGCGAGGCCGAGCCTGACCAGCCCGGCACGATCAGGCGTACCGGCCCGCCATGGATGTTCGGCAGCGGCTTGCCGTTCATGGCCCACACGATCATCGTGTTCGGGTCCATCGCCTTCTCGATGCGGACACCGCGCGAGATGGTCGGCTTATTGGCGTCGCCCGACAGATGAAGATCGGCCGCATAATGTGCAGTGTATTTTGCGGATGGCTTCAGGCCCGCCTTCTTGAGCAGATCGGCGAGCGGCACGCCAGTCCATTCGGCGCAGCCCGCCCCGCCATTGGTCCACTGGTTGCCGCGCGCCGGCGGTGAGAACTGTGAGCGGCCGTTGCCGCCGCATTCCAGCACCATGCGCCGCGTCACGGCCTTGTATTTCGATTTCAACTCGCCGAGCGTGATCTCGAGGCTGTTGTTGACCTCGCCATCGATGGTGATCTTCCAGGCGTCGGGATCCTTCGTCTCCTCGGGGATCTGCCCGTTGTTGCGGATGTAGAATTTCTCGATCGGCGTGGTGTCATCGTCGAGCAGGCTTTCCGGCGTCTCGGCGACCAGCGGCCGCTCACCGAGCACGACGAGGCCTTCGTGCTTGCCGGGATATTTCAGGTATTGCGGTCCCTTGGCCGGCGCGGGCGTGGCGGCCGATGGGGGCGCGGCCGGCGCGGCCTGCGCATGGGCTTGAGGGATTCCGCTGCCGTTGCGTGAGAGCGGCATCGCGCCTCCGATGACGGCGCCGATCGCAGCCAGTCCTGAACTGCCCAAAAATCTGCGCCGGCTGGTACTGAAATTGTTGCCATTGGGCGTATCGCGCCCGGACTCCCGCGCCATGATATCCTCCCTCGTTGCCCCTATGCCGGGCTTTTTGGCCGCAGTTCCCTTCGGGAAACCCGGCTGGCGGGAGTATTCGCGTTTTGCGGCCTTGCCGCAAGACGGCCTGGAGGAGCCGCCGCGCGCGATTCTACGCTTCGAGGCGTGCGGCATTGGCGTCAATTTGTCGCTCGACAGGGCCCACAAACCTTGCGAGATTCGCAAGACGCGACCGCCGCACAAGAAAGGCGGGACATGCTTGTCGTCGGACTTGCATTGCTCGCAATTTCTGTACTGGCAGTGATCATCATCACCGGTCGCTGAGGGGCAGTATCGTCGTCTATCGAGGCATCGCCCGATAGCCGCCAAGTCAAAGTTGGAAACAGCGGAGACCTGCCATGACTAGTATCGAAGAAGCTCCGAGCAAGCTCGTTCTGAAAGCGGGCTCGACCACGCTTACGTTCGACAAGGATTCCGGCAAGGCGATACTGCAGCAAAAAATGTTGCTGTGGAACAAGAAGCCCGTCGAGTTCCCGCTCTCCGAAATCGACGATATCGCGGTGAAGTCCGAGGTGGACGGCCTTTCAGGCGCACCAATCCACCACAGCGTCATGCACAGGCGCAATGGCGAGATCACCGTCCTGACAACCGAGGAAGCCAAGGACGCTGCCGAGACGGTCAAGAAGCTTCGTGGATTTGTCGGACTGCACAGTTGAGGACCAGGACGGCCGCCGCTCGGTGTCCGCTCTTGTGCGGAGACGACGGCGCGATGTCTGACGGCACCATTTCTGTCATTGGAACAAGCTGACATTGTCACCGCTCCCGATGATGTCCGCTGGCGAAGGAATACGCAGTCGGAACGATGTCCGTTCGTCGGGGCTTGTAGCGGCGTGACCGAGATGCCCGCCTCTTAGCTCACACGGTCACATCCAAGGAGCACCAACATGACCCGACACATTCCCGAGAAACCTTCTGCCAGGTTGATCGACTGCAATCCCTTCGTGATCGTGGGCAACACGACGCCGCCTCGAGATCCTGATGAAGACGATGAGGACGAAGAGGAAGAGGAAGAGGACGAGGACGAAGAAGAGGGCGCAGACGAAGCCCCGGTCGTACGCGAGCCGGACGAAGACTAAGCGAGATTGCTTTGGCATAGCCTGCGTTTCGGAACCAGTTGGCGCGCTGGCCCACTGGAATGCGCATCAAAGCGAACGGCCGCCGACCGCTCTGAACTTATCCGGTCGACTGCTCTAGATATGAAACTTCGGCCCGTCGACGATCTTGTCGACCGCCTTGCGCTCCGCACGTATCGCGGGCCCGACCAGATTGAGCTCGGCACGGATCACGCCTTTAACTCCTCAAAGCCCCGGGGTGAGCGATGCGTGCTGTGGCCCCCGCTCTTTTTTGGCTGAGGCATGTCAGCGGTGCTGACACGAGATGCTGCTCCAAGCGTCTATGCCGCGCCTCGCGACCTTCGTAGTGACACGTCCGGAAATAGGGCGTACTCATGCGTTGCACTGATCACGGCCTCAGCGTCGTAGGCATTAGCCGCGAATGACACCGGGAACGACGACCGGTTCGTCGAACAAGTAAGCGGTGTTTTGGCATAGCTCAAATATCGTCTGATCAGCGCCGAGCAAGGCGCGGGATTCCAATCGCGAAATCGCGCAGGGCTGCGATAAACAAACTCAAGGGGGCGTTCTCAAAGAGGAGAATTGCCATGAAATTTCGCGCAGCATTGCTTTTTGCGGTCGCACTTGGCGGCGTTGCCGCCGTAGCTGCCCCTGCCAGGATCGTTGCGGCTGAGCCTGACAGCCAGATCACCATCCTCTACGACGCCTTCGGCAGCGATGCCGCGATGAAGAAGGATTGGGGCTTCTCCGCGCTCGTGGAGGTCGCCGGTAAACGAATTCTATTCGACACAGGCAACGATCCAGATATCTTCGCAGCTAACGTCAAGGCGAAGGGTATTGACCTCACCAATATCGATTTCGTCGTCCTGTCGCACCGTCACTCCGACCACATGGCTGGCCTGAACCATGTTCTGAGCGTGAATCCGACGGTTAAGATCTACGCACCCAGGGAAGGATTCGGCATTTACGGTTCGTCGCTGCCATCGAGCTTCTACCGCAAGGACGAGACTTTGCCGTCCGAGATGCGCTACTACGACGGCAGGCCGCCGGAAGTCATGAAGTTCGGCGCCGCGTGGCAGCGAGCCAACATCGAGCTTGTCGATAAGACAACGGAAATCGCCCCAGGAGTTACCTTGATAGCACTGGTATCTGACGCCCCCGGCACGAGGGAGCTCAAAGAGTTGTCCCTGGCCATCAACACCTCGGACGGCATTGTGCTCGTGGTCGGCTGCGCGCACCCTGGGATCGAAAAGATCGTCGAGGCGGCGACGGCGATCAATCCCAGAATTCGCTTGATCGCCGGCGGTTTCCACCTCGTCGTCGCATCGGACGAGATCATTGCCAAGGCCGTGGTAGCGCTCAAGGAAACGTTCAAGGTAGAGAACATCGCTCCGGGCCACTGCACCGGTGAGCCGACATTTGCAGCGTTGAAGCAGGCCTACGGCAATCGATACCTGTATGCGGGTGTTGGCACCTCGCTGCCGCTGGCGTCAGGCGCGGGCTCTGTTGGGCGCCGTGGCGAGGGACCGGCGCTCCAGGAAGATGATCTGGCCACCTATCGGACGCTGGCCCGCCGCGAAGACCCTTTCGGCATTCGAAAGGCACAGAATTTACGGTCAGAGCTTTCGTACCAATGAAAGCACGTAACCTCTGAGGACTCGCTCTGAATCATCGATCCGCTAGCTGTGAAACTTCAGCCCGTCGACGATCTTGTCGATCACCTTGCGCTCGGCGCGCATCGCCAGGCCGACGAGGTTGAGCTCTGCGCGGATCACCGTTCTCACCACCTCGCGGTTGGCGGCGTCATGCGTGGTCTTGAACATATCCTCGGTGTAGATGGCGGGCGTCACGTTGCGGGCGAGCGCGCGTTCGAGCGCGCGGGAGATCGCCGGCCGGTCAGCGCCGTAGATCAAGATCGGCTGGCCGATCAGCGACAGATATCTGGTGCCTGAGCCGTCGCCATAGGGCTCGCCGATACATTCGGGGAAAGCGGCGGCGATGCCGCCGGCCAGAAAGGATGCGACGTTGAGCTTCTGCCAGGCTTCGAGATCGGTCCGGATCACGACCGCGATCTTGGTGTCGAATTGCATGATGTCTCCGCTGTGACGACGTCATTCCGGGGCGATGCGAAGCATCGAACCCTGATGTGCAATTGCAACATCATAGCTCGCGCTAACGCGCGCCCCGGAATGACGATAGCAAAATAATCACCCCTTGGCGTCGCAGACCCAGGCGCGGATCACGCATTCTTTGCCGCCGAATTCGTAGCACTTCTTTGTCGCGGCGTTGAGCGAGCTCGAAATCTTGGATTTCACGGCATAGCCGTGGGGACCGCAGGGATTGGTCATGTCGACGGCGAACGCAGCGCAGGCGCGTTTCATGGTGATCGCGGTGCAGGTGCCCTTGCACTGCTTCAGCGCCGCGGCGCGCGCGTCGGCCTCGGCGACATAGTCATAGGCCTGGCCGTAAGCGCCGCACTTGCCGATCGCGACCGCGCCGGCCGCCCATGCCTTGGTGACATAGCTCGAGACGGCCAGTATCAGTGTCAATGCAACGACAAACAGCGCGCGGCGCTGTGCCGCGACAGTCGAAACGATCAAAATCCCCTCCCCCGAGGTAACGGGTAGAATCTAAGCCGGAGGGAGTTTCCACTTGGTGAACGGTTGATTGAGAATGGAAGCGTCAGTCTATCCACGCTGTCGTCCCGGCGAACGCCTGGAGACCCATAACTACAGGATGACGTGTTGGGGCTAGGCTGTGGCCCCAGCTCGTCGCAACAACGGCAGCGGTGGTTATGGGTCCCGGCTCCTGATGCGCAATTGCGCATAAGGGCCGGGACGACAGCGGTGGTTGCTTTACGACCGTCTTGCCGCCTCCAGCGCCTGCGGCGTGTCGATATCGAGGAACGCGCTGTTTCCCTCGACCGGCACTTCGGCCACGGCCTCAGTGTGCTTGGCGATCAGGTGACGGGCGCCGACGTCGCCGTCCAGCGTCATCAACTCCTTGAAGAAGCGGCGCGACCACAGCACGGGGTTGCCCCTCCGGCCGTCGCTGACGGGGACGGCGATCAGGTGGCCGCGGTCCGGCGCAAACGTCTCGATCAACTGGTCGATCAGTTTTGCCGAGATCAGCGGCATGTCGCCGAGGCAGACGATGGCGCCGTCGGCACTGTCGGGCACCGCTGATATGCCGGCCTTCACCGATGAGGCCAGCCCGCCGGCGAAATCCGGGTTGCGGACGAAGTTTACATTGAGGCCTGCCAAGGCCTGCTCGACCAATTCGGCCTGGTGGCCGGTAACGACGATCACATCCGTTGCCTTCGAGGCCAGCGCCTGCTCGGCGACGATGCGCACCAGCTTCTTGCCGTCGATTTCGGCCAAGAGCTTGTTGGGACCGCCCATGCGGGTCGAGCGGCCGGCGGCAAGCACGATGGCCGTGACGTTGCGGTTGGCTTCGGTATCGGCAACCGTGCGCGGCTGCGGCCGCGTGACGATTTCCATCAACAGGCCGCCGACGCCGAGGCCGGTGATTTCAGCGCGCGTGACCTTCAGCCCGGCGAGAAGCCGCATCAGCACCCAGTCAAAACCGTTTTCGACCGGCGAGCGGGCGCAGCCCGGCGCGCCCAGCACCGGCACGCCGCCGGCGCTGCCGATCAGGAGCAGATTGCCGGGGTCGACCGGCATGCCGAAATGCTCGATTGCGCCGCCGATTTCGCTGATCGCGGCGGGAATCACGTCGCGGCGGTCGGCGATCGCGGACGCGCCGAACACGATGACGAGCTCGGCGCCGAGGCCGAGCAATTCCCTGATCGAGGATGCCAGCGCCGCCTCGTCATGCGGCACGCGCCGCTCGGCAATGATGCTGGCACCGGCAGGCGCCAGCCGCTCCGCCGTCACCCGCAGGGTCTTGTCGATGACTTTTGGCGAGAGCCCTGGCAGTAGCGTTGAGACCACGCCGACCCGCTTGATGACGAAGGGCGCAATCCGCAGCACATCGCGGCCTGCAGCGGCCACGGCCGCATCGCGCAGCTTTGCCTCGACCCCGAACGGAATCAGTTTTACCGTCGCGATCATCTCGCCTTCGACCACCGGCTTGAAGGCCGACAGCGTGGCGAAGGTGATGGCTTCGTCGACGCCATTGATGCGGTCGACCGCGGCGCGGTCGACCACCAAGACGCCGGCCTGTGCTGCGAACAGATTGGCGCGGCCGGTAAAGGCGCGCTCGACATTGACGCCCTCGCCCGCGACGGCCTGCGCGATGCTGGCGGCGGCTTCGTCTTCGGAGACGTCGCCCTCCTCCAGCCGCACCACGACGATTTCCTTGACACCTGCCTTGTCGAGCGCCTCGACTTCGGCAGGCCCGATCGTGGTGCCTTTCTTCAGCACCAGCGGTCCCTGCCGCAGCGTGTGCACGGTGACGCCGCCAATCGCATCGGCCGGACTGGCGGGACCGAACTTCATGCCGCCTGCACCTTCGCGGTTTCTTTCGCCAGCCGCAGCTCGGCGGTGATCTCGGCCATGATCGCGACCGCGATCTCCGAGGGCGACACCGCGCCGATCGAAAGGCCGATCGGCGCATGGATGCGCGCAATGTCGGCGTCGGATGCGCCCTGCGCCTTCAGCCGCTCGGCGCGCTTGCCGTGGGTCTTTCGCGAGCCGAGCGCGCCGATATAGAAGCAGTCGCGCTCAAACGCGTGCAGCAGCGCCGGATCGTCGATCTTCGGATCATGGGTCAGCGCGACGAACGCGGTGTAGTGATCGACGTTGAGCGGCGGCAGCGCCACATCAGGCCATTCCGCGATCAGCGGCACATCGGGAAAGCGCTCGGGACTTGCAAACGCGGTGCGCGGATCCACCACCGTCACGTCGTAGTCAAGCGAGCGGGCGAGCGGCGCCAGCGCCTGGCTGATATGGACTGCGCCGACAATGACAAGTCGTGCGGTCGGCGCATAGACATTGAAAAACAGCTTCTTGCCGCCGGCCTCGACCATGCCGCTCTTGCCCATGCGGAGCTGCTTTGAAAGCTCGGCGCTCAAGGGATCGGTCGCGATGTCCTTGGCCTTCACCAACCGCTGATCGCCATTGGCGACGTCGGTCACCACGATGACCGGGTGGCGCGCGGCGCGCTCGGCATTGACCTGAGTGAGGGTTTCCAGTTTCACGATTGGCCCACCTTCTCGACGAACACGCGGATGGTGCCGCCGCAGGACAGGCCGACATTCCAGGCGGTCTCGTCGGCGACGCCGAACTCCAGCATTTTTGGCTTGCCGCTGGCGATCACGTCCAGCGCTTCGGTAACAACCGCACCCTCGACGCAGCCGCCGGAGACCGAGCCCAGAAACGTGCCGTCATCGTTGATGACGAGGCTGGAGCCGGCCGGTCTCGGCGCCGAGCCCCAGGTCTCGACCACGGTCGCCAGCGCCACGCCGTGACCAGCCTTCTGCCAGTTTTCGGCGGCCTGCAGAATGTCTTCGTCGCGATTGAGCATGGGATGCCCTTTCAAGCTGCTGAGCGGATGCGGCTCATGTGGTGCGGCGGAGGCGGCGCCGAAAGCGCCTCGATCAGCCCTTCCATCGAGGTCAAGTTATGCACCGGGCGGAATTCGTCAACGTGCGGCAGCATCATTTTGATGCCCTGCGCCTTGGCCTCGAAAGCGCTGTAGCGCAGCAACGGGTTGAGCCAGATCAGGCGACGGCAGGACCGGTGCAGCCGGTCCATCTCGAAGGCGAGCTTGGCATCCGCCTCGCGCTCCAGCCCGTCGGAGATCAAGAGCACGATGGCGCCCTGCCCGAGCACGCGGCGACCCCACAATTTGTTGAAAGAGTGCAGCGAGGTAGCGATGCGGGTGCCGCCGGCCCAGTCTTCCACCGAAGACGAACAGCTCGCCAAGGCTTCGTCGGGATCGCGCGCCCGCAGCGCCCGCGTCACGTTGGTGAGTCGCGTGCCGAACAGGAACACCGAGACACGCTTGCGCGCGTCGGTGATGGCATGGAGGAAATGCAGGAACAGGCGGGTATATTCGCTCATGGAGCCCGATATATCGAGCAGCGCCACGATCGGCGCCGGCTTTTCGATCCGGCCGAGCTTTCGGATATCGATGATCTCGCCGCCGGTGCGGAGACTGCTGCGCAAGGTTCGGCGCATGTCGAGCCGCAGGCCTTTTGCATCGGGCTGATAGCGGCGGGTGCGCAGCTCGGCCTGCGGCAGCTTCATATTCGCAATGGCGCGGGTCACTTCCGCGATCTCGGCCGCGCTCATCTGGGCAAAGTCCTTCTTCTGCAGGATCTCCTTGTCGGAGACCGACAGCCGCAGTTCCTGCTCCTGGACTTGCGGTAGCTCATCGCGCGCCGAGGGCTGCGCCAACGCCTCCTGCACGCGGCGCGAGGCCGGCGGCGGCTTCTTTTTGGCGTGATCGGGCAACGGCACCGAATCCAGCATGTGCTTCCAGTCCTCGGCGGCGCGGAAGAACAGGTCGAAGGCTTGGGCAAAGATCAGCATATGCTCGTGGCGCTTGACGAAGATCGCTTCCAGCGTGGCGTAGACATCGGCACGGTTGCCGATCTCGATCGCCTGCAGCGCGTCGAGGGCGTCGATCACGGCACCAGGCCCCACGGGAATGCCGGCAGCGCGCAGTGCACGGCCGAAGCCGACGATATTGTCGGCCATGTGGCCGGTCGGGGGATTGAGGTGGTCGATGGCCATCGCGCTGTCCACTTCCGTCATTCCGAGCACGCGAAGCGTGAACCCGGAATGACGCCGGGGTCAATCGCTTGTCGCGTCCTTCAAAACCTTTTGCAGCGTGTCGCCCTGCATGCGCGCGATGTCGTCCTGGTACTTCAACAGCGCGCCGAGCGTGTCGCCGACCAGTTGTGGCGTCAGCGAACGGGCGTCGAGCTCGGTCAGCGCGGTGGCCCAGTCGATGGTCTCGGCGACGCCCGGCGACTTGTAAAAATCCTGATCGCGCAGCGCCTGCACGAAGTGAACGACCTGCTGCGACAGTTTTGCGGAAATGCCGGGTACGCGCGACTTGACGATCGCCAGCTCGCGCTCGGCTTCGGGGTAATCCACCCAATGATAGAGACAGCGGCGCTTCAGCGCGTCGTGGATCTCTCGAGTGCGGTTCGAGGTGATGATGACAATCGGCGGATGCGGCGCCCTGATGGTGCCGAATTCGGGAATCGTGACCTGGAAGTCGCTGAGAATTTCGAGGAGATACGCCTCGAACGCCTCGTCGGCGCGGTCGAGTTCGTCGATCAGCAGCACGGGCGCGCCGGCAACGTCCGGCTCCAACGCCTGCAGCAGCGGGCGCTTGATCAGAAACCGCTCGGCAAAGATATCTGACGACAATTGCTCGCGATCGGTATCGCCGGCGGCCTCTGCCAGCCGGATCGCGATCATCTGCGCCGCGCTGCTCCACTCGTACACCGCGGAGGCGACGTCGAGGCCTTCGTAGCATTGCAGGCGGATCAGCTTTCGTCCAAGTGCGGCCGACAGGACCTTTGCGATTTCGGTCTTGCCGACGCCGGCTTCGCCTTCGAGAAACAAGGGCCGGCCCATGCGCAGCGAGAGATAGGTGACCGTCGCGAGCGACCGCTCCGCGAGATAGCCGCGCGAAGTCAATAGCTCCAGCATCCCATCGACGGATTTGGGTAGCGCCGATGCACTCATGCGATGGCCAATCTTGATGCGCCGGAAATCGGCAAAATAACCGGCAAGCCTACTTCGCCGTCGCGGCTTCGACGGCGCGGCGCGTCAGCACGCCGATCAGATGCGCGCGATATTCGGCGCTGCCGTGGAGATCGCTGTTCAGCCCCTCCGGCGATACCGAAATGCCGTCGAGCACCTTGTGCGAAAAACGCTTCTTTAGCGCTTCCTCAAACAGGGTGGCGCGGAATACGCCCTCAGAGCCGGCGCCGGTGACGGCAACGCGCACGTCCGACGGGCGCTTGGCGACGAACACGCCGACCAGCGCATAACGCGAGGCCTGGTTGCGGAATTTGACGTAAGCCGCCTTCTTCGGCAGCGGGAACATCACCTTGGTGATGATCTCGTCGCTTTCGAGCGCGGTCGTGAACAGGCCCTGGAAGAATTCCTCCGCCTTCAGCCGGCGCTTGTTGGTGACGATGGTGGCGCCAAGCGCGAGAACGGCGGCGGGATAATCCGCCGTCGGGTCGTTATTGGCGAGCGAGCCGCCGAGCGTGCCCTTATGGCGCACTGCGGGGTCGCCGATTCCGCCGGCGAGTTCGGCGAGCGCCGGAATGGCTTCGCCGACGATCGGCGACGTCGCGACATCGGCATGCTTGGCGGTCGCACCGATCACCAGCGAACGGCCCTTCATCTCGATCGCATCGAGCCCTTCGATGTGCGACAGATCGACCAGATGCGGCGGGCTGGCAAGCCGCTGCTTCATGACCGGCACCAGCGTGTGGCCGCCGGCGATCACCTTGGCGTCTTCGTTCTTCACCAGGAGATTGGCGGCCTGCCGCACGGTCGCCGGCCGATGATATTTGAATTCGTACATGAGAACTTCCTGATCGCTACTCGCGATGAAATCGATTAGGCGAACTTGTCGATTAAGCGGGCATGTCGGTTAAGCGGATTTGGCCATTGCCTTGGCGCCGGCGGCAATCGAGGTCACGATATTCTGATAGCCGGTGCAGCGGCACAGATTGCCTTCGAGCTCCTCGCGGATGACATGGTCCGCAAGGTCGTGGCCCTTGCGGTTGACCAGATCGACCGCGGTCATGATCATGCCAGGCGTGCAAAAGCCGCACTGCAATCCGTGATGCTCGCGAAACGCTTCCTGCATCGGGTGCAGCGGCGCGCCGTCGGGCGCCAGGCCCTCGATGGTCTTGACCTCATGGCCGTCAGCCATCACCGCGAGCGTGGTGCAGGACTTGACCGCCTTGCCGTCGAGATGCACGACGCAGGCGCCGCACTGCGACGTGTCGCAGCCGACATGGGTGCCCGTCAGCCGGAGATTTTCCCGTAGAAACTGGACCAGAAGGGTACGGGGATCGACGTTGGCGTTCACGGGATTACCGTTCACGATCAGGGAAATCTTGGCCATCAACCACTCTCTTGAGCCGCACTGCCGAAGCGGGCAACGCAGACGTTTATAGTCATTCCAAAGCCCATAATATGGGCCATCCCGATAATGAGCAACCTCAGGAGCCCCAACGAGCCCCTCTTCTGGGGCATGGCCTGAGTGACTTGACGGAGCTATCGGAGGGGGCCTCGCGGGATTGGACTCGCCAGAATCAGCCTCGTCAGAATCAGCGTCGTCAGAATCAGCCTTGCACGGCCTTGCCGAAATTGGTGAAGAATTCGTCGGCCAGCTTCTTGGCCGCGCCGTTGATCAGGCGCTGTCCGAGCTGGGCCAGCTTGCCGCCGATCTGCGCTTCGACGTTGTAGCTCAAGAGTGTGCCGCCATCCTTTTCGGTCAGCGCCACCGTGGCGCCTCCCTTGGCGAAGCCGGCAACGCCGCCCTCGCCTTCGCCGGAGATCTTGTAGCCGTTGGGCGGGTCGAGATCGCTCAGCATGACCTTGCCCTTGAAGCGGGCGGAGACCGGCCCGACCTTCATTTTGGCGATGGCGCGGAAGCCGTTATCCTCCGTCTTTTCCAGCTCCTCGCAGCCGGGAATGCAGGCCTTCAGCACTTCCGGATCGTTCAGTTTGGCCCACACGGCCTCGCGCGACGCCGCAAGCTGGACTTCGCCGTTCATCGTCATGGCCATGGGGGTGCCCTCCTGGATCGCGTCAACCTGATAGCTCCCAAGTAAAGCACGCCCGGGCCAAAAGGAAGGCCGTCGACGCGATGGGCGATGCATATTCGCAACCGCAGCAGGCGCGACCCCGACAAGGGGCATTGGCATTGACTGGCCGGAATGGTTAGGTCGCGTCAATGAGCACGTCCCTCCCCCCCCTGCTTGCCCCGATGCTGTCGAGCGCGGCGATGCGCGCCGTCTGCGACGACATGGCGAGCCTGCAAAACATGCTGGATTTCGAGGCGGCGCTGGCGCGCGCCGAGGCCGCAGCCGGGGTGATTCCGGCAAGCGCGGCCGACCCGATTTCCAGCGCGTGCCGGGCCGAATCATTCGACATCGCCGCATTGGCCGAGGCAGCGACCAATGCTGGCAACCTCGCCATCCCCCTGGTCAAGGCGCTGACCGCAAATGTCGCCAAATCGGACGCGGCGGCCGCACGCTATGTGCACTGGGGCGCGACCAGCCAGGACGTCATCGACACCGCCGCCATGCTCGGTCTTCGTGCCGGCACCGATGCGCTGCTCGCCGACATCGATCGCGCGATCGCAGGCTTTGCCGGACTGGCGCGACGGCACCGCCACACCCCGGTGGTCGCCCGCACCTGGCTGCAGCATGCGCTGCCGATGCCGTTCGGACTGAAGCTCGCCGAATATGCCGCTGCATTGCATCGCTCGAAGCTGCGCCTGCAGCGCGTGCGCAGCCAGGCACTGGCCCTGCAATTCGGCGGCGCCGCCGGCACACTCGCAGCCCTTGGAGACAAGGGATTAGCAGTCGCGGAAAAACTGGCCGAGGAACTGAAGCTGCCGCTACCGGACGCGCCCTGGCACACCCACCGCGACCGCATCGCTGAAGCTGCTTCTGTATTGGCCATCATCGCCGGCACCTGCGGCAAGATCGCGCGCGATGTCTCCTTAATGATGCAGACCGATGTCGGCGAAGCGTTCGAACCCTCGGGCGAAGGCCGCGGCGGCTCTTCCACCATGCCGCACAAGCGCAATCCGGTGGCGGCAGCCAGCGCGCTCGCGGCAGCCACTATGGCGCCCAACCTCGCAGCGACGATATTTGCCGCGCAAGTGCAGGATCACGAGCGCAGCGCCGGCCCCTGGCACGCGGAATGGCCGACGCTGCCGACGTTATTGCTCGTCACCTCGGGTGCGCTTGCAGCCATTGTGGACATCGCGGAAGGACTCGAAGTCGATGCCGCGCGGATGCGCGCCAATCTCGACGCGACCGACGGGCTGATCATGGCGGAAGCGGTGGCGATGGCATTGGCCGAAAAGATCGGCAAGAGCGACGCGCATCATCTGGTCGAGGCTGCCAGCAGGAAGGCAGTCAAGGACAAGAAACATCTACGCGATGTGCTGCTGGAGGACGCGAACGTCACCGCACAGCTTGATGCCGACACGATTGCAAAACTGTTCGAGCCGATGGCCTATCAGGGCGCCTCGCAAGCCCTGATCGACCGCCTGCTCGCTTCGCTGGACGACAAATAAGAAGCCGGAGAACTGCCATGCCGATGATCAACGCCGACGGTTGCCTGCTCAACGTATCCGTCGAAGGCCGCGACGGCGGACCGACGCTGATGCTGTCGAACTCGCTGGGCTCGACCATGCAGATGTGGGAGCCGCAGATGAAGGCACTCACCCAGGTGTTCCGCGTCATCCGCTACGACCGGCGCGGCCATGGCAAGTCGAGCGTGCCGCGCGGTCCCTACTCGCTGGAACGATTCGGCCGCGACGTGCTCGCGATCCTCGACGATCTCAACATCGCGCGGACGCATTGGTGCGGCCTGTCGATGGGCGGCATGGTCGGGCAATGGCTGGGCGCCAACGCGCCTGACAGGTTCGGCAAGATCATCCTGTCCAATACCACCTGCTATTACCCGGACCCGACGCGCTGGCACGAGCGCATCAAGGCGGTGAAGGAAGGCGGCATCGCCGCGGTGGCCGATACCGTGATTGCCGGCTGGCTGACGGCGGACTTTCGCGAGCGCGAGCCGCAGATCACCGCCAACATGAAGGCGATGATGCTGGCCACGCCGGTCGAGGGCTACATCGCCTGCTGCGAGGCGCTGTCGACGCTCGACCAGCGCGAACTGCTGCCCAAGATCAAGAGCCCGACGCTGGTGATCGCCGGCCGCCACGACATGTCGACGACGGTCGCGGATGCCGAATTCATGCGCAGCCGGATTCCCGGCGCGAGCATGACCATCCTCGATGCCGCGCACATTTCGAATGTCGAGCAGCCGCACGCCTTCACCGACGCGGCGATCGGCTTCCTGACGCAACGGTAGTTAATTCAACCCAGGGCGTCATTGCGAGCGAAGGAAGCAATCCATTTCACCGCCTGCGCAGACATGGATTGCTTCGTCGCTTCGCTCCTCGCAATGACAGAGAGAGGGTGCCAATGGACGACAACCAACGCCGCGACGACGGCATGGCCCAGCGCCGCAAGGTGCTCGGCGATGAATGGGTCGACAAGTCGATCAAGAACCGCAACGCGTTCAATACCGATTTTCAGGACCTGATCACCCGGTATGCCTGGGGCGACATCTGGACCCGGCCGCATTTCGACCACCGCACCCGCCGCGTGCTCGTGATCGGCACCATGGTGGCGCTGGGACAGTGGGATGAATTCCGCCTGCATGTGCGCGCGGCGCTCACTGAGGGCGGCTTCACGCCCGACGACATCAAGGAAATCCTGCTGCAGCAGGCGATCTATTGCGGCGTGCCGGCAGCCAACCACGCCGTCAAGGAGGCGAACGCGATCATCGCCGAACTAGGTCTGCTGAAGACCTAGCTGGGCGCTACGTCAGCCCGGGCTTCATGTCCCGGACGCGGCACGAACTGACGCGACGTAGAGCCGGGACCAAAGCGGGTCCCGGCTCTGCGGCCCACCGCCAGGGGGCGCTGCGCCGCGTCCGGGACATGAAGTTGGCAACGCACAAAAAGAAAAGCCCCACCTTCTCGGCGGGGCCTTTTTCTGTCCTGGCATGCCCTTCTACTCTGGCATCTGCCGTGGATCCTGACTCGGTTTCTGACCCTGACGGCCCGGATCCTGCTGCTGCTGGCCCGACTTCTGACCGCCGCCCTGCTGCTGCTGACCGGGCTTCTGACCCGGGTTCTGGTTCTGCTGACCCGGGTTCTGGTTCATCTTACTCATTGAGGGATCTCCGTTGTTGAGACGTAGCCGGAACTAACGGAGAGCCGCGGCGTCGGTTGCAGCGGAACAGCGGTTCCGGTGGGATCGTGAAAGGCAATGCCGTGTCCGGAGTGTGGCGCCGGAACCGCCTGCGCAAAAACTAGCTCTGTACAAGCCAAATAAGCCGCAGCCGGCGCTGTTGCCGCCCCCGGTTCCCACTGTTAGAAAATGCCACGACGCGTCGTCATGGGCTGCCGGAGCTCTCGCCGCGTCCTCATACAAAAAACGGCAGCGCATGGATTATTTCGCCCAGCAACTGATCAACGGCCTCGTGCTCGGCTCGATCTACGGCTTGATCGCCATCGGCTACACCATGGTCTACGGCATCGTCGGCATGATCAATTTCGCCCATGGCGATATTTTCATGATCGGCGGCTTCATCGCCCTGATCACCTTCCTGATCCTGGTCTCGTTCGGGCTTACCGCCATCCCGCTGATCCTGCTGGTCGTGCTGCTGGTGTCGATGGCGATCACGGCACTTTATGGCTGGACGGTGGAGCGCATCGCCTACCGGCCGCTGCGACACTCGTTCCGCCTGGCGCCGATGCTCTCCGCCATCGGCATGTCATTCGTGCTGAGCAATTATTCGCAGGTCACCCAGGGCGCCCGGGTCAAGCCGGTGCCGCCGATCATCACCGGGGGCTACACCCTGCACGAGGGCCCTGAAGGCTTTATCGTGCAGCTTTCCAACGTCCAGATCATCGTGGTCGTCACCACCATCGTGCTGCTCGCGCTGTTCACCTGGCTGGTATCGAGCACGCGGCTCGGCCGCGACATGCGCGCCTGCTCGCAGGACCAGACCATGGCGTCGCTGCTCGGCGTCGATGTCGACCGCACCATTTCCATGACGTTCGTGATTGGCGCTGCGCTCGCTGCGGTGGCCGGCATGATGTACCTGCTCTATTACGGGCTGGTCGATTTTTTCATGGGCTTCGTCGCCGGCATCAAGGCGTTCACCGCGGCCGTGCTCGGCGGCATCGGCTCGCTCCCCGGGGCGATGCTCGGCGGTCTCCTGATCGGCCTGATCGAGACGCTGTGGTCGGCCTATTTCTCGGTCGAATACAAGGACGTCGCCGCGTTCTCGATCCTGATCGTGGTCCTGATCTTCCTTCCGACCGGCCTGCTCGGCCGGCCTGAAGTCGAAAAAGTCTGATGGACGGCCGCAGCGTGAGCGCACCCCCCGCCGCCCAAACCTCGCGCGCCCCTGGCGCCGCCTTCATCCTGAAGAAAGCGCTGATCAGCGCGTTCGTGGCGCTGGTGCTGTTTTCGCTGATGATCGGCGTGCGCACCGAGGCCGGCCCGCAGGGGCAATTGGTCTACTGGACGCGCTTCGACGACCTCGCAGTCATGGTTGCGGCCGTGTTCGGCGGCAGCATCCTCGTCGAGCTGCTGCGGCGTTGGTGGGGACCGGTCGACACCGTCAGGGTGGTGCCGCCTTCGGTGCAAAGCGCACTATCGCTCGCCCGACGCCTGGTCGCGCCGGTGCTGCTGGTATTCACGTTCCTGGTGCCGGTCCTCTTCTACAACGAGCGCTATATTCTCGACCTCGCCATCCTGGTGCTGACTTACGTCATGCTCGGCTGGGGGCTGAACGTGGTGGTCGGCCTCGCCGGCCTGCTCGACCTCGGCTACGTCGCGTTCTATGCGGTGGGCGCTTATTCCTATGCGTTGCTGGCTACCAATTTCGGGCTGTCGTTCTGGATCTGCCTGCCGCTCGCCGGCATCCTCGCGGCGTTCTGGGGCGTGCTGCTCGGCTTTCCTGTGCTGCGGCTGCGCGGCGACTATCTTGCCATCGTGACGCTGGCCTTCGGCGAGATCATCCGCCTCGTCCTGATCAATTGGCAGACCCTGACCGGCGGCCCGAACGGCGTCACCGGCATTCCCCGGCCCACCCTGTTCGGCATCCCGCTGACGCCGGCCGACGACGGGCTTGCCGCCCTGCTCGGCATCGAATTCTCACCGACGCACCGCATCGTATTTCTGTTTTACATTATCCTGGCGCTGGCGCTGCTCACCAACTGGGTCACGATCCGCCTGCGCCGCCTGCCCCTCGGCCGCGCCTGGGAAGCGTTGCGCGAAGACGAAGTCGCCTGCCGCGCGCTCGGCATCAACACCACCACGACCAAGCTGACGGCATTTGCAACAGGCGCGTTGTTTGGCGGTCTTGCCGGCGCGTTCTTCGCGACCCGACAAGGCTTCATCAGCCCGGAATCCTTCACTTTCCACGAATCGGCGCTGGTGCTGGCGATTGTGGTGCTCGGCGGCATGGGCTCCCAACTTGGCGTTGCGCTGGCGGCGCTCGCCATGATCGGCGGCTTCGAGCTGTTTCGCGGGTTCGACCAATACCGCATGCTGGTGTTCGGCATGGCGATGGTGCTGTTGATGATCTGGCGGCCGCGCGGCCTGGTCGGCCACCGCGCGCCGACCGTGTTCCTCAAGCATAGCCAGGCGATCTCGTCCGACCTCGTCAAGGAGGGACACGGATGAGCGGCGATCCGATTCTCTGCGTTGATCGCCTATCGATGCGCTTCGGCGGCATCGTCGCCGTCAACGACCTCTCCTTCGACGCCGAGCGGCGCGAGATCACCGCGCTGATCGGCCCCAACGGCGCCGGCAAGACCACGGTGTTCAACTGCATCACCGGCTTCTACAAGCCGACCTCGGGCGCCATCGGCCTTACCCATGACGATGGCCGCGCCATCCGGCTCGAGCGGCTGAACGATTTCCGGATCGCCAAACTGGCCAAGGTCGCGCGTACCTTCCAGAACATCCGCCTGTTTCCCGGGATGACGGCGCTGGAAAACCTGCTGGTCGCACAGCACAACGCGCTGATGCGCGCCTCCGGATTGACGTTCCTTGGCCTGATCGGCGCGCCGTCCTGGCACCACGCCGAACAGGCCGCGATCGATCTGGCGCGGACCTGGCTCGAGCGCATCGGTCTTCTGGATCGTGCCGACGATGCCGCCGGCAACCTGCCCTATGGCGACCAGCGGCGCCTGGAGATCGCGCGCGCAATGTGCACCCAGCCCGCCCTGCTCTGCCTCGACGAGCCGGCTGCGGGATTGAATGCGCGCGAAAGCGCTGCTTTGAGCGAATTGCTACTCTCGATCCGCGCCGACCAGGGCACCTCGATCCTTTTGATCGAGCACGACATGAGCGTGGTGATGGAAATCTCCGACCACGTCGTGGTGATGGACCACGGCGTCAAGATCGCCGAAGGCACGCCGCGCCAGATCCGCGACGATCCCAAGGTGATCGCGGCCTATCTCGGCGCCGACGAGGAGGAAGCCATCGCGGTGATGGAGAGCGGAACGTGAGCGAGCCGCGCGACAAGTCCCCCACCACCCCATGGAAGGTGTCCCTTCCAGGGGGAGGGAGAACCGACAGGCTCGCGCCGGGCGAAGAAGGGAGCGGGTCATGACTCACCCCCTGCTCGCGATCCGCTCGCTGCGGGCGGCCTACGGCAAGATCGAGGCGCTGAAGGGCGTCGACCTCGACATCAACGCCGGCGAGATCGTCGCGCTGATCGGCGCCAACGGCGCCGGCAAGTCGACGCTGATGATGACGATCTTCGGCCGGCCCCGTGCCCGCGCGGGCCGCATCGAGTTCGACGGCCGGGATATCACCGGCGTGCCGACGCATGAGATTGCGCGGCTGCGGATTGCCCAGTCGCCCGAAGGCCGCCGGATTTTCCCGCGCATGAGCGTGGCGGAAAACCTGCAGATGGGCGCCGACGCCACCGACTCAAGCGAGGCCGACCGGGCGAGCGGCCTGGAACGCGTCTTCGCGCTGTTCCCGCGGCTCAAGGAACGCATGACCCAGCGCGGCGGCACGTTGTCCGGCGGCGAGCAGCAGATGCTGGCGATCGGCCGGGCCCTGATGAGCCGGCCCCGCCTGTTGATGCTGGACGAGCCGTCGCTGGGGCTGGCGCCCCTGATCGCGCGGCAGATTTTCGATGCGATCCGGACCCTGAACCGGCAGGACGGCCTGACCGTGCTGATCGTGGAGCAGAACGCCAACCACGCGCTGAAATTGGCCCATCGCGGCTATGTCATGGTCAACGGCCTGATCACGCTGTCCGGAACCGGCAGCGAATTGCTGCAGCGGCCGGAAATCCGCGCCGCCTATCTGGAGGGCGGCCGCCGGGAGTAGCGGTCCCACCCGCCCCCGGCGCACCCTTGGTTGCGTGCTGCGGCAAGATGCGGCGAACCGATCGTGGATTTGCCCGAAATTTGCCGATGACTTCGCCGTAAAATCAGCCGACAATAGGCGTGATTTTGGTACCCGGCCTGCCGGGTGCTTCCTGAAATCGACTGACCTGCGAGGACACCTCATGAAATCACTGAAACTCATCGGCCTGGCATTGGGCGCATCGCTGGCGCTGTCGACAACGGCGCTGGCGCAGGACATCTCCATCGCAGTGGCGGGCCCGATGACGGGCGGCGAATCCGCATTCGGCCGGCAGATGAAGAACGGTGCCGAACAATTCGTGGCCGACATCAACGCCGCCGGCGGCGTGCTCGGCAAGAAGCTGGCGCTGCAGGTCGGCGACGATGCCTGCGACCCGAAGCAGGCGCGCTCGATCGCGGAAAAATTCGCCAGCGCGAAAATCCCGTTCGTTGCCGGTCACTTCTGCTCGTCGTCGTCGATCCCGGCGTCGGAAGCCTACGCCGACGGCAACGTGCTGCAGATCACCCCGGCCTCGACCAACCCGTTGTTCACCGAGCGCAAGCTGTGGAACGTGGCGCGCGTCTGCGGCCGCGACGACCAGCAGGGCCTGGTTGCCGCCGACTACATCGTCAAGAACTACAAGGGCAAGAACGTCGCCATCCTCAACGACAAGACGACTTACGGCAAGGGCCTTGCCGACGAAACTAAGAAGGCGCTCAACAAGGCCGGCGTCACCGAGAAGATGTTCGAGTCCTACAACAAGGGCGACAAGGACTTTAACTCGATCGTGTCGCGGCTGAAGCGCGACAACATCGACCTGGTGTTTGTCGGCGGCTACCATCAGGAAGCCGGTCTGATCCTGCGCCAGATGCGCGATCAGGGTCTCAAGACGGTGTTGATGGCGGGCGATGCCCTGAACGACAAGGAATTCGCCTCCATCACGGGCCCGGCCGGCGAAGGCACGCTGTTCACCTTCGGTCCCGACCCCCGCAACAAGGCAACCGCCAAGGCGATCGTCGAGAAGTTCAAAGGCAAGAACATCGATCCCGAGGGCTACACCCTCTACACCTACGCTGCGATGCAGGTCTGGTCGCAGGCCGTGGCGAAGGCGAAGACCACCGAACCGAAGAAGGTCATGGAGACCATCAAGGCCGGCGAATGGGACACCGTGCTCGGCAAGCTGGGCTTCGATGCCAAGGGCGACATCAAGGTGATCGACTACGTCGTCTACAAGTGGGACGCCAAGGGCAACTACACCGAGATCAATCCGAAGGGCTCCTGATCCCTTCGTCGATCGGCGGCGATCACAACATCAAAACGCCCCGGCCTACCGGGGCGTTTTTATTTTCGGTTCCAAATAATTTTTAACCGGCTGGAACGATTGGGTTCCCGCGGCATTGTGGAGGGTTGGGGCTGAGTTCCATGTCATTGATTTCACGACCTAAACCGTTATTCCAACTTGATCTGCCGCGGGGCAGCGGGTCTATTCGTGAAATTGCATCTCAGCCAATGAGATTTTGCGAACTGGCCGAGGAGACACCATGAGTGATCTTTCCCCTGGAGCATCTCCCTCCGCTCGCCGGGTCGCCAAACCCAAGCCACCTCCCGCCAACGGCACGTCCGATCCGATGCAAGATCTTTTGCACGCATTGCAGGCAATGCGCGCCGGCGATTTCTCGGTACGCATGACCGGCGATCATCTCGGCATCGAGGGCAAGATTGCCGACACCTTCAACGAAATCGTCGCCTCCAACCAGCGAATGGCGCAGCAACTGGAGCACGTCGGCCAGGTAGTCGGCCGCGAAGGCAAGACGCGCCAGCGCGTCAAGTTCGACCTCACGAGCGGCTCGTGGGCGGACATGGAAGGCTCGGTCAACACGCTGATCGACGACCTGCTGTGGCCAACCCGCGAAGTCACGCGCGCGGTCGCCGCGGTGGCACAGGGCGATCTGCTGCAGACCGTGCAACTCGACGTCGACGGCCGCCCGCTGGGCGGCGAATTTCTGCAGTCTGCCACCATCGTCAACACGATGATCAAGCAGCTTGGCGTGTTCACCTCGGAAGTGACGCGCGTGGCGCGCGAAGTCGGCACCGAGGGCAAGCTCGGCGGCCAGGCCCAGGTGCCGGAAGTGACCGGCGTCTGGAAAGATCTGACCGAGAGCGTCAACTCGATGGCCAACAACCTCACCGGCCAGGTCCGCAACATCGCCGAGGTGACCATTGCGGTCGCCAATGGCGACCTGTCGAAGAAGATCACGGTCGACGTCCGCGGCGAGATCCTGCAGCTCAAGGAAGCCATCAACACGATGGTCGACCAGCTCCGCTCCTTCGCTTCCGAAGTGACGCGCGTAGCCCGCGAAGTCGGCACCGACGGCAAGCTCGGCGGCCAGGCGATCGTTCCCGGCGTCGCCGGCACCTGGAAGGATCTGACCGATTCCGTCAACGCGATGTGCGGCAACCTCACCGCACAGGTCCGCAACATCGCCAACGTCACTACCGCTGTCGCCCGCGGCGACCTCTCGCGCAAGATCACGGTCGACGTCCGCGGCGAAATCCTCGAGCTGAAGGACACCATCAACACGATGGTCGACCAGCTCAACTCGTTCGCATCAGAAGTGACGCGCGTGGCGCGCGAGGTCGGCACCGAAGGCAAGCTCGGCGGCCAGGCCCAAGTGCCTGGTGTGGCCGGCACCTGGAAGGACCTCACCGACAACGTCAACTTCATGGCCTCCAACCTGACGGCGCAGGTCCGCAACATCGCCGATGTCGCGACCGCCATCGCCGGCGGCGACCTTTCCAAGAAGATCACCGTGAACGTCTCGGGCGAAATCCTTCAGTTGAAGGAAACGCTCAACACCATGGTCGACCAGCTCAATGCCTTTGCCGGCGAAGTGACGCGCGTGGCGCGCGAAGTCGGCACCGAGGGACGGCTCGGCGGTCAGGCCAACGTGCTCGGCGTCGCCGGCACCTGGAAGGACCTCACTGAAAGCGTCAACTCGATGGCCTCCAACCTGACGGCGCAGGTCCGCAACATCGCCGAGGTGACGACCGCGGTCGCCAATGGCGACCTGTCGAAAAAGATCACGGTGGACGTCCGCGGCGAAATTCTGGAGCTGAAGGACACCATCAATACCATGGTGGACCAGCTCAACGCCTTTGCCGGCGAAGTGACGCGCGTGGCCCGCGAAGTCGGCACCGAAGGCAAGCTCGGCGGCCAGGCGCTGGTGCGCGGCGTCGCCGGCACGTGGAAGGATCTCACCGACAGCGTCAACTCGATGGCCAGCAATCTCACCGGCCAGGTCCGCAACATCGCCGAGGTCGCGACCGCGGTGGCCAAGGGCGACCTGTCGAAGAAGATCACCGTGAACGTCTCGGGCGAAATCCTTCAGTTGAAGGAAACGCTCAACACGATGGTCGACCAGCTCAACGCCTTTGCATCCGAAGTGACGCGCGTGGCGCGCGAGGTCGGCACCGACGGAAAGCTCGGCGGCCAGGCCCAGGTGACCGGCGTCGCCGGCACCTGGAAGGACCTCACCGACTCCGTGAATTCGATGGCGGGCAACCTCACCGCGCAGGTGCGCAACATCGCGGAAGTGGCGACCGCGATTGCCGGCGGCGACCTCTCGCGAAAAATCACGGTCGACGTGCGCGGCGAAATCCTGCAGCTCAAGGAAACGCTGAACACGATGGTCGACCAGCTCAACCGCTTTGCGGGCGAAGTGACCCGCGTGGCTCGCGAGGTCGGTACCGAGGGGCGGCTCGGCGGCCAGGCCAACGTGCCCGGTGTCGCCGGCACCTGGAAGGACCTCACCGACAACGTCAACTCGATGGCCGGCAACCTGACCGGCCAGGTCCGCAACATCGCCGAGGTGACCACGGCGGTGGCGAAGGGCGACCTGTCGAAGAAGATCACGGTCGACGTCAAGGGCGAGATTCTCGAACTGAAGAACACCGTCAACACGATGGTGGACCAGCTCAACGCCTTCGCCTCGGAAGTGACGCGCGTGGCGCGCGAGGTCGGTACCGAAGGCAAGCTCGGCGGCCAGGCCCAGGTGCCTGAAGTCGCCGGCACCTGGAAGGACCTGACCGACAACGTCAACTTCATGGCCTCGAACCTGACGGCACAGGTCCGCAACATCGCCGAGGTCGCGACCGCGATCGCCGGCGGCGACCTCTCCAAGAAGATCACGGTGGACGTCCGCGGCGAGATCCTGCTGCTGAAGGACACCCTCAATACGATGGTCGAGCAGCTACGCTCCTTCGCGGCCGAAGTGACGCGCGTGGCGCGCGAGGTCGGCACCGAGGGGCGGCTCGGCGGCCAGGCCGTGGTGCCGGGCGTCGGCGGCACCTGGAAGGACCTGACCGACAACGTCAACCTGCTGGCGGCCAACCTCACCACGCAGGTCCGCAACATCGCGGAAGTCACGACCGCCGTGGCGCGCGGCGACCTGTCGCGCAAGATCACCGTGGACGTGAAGGGCGAAATTCTCGAACTGAAGAACACCATCAACACGATGGTCGACCAGCTCAACGCCTTTGCCGGCGAAGTGACGCGCGTGGCGCGCGAGGTCGGCACCGAGGGCAAGCTCGGCGGTCAGGCGCAGGTCCCGGGCGTCGCCGGCACCTGGAAGGACCTCACCGACACCGTCAACTTCATGGCGGCGAATTTGACGGAACAGGTCCGCGGCATCGTCAAGGTGGTGACGGCGGTCGCCAACGGCGACCTGAAGCAGAACCTGACGGTGAAATCGAAGGGCGAAGTCGCAGCCCTTGCCGACACCATCAACAACATGACCGAGACGCTCGCGACCTTTGCCGATCAGGTGACCAGCGTGGCGCGCGAAGTCGGCGTCGAGGGGCGGCTCGGCGGCCAGGCCAACGTGCCCGGCGCGGCCGGCACCTGGAAGGACCTCACCGGCAACGTCAACCTGCTCGCCGCCAACCTGACCTCGCAGGTGCGCGCGATCGCCGAGGTGGCAACCGCCGTGACCAAGGGCGACCTGACCCGCTCGATTCAGGTCGACGCCCGCGGCGAAGTGGCCGAACTCAAAGACAACATCAACACGATGATCGGCAACCTGCGGCTCACCACCCAGGTGAACACCGAACAGGACTGGCTGAAGACAAACCTCGCAAGATTCACCAACATGTTGCAGGGCCAGCGCGAACTGTCCACCGTCGGCCGGCTGCTGTTGACTGAACTGGCGCCGCTCGTCAACGCGCATATGGGCGCGATCTACCAGGTGGAGAATGCCGAGACGCCGCAATTGCGCCTGCTCTCCCCCTATGCCGGCGACGGTGCCCATCCGCATCCGCAAGTCATTCAGTTCGGCGAAGGATTGATCGGCCAATGCGCCATGGACAAGCGCCAGCGGCTGGTGTCGGACATCCCTAGCGATACGGCGCCGGTGAATTCGGCGCTGCTACGCGTGATCCCGAAGAATATCGTCGTGCTTCCGGTGCTGTTCGAGAACCAGGTGAAGGCCGTGATCGAGCTTTCCTCGATCGGCCCGTTCACCACGTCGCAGATGACCTTCCTCGAACAATTGACCGACAGCATCGGCATCGTGCTCAACTCGATCGAGGCCACGATGCAAACCGAGGGCCTGTTGAAGCAATCCCAGCAGCTCGCAGGTGAACTGCAGACGCAGCAGAAGGAATTGCAGCAGACCAACGAACAGCTCGAACAGAAGGCCCAGCAGCTCGCCGAACGCAACGTCGAGGTGGAACGCAAGAACCAGGAAATCGAACAAGCACGACGCGCGCTTGAGGAAAAAGCAACGGAACTTGCGCTGACATCGAAGTACAAGTCCGAATTCCTCGCCAACATGTCGCACGAGCTGCGCACGCCGCTCAACAGCATCCTGATCCTCGGCCAGCAGCTCACCGAAAACCCCGACGGCAATCTGTCGCCGAAGCAGGTCGAGTTCGCCCGCACCATCCACGGCGCCGGCACCGATCTTCTCAACCTGATCAGCGACATCCTCGACCTGTCGAAGATCGAATCCGGCACGGTGACGGTCGATGCCGAGGAAATCCTGACGTCGAGCCTGCTGGAGACCGTCGGCCGCCCGTTCAAGCACGAGGCCGAAAACCGCCACCTCTCGTTCAACATCAATGTCGACGAGAATCTTCCCCGCAGCCTGGTCACCGACTCCAAGCGGCTGCAGCAGGTGCTGAAGAACCTGCTGTCGAACGCGTTCAAGTTCACCGCGGAAGGCGGCGTGAAGCTGAACGTTTCGGCCGCCGTCGGCGGCTGGAGCGCCGAACACCCGATCCTCAATCACGCCCCCGCCGTCGTCGCCTTCGAAGTGACGGATACCGGCATCGGCATTCCCTTGGAGAAGCAGAAACTGATCTTCGAAGCATTCCAGCAGGCGGACGCCGGCACCAGCCGGAAATACGGCGGCACCGGTCTCGGCCTTGCGATCAGCCGCGAGCTCGCGAGCCTGCTCGGCGGCGAAATCCATCTGCGCAGCGCACCCGGCAAGGGCAGCACCTTCGTGCTTTATCTGCCGCTGAAATATTCCGGCCCCACGATCGCGCCGCGCATCGCCGCTCCGTCACCATTCACGCCCGTGCCAGCGCTGCAAGCCACCTCGACGCAGGAGCGGGTCGTCGAGCAATTGCCGGACGACCGTCTCGATCTCGCGCCGGGGGACAACATCCTCCTGATCGTCGAGGACGATCCGCATTATGCGCGGGTGCTGATCGATCTGGCCCGCGACAAGGGCTTCAAGGTGCTGGTCGCGAGCCGCGGCGCCGAAGCGCTCGAGCTCGCCAAGCAGTTCCAGCCGACAGCGGTTTCACTCGACGTATTCCTGCCTGACATGCTGGGCTGGACCGTGCTGAGCCAACTCAAGCACAGTCCGCTGACGCGGCACATTCCGGTGCAGATCATCACGCTCGACGAAGACCGCCAGCATGCGCTGGCGCGCGGCGCGTTTTCCTTCGTAAACAAGCCGACGACGACCGAGGGCGTCAGCGCGGCGCTGTCGCAGATCAAGGAATACGCCAAGCCCCGCCGCAAGCGCCTGCTGATCGTGGAGGACAATGCCGCAGAGCAGATGAGCATCACCGAGTTGCTCGGCCATGACGACATCGAGATCCTCACCGCCGACACTGGCGCCGATGCCTTGTCGACGTTGCGGAACCAGCCCTGCGACTGTGTCGTGCTCGATCTGCGATTGCCTGACATGAGCGGGTTCGAGGTGCTTGACCGGCTTCGCAAAGACGAAACTCTATCGAACGTGCCGGTCGTGGTGTTCACGGGCCGGGAACTTTCGGCCGAGGAGGATGCGGAACTTCACACCATGGCGAGAAGCATCGTGGTGAAAGGCGTCGAATCGCCGGAACGCCTGCTCGACGAAACGTCGCTGTTTTTGCACCGTGTGATCACGGAATTGCCCGTCGAGAAGCAGAGAATGCTCGAAAAGCTCAATAGCTCCGATGAGGATCTTGTTGGCAAGACCGCGCTTCTGGTTGACGACGACGCCCGCAACATTTTCGCGCTATCAAGCGTTCTCGAGCGGCGCGGGATGAAGGTGCTGACCGCGACGACGGGCCACGAGGCCATCGCTCTGGTCGAATCAAATCCAAATATCGCAATCGTGCTGATGGATATCATGATGCCGCAGATGGACGGATATCAGACCATCGGTGTCATCCGCGAAAATCCGTCCTTCAGCCGCCTGCCGATCATTGCGCTGACCGCCAAGGCGATGAAGGGCGACCGCGAGAAATGCCTCGAAGCCGGCGCTTCGGACTATCTCGCCAAACCCGTCAATACCGAGCAGTTGCTGCTCGCCATCCGAATGTGGTTACACCGCTGATCGGCGTAAGCAGATGATGGATCAAGAGAAGGTAAACATTCTTCTGGTTGACGATCAGCCGGCGAAGCTGCTCGCCTATGAGGTCATCCTGAAAGAACTCGGCGAGAACCTGGTCAAGGCCTCGTCCGGGCGCGAAGCGCTCGAATTCCTGCTCAAGAACGATGTTGCCATCATCCTGGTCGATGTCTGCATGCCGGAACTCGACGGGTTCGAGCTCGCCGCCATGATCCGCGAACATCCCCGCTTCCAGAAGACGGCGATGATCTTCATCTCCGCGATCCAGGTCAGCGACATCGACCGGCTGCGCGGCTATGAGATGGGCGCGGTCGACTACGTTCCGGTGCCTGTGGTGCCCGAAGTGTTGCGCGCCAAGATCAAGGTGTTCGCGGAGCTCTATCGCAAAACGCGCCAGCTCGAACGGCTCAACGTCGAACTCGAGGACCGGGTTCGCGCGCGCACCGCCGAACTCGAGGAATCGCACGCCAGGCTTCTGGAAAGCGAGCAGCGCCGCAGTCTGGCGATCGCGGCCGGCAAGATGGGCTCCTGGGACTGGGACTGGGTCAATGGCGACTTTATGTGGGACGAAGGCCAGTATCAGATCCTCGGCGTCGATCCCGGCAAGTTCGAACTGACGCCGGCCAATATCCAGGCGCTGCTTCACCCTGACGACGTTCATGAATTGCACGAGGCGTGGGCCAGCTTCGCCCGGGGCGCGAAATCATACGAAGCGGAATTCCGCATCATCCGGCCGAATGGCGAGGTGCGCTGGTGCGCGGGAACGGCGGCGGCAAGCACCGACAAGGGCGGCCGCGTCATCCGCGTCAGCGGCGTCACCGTCGACATCACCGAACGCAAGCAGGCCGAGGAGCGGCAAAGCCTGCTGGCGCGGGAGGTCGACCACCGCGCCAAGAACGCGCTGGCACTCGCGCAATCCATCGTCCGATTGACGCGCGGCGACAATGTGAAGAGCTACGTCCGTTCCGTCGAAGGACGGATCAATGCGCTTGCGCGCGTGCACACCGTGCTCTCGCTCTCGAGCTGGCAGGGCGCCGAAATACGCAAACTGATCGATGAGGAGCTGGCGCCCTACTCCACCGGCGACCAGATCGACTTGTCCGGCCCGGAGATCCATCTCGAGCCGGCGACGGCTCAGACGGTTGCGCTGGCACTGCACGAGCTCGTCACCAATTCGGCGAAGTACGGCGCGCTGTCTGCGCTGTCGGGCCGGCTGTCGGTGTGTTGGGAGGATCAGGCGGGCCTTCTCAAGATCATATGGTCGGAGACTGGCGGGCCACATGTCGAGAAGCCGGTGTCGCGAGGGTTCGGAACCAGAAGCGTCATCGCCAGCATCGAGTCGCAACTTGGTGGCCGCGCGGAATTCGACTGGCGCCCGGAAGGTCTCGTTTGCCGCCTGTCGGTTCCGTTGTCGCAACGGCAGTTTGGCGCCGATCCGGTTTCGCTCATCGAGGCTGCCCTCGATGGCAATGGTCTGCGACGCGCCGAGCGGTAAGACTGCTAGAGCGCTGCCCCCGGAACGACAGCGCCCTGCGGCCGGGCCGCTCCCATCGCCGCTGCACTGGTCTCGGGAATATCGAGGGCGGCAACGAAACTGTCCTCGTCGTGGAGGACGATGCGCTGGTGCGGCGCTATGTGATCACCCAGATCGAGAGCCTGGGCTACACCACCCTGGAGGCAGCCAACGCTTCCGATGCGTTGCGCATCATCGACGACGTCCCGAACGTCGATCTGCTGTTTACCGATGTGATCATGCCCGGCATCATGAACGGCCGCCAGCTCGTCGACGAAGCGTTGAAGCGCCGGCCTGACCTCAAGACACTCTACACCTCGGGATATACCGAAAACGTTATCGTCCATCACGGCCGCCTGGATTCCGGCGTGCTGCTGCTGGCAAAGCCCTATCGCAAGTCCGAGCTTGCCCGGATGATCCGGTTGGCGCTGGCCAGTTGAAGCAGCGCTGCGGCTGATATATGCGTGATCGAACGCTCCAGGCGAATGTAGCCCCACGGACCGGCGCTTTGAAAAATCTGCTGACCGATATTTCCGGCGTTCGCGTCGGCCACGCCCACGACGCAAACGTCGCTTCCGGCGTCACCGCGATCCTGTTCGACTCGCCCGCGGTGGCCTCGATCGACGTGCGCGGCGGCGGTCCAGGCACCCGCGAGGAAGCGCTGCTCAGCCCTGAGAGCACCGTCGAGGCAATCGACGGCATCACGCTTGCCGGCGGCTCGGCGCTCGGATTGGATGCCGCCGGCGGCGTGCAGGCCTGGCTTGCCGAACAGGGGCGCGGTTTTCGCATCCGTGACGCGGTCATCCCGATCGTTCCGGGCGCGATCTGCTTCGATCTGCTCAACGGCGGTAACAAGGCATGGGGCCGCTTTCCCCCCTATCGCGATCTCGGCTACGCCGCGGCCAATGCGGCGACTGCCGATTTCGCGCTCGGCAGCGTCGGCGCAGGCCTCGGCGCGACCACTGCCAATTTCAAGGGCGGCCTCGGCTCCGCTTCGGCACAGACCGGCGGCGGCGTGACCGTCGGCGCGCTCGCGGTGGTCAATGCGGTGGGCAGCGTGACGGTCGGCGACGGCCCGTGGTTCTGGGCGGCGCCGTTCGAGAAGAACAACGAGTTTGGCGGGCGAGGACTGCCGCCCTCGTTCACGCCCGATATGCTGAGAGCCCGCCTCAAGGGCGCGCCGTTAGCTGCTCCGTCGCAGAACACCACGCTGGTGGTCGTCGTCACTGATGCGGTGCTGACCAAACCGCAGGCCAGGCGGCTCGCGATGATCGCGCAAACCGGCATGGCGCGCGCTATCTATCCCGTGCATGCGCCGCTGGACGGCGACGTGGTGTTTGCCGCCGCGACCGGCAAGAAACCGATCGATCCACTGTTCGGCCTCACCGAACTCGGCATGGTGGCCGCCAATACGGTCGCGCGCGCAATCGCGCGCGGCGTATACGGCGCGGCCGCGCTACCCTTTCCTGGTGCGCTCCCGGCGTGGGGCGATCGTTTCGGTTAGAGCATGGTCCGGAAAAGTGGGTACCGGCTTTCCGAGGAGACCATGCTCAAGCAAAGAACTACCGCAATCCGAAGGATCCCGCCGGGTCTGTGGTCAGGCGCTGAGCGAGAGCGATGCGGTGGCGCCCGATGCAATCGCCTTGGCTTCGCGCTGGATCATCTGCTCGATGAAATTGTAGGACGATGTCGCGGCGCTCGACGAGCTTCCGCTCGCGGCCGACGTCATCGTTACCTTCGATCCGTCCGCATAGGTCAGCGACGTCGTCACCGAACCGTCGCTGTTGGTGACGGATGTAGTGGAAGCACCCTGCAAGGTCTGCGAGAACGGATCGGAACTTGCTCCGTCGCCATCGGCGGCTTTATCACGATCGTGGTGATGGTCCTTGCCGGCCTTCAACGCCGATGCCAGTTCCTTGAGGCTGATCGAACCGTCGCCATCCGTATCGAGCTTGCCGAAAGCATTGCCGGCTTGGGCGGTCTTGTTGGCGTCGGCGGCGCCGAGCGCCTCGAACTCCGATTTGCTGATCTTGCCATCACCGTCGCTGTCGACCTTGGCGAACCATTCCTTCAGCGAATTTGAGCGCATCGACAGCGACGATACATTCGAGCTGGACTGGCTCTGAGCAGCAAGCAGCGCGCTCATGGTCTGCGGCGATATCTGCGAGCCGCCGCCGCCGGATCCGGAACCCTGGCCGACCGAAGCCGACGAGCTCGAGGACAACAGATCGAATGGGCTTGCCGACTTCTGGCTGACGCCGGTAGACGGCGCTGATGACTTCGACGACGCGAGCGCCTTGAGGGCATCGATGGCCGATGACGCGGCGCCCAGAGCAAAGAACATGGCGGAACTCCAACAACGCCGCAGTCAGCGGCCGAACGTGTTTCCTTCCTCAGCAAGCGCCGTGCCATGAAGAAAAAGCCAATAAAACCGGGCTTTCCTTCACCCCTTCCCGTCCGCTCAGCCCGGCAATAGATGCCCGCCGCGGCAGATTTTTCCGCCCACAGGAGACGTCCCCAGGCTCATTGCCCCCGGCCCTCCTGCATGTTACGCGGGGCCGTTTCGCCCCTCGAAGAGATTTGGGAAAGCGCACATGTCCCAGCAATTTGCGTCGCGTCCCCTGGTCATCGCACCGTCGATCCTGGCTGCGGATTTCGCCAAGCTCGGCGAGGAAGTCCGCGCTGTGGACGCGGCGGGCGCCGACTGGATCCATCTCGACGTGATGGACGGACATTTCGTGCCGAACATTTCCTACGGCCCCGACGTCATCAAGGCGATGCGCCCGCATACGAAGAAGATCTTTGACGCGCATCTGATGATCTCGCCCTGTGACCCCTACCTCGAGGCGTTTGCAAAGGCCGGCTGCGATCACATCACCGTCCATGCCGAGGCCGGCCCGCATCTGCATCGCTCGCTGCAGGCGATCCGCGCGCTCGGCAAGAAGGCCGGCGTCTCGCTCAACCCGGGCACGCCGGCGGGTGCGATCGAATATGTCATCGACCTGATCGACCTGGTGCTTGTGATGTCGGTCAATCCCGGCTTCGGCGGCCAGACTTTCATCAAATCCGCGCTCGGCAAGGTCAGTGATGTCAGGGCGATGGCCGCGGGCCGTCCGATCGACATCGAGGTCGATGGCGGCGTCGGTCCTGATGTCGCCGGCCAGTTGGCCGCAGCCGGCGCCAATGCGCTGGTCGCGGGCTCCGCGGTGTTCAAGGGCGGCACCGTGGACAGCTACAAGGCCAACATATCCGCGATCCGCAACGCGGCGGCGCTGGCGCGCGGCGAAGCGGTCTAGCCACTTCAATGTCGCACCTGCGGAACGCAGGGATGACGATGTCGTCGAAACACTTAAAGAGCTGGCAGGAAAGCCACACCCGGCGCGCAGCAGCGATGGAACCCGAAAGTCCATGCTGTGGCCACAAAGCTTGACGCATCTCGCCATAAACGCGGACCAGCATCCCGCCTTCCACGGACGGGACAGAAATATGACCAAGGCCTTAATCACAGCCGCAATGCTCCTGGTACTCGCTCCCTCTGCCGCGCTCGCGCAGCGCGCGGGCGACGCGGCCCTCGGGGCCGTGGCCGGCGCCGTCGTGCTGGGCCCGGTCGGGGCTGTCGCCGGCGCCTTCGTCGGCTATACGGCCGGGCCTTCGATATCGCGCTCGTGGGGACTGGAAGGCTCGCGCTCGTCGCGGCACCGCAGACAGTCCTCAAGGGACAGCGTGCGAGGCGCCAGGGCGGAAGCGGTAGGCCCCGCATCCAATTCCGCCGGTCAAGCCGAACGGAGCAGCCGCGTCACCAGCTATCCCGTGCCGAACCCGCCGCGTTCCGCCAGAACAGCGCTGCCGCCCGTCCAGACTCTCGAGTGAGCGCACCCGAGCGTCGGCGCCACCGCCGGCAACCCGCGGAACCTTCAACAGCGGCACCGTGACCCGGGATGCGCCACCGCCCGCAGCGTCGCCATACCACCCTGGTGAACGTGCTCGCCGATCGTGAAGCCGTCGAGTTCGGCGCCAGGTACGCTTGCAGGCTTCGCCATCCCCTCACCTCCCGACCAACAGGCGATCGGCCAGCCAGCGCGGCAGCCCGTTGGCGCGGATGCGGTCTGCTGCCGCTTCGACGTCGTACGGCACGCGGCAATAGGTGATCTCGCGCGATGACGTATCGAGCATCGCAAACGCAGCCGCAGGATCGCCGTCGCGCGGCTGCCCGACCGAGCCGAGCACAGCGAGCCAGCGCCGGCCGCCGAGCAATTGCACCGGCACATCGGATGTTGGAACGAAACTCGTCATCTTCGCCGCCGATGACATCGAATAGAGCGCCGGCCGGTGGATGTGTCCGCAGAAGGTGACATGGACTTCGGTCGCCTCGATGCTGCGCGCGGCGTCCGTACTGCTGCGCACATAATGCCATCGTGCCGGATGCGATGCCTCGGCATGTACGTAAAGGCGATCGTCTTCCTGCCGCGTCAGCGGCAACTCGGCAAGAAAACGCCGTTGCGGCGCGCTGAGCCTGCCGCGGGTCCACTCGATCGCAGCCTGGGCCTCCGCGTTCATCGTCTCCGACGGGGTGCTGATCGCCTGATCGTGGTTGCCGATCACGGCGATGGCGCCGTCATCAACCAGGCCCATCACGGTATCGAGCGCCCATTCCGGATCGGCGCCATAGCCGACGACATCGCCGAGACAGACGATCCGTTCCGCGCCGCGGGCGCGCGCGAAATCGAGGCACGCGCTGAACGCCTGCCGGTTGGCATGGATATCGGCAAAAATGGCCAGCCGCACGCGTCTCCTCCCGATCCATCATCGCGCCCGTGCCTGCGCGCGCCTTGATGGATATCAAACAACGAGCCGCTTGCGCAGTTCGATTGCTAATTTGGGGCGCCTCAACTTACGCTTCGGAAAAGGGTTCACGGCGCCGAAATAGGTTTGCTGCTGTTCTCAGTCATCGTTACTGCGGTCCATGTGCTAACGCTTAGAAGAGCCGCGCAAGCAAGCTAGGCCACCGCTCAATTCTAGCCCGCGACGCCCATGGCGTGATGGGTCAGCCTCTCCTGACGCCTTTCGGTTGGAACAGACTTGGCTTAAGCTGGTTCATCTGCTGGATTGGAGAATGCACAGATGAAGCCCTTCTTGACGGCGTTCGCAGTAGCACTTGTAAGCAGCACCTTCGCGCTTGCTGACACCCCAGTGACACCGGCAGAGGCCGAGAAAATCAAGGCTGCTTTGGAAGTCCTTGGCTGCACGGGCGGCAAGATGGAAAAGGAGACCGAAGCCAGCGGCTACTTCGAAGTCGATGACGCCAAATGCAAGGACGGTCAGTACGACGTCAAGCTCGACAAGGACTTCAAGTTGATCGCGATGACCCGCGACTGAGCTCAAGACCTGTTCCGCAGTGCGCGGTCCAGCGACGTCCGAGATGGTTCAACATGCGAACTCCGCATTTGATCTTGGCATGGCCGCTGCTCTCACAAGACAGAACACCGCGGCCCCGGGGCTTGGCCTCAGCTCGGTTTCAGAAGGATCGTCAGTGCTTGCGCGGCGCTTCCAGGCCCTTGAGCAAAAGCGCCAGTAGCGCATCGATCCGCGCCGGGGCACCCGGCTCGTTCCATTCCTCGGCATGCGCGGGATGGTGGAAGCGGCTGGTGGCATCGAAAATGGCGCGCGCCGAAACCTTGACGTCTGCGACCTCGAACTCACCCTGCTTCACGCCTTCGGAGAGGATCCGGGCAATCTGATCGACCAGGCAGTCCTTGTGGCAGCTCACGGATCTGCAGGCCTCGCGCGCCAGCGCCAGGTAGGTCGCAAACATCTCGGGGTCATCGCCGAGCCGCTTGTGCTTGATCGAGAACATCGTGCGCAGCCACTTCTCCAGCCGGGCGGGCGCCGGGCCGGAAGCTTCTGCGATCTTCAGGAGAGGCGCGCTGAGACGGTCGAGCCAGCGCTTGGCCACCGCCTCGCGCAGCGAGGCCTTGCTGGGGAAATGGCGGTAGACGCTGCCGTGGCTGACATCCAGCGCGCGGGCGACGTCCACCACCGTTGCCTTGGCGAGCCCGTAGCGGCGCAAGACGTCCTCGGTGACCTCCAGGATTCGTTCGGGGGTCAGAACCACGACTTCGTTCATGCGCGCACCTGCGAAACGATGGGACGGGTGGTCATTCTAATTCCCTTGCAATCCGCCTTGTAAATCCTTTGGCGGATTAATGTTTCACCGGTTCCAGCCGCTCGGCCTGGGCGGCCAGATGGCGGGCGACGCTCTGATTGAGCCAGCGCTGGAGTTGGGCGGTGAGATGAATGAGATGGGCAGTCATTGGCGTAGTCCTTTGCAAGTCCCCGGGCTCAGGGCCAACGAGCCGGGTGACGCCCGATACCGGCGTCGGCAATGGATATAGCATCTCTCGCTGACAGATTTCAATATCTGTCAGTCAATAATCCGTGACTGACTACCTCCCGGGGCCCGTCGCATCCCGCCCCAGGCCTACTGCTCGTCCTTGGGTGGCATCCGCGGCGGGAGCAGCGGCGTAAACGATATGCCGTCGCCGTCGCGGGGAGCCGCGGCCAATCCCCCACCCGTGGAGGGGTCGCCTCCCGACGTATCGATGATCGCCGTGGGCATGATGTACTCCCGGGCCGCCCCAAGCAGGCTGCCCCCGCCATCGCCAAAGTCGGCGGCGCGACCGCCCTGCGGGCGGCCAGCGGCGATCTCACTGGCCGCCTTGTCGGTCTTCTGCGCGAGTTTGTCGCTATAGGGAATGCGAAAGGCCCTTGGCACACCGCTCGGCCGGTTGCCGTCATCGAGCGCCTCGACCCAAAGATAGATCGAGCCCGGATCGCCTTCCAGCGAGTGCGGCTCCACGATCCGGGCCTGCAACAGCTTGAAGCTTGCGGGCAGCCCGTCGATGCTGGCCCACCCCAACAGGCCGCGCACGCCCATGAAGCTCGCGATGTAGAACGCGCTCGTCACCACCACGGCGACTGCCTTGGCCGACCAGGGCAAGCGCGCATAGACGAGGACAATCAGCAACAGCGCGCCAATCAGCGCGTAACTGACAGAGAGCGTGACGACGACCGATTGCAGGCTACTCACGACGCGGCATCCTGACGCCGGTTTTCGGATCGAGATCCGCGCCGTTGGCACGGACGTTGCGGAACGTCTCCATCAGCGACTTCTGCCGTTGCTGAACGTCGAGCACCTTGCCTTCGGCATCGAGCCAGAACCGCAGCGCGGTCTTTTCCTCGCCGGTGTGGTCGAGCGTCAGCTTGTTGTCGAAGATCACCTGCGCGGTCGGATTGAGTTTTTGGACTTTCACGCTCACCGCGACGGGCTGCCCGGTCGTCGCCTGGAAGTGCGAGACGTTGACGGTGTATTCGCCGGCGACGATGCCGCGCACGGTGACGATCTCTTCCCTGATCGGCGACGCAATCTTCTTGCCGTTGACGATGATGAAATTGTTGGCGCCGCCGCGGTCGTCGCGATCGAGCGTGAGGAAACCGGCTTCGCGGTGGCGATACCAGGCGATGTTGCCGGCGGGGTCCTGCACGAACAGATCGAGATCGTCGGGATGATTGTCCGGCCAGTCCATCGTGATGATGAACTCGGCCTTGGAATCGATCTTGCCGTCCTTCGCGTCCGGCGAGACTGCGAGCAGCGCCAGGAAGAACAGGAACGCAATCACCTGAAGCGCCTTGAACAGCATGACGCCCAGCGGATCGAAGGCCTCCTCGCGCGGATAGAGACCGAAATCGTCCATCATGCCGGCGTTCCCGGATGGCTTTCCAGGGCCGGGGTGACGTGCGTCTCGGTCAGCATGACGGCATCGGAAAACACCCGCTGGGTCGCGGCATCCAGCATGTAGTACTGGATCTTCACCAGGATGGAGCCGATCAGGCCGGCTAGCGTCGTGTACATGGCCACCGCCATGCCGTCGCTCATCAGGCCCATCGATGATTTCATCGCGACCTTGTCGGCCGCATCGAGCGTGGCAATCGGCGCCAGCATGATGATGAAGCCGATGATGGTGCCGAGCAGCCCGAGCTTCATCAGCGTGTCGGACACGAACGCGCCAAATCCGTTGGAGCCCCGCAGCCGGTCGGCGAGCGAGCGGAGCAGCAGCGTCTGGTCGATGCGCCCGGCCGCCTGCGCCCTCGCCTTCTGCACCAGGCTGCGAATGTGATCCGTCACCAGCCCGCCCGGCAAGGCGCGCGCATCCTCGTCCAGCCCCCTTGCGCCGCCCGGGACCGACAGGATCGCGCGGCAGCGTCGCGTGATCTCGCCTTCACGCGCGATCGCGCGCGTCCGCCAGAAGCAATGGAAGCAAGTGACGATATAGAGGACGGCAATGACGCTCGAAATGTAGGTGCGGTCTGAAATGATCATCAGATGGAGCAGACCGTATCGCCACAAGAGCACCACGGCGAAAACCGAGAGCCCGGTGAAAATCATCCACAGCAGGAGTACGCTGCGTTCCGACGTATCCGCGCCGGATGATGCGGTCTCCGCGCCAGCCGTTGCACTCATGCTGCGTCAGCTCCCTGGAATGGCGCGCCGCGGCCCAAAGGCCGCCTGCGAAAATAGTCCCGGGCTTTGATAGATCAGCGGTCACGGCTGCGTCCAAAGACATATGCCCACGGTTGGTTGGGAAATTTTCCCGAATTAGAAGCCACTGCATTGGCACGGGTTGGCGGTGCTGTTACGCTTATCCGCACGTTCGGGAGTGATCGCATGCGCCTCGTGCTTCAGCTCGTCGCCCGCTTGTTTCTCGTGGTCATCCTGTGCCTGGGAGCGGCGACTATCTGGGCAACGATCGACGCGCATCGCAGCGTCGATCGCGCCACGGCCGCTTCCGCCGAGCGTGTCTCGGTGGCGCTGGAAGCGCTCTACTGGCGCGAATTGATGTTGCGCAGCAACAGGATGCGCGAGCAACTGCTGCCGGTGCCGGAATGGCGCACCATCGAAACGATGGGGCTGATCTCGCCGGGCATCTGCGTCCAGCTCGAGCCGGCGGGCGCGTTCGAAAAACCGCTCTGCGGCCAGAACAAGGGGATCGGCCAAGCTCCGCCGCGCTGGTTCGCGGCTTTGGCACAGACACTGCTTGGGGATCACGCTGCGGTCGTGCGGCCGATCAGCACCCGCGTGGCCAACGCAGGCAGCGTCTCGGCCGCTGCCGATCCAAATGCCGCCATCGCACTCGCGTGGCAGCACATCCTCGGCAACATCCACGTCGCCCTGCTGATGGCGGCGGCGATCGCGCTGCTTGCTTCACTTGCAATTGCGCATACGCTTGCGCCGGCGCAGCAGATCGTCGCCGCGCTGCAGCGGATGGCGCGCGGACAATACAGCACGTCGCTGCCCCGCTTCCGATCGATGGAACTTGCCATGATCGGACAGGCCGTCGGCGATCTCGGCGACCGCCTCGCGCAGTCCATGGAGGAACGCGCCGCGCTGACCCGGCGCCTGCTCGAAATCCGCAGCGACGAGCGGCGGGCGCTTGCCCGTGAGCTGCATGACGAATTCGGACAAAACCTGACGGCGATACTCGCTTTCGCCAACACGATTGAAGCAACCAGCGCGCACGGAAAAGGCAAGAGCGAGGTCGTGCAGGACGCGCGGATGATCTCGCAAGCCACCCATCGCATCATGGCGTGCCTGCGCGATACGTTGAACCGTTTGCGCCATCCGCCCGCCGAGGAACTCGGGCTCGAGGCCTGCCTTGTCGATCTCGTCGATAGCTGGCGCTCGCGGAATGCGACGCAGCCGACCATCCAGCTCGATCTCAAGGGCGATCTCGCCGACGTCCGCGGCGCCGTCGCTGCGACCGCCTATCGGGTCGCCCAGGAGTGCCTGACCAATTCCTTGCGGCACAGTTCGGCGCGGGTGATCGTGCTTCGGATCGAGCGGCGCACCGGCGCGGAAAACGCGCTGCTGGTCCACGTCGAGGACGACGGCGGCGGCGATGCGGCCAAACTGGCCCGCTCTCCCGGCTTTGGCCTGACCGGCATTCGCGAGAGGGTCACAGCGCTCGGCGGCTCGCTGTCGATCGCCGATGCGAACCGCGGGGTGAGCGTGGCCGCCACGATCCCGCTCGCAGCCTGATGACCGCGTCGCAGACCAAAGGCATTTCGATCCTGCTCGTCGACGACCATCCCGTGGTCCGGCAAGGCTATCGGCGCGTGCTGGAGCACCAGGATGATTTCCAGGTCGTGGCCGAGGCCGACAACGCCGCCGACGCCTATCGCGCGTTCAAGGCGCACGCTCCTGACGTCGTGGTCATGGACATATCGATGCCGGGCGCCAGCGGGCTCGAGGCGATCAGGAACATTCGCGCCCGCTCCTCCGACACCCGCATTCTCGTCTTCAGCATGCACTGCGAGGCGGCGCAGGTGAAGGCCGCCTTCAATGCCGGCGCGAACGGCTACGTCACGAAGGGCTCCGACCCATCAGCGCTGATCCGGGCGATCCGTTCGCTTGTCCGCGGCGAACAGGCGATGAGCGACGACATCGCCCACGTGCTGGCGCTGGAAAGCCTCTCCCCCTCGGGATCGGTGCTCGATCAACTGGGCGAGCGGGAAATCGAGATCCTCAGGCAATTGGCTGCCGGCGCGACCACCGAGCAGATCGCCTCGAACCTCAATCTCAGCATCAAGACCGTGCAGAACTACCACTATCTGATCAAGACCAAGACCGGCATGCGGACGGATGCGCAGCTCGTGCGGCTCGCCGTGGAATGCGGGCTGGCCAGCCTGTAGCGATGGCCCGGTTTTCGTCCGGCCAGGCCCTTGCAAAAGGTCCGGTTTTCCCCGCTCGCGGCCGCCGTGCGGGTGGCCTCGCCCGGAACGATTTGCTAAAGCGCAGCGTAAAAACAAATCGGCCGGGATCCGCCTCTTATCCCCGCCCTGCTCGTCCGGAGTTTTCGATGATCCCCCGCTATACCCGCCCGGAAATGGCCTCCATCTGGGAGCCGCAGACGCGTTTCAAGATCTGGTTCGAGATCGAGGCGCATGCTGCTGATGCGCTGGCGGAACTTGGCGTGATCCCCAAGGAGGCGGCGAAGACAATCTGGGCCAAGGCCAAGCACGCCACTTTCGACGTGGCGCGGATCGACGAGATCGAGCGCGAGACCAAGCACGATGTCATCGCCTTCCTGACCCATCTGGCCGAAATCGTCGGCCCGGAGGCCCGCTTCGTTCACCAGGGCATGACCTCCTCCGACGTGCTCGACACCTGCCTCAACGTGCAGCTCACCCGCGCCGCAGACTTATTGATATCGGACCTCGACAAGGTTTTGGCCGCGCTGAAGAAGCGCGCGTTTGAGCACAAGATGACGCCGACCATCGGGCGCTCCCATGGCATCCACGCCGAGCCGGTGACGTTCGGACTCAAGCTGGCCTACGCCTATGCGGAATTCTCCCGTGCCCGCGAGCGCTTGGTTGCCGCCCGCAAGGAGGTCGCGACCTGCGCGATTTCGGGCGCCGTCGGCACTTTTGCGCAGATCGATCCGCGCGTGGAAGAGCATGTCGCCAAGGCGATGGGGCTGGAGCCGGAGCCGATTTCCACGCAAGTGATCCCGCGCGACCGGCATGCGATGTATTTTGCGACGCTTGGCGTGATCGCCTCTTCGGTCGAGCGGCTCGCCATCGAAATCCGCCATCTGCAGCGCACCGAGGTGCTGGAAGCCGAAGAGTTCTTCTCCGAGGGCCAGAAGGGCTCGTCGGCCATGCCGCACAAGCGCAACCCGGTGCTGTCGGAAAATCTGACCGGCCTGTCGCGCATGGTGCGCGCCTATGCGATGCCGGCGATGGAAAACGTCGCCCTCTGGCACGAACGCGACATCTCGCATTCTTCCGCCGAACGCATGATCGGGCCGGACGCCACCGTGACGCTGGACTTCGCGCTAATGCGGCTTGCCGGTCTGATCGAGAAGCTCCTGATCTATCCCGCCAACATGCAGAAGAACCTCGACCGCCTCGGCGGTCTCGTGCATTCGCAGCGGCTGCTGATCGCGCTGACGCAGAAGGGTGCCAGCCGCGAGGACGCCTACAAATACGTCCAGCGCAACGCCATGCCGGTCTGGCGCGGCGAAGGCGACTTCCAGACGCTGCTGAAAAAGGACGACGACGTGAAGAAGCACCTGAGCGATGCCGAAATCGAGGAGCAGTTCGACCTCGGCTATCACTTCAAGCACGTCGATACGATCTTCAGGCGCGTATTCGGCGAGAGCTGATTACGCACCCGTCGGAATGCTTGACAGTCATCTCTCGGTCTGCAGCAACCCAACCGCGAGATATCGGAAGGCCTCGACAGCCTTTGCAAAGACGGCGTGCGGATCGTCGGCCGCAGCAATCCAGAGCGAAGCGTTGAGCGCCGCTCCATTGATGAGCCGCGCGGCAGCTTCCGCATCCATCGGCGTCACCGTTCCTTCGTCGATAAGCGCCTGGATCGTTTGCATGGTCGCGCGAAGACACGCAGTCTGATTGGGCCATAGCGATGGATCACCGAGCACGGCCGGCCCGTCTAGCAGCATGATGCGCTGGATCTCTGGCTCCAGCGCCATTTCGATATAGGCGACGCCCTCGGCGAGAAAGCCGAGCCACCGGGTCTCCGCCTGATTTTGTGCAGCGCGCATTCGCGCCACCATTTCCGCGTCGATCTGGCCGATAACGGCCTGCAGCAGACCCTTCTTGTCGCCGAAGTTGTGATAGAGCGCACCGCGCGTCAGGCCGGCCTCGGCGGTTAGTTCGTCCATCGACGCCGCCGCATAGCCTTTGGTCGCGAAAGCCTTACGGGCGGCCTGGATGAGCTTGGCCCGGGTTTCCTCCACCATCTGCGCGCGTCGCTTCGCGGCCACCGCTATCTCCGCAAATTACATACGCCCCGTATGCTAATTGACATACGCCGCGTATGTAGCCTAATAGAAACATACGGAGCGTATGTCAATTTATCGCTCGAGTAGGATGCAAACAGCCGGACCCGTGGAGGTCGGGCTCGCCTGTGAACAGGAGTGGCGTCATGGCCAAACGCGATGCAATCTTCCCTGCCGGCCGGCAGGCGCTCTACGAGATCAACCGTTATTCGGCGGCGATCCGCTCGGGCGACCTTCTGTTCGTCTCGGGCCAAGTCGGCAGCCGCGATGACGGGTCGCCCGAGCCAGTCTTCGAAAAGCAGGTCCAGCTTGCATTCGACAATCTCTCGGCCGTGCTGAAGTCTGCCGGTTGCACATTTGACGACGTCGTTGACGTGACCACGTTCCATACCAATCCGGCCGCACAGTGGGAGGCGGTCAACGCAATCCGCATGAAGGAGATCGGTGAGCCGCCCTATCCGAACTGGACTGCGGTGGGCGTGAACTGGCTGGCGGGCTTCGATTTTGAAATCAAAGTCATTGCGCGACTTCCTCAGTCCACCTGATCGATTGGCGGCGAGCGTGCAAGGGACGAACGGCCGTCCGTCGTTTCAGTACACCCCATCTTCCATCGACTGCAAGGGCAGCGGACGAGCCTCCGTTTGTGCGTCCTGGGTGCCACCCCAGCAGTTTCCCGGCCTTGCCAAGCCGATTTAGATGGTTCCAAATTGTCGTAACCGCCGTCGACAAGCTGCATGACCCCGCCGGCACCCTCAAAGCAACCTAACGGTAACCGCAGATCGGCTAAGGTCGCAGCGTGTCATCCCTGCCAAAAATCCTCGTCTTCGACTCCGGCCTTGGCGGCCTCACGGTCGTGCGCGAGATCGTCCGCGCCCGGCCCGACGCCCACTACGTCTACGTCGCCGACGACGTGTTCTTTCCCTATGGCCATCACAGCGAGGAAGAGATCATCGCCCGCGTGGTGCCGCTGGTCGGCGAGCTGATCGCCCGCCACGCCCCTGCCCTGGTGGTGATTGCCTGCAACACCGCCTCCACGCTCGTGATGTCGCATCTGCGCAACGCCTACAGCGTGCCGTTCGTCGGCACCGTGCCAGCGATCAAGCCGGCCTGCGCCAGCTCGAAGACCAAACGCGTGTCGGTGCTCGGCACGAAGGGCACCGTCAAGCGCGAATACACCAAGCGCCTGATCGACGATTTCGCGCAAGGCTGCGAAGTGACGCTGGTGGGATCGGCAGAACTCGCTTCACTTGCCGAATCCGCACTCAGCGGCAACGACGTGCGTGACGAGGATATTGCGGCGGAGCTTACCCCCTGCTTTGTCGGCAGCGGCGAGGATCGCACCGACACCGTCGTGCTGGCCTGCACCCATTTTCCGCTGTTGCTCGACCGCTTGACACGGCTCGCGCCGTGGCCGGTCGACTGGATCGACCCGGCACCCGCGATCGCCCGGCGCGTGTCCGAGCTACTGGCGTCGCCGGGCCGGGAAAGTAATGAGGCCGGGGCCGAGATGATCTTCACCTCGCAGCGGCCGCACACACTGAGCCGGGCGTTGATGCCGTTTTTCGGCGGCCGCGTGCTGGCGTAAGGTCGCCAAGGCGCGTCGCGGTACGCTGGAAGCGGGATGCAATTTCTTATGTCGTTCCTAGGCCGGCCTTGGCGCATTGCTCGTCCTGGTCGCCGGTGACGCCGCTCACTCCCACTCCGCCAGTGACTTTGCCGTCGATCATGATCGGCAATCCGCCCGGCGAGGCGAAGACACCGGGAAGTGTGGCGGTGGCCGGCCCACCCTTGTTGATCGCCTCCATGAAAACGCGTGTCGGGCGCCGGTAGGTCGCCGCGGACCGCGCCTTACCGACGGCGATGTCCATGCTGGCCGTCTGCGTGTTGTCCATGCGCTCGAAGTACACCAGGAATCCGTGATTATCGACTACAGCGACAGCCACGTTCCATCCGTTCTTCTGGCATTCGGCGAGTACGCCGGCTGCAATCTTCTTCGCACCCGCGGCATTGACCGCCGTGCCGTAGTCAGGGCGCTTGTCCTGAGCGGATGCGCCAACGGTAAGGGCGGCGAGTGCAGCGGCGACAAGAATTGCCCTCATCTTCGACTCCTCCCTAGGTTTTATTGTGCAGGGATCATACCGGGACGGATGAAAACGTCGATGTCCAATGATGTCGCAAAGGCCTGTGGTTCGCTGCCGGCCAAGCGCCCCGGGCCGAACTACGAAAGTGATGAGGCCGGGGCTGAGATGATATTCACCTCCCAGCGGCCGCACGCGCTGAGCCGGGCGTTGATGCCGTTTTTCGGCGGCCGCGTGCCGGCGTAAAGTGCCGGGCATTGATGAACCGGTCTATGGCTTCTGAAGGTCGCGCACGTCAGCGAAGGTAAGCGGGACCTCGCCGCTCCTGCGCGTCAGGCTGAGCTTGCGAGCCCAATTGAGCGTCGGCACTTCGACGAGCAGGTGCAAGACCGCGGCGAGGCCGATCGAAAGCAAAATGCTGGCGACGATGACGCCGACCGGAGAAATCTGCCACAACTCGGGGAAGTTCGCGATCCATGTGATCAGCAGATAATGTGAGATGTAGAGCGAATAGGAGATGCTGCCGAACCATTGCAGGATGCGCGAAAAGGAAGCGCCGTGGAATTCGGCCGAGACGACGGTATAGATGAGGAGTGCCGCACCGAGGCCATAGGTCGGCACGCGTGCGAATTGAGGACTGCTCGATCCGTGGACGAAAATCCAGTACCAGCCCGCAGTGAACAAGGCTGCGGAGATAACCGTGCTGTACGGCAAAACAGGCAGCGTCCCCTTCATCCGGACAAGGTAAGCGATAAAGACGCCGGCGCCGAATTCCAGAATCAGGGGATGCGAATAGAGCCCGAGAGGCAACTTAAAAACGATCGCGACGACCGAAACGCCGAGGCCTGCGAACAAGAGCTCGAAAAGGCGGTGCGGTGCAATGGCAAGTATCACCGCGACAACAGCGTAGAAGTGCATTTCAAACGCGATCGACCAGGCGGGTGGGATATACCAGTTCGGATAATCCCACGCGAAGATGTGGCCGAGGTCCAGCGCAGCGCGATCTCCCGGGCCGGGTGCGATCCAGTATGAACTGATAAACGCCCCCAGCAATACAAGCCAATACATCGGATAGATTCGAACGGCCCTTCTGAAAGCGAAATTCAGCGCGTCGGTTTGCGACGCGGCCGTAGTCGCAATAATGAACCCGGAAATGACGAAGAAGATGTCGACGCCGCTCGCCAGGATCGTGTGCGCCGCTTCGGCGGCACTTTGCGTCGCCGAATCAGAGCGAGCGACTACCGCGTGTCCGCAGACGACAGCCAGCGCCGCGACGCCGCGCATGGCTTGCACACCATTGAATGTCCGCATAACGCCCCGGCACGCTCATCTTTATGAGCCGCAATTGTTGCGGGCAAGATGTTAACATATTGTTGTGAGGTTGATGCATGTCCCTGTAGGCATGCATGGCGGGCCGAATACGATGCGCAAAAAGCAGGTGGCGCGATGGCCGGCGAATTTATCCATATGATGCCGAGCGCCGAATTTTGAATCGATCGTTTGAAGAGGGAGTTTCCGCCTTGACCTCCGCAAAGCCAGCGCCGCTCAACCGCCTCCGCCAGGCGTGGCGGGAGGGACGTCCGACCTTCGGCGCGATCGCGACCATCCCCTCGATCCAGACCGTGCAGATCATGGCGCGTTCGGGAATCGACTTTATCATCGTCGATCTCGAGCACGGCCCGATCGATCTCGGCTCGGCGCATGCGATGGTTACCGCGACATCTGGCACGCCCTGCGTGCCGATGGTGCGGATTGCCGCCAACGAGCCTTGGCTGGCGAAAGCGCCGATGGACCTTGGCGCGCTCGGCATCAACTTTCCGATGATCTGCAGCCGCGCTGAGGCCGAAAAAGCCGTGCGTAGCGTGCGCTACCCGCCGAAGGGCGACCGGCTGTGGGGCCCGTTCCATGCGCCGTTCCGCTGGGGCGTGTCGATGACGGATTACATGGCGACCGCGGACGACGACATGATCTGCATGGTCACCATCGAGCATGTCGAAGCGGTCGAGCGCATTGACGAGATCATGGCGACGCCTGGCATCGATGTCGCCGTGATCGGCCCCGGCGATCTCGCCACCTCCATCAACAAGCGCGGCCTGCCCGATGATCCCGAGGTCGTGGCGCTGATGAAGCGCGCCGAGGAAGGCATCCTCAGGAGTGGCGTACCAATCGGCGGCGTCGCGCGCACCGCCGAGCAAGCCAACAAGATGATCGACCGCGGCTACGTCGCGCTGGCGCTCGGCTTCGACTGGTCCCTGTTCCAGCGCGGCATCGCGGCAAGCTTTGAAGGGATCAAGCGATAGGTCCCGAGACGGCGGCAAGCCCTTCAAAGTTCTCGCGGTTTACGGGAGCCCCTCGGGACCGCGGCGCCGGCAACCGGGGCGATCCGGATCCGAACCTTCTGGCGTCAAAAGGCCTTGTTCGTGCTAGATGAGATGCTGGCAGGTTGCCAGGGCGGGGCCTGCCGGCTTTTTGATTGATTTATTGCGGAAACGCGGGCGGAGCGATGCGCGGAACGGTTCGAAAAATCACACTACCGCGCCGTCTGGTCGCCGACCTCATGCACGCCTCGAACCGCGTGCCCTTTGTTTCGCTCTCGCGTCCCCTCAACATTCGAGCCCTGCAGGAAGCCCGCGCGCAAGCCGCCCAGCGGCCGGGCTGGGCCGCGATTTTCGTCAAGGCCTTCGCGCTGGTGGCCAAGGAACAGCCGATCCTGCGCACCCTCTACGTCAAATGGCCGATGCCGGCCTTCTACGAACTGCCGCGCAGCGTCGCGATGGTGGCGATCGCCCGGGTCGATGACGGCCAGGATTGCGTACTGCCACAAAAGGTCGCCGCGCCCGACGAAATGCCGCTTGCCGAGGTCGACGCGCTGATCCGGCACGCCAAGGTGGCGCCGATCGACGAGGTGCCGGCGTTTAGGAAGATCCTGCGAACCACACGGCTGCCGCTGCCGCTGCGGCGGCTGTTCTGGGCGGTCGGGCTGAATTTCGGCCGCCAGCGGGCCAATTATTTTGGTAGTTTTGGGGTCACCTCGGTGGCCGCCTATGGCGCGGGCCAGCTCCATGCCATCAGCCCCGGACCCTTTGTCCTGAGCTATGGGGTGGAAAAGCCCGACCAGACCATCGATGTCGTCTTGCGCTGGGATCACCGGGTTACCGATGCCGCTCCGATGGCCAGGGCGTTGAACCGGTTGGAAAAGGTGCTGAACGGCGAAATATCAGCCGAATTGCGGGCCAATCGGCAGCAAACCGAGCCCAAACCGGTCCGCGCGGTCGCGACGTGACGGCGTCTCCTGTGGGCTGTCATTCCGGGATGGTCCGAAGGACCAGACCTCAGATGCGCAATTGCGCATCTGGAACCTCGAGATTCTCAGGGGCGCAAGGGCGCCCCATAGTTCGCTTCGCGCCCCGGAATGACGGCGGTCTCGGAGGCCTTTTCGTTGACAGAACGGCGGTTTCTCCCTAAGAACCCGCTTGCTCGCGGGCCGGTTTCGGCCCGCGATGCGTTTCGCGACCCGTGGTCCTCCCCGAGCTTTCGAGGCGGACCTGTCGGCCCCGGCAACCCCGGTGCACAGGAGGGCGCGTTTCCTCAAAACTCAAACTCTTAAGCAGAGGACGCGATGACAAAGCGCAGTGAGGCGAAATACAAGATCGATCGCCGTATGGGCCAGAACATCTGGGGCCGCCCCAAGAGCCCCGTGAACCGCCGGGAATACGGCCCCGGCCAGCACGGCCAGCGCCGCAAGGGCAAGCTGTCCGACTTCGGCGTCCAGCTCCGTGCCAAGCAGAAGCTTAAAGGCTACTACGCCAACATTTCCGAGCGTCAGTTCCACGGCATCTATGTCGAGGCCGGCCGGATGAAGGGCGACACCGGTGAGAACCTGATCGGCCTCTTGGAGCGCCGTCTCGACACCGTGGTCTATCGCGCCAAGTTCGTCGCGACGATGTTCGCCGCGCGCCAGTTCATCAACCACGGCCACATCAAGGTGAACGGCCGCCGCGTCAACATTCCGAGCTACAAGCTCAAGCCCGGCGACGTCGTCGAGGTCAAGGAATCCTCCAGGCAGCTCACCCCGGTTCTGGAAGCAAGCCAGCTCGGCGAGCGCGATGTGCCCGACTTCATCGAGGCCGATCACTCCAAGATGATGGCGAAGTTCACCCGCATCCCCGCGCTGTCGGACGTGCCGTTCGCAGTGCAGATGGAGCCGCATCTGATCGTCGAATTCTATTCGCGCTGATCGGTTTCAGTTACGACATATCAAAGGCCCCGGTTTTGCCGGGGCCTTTTTGTATGCGAGTATGGCGTTCTCTACGCCGAGCCTCGCCGTGGGCTTGAACCAAGCGGGATCAACATGCGCTTGCGCGACTGCCACAACTTTCATGATTTCCGCAAGCTGGCCCGGCGACGGCTGCCCGGCCCTATCTTCGATTACATCGATGGCGCGGCTGACGATGAGGTGACCCATCGCCGGAACACCGCAAGTTTCGAGCGCTGTGACCTGGTACCCAATGTCCTGCGCGGCGTCGAAAACATCGATATGTCGGTGACGGTCCTGGGCCAGAAGCTGGCGATGCCGATCTATTGCTCTCCGACTGCACTGCAACGCCTATTCCACCATACCGGCGAACGCGCCGTCGCCGCCGCTGCGGCGAAATACGGCACGATGTTCGGCGTATCCTCGCTCGGCACAGTAAGCCTCGAGGAACTGCGCAAGGCGCACGACACGCCGCAGGTCTATCAATTCTACTATCACCGGGATCGCAGTCTCAACCGCACGATGATGCAACGCGCGAAAGAAGCCGGCGTCCAGGTGATGATGCTCACCGTGGACAGCATCACGGGCGGCAACCGCGAGCGCGACAAGCGCACCGGCTTTTCGATTCCATTTCGGCTGACGCTTGCCGGGATGTACCAGTTCGGGATCAAGCCGGCCTGGGGCATCAATTATCTCACGCATGAGCGGTTTAAGCTTCCGCAACTTGACCAGCACGTCGACATGGGCAGTGGCGCGCTGTCGATCTCCAAGTATTTTACCGAGATGCTGGACCCCTCGATGAACTGGGACGATGTGGCTGAAATGGTCCGGCTATGGAACGGGCAATTCTGCCTGAAGGGCGTCATGTCGGTGGCGGACGCCCGGCGCGCCGTCGAGATCGGTTGCACCGGCATCGTATTGTCCAATCATGGCGGCCGGCAGTTGGACGGTTCGCGCGCGCCATTCGACCAATTGGCCGAAATCGTGGACGCGGTCGGCGATCGAATTGACGTGATCATGGACGGCGGAATTCAGCGGGGCACCCATGTCTTGAAGGCGTTGTCGCTTGGAGCCAAGGCCGTAGGCGTTGGACGCTATTATCTTTATCCTCTCGCGGCGGCCGGCCAGGCCGGCGTCGAGCGGGCTCTCGACCTGATGCGGTCGGAACTCGAGCGGGGAATGAAGCTGATGGGATGCACTGCGATCAATCAACTCTCTCGCGAAAATCTGCGGTTCAGATAATTTCTGTCCCGCCATCAAGTCCAAAAGAGACGAGAAACTGCCATGCACTACACCCCTGCCCCGCGAGATCCCAAGGCCGATCCCATCCGCATCAACCTGCTATCGGACACCCAGACGCGACCGACGCCCGCGATGCGCGAGGCGATGGCGCGGGCGGAAGTCGGCGACGAGCAGATCGGCGACGATCCGACGGTGAATTTGCTGTGCGAGCGCGTGGCGGACCTGCTCGGCAAGGAAGCTGCCGTGTTCATGCCGTCGGGCACCATGTGCAACGTCGCAGCGACGCTCGCGCATTGCCGGCCGGGCGATGAAATTCTGGCCCATGCCAGCGCGCATGTCATTGCCCGCGAAGGCGGCGCGCATGCCGCGCTAGGCGGCTTCCAGATCACGCCGCTGCCGGGCGATGACGGGCAATTCACCCCCGAAACGTTTCGCGCCGCGCTGCACCCGCGCTCGCGCTACCAGCCGCCGCAGACTGTCGTCAGCGTCGAGCAAACCGCCAATATCGGCGGCGGGACGATCTGGAAGAAAGCGGCGCTGGATGAAATCGTCCAGATCGCCAAGGAGCATGGGCTGATCACTCATATGGATGGCGCGCGCCTGTTGAACGCTTGCGTCGCCACGAAAATATCGGCGCGCGACATGGCCGCGGGATGGGATTCAGCCTGGATCGATTTCTCCAAGGGCCTCGGCGCACCGATCGGCGGCGTGATCGCGGGCTCGCGCACCTTCATCGACGACGTCTGGCGCTGGAAGCAGCGCCTCGGCGGCTCGATGCGGCAGGCCGGCATTTGTGCCGTGGCCTGCGTCTACGCGCTCGACCATCACGTCGACCGCCTCGCCGACGATCACGCCAATGCGCGTGCGCTGGCGCGGGGGCTGTCGCAGATCGACGGCATCGAGGTGCAAGAGCCTGAGACCAACCTGGTGTTCTTCAAGCCTGACAGAGCAGGCATCGCCGGCGACAAAATGGTCGAAGCCTTGCGCAAGCGCGGCGTGCTGCTCGCGATGATGGACGGCCGCATTCGCGCCTGCACGCATCTCGACGTCAGTGCTGCGATGATCGAGGAGACGGTCGGGCTGGTGCGCGAGATCGTACGCGGGGCGTGAGAAGCGTCAGCGCGAGGCCGTGAACTCAGGCAACGGCTGATGTGCGCGCCCGCCACAGTGCGCTGCCGAGCAGCAGATACACTGCGCCCGTCCAAATGGCCTGCCAGTTCTGGAAGCCTTCGTTGAAGACGATATAGATCGCCGCCAAGGCGAAGAGTCCGGCAAACACGGCTTCGGCGAGCGGCCGCTCGCCGGATTTCGAACCGTTGAGAAACGCCAATGTCCAGAACGGCACCACGGCCATGGTCAGGGCGGCGAACGGGAAATCGCGCCAGCGCGCGTCGAATATCAGGCTGAGCGCGGTCTGCGCGGCGATGAGCGTCGTCACGATCAGGGTCACGCCCAATATGTTGGTCATGAACAATGGGGTCAGGCCCTTGCGCGGCCCCAACACCTCAAGAAACGCCGGAAGCTCCCGCGCCGACATCAGCGCGTAGGTGGCCAGCAGCGGCGCTGTCATTGCCGCCGTCAGCAGAAAAACCTGAACCAGCCAACCGCCCAGCCCGTAGCTTTCCTGGAGCATCTTGTCGACGCTGATGCCCAGCAATATCCCGCCAGCGGTCGCGGATGCGGCGACCGCGGCCCACGATGCCAACGGCGCCGCGGCCTGCTGGCGCTTCTGCGTGAACCCGGCAACTGCGAATACACAGAGGCAAAGAAGCAGCCCGCCTGCCATCTGCAGCTTCCAGAACGGGTAATTGCTGATGGCCACGCCGGCCGGATATTTCAGCTTGCGTTCGACCCCGTCGAACAGTCCCCAATAGCCCCCCACCGTTCCTTCCCAGCGGCGCTTCCACGGCTCGTCATAGGCTTCGAACAAATTGACGCGGAAGTTATCGCGCCTTGCCCGTTCGAGAATCTCGGAGATGAAACGCGCCTGGTTGACGCGGGAAGCCAGCGCGCCATCGCGCATCCGCCCGTGGCTTGGCCAACCGGTTTCGCCGATCAAAATCTCCTTGCCGGGAAAGGCTGTCGCCAATTGCTTGCGTACCTCATCTACATGCGCGGCCGCATCCTCGGCGCGCGGGGGAACGTCCTCCCAATAGGGCAGGAAATGGGCGGTAACGAAATCGACATCGGCGCCTACCTCGCGGTAGCGCAGCCAAAATTCCCAGACATCGGCATAGGTCACCGGAATGTCCACGCGCGGCTTGACCGACTGGATCGTTTGCCGAAGGTCGCCAACGGTCATGTCGCCGCGCAGCAGCACTTCGCTGCCGACGATGAGCGCTGCGACCGTGCCCGGATGATCCTTGACCAACGAGACCGCAATGTCGGCGAGTTGCGCGTTCTTCGCGCGATCACGTCCGATCCAGACGCCGAGCAGAACCTTCAATCCGACTCTGGACGCAAGCTCGGGCACCTTGTCCAGCCCGTTGTCGATGGAATAGGTGCGGATGCATTTGGAGACCTTGGCAAGCTCCTGCAGATCCTCCGCGATCTGCTCCGGCTTGACGATGAGCGTCGGATCGTGCGGCGTCTGATCGTTGCGGAACGGCGCGTAGGAAACGCATTCCAGCTTCGATGCATCATCAATCGGCGCACGCGTCAGCGCTACCGGCGTGGCCAGCCACCACCACACCGCGACAATGATACCCAGCGATAGAAATAAAAGCGCCAGCGGTGTGCGAAAGCCGATTGGTCCTGCTCCCCTAATAGGACGAATGGATGAGCCTGTTTAGCCGTGTGCGGCAGGCATGTCGACCCGCTGGTCACACCATCTGTACAATTGCGCGAGAGTACGGAAGTGGCGATATTGAGCCGTTCAAAAGTGAGTTTTGTTTGCGCAAAATTGATCGCGCCTGGCGAGTAAACTGATGGCATTCAAGAGATTTTCCCGGCGACAATTTGGCAGACTTGCTGGCTGGTCGGCTCTTGGCATGTCGATGCTGTCAGCCAAGTCCAGTACGGCGCAATCCGATCAAGCGACCGGAACACAGAATCAGCGACTCTCGTCTGATTTTCCGAGCGGCTTTCTGTGGGGCACGGCGACCTCGGCCTATCAGGTCGAGGGCGCGGTCAACGAAGACGGCCGCGGGCCGTCGATCTGGGATCGCTTTGCCCACACGCCCGGAACGATCGCCGATAACAGCAATGGGGATACTGCTGCGAACCACTATCATCTCTACAAGGAAGACATACGGCTGATGAAGGAGCTCGGCACAAAGGCCTATCGATTCTCGATCGCCTGGCCGCGCGTCTTTCCGGAAGGGGCCGGCTCGCCAAATCCAAAGGGTCTCGACTTCTACAAGCGCCTTATCGACGAATTGTCGGCAAACGGCATCGAGCCGTTTGTGACCCTGTATCACTGGGACCTGCCCCAGGCGTTGCAGGATCGCGTCGGCGGATGGACCTCGCGCGACACGCCAAAGGCATTCGCGGACTATGCCGCCCATGTCGCAAAGCATCTCGGTGATCGCGTGAGGCATTTCTTCACGATCAACGAATGCTCCAGGCTCGTTCATCTCGGCCACGGCCTCGGCGCCGACGCGCCCGGCCTCAAACTGCCTCAATCAGGATTGAACCAGGTCCGTCACCATGTTGCGCTGGGACATGGTCTCGCGGTTCAGGCCATCCGCGCCCATGGGCGTGCCGGAACGAAGGTCGGTCCGGCGGAGAATGCCGTGAGCTGCATCCCCGCCATCGAAACGCCCCCCAACATCCGCGCCGCCGAGATGGCGACGCGCGAGCTCAACGCCGGCTACCTGACCGTGATGCTCGAAGGAAAATATACCGAGGCGTATCTGGCGCGGTCCGGCCAAGACGCGCCGAAATTCACCGCCGATGATCTGCGCGTCATTTCATCCCCGATCGATTTCGTCGGGCTGAACGTCTATATGCCGGACCATTATGTCGTTGCCGCCGACAACGAGCGCGGCTTCACGCTGGCGCCGTTTCCCGCCTCATTTCCGCACATGAAAGCGAGCTGGCTCAGGCCCGGCCCCGAGGCCATCTACTGGGTGCCGCGTCACGTCGCAAAACTGTGGAACGTGAAGTCGATCTATATCACCGAGAACGGAACATCAGGGAGCGATCAGCCGGCGCCGGACGGGACCATCTACGACGTCGACCGCATCATGTATCTGCGCAATTATCTCACGCAGTTGCAGCGCGCGACATCCGAGGGCGTGCCCGTGCTCGGATACTTCCTTTGGAGCCTGATGGATAATTTCGAATGGTCTGACGGCTATGAGCAGCGCTTCGGCATCTACCACGTCGACTTCAATACCAAGCGTCGTACGCCCAAGCTGAGCGCATCGTTCTATCGCGAGACAATCGCACGAAATGCGGTAGTCTAGTCTGGGGATAGTCAATCATTGCGCAGGCCCTTGCCGAGCGCCTCATACATGATCGTCTTCAGTGCCAGTTGAATTCGCCCGCCTTGCGTCGGAGCCTGCACCATGAAGACAACGAGCAAGTCGTCCTGCGGATCGACAAAATAGAAACTTCCGCCTGCGCCATCCCATCGGTATTCGCCGAGCGGCCATGTCGTGTTTGGCGGCGGTGAGGTGCGCACGGCAAAGCCAAGACCGAAGCCGCTGGACGGTCCCGGAAAATAAAAGGGATCGTGAATGATCCTGGTTTCCGGACCGATCTGATCCGAGGTCATCAGCGCGACTGTCTCGGGCTTGAGGTACCGCTTGCCGTCCAGTTCGCCGCCGTTCAGCAGCATTTGCAGGAATCGGGCGTAGTCGGCGGCCGTCGAGACCAAACCCGCGCCACCGGATTCCCAGCGCCGCGGCACTGTCGGGTCTCCGATTCCGGCCACCCGAAAGCGATCGATCGGAAATGGTTGGGCGATGCGCGGCCACTTCGCTTCATCTGCGACATAGTATGCGGTCTCGGACATGCCGAGCGGATCGAACAGTCTCTGCTTCTCGAATTGAAACAGCGTCTGCCCCGAGACCACCTCGACGACGCGGCCGAGCACGTCGGTCGAATGGCTGTAGTTCCAACGCGTTGCCGGCTGATCGGCGAGCGGCAGCGTCGCGATGCGGTCAGCGAATTCAGCGTTGTCGAAGTCGCCGGCGTACAATCGCGGATTGGCATAGAGTTTCTGCACTGCGGTTTCGCCGAAGAAGCCGTAAGTGATCCCGGACGTGTGCCGCAGCAGATCCCTGATCGTGATCGGGCGCTTCAGCGGCTCGAGCTTGAGCGGGTGCTGTCCTGCTTCATCAGAAAGATCGACACCGACTTTCGCATCCGCAAAGGCACGAATGTATTTGGACACGGGATCGTCGAGGGCCAGCTTCCCGTCGTCGACCAGCATCATCGCGGCGACCGAGGTGACGGCCTTCGACATCGAATAGATCTGAAAAATGGTATCCGGCGTCATCGGCTGGCTGGACGCAGGATCCCGCACGCCGAAACATTCAAGATAGACTGGTTTGCCGTGCTGCTGGATCAGAAGCACCGCACCGGGAATCTTGCCGGCCGTGACCTCGCTGCGAACGTAGTCACCAATCCGGTCAAGGGCCGCTCGCGAAAAAGTTGGCGCGGCCGGCGCTTTCGGCTCGGTCCGCGCCTCCTGCGGTTGGCCGCCGACCAGGGAAACCACAAGCGCCGCCGCAGCAAGGCAACGCCCTGCCGTGCCGTCAGTTCTCCAGCGCTTCATAGACCAACTGCTTCAGCGTCCGCTGGATGCGCTGGCGTTCCGTCGGCGTCTGCTCGAGCAGCACGAAGAACATGTCCTGCTTGCGGTCGACCACGAAATAGCAGCCGCTGGCGCCATCCCATTTCAATTCGCCAAGCGATCCCGGCGGCGGCGGCTTGGCATTGCCCGGATCGGTGCGCACCGCAAGGCCGAGGCCCATTCCGAAGCCGTCCCCGGGGAAATAGAAATAGTCCCGCTCGACCCCAGACCCGGGGCCGACATAGTCGGTCGTCATCAGCTTGAACGTTTCGGGCTTCAGGTAGGTCTTGCCCTCGAACGTGCCGCCATTGAGCAGCATCTGCGTAAAGCGGCGGTAGTCCGCCATCGTCGAGTACATGCCGCCGCTGGCGAATTCGATCTTCTTGACATTGGTCGGGTTGGTGTCGCGGCCGACGCGGAAGTTACTGTCGTTCGGCACCGGCAGCGCCACACGCTGCTGCTTCTCCGGATCGGTGATGTAGAAGCCGGTGTCGACCATGCCGAGCGGATCGAGCAGCCTTTCGCGCATGATCGTGAACAGGGATTTTCCGGACGCGACTTCCATCACCCGCGCCAGGATGTCGGTGGAATGGCCGTATTGCCAGAGCGCGCCCGGCTGGTTGTGCAGCGGCAGTTTGGCGATCCGCTCGGCGAACCCGGCCAGATCGAAATCTCCGTCATAGATATTGGCGGCCGCATAGGCCTTGCGGACCAGGGTGTCGCCGTAGAAGCCGTAGGTGATCCCTGACGTATGCACCATCAGGTCGCGGACGGTCATCGGCCGGATTGGCGGCACCAGCTCGAGCGTCTTGGTGCCATCCTCGTTCTTCTTCTCGACGCCGACCTTCACATTCGCGAAGGACGGGATGTACTTTGAGACGGGATCGTCGAGCTTGATCGTGCCGTCCTCGACCAATTGCATGGCCACGACCGACGTGATCGCTTTCGTCATCGAGAACAGGCGGAAGATGGTCTTGTCATTGATTGGCTTCTTGGACTCCACGTCCTGAACGCCGAAGGTTTCGTGATAGACCGGCTTGCCATGCTGCTGGATCAGGACGTTCGCGCCCGCGATCTTGCCGGTCGCCACCTCGTTCTTGAAGAATTCGGTGATCTTCGTCAGCTTGTCCTTGTTGAAACGCGCGCCGGCGGGAATGTCGAAGGTGCCTTCGGCGCGGACTTGCGGCGTAACCGCCAGCATCAGCGCGCCGCAGGCAAGCCCGCGCAGCATTTGACGCAAGTTCATTGGAACCCCCTCCAGAATTCGGAGAGGAGTGTAGCTGCGGCGTCAGTCGGCGCAAGGGCTGCCAAAGGCTGCCAGCGCCCGTTCATGCAGCAGGCCGCTGTCAGGGGAGAAACAGCAGAAGATAACCCTTGTCACGGCAGGCGCTGCGGCCAATCCATCGACGACGGTTGCGACTGCGATGCCCGCCGCACGGTCGGCAGGGAAGCGATAGACGCCCGTAGAGATCGCGGGAAATGCCAGAGATGAGAGCGCATTGGCCTGGCAGAGCTCGAGGGAGCGCCGATAGCAGGAAGCGAGCAACCCGTCCTCTCCAACATTGCCGCCGTGCCAAACCGGCCCGACGGCGTGGATCACATGCCTGGCCGGCAACCGGTATCCTCGGGTGATCTTGGCGTCGCCGGTCGCGCAGCCATTTAGCGTGTGGCACTCGCGCTTCAGTTCTGGCCCTGCCGCCCGATGGATCGCACCATCGACGCCACCCCCGCCGAGGAGCGACGAATTGGCCGCGTTGACGATGGCGTCAACGCGCAAGCCGGTGATGTCGGCAACAATGACTTCCAGCCGCGCCTGGCCGACCTGGCGCGCCAGCCCGCTCAGGCGGAAGCCGCCGCGTTGACGGTGACGCCCTTGTCGACAAAAAGCTGCTGCAATTCACCGGCTTGGAACATCTCGCGGATGATGTCGCAGCCGCCGACAAATTCGCCCTTGACGTAGAGCTGCGGGATGGTCGGCCAGTTCGAATATTCCTTGATGCCGTTGCGAAGCTCGGCGGATTCCAGAACGTTCAGCCCCTTGTAGCCGACGCCGACGTGGTCGAGGATCTGGACCACCTGGCCAGAGAAACCGCACTGCGGAAACTGTGGCGTGCCCTTCATGAACAGCACGACGTCGTTCGACTTCACTTCGTTGTCGATGAATTGTTCGATGCTCATATTTGCTTCCTTGTGGGGCTCAGCCCCCCTGCGTCGTCGCGTAACGGGCCGGCTCGTCCATGTAACCCGGATACTTGCCATATATGTAGCCCAAACCGTTGTGCATCCAAAGTAAAATGGCGAAGAGCTGGCTGCGCGGGGCCGGCTCAGGGCGGCCCGGGCGACCGCAGCCCATAGTCTGACGGCATTAATGTCATAGCGCGGGCAGGCTTTTATCCCGCACCGGAACCCCTATCTAGGACGGACTACCCGTCAGGAACCTGTTTGCCAGACTAACGTTCTCTCCTCTCACCGGAGACACCTGTGACGAAACCAGCACTCGCCGTCCCTGCCCCGTCACTTTTCTCGGATTCCGGCACCCTCGCCCAGAATTTGGTGGAGGCCTATCTGGCCGTCCGCGGCGAGACCGAGCGCCGGGCCGCTCCGTTGAGCCCCGAAGACCAGCTCATCCAGTCGATGCCGGACGCCAGCCCGACCAAATGGCACCGCGCCCATACCACCTGGTTCTTTGAGCAATTCCTGCTCGGTGAGCATTGCGAGGGTTACCAGCCCTTCCACCCTGATTATGCGTTTCTATTCAATTCCTATTATGTCAGCGCCGGACCGCGGCACGCCCGTCACCAGCGCGGCCATTTGACCCGCCCGAGCGCCGACGAAGTCACCGCCTATCGCCGGCATGTCGATGCCGCCGTGGTGAAATTCTTCCAGACCGCCGGCGAAGAGCGCCTAACAAAACTGATCCCGCTGGTCGAGGTCGGCCTCAATCACGAGCAGCAGCATCAGGAATTGATGCTGACCGACATCCTGCACGCCTTTGCCCAGAACCCGATCCCGCCGGCCTTTGATCCGGAGTGGCGCCTCCCGGCATCGCACCGTTCGGTAGACGAATGGACCACCCTCAACGAAGGTATCCACACCGTAGGCCACGCCGACGACAGCTTCCATTTCGACAATGAAAAGCCCGCGCACCGCGCCCTGGTCGGCCCGGTCAGGCTGGCCCGCAACCTGGTGACCAATGCGGAATGGCTCGCCTTCATGCAGGACGGCGGCTACGGCACGGCCACGCTGTGGCTGATGGACGGCTTTGCCACGGCGACCAACGAGGGCTGGCAGGCCCCTGGCCACTGGCGCCAGGTCGACGGCGAGTGGCGGATCATGACGCTCGGCGGGCTGCAGCCGATCGACCCGGCCGCCCCGGTCTGCCACGTCAGCTATTACGAGGCGGACGCGTTTGCACGCTGGGCCGGCCGCCATCTGCCGACCGAAATGGAATGGGAGGTCGCCGCCCGCGCCGGCCAGCTCAACGATGCCTTTGGCATCGTCTGGCAGTGGACCCGCAGCTCCTACTCCCCCTACCCCGGCTACCGTGCCATCGAGGGGGCGCTCGGGGAATACAACGGCAAGTTCATGGTCAATCAGCTCGTGCTGCGCGGCTCCTCGCTTGCAACTCCAGCCGGCCACAGCCGTATCACCTACCGTAACTTCTTTTACCCGCACCACCGCTGGCAATTCACGGGGTTACGCCTCGCCGATTACGCCTGACATTTTCGATCATCGAAGCGCGCCGGAAAGCGCGTTCAGGAGAGTATCATGAATGTGCATGCCGCCGCTTTGGCCCAAACGCACCCGTTCGACGAACAGACTTCCGCCTTTGCCGGCGACGTGATCGGCGACCTCTCGCAGTTCCCCAAGCGGCTGTCGCCGAAATATTTTTACGACGCCACGGGCTCCGAGCTGTTCGAGCAGATCACGGTGCTACCGGAATACTACCCGACCCGCACCGAGCTCGGCATCCTGCGCAGCCGCGGCGACGAAATCGCCGCACTCATTCCGAAAGGCGCGGCCCTGGTCGAATTCGGCGCCGGCGCGACCACCAAGGTCCGCCTGCTACTGGAGCGCTGCGATTTTTCCGCCTATGTCCCGGTCGATATTTCCGGCGATTTCCTGAACGCGCAGGCCGGCGGCTTGCGCAAGGATTTTCCCGATCTCGGCGTTTATCCGGTTGCCGCCGATTTCACCGCGCCGTTCGAGCTGCCGGCGGAAATCGCTGACAACCCCAAGGTTGGCTTCTTTCCTGGATCGACGCTCGGCAATTTCGAGCCGCACGAGGCGCGCGCCTTCCTGCGCAGCGCACGCGACATTCTGGGCAAAGGCGCACAGATGATCATCGGCGTCGACCTCGAGAAGAACGAGCGGGTGCTGTACGACGCCTACAACGACGCCGCCGGCGTCACCGCGCGGTTCAATCTCAACGTACTGGTCCGCATCAACCGCGAACTCGGCGGCAATTTCGACGTCTCCGCCTTCATGCACCGCTCGGTCTATAATCGCGAGCGCCATCGCATCGAGATGCATTTGATTTCCAAGAGGGCGCAGAGCGTGCGCATCCTGGGACGGAATTTTTCATTCCGTCCCGGCGAGAGCATCCACACCGAGTCGAGCTACAAATACAGCCTCGACCGCTTCACCACGTTGGCGCGCGAGTCCGGCTGGTCGGTGCGGGAATCCTGGAACGATCGCGACCAGATGTTCTCCGTTCACGCGCTGGTCGCGTCGCACTGAGGATTACAGCGTTTTCAAGTGAAGTGGACACCGGCTAGAGCCCGGTTCTGATTCAATCAGAACCGAAAGGGCTCTAGCCGCGGGTTTCCTCACGTCAGACGGACCGCCTGCGGTCCGGTCGCGGCCTGCGTGTCGGCGCAATGCGGGGAGCGACAGATATCCAATCATCGGACAATCGGTCTGCACCCAACAGCCACGCGTGAATGATCCGCCACTTGTCTTGTCCGCGGGACTGGAAATCCAGTAGCGGAGATCCTGCGTCTTGCAGTTCGTGAAAGAACTTCAACGAGTCTTTTCCAGTCGGTCCGTCCGGTTCAACCGTCTGCGTCAAGATCCAGCGGTCCCACTCTTGAATAATCCGTACTCTTGCTTCGCTCTGTTTCATAGGCGCGTACTTCCAGCCACGGCACCCCCGTGGGCACTGAGTGATCGCGCTGGTCAAGGTGGATGGAAAGGTGCTTACGCCGCCGCGCGTCCCCACACCTTGTCCGGGCTCAGTATAACCAAACTTCTTAACAAGTATTCATCTTTATCGACCCGCCCGCAAAACGGTCCATCTGCGCTGTCGTTTCCCCTTCGAAATGTCCAATTTTTGACGCGGACTCAGCCGAGCCTCCGCGGCAGCATGGCTTGGGGTGAGTTCGTGCCAGGGGATAGCAGTTATGGGCAACGCATTTCCAGCGTCCAGCAACCACAGGCAACGTTCGGCATCTTCGTCCGTTCACAGTGATACGGACGCGGGCTGGGACGAGGGAGCAGACACTGAGCGGGCAGCGCTTCGCGAGGAAAATGCCAGGCTCCGGGCTCTCGTCGTCCAACTGTCAGATCTCGTTCTCAGAAATGTCGTCGATCAGCACAACTCGCCGCAATGGGTGCCGGTGAGGCGGCCCAGGCTGGATTAAAGGTACTATTCAGCCGGATCGGATCGTAGCGAGACCGTTTCCCACACCGCGACCGCGATCATGATCGCGGTCGTCAGGATCGACAGCATCAACGGCGATAGCTCGCTTGCGAACCAGGCGAGCACGCAAAGCGCGATGATGCCCGCCCCGTGGGAGAGTTGAAGGAAGCCGCGAAAGCTGAACTTGAACAGGATGGTCCCGAACAGAAACAGCAAGGGGCCGCCGATCGCGCTCGTTACCGTCTTGAGGTCGGAATGTCCGCCGGGGTGTTTCAGCACCAGTTCGTCCGCCACCGCCGCGACGATGATGCCGGCCACGATCGGCATGTGCAGATAGGTATAGGCGAGCCGCGCCAGCCTTCCCGGCTCGCTCGATTTTGAGAGCTGTTCGGAGCCGGCTACGGCGCCGATGTGGAAATAGATCCACCACATCGCGATGCTGCCGAGGAAGGCCGAGACAAACGCCAGAACGTTTTCGGTGGTCCAGGCGAGTTCGGCAAAAGTCGCGCCGATGACGACGATGGATTCGCCGAGCGCGAGGATGATGAACAGCCCACAGCGCTCGGCCATGTGGCCGCCTTCGATCATCCAGTCCGCGACCGAGGACGCGCCATAGCGGGGAATCCAGAACCGCGCCGCCGGCGACATATATTCGATGACGAGCGCAATGGCCCACAGCATCAACCGCGGCTGCCCCTCCGCTATCCCTCCGGCGATCCAGAAGACGGCCGACACCGAAAGCCAGGTGGCGATCCGGACGGCATTCATGCGTGTCCGCGGCCGCGACGGTGGCGTCGACAACCACAGAAATATCGTCTTGCCGACCTGCATCGCCGCATAGGCGATGGCAAACCACAAGCCGCGCTCGTCAAATGCCTTTGGGATGGATGTCGACAGCACCAGCCCGCCCAGCATCATCGCGAACAGCAGCAGCCGGACCGGCGTCTTTTCAGGATTGAGCCAGTTCGTGATCCAGGTAGTGAAGACCCATACCCACCAGACCGCGAGAAACAGCAGCGTGACCTGCAATGCGCCCAACGGCGTAAAGTGAGCCAGCAGCGTGTGCGAAATTTGCGTGACCGCAAAGACGAAGACGAGGTCGAAGAACAGCTCCGCGTACGTGACGCGGCTATGCTGGTGCGGCACGATCCGGCGAAACAGCGCGCCGTGTGCGTTGTCTGTCATCGAGCCCAGCCGCCAGTCGGGGACTAGCTGTCTCGCGCCCCGGGTCCGCCAGGTACCCCGGTCTGCAGCGCCAGCGCATGCAGCAAGCCGCCCATCTGCCCCTTGAGCGACTGGTAGACGATCTGGTGCTGCTGCACGCGCGACTTGCCGCGGAACGACTCCGAGATCACGGTCGCGGCGTAGTGGTCGCCATCGCCTGCGAGATCGCGGATCGTCACCTCGGCATCGGGGATAGCTGCCTTGATCATCGACTCGATATCGTGGGCATCCATCGGCATTCCAGCATGTCTCCGTCAGGGGTTTCGAATCATGGCCTGCTCGCGCGACCGTGACGGCCAAACCTAGCGCGTACGCTCTTCTAGGTCACGCCTGGCGGCACTATATTCCGGGCCGAAGCGTTTGACACCGCGAGATCGCGTCGCGCCCGATCATTTCGGGCTGACCGAAAAAGAGGCTCAAAATCATGAAATTGCCCGGTCCCGACCATCCGATCACGATTACGGCAAACCCCAAGCGCGTCCGGGTCTCGGTGGGCGGCGTGGTCATTGCCGATACCACCCGCGCGCTGACCCTGAAGGAAGCCAGCTATCCGGCGGTCCAATATGTGCCGCGCGAGGACGCCAATATGGCGTTAATGTCGCGCACCGAGCGGACCACACACTGCCCTTACAAAGGGGACGCGAACTATTTCAGCATCAACGCCAACGGCAAGAGCCTCGAAAATTCGATCTGGACCTATGAGACGCCCTTCCCGGCCATGGCCGAGATCGCCGGCCATCTGGCGTTCTATCCGGACAAGGTGACGATCGAGGAAGTGGCGTAGCCAGACGCACTAAGGAAGTCATTCCGGGGCGATGCGTAGGCATCGAACCCGGAATGACGGCGTGGAGCTACACCCTGAATATCGTGAGCCCGAGGATCAGGAGCACCAGGAAGATCACGACGAAGACATAGAACAGGAAGCGCGCGATGTCGGCGGAGGCCTCCGAGATGCCGGTGAAGCCGAGGATGCCGGCAACGATCGACACCAGAAAGAAGATCAGCGCCCATTTGAGAATTGTCATCGCTTGCTCCGGGACCTCTGGGACCGTGTCGATTGGCGGCCCCTTGAAATTCAGCGGTTCTAACGGCGGATTGCGGCGCCAGTTCCGAAACGGCCCGATGCGGAAGATCGGCTCGCCAGCGCTGATTGGGCCTTGCTGAATCGGGTTCCCGGCTGCAAATTCGATCACACAGCCTGGCGGGGAGGCGCGCATGACATCGATTTCCACCGTGGGGCATGCCAACGTTAGCGCAGTGCCCCAAGCCAAATCGCGAAACCTTTCGCTTGATCGCGCCCGCACCTTCCTGACGCTGGTGGTGCTGCTCCACCATGCCGTCATCCCCTATACCTATTTCGGTCATACCGATCCGAAGTACTTCTTCGGCTTCGACATGATCGTGCTCGCCACTGACAGTTTCTTCATGGCGATGTTCTTTTTCCTGTCGGGACTGTTCGCCTGGTCTGGTATCGCCCGGAAGGGACCGCTGAGCTATTTGGCAGATCGCCTGCTTCGGCTTGGCTTGCCGTTCGTGATCTGCGCCTTCACGGTCATTCCGCTCGCCTACTACGCTATCTCCCTGCGGCACCATCCCGAGATCGGCTTTTCGGAATACTGGTGGAATATGATCACGAAGGGCCCGTGGCCGAGCGGGCCGATCTGGTTCCTTTGGGTCCTGCTCAGTTTCGACGTGGTGGCCTGCATCTTGTATCGGCTGTCACCCAACCTGCTCGATCCGATCAACCGCCTCTCGCTGTACGGCCGCCGCCGGCCCGCGGTGTTCTTCGCGGTCATGCTTGCCGTCACCGCTGCGTTCTACATTCCCGGGCTGGTTCACTATGGACACAGCAGTTGGTTCGAGTTCGGGCCGTTCTCGGTCCAGCACGGGCGCGTGATGCTCTATGCGAGCTACTTCTTTTTCGGTGCCGGCATCGGCGTTGCGCAAATGGATCGCGGGCTGCTCGCTGCAGACGGCCGGATGGCCAAGGTAAGCTGGGACTGGATGGTGCTGGCGATCGTTCCGTATTGCCTCTTGTGGGTGCTGATCTTCATCAAGCGCGAAATACTGGGCAACCCGTCTCCGTTGCCGGACTGGTATGAAGCGCTCTATGCCATCTGCTTCACCGTCTTCAGCGTGGCCATCATGTTTCTGATCTTGGCCATTTTTCAAAGGTTCAGACAATCAGGCTCCGCCAAGCTACTCGATCCGATGCAGGCGGACGCCTACGGCATGTTCCTGGTGCACTACCCGATCGCACTGTGGCTGCAATACTGGCTGTTCGACTATAACCTGCCGGCAATCGTCAAGGTCGCGATCGGGTTTGTGCTGACAGTCGCGGCGAGCTGGGCGCTGACGCGAGCGTTGCGGCAGATCCCGGGCGCGACAAGGGTGCTTTGAGGCCGACAGCAATGGCGGGCAGACAGCGCGCCTACGCCGCCTTCCCGCTCATATAGGCCGGCAGCCAGTGCTCGAACGCCGTTTTCAGCGCATCCACCGCGACCGGCGCTTCACCGGCAACGGCGATAGCATCGCCGCCCGTGGTGCCGATCCGCGCGCATGGCACGCCTGCGCCCTTCATCTTCGCCAGCACCAGGCCGGCGTCGGCTGCCGGCACCGTCACGACATAGCGCGCCTGGTCCTCGCCGAACCAGTAAGCGTGCGGCACGATCGCGTTCGGCGCCGCCAATAGCTGCGCGCCGATGCCACTAGCAATCGCCATCTCGGCCAAGGCGATCAGCAGGCCACCGTCGGAGACGTCATGCACCGCGGTCGCGGTGCCGGCACGGATCATGCCGCGGACCACGTCGCCATTGCGCTTTTCGGCCGCCAGATCGACCGGCGGCGGCGCGCCTTCTTCGCGGCCACAGATGTCGCGCAGGTAGACGGACTGTCCGAGCCAGCCTTGCGTATCGCCGATCAGGAGGATCGCTTCGCCGGCCGCCTTGAAAGCCAGCGTCGCCGATTTGGTGAAATCGTCGAGCAGACCGACGCCGCCGATCGAGGGCGTCGGCAGGATGCCGCGGCCGTTGGTTTCGTTGTAGAGCGAGACGTTGCCCGACACGACAGGGAAATCGAGCGTGCGGCAGGCTTCGGAAATGCCCTTCAGGCAGCCGACGAACTGGCCCATGATTTCGGGCCGTTCCGGATTGCCGAAATTGAGATTGTCGGTGATCGCGAGCGGCCGGCCGCCGACCGCGGTGATGTTGCGCCAGGCTTCGGCGACGGCCTGCTTGCCGCCTTCGAACGGATCGGCCTCGCAATAGCGCGGCGTGACGTCGACGGTGAGCGCGAGCCCCTTCGGCCCGTCCTCGACGCGCACCACCGCGGCATCGCCGCCCGGACGCTGCACGGTATTGCCCAGAATGACGTGGTCGTATTGCTCCCAAACCCAGCGCTTCGAGCATAGCTCCGGCGTGCCGATCAGCTTCTCCAGCGCCGCGGAAATCCCGATCGGCGCCGTCACCTCGCGCGCCTGCACCATCGGCAAGGCTGCGGACGGGACGTGCGGGCGGTCATACAGCGGCGCCTCGTCGCCCAATTCCTTGATCGGCAGGTCAGCCATCACGTCGCCGCCATGCTTCACCACGAAGCGCTTGGTCGGCGTGGTGTAGCCGACCACGGCGAAATCGAGCCCCCACTTCTTGAAGATCGCCTCGGCCTCTTTTTCCTTCTCGGGCTTGAGCACCATGAGCATGCGCTCCTGGCTCTCCGACAGCATCATCTCGTAGGCGCTCATGCCGGTTTCGCGGGTTGGCACCGCGTTGAGATCGAGTTCGACGCCGAGATCACCCTTGGCGCCCATCTCGACCGCCGAGCATGTCAGGCCCGCCGCACCCATGTCCTGGATCGCGATCACGCAACCCTTTTCCATGATCTCGAGGCAGGCTTCCAGCAAGAGCTTCTCGGCGAAGGGATCGCCGACCTGCACCGTCGGCCGCTTCTCGGCGGAGTCATCGTCGAATTCGGCCGACGCCATCGAGGCGCCGTGAATGCCGTCGCGGCCGGTCTTGGAGCCGAGATAGACGATCGGCATGTTCACGCCGGAGGCTGCCGCATAGAAAATCTTGTCGGTCTCGGCGAGGCCGACCGCCATCGCGTTGACCAGGATGTTGCCGTCGTAGCGGGTGTGGAAGCGCACCTGGCCACCGACCGTGGGCACGCCGAAGGAATTGCCGTAGCCGCCGACGCCGGCCACCACGCCTGACACCAGATGGCGCGTCTTCGGATGCTCCGGCGCGCCGAAGGAAAGTGCATTGAGGCAGGCAATGGGCCGCGCCCCCATCGTGAACACATCGCGCAAAATGCCGCCGACGCCGGTGGTCGCGCCTTGATACGGCTCGATGTAGCTCGGGTGGTTGTGGCTCTCCATCTTGAAGACCACCGCCTGCCCGTCCCCGATGTCGATCACGCCGGCGTTCTCGCCCGGGCCCTGGATCACCCAGGGCGCCTTGGTCGGCAAGCCGCGCAGATGGATGCGCGAGGATTTGTACGAGCAGTGCTCGTTCCACATCGCCGAGAAAATCCCGAGCTCGGTGAAGGTCGGCACCCGCCCGATCAGCTTGAGGATGCGCTCATACTCGTCGGGCTTAAGGCCGTGGCTGGCGACGAGTTCGGGGGTGATCTGGGGCTCGTTCATGGGTGCCTTAATAGGAAGATCGAGGGGGTGCGAAAAGGCCTTTTATGGCGCATTTCCGCCCTGTCCAGAGCTTTGCGCGGGCGCGCTTTGCGGGATCGGCGTTTGCACATCGTTACCGGATCGGATTTAAGAGCTGAAACATCGAATTGAAGGTCATTTTCAGTGAACGAACTCCCCCAAAATGCATTTCACCGCCGCCCCGACCTGCATGTCGAAACCGAGGGTGAATTCAAGGGCTGGCGAACCTGGACCCGCGACAGTTTTGAGACCCATAACGGCCCTTTCTGGCACCGGATGGACGAGAACGGCAAAGTGCAATGCGCGTTCCGCGTCGAGAAAAAGCACCTCAACGGCCAGCACAACGTCCATGGCGGCTGCTTCATGTCGTTCGCCGATTATTGCCTGTTTGCAATCGCCTCCTCCGTGCTTGAGGGGCCCGGCGTGACGGTATCGTTTGCCTGCGAATTTCTTGATGCCGCGCGCGAGGGCGAGCTGGTCGAGTGCGAGGGCGAAATCACCCGCGCCGGCGGCTCGCTGATCTTCCTGCGCGGCGTGCTGAAATCCGGCGAACGGCCGCTGTTCACCTTCTCCGGCACCATCAAGCGGGTGAAGTGGAAGAAGCCGACTGGCGCCGCCGCCGTTGCCACCTGACGCGCCACAGGCACGTCGCGGCTGGCGCGACTATGCATTACTGCTCGCGCTGGCGTGCTGCTGGAGCTCGACCTATCCGCTGACCAAGATCGGCCTCGGCTCGATCCCGCCGGTCACCTTCATCTCGGCGCGCTCGCTGATCGCCGCGGGCTTCCTGCTGGCGATCATGCGCGCCCGCGGTCTGCGGCTGCCGACGGACGGCAAGGCCTGGAGGCTGTTTGCATTCCAGCAGACCATCAACTCGACGATTCCTTTCCTGATGATCACCTGGGCGCAGCAATATGTGGCGGCGGCGCCGACCGTGGTGCTGGCCTCGACCACGCCGATCTTCGCTTTCCTCATCACCTGGGCCGTCACGCGGCACGAGCCGGCGACGCTGCTGAAGCTGATCGGCGCCATTCTGGGCCTGGCCGGCACGGCCGTCACCATCGGCCTCGATACGCTCGGCGGGCTCTCCAGCAACCTCTTTGCCGAAATGGTCATCCTGATCGCCACCATCTCGTTCGCCTGCGCCACGATCTTCGGGCTCAAGCTGACCGATTACGACCCGATGGTGGTCGCAGCGGGCTCGCTGTTGTTCGGCGGCACGGTGCTGTTGCCGCTCGCGCTGATCGTCGATCATCCCTGGACTTTGCGGCCGACGCCAGAGGCGCTGATTGCAACCGCCGCGATGGGCATCTTCTCGAGCGCCTTCGGACTGATGCTGTTCTACATGTGCCTGACGCGGCTCGGCACACTGACCACCAATGCGCAAGGCTATTTGCGAATCCCGATCGGCGTAGGCCTGTCGGTTCTGCTGCTCGGCGAAACCGTGCCGCCGAATCTGGCGCTCGGCCTGGTGTTGGTGATGGCTGGCGTCGCCGCGATGACCATCCCGCGCGAGCATTATCGCAAGGGGATCCAGCGCCTGCGCGGGAGGCCGAAAGGCGGATGAAGATCGTCGGCGGAATCAAGACAATAATTGTTTTTCGGCGATCGAAAGCCACTCCGACTAGGCCTACGGGGAACGGAGGTGGAACAGCAATCAACCGTGATTGACGCACCGGAACGCATGCGAGCGCATCGTGTTGCGCCGTTACGCAGCAAGAAAAGGAGCAATCATGAAACTCGCAACTATCGGATTGGCCGTGGCGCTGGCATTCACGAACACCTTCGCCTTGGCGCAAGCCGGCGGCAGCGGCGCGGGCGGAAGTTCGGGCACGGGTGGCGCGGCAGGATCCTCCACGAGCGGAACGACCGCCGGAAGTGGAACGGGCGGTAATTCCACCACCGGCATGAGCAACGATGCCGGCAGTGCAGCAGCCGGCCGAAACAGTCCAGCGAACCCGTCAGGGAACACCCACATCAACCCTTCGCCGAGCGGTTCGACCCTGTCGCCGACGGGGCCGGGTTCGACTACCGGCCGATAACAAAAAGCCCCGCTCGGCGGGGCTTTTTTATCACATGATCGCACGATCGGCTGCCCGAGCGACTTGGTCATCTCCTCGGCAACCACACGCGCGATCACGTCGGAGGTGCCGCCGGCCGCGAACGGAACGATCATGGTGATGGGACGCTTGGGATAATCCTGCGCTTGGGCTGCCACGGCGCATAATAGCGCCACAACGACAATCGTCAGGCGCGACACCAAGAAGCTCACGCGGCTTTTTGCAGATGCGCGGCTAGCCCTGCGAACAAGCCGCGGCCGTCGGTGCAGCCCATGATGTCTTCGACGTGGTTTTCCGGGTGCGGCATCATGCCGAGCACGTTGCCGCGCTCGTTGACAATGCCGGCGATCGACTGCGCGGCGCCGTTGATGTTGGACTCCTCGTCGACGATGCCCTCGGCGGAACAATAGCGGTAAAGCACGCGCCCCTCGCCTTCCAGCCGCTTCACGGTCTCTTCGTCGGCCTCATAGTTGCCCTCGCCATGCGCCACCGGCACGCGAATGACCTGGCCGGCATTGTAGCCGCGCGTGAAGGGCGTATCCGAGCGCTCGACCCGCAGATGCACGTCCCTGCAGACGAATTTCAGCCGCGCATTGCGCATCAGGACGCCAGGTAGCAAGCCCGCTTCGCACAGGATCTGAAACCCGTTGCAGACGCCGAGCACGAGCCCGCCATCGGCCGCATACTTGCGCACCGCATCCATGACCGGCGCGCGCGCGGCAATGGCGCCGCAGCGCAGGTAATCGCCGTAGGAAAAGCCGCCGGGCACGACGACGAGATCGGTGCCATCAGGCAGCTCGGTCTCGGCATGCCATACCATGGCCGCCTCCTGGCCGGAGACGAGTTTCAGCGCCCGCGCCATGTCGCGCTCGCGGTTGATTCCGGGAAAGACGAGAACGGCGGATTTCATGGCGGTTCCGGCTGGAAAGGAGATATGTCGGCAGAACCGCCGACCCGGCAGAGACATAACCATTTGACGCCGGTTTTTCCAGTGCTAGCGTCGCCAAAACGGCCTGCGCGGCAGCCGTGCTCAACAACAATCGCTCAGGGATGGAAGCCATGAATGTCCCGTCGCGGGCGACATCCGAAACCGAACCGATGACCTCCGAAGGCGTCGTCGCGGCTGGTGTTTACGTCGATGGCCGCCGCATCGCCAATATCGCCATCGAGGAGGCGTCGAGTTGGCGCAGCAAACCCGGTCACGTCGTCTGGATCGGCCTGTATGAGCCGGATCTGGCGCTGCTGACCAGCGTTCAGCAGCAATTCGACCTGCATGATCTCGCGATCGAGGATGCCAACCACGCGCATCAGCGCCCCAAGATCGAGCAGTACGGCGATGGCCTTTTCATCGTGGCGAGAACCGCGCAACTTGTTCGGGGCAGGATCGCGTTCGGCGAAACCCATCTGTTCGTCGGCGAAGGCTATCTGGTTTCGGTGCGCCACGGGGCATCAACGTCATACGCGCCGGTGCGGGAACGCTGCGAGAGCTGTCCCCGCGCGCTGGCGCGTGGCGAGGACTACATTCTCTATGCCATCCTCGATTTCATCGTCGACAACTATTCCCCGGTGCTGGAAACGATCCACGAGGAGATCGAGGAAATTGAGGATCACGTGTTGGCCAGCCCAATTACGCGAGCGCAAGTCGAGCGGCTGTACATGCTCCGACGCGACCTGTTGAAACTCCGCAACGCGATTGGACCGCTGGTGGAAGTCTGCCGCCGGCTCGAACACGACAATTTGCCGATGGTGCGTACAGCCATGCAGGCGCTGTTTCGAGATGTCACCGACCACGTCAGGACCATCCAGGAGCGCACCGATTCAATGCGCGAGGTGCTGGCGTTCGCATTCGAGGCAAGCCTTCTGGTCGGCCAGGCCCAGGAGACCGCGGTCTCCAAGAAGCTGGCCTCGTGGCTGGCCATCATCGCCGTGCCGACGGCGGTCGCTGGGATCTACGGCATGAATTTCGAGCACATGCCGGAGCTGAAATGGCAGTACGGATATTTCATGGTGCTGGGGCTGATGCTTGCCGCCTGTAGCGGGCTGTACTGGCGCTTTCGCAGCGTGGGATGGCTGTGAGTGGCAAGCCCGCCGCTCACATCCTCATCCCAAAAGCTCGACCCGATAATTCTCGATCACGGTATTCGCGAGCAGCTTGTCGGCGGCATCCTTCAATGCCGCCTCGGCCTTGGCCCTGTCCGAGCCGGACAGTTCGATGTCGAATACCTTGCCCTGGCGGACGCTGGCGACGCCATTGACGCCGAGCGATTTCAGCGCGCCTTCGATGGCCTTGCCCTGCGGATCGAGGATGCCGGACTTCAACGTAACGGTAACGCGTGCCTTCACGAGATTTGCCCCAGTTCTTCTCAGCTCTTCACCAGCACCGGACCCGAACCGGCCGGGCGCTCGTTCTCCATCAGAATGCCCAGACGTTTCGCCACCTCGGTATAGGCTTCGAGCAAGCCACCGAGATCACGGCGGAAACGGTCCTTGTCGAGCTTCTCGTTCGACTTGATGTCCCACAGCCGGCATGAGTCGGGCGAGATTTCGTCGGCGACGATGATCCGCATCATCTCGTTCTCGAACAGGCGGCCGCATTCCATCTTGAAATCGACCAGGCGGATGCCGATCCCCAGGAACAGCCCTGTCAGGAAGTCGTTGACGCGGATGGCGAGCGCCATGATGTCGTCGATTTCCTGCGGCGTCGCCCAGCCGAACGCGGTGATGTGCTCTTCCGACACCATGGGGTCGTTGAGCTGGTCGTTCTTGTAGTAGAATTCGATGATCGAGCGCGGCAGCTGGGTGCCCTCCTCGATGCCGAGGCGCTGCGACAGCGAACCGGCGGCGACGTTCCGCACCACCACTTCCAGCGGCACGATCTCGACCTCGCGAATCAACTGCTCGCGCATGTTGAGGCGGCGGATGAAATGGGTCGGCACCCCGATGTCGTTGAGATGCTGAAACAGGTACTCCGAAATCCGGTTGTTGAGGACGCCCTTGCCCTCGATCACCTGGTGTTTCTTGGCATTGAACGCGGTCGCATCGTCCTTGAAGTGCTGGATCAGGGTTCCCGGCTCCGGACCTTCATACAGGACCTTGGCCTTGCCTTCATAAATACGGCGTCGACGGCTCATTGGGATGTACCGTGTTTTGTTGAAATCCATGAAATTGGTGTGCTCCGGATGACAAGGGTTTGCGACCACGACGGAGCTGCCGTGAAGGCCAGGTCCCGAACGTAAGCGACCGGAAACAGAACAAGAACCTCGCCTGATGGCAACCTAACCGATTGGCCCATCCAGCACAATCGACCCGGCCCGATTGGGCCCAACTTATCCCGATTGCCTGCGGCTTAACGGACCGTTGTTTTACCGATTCGCCCCCTCTATCTAGGTAGTCCATCGGGCCGCGACAACGCGGCCTCATTTACCGTTTACGGGGATTGGAACCGAAGAATGACCACTTTCGACAAGCGCGAGGAAGGTTTTGAGAAGAAATTCGCCCTCGACGAGGAGCAGAAGTTCAAGGCTGAGGTGCGCCGCAACAAGCTGCTCGGTCTTTGGGCAGCGGAAAAGCTCGGCCTGTCGGGCGATGCCGCCACCGCCTATTCCAAGGAAGTGGTCGCGGCCGATTTCGAGCAAGCCGGCGACAAGGACGTCCAGGACAAGGTGGTGAATGATCTTACCGCCAAGGGCGTCGCCGTCACCGCACAGGAAGTTCGCGTCAAGATGGACGAACTGATTGCGGTTGCCGCCGCCCAGGTGAAGGCGGGCTCGTAACGCCCCCTCCGTCTCCGTCATTGCGAGGAGCGCTAGCGACGAAGCAATCCATTCCTCCACTTGCGGCGGCATGGATTTGCTTCGCTCCGCTCGCAATGACGGCGGGACTGCCTTACGTATCTGTAAGACCGCTTCTAGCGATACTCCTTTCGAACGATCTCCATCAATCGCCGCGCCGCCGCGCTCAGGAAGCCGCCGCGGCGCGTTACTGTGACGACGTCATGGCCTGCCCTGAGATCGCGCACGGCGATCGTCGAAATCGTCTTGTGTCGCAGTTCCTCTGCAGCGTTGCTCTCCGATAACAGCGCAATGCCAAGGCCGGCTTCGACCAGGCGCTTCTGCGCGGTCAGGCTATCGACTGGCGTCCAGTCGATTTCGCCGAGGCCGTGGGTCTGGAACAGCGCAAAGACATGTGCGGCCGAGATCTCGCGCCGTCCCGGTACGACCGGAAATGCGATCCAGCGCTCGCCGCGCAGATCGGCGAGCTTTGCGACCCGGCGGCCGGCGCGCGGATGATCCAGCGCGCATACGACCTGCAGCCGCTCGGAGAACAGCAACTCGCAATCGAGGTCGCGCGAGCGATCGCGATCATAACGCAGGCCGATGGTCACCTCGCCGCGGCGGACCATGTCGCTGACCTCTGCGCTGGTCGCGGTACGCAGGCTCAATTCGACCTCGGGATGTTCGGCCGCGAAGCGCCGGAGAACCGCCGACAGCCGCCCGCCGGCAAGCGTGCCGACGACGGCGAGCGCGACCGGTCCTAAATCCGGCCGCGCCAGTGCGCGCACCGCATTCTCCGCATCCTGGGCCGCAGCCACCGCGCGCTCGGCATGAGGCACCAGCACTTTTCCGGCGTCACTCAACGTCGTGCGCCCCGCGATCCGCTCGAACAGCGGCACGCCGAGCTCCTGCTCCAAGAGCGCAATGCGCCGCGAAATCGCCGGCTGCGAGCGGTGCAGCGCTTTTGCGGCATTCGAAATGCCGCCGCGGCGATGAATGGTCAAGAAGGTAAGAAGCGCATCGCTGTCCATGTTTTCATTCATGCAAAAAGCTGATGACGCTTAGAGAAATAACAAATTTGGCTGATGGAGGATAGCCCGCTAGTTTCGTCGCCAACCAGACCCCGACCAACAAACGAAGCGGAGATTGCCGATGCGAAGCCAGACCGAAAAGGCCGAGGCGTTTCGCGGGCTGCATGCGCGGCCCGGCGCGTTCATCATCCCCAATCCATGGGACGCTGGCACCGCAAAGCTGCTCGCAGCGATGGGCTTTGAGGCGCTCGCGACCACGAGTCTGGGGCTTGCCAATACGCTCGGCAGCGCGACCGTGAGCTTAGACGCCATCCTCGAGAACTGCCGGGCGATTGCGGAAGCCACCGACCTGCCCGTCAGCGCCGACCTGGAGAACTGCGGCGCGGACGACCCGAAGGTCGCGGCAAGAGCGATCGTGCGCGCGGCCGAAGCCGGCGCCGTCGGCGGCTCGATCGAGGATTTTTCCGGCGATCCGGCGAAGCCGATCTACGATTTCTCGCTCACGGTCGAGCGGGTGCAGGCGGCGGTCGAGGCGGCGCGCGCACTGCCCTTCCCGTTCACGCTGACCGCGCGGGCGGAGAATTTCCTGCACGGCCGCAAGGATCTCGACGACACCATCAAGCGGCTGCAGGCGTTCGAGGCGGTTGGCGCCGATGTCCTGTATTCCCCTGGCCTCTACGACATCGAGACGATCCGCGCCGTGGTGTCGTCGGTCGGCAAGCCGTTCAACCTGGTGATGGGATTTGCCGATCCGACGCTGACGCTTCCGCAACTCGCCGAGGTCGGCGTCAAGCGCATCAGCGTCGGCGGCGCGATGGAACGCTACGCGCTGGCAGCGTTCTTGAAGTGCGCGCGTGAAATGAAGGAGCGAGGTTCATTCACCTATGTGCGCGAGATGGCGCCGATCGCGGAGGTGCGGGCGGCGTTTGTCTGACGGTCTCTCCGCGAGGAGCCAACAGGTCGCGCGAATGCGCGCCCGATGACAGGCTCCGCGACGAAGCAATCCATCTTTCCGTTATGCCGCGAGATGGATTGCTTCGCTGCGCTCGCAATGACGGTGGAGGCGGACGTCACTCCTCCTTAAATCCATACTCCGGTACATTCCCACTCGCGCCGTAATATTTATACGGCAGGAACTTGCCGGACATCGTGATCTTGACCCGGTCGCCCTTGGGATTGGCAACGCGGTCGATCGCCATGTCGAAATCGATCGCCGACATGATGCCGTCGCCGAATTCCTCCTCGATCAGCGCCTTCCACGCCGGGCCGTTGACCATCACCATTTCGTAGAAGCGGTAGATCAAGGGATCGGTCGGCGGCATCGGCGTGCCGGTGCCGCGCATCGGCACCTCGTTGAGCATCGCAGTTTCCGCTTTCGACAGCCCGAACAATTCGCCGGCATTGGCGGCTTGCGGCTTCGTCAGTTTCATCTGGCCCATGATGGCGCCGACGATCAGCACGTCCGAATAGCCGCCGATCTTTTCGCAGATGTGTTTCCAGCTCCAGCCCTTCTCGCGCTTGATATCGAGCAGCTTTTCGGTGAGGTCTTCGCGCTTCATGTTTCGTCTCTCCTTCAACACCCGTCATGCCCAGGCTCGTCCCGGGCATCCACGTACTTGTTTGGCTAACCCTGGGAAGACGTGGTTGGCCGGGCCACGCTCGGCCATGACGCCTCAATCGAATCCTCTGCGTCCGCAGCCACCACCAGTTCCGGCTTGCCCGGCCGCACGACCGGCACGTTTCGCGGATCGTGATCGGTCACGGTGGCGGCAAACGTCTTGCTGCGGCTGACCAGGAAATCGACGATGTGATTGCGCACTGCATAATAGAGCGGATGGCGGTGCAGATCGATGCGGCCGCGATCCTTCGGCAGCGGATTTTCCACGATCTCGGCCAACACGGCACCCGGACCGTTGGTCATCAGAAAAATCTTGTCGGCGAGATAGATCGCCTCATCGACATCATGGGTAATCATGAACGCCGTCTGCCCGGTCTCGAGGCAAATGCGCCGCACCTCGTCCTGCAGCGTACCGCGCGTCAGCGCGTCCAGCGCCGAGAACGGCTCGTCCATCAGCATGATCTTCGGCGTGATCGAGAGCGCCCGCGCAATGCCGACGCGCTGCTTCATGCCGCCCGACAGTTCCGACGGCCGCTTGTGCTCGGAGCCGGTCAGCCCGACCAGATCGATGAACTTCTGCGCATGCGCCTTCACCTTGGCGCGATCCCAGTTGCGCCACTTCGAAGTCACGGCATAGGCGACGTTGCCGAGCACCGTGCGCCATGGCAGCAGCGCATGGCTCTGGAAGATCACGGCGCGATCAAGACTCGTGCCTTCAATGGCCTGCCCGTCGACGATGACAGCGCCCGCGCTCGGCTGGTCGAGCCCCGCCAGGATGTTCAACACCGTGGTCTTGCCGCAGCCGGAATGCCCGATCACGCAGCCGAATTCGCCGCGCTTCATCGACAGCCAGAGATCCTCGAAAATCGTGGTCTCGCCGCCACCCGCGCCCGGATAACGCCGCGCGATACCCTCGATGGAAATGAATTTGTCGGTCATGGCCGCCATCACTCCGGAAACGTGACCATGCGCGTAAACCGCGCCAGGATCTGGTCGAGCAGCATGCCGACAATGCCGATCATGAGGATGGCGATGATGACGTTGGTGATCGAAAGATTGTTCCACTCGTTCCAGACGAAGTAGCCAATGCCGGTGCCGCCCACCAGCATCTCGGCCGCCACGATCACGAGCCAGGCGATCCCGATCGAAATCCGCATGCCGGTCAGGATAGTCGGCGCCGCCGCCGGCAGGATTACGGTGAAGGCCCGCCTGACGGTGCCGACTTCCAGCGTGCGCGCGACGTTGATCCATTCCTTGCGTACCGCGGCGACGCCGAACGCGGTGTTGAGCAACATTGGCCACACCGAGCAGATGAAGATCACGAAGATCGCCGAGATCGAGGAATCCTTGATGGTGTAGAGCGCGAGCGGCATCCAGGCCAGCGGCGAAATCGGCTTAAGGATTTGGATGAACGGGTCGATCGCCCTACTGATCAAGGGCGACATCCCGATCAAAAATCCGAGCGGAATGGCGACGATCACCGCGAGCAGATAGCCGAGGCCGACCCGCGCGATGGAATAGCCCAGCTGGATGCCGAGCCCCTTGTCGTTCGGCCCGTTATCGTAGAACGGTTGCCTGAGGTGCTCCCACAATTTGGCGCCGACATCGAGCGGCCCCGGCATCGCCGATTTGCCTTGGGTGGCCGTCAGTCCCATCAGCTTGGCGTATTCCGGCGACATGTTGCCGACAGCGCCCGTCGAGCGGGTGGCGAGATGCCAGATGCCGAGGAACGCCGCGAACAGCACGATCGAGACGACCGCCGCGCGGAAGCGAAGGGAGGCGTTCATTGCGGATAGTCTCTCAGCACGTCGTCCCGGCGAACGCCGGGACCCCTACGCCGTGCCGACTCTTTTAGGCACGATGTTGGAGACCTTCCTTCATTACTAACGCCGCGGAGTATGGGTCCCGGCGTTCGCCGGGACGACAGCGGCAAATGTCGGTGCGGCCCCGCCATCACGACGCCTTCCTGATCTTGAAGCTGGCGAGATAGTCCTCCGGCTTCGCAGGATCGAACGTCTTGCCCATCACCGAGAAACTCTTGGTGGTGGCGGCGGGCGGCGTCAGTCCTGCTTCTTTCATCAGCTTGGCGGCGTCGGTGGCGAGATAGACCTGCGCGGCGATGCCGGCATAGTCGATGTCGCCCTTGATCTGACCCCAGCGCTTCATCTGGGTCATGATCCAGACCGCAAAGGATTGCCACGGGAATGGATCGAAATCGACGCGGTTCGGCTGCTGGACGATGTTGCCGAGCCCGTCGGCGAAGGTGCCGGTCAAAATCTGCTCCAGCACGATCGGCGGCTGGTTGAGATAGTTCGCCGGCGCGATCGCCGCCGCGATTTCCTTGCGGTTCTCCGCCTTGTGCGCGTATGCCGTCGCCTCGATGATCGATTTGAGCAGCGCGCCATAGGTATTCGGCATCGTGGTGACGAACTCCTTCGACGCAGCGAAGGCGCAGCACGGGTGTCCTTCCCAGATATCCTTGGTGAGGATGTGGATGAAGCCGGCGCCGTCAAACACCGCGCGCTGGTTCATCGGGTCGGGCCCGAGAAAGCCGTCGATGTTGTCGGCGCGCAGATTGGCGACCATTTCGGGCGGCGGCACCGCGCGGATCTGCACGTCGGCATCGGGATCGATGCCGTGCTCGGCAAGGTAATAGCGCAGCAGATAATTGTGCATCGAGTAGTCGAAGGGTACGGCGAACTTGAAGCCCTTCCAGTCCTTCGGATTGCGCTTGTCCTTGTGCTTGATCGACAGCGTGATCGCCTGGCCGTTGATGTTTTCCACGGCCGGCATGGTGTAGGGAATCGGATTGGAGCCGGCGCCCATGGTGATGGCGAGCGGCATCGGCGACAGCATGTGGGCGGCGTCGTATTCCTTGTTGATGGTCTTGTCGCGAATGACGGCCCAGCCGGCGGTCTTGATCACTTCGACGTTCAGGCCGTTCTTGGCATAGAACCCCATCGGCGCCGCCATGATGATCGGCGTGGCGCAGGTGATCGGGATGAATCCGACCTTGAGGTCTTTCTTTTCCAGCGGCCCGCCTTGCGCGAACGCTTCCGTCGCCGTCTTGAGTGGGAAGAATTGCGATAATGCCGCCGCTGCCGTTGCCGCGCCCACTGACTTCAAAAACGCGCGTCGCGCGACGTCCTGCGGAAACATCGCGCGCATCACGGCGGAGGCGATCACCCCCTCGTAACGTTTCTGCTCGCTCTCGATGGCGGACTGGACTTGCAGTTGTGCGGCCTGGTGCTCGGCCTCGCTGACATGCTGGCCGCAGCTACAGCCACCGGCATGAAGACGGCGGTTAGGATCGAATGGATTGTCGAAGGTAGACATCAGCCCTCCTGCGCGACGTTTGCTCCCTTATTAAGCAAGGCACATGCCAGCCCCGTTCTGCGGCGATGGCTCTGAGATCACAGGGATTCTGCTGACGTTGGCGACTGCGAAAATTCGTGATACACGAAATGTCGTAGTTGAATTACGAAATTTCGGAGTACCGACTGGATGGATCTAGCCCTCGGCTCAACCACCCCGCCGCAGGATGTCGAACTGCGCACCGCCGCGTTCGAGTTCGCGATCGAGCCCGCGCTACTGCTCGATCCCCATGCCGACCAGATCCTCGACGCCAATCCGGCGGCCTGCACCCTGCTCGGCTATGACCGCGCCTTGCTGCGCCAGACCAAGGCCAGCACGCTGCATGCCGGACAATTGCCTGCTCTGATCGTGTTCACGCAGGCCGTGCTCGACAAGGGCGCGTACTGGACCAATGCGCTCACCCCGCGCCACGCGACGGGGCAAAGCCTGCGCCTGGAATATGCCGGCTCACTGGTGCCGGGCGAAGGCCGCTCGCTGGTGCTGCTCACCATGAGCGATCTCGACGCGCGGCGCCGACGCTATGTCGACGCGGCGGCCGAAGACCACATGCGCGGCGGGATCGCGACCTGGCAGCGGGTCGAACGGGTATTCCAGGATATCGAGCGCGAAAACCAGTTGATCCTGCGCGCCGCCGGCGAAGGCATTTACGGCGTCAACGCCGAGGGCAAGACCACCTTCGTCAATCCGGCCGCCGAGCGCATGCTGGGCTGGGCTGCGGAAGAACTGGTCGGCAAGGCAATCCATCCGATCGTGCATCACACCCATCATGACGGGCGGCACTATCCCGATCATGACTGCCCGATTTACGCGGCGTTTCGTGACGGCGCCGTCCATCAGGTCGATGGCGAGGTGTTCTGGCGCAAGGACGGCACGCCGGTCTGGGTCGAATATACCTCGACGCCGATCCGCGACCGCGGCGTCGTGGTCGGCGCCGTCATCGTGTTTCGTGACGTCAGCCAGCGACGCGAGGCCGACGAGAAGCTGCATGCAGCGCTTGCCGAGGTCGATCGCCTGCGCGAGCGGCTGGAACTGGAGAACGCTTACCTCCAGGAAGAAATCCGCATCGAGACCAATCCGCGCGGCATCATCGGCCAAAGCGAGGCGATTCAGAAGACGCTGCGCCAGGTCAAGCTGGTGGCGCCGACCACCGCCGCCGTGATGATCACGGGCGAATCCGGCACCGGCAAGGAACTGATCGCGCGCGCAATCCATGAAGCGAGCAGCCGGCGCGACCGTCCGCTGATCCGCGTCAACTGCGCGGCGATCCCGCGCGAACTTTTCGAGAGCGAATTCTTCGGCCATATCAGAGGCGCCTTCACCGGTGCGATGCGCGACCGCATCGGACGGTTCGAGCTCGCCGACGGCGGCACGCTGTTTCTCGACGAGGTCGGCGAAATCCCGCTGGAGCTGCAGGGCAAGCTGCTACGGGTACTGCAAGAGGGCAATTTCGAGCGTGTCGGCGAAGAGCGCACCCGTGCGGTAGACGTGCGCGTGATCGCCGCCACCAACCGCGATCTCAAGCAGGAAGTGCAGCGCGGCCGGTTTCGCGAGGACCTCTATTTCCGCCTCAACGTCTTTCCGGTGGAATCGGTGCCGCTGCGCGAGCGGCGTGAGGACATTCCGCTCCTGGCGCAGCATTTCTTGACGCGCGAGAGCAAGGCGCTGAAATCCGAGCTGCGCTTGTCGGAAGGCGATGCGCGGAAGCTTTCGCGCTACGACTGGCCGGGCAATGTCCGCGAACTGCAGAACGTGATCGAGCGCGCGGCGATCCTCGCGCAGAACGGCCGTCTGCGCATCGACCTGCCCGATGTATCAGGCACGCCGCCCTCCCCCGGCGCGGCGCGCGTGAAAGCAGATGCCCGGCCGACCGTCATGACGGCAGCGGAAATGCGCGCGCACGAACGCGCCAACATTCTGGCGGCGCTGCAGGCCTGCTCCGGCAAGGTGTTCGGCCCCGGCGGTGCCGCCGAGATGCTCGACATCAAGCCGACCACGCTGGCCTCGCGGATCAAGGCGCTGGGGATTGCGAATGCGCGCGGGGTGGCTGGCTAATTAGGGCGTGCACTCGTAAACGTCGGCTTCCCACGGCAAAGCGGAAGGCATCCGGCTTGACGGTGATCGGCGGCTGCCCCTTAACGGACGTTGCATCTAGACTTTGATCGGCGGCTCTACTTGAGCAAGCTCCTCTTTCAAAGGGGGCCAGCCGTGAGCCATCACAACTGTGCTCAAGATTCCACGAAGAGAAAAACCGACATCAAAAATCTCACCAGTTTCGGCCTCAAGCTCAAACTTGACTATAGGGTCCTCCTCCGTCGAAGCGTCGCCTCTCATGCTTCGGCCCATCACTATCGTCGCCAGCCGTGTTCGCTTCGCCATTAGAATTCCACGCTCCCTTTCAACATTCCGCCAACTCGGCAGCTTACCTGGGATACAGCGGCTGTGGCACGAACCCGTTCATTCACGTCTCCTGCTAGGCCCAAAGGCGACATGCATCAATGCTGGCTTGATAATCGCCTTTCCGAGCGTAAAGCGGGCCTGACTTAACTACGAGTACATGCCTAGTAGCGGCGGCCGCCGACGGCGAACGACGAAGCGCCGGGGAGCGAGTTGAATTCGCTGTCGAGGCGGCCCGACTGCTGGACGTAGCCGACCCCGAGCGACAGGCTGAGATTCGACGTCGCCTGGAACTCGACGCCGGCATTCACGCTGGAGATCGGCAGCGTGCCCGACTTGGAGTCGAACGGCGCGAACGGGCCGCCGATGCCGGTATTGTATTTCAGCGTGTCGAACCCGGCATAGAAGGTGACGGGCAAGCCGCTGTTCTTGAGGCTGTAGCCGAACTGAACGCCCTCACTATAGATCGAGCCGAAATTGCCAAACGCACTCTGGCTGAGGCCGTTGAAACCCATGTTGCTGCGCTGGCTGCCGACAAAAAAACCGTTCGAAAAATTGTAACGCGCGTAGGACGAGCCGTTTCCGACGTCGCGGAAGTCGAAGCTCGGAAAGTTGCCGTAGCTGTTCGCGCTCTCGCCCGCCTCGTCACTGAATCCCATCGGCCAGCCCGGGATCCAGTAATTCACCGGCGAGGCCTGCGCGTGGGCGGCTCGCGCGCCCATACACAGCATCGCTGCGACCAATGCGAGACCAAATCTGCGTGAGAACATCGACATCCGCGCGACCACCACCTGTGCCGCAATTATACCCACGGATATCGGGAATGCCAGAGCGTTGCTATGGCGCGGTTCCACCGGTAGGCGATGTTGCGTCGGTCTCGCAGGCCGCGAGGTTGCGACCTGATCGGTCGAATCAGGCCGCGACCATCAGACGCGCGTCGTCACGCCGCCTTGGTGGTGAGCTTGGCCTCCATCGGCAGGCCCTCCTCGATCGGCAGCGCGGGATCGCGCGACCATTCGTTCCAGGAGCCGAAATACATCCGCACATCCTTCACGCCGGCGTTCTTCAGCGCCAGGAACGTGTTCGAGGCGCGCGCCCCCTTGAAGCAGTAGAGATAGACCGGCGTATTCTGCGTGATGCCGACGGTGGCGCATTCCGCCAAAATCTCGTTCTTGGACTTGAAGCGCGGCCCTTCCGCGGTCGGCTTCATCATACGGTACCATTCGAGCCAGACCGCGCCGGGGATGCGTCCCTTGCGCGGGCAGAAATCCTTCCCGTAAGGAGAAGAGCTTTCGCCGATCCACTCGTCGATGTCGCGCACGTCGAGCAGCGCGATGCCGGGCTTACCCACGGCCGCAAGCATGGTGCTGGCATCGATCAGGATGTCGCCGGCTTCGGGCAGAACCGAGAACGACGCCTTTACCGGCGACGGCACGTCCTCGGTTACCGGCAGGCCCGCTGCCGCCCAGGCATCGTAACCGCCATGCAGCACCTTGACCTTGGGATAGCCGAGCATGGTCAGCAGATAGTAGCCGCGGCAGGACTGCCCGAAGCCGGAATTCATCGACTGCTCGTAGATGACCGCGGTCTCTTTGCCGGAAAGTCCGGCAGCGCCGAACGCATCGGCGAATTTCGTTTTCAGTTCGTGAATGCCTTCCGGCGTCGAGGTCGCCAGGTACGTGAAGATTTCATGGACGTTGACGGCGTTTGGGAGATGCCCTGCGCCGTAGGCTTCGGGATTGCGGGTGTCGATGACGACACACGGCTCTTGCTTGAGGAATTCCGCGAGTTCGCCGGCAGTAATCAGAACGTCCGTCATGGCAGGCCTCTCCTGTTTCTAAGGTTGCGGGTCGGGGTCGATCGGAAATCCCTTTAGTGCTCGTCGCCGGCCAGCATCTTGCGAAGCTGCTTGGTGGCGGGCGTGACGATGGCGACGAAATAGGCTTCGCGCAGCCGCCGCTGGGCGCGGTGGCTCTTCAAATAACCGCGCGCGCCGCAATGAAGCATCGCCGCATGCGCAGCCGCGACGCTGGCGTCGCCGAGCCGGAGCCGCAGCGCGATGACGCGGCGCCAGTAGCTATCGTCGGAACTGTAGGGGTCACGCGCCAGCGCCATCGTCTCCTTCTCGAACTCGGCATGGAGTTCACGGAATTGAGTAGGCTGTTGCGGCAAATAGCGGTTGATATGGCTCAGGGGCGCCTCGACCTCGTCCATGATCTGGATGCAATCCTTGATCAGGCCGAGCGCCATGCCAGCCTGCAGAAGGATGAAACCGGCGCGGATTTTCTTCACGAACGGTCCCGCCGGTTCGGCAAGGATCAGCTCATCCGGCACGAAGACGTCGCGGAACTGCACTGCATAGGTGCCGGTGCCATCCATCGCGAGGAACGGCTTGCATGGCTGCAGCGTGATCGCGGGATCGGAGCAATCGGCAAGGAACATCACGATGCCGCCCCCTTTGTCCTCGCGCTCGAAGATGGTGCCGAAGAAATGATCGGGACCGAGGTTCGACACCCAGGGCAGCGCGCCGCGCACGACGTAGCCGCCCTCGACCTTGCGTCCCCTGAGTTTGAGTTTCTCGATACCGAAGAAGCTCTTCATCGGATTGGACAGCCCGGTGCCGCCGAGCATCTCGCCGCTGGCAAACTTGCCGGCGAATTTCGCAACGAGTTCTGAATTGTTCGAATTTGAGGCGTACCAGACCAGCGTATTCTGGCACCACGCCATGAAGGCGGTGGCGCCGCAGACCTCTCCAAGTGCCGCGATCGATTGAATGGCACATCGCAGGTCGGCCATGCCATCCGCAGGCCGGTGGCTGCCCCACGCGCCGACGTCCCCGAGCCGCCGCAGCAACGCATCGGGATAGACGGTGCCCTCGTCGATGGCCGCGGCCTGGGGTGCGAGTTCTCTGCGCGCAATCGCCGCGACCTGATCCACGATCGATGCCGCGGGGAGATCTTCGGCAACTGAGAGCCGCGATACCGCCACTGAACCCATGAGAACCTCCGCACCCCAGCTTGTTGCGACTGCTTATGCGCTGACTTCGAGATTGACGGGCCGCGTAAAAGTGTTGGCGACCGGCGACCATTTCTTGACGTGGGCGACCAGCGCATCGATCTCGCTCTTCGGAATGCCCTCGCATTCCATGTCGACCTTGATGCGGACATCGGTGAAGCCGACCGGCTTTTCGCTGACGTCGCCGGTGCCCCACACCGCCGTGATATTGAGGTCGCCTTCGAGCTCGAGTTCGAGCTTGTTGACGATCCAGCCGCGGTGCACGGCGTTGGCGTGCAGGCCGACCGCAAGGCACGAGCCGAGCGCGGCGAGCGAGGCTTCGGAAGGATTCGGCGCGGTGTCATCGCCGAGCAGGCCCGGCGGCTCGTCGACGATGTAGGGCGCGAGGTTACGTATGTAGTTGGCGTGGCGGAACTTGCCCTCCGCCACCGTCCTGCACTTCAAGGTCTTGATGACCTTCGGATTGGCCTTGCCGTTTGCGATGAGCTGCTCGAGCCCGCCTCTGTCGATCGGGGCCAGGCAGCCTGTGAGCACCGTTTTTTGAGCGACCGCGGTCATCTTTCCTCTCCCTTGGTAGGATACCGAACGTTCTGTTTCCTGCATGAAGCGTGCCAGATCAGGCCCAATTCAAAAGCCGAACGTCTCTCGTCGCTTAGCGATGCCTGCCCGGAAATTGATCAGCACTGCCATGCACAGGCGCGAAGCAATTGCCGCGTGCTTGCGATTATTTTCGGCGCAAAGATGCGGCTTGATGATTGCGCCGCGCTCCGATTAACTGCGGCGCATGGGCAAATCAGTTTCCAAGAGGAAAGCTGTCGCGGCGTCGGCCACAGGCGACGAGGAGTCCGCGCGCGGACGTCTGCTAAGCGCGGCGACGCATCTGTTCTGCAAGAACGGCATCAACGCCACTGGCATCGATGCGATCATCGACGAAGCCGGCACCGCCAAGACCACGCTCTACAAATTGTTCGGATCGAAGACCAATCTCGTCAACGCCGTGCTGGAAAGCGAAGGCAAGGCCTGGCGCGAATGGTTCATCGGCGCGATGGAGGATGGCGGCGGCGATGCGCAGGCCAAGCTGAAGCGGATTTTTCCGGCACTGAAGCGCTGGTTCGCCGAGGAGCGCTTCTACGGCTGCCCGTTCATCAATGCGGTGGCCGAGCACGACAAGGACGCCAAGCAGTTCCGCAACATCGCGCTGCGCCACAAGAAGGTGGTGCTGGCGCACATCGAAAAGCTCGCCGCTGAGATGGGCGCCGCCGAGCCGCAAATGCTGGCCCATCAACTCGCATTGCTGATCGATGGTGCCATCGTCGCCGCCATGGTCTCGCGCGATCCCGGCGTCGCGGATACCGCGGGGCTTGCGGCGGCCAATCTGTTCGGGCCTTCCAGGGTGAAGAAGACAAAGCGCGCCGGTAACCCTGCGGAGCTTGTCGCCGTCTGAGGCGAGCTACAGCGATGCGGAAGCCGTAATGACAAGACTGCGCGCCAGCACCACCCCACCGGCTACGATCAGGCCCACGCCCGCGGCGCGGCTGAGCCGCGGGCTGCGCGCAAGCAGCTTCTCGAAAGCGACATAGATCGCGACCGCCGCGATCCACACCAGGTTCATCACGCCGGCAACGAACAGCAGCGCCATCAAAAACCAGCAGCAGCCCACACAGTAGCTGCCGTGCCGAAAACCCATACGCAACGCGCCCATGGCGCCCGGTTGCCAATAGCGGCTGAGGAAGAACACCGGACTCTGGCAGTAGCGCAGGCATGCGCGCTTGATCGGCGTGAGCTGATAGAGCCCGGCGGCAAGCAGGATAATCCCGGCGAGTATGCTGCTGGTGCTCGCCATCATGCCGGACAGCAGCCCGGCCTGATCAAGCGCCCACTGCACCGCGACCGCTGCGAGGCTAAAGCCGGCCCATATCACGAGGTAGCCGGCGAGAAAGAGCCAGCTTGTGACGACGGGACTATCCGTCGCCCGCCTCCGCTTGATTGCCGTAAACAGTAGCACCATCGGCGCGGCGCTCGGCACCATCATCGCGACCATCATCACCCACCACATCGCGAACATCAGCGCGGCCTGCGAGGGCGACCATGGCTCGGGGTCCATCGGCATGTCGGCCATGCTCATGTCGATGCCGGCGCCGGCGACCAGATAACCCCAGGCGAAGGCGACGACGGTGGCCATGCCGAATGCCACGATCAGGCGATCGTGGCGCAAGGCCTGTTCAAGCGCAGAGGTCCCGGACATGGACTTAACCTCCGCCACCGAGCCGGCAACATCAAAATGCCGTCTCTAGGCCGCGACGCCCTTCGGCGTCTGCACGACGTTGGCGAGCGAGCTATGCGACCCCTTGGTGTCGAACTTGATCGCACCGGTCGAGTGGATGTTGGCCGAGGCAATCTCGGCAGCGCGGTGTTCGAAGCCCTCGGGCATCACGACCTGAATGCGGTGAGGCTCTCCGGTCACCGGATTCTTGATCGGCTCGACCTCGGTCTCCAGCACGCCTTTCGCCACGACACGCGCGACGCGTCCATCCTTGTCGAACGAAAACTCGAACGGCGCAAATACCGGGTCGTGAATCTTGGTCACGATCAGGCTGAAGATATGAAACAGCGTACCTTCAGCGGAATGCTTGCCGGACATGATGTTGAACAGCGCCTCGCGCTGTTCCGGTGTGGCACGCTCGTCGATGATCGGCTGCATCTGGCCATTGCCTTCGTGCAGCGCGCCGGGAAAATCGACGGTCACCGCGAAGACCAGCCCGTCGAGCCTGGTGTCCTCAAAGTGCCCATTGGTGATCCTCATGCCGACCAGGCCCTTGCAATAACCCTCGGTCGGCCGCGCGTTGAAATCGCACGGACAGCCAAACGCGCAATTGCAGTTCTTGATCCATTCGCCTTCGAGACGCCAGTCAGATGTCGCCATCGCACACCTCCCGTTGCGTTATCGATTGGACTGCAGCCGCTCGAACGCGAGCTTACTCCGTTTGCGCGCCAAGGGACAGCGACCGTAGGGTGGGCAAAGCGGAGCGTGCCCACCATTCAGGACAACGGTGCGGACGGATGGTGGGCACGACGCTAACGCGCCTTTGCCCACCCTACCGCCTTCTCCAGTCGCTCCAGCTCGGTCGCCAAATCAGTCTCAACATCGGCCACCCGCATCTCGATTACGCGGTAATCCCGTGCCTCCAGCCACGCCTTCCGTCCGGCGCGGTCGGCGACGATGGTCTCCGTCTCATTCGGGTTGACCAATTCGATGGCGAGGCGATGCACGAAGGAAACGAAGTCCGGAATGTGGCGGCCGACCGGGGTCTGGCGCTTGAACTGGCCGGCAAAACGGCGGTCGCGGGTCAGCGCCTGCCACAGAATGCGCTCGGCATCGGTCGGGTTGCGGCGAAGCAGCCGGGCGAGCCCGCGCACGGTAGAGCTGTCGCCGAGCACCGCCGGCCCCTGCCCGTGCTCGGCCAACAGCGCCCGCAGCCGTGTCGCCTGTTCACCGTCGAGCACGCCGCCCTTGGCCGGTCCCTTGCGTCCTTCGGCGATCGCCATCACCACGCCGTGCAAAGTGTGCATGTCCTGCTTGGTCGGGTCCATCCGGGTGAAAATATTGCGCAGGTTCACCAGCATGGTCTCGCGCTTCTCGCGCGGGCGGAGGAATTCGACCTTGTCGAGTTCCCGAACCAGATTGTCGAAGAAGGCCTGCATCTGGTGCTGCGACGCCGGCTCGGAGCGTTCCGGCATTGCGAACGGCAGGGCGCCGCCGGTCGACAGCTTGAACCACTCGTAGCCGATCAGCAGCACCGCCTGCGCCAGATTGAGCGAGGCGAAGCCGGGATTGACCGGAAAGGTGATGATCCGGTTGGCCAGCGCCACCTCCTCGTTCTGCAGGCCGTAGCGTTCGCGGCCGAACAGGATGCCAGCCCCGCCGCCGGCTCCGACATGCGCCACGATCTCGGCCGCCGCCTGTTCCGGGGCGACCACAGGCTTGGCCTGGTCGTGCGCGCGGGCGGTGGTCGCAAACAGCAGCGTCAAGTCAGCCACCGCCTGCTCCACCGTATCGAACAACTGCGCCTGTTCCAGAATCTGGTCGGCGCCGGCCGCTGCCCGTTGCGCCGCGATGTTCGGCCAGCCGTCGCGCGGATTGACGATCCGCAGGCGCGACAGCGCAAAATTACCCATCGCGCGCGCGGCCATGCCGATATTCTCGCCGAGCTGCGGCTCGACGAGGATCACAATGGGACCGGCTAAGTCCAACCCAGACTTGGTTTTATCGGTGCCCGAACCGGACATTTTGGCTTCACTTTCTGATTCAACTTCCAAAGCTGATTCAACTTCTGAAGATTTGAATCTGCGCGATGCGCATACGATTCAAACTCTCGTGCTTGCCCGCTTTAGAAAGGCGGCCGGAATTCGCCAGCCTGAGAATCGGGTTAGTAGCGTTTCCGCTAGTTCGCTCAAAGCCTCATTGGGCCTCATCCGGGACCTCGGCGCAGCGCTACCGGACGATGCGACGCATCGCCTAGGCCGCACCGCGTCCGGGACACCCGATAGCCCATGCATTCCGCGCCTGAAAGATGGGCTAAAAGTCGGGGCCGCACCAGCTTTCGCCGGCCGATTTGCGGTGCTATAGCCCGCCTATAATCACCCACCCCGCCTGAAACGCGCGGTTTTCCGAGAAAAGGCCCCCTCCATCATGGCAAAAATCAAGGTGACCAACCCCGTCGTCGAACTCGATGGCGACGAGATGACCCGGATCATCTGGCAGTACATCAAGGACAAGCTGATCACCCCGTTCCTCGATGTCGAACTGCTCTATTTTGACCTCGGAATGGAGTACCGCGACCAGACCAACGACCAGGTCACGATCGACGCCGCCAACGCCATCAAGAAGGTCGGCGTCGGCGTCAAATGCGCCACCATCACCCCCGATGAAGCCCGGGTGAAGGAATTCGGCCTGAAGGAGATGTGGAAGTCGCCGAACGGCACCATCCGCAACATCCTGGGCGGCGTGATCTTCCGCGAGCCGATCATCTGCAAGAACGTGCCGCGCCTGGTTCCCGGCTGGACCAAGCCGATCATCATCGGCCGCCACGCCTATGGCGACCAGTACCGCGCCACCGACTTCAAGTTCCCGAGCAAGGGCACGCTGTCGATGAAATTCGTCGGCGAGGACGGCACCGTCATCGAGAGGGAAGTGTTCAAGTCCCCCGATGCCGGCGTCGCGATGGGAATGTACAACCTCGATGACTCCATCATCGACTTCGCCCGCGCCTCCTTCAATTACGGCCTGTTGCGCGGCTACCCCGTCTACCTCTCGACCAAGAACACGATTCTCAAGGTCTATGACGGCCGCTTCAAGGACATCTTCCAGGACATCTACGATCGCGAGTTCAAGAAGGAGTTCGAGGCCAAGCGGCTCACCTACGAACACCGCCTGATCGACGACATGGTCGCCTCCGCGCTGAAGTGGTCCGGCGGCTACGTCTGGGCCTGCAAGAACTACGATGGCGACGTGCAGTCGGATACGGTGGCGCAGGGCTACGGCTCGCTCGGCCTGATGACCTCGGTGCTGCTGACGCCCGACGGCAAGACCGTCGAAGCCGAAGCCGCGCACGGCACGGTGACCCGGCACTACCGCGAGCACCAGAAGGGCAAGGAGACCTCGACCAATTCGATCGCGTCGATCTTCGCCTGGACCCGTGGCCTCGCCCACCGCGCCAAGCTCGACAACAACCCGCAGCTCGCAAAATTCGCCGACACGCTGGAGAAGGTCTGCGTTGCGACCGTCGAGGAAGGCTACATGACCAAGGACCTCGCGCTCCTGGTCGGCGCCGATCAGCGCTGGCTGTCCACGACCGGCTTCCTCGACAAGGTCGCCGGCAATCTCGAGAAGGCGATGGCGGCATAATTGGCTGACGATGGTGTTGGTCCTTCGGGGGCCAACACCATGGATTTGCGATGCCGATTGTCCGAAACACCGCTCTCGCTCTGCTTTTGTCATCGGCGACGCTTTTGAGCGTGCATGCCCAGACACCTATTCCCGACGCCATTGCGACGCCGGGAGAAAAAGCCGTGCTCACCCTCCACGCCGAGGGCGCGCAGGTCTACGAATGCAAGGCCGGCTCCGACGGCAAGCTAGCCTGGGCATTCCGCGAGCCGATCGCGACGCTGCTGCTCGACGGCAAGACCGTCGGCCGGCACTACACCGGTCCGAACTGGGAGCACATCGACTCTAGCGCCGTCGTCGGCAAGGCAGCCGGCAACGCCCCCGGCGCGACGGCGAACGATATTCCCTGGCTGAAGCTGGAGGTGACGTCCGGCCGCGGCACCGGAATCCTCTCCGGCGTCACGACCGTGCAGCGGATCAACACGGCAGGCGGAAAACTCGAAGGCGCCTGCGACAAGGCCGGCAGCTATCGCAACGTGCCCTACTCCGCGGACTACGTGTTTTTGCGCAAGGGGTGACACTCTTCGTCCGAGGTCACGCCGAAGCGCGTATTTCGCGAGGCTCCATCCCCGTCAGCACGCTCAGGCCCCCGCCATCGCCTGCTCGATCGCCGAGAGCGCCGCATTTGCCTTGGCGCCGTCGGGCCCGCCGGCCTGCGCCATGTCGGGCCGGCCGCCGCCGCCCTTGCCGCCGAGCGCCTCGGAGCCCTTGCGCACCAGTTCGACGGCGTTGAATCGCGCCGTGAGATCGGCGGTGACGCCGACGACAATGCCGGCCTTGCCGTCCTCGGTGACGCCGACGATCGCGACCACGCCGGAGCCGATCTGCTTCTTGCCGTCGTCGACCAGGCTCTTCAGATCCTTGGTCTCGACGCCTTCGACCGCGCGCGCCAGCAGCTTGACGCCGCCCGCTTCGCGCACGCCGCCAGCCGCCGCGCCGTTGCCGGCGCCGCCACCCATCGCGAGCTTCTTGCGCGCATCCGACAGATCGCGCTCGAGCTTCTTGCGCTCTTCCATCAGCGCCGCGATGCGCGCCGGCATGTCGTCGACGCTGGTGCGCAGCTCGAACGCCGCCGTCTTCGCAATCGCCATCGTATCATTGGCGTGCTTGCGGGCGTGACGTCCGGTCAACGCCTCGATGCGCCGTACCCCTGAGGCCACCGCGCTTTCGCCGGTCACCGAGATCAGCCCGATGTCGCCGGTGCGGCGCACATGGGTGCCGCCGCACAGTTCGACCGACCAGCCGAGCGCGTTCTGGCCGTGGGCGCGGGCCTCCTTGCCCATCGACACCACGCGGACCTCGTCGCCGTATTTCTCGCCGAACAAGGCGCGCGCGCCGGCCTCGCGGGCGTCGTCGACCGCCATCAGCCGCGTCGTCACCTCGTCGTTCTCGAGCACCACCTCGTTGGCGATATCCTCGACGCGCGCGAGCTCTTCCGCCGTGATCGGCTTCGGGTGCACGAAGTCGAAGCGCAGACGATCGGGTGCCACCAGCGAGCCGCGCTGGGCGATGTGATCACCGAGTACCTGGCGCAGCGCCTCGTGCAGCAGGTGCGTTGCCGAGTGATGGCGGCGAATTTCGCCTCGCCGATCTGAATTCACAACAAGGCGGACCGCATCGCCGACCTTTAGGCCATAATTCTCGATATGGATGTGATGGACAAAGAGATCACCAGCCTTTTTCTGAGTATCGCGAACCTCGCCAATAATCGCCCCGTCTGACGCACGCATCAATAGCCCGGTATCGCCAACCTGACCTCCTGACTCCGCGTAAAACGGGGTCTGATTGAAGATCACTTGGCCGCCCATACCCGGCTTGATTTCTGCAACCTCAGGACCACCTTGTACGATTGCCTGTACAACACCTTCGCTGCTTTCCATGTCGTAGCCAAGAAATTCGGTTGCGCCATGTTTCTCACGGAGAGGAAACCAAATTGCTTCGGCTTGGGCGTCTCCAGAACCCTTCCACGACTCGCGCGCCTTGGCTTTCTGCTTTTCCATAGCATCGGTGAAGGCAGCCTGATCGACGCTAATGCCGCGCGATTTCAATGCATCCTGGGTCAGGTCGAGCGGGAAGCCGTAGGTGTCGTACAGCGTGAACGCGGTGTCGCCGTCAAACATGTCGCCCTTCTTCAGGCCGCTGCTCTTCTCGTCGAGGATCGACAGCCCGCGAGCCAGCGTCTTGCGGAAACGGGTCTCTTCCAGCCGCAGCGTTTCCTCGATCAGCTTTTCGGCACGCATCAGCTCTGGATAGGCCTGGCCCATTTCGCGCACGAGCGCGAAGACCAAGCGATGCATCAAGGGCTCGCGGGCGCCCAAAAGCTGCGCATGGCGCATGGCGCGGCGCATGATCCGGCGCAGCACATAGCCGCGGCCTTCGTTCGATGGCAGCACGCCGTCGGAAATCAGGAACGACGACGCGCGCAGATGGTCGGCGATCACACGCAGCGAAGCCCTCTGCTCGCCGTTCGGGTCGGCGCCGGTGAGATCGGCAATGGCGCGGATTAAAGCGACGAACAGGTCGATGTCGTAGTTATCATGCACCCCCTGCAGCACGGCGGCGACGCGCTCCAGCCCCGCGCCTGTATCGATCGACGGCTTCGGCAGCGGATTGCGCACGCCGCCTTCGAGCTGCTCAAACTGCATGAACACGAGATTCCAGATCTCGATGAAGCGGTCGCCGTCCTGCTCGGCAGATCCCGGAGGTCCGCCCCAGATCTTGTCGCCATGGTCATAGAAGATTTCCGAGCACGGACCGCACGGGCCGGTGTCACCCATCTGCCAGAAATTGTCGGAACCGGCGATGCGGATGATGCGCGACTCCGGGAGGCCTGCGATCTTCTTCCAGAGATTGAAGGCCTCATCGTCGTCGATATAAACGGTCGCCGTGAGCTTATCCTTCGGCAGGCCGAATTCCTTGGTGACCAGCTTCCAGGCGAGTTCGATCGCGCGGTCCTTGAAGTAATCGCCGAACGAGAAATTGCCGAGCATCTCGAAAAAGGTGTGATGCCGTGCGGTGTAGCCGACATTGTCGAGATCGTTGTGCTTGCCGCCGGCGCGCACGCATTTCTGCGAGGTGGTGGCGCGCTGGTAGGGCCGCTTTTCGACGCCGGTGAAGACGTTCTTGAACTGCACCATGCCGGCATTGGTGAACATCAGCGTCGGGTCGTTGCGCGGCACGAGCGGCGACGACGGCACGATCTCGTGACCGTTCTCCGCAAAGAAATCCAGAAATTTCGACCTGATCTCGTTGACGCCGCTCATGTTCATCCAATCGGAAAAAAGGGCCGGGTCAGGCTACAACCAGCCTTTAACCTTCCGGCGGAACGCTTTTAGACAAGGCGGCCTGCGGTGTCCAGAAACTGTGCAGGCGGATCATAGGCTTGCCGCAGCACACAAGATGGGCGCGCAAGTCCCGTTGATAATGCTGCGGCTGCGTTGACAGACTTGGCAGGGCTGTGTTTCCCTCTTATCTGTAAGACGTCACGTCGGGAGAGATCGGCTTAAGCGCCGGCGCCGAAGGAGCAACCGCCCCGGAAACTCTCAGGCAAACGGACCGCGTGACGAGATAGCATCTGGAAAGAGACGCCGGGCGGCATGCGCCCAGGGCGTCCGCCGACGGGATAATACTCTCAGGCACAGCGACAGATGGGGCTTTCTTTGGGTTTTTGGAGACTGGTCTCCGGAACCCATGAGGGCCTTGACGATGCTGGCAAGCGACAAATCCTCCCTCAAACGCACTCCGTTGCACGGGCTCCATGTGGCGCGCGGCGGCAAGATGGTTCCGTTCGCGGGCTATGAGATGCCGGTGCAATTCCCGGCCGGGGTGTTGAAGGAACATCTGCATACGCGAAGCGCCGCCGGCCTGTTCGACGTCTCGCATATGGGCCAACTCACGCTGCGGGCGAAATCCGGCCGGGTCGAAGACGCGGCACTGGCGCTGGAGCGTCTGGTGCCGCAGGACATCGTGGCGGTTGCGCCGCAACGGCAACGCTATGCCCAGTTCACCAATGGCAACGGCGGCATTCTCGACGATCTGATGGTGGCGAATTTCGGCGACCACCTGTTTCTGGTCGTCAACGCCGCCTGCAAGGCCGAGGACGAAGCGCATCTGCGCGCGCATCTCTCGGATACCTGCATCATCGATTCGCTGCCGGACCGCGCGCTGATCGCGCTGCAGGGGCCGAAAGCGGAATCGGCGCTGGCGAAACTTTGTGCAGACGTGACCACAATGCGGTTCATGGATACCGGGCCGCGCAAGGTCGCCGGCTTCGACTGCTTCGTCTCGCGCTCCGGCTATACCGGCGAGGACGGTTTTGAGATTTCGGTGCCGGCCGAACAGGCCGAGGCGCTGGTGACGCAACTCCTGGACAATCCGGACGTGCTGCCGATCGGGTTGGGCGCGCGCGACAGCCTGCGGCTGGAAGCCGGGCTTTGCCTCTACGGCCACGACCTCGACACCACCACGACGCCGGTCGAGGGCGCGCTGGAATGGTCGGTGCAGAAGAGCCGTCGCAGCGGCGGCGCCCGCGCCGGCGGCTTTCCGGGCGCAGAAAAAATCCTCTCACAGTTTGAAAAAGGCGCATCGCGTCGCCGCGTCGGCTTGCGCGCGCAAGGCCGCGCGCCGGTGCGCGAAGGCGCGCAATTGTTCGCGGACACCGCTTCAAGCGAGCCGATCGGCAAGGTGACGTCAGGCGGCTTCGGCCCGACCCTCAATGCACCGATTGCGATGGGCTATCTGCCGACCGCGCTTGCCGCAAACGGCACGCAGGTTTTCGCCGAAGTGCGCGGCCAGCGCCTGCCGCTGCAGGTCGCAGCCATGCCATTCGTTCCCAACACCTACAAACGCTGAACCTGCAAACGCTGAGGGAAATTTTCATGACGACGCTGTTCACATCCGACCACGAATGGCTCCGCATCGAGGGCGATGTCGCCACCATCGGCGTCACCGATTATGCGCAATCGCAGCTCGGCGACGTCGTGTTCGTCGAATTGCCGAAAGTCGGCCGCGCCCTGAAGAAGGCCGAAGCCGCCGCCGTCGTGGAGTCGGTGAAAGCCGCTTCCGACGTCTACGCGCCGATCTCGGGCGAAGTGATCGAGGTCAACGAGGCGCTCGCCGCCGAACCCGCGCTGGTGAATTCCGACGCCGGCGGCAAGGCCTGGTTCTTCAAGCTGAAGATTGCGGACAAGAGCGAACTCGGCGGCCTGATGGATGAGGCCGCCTACGCCAAGCATACGGCCTGAGGAAGAAACCAATGAACGCGCCGCTCAAGACTACAGCCGAAGCCGCCACCGATTTCGTGCGCCGCCATATCGGCCCCTCGCCCCGCGACATCGCGGTGATGCTGGAGAGCGTCGGCGCAAAAAGCCTCGGCGAATTGATGAGCCAGACGCTGCCGTCCTCGATCCGGCAAAAGGCGCCGCTCGATCTCGGCCCCGCGTTGAGCGAAACCGAGGCGCTTTCGCATATGCGCGAGCTCGCCGCGCAAAACCAGGTGTTCACCTCGCTGATCGGCCAAGGCTATTCCGGCACCATTTTGCCCACGGTGATCCAGCGCAATATTTTGGAGAACCCGGCCTGGTACACGGCCTATACGCCCTATCAGCCGGAAATCAGCCAGGGGCGGTTGGAAGCGCTGTTCAACTTCCAGACCATGGTCAGCGACCTCACCGGGCTCGATGTGGCCAACGCCTCGCTGCTCGATGAAGGTACCGCCGCGGCGGAGGCGATGGCGCTGGCCGAGCGCGCCTCGCAAGTGAAGACAAAATCGTTCTTCGTCGATGCGGAAGTGCATCCGCAGACGCTCGCGGTGCTGCGCACCCGTGCCGAGCCGCTAGGCTGGAATCTGATCGTCGGCGATCCTCTCGCCGATCTCGAAGGCGCCGATGTGTTCGGTGGCCTGCTGCAATATCCGGGAACAACGGGCGCGGTGCGCGACCTCCGGCCGGCGATCGCGGCGTTGCGTGCGAAGGGCGCACTCGCCGTCGTCGCGGCCGATCTCCTGGCGCTGACGCTGATCGCCTCCCCCGGCGAACTCGGCGCTGACATCGCCATCGGCTCGGCGCAGCGGTTCGGCGTGCCGATGGGCTATGGCGGCCCGCACGCGGCCTACATGGCGGTGCGCGACGCGCTGAAGCGTTCGCTGCCCGGCCGCATCGTCGGGCTGTCGGTGGATTCGCGGGGGGCTCCGGCCTATCGGCTGGCGCTGCAGACCCGCGAGCAGCATATCCGCCGCGAAAAGGCCACCTCCAACATCTGTACCGCGCAGGTGCTGCTGGCGGTGATCGCTTCGATGTATGCGGTCTATCACGGGCCCGAAGGGCTGACGCATATCGCGCGCACCGTGCACCGGCGCGCGGCGGTGCTGGCGGCCGGGCTGACAAAACTCGGTCATGCGCCGGCCTCGCCGGCGTTCTTCGATACGATCACGGTCGCCGCGGGCGCGAAGCAGAGTGAAATCGTTGCACGCGCGCTCGCCGAGAAGATCAATCTTCGTATCGGTGACGGCACGCTCGGTATCGCCGTGGACGAAACGACCACGCCTGCGACTGTGGAAGCGGTATGGCGCGCCTTTGGCGGCAAGCTGTCCTATGCGGATGTCGAGTTGGGCGCGCGAGACGCGTTGCCCGCCGAACTGAAGCGCGACAGCGCCTTCCTCGTCCATCCCGTGTTCCACACACACCGCTCCGAGACGGAGCTGCTGCGCTACATGCGCAAGCTATCAGATCGCGACCTCGCGCTCGACCGCGCCATGATCCCGCTCGGCTCCTGCACCATGAAGCTGAACGCGACCACGGAAATGATCCCGCTGACCTGGCCCGAGTTCGGCTCGCTCCATCCGTTCGCCCCGCGCGAGCAGGCGGCCGGCTATCACGCGCTGTTTGCGCGGCTGGAAAAATGGCTGTGCGACATCACCGGCTATGACGCGATCTCGCTGCAGCCGAATTCCGGCGCGCAGGGCGAATATGCCGGGCTGCTCGCGATCCGCGCCTATCATGCCGCGCGCGGCGAGCCGCACCGCAAGGTGTGCCTGATCCCCTCCTCCGCGCACGGCACCAATCCGGCGTCTGCCCACATGGCCGGCATGGAAGTGGTGGTGACGGCCTGCGACGCGCGCGGCGATGTCGATGTCGACGATCTCCGCACCAAGGCGGAGAAGCATTCGAAGAATCTTGCCGCCGTGATGATCACCTATCCCTCGACGCATGGCGTGTTCGAGGAGCACATCACGGAGATCTGCGACATCGTGCATAGCCATGGCGGCCAGGTCTATCTCGACGGCGCCAACATGAACGCGCAGGTCGGCCTCTCCCGCCCCGGCGATTACGGCGCCGACGTCTCGCATCTCAATCTGCACAAGACGTTCTGCATTCCCCATGGCGGCGGCGGCCCGGGCATGGGCCCGATCGGCGTCAAGGCTCATCTTGCGCCCTATCTGCCAAGTCATCCTTCAAATTGCCACCCCGCAACGGATGGTGCGGTGCCGCATCCCATCGGCCCCGTGTCGGCGGCGCCGTTCGGCTCGGCATCGATCCTGACCATCTCCTACATTTATATCCTGATGATGGGTGGCGAAGGCCTGACGCGCGCCACTGAAATGGCGATCCTCAACGCCAACTACATCGCCAGCCGGCTCGATCCGCATTTCCCGGTGCTCTACAAGAACGCCAAGGGGCGCGTCGCGCATGAATGCATCGTCGATCCGCGGCCGCTGAAGACGACGAGCGGCGTCACCGTCGATGACATCGCAAAGCGCCTGATCGACTACGGCTTCCACGCGCCGACCATGAGTTTTCCGGTACCGGGCACGCTGATGATCGAGCCGACCGAATCGGAATCGAAGGCGGAGCTGGACCGGTTCTGCGACGCGATGATTGCGATCCGAAGCGAGATCACGGAAATCGAGATCGGCCGCTGGAAGGTCGAAGCCTCGCCCTTGCGCCACGCCCCGCACACCGTGCACGACATTGTCGATGATGCATGGAACCGCCCCTATAGCCGCGCCACGGGTTGCTTCCCCGATGGCATCTCGCGCACCGACAAATATTGGAGCCCGGTCGGTCGCGTCGACAACGTCTATGGCGACCGCAATCTGGTGTGCTCGTGCCCGCCGATTGAGGATTACGCGCAGGCTGCGGAGTGACGCTCATGTCCCGGACGCGGAGCAGCGCTAGTGTTCTGACTCATTCATTTGCATCCCGCTTTTGCGATGGCGAGCGCTTTT
>NZ_LLYA01000125.1 GCF_001440415.1 Bradyrhizobium retamae
TGCGATCATAGCTCATCGCCTTGTGCTTGGACGCGTTCGCCTTGATCTTGGTGCCATCGAGCGCAACGTGCCCGAGCTTCACCAACCCGGCCTTCTCGGCCAGCTTCAACACCTGCGCGAACAGGTCGGCCAGCGCCTTCAGGTGCCGCCGCCGGAACTCTGAGATCGTGCGGAAGTCCGGCGCATCGCCCGCCACGATCATCATGAAATCCGCCCGCTCCACCGCCGCCCTGGCGATCCGCCGCGACGAGTAGATACCGCTCGCGTAGCCGTGCAGAAGCAGCGCCGTCAGCATCCGAGGATCGAACGGCGGCTGCCCCAGCCCGCTTCGGTAGCTGCCTATGATCGCCGATAGATCAAGGCTTTCCCTGACCAGCGACACGATCAGCCGCGAAACGTGGTCCCTCGGCACATAATCCTGCACGCTCGGCGGCAGAAGCTGGGCCTCGTCGATCTTCCAGGGGCGAAATTCCTTGCTCATGGCTGCGCAAGGAATCAGACTCGCTCCCTCTTGACCAGTCACTACTCAGACAGGCTCCTAGCTTAGCGGATGATGGCGAGATTTTCCGCGGCATGGTCCTTGCGGCGGCTGCGTCCTCTTCGAACAGAACTTCGAGACCCAGTGCAGGTTGTTGTCGTTGCCCCAGTGGCCGCTCGAGCAGCTTCTTGGCAGACAGCAGACTGGAGGGCCAGAAAGTATCGGACCGTGTGCTTGGCAGCCTTGTCGGCGTTGGCGCGCCAACTGTCGATGCGGTCGACGGCGCCGTTAGCAGGGAAACCGTATTGCTTTGCCAACTGTGGTGCCGGCGCGACGATGGCCGGCTGGCGGTCGACGCGGCCGTGAGCGATGGTCCTTCGCGGGCTCGCTCGTGATGGCTTTCGGGGGTGTCGGGCAGCGCCTCGACGGCCTTGAAGAGCCGGCCGAGATTGCTCTTGATGGCCAACATGTACTGGCCCTTCTGGTCGCGAATGGCCGTATCGGGTCGGCGGTGCAAGGCGTCGGATGATCTGAACGGCGAGAGCATGCAGCGAACCCGCAAACCCAGCCGAAAGGCCTGAAGTGGCGCTGTGGACATGCCGCTGCGCCTGGACACGCAAGCGCGTTGACCACATACCACAGCAGAATACCAGCAAAAAAAATCGTCGTGCTCTGGCGGCGTCCGCCTTGTGTAGTTTGGTCGTCTTTCTGAGCATGTGACCTTAAGGTACGCATCCGACGACGGCCGCGCAACGATTACGCGCGCGCATAGACGGTCTGGGTTATGATGGTCGCTAGCCGGTTGAGACGTTCAGGTTGCGACGGACCGCTGATCAGAGGTTTTTTTCGACCGCGCGTAGCCTTTTCCATTCCCAG
>NZ_LLYA01000126.1 GCF_001440415.1 Bradyrhizobium retamae
TTACGGCTTACTTCGTGCTCTTGTGTCCGCAAGATCTGCCAGAATGTGCGAACGGGCGGTTCTGACCAACCGCCCGTCGCTGGATCTGAGCCCGTTCGTGCTCCAAGGCCTTGAGAGCCTGTCGGGAAGCGAGGGACAGATCCGGTGTCTTCCTCAACCCGAACAGTTGCATGGGCTGCGAGCCCGGACCGAGCAAGGAAGGGAGTGGATGATGGCACAAAATGAGGTCGTTGTCGTCGGTATTGACGTGGCCAAGGACAAGGTGGATGCGTGCATTCGCTCGTTGTCTCAACGGCAGACGTTCCCGAGCACCGCGGAGGGGCAGCGCGCACTGATCCGCTGGCTTCGCAAGCACAAGGTCGGCAAGGCAGTCATGGAGGCTTCCGGCGGCTACGAACGGGACTGGGCCAAGGCACTGCGTGACGCCCGCATCGAAGTGCGGATCGTCGACCCAAAACGGGTGCGCAGCTTCGCCCAATCGGCCGGGCGGCTCGCCAAGAACGATGCGATCGATGCTGAGATGATCGCCTGGTTCGCCGAGACCTTTGACGAAGCTCGGGGCCAAGCCTATGACGCGGCACGCGAGGAGCTTGTCCAGATCGTCAATGCGCGTCAGGCTCTGCTGGAGCAGCAGACCCAGATGCAAAACAGGTGCGAGCACACCGTGCCGATCCCGGTGCGGAAAATGCATGAGCGGCTCTTGAAGGCGATCGCCCTCGAAGTTACCAAGCTTGAGGCTGTGATCGCAGCCCTGACCAAGGCCAGCCCGCACTTTGCCGAAACCGCCGAGATCATCGAGAGCGTGCCGGGACTTGGCAAGATCACCTCGGCCGGCCTCATTGCAGCCATGCCGGAATTGGGCCAGGTGAGCAACGAGGCCATCTCCGCCTTGCTGGGCGTCGCGCCGTACGATGACGATAGCGGCAAACGGCAGGGCGAGCGCCAGATCAAGGGTGGACGCCGCAAGGTCCGCAATCTGTTCTACATGGCTTGCATGGGAGCTGCGACCCGGCACAACCCGGTGCTAAAGACTTTCTATCGCCGCCTGATCGCCAAGGGCAAAAAGCCAAAGGTTGCCCTGGTCGCCTGCATGCGCAAGCTGATCGTCATTCTCAACATCATGATCACGCGCCGCGAGAAATGGGATGCCAGTCGCCATGCGGTGGGTTAACGAGCGTGCCAGCCCGCGCTCGGCATTCAGCCGAGCGCCTGCAGGCCTAACAGACCGGTGAGCGGATGGGGTCAAGGCCGTCAGCCGCCGGAGGCGGTGGCGCGCAGCGTCAGCCTTGAGCCCGGCCGATCACCGGGCTACTTCAAAAATACAGTTGCTTCCCGG
>NZ_LLYA01000127.1 GCF_001440415.1 Bradyrhizobium retamae
CGGCCCCGCGGATGCAAGGGATTTTAGCAGCACTTTGGATGACGGTCGGGTGCGTTCATGTATACGGCCTGTCAGTGCGACCGATGCCATGGCCGCTGGCCCTGATGGAGATCGCGGATCGAGGCCTCATCAACGGGTCGCGCTTGTTGCGCTTAAAGCTCTTCGGGCTTGCTCGATCCCCAGCTCCGCCGGTTTCCATCATGCTGTCATTTGCCCTCACACCTTAAGGTGGCCAGGATACGCGGCAGCTCAGGCCGCGAGCTTAGGCCGATAGAATTCCCCGGTCGTCATCATCGCCCAGACGATCCGAGCTAACTTGTTGGCAACGGCGATCGCGACGACCATGGGCCGACGTCGCTCAAGTAGAGCTTCGATCCAGCCGCCTCCGACCCCTGAGCGTGCCTTCGGATATCGAACGACGTTCCGTGCTCCGATGACAAGCAAGTGCCTGAGATAGGAATCGCCCTGTTTCGTTATGCGGCCGAGCCGGTCCTTCCCGCTGGTGGAATTCTGCTTAGGCGTCAGGCCCAGCCAGGCCGCGAACTCTCGCCCCGAGCGGAACATGGTCGGGTCCGGCACAGTCGCGGCAAGGGCCGTGGCCGTTATGGGACCAACGCCGGGAATCGAGGAAAGCAACTTTGCCATCGGATTTTCTCTCTGAATGTCAGCCAGCTCCCGTTCGATAGCCTCGACCTGCCGGTCCAATTCCTTCAGTTGGTTCACAAGGATGGCCAGTGCCATGCGGGCGTGGGCGGGGAGCGTCAGTTCCTCGTCATTCAACAAGTCCACCAGACCATCCACCCGTTGCCGGCCCTGTCCGACAATGATTCCGAACTCGGCAAAGTGAGCTCGGATGGCGCAGGCCGTCATGGTTCTCTGGCGGACCAGCAAGCCTCTCGCGCGATGAAGCATCAAGAAGCCTTGGTTCTCGACGCTCTTAATTGGGACGAATCGCATATTGGGGCGGGTGACCGCTTCGCAGATCGCGGCCGCGTCAGCGGCGTCGTTCTTGGCTCCTCGCCGCAGGTAAGGCTTTACATAGGCTGGCGGAATCAATCTCACATCGTGTCCAAACCGTCGAATCTCGCGCGCCCAGTGGTGAGCGGTGGCGCAGGCCTCGATGCCGACCAGGCAAGGTGCGAGCGAGGAGAAGAACGACATGATCTCGCCTCGCCGGAGGCGTTGGCGACCGGTCACTTGGCCTTGGCTATCAACTGCGTGGATGTGGAATACGTGCTTCGAAATATCCAACCCAATTGTCGCGACTTCCATTGTGAATTGCTCCTGTTGGTGGTTCCGTACATCGCCAATATATCGCCGGCTCCG
>NZ_LLYA01000128.1 GCF_001440415.1 Bradyrhizobium retamae
CCGCGACACTCTGACTCAGTAAGACTAGCAGTCTGCTGAAAAACCCCTCGCCACGGAGGGGGCTTGATGATTCACTTTATCATCTCGAATCGGTGGAGATGATCATGCGCGGCAGGTTTACGGATCAGGGCGGCCTGTTTTCGTACATCGTGCCGGATAAGCGTGTGCCAGCGAACCATCCGCTGCGGAAGGTCCGGGAACTTGTCCGGGATGTTTTGAGTGATTTGAACCGCAGCCTTGGGAGGCTCTACGCCAACGAGGGACGTCCTTCGATCCCTCCGGAGCAATTGCTGAGCGCCTTGCTGCTGCAGGTGTTCTACGGCATCCGCTCAGAACGCCAGTTGATGGAGCAACTGGACTACAATCTTTTATATCGCTGGTTCGTGGGCCTGTCGCCGGACGATCCGGTCTGGGACCCGACCACCTTCACCAAGAACCGGGAGCGGCTGCAGAACGGCGATGTGTTCACGAAGTTCATGACCAGGCTTCTGAACCATCCGCAGGTCAAGCCGCTGCTGTCGGACGAGCACTTCTCGGTGGATGGAACGCTGATCGAAGCCTGGGCTTCACAGAAGAGCTTTCGCCCCAAGGACGGCAGCGGTGACGATGATGACGGCGCCAACTTCCACGGCCAGAAGCGCAAGAACGACACTCATGCGAGTACCAGCGACCCGGACAGCAGGCTTTATCGCAAGGCGGCCGGACGAGAGGCCAAGCTTTGCTATATGGGCCACGCCACCATGGAGAACCGGCATGGGCTGGCGGTGGCCGGCAGGGTCACGCATGCCAATGGCACCGCCGAACGCCGGGCTTCGGAGACCATGCTGAAGGCGAGACGCAAAGCCGCAGGCCGCCGCATCACGGCCGGTGAGGACAAGGCGTACGATACGGCCGATCATGTCGCCAATCTTCGCGCCATCGGCGTGACGCCACATGTGACGCAGAACCAGGCCGTCACCAAAACCGGCAAGACCCGCAACAGCGCCATCGACGAACGAACCACGCGGCATCCGGGATATAGCATGTCGCAATCACGCCGGGCGATGGTCGAGTGCATCTTCGGATGGGGCAAGCAGCATGGCACCATGCGCAAGACCAAACATCGTGGCATCGCTCGCGTCGCCGCCGACTTCCTGCTCAATCTGATCGCCTATAACCTGATCCGCATTCCCAAACTGCTTGCCGCTTAGCCGCCCCGCGTCAGGGTACACCCAACGCCAGGCTAGAAAATTACATCCAACTCCGCCGCGTCGCCGTAACAACGACCGGCGAGAATACGAAAACTCTCCATTTCAAGATTTTTCAGCAAACTGCTAG
>NZ_LLYA01000129.1 GCF_001440415.1 Bradyrhizobium retamae
CCCTGGCCCCACAGCCGCTGCGCCGCCTTCCTGGCATCCTCCAGCGTCACCGCATCGACGAGCGCGCAGTGCTTCTCGATATAGTCGATCGGCAGCTTGTCGATCTGGTATTGCAGCAGCGCCTGCGCGAGTTTTGACGATGTATCCAGCGCCAGCATCTGCGAGCCCTTCAGGTACGACTTGGCCTCGTCGAGCTCCTGCTGGGTCGGGCCTTCCTCGGCCATGCGGCGGACCTGCTTGTCGATCTCCTCCACCGTCTCGCCGGCGCGATCGGCGCGGGTGCCGGTATTGCCGACGAACAGCGCGGAATGATCCATCCACAAGAGCGTCTCACGGACGGAATAGGCGAGCCCGCGCTTCTCGCGGATTTCGCGGAACAGCCGCGACGACAGACCGGCGCCGCCGAGGATCTGGTTGACGACATAGGCCGCCATGAAATCCGGCCCGCTGCGGCGGACGCCGGGACCACCGAAGGTCACGACGGTCTGCGGCACGTCGAGCGGAACGAAGACGCGCTGCGGCGGCTTTGCCGCAACCACATCGGGGACCTCTGTCAACTGCGCCTTGGCCGGCAGGCTGCCAAAGGTCTTGTCGAGCAATTTTCCGAGGCTCTCTGGATCGACGTCACCGACCACCGCGATCTTGAGCGTGTCCTTGGCGATCACGCGGCGGACATAGTCCTTCAGATCGGCGACGTCGATCTTCGGCACGCTCTCGACCGTGCCTCCGGCCTGGCGGCCATAAGGATGATCGTTGAAGGCGACTTCGAAGAACTTGCGATCGGCGAGCGTTGAAGGATTGGTGGAGTCACGCCGAAGCTTCGCGAGCACCGCGGTACGGATCCGTTCGACATCGGCCGCATCGAAACGCGGCGAGGTCAGCGCCATTCGCAAAAGGTCGAAGGCCTCGTCCCTGTTGTCCTTGAGCATGCGCAAGGAGCCGCGAAACTGATCGCGAGTCGAGTCAAAGCTCAGCTCAATGGCGCGGCGGTCGAGCCGCTCGTGAAAGCTCTTGGAATCGAGATCGCCGGAGCCTTCCTCGAGCAGGCTGGCGACCAGGTGACCGACGCCGGGCTTCTCAGCTGGATCCTGGGTGGCGCCGCCGCCGAAGGCATATTCCATCGCGATCAGCGGGACGGTGGCCTCCTGCACGAACCAGGCTTCGATGCCGCCGGGCGAGATCAGGCGCTGGATCTTGGTAGCGGCAAATGATGGTGCAGAGCCGAGCGTCGCGATCGCGAGCGAGGCCCCACCGAGGACGGCACGCCGAGTGAGAGAATAGGTCACGAGCGCTTCTCCTTACG
>NZ_LLYA01000130.1 GCF_001440415.1 Bradyrhizobium retamae
GGACGTGCTCGATCTCTATTCCGAGGCGCCGGATTCCGAGCGGCCGCTGGTCTGCATCGACGAGACCCCCGTCCAGCTCATCGGCGAGGTGCGTCAGCCGATCCCGGCCAGGCCCGGACAGCGCGAGCGCTACGATTACGAGTACCGCCGCAACGGCACCGTCAATCTCTTCGTCACCTTCGATCCGCAACGCGGCTGGCGCAACGTCAAGATAACAGATCGCCGCGCCGCCGTGGACTACGCCCACTGCATGCGTGAACTCGTCGACGTCCATTATCCCGATGCCGCCTGTATCCGTGTCGTGCAGGACAATCTGTCGATCCACACCGCCGGCGCGCTGTATCAAGCATTTGCGCCCGCCGAGGTCCGTCGCATCCTGCGTCGCCTCGAATTCCACTACACCCCGAAACACGCCAGTTGGCTCAACATGGTCGAGTGCGAGATCAGCGCGCTGCAGCGCCAGTGTCTCGGCCGCCGCATCGACGACCCCAAACGGCTCCGAAAAGAGATCGCAGCATGGCAACGGCAGCGAAACAAAGCGCAAGACCGCATCAAATGGATGTTCACAACCGACAAAGCCCGCGCCAAACTCGGCCGCGCATATCCAGCCACCGCCAAAGAGTCAAAATTACTGTGATGAATCACTAGACGACCGATTCCATGAAACCTGCGCTGATGGAGCAGGCTGAATTGGTGGAACGGACGGGCTGTTGGCGGATTCCTCGTTTGCGGTCGGCGAAACGAGGAGCTGTATCATGGCAGGATGGCGGCGAGCGGTCGAATTGGCAATGAGTGATGAAGAGATAGCGACCTTGACGACGCTTTCGCGGTCGCGGATCGAACTGGCGAGCCGGGTGTCGCGGGCGCAGATGCTGCTGGCGTATCGGGAAAATCCTTCGTTCTGCGCGGTGGGCCAGAGACTTGGGGTCCATCATCAGACGGTGCAGCGCTGTGTCGAGCGGGCGCTGGCCGATGGCCCGCTGGCAGCCCTTGATGATCGTCCGCGACCGGGCAAGGAGCCGACGATCACGCCTGAGGCCAAAGCCTGGTTGGTGTCGCTGGCCTGCGACAAGGCCAAGGACCACGGCTATCCACATGAGTTGTGGACGACGCGGCTCTTGGCGCGCCATGCGCGCGAACACGGGCCGGCGGCGGGGCATGCGTGTTTGGCCAATTTGGTCCAGGGAACGGTGTGCAAGATCCTCGGCCGGGAGGAAATCAAGCCGCACAAAGTGCGCTACTATCTTGAAAATCGCGACGCCGAGTTCGAACAGAAGATGGCGGAGGTGCTGTGCG
>NZ_LLYA01000131.1 GCF_001440415.1 Bradyrhizobium retamae
TGAGCTGGTCCCGGTTGTCTGAACAGAATTTCCGCCTCGATAAGTGGAGCGTCTGCCGGGGTTAGGCTGCCATGCGGAGTGGCAGCGGGGTGAAGTAGGCTTGATCCGGCGTGCTGCCGTCAAGACTCGAATGGGGACGCCTGCTGTTATAGAAGTCGAGATATCGGCCGATCGAGCTGCGCGCCTCGCTGACGCTGTCATAGGCCCGCAGGTACACCTCCTCATATTTGATGCTGCGCCAGAGCCGTTCGACGAACACGTTGTCCCGCCATGCGCCCTTGCCGTCCATGCTGATCGCGATGCCGTTGTAGGCGAGCACGCCGGTAAAAGCCTGTCCGGTGAACTGCGAGCCCTGATCCGTGTTGAAGATATCCGGCTTGCCGTGACGAGCCAAGGCATCCTCCAACGTCTCGACGCAGAAGGCTGCTTCCATGGTGATCGACAGCCGCCACGACAGAACACGACGCGTTGCCCAGTCCAGCACCACGGCGAGATAGACGAAGCCACTCGCCATCGGGATGTAGGTGATGTCCATCGCCCAGACCTGGTTCGGTCGCGTGATCTCCATGCCGCGCAGCAGGTATGGATGGATCTTGTGGCCGGGCTCGGGTCTGGTGGTGCGCGGACGGCGATAGAGCGCCTCTATCCCCATCCGCCGCATCAGCGTCTTCACATGCCGGCGGCCGATCTTGCACCCCTCGGCAGCCAGCAGGCCTCTCAGCATTCGCGAACCGGCGAAGGGAAACTCCAGATGCAGCCGGTCGAGACGCCGCATGATCGCGAGATCGGCGTCCGGCACCGGCCGCGGCAGGTAATAAACGCTGCCGCGGCTGATCTGCAAAGCTTCCGCCTGTCTGGTGATCGACAGATCATGCTCGCGGTCGATCATCGCTTTGCGCTCAGCAATCCCGCCTTGGTGAGCGCTCCTTCTAAAAAATCGTTCTCCAGCGTCAGCTCCCCGATCTTGGCATGCAGCGACTTCACGTCGATCGCAGGCGTAGCCGGCGCAGCGCTGCCAGGTCCAAAAACTCCGGAAGCGCCACCCTCCAGCTGCGCCTTCCACGCCGTAATCTGATTGGGGTGGACGTCGAACTGCTCGGCCAGCTGAGCTATTGTCCGGTCGCCCTTGACGGCGGCAAGCGCCACCTTCGCCTTGAAGGCCGGTGTGTGGTTCCGGCGTGCTCGTCTGCTCATCGTCGCTCCTGATTCGCAGGCACCAGCGTGCCCGCTGTCAGGCAGAAACTCCACTTATCGACATGTTCAAATTTGCGGAGCCGGCTCT
>NZ_LLYA01000132.1 GCF_001440415.1 Bradyrhizobium retamae
TGCCACCGGAAAACTTGCCCATCCTCGAATGGCTCGGTATCAAAACGTCAAAATCACTATGATGAACCACTAGGGTCAGCGGATCGAAGAAATGGCAAGATCGTCAAAGCTCGTCGCGTCGAAGCGCGGCCGGGTACTCGTGGTGCGGCGGCGCCGCGACAAGCTTTGTATGTTTCCTGGCGGGCGCCGGCGCGGCCACGAAACGGCGGAGCGGTGCCTCTGGCGCGAGATCAAGGTGCCAGTATGTGGCGTCGCAGGATTTAGGAAGCGCGAGGCGGCGAGTTGTCGTGCGTTTTCGTGTGCAATGTCGTGTTCGCAACATGTTGGCGGATAGCAAACAAGTGCGGCTTTGGCTTTCGGAAGAGAAAGCACGCGCGGCGCTTCGTTTTGCGTCCAGCTGCCCGCGCAGCGGTGCGCGGAAGCATTAGGCGATTGGCACGGCTTTTGCTCCATTGTTTGCCAACGGCGTGCGGCTCTCTGCTTTGTCGGGATCGTCCGTTGCAGAATGTGAATCTCGATGTGACCAAAAGGCGATGGCATGAAGAATTGGAGTTCCGTGACAACCAAGGTGCTAGGCACGGCCATTGTTGCAATGGCCTTGACGACGCCCACCGCGCTGGCGGTCGAATACAAAGTCGAATACAAAAGGGATAATAGCAGCAATCCTAGCCTCCGGGACGTTGCTGAAAACAAGAGCATGCTTACCCAGATCACAGTCACCTCGGAACGACCAGCAAGCTTCACGCTTGCGAACGGCTTGCAGGTGGTGGTGATCCCCGATCATCGTACTCCGGTCGTGACCCAGATGATTGGGTATAAGGTCGGCTCCGCCGATGAGACGCCGGGCAAATCGGGGCTTGCGCATTTCTTCGAACACTTGATGTTCAAGGGCACAGCGAAGCATCCGCCCGGCGAATTCTCCCAGACCGTGCTGCGCGTCGGCGGCGACGAGAATGCCTTCACCTCGCCCGACTACACCGGCTATTACCAACGCGTGCCGCGCGAGCAGCTGACGAAGATGATGGAATTTGAGGCCGACCGCATGACCGGTCTCGTTCTCCAAGATGAGAACGTGCTGTCGGAACGCGATGTTGTGCTCGAAGAATTCAACATGCGCGTCGCCAACAATCCCGATGCGCGGCTCACCGAGCAGATGATGGCGGCGCTTTACCTCAACCACCCCTACGGCCGCCCCATTATCGGCTGGCGGCAGGAGATCGAAAAGCTCGACCGCGAGGACGCGCTCGCGTTCTACAAGCGCTTCTACGCGCCGAATA
>NZ_LLYA01000133.1 GCF_001440415.1 Bradyrhizobium retamae
TGAGCTGGTCCCGGTTGTCTGAACAGCATTTCCGCATCGATAAGTGGAGCGTCTGCCAAGGTTAAGCCGCCATGCGGATCGGCAGCTTGTTGAAGTAGGCTTGATCCGGCGTGACGCCGTCAAGGCTCGAATGGGGACGCCGGCCATTGTAAAAGTCGAGGTATCGGCCGATCGAGGCGCGGGCGTCGGATACGCTGTCGTAGGCCCGCAGGTAGACCTCCTCATATTTGACGCTGCGCCACAGCCGCTCGACGAACACGTTGTCGCGCCATGCGCCTTTGCCGTCCATGCTGATGGCGATGCCGTTGTCGGCAAGTACGCCGGTGAAGGCCGCGCCGGTGAACTGCGAACCCTGGTCGGTATTGAAGATCTCCGGCTTGCCGTGACGGGCCAAGGCATCCTCCAGCGTCGCGACGCAGAAGGCCGCCTCCATCGTGATCGACAGCCGCCACGACAGAACCCGGCGGGTCGCCCAGTCCAGCACGCCGGCGAGATAGACGAAGCCGCGCGCCATTGGGATGTAGGTGATGTCCATCGCCCAGACCTGGTTCGGCCGCGTGATCTCCATGCCGCGCAGCAGATACGGATAGATCTTGTGACCGGGCTCTGGCTTGGTGGTGCGTGGACGTCGGTAGAGCGCCTCTATCCCCATCCTCCGCATCAGCGTTTTGACATGCCGGCGGCCGATCTTGCACCCCTCGGCAGCCAGCAGGCCGCGCAACATACGCGAACCGGCGAAAGGAAACTCCAGATGCAGCCGGTCGAGCCGTCGCATGATCGCGAGGTCTTCAGGCGACACCGGACGCGGCAGGTAATAGACGCTACCACGGCTGATCTTCAGAACTTCCGCCTGCCTGGTGATCGGCAGATCGTGCTCACGGTCGATCATCGCTTTGCGCTCAGCAATCCCGCCTTGGTGAGCGCTCCTTCTAAAAAATCGTTCTCCAGCGTCAGCTCTCCGATCTTGGCGTGCAGCGACTTCACATCGATGGCCGGTAGCGCCGTAGCATTGCCGCCTCCTGGGCCGAACACGCCGGTGGCGCCGCCCTCGAGTTGCGCTTTCCACGACGTGATCTGATTGGGATGCACGTCGAACTGCTCCGCCAATTGAGCCAGCGTTCGATCGCCCTTGACGGCGGCCAGCGCCACCTTCGCCTTGAAAGCCGGTGTGTGGTTCCGGCGTGCGCGTCTGCTCATCGTCTCTCCTGATTCGCGGGCCAATCTTGCCCGCCGTCAGGCAGAAACTCCACTTATCGCACTGTTCAGATTT
>NZ_LLYA01000134.1 GCF_001440415.1 Bradyrhizobium retamae
TCGGCGAAACGAGGAGCTGTATCATGGCAGGATGGCGGCGAGCGGTCGAATTGGCCATGAGTGATGAAGAGATAGCGACCTTGACGACACTTTCGCGGTCGAGGATCGAACTGGCGAGCCGGGTGTCGCGGGCGCAGATGCTGCTGGCGTATCGGGAAAATCCTTCGTTCTGCGCGGTGGGCCAGAGACTTGGGGTCCATCATCAGACGGTGCAGCGCTGTGTCGAGCGGGCGCTGGCCGATGGCCCGCTGGCGGCCCTTGATGATCGTCCGCGACCGGGCAAGGAGCCGACGATCACGCCGGAGGCCAAAGCCTGGTTGGTGTCGCTGGCCTGCGACAAGGCCAAGGACCACGGCTATCCACATGAGTTGTGGACGACGCGGCTCTTGGCGCGCCATGCGCGCGAACACGGGCCGGCGGCGGGGCATGCGTGCTTGGCCAATTTGGTCCAGGGAACGGTGTGCAAGATCCTCGGCCGAGAGGAAATCAAGCCGCACAAAGTGCGCTATTATCTTGAAAATCGCGACGCCGAGTTCGAACAGAAGATGGCGGAGGTCCTGTGCGTCTACCGCGAAGTCGAAGTCCTGAAGAAAGCCTCTGCCAAGGGAAAGCGGCGGGGAAAGCCGGTGACGATCGTCTCCTGCGATGAGAAGCCGGGAATCCAGGCCATCGCAACGACGGCGCCGGATTTGCCGCCCAAGCCTGGCGTCCACGCCACCTTTGCGCGCGATCATGAATACAAACGCCATGGCACGCTCAGCCTGTTGGCTGGGATTGATCTGCTCACCGGCAAGGTCCACGCCCTTGTCAAAGATCGCCACCGCAGTCGAGAGTTCGTCGAACTCCTCAGGCTTATCGATGCCGCCTATCCGCCGAACACTGCGATCAAATTGATCCTCGACAATCATTCCGCGCACATCTCGCGAGAAACCAGAGCCTGGCTCGCCACTCGACCAAGCGGGCGCTTCGAGCTCACCTTCACGCCCAAGCACGGCTCATGGCTCAATCTCATCGAGGGATTCTTCTCCAAGTTCGCCCGTTCAGTCCTGCGCCATATCCGGGTGGCCTCAAAACACGAACTCAAGGAGCGCATCATGGCTGGTATCGACGACGTCAATCGCCATCCGGTCGTCCACACATGGTCCTACAAACTCGCCGACGTCGCCTGATATGATTCGAACCAAGAAAACGCTGACCTAGCTTATATGAGGGCTTGGTGTGTCAAGAAGTTTTTCGCGATCAACATTTCTTCCCG
>NZ_LLYA01000135.1 GCF_001440415.1 Bradyrhizobium retamae
CACCCCTCCCCCTACCCCCTAACCAAATGAGACTCGCGCCCAGCGCGAGCATGTGGCTAATATCCCGCCATGGGATGGACTGGGATTGGCTGGTGGATTGCCTTCGGGCTGGGCACTGTAGGCACGGCCGTGACCTACCTATGGCCAAGTGCGCGCGAATTCGGATATGGCCTTCTCGGTGTTGGCACATTCGCCCTCGCAGTTGCGGCCTCCGGTGCACTTTTATCGATTTGGGATCGCCTGAAGTCCAAGGTGGGAGCGGCAAGAACAATGCTTCTATTTGGTATTCTTGGAACGTGGGTATTCCTTACGTTCTCCGTCGTACTTTTTGTTTGGGCAATCTTCCATCCAAGGCCAATGCCACTCCAAGCGAGCGCGCCAGCTAGGGATGATGGTCCTCTCCAATGGTACTATAACATCGTTATGAATGGCGGCCCTCTAGCCGGTAGCAACGTAGGTAGCCTGACATTTCCGGGAGGAAATATCTCTCAAAAAGAGGTCTCGCTTAAGTCAGCTGCAATTCGATCCGCGATCGACGGCTCGGAGCTCACATTGAAGGTCGACACACAAAATGAACTTGTTGCCATTGATCAGATAAACCTTATTCCGCCGGGTGCGCCAATCCGTTTGGTCGCCGTCTTTCCGAAGCAAGGCGGATTGAGCAAGGAAGAGTTTCTGGCGTCTTGGTCTCGGTTCAACTTGGTTGTTAAAGACGATACAAAGGAATATCGCGTACCATTCAATGAAGGGTCTATCGCACCTTTCTTCCCTGGCATGGTGGGACCGCGGGTGACGAAAAAACAATAGTCAAACTGCCGCCACCGCCATCAGCCACCACCGCGCATTTTCTCAAACTTCGCCGCAAGCGCATCTCGCTCGGCTGCCGACGAATAAGGGACCGTCTCTGTCTCCTCGTAGTTTTCAATATCTTCGGACCAGACAGCCCCGGTCATTGTCGGAATCTGCCTCCTTACTGGCCGCGCGCACCGATAGCTGATCTTGAGATAGCCGGACTCACCGTTTCCCGGAACGTCGAAAATAGAGTATAAAACGCGAGACATTGCATCTCCAGATGGGCAGCAACGACCATATCAGCCGGCAAGGTATGCCGGATCATGCCCAACAATACCTGAATTCGGCCGCGGCTGTCGATCTTGTCGACAAAAGCCCCGGGCGATGCCGCGGCTTTTCAATCTGGGCCACGCCGCCCAACAACTGCACATCTGGCAGCTTGTGAACCGATCATCACTTCGGCGTCGAGGGCCTTGGGCTGGGATCCCGCATCCCGTGCAGGGCGATGCTTACGTCCGCTCGATCTGGTGCGGAAGAACAGTGATGCTCACCTTCCGCCCCATCAGTTCTAGTTGAACGCTGATTCTCCCTTCCCGCGCAAGCTTCACGATCCTGCCGGCCGGCCATCGTCCCAGCAAATCGTCAACAAAGCGGACCTTGTGCCCGATCTTGTACTCACCATGGCCAGTCGCCGCCTCCTTCGGCGTGTTCAAGCCGATCTCGATTTTCCGGATGATCTGAACGTCATCGTCGGTGATGAGCAGCGGCACGCCGGAGGCCGTACGAACCACATCGAAAGCGCCGATGATGCGGTCAAGCAGATCGGTGAAGTCGCGGCACGGGTCGACCTCGGCAAAGACATAGCCCGGCAGGATGCCTACACGCCTGATCCGCCGAACCGGCCGAACACCAGGCACCTGCCGGACCGGCAGCAGCTCCTCGTAGTTTGGCCAGTAAGACCGCACATGGTAGCGCCGGAAGCTGTCGACCGCATCCATCTCTCGGTTCATCCGCACGGTGACCAGGTATCTATCCGGGCCGGCCTTTGCGGGCGGCACTTCCGCGCCTGTGATTTCCGCCAACGCGGTCCGCACCAATTCCATGGTTCCGGTTTTCATATCTCCACATCGCTTTCCCCTCTCGCTGGTGATGTCGAACCCGGATGGAAGGCCGGGCTTCAGGTTAATATTCCGATCCGGAATGTTTTTCCGGATCGGGCTTTGGCCCAAAAAAGCTGTTCCGATCGAGAACAGCTTTTTCCGGAAACGCTGTGCCGCAGCGTTTTGGTCTAAGAACATCAAGTTCGACTAAGCATCTTGAATCCTTTGCGAGGGTTGCGAGGGTTTAGAGAGGGTTTTTAGAAATAGATGCGAGGGTTTTTGTTGTTTTCTTTCAATCTGTTGATGAGAAAATGCGAGGGTAGCGAGGGTTTTCCTCGCATGATCCAAGATTTGTTGCTGTCTTCGCCGGCACGGTGCGCAGCCCAGACCACCACGCCCCCCGCACCCCTTCTCGCACGTGTATGCGCGCGCGAGACCCTCGCAACCCTCGCAGCGAAACGGAAAAGTGTTGCCGATCAATGACAAGGCACGCGCGAGGGTTTGCGATCAACCCTCGCGCAAACCCTCGCGATGTGCAGAACCCTCGGTGTCTTCTGTGCAACAGATTTGCCCTCTCAGAATGGTTGATCGGCAAACGACGCCGGATGATCCGGCGGTGGACCGTGCGAGTGAGGATCGGCGCTGGGTGCCGGCAGGTCGTGCAGCGCGACGTCGACATAGACGTGCACCCGCTTGGTGTCGTCGCGCGTGAGCTTCTTCTTCATGGTGCGGCCGAACCGCGTCTCGTGCATCTTGGCCATGCCGTTGACGTCGACGAAGCGCAGGAAGCCTTGATACATGTCGCGCGCCGGCACGCCCGGACCGCCAGGGTCGGGCCGCACATGGGCGTCGATGTACTGCTGGCACGGGTCCATCTCGCTGAAGTGTTCGGCCGTGGTTTTTGCCACGTCTTCGGAGATGATGAACCCGCTGTTGAGGAAATCGCGTGCACCGGCGATCAGCCAGTTGAGAATGCCAGAGCCTTCGGCAACGATCTCGGCCACTACCTCCTCGAAGTCGCGATGCTTTTCCTCTGCTAGCGTCACGCTCCATTCGACGATGCTCAATCGTCGACGCATGCCGCCGTCGGCGCCGTCGAACTTCGGCTCGCCGTTGCCGCTCATGTGGGGCTTGGCGGTTGGCTTGAACTCGAAATAGCCTTTGTACATCGTGCGCACCGGCCAGCGTTCGCCGCCGGTCAGCTTCTTGATGGTTTCCACTTTGAGCGGAACGTCCTTCGGCAGCTCGGCGATGCGCAAGTGGCGCTTGGCGTAGCAGCGCGCGATGTCGGGCGTTGGCGCACTTGGGTTGTTCTGCACCTGGCCGGAGACTGATTCCGCCGGCAGACCGACGGCCAGGCCATCGCCGAGCACGCGGGCCAGCACCTCGAGATAGACGCTCTTGCCGTTGCCGCCAGTGCCGGTATGGTACATCACGCGCTGCACCGGCTGGGCCGTCAGGCTCATGCCTGAGAATTGTTGAATCGTGCGCCGCTTTTTCGGCTCCGGTTGGAACAGATCGAGGAAGGCATCGAACTTCGGTGCGGTTGCCTCCTTGTTGTAGGCGAAGGGAATGACCGCGGTCAGCATGTCGTCGCGATCGTGGCCGCGTGTGGCCTTGAGGCGATACTGGACGCGCCCGCTCTCGCGGTCGATCAGCGGCCGTGCACCATCGGGCTCCGGATCGTCGTCGTCCCGAATAGGTACGAAGCGGAGCGTATGGGTCAGCGTTGCGACCTTCAGCGGATCGGCATTGAAGGCGTCCGGGTGCCGGCGCAGATGCGGCGCGGCACATTTAAGCATCGCCGCAATGCGCCCGGCGTTCTTGGTCGAGACGCCCCATTTGCGGCGGTTGGTCTTGCGCGTCGACAGTGCCGCGCGGGCCTTCTTCATGGCCTTAACCAGTTCGTCGAGCTGCTCGGCGCGCGCGATCGCTTCGACGCCGCCGGATTCCAGATCGATATCCTTCAGTTCTTTCGCTGCGGCCTCACCCGCCGTCACCGCGCGCGCTTCCGACGGCGTCATCTCGATGTAGTCGGCTTCACGCTTGATCATGTCGCCGACCTTTTGGCCGATCAGATGCGCTAGCGCCTCGCCGCCGGCGAGATCCCAATGCGTGCCGGTCCAGGCCAGCATCTGGCCGGCCGCAACGTCATCTTCCTGCCGCACCAGGAGATCGCGCCCGAAATAGGCGATCAGCCGCTGGCCGTTGTCGACGTCGGACTGATCAAGGCTCGCACAAAGACGGAAGGTCTCCTCGCTGATCTCGTCATCGGGAGGTAGATCGTCGCCGTCATCGCTTTCGTCTGCGAGGGTTTCTTCCTCGCTGTTTTCCAACCCGAGGGGGTCGGGGGGAGCGGCGGAAGAAAAGGAAGAAACCCAAGACGGTTCGGCCGACCCCGCCTCCGGCGGGGAAGAAGAGATATGGACAGCCGCGCTATTCCCGGCTTCGCCGGGGCGCGGCTGACTCAGCATGGGCTTGCTGAAATCGCGCGGGGCCTTCTTGCCGGCTTTCAGCGCGGCCGCGATCGTGGCCTTGACCGCCTTGGCGCCGATATCCTTGATAAGGCTAGCGCCGGCGGCGGCCTCCTCGAGCAGGGCCTTTGCGAACGCCTCGTTGACCGCGCCGGCACCGATGATGCTGCCGGCGGCCTGGGCGACTTCCTGCAGCACGTTGGCGCGCGCGTTCTGGCCTTCGGTATCGCGCAGGCGCTGAATCTCCTGGTCGAGCGCGGCAAGGCCTACCCGGCGCAGCTCGTCGGGTGACAAGAGCTTGGGTTCGGGTTCGGCGACAAAGGGTGTTGCCGCATGGAATATGCCCGCTATCTGCTGGAGTGCAGCCGCGGTCAGCGCTCCATCACCCTTCGCTTCACGCAACAGATCATCGAAATCTGCGCCGGCGGGCGCCCATGCTATTCGCACGGTTCGGCCGGGACGCTCGTAGCGAGCGGACGCGCGTGCCATGGCGAGTTTGGTAGAAAACGGGTCCGAGGTTGAATCGCCGAGCAAGACCAGATCAGTGACGCTGTCCGGAATCTCAATCGCCGGCGCCGTTAGATCCGGAGCGCTGCCCGCAACCTTGATCGGCGGCCCCGTCTTTTCGCTCTTCAGCGTCGGATGTACGACAGTCGCGGCCGACTTGCCGGCGAGGTTGCCGAGATCGCAAGCCGACCAGAACGCGGCCGACGACAAATCCTCGCCGGCGGCCGATAACGCCATATAGACTGCAATCGTCTTCTCGATCGCTTCGCCGATAACCAGCGTTTCCGGCGCCGGCGGACCATAGAGGGCAACGAAATTCCCCTGCTTGGACCCGCGCGACTTTTTGGCGTCCAGCAGTTCGCCTTCATGCTCGATCTGGATCTTGCCCTTTTCACCCGACAGATCGAGATACGTGAAATGGAGCCCGCGGAATTCCCGATTGGCGCTGATGATCGGTGCAACCATCGCCGGACCGCGGTGAACGATCGTGTCCTTGTCGATATGGTAAGGCATCGCCTCGACGCACTTGATCGGCGCAGCGCGGTCCGCTGGAGCCGGCGGAAACACTAGGCCGCGGATGCCCGCGTAAACTTCGGCCGACGAACCCGCGAACGGATGCGCGTGATCGTAGATGTCGCGGACGGTCCGAATCTCGCGCGCTCGATATATGTTGTCGTCTTCAATACGCCGACGTTCCCGCTCGGCAGCCTCGGCCTTCAGTTGCTCGCTTTTAAGCTTTGTCTCTTCGGAGATTACACTGCCTTGCGCCGGTGGCGGCTCGCCGGTAATCAGTTCGCACGCGGCCAGGAACGGCACGCCGCACGTATGCATCACCATCGCGATCACGTCGCCGCCGGCGCCGCCGCGGCGGCAATTGAAGACACGCTTTGCAGGGTTCACCGCGAAACCGTCAGGCGCGCGTTTCTTGCCCTTCACATTCGAGCCACCTCCACACATCGGACACGGCCCGACGTGCTCGCGGGATTTTTTGCGCAGTTGTGCCTTCACGATGCCACTAAGGGCAACTTCAAGAATGTCGGCATCAAGCGCTCGCCGGCGCCAAGTCTCAAAGGCATCGTCGCGGCTCATTCCGAGGCGACCTCCTCGTCGACCGGCACCAGCTCGGTATCCGGGCGGCTGGCCGGCGCCGGTGTAGCCGCCTGGCGCTTCAGCGCGTCCTCGAGCCGGCCGCGAATAATGTCGTCAGCCTCGATAAGGTCGATCAGCCGCACGATGCCGGCAAAATCGTCGCGCAGTCGGACACGATCAGGCCGCGGCACCGGCAACTGGCCGAGTGTGACCCAGCCATCCTCAATGATCTCGATCCGCTGCGCCTCGTTGTGCGCGGCGGTCTGCATTCGGGCGAAGGTGGTTTTGCCGGGCGGGATCATTGATCCGCGCTCCGCAATGCTCGCGCAGCCGCAACCTGCTGCAGCTTCGCCTGGCCGTATTTGACCCGCTCCAGATCTCCGCTCGCGATGTCCAGCTTTGCCAGGTGCTCGACGGGCCCGAATTTGTCTGTCAGCACGGCGCCATACTTCCGCGCCAGATCCTTTTTGCCGAGCGAGATATCGAAATGCACCCACGAGGCCTTGGGCGGCTGCTGCAGCCATTTCGGCTGCACCCCGATGCGCCGGGCCATCGCCAGCAGCTCGGCCAGCGTATCGGCCCACATATGGCACATCGTCATGTGCCGGAACTTGTGTTGAACGTCATCGACGTAGACGGTCATGCTGCCCCATTCGGCCGCAGATCTGCGGCATTGAGCCAATCGTTGATTTTGTCGATCGCCTGGCGCTGCGCGTCGGCAATGGTGCGCGCCGGCCGCCAGGCCTGCGAGGAACAGTCGGGAAGGTTGAGACGGAAACAGACCGGGAAGCGGCCGGCCGGGTTTTGCGTCGGCGAGATCTCGCCGACCTGCACGCGGCCGAGCATCACCGCTTCACGGCCGGGCGTCAGTGGCCGAAACGCCACCACGCCCTCGTGCAATTCCCCGCCCATCGCTGGATTCCCCGCGTGATGCCCCGTTACCGTTTGCTCTTCTTCGCTGTGGGTTTCTTCGCCGCTGCCGCACGCTTGACCGCCTTGGCAGGCGTGCCGGTAGCTTTCTTTTTCGCCGTGGGCTTGGCAGGCCGCCGCGACGTCGATGCAGCCCCGGCCTTCGCCGCTGCTGCTGCAGTCCCCTTCACAACCGGCATGACATAGTGCGACGTCCGCAGTTCCTTCGGCAGCCAGCCGCTCTTGCCGACGTTCGTCAGGGCGAACTTCGCCAGGTCCGCCTTCGTAGCGAATCCATTGGAAGCCTTTCGCGCTTCATCCGGATTGATCGTCTCGGCGATCGCCCTGATCAGGAATGCCTTGGGGGCGTTGCTGAAGTAATCATCGGCATCGAAGCGCTTGGCGATCGCTGGGTTGATAATGTCAGCCGGGAGCGCCTCGCGCATCGCCGCGAGCTTGTCGGAAACGCCGTGCGAATAGATCTGGACGGACGATCCATTGACGGTGATCTGCCTGCTGACGAGATTGCCGAGGATCTGCGCCAGCGGCGATTTCAGGATGTCGGTATCTAGCGCGGCCACGAGGCCGTCGCGCGTGGCGGCGACGAGCTGGGCATGCAGCCGTTCGCGCAGCGCATTGGAGATCTCGACGGGCTCCGGCGCCGGCGCATCGTTGCCGCCACCTGCAGCGGCCCTAGCGGCTTCTTTCTTAGCCGCCTTAACCTCAGTCGCCGCCGCCTTCTTCTCTGCTTCCTTCACCTTGCCGAAGGTAATGTCCAGCATGCCGTTATCATCGATCGCGACGAAGCAGCCGGCCTTCGCCATCACCTTCGGCGAGTAGCGCCGCGCCTCGATCGCGAATTCGATATCGCGGATCCGCAGGAACGCGGTCTGTTGCTTGCCGCTCAACGAGGCAAACGGCACCGGATCGCCGAAGTGGTCATCCTCAGGCAACATGGCGCGAAGCTGGGACAGCTCGCGCTCTTCCTCCGATTGCGGCTTGCCTTCCTCGACCTTGGCCAGCGTGTATTTGTGCTGAACGTTCCTGACGCTGTCGGCGGGGACCGCAAAACTCCAGCCGGCCGCGACCAGCGCATTGCATTCCCTTGCTAGCCTCTGATCGGCGAGCTCTTTTGCCAGCTTGGCATCCGATACCTTGTGATCTGTGCCGAATAGATCCCGCGTCACCTTGCCGCCGGCTTTGACATATTCGGCGATGCCTACAAACTCGACCAGCACGCCGGCCCGATCGATTTTTAGCTCGCGCTTGATGTCGTAGTCACTGATGTTGCGATAGCTCGGCTCGCCCTCCTCGCCCTGGTCGCGACTAAGCTTCTTCAGCAATGCGTCCTGCGCCTTGTGATCGCCGACCATTGGGAGTGAGCGCGCAACCTCTGTCTTGAGTTCCCCTTTGCGCCAGAGATCGCGCACCTGCGGCGACAAGCTGCCGAGAGCCAGCACCTGATCAACCTCGTGTTCGGTCAGCCCGTACTGCTGCGCTATTTCCTCGTTGGTCTTGCCGGTCTCCTTCAGCTTGGCGTAGCCCTCATACTCATCGATCGGATGCAGCTTGCGGGACGTCACCGCAACCGCCAGCGAATCCTCAAACGCGCCCTCCGCCGGCCTCACCTTGCAGTCGATCAGGATATCGTCTCTGTCTTCGCCATGGATCAGCCGCAGCGCCGCCAGCGAGCGGTTGCCATCGCTGACGAAATAGAGTGGCGGCACGCCATCATCGAACACGATCAGATCCTCGATCTGCCCACGGGAATAGATGTTGGCCGCCAGCGCCGGCACGTCGTCGAGGCGCCCGGTCACCCGCGCGTTTGATGGATGGTTCGGCGCTTCATGACCGAAGCGGAGATTTTTCAACGGCACCTGGATGTGTGTGGACATAGATCAGTCTCCCTGTTCAGATTGTTCCCTGGCACGTCTTCGGCAGAATTCGACCACCGCCACCGGCGGATAGTCCGGATGTCCCCACGCCTTGCAGCGCACGCCGTATTCGAGAAACAGCGTGCGCCCTTCCTCGTAGCGATACTGCGCAATCTCGATCGACGTGGCCGCAGCCTTTGCTTGCGCGCTGTCGACGCCAAACGTGTCGGGCCCGTCGAACAGGTCGCGATCGGCCCAGCCCAGCCGCTTCAGCGCGCCCGCCGGCGTCTCCGCGACGATCCGCTGCAGGATCTTGTCGTGATCCGGCGGACGGCCGCAGCGCGCATCCAGAAAGCCGATGCGGAATGCCGGGTGATGGACGATCGAGAGGAAATCCCAGAGCGTCTTTCCTCGCTCGGTAACCGGCTTGTCGCTCATGCATTGCGCGGCCCCTCAATGAGAAACGCCGCAGCGCGGCCGAGCGGCGACGCCGGCGAGCCGTCCGGGTTGCGCTTCATGGCGTGGGCGATGTCGTGCGGCGGGCAGCCGTACTGCAGCAGCATCGACATCAGGATCGCGCCATCGCTGGCCAGGACATCGATCTGGGAATTGACCTGCTGGCCGTTGAGGAAGATCTCGGCGATCGGCCCGAGCCGCGCGCGATCGACGCATGCGACCTCGCGGCCCAGGCCGATCTTGTAGCGCTGGCCCTCATGCTCGATGGCGATGGTCTCCAGCGCGCGGCGGTTGGCGATGCGATGGCGATCGGTCATATCCAGGCCTCGACAAGCGGCAGCGCAGCCCTCACATTTGCAGGAACAGGGAGAGACCGATGACGAAGCCCACCAAACCGAGAAAGCAGATCGCCGAATTGATCGTTGATCGGGTCAATCTGGCAGCGCCCGAGAAGCTCGAAGGTATTGACATCGCTCCCGTGGCTCATCCGCTTGCCAATTGGAGCCCAGGCGTTTACTGGCCGCCGGCTGTCGCCGGCGGTGCAACTGAACGCATCCTCCAGAACGTGGTGCTCGACCTGCAACGGCAATTCGATATTTCTGACTGAGGTCACGCCGCCCTCCCCCGTAAATTCCAGCTCATCGCCCCAGTTCACCCCAGCCCGGCCGCGCCCGGAGCGCCTGAATCTGGAGGAACGGTCCCTCCGACAGCCGCTCAGAGCGCGCCAGGCTGCCGTCAAATCCGCGTGCTGCTTCATGGCAGCACCAACGGCGCCAGTTGCAGCGCGAGCCCGGCCAGGATCAGGCAGGCCATGCTGACGCGCCACACGCCGGGCTTGTCGAGCAGCCACATGGCGAGACAAAGCAGCGCGGCGAATATCAGGATAAACACCGGCACCACGTACGGGCCGAGCGCGAGCAAGATTTGCGAAACGAAGGGCGTCATGATGCCTCCGGCCGGTGAGACTGGGTTAGCTTCTCGTCGATCGCGCGTCGGCCGATCGGCGGATCGCCCATCACGGCGGCCGTCAGGTCGGCATGCTGCAGCGGCGCATCGCGCCGCGGGTCATAGAGTGCGTTGTCCCGCTTGACGAAGTCGCCGTTGTGAATCCCCGGGGCTTCCGATTTGTATAGGGCGCGCTTGTAGGCGCAGTCCTTGTCTCGGTTGCGGCCGCGGCTCATGCCATCACCATGCTTCGCTTTGCCACGGGATGCTGTGTGAACCGCTCGACGTCGTCCGGCCGCGCAAAGGACTCGCGGCAGCCGGGTGGAATCCAGAACGGCGCGCGCGGCTTCTTGCCCTTGACCCAGACCAGCCAGATGTAGGCTGTTGCCGTCGTGCCATCGGGGTCCCATCGACCCTTGCAGAGATTGACGCGCTCGGCGAAGAAAGCGATCAGCGTCGGCGGGAATTGCGAGAACACGCGCTCATAGCGGCCTTCGGTCTCCAGCCACTGCAGGCGGACGAACATCGCAACGCCGATCTGCGCCAGTTTCAGCGCATGCAGCAGGAACGCCTCGCTCTTCTCTGCGAACGGCGGGTTGGTGACGATCCAGTCGGCGTCCTCCTTCCGGGCGAGTTGCTCGCAGGCGAGGAAGTCGACCACGTGCTCTCCGTAGCCGTAGTCGTGGATGTCGCTGGCGACGACCTCGCGGAAGTATTCCGTCAGGACTTCCGCAATGTGCCCCTCGCCGCACGCCGGCTCCCAGGCGATCGCGTCCTTGACCTCGATCGATAGCGCCTCGAACAGCACCAGATCGATCAGCGCGCGCGTCGCCCAGGGCGGCGTCGGGAAATAATCGAGGCTGTCATCCGCCTCGACCCGCGAGGCCATGATGGCGCGGCTGCCGGCAACGTCGATGGTGATCGCCTTGCCGCTCTTGATGCGATCGCGAGCGGCGGTGACATTCGCTTCAAAATCCGCTTCGGACATTGCTGCCGCCTTGCGCGACGCGGCCGACAGCTTTGGCTCGACGCCGATCTCCTTCAGCGTCGCCGGCAGTGTTGCCGCAGATTCCTTGGTGATATTCTTCGGCCGCCCCTTGCCGGCGAGCTCGCCGGACTTCTCCGCGGCCGCCAGCAGTTCGCCCAGGTGCCGCTCGGCGCGGAGCTGCAGTTCGATCGCCTCCGCCAAGAGATCTCGGTCTTGCACTTGCCGCGCGTGCAACTTGAGGTGATCGATCTGGTCGCGGATCTGCAGCGTCGCCTTGACCGTGCGGGCCTCGGCGATCGCGGCGCGGGCGCGATCGTATGCGGCGAGCAGGGTCATGCAGCCCTCGCATCGTCAAGCAAGCCCTGCGCGATCGCCTTGCTCGCCGGCGGCAGGAAATAACCCTGACCCCATTGTGTTTGGATCGCGATACCGTAGGGACGGAGCTTCCTACGCATCTTGCATACCCAAACATCGACGATCTTGATCTGGGCTTCGTCCTGCTTGTGCAGGTAGAGCGCGTCCATCATCGATGTCCGCATCACCAGCTTTTGCTTGAGCAACAGTCCGAAGATCACCGTCTCGTTTCTGGTAAACCCAAATTGGGGCGGCGCCTCGAAGGTAAAGCCCAATACCTCCTCGAGCGCCCGGCAGCGCGCGCGCAATTCGTCGTTCTCCGCTTCCAGTTTTGCGATCAGATCGTCTCGCAGCGTCATGCCGCCGCCTCACGATCAAGCCGCTTCAGGTAGCGGTTGGCCACCTCACGCCATGCCGGCGTCCGGTCGGTCTTGGCCTTCACCAGCGCTTTCGCCAGCCCGTCATTGCCCTCGACGCGGATCACGGCCGTCAACGCTTCTAGGTCGCAACCCTGCCGCTCCTCGCAGACGACGCGCTCAGTCGCGAGGATCTCGGCACCCGAGAGCGGCGCCCGCTTGGCCCTGACCAGGCACTGCAGCACCTTGCGGGCAAGAATGACGCCGCGGCGTTTCACCAGCGAGCGGATCAGGCCGACTGCAGCGGTGTCGCCTTCCGCGATGGCTGAGGACGGGGAAATAACACGAATGCGCACGCCGGCGCGCTTGCAGACATTATCGACGTCCTGGGCGTCCGGGTCGCCGGAGGCCAGCAGCGCCTTGTAAATATCGAACGGCGACACCACGATGCGGTCGCTGTTGTGCCCGACGAAGGCACGCGCGCGCTCGTCGACGCCGTCGGCCTCGACAATCATGATCAGGATTTCTGGAATGCCCAGCGTCGCGGCCGTGATCGCGGTGTGCTGGCCGTCGATGACGTGCAGCGTGGCTGGCCCTGTCTGCACCACGATTGGCGGCTTGTATCGATTCCATCGAAAGCCCTCGATCGTCCGCCGGATCAGGCGGATCGAGCGCTCCGATAAGTCACGCTGATAGGTGCCGTCGACCAGCAGGCTGGTCGGCGCGATCCATTTCGGAACCGGCTTGGCGCCAAAGGTCTCCGCCGGGGTCAGGTCCGGAAACTTCATCGGCTTGATCGGACGCAACTTTGCGGTCATAGCGCCCTCGCCAGGTACAGCGCATGCTCACGCCGGCGCTCGATCAGCAGCGGGCAGTTTTGGCACTGCTCCCGCAGGCCCGCCCATTCCTCGACCTGCAGCCGGCCGCAGCATTCGTTCAGTTCGGCCAGCGGCATCGGCCGCAGATGGTCCGTGTCGGCGTGGCTCGTCATCGCCTCGCCTCCTTCTCGTCGTTGAGCGCGCGCCAGGCGTCGGCGCGCAGGATTGGCAGCAGCGCGCCTGCGATCATCAGCCAGGGCGAACCGGGATCACGGTCGCCGTCGCGATAAGCTTCCAGCGCGATCACCATCGCGAGCGCCGCATTGGTGCAGCGGATGCCCTCGGAGGGCCGCGCGTCGGCGGCGCGGACTTCGGCGGCGACCTCGGCGAACTGGCCGCTAACGATGTTGCCGGCGAGCGTCAGGCCGTGTCGGGTCACGACGTGACTGGCGATGTCGATCAGCGCGCCCAGCGTTTTTGAAAGCTCCCTCATGAGCGCTGCGCTCCATTGCGGCGAAGCTCGGTCGATTCCATCCGCACCAGCTCGATCAGCGCGCCCATCACCTGCTGCCAGCGGTCCAGCCGCGCTTTATCCTTCACCGACGAAGCGTTGAGCATGGCGATCGTGAGCAACCGCGTGGCGTCGAGGATTGCCTTGGCGCGCAGGTCCTCGCCGACGGCGATCAGTTCGCAGAATACCGAGCGCGCCGTGATGTAGAGCGTGTCGGCATCGTTGCGGCCGTCGAGATAGGCGGTCGCATGCGAGACCACTCTCGCGGCGACGAAATTGGCGTGCTCGACCGGGGAGAAATCAGCGTGCACGGCGTTCCCTCCGAAAGGTGCGGGCAGCGGCGGCCCCTGAGAGGATTTTTCCATAGCCGCCGCTGCCCTGGTCCGCGCGGCTGGCAGGCCTAGCGGAATGGTTGAATGAATGAAGTTCGGCCAGCGAGCCCGCCGGCAGCGGCGCCACCTCGCCGAACGGATGCGCGAAAGGATCGGCCGGCGGAGGGCGCCTCCGGCCGATCCGTACCGCGCAGGCCAACCCGATCGCGGTGAACAGAAGCAGGATGCCGATCACGATTTTCAGCAGGGTGACCATGGCCCCTACACCCCGAACCAGCGGTGCGGCGCGATGCGGCCGACCGGCGAGCGGCGCTGCTTCACTTCGAACACCACCGCCATGCCGAGACACGATGCCAGGCTCGCGGCCAACCAGGCGATGAACATTGCCAACTCGAAGTCCGAGATTTCGACCGACATCGGCAAGACCTCCTCACTTTCGAGACAAGAGGGCTCACGCTCGGAAATGACCGGGCGCGTGCAGGTTTGGGACGCAATGCAACTGGGAACTGTTTGCGTGAAGCGGATCAGCGATCGGAGCTGGCGGGCCTCACGGATTCGAGTGGAACGACATCCGCGGCGTTGCCGACCGTCAAACTGACGACGGGATGCACGCGGCCTTGGATGTGCAGAAAAATCGGAGCGCCGTCCGCGATGCGCTTGCGCTCGGCATCGGTCGTCATCCAGCCGGAAATCATGAAGCCGTCGCGGTCGCAGATATCCAGCGTGTGGCAGATGCCGTCGGTCTCATGATTCCAATTCGGCGCCGCGCCGAGGCGGCGGGTTGCATCGATCAGCGGGATCGAGTTCATGCCGTCCTCCGAACGAAATCGCTTCGGGCGACGGCGGGGCACATAGCGCGGTCACGCGCCCTTCCCGATGTAGCCGTCATCGCGATGCGATCGCCCCATATCAGTGACCCGGGCTGTTGGATGCCAAGGCCGTCGCCCGAACTGATCAAGCTACGGCACGACCCGCTTGCGCGATCACGCGACCAGCCAGAAGCCTGACGAAAACAAGCCTTTCGGCTTCCGACCGCATCTCGTAAAAGGATAGCATCGCCAGCATCGCATCCCCCGATCGGAGCGCGACGCGAATGTGTTTTTCCGCTTCCTGAGTTTCGGACTGTTCTGACATGGCCACCTTTACCCACAAGTGCCCGCATTGCCTCACGGACCACATTGCGCTGCAGATTAGGCCGGCGGCCTACTTCAGCATGCAAAAGGCTATTGTTCATCTCGACTGCCCCAAATGCGGGTTGCCAAGTTGCGCCGTTATGCAGCCGAAGAGCGGTCTTGCTCAGGATCCCAGAAATTGGGATGATAGAGACTTGACCGAACATCTCGGTGTTGAAGAGTTCTGGCCCGAAGCACCGGGTCCTGTTATCCCCGAAAACATGCCGAGCGACGTCGAACGCATCTACCTGCAGGCGGAGCGGAATTTCCCGACGGAAGGTAACGAGGAAGCCGCCGGCACGATGTACCGCAAGGCCCTCGACGTCGGCCTTAAGAAGATCGACGTCACCGTGACCGGCACCTTGGCTGCGCGTATCAAAAAGCTCGCAACGAATGGCAAACTCACGGCTGACATCGCCGAATGGGCGGATCATGTGCGCGACCTGGGCAACGAGGCCGCCCACGAAGATGCGCCACCCACCCGGGAAGAGCTGACCGAGCTTCGCAGCATCTCCGAGATGGTGATGCGCTATCTGTTCTCTCTGCCGGCCATGGTGCAGGCGCGCAGACAAACGCCCGCGCCCTGAGAGCGCTTCAAGCCCGCTTCCGCGGACGAAGCTCGTCGAGCACGACCATGAGTGCTTCATAGGAAGGCTCGCGATCACCCGTGATGTAGAATTGCGCCGCCCGCTCCGAGCAGCCCGCCCGCTGCGCGATGATGACATCAGGCTTCTGGTCCGGCCAAAGCTCGCAGCAGACGCGGCCGAATTTCGACAATCGTTCGGTCCGAATGTCTCTTCGAACAATTGTTCGAAGCGTTCTCCTAGGCAACGGCGACCGTCTCGCTGTTGATTCGCCCACCATGATGATGCAACTCCCCCACGCAACAACACTGTCGATCGAACGGGAAACGCGCGTGCGCAACCTTGCGCTGCACTATGAAAATTGTGCCAGCGTGTGCCGCCATGAGACAGCAACGCGCGACGAGCAGAGCAGGCACCGTCTTTTTGCGAACACAGCTGCGACACGATTCCGATTCCCAAACGTACGGTTGTGGTCATATGCTGTGCACTCATCCGGCGGGTGTGAGTGGCGGCCACCCGCCTCAGTGCGGGGAGAGTACAGGAATGGGAATAGTGGTTCGCTTGCCGGTGCAGCATCATGCCCGGGCCTCATCGAAATTATTCGCCTGCCGACGCGCAGCGACCTCAGCCAAGACTTCCAGAGTGATTTCAGTTCTACCGGCATCGGCCGCCAGCTTTACGACGGCAGCCCAATGCTTGCCCGGAATGCCGCCGGGCCGTGAGCGCCAGCCGCTCACCGTGGATGCAGACTCTCCCAGCCCACCGGCAACACCCTTGGTGCCGCCGATAGCGTCAATGACCGAGCCCCATGTCCAATCCGAATCAATCGTCATGCTCCAAGAAATAGTTCGCATTTCGCGAACCTGTCAAGCGCACGCAACTTGCGAAACGACATTTCGCGGGTTGCGTGCTCAGATATCCACTATGGATAGTGATGTGGATGTTGGCCGACGCTTAATCGCATTCCGCGAGTCTCGCGGCATGAACCAGGTTCAATTCGCCTCTGAGCTGAGTATCGCAAAGAACACGCTCAACGGCTATGAAACCGGCGAACGCCCTTTACCTGCTGAAAAAGCCAAGCGAATCCGCGAGCGGTTCGGCATCTCGCTGGATTGGCTGCTGTATGGCGATATTGGCCAGCCCGGCTATGAGGTCGCGGTAAAGCTCGGCCCCAAGCCAAGCATCAAGGCAGATTCCAAGGCCGCCTCCCTGCAGAAAACGCCTGCGAGACGCCGAAAAGCTGCGAACAGATAATTCGCATATTGCGAACTTTATAGTTGACGGTTCGCAGATCGCGAACTAGCATTTCCCGTGAATCAACATCACGGGAAACCCTGTCGTGCGTACCTCCCCTGCCACCTCGATCATCCCATCCGGCGCCCGCTCGTTCGGCCGCCGCCCGCTGAAGTCGTTCGCCGGGCATGTGACCTGCCTGATGCTCTTCCGGCACGACGAGACGGACACCGACGTGCTGGTCTCCGACGATGGCGATGCGGGCGGCGCCGTGTGGCTGCCGAAGGCCCTGCTTTCGATCGATCGCGCCGACCGCAGCCGCTTCCTAGTCGTGACGCTGTCGCAGCGGACGGCCCATCAGCACCAGCTTTCCACACGGATCATCGATCGCACGCGCTTCACGCATGAAGAACGCGCCGACCTCGAGGACGCCATCACCACCGCCGCCCGCGCCCGCAAGCGATTGAGCGGGCGGGAAGACGCACGGCCATTTCCGGGAAGGAATGCGTTCGCATGATGCCCGCCGAATTCAGGTGGCTGGAAGGCCCGATCGTGGTGAAACCCCCGACCTATCGCCAGGAGTTGATCGAGAGCATGGCCCGCGGCCTGCAGGAAGCCGGCACCGCGGGTGATGAGCGTGGTGCCATCCGGTGGCTGTTCAACAACCGTTACGCGATGGCCGACATCGTCATGCTGCTGGACGATGCCAGGGCGCTGGCATTTCAGGAGATCGTGGCGCGGGAGATGAGCAAGCGATGATCTCCGATCGCGCCATGGCCCACGCCATCAACAATGCGCCTCGGCGGGTTGCCGAGCGCGGACAAGATCAAGCAGCTCCGCCGCCCTCCCTGTCCGCCGCAGCACCGGTCGCGGCGACAGCATCACCGGCTTCACCGCCGCAGCGGGCGCTGCCCCCGTGCCCGCTGATCAAGCCGGAGGACGGCGGAGCCCCGGCGTGATCCGCCTCGCCCCCTCCTACTACAAGTATCTCTCGCTGCTCAAACTCAGCCCCTTTGAGCGGCACGCAGGCGGCGGCTGGCGGTTTGGCACGCGACGCATTGCCTACAGTGTCGTCGATCGCCTGACCGCCAGCGGCCGCGCCCGGATCGAGGGCAGCCGGCTGCAGCTAGTCGCGCAGATCGAGGGCGATTGAAAATGCGCAAGATGATCCACCTGCTAGATTTGCGGAACGAACCCGGCGGGATGGTTGCGGAGAAGATCCTCAAGCTCAGCGACACGATCGCGGAGTATCGTTTTCCACGCCTCAGTATGGTCGCCGTTTTTGTCACCGATCCTTGCACCAGGCCTGTCGAAGAACGCGAGTTGGTCGATCAGACGCTTTCTATCTTCCTTGAGACCTCTAACGTGATCGAGCAGGAGATTGATCTGGTTTTCGACGGGCGCCGCGATCTCGGCGCCAGCCGAATAGCGTTGAGCCTGGCGGAGGCTAATCCCCAGCGGGGCGGCGCATGCATAGACCGATCCCCAAAGTTTAATAACAGCATTGTTGAACTGCTTCGAAGTCATCTGGCCCTGCTTTCTAGGTGGAGCTACGCCAAACGTACGACACCACGACGTATGCGTCAAGACGACGTACACACCGTTTCAGCCGGTCATCGAGGCTAACCATGCCCCGCCGCCAGGAACTCCCCAGAAAACGCGTTAAGATCGCCTCGGCCGTCTCGATCCTCGGCCTCGAGGCCCGTACAGTGCGCGACATGGCGGCCCGCGGCGAGATCCCTGGCGCTGCCAAGCCGCGGGGCATCTGGACTTTCGACGCGGCGCTGCTCGACCAGTTCAACAGCGATCGCGAGAAGGCGGCATGTCAAAACGCAAGGCACCAAAGGGTTGTTTCTGGCGGGACGGCGTCCTCTATGGCCGGATTCAAACCGGCGGCCGCGACATCAAATGGTCACTACGCACAGACGATCCGGCAATTGCGCGAAGCCGCCGCAAGGCGGAGCGCGACCGCCAGATAGCGGCTCAACGCTACGGCGATCACCGCCGGACCTTTAGCGAAGCGCTGGACGGCTGGGGCAAACACATCGCCGAACAGATCAGTCCGAAGACGTTCGATCGCTACCTGACCTCCCTGGACGTTCTAGCGCGCCATCTGGACGGACTATACATCGACGAGCTGGACAAGGCGCTGGTCGGTAGCATCGTCGAAAACCGGCGCGACGTTCCTGCCGTGCCCAAGGGCCGCAAGCACCCCGTCACCGCGTCGATCGCGACCATCAAGCGAGACCTGACCGCCCTCTCGAGCGTGTGCGACTGGATGGTCGACGAAGGCTGGCGCGACGACAATCCGGTCATGGCATGGCTGAAGCCGGGCGGACGGCGCAAGTCCCGCCTCAAGGAACGCCGCGACCCGATCGTGCTGCCGGATCTTCGCCATGTGCAGATGGTGATCGAGCGGGCGCCGGCGCTGTTCGCCGACCTGATCCGCGCGGCGCTCAAAACCGGCGCGCGCCTCGACGAACTGGTCAAGGCCGACCGCGCCCATCTCGACCGCGAGCGCAAACAGCTGACCGTCATCGGCAAGCGCAACAAGCTGCGCGTGATCGACCTGGTCGATGATGGCGAGGACTTCGGGTTCGAATGCCTGTCGGCGCTGCCGGCCTCGATCGAGACCAAAGCGCTGTTTTGGCATCGCGCCGAGGCAGGCAAGCGCGCCCGCCTCGGCCAGCGCAAAGCGGAGCGCTACCGACAGGCCTCCTCGAACTTCGGACGCATTGTCGAGGCCGTCGCGGGCCAGGCCCAAAAACAGGACCAGGATTTTCGCCCGTTTGCGTTCCACCATCTGCGGCACCTGCACGCCGTCAATTGGCTGAAAAGCGGCCGCTCGATCTATGTTTTGCAGGGCCGTCTCGGTCATACCTCGATCAAAACAACCGAGATGTACCTCACCTATCTGACGCCGGAAGAGGTGCAGATCGTCACCCTCGGCCAGGGCGCATCAGGATCAAAATCAGGAAACCGGCCTTCGGTTTCAGGATCAGCGAAATCGCAGAAAGGCCAATAAAATCGGGCACAACTTGCATGCAGAGCCGCGCCCGAAAACCCGTTTTGTAAACCGAAGGTCGGGAGTTCAATCCTCTCAACCGGCACCACTTAAGAGCGTCAGGCGGACGAAAACCGTTCGACCGAGCCAAGACCCGTTCAGGCCTCCACCATTGGTGGGAATTCCACGGGAAGTTGTTGGGGGAATACCATTTCCGCCGATTTCCCAAGCTCTGCCGATTTCCCAAGGCTCCGCGTTGAATAGGGATCGAGCGACGCTTTCCGTTTGCTTACCCGCTCTACACGTAGCTGCAATCCGAACGCCCCGAGAATCGTCAGGACAGTCGTAAATTCGGGAGAACGATCGCCCATGAACGAGCGGTAGAGTCGTGTTCGGCCAATCTGTATTCGCCGCGCGAACTCAGTAACATTCTCCTGGGCTCGGATGATCTCCCCAAAGGTAGCACAAATGGCACGAAGATTGGATGTTGCAAGGGCAGGATTCAAGAGCTCGGCAACTCCCGCCGGAGTGCTGTAACGCAAATGGCCATGCACTGGCTGTTGAGAACTATATCCTTCGAGCGTGGATGCGGACGGTTGCAGTGTAACCAGCCTCAGGCGCAGTGCCGTAATCACCTTCGTCACTGTGGAAAGCCGCGGCCCCCTCTCCGATACGAAAGCCCCGTAGAGGTGTGCCCGCTCTATTCCTGATGCGATAGCGATTGCCGTGACATTTTGGGCCCGGACTGCTTCACCGAGAGCCAGGCAAACCTGACGGCTATCGGTGGTTTGAAACGCCTGATTCAAGAATTTTTCAAGCTGAGCCGTGCTGGCGTATTGAGGGCGACGCGCCGTCTTGGCCATCTGGTGCCATCCGAGTCTGCACTCACGGGCGCAATCAGAAATAGCCCTCAAGAGGCCGAAAAACCTCTGGCCGGGCATGGCCAGAGGTTTCGGAGGTATTTCTGAAGATGCTGGTGCGCTTCTCCATGAGAGGCCGCCAACCAATTTGGCGACTACGCCTGATGATAATACATGAATTACTCAAGTTATTACAACATATATTTTAGTTACGCACATCGGCGCATGTTCCGGCGAAGACGCTTTGCTGAGGATTCGATGGTGTGCGGGGCGACAAGGCTTCGCTGAAGGCTCGTCGCTCCATGCAGAGTTCAAACGGCGCGACGGAGATCCGGCGAACATTCTGATGACAGGACGCACTTCCGAGTCTTTGAGCGCTTCAGTGAGCTTGCGCGCCACTTCGGTGTGCTGGCGTGGAGCTCGCCAAAAAAAAGAAACCCCCGGCAGCGAAAACCGCCGGGGGTCATTGCGATAGTTCAGTTCAGGATCAGAAATTGCGCTGAACGCGAACGTTGAGCGAAACGGCGTCCTGATCCTTGTACTCGTACCTCGTGGTCGGCTTCGGAGCCGCCACGTTGCTCGCCGCGCTCATAGTGGCAGCGCCGCCGAACTTCTGGTCGAGGTGGAACCACATCACTTCCGCCGAGAACGTCAGGTTCGCAACAGGAGTCCAACGGGTGATCAAACCGAGTTGCGAGATGTTGTAATCGGGGTTGCAAGAGTAGTCTGCGCTCGGCGCCTTGCCGACGTTGTAGTTGGCACACCACTGACCTTTCGCCGTGCCGAGGTCGAGGGCGTTGCCACCATACCGCACCGCAGCCCAGGACCCGAACAGGCTGGTCGACCAGTGGGGATCCCAGTTGTGGTTGAACGCACCACGAATACCGTACGCATCAACCAGCTTGATGTCGCCGGTGCCGCCCAAAGCAACGGGCATGTAGACACCGTCGGCAGTCTGGCCGAAGCCGATGCTCTGGTAAGAGTCCGCACGGCCCGAGCTACCGAACATCGCGAAGCTGGGCGCCGTGTTGATCACGTTCTTCGTGGCACCTTTGGCATAGGAGACATCAACCTTGATGTCGTCGCCGGGGCCGGTGGGCAGGTTCTTGAGCTGCAACGCCGCCATCACCGAACCGCCCCACTTGGAATCGGGGTGGCCAGAGATTTCCTGCAGGTTGCCGGGAGTCAGGATGTTGTAGGAACCACTGACTTCATGCGCCGCGGCCGAAATCTGGAACAGACCCCACGCCTGGTCGACGCGGATGTTGCCGACGATGTCCGGAGCACGCGCACCGGAGTAGGCGTTCGTGCCTGCCGTGATGGCGGTGGACGCGTTGCCGAGACCCACGTTCAACAACTGAGTGCGGTTGTAGTATGGGTCGTCCAGGCCGATGCTGGCGGACACGCCGTTACCGAACTGCGCGGTGTACTGGATGTTGTTCGTGCCGACGACGTCGTCATGGCCGCCAAGCAGGAACGAGGAGTTGTTGCCCGGATAACCGTGCCAAGGCGTCGCATAGGCCGAAGCAGACTTACCGAAGGTGAACCCAGCGAACTGGATGAACACCAAATCCACGCCAAGAGTCTGCGTGCCAGCCACAGCCGGACCTTCGCCGGTAGACGAGTTCAGATTGAAGTTGGCCTGACCGAAGGTGCGAACGACGCCGTACGCCGTGGCAGTGCGCGTATCTACGCTGAGCGCCAAACGCGAACGGGCAGCATAGTAATCGCGCAAGCGATTCTGCTGACCAAGATTGCCGTTCCACGCGGGCTGATCGAAAATGCCGCCGTTGAACGTGGTGTCGACGCGCAGGTAACCACCAATCTTCATGCAGGTGTCGGTGCCGGGGATGTAGTAGAAACCAGCGCCGTACAGGGAGCAGATCTTCACGTACTCGACCGCTTTGGCCTTGACGGGAAGATCGGCAGCCTGCGCTCCACTCACGGCGATGAGACCCGCCGCCGAGCCGAGAACAAGGCTCTTGATCATAGTCATGTTAAACCTCCAAGTTGCTCTGCCAGGACGAGGACGGACCTGTGGCTGTTCCCCCAGGAAAGATCCGCCCTCGCCTTTGAAAAACCGCTCAGTCGTTTCGCGTCTTCGGACACACCCGCATGAACGCGAGGGACTTAAGCGAACCACCTGCAACGGGACGACCCAGGACCCCCCTCGGCCGTCCTCAGAACTATGCATGCGCGACTTACTTAATCAAAATAGTTTATATACTCAGCTATATCTATCCTGTTCGACTGTGTCGCTGTGGCAACACCGGCTGCTCGCAAAATCGTGTTCGGGGAACCGCCAGAAAGGCGTGCACTCGGATGATATTGTTAGGTAAATCAGTTAGGTTAGTACCCGCTGACTCGGAGTTAGAGAAACGATGGCACAGGAACTCCGTAAGGGGTCGGACTCGTCGAGCCGCGGCAGCCGCGGAGGGTCGGATGAGTTCGGCGGAAAGAATCAGGACATCGCCCGGCAACTCTCCTGGGAGATCGCCGCCATCAACGTGCACCTCCAGGAGATTCGTTACTTCTGGGCAAAAGCCCTCGGCATCAGCGGCCCGCAATGGATGATCCTGATGGCTCTGGCCGATTTGGACAAAGGTGAGGGCGTCCCAGTGAAGGACGTCTCAAAGATGCTTCACGTAGACCCGTCGTTCGTCACGACTCAGTCGAAAATGCTCGAGAAGAAGGGTTTCATGCGGCGGAGGACGTCGGCAGACGATGCAAGGGTTGTGCAGATGTCGTTGACGGACAAGACTTATAAGCACATTGCAAACTTGGCCTCCGAGCAGGAGGCCCTCAACAACTTCGTCTTCGCGGAATTCAGCGACCGTGAACTCAGCGAGCTCACTGGCAAACTCGCGACCCTGAAGGGCCGTCTTGAGAAGGCGAGCCTGAAGATAGCGATGGGTATATGACCTCTCCGACGGTAACGAGCTAGGCCGGTACCGACTCAAGGCGATCGGCCATCCAATCAAAAATGAACTCGTTGGCGAGCGTGGGATTATCGCAATGCCCATGCGCGGCCGCAGTTTCAGAGCTTTCGAAAATTCTTAGTGAAATGTCGGGCTGGCTGGTCTTAAGTCGTTCGAACAGACCGGTCACATGGTTGCTTTCGAGCCAGCCCTGCTCACCCATGGTGATCAGGACCGGGCAGCGAAATTTTCGCCGCGACCAGCCTTCGCTTCCTTTACACGCGGAACCCAGCGAGAGGCGGTCCATCAAGAAGGCGCGCTCGTGCATATCCCAGATTCCGCCATCACAAACCGCGGCGGCGAAGCGATTGTCGAGAGCGACGCCACGCGCCACAAAGGACGATCCCGGACCGTCGCCGAGAATAGCTACCCTGCTTTCGTCGATATCGCCCCTCGTCGTGAGGTAATCCATCACGTGGCTTACCGACATTTCGAGATCGGGACGGCCCATGATCTCATCGAATTTGGCGCCGGTGCCGGATCCGAGGAGATCCACGGCCAGCAGCGACAATCCCCTGTCGCGGGCGTAGCGCGCCACCTTGAAGAGATATTCTTCCTTCCGATGTCCGGGATCGCCCATGCACACCACGACAGGCGTTCGATGCGAAGCGCCTGGGGCCGGTAAAAAGTAGCCTTCCAGCGGATAATCTTCCTGCCAGGGAATCTCGACGACCTCGCCGGCGGGAGTGAGATGCGCAATGTAGCGGCGGGCGCAGGCCCGCGTGGTTCTGAGCACGCCTTGCTGTTTCTTGTCGGCAGCGTCGAAATCGAACGCTGATGCCTGATAGTAATTGATGGCACGGAGCCAGTTGCTTTGCGCGGTCAGCACGTGACCACGCTGGAAGGCAGCGTTGGCGCGCTCGTTGCTGATATCAGCCATCCTGAGCCATTCCCGGTACCAGGAATCGCCGCCATCCTTTGGGTCAATCCGACTTGCGACAAGGAAGCATTCCGAGATCAGCGAGCCCCCTTCCTGAGCCAGGCCGAGCAGCCTCACGAACTCGATTGAGAACTCTTCGCTGTCTGGCCATTGAACCCAACCCGCCGGACCAAAATGAATCTTCATGCCGGAAGCAAACCTGTAAACCTCAACTGATTAAATTAGTTATAGTTCGTAACTTAAATCGTGAGGTCGACATCCTGCAAGCCCTCCAAACGTCCATGCCGCAGATACGCTTAGCCCACCGAACGGCTCCCAGCTTCAATAGCCGGGCTGTAGGGCCATCGCCTGAGAGGCATCTCGGAAAATGTATTGCACCGGGCGGAACTAGTGGAAAGTGCTTGTTGGACCATCTATGGGGCAACGTGCTGTTTTTTCAGGCGATTCCCGTACTACGGCGCTGAATGCATCACTTGGCCCATTATCAGCGGGGCTTCTGGCCTGGATGAGATAGTAGTTCAACGTCCTGGCCGATGCGCCACCCGCGGTTGTGGGGTCGGACACTCACTCTCAGACTGGTCGGGGAAACCAACCCCCACCTCCCGCGTTCTCCCGGCATGAGAATTCGCGAAGAAAACTGCAACATGGTGCTGCTCGCGATCGTCGCGTGTTTCAGCGTGGCGATTGCAGGTGGCGTTACGCTGCTTGGGTTCGACGACAAGCCGGTCCAGTTCGCGCACCGGACAACCGCTGGCGTCGAGCGTTCGCCAGCAGCCGACCAGCGGATCATCCATGTCGGCGACCAGCCGCCGGTGCGCATGATCGGCGCGCCCTTTGTCCCGAACACCAATCCCCGCGAACGCTAGACCCCAACCTGGCGCGACCACGCTTGCGGATACCATCACTGATGCGCCCCGCGCGACGTGCGCGTTGGCAGTCACGGACTGTCGCCGTTTTGTCACCTCGCGCGCAAAAGTGCGGCAGTTGTCCCCAGTTACTTCCCCCCCCCCGCTTGATTCCACAAAAGCCGTTTGATGGAATGATTTGGGCCGAGGTGTCTCATGAAATGGATGAGGGAACGCGATCTCCTGATCGCGCAGACGATGGCGTTTGTTCAATCGGTGACCGGCAAGCCGCCGGAGGCCGAGAAGACGGTCACGACGTCGGTCACCGTCCTCTCCGTCCAGGCATCCGAGCCCACCCGTCCGGCCGCGCCGCTTTCTGACATCCAGGCCCTGCTGGCGGGGACGATGCCCCTTGCCGAGGCGCCAAAGGAAGCGTCGAGGGAAATAGCGAGGCTGGCCCCTGTCGCGCGTCCTGACCTGCGGGACGATATCCAGTCCGAGATCAAGGCGCGGGTCGCGAATTTCCGTGCCCATCAGGAGCGGTTCAACCGCGAGCGCGAGGCCTATTGCACCGCGACCATGGCAAAGGTCCACGCTGCGCTCCGCGAAGGCGAGCCGCCGGCGAAGTAGCCCGCGCCTGACCCGGTCCCCGGATACCGTGCAGCGCGCGGCACCTGCACGCGGGTCCGCGCGGCCCGAGCACAGGCTCTGTGGTCCGCTGCTGATCCGGATCCAGTCTGCGATAGGTCCGGGCTCTGGGCGAAGCGTCAATTCGTGACGCATCGCGTCCGGGACACGACCTCCATGTTGTCATCCTGTGTGGGATTCGGTCGATCGTCTCTATCTTAGAGCCAGGCATAGACCAGTGCCATGTTGGCGGCGCAGGCAGCCAGCAGGCAAACGGTCAGCGTGAGTTGGACACGCTCGCAGGAGGTCTGGAGGCTCGTTCTCATGGCCGGAAACATCCGGCGATTCTGGCGACTGAGTCTCGGGGATTCTTTTTTCGGGAATTTACGGCTCGTTAAAGACTCAGAGACTCCACGAAAACGGGCCGAAACGAGCCAATTTGCTCCCGAAACAGCCTGTGGAATGGCCGCATGGCAGCCAAGCCTGAAACCCGGCCCACGCTTCCGCGTTGACCGTTTTTACCGGAGCTAACAATGCCCTACGCGCTGTTCTCAAAGGATGCCAAACTGAGCAAGGCCTATCCAACCGCAGCCGACGTCTGGAAGATCGCCCAAAAGAGCGGTCTCGTCGTCGACGTCATCTCCGGGCAAGACAACAAGGGTCCCCGTCCGGTGCTGGACCATGACTACGAGATCAAGCCCTGCCAGCTTGAGCCGCACGAAGACCCCGCCCGCAACAAGGCCGACGCCGAGCGCGACGCGCAGACGGAATTGCAGCTCGCGTCATAAGGTCGGCCGCAAGCCGCCGACACACGACAGTCCTCGGCGAATGGGTCCCATTCGCCGGGACGATATCCGAGACGCAAAGTCGGATCCTACGGCGTCGCCGAGACCAGCGATACCTGTTCCGAAGCAAGGGTGACACATGCCTTGCGCCGCTGCAGTCCCCTGATCGCACCGGTCACCTTGCGCACCTTGCCGGCCCCGCACGAGGGATCCTGCACGAAGGCGACTTCATAGGGAGCAAGGATAAGCGGTTCGGATTTCAGGACAGTTTGAGCATGGCACGGAAACGCCGCAGCGGAAAAGATCAGCCCTAACGCAAAAGCACGCATGTTCGTCGTCCCACCAGCCGGCCGGAACCATAATATCGGATCGTGACGAAAAGTTGCATGCAGCGCGAAATTTTTTTTCGCGCCTGCCAAAAAATTACCGGTGCGCGCTCGCCTCAATATCCGCCAGCAAAAAGGCCGGCGTGAAGCCGGCCCTTGCGCGTCTCGAGACCAAGTCGGTATCAATATTTGGAAGCAGCGGGACCACCCCAGCCGAACCGGTAGTTCACGCCCACCTTGGCCGTATGCTCGTCGTTGCGGAAGGTACGGCCGTTGATATCGGCAGGACCGGACGTGAAGGTCGTGTCGCCGAAATTGTAATACTGGTACTCGGCCTTGGCGGACCAGTTCGGGGCGAACATGTATTCGAGGCCGCCGCCGACCGTATAGCCGTCCTTCTGGTTGCCGTTGGTGGTGAAGCCCGCGGGCACGCCGGCAACCGACACTCCAAGATCGTTGCCGTTGCGCCAGGCGTAACCGCCCTTGGCGTAGAGCAGCGCCGGACCCCAAGTGTAGCCGATCCGGCCGGTTACCGAGCCGATCTGGTCGGTGTTGGAGGTCACAAGCGTCCCGCCCGGAAACAGCACGCCGTTATTGTTGTTGTTGGGCAGCCAGCTATATTGGGCTTCGGCGCCCAGCACCCAGTTCGGCGCGAACTGATAGTCGAAGCCGCCCTGCACACCGCCGAGGAAGCGGGCATCGCTGCCCTGCAGGGAGCTGTTGCCCGCAAAGGCGCCACCGGCATGGCCGCCGATATAGAATCCGGTCCAGTTATAGACGACTTGAGGCGCCGTATAGGCAGGCGCCTTGGTGTACGGCCGGGGCGGCATGTCGGCCGCAAAGGCTGGTGCCGCCATGACGGCCAGCGCGGCAGCCCCGAGCAGTATCTTCTTCATCCTATTTCCCCGTTACGAACGTCGCGGATACCAATCCAAACAACGTGACTTCATTTAGGTTGCTTTGCGGCAAACGCCCGCGACCGGATGGCGCGCCACTGTGACGGCACCAACAAAGCGTTCTAGTTCCCTCGCACGTCAGGCTTTTTCTGGGGTTAAGGAGGTGATTTCCCCGCTTAGCTGGTGTCTGGCATGACTAAGGCAAGGTTCAACCCTCGCCGAAAAGTGATCCGATTTCGTTCACGGTTCCTTCCCGGTACATCAGATGACGGCCCGCGCCGGCAGTCATCGCGACTGCCGGCGGCAAAACCCGTCCGTCTTCAAAAGCGAGCCACTTCGACGACGGCGTCGGCAAAGGCCTGCGGTGCCTCCTGCGGCAGATTGTGCCCAATCCCGCCGGTGATGAGACGATGGGCGTATCTGCCGGAAAACTTCTTGGCGTAAGCCTTCGGGTCCGGATGCGGCGCGCCGTTGGCGTCGCCTTCGAGGGTGATGGTGGGTACGGTAATGACCGGAAATTCGCCCAGCCGCCTTTCCAGTGCGTCGAATTTGGTCTCGCCCGGGGCGAGACCAAGCCGCCAGCGATAATTGTGAATCACGATGGCGACATGGTCCGGGTTGTCGAAGGACGCCGCGCTGCGTTCGAAGGTCACGTCGTCGAAATTCCATTTCGGCGAGGCAAGCCGCCAGATCAGCTTGGAAAACTCGCGCCGGTATTTTTCGTAGCCCAACCGGCCGCGGTCGGTCGCAAAATAATACTGGTACCACCACTGCAGTTCGGCCGATGGCGGCAGCGGTTTTGCGTTGGCTTCCTGACTGCCGATCAGGTAGCCGCTGACCGAAACCAGCGCCTTGACGCGTTCCGGCCAGATCGCGGCGACGATGCCGGCGGTTCGGGCGCCCCAGTCGAAGCCAGCCACCACCGCTTTTTCGATCTTCAGCGCATGCATCAGCGCGATGACGTCGGTGGCAAGCGCGCCCTGCTGGCCGTTTCGCGGCGTATCGCCTGAGAGGAAGCGCGTCGTGCCGTAGCCGCGCAGATACGGCACGACGACCCGGAAGCCTGCCGATGCCAGCACGGGAGCCACGTCGACGAAGGCGTAGATGTCGTACGGCCAGCCGTGCAGAAGGATGGCGACGGGACCATTGGCGGGCCCCGCTTCGGCGTAACCGATACTGAGAACGCCGGCCTCGATCTGTTTCAGCGCGGCAAACGAGGCGTGGGCGCCCGGCCTGCCCGCGCCTGCCCCGGCGTCGCCGGACTGCGCGAACAGCGCCCCGCTCATGGCAAACGGTGCGGCCGCAAGGGTGGCTGCCGCGGTGCCGAGGAAGCGGCGGCGGTCAGGCGTGATGGAAAGGAACATGTCTTTCTCCGCTCTACACTTATGCGATTAGATCGCGTGCGATGTAAATGATCGGACACGATATGTATAGGCGCGAAGCATCACACTCTCGTGTGGAACTCACAGCAAGCGCGCGAAGCTAGCGCGTCAGTTTCTCCAGTTCCGCAAATGGCGCGTAGGCCAGCCCCGCACAGGGCTCTGCGGCGTTTTCGATGATGCGGTCGAGCCGGCCATCGACAAAAAGGATGGCGCGTTCGCGCGGCTCGCGGTAGCCGCCGTCGGATTCGCGCGGGCTGAACCGGAGACAGACGACATAGCGCAGCCGCCCGCCGACCACGCGCTCGATCGGCTCGGCCATCACGGCGCCGCGTACGCCGACGGGATCATTGAGATAAGTCTTCAGGAACGCCAGCACTTCCGTGCGGTAGTTTTTCGGAAAAGGCTGGCTGGAGACGCCGCGATCGTCGGTAAACGTGATCGGCTTGCTCTCGTCGCTGGCGGCGCAGGCCGACAGCGCGAGCGGCAACAGTACCACCGCCGCAATTTTGACTGAACTTCGCAAGCGAAATGTTTCCCCCGCCCCAGTTGGCAGTCTCTTAGACTGCCCGGCGGCGAAATGGAATTCGCATCTCGGTTACTGGCCCGAACAGATCGAAGCAGCACCAGCCCACGGCCATCGGGGAAGCAATGGCACGTGGGCTGGTCCGATATCCGCCGACGCGGGGGCAATGGGGAAGCAAACGCGCCGGCGGATCAGATTCGATCGCGCTGGTTCAACTGCGCTTGGCAGCCGGCGCGGCGGGTTTGACCGCGGCAGGCGTCTTTGAGAGGCCGACCTGCTTCTTGTGGCTATGATGTCGATCGCGCTTGGCGTTCAGCGCCTTCGATTTTCCCTGCTCGGCCTTGGTGACCGGGGCCTGCGTACTCTTGTTCGCAGGAGCCTGCGCGGTCTTGCCCGCAGTGCCGGCAAACACGGGCGCGGCGAGAACGGACACGGCAACGAGCGCTGCAGAAAAGGTCTTGAGCATGGCTGTCTCCTCTTCCATGGGGACCTGCGGGCTCTCCAGTCCGAATGGCCGGGCTCGCCGATCGTGCGTGCGACGTTAGGCACGGCGCAGTGAACCCGTCCTGAATCGAACGTGCGGACTTCGTTCATCTCCATGGCAGGTTCGCCATCTTTAGAACGCGAACTGCGGCCGCCAAATCGGCAGGATCCAAAATCGAAAGGATCGAAGGCGGATGGCGGGAATGTTCCCAACTGCCGGGTGTTCATATCATCGGCCTTCGGTGTAGGATTGTGGAACCGGCCATCAGGAGAGATGCATGAACAAACTAGCGATCAGGCTTTTGACGCTCGCAATGTTGTCCCTTACGCTCGCGGCAGCTCCTGTCGTCACCGCCGTCTACGCAAATCCCGATAACGAGCCGCCTCCGCCGCCGAAGAAGAAAAAGAAATCCAGCGAAGCCCGCCCGGCCATTGAACAAACCGCATTCGTCGACGGCTATCGCGCTGCCTACGCCGCGATCTACGAGCGCCACGACTATGCGTCGGCGATCGAGCAGTTGAAGGCGCTCGGCCGTGACGATTCGGCCGCCGTCGCCAATCTGATCGGCTATTCCTATCGCCAGCTCGGCGACTACAAGGTCTCGCAGATCTGGTACGAGCGCGCGCTGAAGGCCGATCCGAGCCACGTCAAGACCTGGCAGTATTACGGCCTGTGGCAGGTCGAACAGGGCAACCGCGATCAGGCGCAATATCACCTGAACCGGATCGCGCAGCTCACCGGCACCTCAAGCGAAGAATATCGCTCGCTGGCCGCGGCGCTCGAAAAGCCGCCGGGGACGGGATTGGTGTACTGAGCCACGACTTTCTCCGCGTCATTGCAATGACGAAGGAAACCCGGCGTAGTCATCAAGACTGCGCCGGTTGTGTTTGAGCGCTACTTCATCACCTTCTCAACTTCCGCGCGGAATGCCTGGCGCGCGCCGTCGCGCGAATAGAACATGTGGCCACCGGGATAAACGACGAGTTTGACTCGATCCGATCGCGCATAGGCCGGCAACTGATCGAGAATTACCTTCGAGGCAAAATAGGGTGTGGCGAGATCGAAAAGCCCGTGACCGACCAGCAATTTCATTTTCGGGTCGAGCGCGAGAATCTGCCGAAGCTCCGAAATCGACTCGGCCGGACCGCGACCGAAATCCCAGGCCCTGTACACGGCTGGATTAAGCAGGTGATACGAGCCATCGGGGCGCCAGTTGAGTTTGCGCGTGGTGAGGTCGACGGCCGCGCTCGTCAACGGCGCCGTCAGGGAATCGCCGGAAGGATCGCCGAAATGCGCGTGGTTCGAATCCGGATAGGGATCGAAGCCTGAGACCGAGCCGTCATAACGTCCCGTCACACGGCCGTTGCGGCGGTCGAATTCTCTGCGGAACTCGCCGACCTCGAAACGCCCTCCGAGTCTGCGGCTCACCGCTTGATCGATGCCGGTAAGCGCGGCCACCTTGTCGGCAAGCCGCGTCGCGGCCTCGCGGTCCGCCTGCCCCTTGACGAGATCGGTCACAAACTCGCCTTGCGCGTAGCGCTCGACGTCAGCGAGATCGGCGCGCGTCACCGGTCCCTTGGCTTCGCGCGCCACCGCCGCCATGCTTGGCAGTGTGTTCATATACTGCAACAGGCTCGAGCCGGAAAAATCGCGATAGTCGAACAAGGGTGAGACCAGGATCAGTCCGCGCACGCCGACGCCCTGCTGGGTCTGCAGGTTGCGAACGATTTTTGGTCCACGGATGCCGCCATAACTTTCGCCGGTCACGAATTTCGGCGAGAGCAGACGATCATTCTTTTCCAGCCAGCGCCGGATCACGAGTGCGATGGCGCTGACGTCGCCGTCGATGGAGTAGAATCGCTTGCGCGTGTCCTCGCCGGTCGCGACGAAACGGCTGTATCCGGTGCCGACGGGATCGATGAATACGAGATCGGTAAAGTCGAGCCAGGTCTCGGCGTTGGGCAGCAAGTCGGGCGTCGCCGACGACACTGCACCCTCACCCGTGATCGATATGCGCCAGGGCCCAGCGTCGCCGAACTGCAGCCAGGCCGATGACGCGCCCGGGCCGCCGTTGAACAGAAACGTCACCGGCCGGCTTGTGCGATCGGAGCCGTCGAGCTGGTAGGAGGTATAGACGATATCGGCCTGCGGCTCGCGCTTGTCGTCGAACAGCCGGATCGAGCCGGCGGTGGCGGTGAAGTTGAGCGTGCGGCCGGGCAACGTCAGCGTTTGCCGGGTGGTGGAATCCGGCGGCAGGCGATGTTGTTCGGCTGCCGGCGATGGCGTCGCGGCGGGGCCCCGCCCTGCTTCGCCCTTCTGGCCCGACGGAGACGGCGATGGCGTCGCTGGGGCAGGCTGCTGCGAAGTCGGCGAACTCGCCTGCTCGGCGCGTACGCCGGTCGCGCAACACAGGACCAGAACCGCGGCGGCCAGACGCATGGGACGCGTTGCCATAAAACGAGAAGCCATGCCGTTCACTCCCAATCTGCGCCCCGAGACTGCGACAGCGCCGTTGGTACACAAGGGCAGGAAACTCGCGGAAATCACAATCCCGACAGCATCGCGTGAGAGGGTTGGAATGCCCTGCACTGCGCCCGATGGCTGTCCTCGGCGGCCGTTAGGTGATATCGGTCGGTTCCGCTGACCTACCGGCCAGATATTTTGATCTATCCATGAAACCATTCGGGCGCTGGCGCGACTAACGAACCTGCGCTTTTTTATGGGGTCTTAGAATGAAACGTTCGATTGCTGTTTGTCTCGGCCTGCTGGCGCTGGCTTCTCCGGCGGCCGCAGATTCGCCGGCCGCGGTGGTCGAAGACATCAAGGGCAAGGTCACCGGTGCGGAATTCATGGACTATGTGACGCCCAAGGCTGTGATCAAGATCGGTGACGGCGGCTCTGTCATTCTGAGCTACCTGAAGTCGTGCCGGCGCGAGACGATCAGCGGCACCGGCACCGTTGTCGTCGGCACCGAGGAGAGCGCCGTTCACCTCGCCGAGGTCAAAGCCGAGAAAACGAATTGCGATGCCAATCAGGCCAACGTGACCACGCGCGAAACCAGCGGCGTCGCCGCCACCGTGCTGCGCAGCGTCGACAGCAACAAGGCGGCTTCCCTGCCGCAGCCGCAGCTCACGCTTTACGGCGCCTCGCCGCTGGTGGAGGCCAAGGGACGCGGCAAGCTGATCATCCGGCGTCTCGACGCGGCGGGCGAACGACAGCAGATCGATCTCGGCGGCACCCAGCTCAAGGGACGCTTCGTCGATTTTGCCAGCGAGAACGTCGCGCTGGCTCCCGGCGGCCTCTACGCCGCTTCGTTCAAGTCCTCGCAGATCGTGTTCCGGGTGGATGAGCAGGCCAAGCCCGGCGCGACACCGATCGTCGGCCGGCTGCTGCGGCTGCAATAGGCGTGCCGGACCGTCCAGCTTGAGAATAAGACGCAGCACGCGCGACAGGGTGGTGATCGCCGCCATCGCGCTGGTGTGCGCTGCCGCCTCGGTTTCTCCTGCGGCTCGACCGATCCGCGGGCTCTCCATCGATATTCTCACAGCGCTGCGCTGGGAGGTGTTTGGCCGAAGGCAGGATCCCGCCGCTTCGGCCGCGGTCGTCGTCGCGATGGACGAGGAGAGCTTGCGCACCGCCCCTTTCAAGGACGCGCCGATGCTGACCTGGACCGGGGAGATCGGCCGCGTGCTGACGGCGACACTCGAAGGCGGCGCCAAGGTAGCGGGCTTCGACGTGGTGATCCCGAAATCGATCGAGCAGTCGGAGATACCGTTCGGCGAGGGCACGCTCGGCGAAAAGGTCCGCGGGTTCGACCGCGATTTTCTTCGCGCGCTCGCCCGGGCGACGGCGAACGGCAAGGTGGTGCTGGGAGAGGTCCTGGGCGGCAACCAACCGGTCGGGCCGTCGCCGGGACAGCGCGTCGCGGTGCGCCAGCAGCAGAACATCCGCCCGCTCAACGATCACGTCGACAGCGACGATATCCTGCGGCGCATGCCGCTAAGCTTCACCATCAACGGGTCAAGGGTGCCCTCGATGGCCGTCGAGCTCGCCTCCCGGGCGCTCGGCGCTGCACCCGAGTTCGATGAGCGCGGCAGGCTGACGCTCGCCGGCTACCGGGTTCCCGGCCGCGTGCCGAACACGATGACACTGAATTTCGAAGGCGGCGCCGACGACATTCCGACCTTCTCGTTCGCCGATTTGCGCGCCTGCGCCGTCAAGAACGACAAGGACTATTTCCGCCGCTGGTTCGGCGGCAAGGTCGTCATCTTCGGCACCGTGCTCGACATCGAGGACCGCCGCTTCACGTCCAAGCGCTTCGCTACCGGCATCGAAGGTGCGCGCACCCCGCGCTGCACGGCCGAGAGCACGCCGGTTACCGCGGGCTTCAAGAAAAGCACGATCGCGGGCGTCTATGTCCATGCCACCGCAGTCAACAATCTGGTCGGGCGCAATGGCGTGGTCGAACCCGGCCCGCTTCCCCGTTTGCTGATCGCGACTTTGATTGCTGCGCTCGCTGCAGCCGCCGCCTGGGTGTTCCGGCCCGTCATCGCGTTCGCTGCCTGGACGGGCATGATCGTGCTCGGCGTGGCCGGCGCGACGGTCGCCTTCAACCACGCGCTGGCGCTGCCGCTCGTCGAGCCGATCCTTGCCAGCCTGACCGCGCTGGCCGCAACCATTGGCTTCCGCTTCGTCATCGCCGACAAGGATCGCCGCCTGCTGCAGAAGAGCTTTGCGCTCTACCTCGCCCCGCACGTCATCAACCGCATGCTGTCGTCGAGCAAATTGCCGGAGCTCGGCGGCGAAACACGCAACGTGACGGTGTTTTTCTCCGACATCGAAGGATTTTCGCTGATCGCGGAAAAGATGTCGCCCGACGGCCTGATGGAGCTGATGAACGAATATCTTTCGGCGATGACCGACGTCATCGAGCGCCATGGCGGATATGTCGACAAATATATCGGCGACTCCATTGTCGCGGTGTTCGGCGCCCCGGCTGACGATCCCGACCATGCCGCGAACGCAGCACGCGCCGCGCTGGACTGCTGCACGCAACTGGCGGAACTCAACGCCTCCTCCGCCGTGTTTCGCGACTGCAAGCTGGCGCAGCGGATCGGCATCAATTCCGGCGAGGCGCTGGTCGGCAATTTCGGATCGCGGCGGCGCTTCAACTACTCCGTGATGAGCGACGCAGTGAACCTGGCCTCGCGGCTGGAGGGCGCCAACAAATTCTACGGCACCACCGTGATCGCGTCCGAGACGACGGTTGCGCTTGCCGGCCAAGCCTTCGCCTGGCGCGAACTGGACGCCATCAGGGTCAAGGGGCGAACCCAGGCGCTCAAAATCTACCAATTGCTAGCGCTATCGGCGGGGCTGACGCCCTCGCAGCAGACGGTGATCGCCAACTACGCCGACGGGCTGGTGCACTGGCGAGCCCGCGAGTTCGCGCACGCTGCAGAGTGTTTCGGCCGTTCGGCCGATATCGACCGGCCGGCATCGCTGTTTGGCGCGCGGGCCCGGGAATTGGTCCAAAACCCGCCGGGCGACGATTGGGACCCGATCCGGACGTTGCAGGAAAAATGACGGCCCGATGACCGCCGGTTTAGGTTACCGGCGCGAAAGTGCCTGACGGCCATCTCGACAAGCCTGTCCAAGGTGTATAGACGAGCGCGGCGCAATCCGGCGCCAGGTATGAGTTCGTCGTCCGATGGCCACCCCCAAGCGATACGACCGGATCGCCTTCGTCGCGAGCGCAGGCGCCGAGGCGCAGACCGCGCTGGCGCAGCTCGTCAAGCTCTATGGCAATCATGACGCCGATGATGCCGACGTCGTGGTGGCGCTCGGCGGCGACGGCTTGATGCTGCAGACGCTGCACGCCCACATGCGCTCGGGCAAGCCGATCTACGGCATGCATCGCGGCACCGTCGGCTTCCTGATGAACGAATTCACCACGCATGATTTGCATACGCGGCTGGCGGCGGCGCGGGAATCCCTGATCAATCCGCTCTTGATGCGCGCGACCGACGTGAATGGCGTAGTGCATCTGCATCACGCCATCAATGAAGTCGCGCTGTTTCGCCAGACCAACCAGGCCGCGCACCTGCGCATCCTGATCGACGAGCACGAGCGGATGGCGGAATTGATCGCCGACGGCATCCTGGTGGCGACGCCGGCCGGCTCCACCGCCTATAATCTGTCGGCGCAGGGACCGATCCTGCCGATCAACGCCGCGCTTCTGGCGCTGACCCCGATCAGCGCGTTCCGCCCGCGCCGCTGGCGCGGCGCCCTCCTCCCGAACTCCGCTTTTGTGGTGATCGAGGTGCTCGAGGGTGAGAAGCGTCCGGTCGCGGCCGCCGCCGACCATGACGACGTGCGCGATGTCCGCCGCGTCGAGGTGTTGTCCGACAAGACGATTTCGATGCGGATGCTGTTCGATCCCGGCCACAGTCTCGAGGAACGCATCCTGCGCGAGCAGTTCGGGTATTAATTCGGATTCGCCGAGCCCTCCTCACGCCGGTTTTGCAACCATTCCTTAACCGCCGCCGCGATATGGTTAACGCCAGTATATTGTTTGGCCGGGCCGGACCATGTATCGCATTGACTTCAACAAGCTGCGGTTTCTGATTTGCGACGACAATCCGCATATGCGCCGCATCCTGCGGACGCTGCTGCATTCGTTTGGCGCGCGCGAAGCCTATGAAGCCGAGGACGGCGCCACAGCGCTCGAAATGTACAGCCACTACGTGCCCGACATCGTCATCACCGACTGGGCGATGCCAATCTTCGACGGCCTCGAACTGGCGCAGATGATCCGGCAGCCGGAATCGAAGGGTAACCCTTACGCGCCGATCATCATGCTGACCGGACATTCGGAGAAGCGGCGCGTCACGGTCGCGCGCGACGCCGGCGTCACCGAGTTCCTGGCCAAGCCGATCTCGGCCAAGGGACTTTATCAGCGCATCCTCAACGTCGTCGCCAATCCGCGCCCCTTCATCAAGACCAAGACCTATTTCGGCCCCGACCGGCGGCGCAACACCAACAACGCGTATATCGGCCCCGAGCGGCGGGTCGGTGGCGAGATGGAAGTGATGCAGCAGCCGTCGTTGCTCGACAAGGCGCGGTCGAACGTTTAGCGCGAGCCTGGAGAGACCATCATGGCGAAAGAAAAGCCGGGGACGATGCAGGTCAAATCGTTTGCCGATCATCACGTGATCACGCAGCCCAATCCGTTGCGCAAGGTATTGCTGCGCGTTCCCGAATCCGATCTCGACGATCCTGTCGGGCGCGCAGAAAAGGCGCTTGCAGGACTATCCGGTGAATTCAAGAACTGGATGACGATCGAGGCGGACCGGCTCTCGGCCGCGCACGAGGCCATTCTCCGCGACGGCTTCACCATCGACAACCGCGAAGAGCTGTTTCGCGCCGCCCATGACATCAAGGGCGATGCCGCCACGTTCGGCTTCCCTTCCGCCGGCGCCGCGGCCGAAAGCCTGTGCCGCATCATCGAACATGCCCCCGACCTCGATCAGGTCCCATCCGAGCTGATCACCCATCACATCAATGCCATCCAGGCGATCGTGCGCGAACGCACCAAGCTCGACACCGCCACGATGGCGAGCGCGCTCAGCAAGCAGCTCCGCGGCGTCGCGGATGAATTCCTGCTCAAGGTCAACCGCGACCGCCCCGAGCATCTCGAAGCGATCCTGGCGCCGAGCATCGTGCCGGCGGAGTAGGATCCCTCTCTCCCGTCATTGCGAGCGAACCGAAGCAATCCATCGCGCCGCATGCGCGGAACGATGGATTGCTTCGTCGCTTACGCTCCTCGCAACGACGGTGAGATCGAGAGCTACGCCGCGATCAGATCGCGCACGGCTGGTACGAACGCTTCGTCGGCGACCAGCTCCTCGCAGAACAGGCGAGCTTCCTCGCGTGCGGACTCGGTTGCGAACCGCCGCAGCAGGATCAAGAGCGGCTCGGCGGCCTTGCGGTCGGTCTCGCAATGGGTCAGCACACGCTCGACCATGCGGCGGCGCAGCCTCGCGGCGCCGCCGATCGTGTCGACAAAGCCGGTCTCACTGCTGACCTCGAGCGCGATACGGAAGGCTCCGAATGTCGATTCGGGAAGGCCCGCGCGGATCAGGAGGGCCTGCAGGCTGGCGCCGCCGCGGTCGTGCAGCAGCGCGGCGACGCGGGCCAGCGGCAGGTCGGCCAGTTCGGCAAGCGCCGCATCGAACAGTTCGAGATTGCCCGACAATAGCGCGCGCAGGATCAGGCCGGCGGTCAGTTGCCCGGTGGCGCGCAGGTGCCGCACCAGGCCGAGCATGTCATCGCCGCGCGAACGCGCCGCGATATTGACGGCCGAGCGCTCGCGCGCGTCGCTCGCCAGCCGCCCTGCCCGGTCGGCGCTCAGCCAGTTCCGCGCGACGACGAATTGCGCCAGCGTCTCGGAGAGTTTCGCGACCAGCGCCGCGCGGGTGGCGGCCGGCAAGCCTTCCAGCACCAGCATGGCTTCCCTGATCGCGGCGAGATGGCCGTGACGTTCGACGATACGGTCCCAGGAAAACGGCGCGAGCTCCGCGTAGGCATTCTCGATCAGTTCAAGCGCCGCGGCCGCCGAGCCGACTTCGGCAATCGCGGCGGAAACCGAGGGCGGCAGGTTGACGCGGCGGGCGATGGCGCATTGCGTGTCGCTGTTGCCGGTGGCGACGATGTCGACGAGGTCGGCGTCGATCAGAAGCGGCGAATGTTCGAGCACGGGAAGCGCGATCGAGGGCTGATCGAGCGAGAGCGCCTGCACGATGGCCGCCGGCGCATCCGAGCTGCGCGCGAAGACTTCCGACATCGCCTGGCGCACCAGCGGCGACGGATCATCGAGCAGCATCAACAGCGCGCCTTCGGCGGCGATGCGATCGTCCTCGGAAAGATCTGAAATCAACCAGGCCCGCGCCAATGCCCGCGTCGCCTCTGCCCGCTCGCCTGCCGGAGCGGTGCGAATCCAACTGATGAACTGCCGAACGATCATGGTCCTGGCTTTACGCAACCTGAAACGACACCGTGACGCGGTGCCACTATTAGAAAAAATAAACCATGACGCTTAACAAAGGGTTCACCATAAACGGCTGGTTTTATTGACGTTTTGTTAAGGGTGCGACGACGGCTGCGTGTTGCGCTGCTGATCCGGGATCCATCCGAACTCGCCCACCGCGATGGGTCCCGGTTCTGCGACGCATCGCTACGCGCTGCATCGCGCTCGGGACAGGGGTGAGCGTCAGCTACTGAACGTGCCGTTGCGGTCGCTGAAGAGATCGAGTCTTCCGGGTGCGCGGACTTCGGGCTTATGTCCCGACAATACGGTGCTCGCGGAGGTAACTGGCGACGAATTGCTGCCCCACAATTCCTGCACCGCCGGCGAAATCGGCTGTGTGCGTTCGCCGGCCTGGAACAGCGAGCGGAAGATCGGCTCCGTTGACGCCGAAGCGGTCTGCGCCGTTGCCGCCACCGGCGTTACCGCGCGCTGATCGGGGAAGCTTGACAGATAAGCCGCGTTGTCGATCGCCGTCGTCGCCGGCGCGGCGCTCGCGACGGTGATACGCCGGGGCAGATCGCCGCCGGCAGCCGCCATCGCGGTGCGCGTCACCGGTGAACTGGCGGCAGCCGCATAGTGCGTGCTCAGCACCGAATAGACCTGTGAGACGCTGCGCGGCTGCCCCGAACGGTCGTAGAAGATCGATTGATTGGCCGCCGCAGCGTTCGGAAACATCTGCACGGCTGACGCGTTCGGATTGTCCTCGGCGTTCTGGATCAGCTTGCCGGCGCCGCCGACGCCCATGAAATGCGCCATGTAGAGTTCGGCATCGGTCGGGCGGCGCCCGATCTTGCCGGTCAGCTTGAAACTGTTGGATTGCGTCAGCACCGCCGCCATCGATGCGGCAGCGTCGGGATCGTCGCGCAGCCGCATGATCGCGGCGCGTGCCGCGGGATCGTCGACCGAATAGCTGCCGGACGGATTTTTGGTGATGGCGTCGGCATATTTGCCGTAGCCGAGATGGGCACCCGCCTCCTTCACCGTGCCGAGCCAGGTCTGGTCGATGAATTGAAACAGGCCGCGCGCCGACGAGGTGGTTGCGGCGGCCTTCGGGTTGAAATTGGATTCCATTTTCGCGGTGGCGAGCAGATATTCGAAGCTGGCGCCGGTCGTGGATGCGGCCTGCTTGATCGAGCCCGCGATCCTCGCGCGCGCGGGATCGACACCTGCCGCAGCCGTGGCGCTTGCTGTGTCGACCGCCATATCCGTGGTGCCCCGCTCCTCGCGAACCTCGCGGGCTCGTGAACGCCGCCAATCCGGCGCTTCACCGACCCAGCGTGCGACCTTTATGGTTAATGCCGGGTTAAAATGCCGCATCTCCAACATAAAACAGGAATGAACTTTTCGGTCGTTCGACCGACTGAATATTTGACGTTGGATCTGACCGGCTCGCAAACGAGGTGAAATTCCGGGCAATCACGACCGTCCGACTGAAAGCAAGGCCTTCCGCAGTCTTCCCAGAGAGGATCAAGATCATGACAGACCATGCACTCCACTCCCCTCCCGCAAAGACCATAACCGGCGGCTTGACGGCTGTGCTGTACGGCACGCTCACGTACCTGCTGTTTCTCGGTACATTTCTTTATGCGATTGCCTTTGTAGGCAACTTGCCGGTACCAAAGACCATCGATAGCGGCACCGCCGGGCCGCTCGTTTCTTCGCTGCTCATCAATGTCGTCCTGCTTGGCGTGTTTGCAATCCAGCACAGCGTGATGGCGCGTCCCGCCTTCAAGCGCTGGTGGACAAGGATCGTGCCGCTATCGGTCGAGCGTACGACCTACGTGCTGCTTGCCAGCCTCGCATTGCTCCTGCTCTACTGGCAATGGCGGCCGATGACAGGCATCATCTGGTCGACGACTGATCCGGTTGCGGCAATTGTCCTTCAGACGATTTCCTGGTTAGGCTGGGCGGTGGTGCTCGCCAGCACCTTCATGATCAACCATTTCGAGCTGTTCGGCCTGCGCCAAGTGCTGGCGCGGCTTCTCGGGCGCGAGTTGCCCCCGGCCGAGTTCAAAACGCCGATGTTCTACAAGGTGGTCCGGCATCCGATTTATCTCGGCTTCCTGCTTGCGTTCTGGGCGACGCCGACGATGACGGTCGGTCATCTGGTGTTCGCCATCGCCACCACCGGCTATATCCTCATCGGCATATGGCTGGAGGAGCGCGACCTGATAGCGCTGTTCGGCGACCAGTACCGCCGCTACCGGCAGCAGGTCTCGATGCTGATCCCGCTGCCGCGAAACAAGGCGAAGGTCGGGTGACATTTGTTTCACGGTGCCCGGCCCAGTTCCGGGCATCGGTTTTTCCGGCCGGTAGAGGGTTAGAACGGCAAGGCTGGCCTTCTCAGCCGGAATGCTTGTAGCGTCTTGACGCATCCATCACATCATGAGGTACCATGGCGCGCGCGGCAGTGAAGAAGATCGAAACCAGCACGAGCTTGCTCGAAGCTGCCAAGAAGGTGTTGCGCCGCGCCGGCTATGCCGGACTTTCCACTCGCGAAGTCGCTGCAGAAGCGGCCGTGCCCTTAAGCCAGATCCACTACCATTTTGGCTCCAAGCAGAACATGGTTCTGGAGCTGTTCGAACATCTCAATGCTCAACTGCTCGACCGGCAGAACAGGCTGTTCGAAGATCCATCGCTAAAACTGTCCGAGCAGTGGTCCCGCGCCTGTGACTACCTCGATGAGGATATCGCTTCGGGCTACGTGCGTGTGCTGCAGGAGCTGATCGCGGTGAGCTGGCATGACGCGGAAGTAGCAAAGGTGATCCGAGCCGGCCTCATGGGCTGGATCGACCTGATCGTAGGCGTGGTACGGAGGACCGAACAGATGATCGGGCCGCTCGGCCCGTTCTCGGCCGAAGAAGTCGGCGCGATCGCCGCCTCCAGTTTCATCGGCGGCGAAAGCCTGTTCCTGCTGGGACTGGAGAAAAAAGGCGCGCCGATAAGGGCGTCGCTGCGGCGCGTCGGCGACCTCATTCGGATTGCGGAAGGATCTTCACCAGAAAAAGGGTGACAGCATGCGAGCAAAGCTGGCGGACAGCGAGGGTTTCATCACCCGAGACGGCGTGAAACTCGCTTACGAAAGCTACGGCGCCGGCGCGGAAACCATTCTGTTTATCCCGCCATGGAGCATCGTCCACTCGCGAATCTACAAGGCGCAGCTTCCCTACTTCAGCGAACGTTTCCGCTGCATCGCTTATGATGGCCGCGGCAACGGCAAATCCGATCGACCGGAAGACGTCACTGCCTACACGATCGACAACTACGTCGCCGACGCGCTTGCCGTGATGGACGGCCTCGAGGTGGAGCAAGCTATCCTGGTCGGACTTTCGTTCGGCGGGTTGCTCGCCTCCATTCTCGCCGCCTATCACCCGACGCGTGTGCGGGCAGCCATCCTCGCCGGCACGGTCTCGACCATCGGACCTGCGCACCAGGCAAGATTTGCGGCCTCGCATTTTCTCGCCGAGAGAGACAGTTACGACGGCTGGAACAAGTTCAACCGTGACTATTGGCTGACGAGTTACCCTGATTTCGCGGAGTTCTTCGTTCGCAACATCTGCAGCGAGCCGCATTCGACCAAACAGATCGAGGACGGGGTCCGTTGGGCTGCCGAGACGGATGGACCAACCCTGATCAAAACCGTCGAAGCGCGAAACATTCCTCCCCAATTCGATGTCAGCGCGGAAATGTATCGCAGCATCCGCTGCCCGGTTCTGTTCATCCACGGCGACAACGACCAAATTCAGCCCTGCGAGCGCGCCCGGGCGGCCCACGCCGCGGTGAGCGGCTCGGAGTTCGTAACGATCAGAGGCGGCGGTCATAACCCTCTCGGCCGGTATCCGGCCAAGGCGAACGCGCTGATCAACGACTTCATCGATCGCCGGCTCGCCATCCGCCCGCTTGCACGTGAGGCCCTGCCGCACAGTGCACGCCAGAAGCGCGCCCTCTATCTTTCCTCGCCGATCGGCCTCGGCCATGGCCGCCGGGACATCGCCATCGCCCGCGAGCTGCGCAAGCTTCATCCTGACCTCACGGTGGACTGGCTGGCGCAAGATCCGGTCACGCGTCTGCTGGAGGCCGGCAACGAACATGTCCATCCGCTAAGTGCAAGGTTGGCGAGCGAAACGCGGCATATCGAGCTCGAAAGCGGCGAACACGAATTGCACTGCTTTCAGGCTCTCCGCCGCATGGACGAGGTGCTGATCAAAAACTTCATGATCTTCCAGGACGCCGTCGAGCAAGGCGCTTACGACATGGTGATTGCGGACGAGGCCTGGGATATCGATCACTACTGGCACGAGCATCCCGAGCTGAAAAAGGCAAAACTCGTCTGGTTGACCGACTTCGTCGGCTACGTGCCGATGCCGTCCGGCGGCAAACATGAGGCGCTGCTGACGACCGACTACAATGCCGAGATGATCGAGCATATCGAGCAGCATCCTGGCGTGCGCGATCGAGCGATTTTCGTGGGCCACCCTGAAGACGTGGTGCCGCTATCGTTCGGTGCGGATCTGCCCCTGATGCGTGATTGGGTACCGAGGCACTTCGATTTCGCCGGCTACGTCATCGGCGAGCACCCCCAAACCTTCGGCAGCCGCCAATTTCTTCGCGAAGCGCTTGGCTACCGGAACGGCGAACAGATTTGCATCGTCACCGTCGGCGGATCGGGGATCGGGGCTCACCTGATCAAGCGCGTCCTGCAGGCCTATCCCATCGTGAAAGCCAAGCTGCCGGCGTTGCGCATGGTGGTGGTCGCCGGTCCCCGCATTGATCCGGCGTCGCTGCGCGCGCCGGAGGGCGTCGAGATACGGTCGTTCGTCGCCGATCTCGACCGGCACCTTGCTGCATGTGACCTGGCGCTGGTTCAGGGCGGGCTCACCACATGCATGGAGCTCGCTGCCGCCGGGACGCCGTTTGTCTATTTTCCGCTGCGAAACCATTTCGAGCAGAACTTTCACGTCGCCCACCGGCTCCGCCGCTATGGCGCAGGCATCCAAATGGACTTCGCTTCGTCAACCCCCGATATGATCGCCGACGCCATGATTTTGGCCATGTCGAGGCCGGATAGACCGAAACCGGTCGAAGCCGATGGTGCGAGACGCGCAGCCGCCATGATCGGTGAGCTGTTGGCATAACCGGCCCGGAACCGACGCCAGTTATTTCCGGTAAACATTGCTCGGATCGAACTGCCGGTCGGCATCGACGAACGTCAGCAGCGCACCGCCCCCGGCGGCGTCGATCTTGCGGTAGAAGCAGGAATGCCGCCCGGTGTGACACGCCGCGCCCTGCTGCTCGACGCGAATCCAGATGGCATCCTGGTCGCAATCAACGCGTATCTCGACCACGCGCTGGGTCTGGCCTGACGTCTCACCTTTTCGCCACAACGCATTGCGGGACCGGCTGAAGTACCAGGCGTCGCCGCTTTCGATCGTCTTGCGCAGGGCTTCGTCGTTCATGTGCGCGACCATCAGGACCTCGCCGGTCGCAGCATCGGTGGCAACGCAGGTCACGAGACCGGACGCGTCGAACTTGGGCTGGAAGGTCAGCCCCTCCTCGCGCTCATTGGTCGTTGCGGATGTGGACACGACAGGGCCTCGCGGAGAAATTTCGGCGAGGCTACCGGTTGGACCCTCGCACCAGGGACAGGAAACGCGCCTGCTCCGCGGGATTATCGCGGAACATGCCGGTAAAGCGGCTGGTGAACGTCATCGCGCCATGCTTGGCGACGCCGCGCACCGACATGCAGGTATGCTCCGCCTCGATCAGCACGGCAACGCCGCGGGGTTTCAGCACCTCGTCGATCGCAGCCGCGATCTGGGCCGTCAGGTGCTCCTGGGTCTGCAGGCGGCGGGCGAAGATATCGGTGAGCCGAGCCAGCTTCGACAATCCGACCACCCGCTCCACCGGCGTATAGGCGATATGCGCCTTGCCGTAGAACGGCATCATGTGATGCTCGCATTGCGAGGTGAATTCGATGTCGCGGACCAGGACAAAGTCGTCATAGCCGGCGGTTTCGCCAAAGGTGCGGTCCAGCACCTCGGCCGGGCACTGATGATAGCCCTGATAGAGCTCGTCGAAGGCTTCGACCACGCGGCGGGGCGTATCCAGCAAACCCTCGCGATCGGGGTTTTCGCCGATATAGCTGAGCAGCGTGTGCACGGCGTGTTCGGCCTCGGCGCGCGACGGGCGCGGCAGGTCGGCGCGGACGGCAGCGGCCAGGAACTCGGCCGGATCGAGCTCGGCCGGGCGGGTTTCCGGGGCCACATCGGGCGATTTCACTTCGGAAGGCTTCAAATCGGAAGGCTTGCTAGGGCGGAGGGATTTGATCAATGCGTCCATGTCTTCTCCGTTCGACCGGCCTGCAGAGACCGGAGTGTCACCGGGCAGACGGGGCGGTTTTGCCGCCGGGCGCCTGAGTCCCATCCACAACACGCGGACGGCCGAACTGGTTTCCATGACTGGTCCATGTCCGTCCGCCTACGGCAAACGGCCGGGCTGTTTTTCCGCCGTTCCTGTCCATATATAGGACGATGAAACCCAGCCGCCAAGGGCGCTCGGATCGCCGCCCGGGACACCGATTCTCATGCTGAACGACATCTACAACAAGCGGATCATTGAATTGGCGGGTAATATCCCCCGCCTCGGTCGCCTTCCCGACCCCCACGCCAGCGCCACCGCCCATTCCAAGCTGTGCGGCTCGACCGTCAAGGTCGACCTCAAGATGGACGGGCCCGTGGTCAGCGACTTCGCCCATGACGTGAAGGCCTGCGCGCTCGGACAAGCCTCCTCCTCGATCATGGCAAGCCATGTAGTGGGCTCGACGGCTAGCGAGTTACGTGAATTGCGAGAAACCGTGCGCAAAATGTTGAAGGAAAACGGCGGTCCCCCGCAGGGCAAATGGGCCGACATCGCCCTGCTCGAGCCGGTGCGCGACTACAAGGCCCGCCACGCCTCGACCATGCTGACATTCGACGCCGTGGTCGACGCTATCGGCCAGATCGAAGCCAAGGCAAAGCAGCCGGCGCAGGCGTGAGCCCAGTCACCACCGTCACGGCGTACTGGATCATCCGCTTTCGCTTTCGCGGATGATGACCACCGTGGGATGGGATGCAGCCTATTTCTGTTGCGGCTGATTCTGTTGCGGCTGAGCCGCCTGCGCCGGCGCAGAGCCACCTGTCGGAACCGCGGCTTCGGCGGTCTTGGTCGACTTGCCCGACTGCGACTGCGCGTCGCCCTCCATCACGGAACTGATGAAGCGATCCTGCGGCTTGGAAGGCTTCGCCTCGGCCATCGGTACCGACGCATTGTCCTGCGGGAACACATCGGCGACCGCATCGGTCGTGATCAGATTGGCCAGGCGCAATTCGCCGCGCGACAATTCATGCAGATCTTCCCACGGCGGCACGCTGAGCGCGAGCGACAGCAGATCGCCGGTGCCGCCCATGTCGAAAGTGTATTTCGTGAGGCGGCCGATGTCGCGTTGCACGATCATCAGATCCTGCGCGCTATAGCTGGCGGCCCTGGCGTCGTCGGCACGATCGCCCATCCATATCTGGTGCACGCGGACATGTGCGGCGGGTGGCACGTAACGTGTCTTGCCCGACAGCAGCAGGAACACGCACATCGACTCGCAATGGGCTTCCGGCACGACGCTCACGCGTTCGCCTTGCGGGGTCCGCGTGCGCACCGTGGTGCCAACGGTCGTCAGCGCGCCAAGGCTGCGGAACCGCCGGCCAAGCGCGATGGAATCGTTCACCGAGCCGCCGCTGGAATCCAGCACGATGGTCGCGCCCGCGAGCTGGCGACCCTTGGCGAATTCGTCGAACTCCCGCGGGCTATCTGATGTGACGATGCCGACGGCCGAGACCCAGCCCCTGCAATCCGGCTGGCATGCATTCCACTTGAAATGCATCGGCTGTTTGCGTTCTTCGAGGGTACCACCAGCATACGCCGAGTCACCCAGCACTGTGATCGCGCCCGGCAATGCGAGGCAAAAGGCGGTGGCACCGAGAAGGGCCCAGCCGCGAAGTTTCAGCGACGTCTCAAACCTCAATTTGGTTCCTTCCCCCAAGCCCCGTTTACGACTAGTGGCAATGGCCCCGTCTTAGCGCGAGATGATTCTGTCATCGATCCGTATGAAAACGGTAACTGTGCTGACGTGTGTCGTCCATAATACCTTGGCTTGGTGCGCCGCATTGCAGTGCGATAATTCCTAAGTGTGGCTAAATATCTGCAGGAATTGAGTTCCTTGCTTGGGAACCCCCGCAAGACTACGTACATAGTGCTGCATGGCATCGGCAGGTCCTTCATCGTCACAGCGAAAACAATGCACGGATTGTGCCAGCATTGCCCGTCGTCTGCCGCGCAATGCCGGACGCGCACTGATATGGATCTATCGGCATTCGCTGTCGCTGCTGGTCGGCTACAACTGCCGGCATCTGCCGACATGCTCGGTGTATGGCGACGAAGCGATCGAACGTTTCGGTTTGTGGGGCGGCGGCTGGATGACGCTGGCGCGGCTGTTGCGCTGCCATCCCTGGGGCACGTCCGGGATCGACAACGTGCCGCTCACTGCACCTCCGGAAGCGCGATGGTATCTGCCGTGGCGCTACGGACGCTGGCGCGGCGTCAACCCTTCCTGAGTACGACGCTCGCAGCGATTGCGGCTTAGCGCCAGACGAAGAACCCGCCGCCCCATGGCTGTGGTCCGCCCCATTGCTGCGATCCGATATTCGCAGGCGGCCGCGGCCTGCGCGGGCGCTGTGGCGGTGGCGGCGGCGCCTCCGCCGATGCCGTGGCGTCGATAGCGGGCGATCCATCGTCCGGCAATCTCACCGACAGCAGCACATTCGTTTCCGGCGTACGCCAGCGATAGCCGATGCCGAAATCGATCGGCTGTGCGCGACGGAACAGTGCAGCATATGACTCCTGGTAACGCCCCGCGAATTCGTCGATCGGTCCCAGATAACGCCCGAATGGGAACAAGCGCCATTTCTTCGTGCTGTAGTAAGCGAGCGGGATTCCAGAATCGTCCTGGATGATGGTGGCGCTGTTATTGAGCAGGAAGTCGCGCACCGTGGTGAAGTTGCCGGAGTGCAGCAGATAGGACGCGCTCTTGACCAGGCTGTTGCCGGGCGCGAGCGTCGCACAAAATTTCAGGAAACCGCTCGCCTTGACGCCGGAGTTGGATAGATCGGTCGAGAAATAATACAGCGTCTTTTCCTGACCCTCGGGGTCCACGAAGATGATGCGCACGCCGCGCACGGCATTCGGCCCGGGATTTTCGCCTGCGAAATACGCTGCACCCTTGTCGTCCAGCGAGATCGGACTGACGCCCTTCACGGTCATGCCCGAGCGAGCCAGAAACACATAGAGAATCGGCAAGGTGCCGCTGATCTGGCCCGCCTGCAGATCGGTCTTCATCTGCTTGGTGATGAAAAAGCTGAAGCTCAGGATCGAACTGAGCGAACGTTCGACGTTGTAGAGCGCGGACGCAATGCCGCCGCGCGGCAAGACCGTCAGGTCGGGCACAGAGCCAACCGGCTCGAGCGCACTCAGCACGTAGGTCGAGGCCTTGGAATAGAAAGCGTTCGCATAGAGAATATCCGGGCCTGAGAACATGTAGAACATGGTCGGCCGCGGCGCAGCCAGATTGGTTTCCGCCCAGGCGCGGATCCGCGACAACTGGCGCTGCTCAAGCTGGCCGAACGCGGTGTCGAAGAATTTGGCGTGCCGTTGCCAGGCGGGATCTTTGGTGAGCGGCACCAGCGGCGAGTCCGCCGAGGGCATCAGCCCCGCGAGAAATTTCGCGGTGTCGTCCACCGTTGCGGTTTGGGCACGGACGGCAGCCACGGCCGCCAGCAGCATGACAGCAGCAAGCGTCGCCGTTCTCATACAGTGCAGCATGCTCATTCGCGACCCGTTGCGGCCACGGCGACTTGATCTGCCCGCTTGCGGAAGACGGCGTAGATCAAGAGACCTGAAAACATGATCAAAAGGCCCAGCATCGACTGCAACGGCCGTTCGGTCAGAAGGTAGTACATCATGAACCCGGTCACGGCCAGGAAAACCACAGGGGTTACCGGGTATCCCCAGGCACGGTAGGGCCGCGGCAGGTACGGCTGCGTGATGCGCAGCTTGATCACCCCGAGCACGGTAAAGAACGAGCAGAACAGCAGCGCGAACTGGATGAAGTCGAGCACCGCCTCGAAGCTTCGCGTAAGCAGCATCAGGCTCGCGACCGTGAGCTGAAACAGAATGGCGTAGGCCGGCGCGCCGCTGGCCGACCGGCTGGCGAACGGCCGCAGCACCGGAATGTCCTCGCCCATCGTCATCATGACGCGCGGACCGATCCACATCATCGCGCTGATCGAGGAGATCAGCCCGAAGCAGATCATCGCGCCGACGATGCGGCCGCCGAGCTCGCCGAAGATGTAGCTGCCGGAGATGCGGGCGACGTCGAGCTGGCCCGCAAGCTTGTCGATCGGCGCGGTATGCAGGAACACGGCGTTGAGCGCGACATACAGCACGAGCACGATTAGTGTTCCGATCAGCATCGCCCGCGGCACGTTGCGCTCCGGCGACCTCACCTCGCCGATAATGTAAGTTGCCGCGTTCCACCCTGAGAACGAGTACATCACGAACACCAGGCTGATCGCGAACGGTGCGCTGACGATATGGGTGAAGTCGGACGCCGATGGCGCGAACGATACCGGCTGCGCGGTGCCGATCACGAAGCCGCAGACCAGGAAGGCTACGATCAGCACCACCTTCAGGATGGTCGCGACCAGTTGAAAGGTCGAGGAGTGCCTGATGCCGGCGAGTTGCACCAGCGACACCAGCCAGACCACGCCGATCGCAAGTGCCAGCGGCGGCGTGTTGGGCAGCACCGATTTGCCGTACTCGCCAAACGCCATGGCGGCGAGCGCCACTGGCGCTGCAAAGCCGACCGTCGCCGACACCCAGCCCGCCACAAAACCGAAGGCCGGGTGATAGGCCCGACCGAGAAAGTTGTACTCACCGCTCGAGCGCGGAAACATCGCGCCGAGCTCGCCGTAGGAAAACACCCCGCACAACGCGACGATGCCGCCGACCGTCCACAGCAGCAGGATGGAAAAGCCCGAGGGGATGTCCTTGACCTGAAAGCCGAGGCTGGTGAAGACGCCGACACCAACCATATCGGCAACTACGATGGCAACCGCCACCAAAGGCGAAACGGTGGAGCCGCTGCCAGACCGCGAGCCAGGCCAGGCCGGGCTTCCCGTTTCAGATGCCGCCATCTCGGACCGTACCTTCAGCGCCCAGCCAGGAGCTCATCGTGCAGGCTGACGCCGCTCAATTCAAGCAATGCTAACAAGGGCTTAAACTGAGATACAAAATAGGTTACATGGTACCTCCAGATGCACCGTGCCACTACTGGATTGCGAAAACATCGTGGCGATCCCACAATCGCGACACGATTGCATGGTCTCCTTTGGGCTTCCGGATGCGGGGAGTTTTTCCGGACGCTTAACGTCGCCTAAACGCGTGCGAGCTTACGCCGGTTGACGGTGGATCTTGGGGCATTGGGTGGATGGTCGGAGCTAATCCGAATTTCCCGACAGTTGATCGCGCCAGCCGGGCGACGTCTTCGGCCATGCCGCGCCGTGGGCTGCCCCTGCGATGGCACTGGGCGGCGATGGCCGCGCTGATCGTGCCGCTATCCTTCGTCCTGGTTCAATGCGGCAAGGCGCCGACCCCGGAAATGCTGGCGGCAAACACCGATGGCGCCAAATCCCGGGCCGCAAAGCCGCAGGCTTCCGCCGACACGTTCGACGACCGTTTCCCCCAGCCGCAATTCGCCGACCGTTTCCCGACAGCGGGTGAAAGCCTGCCGCAAGTCCAGCGCCAGGTCGCACTGGCGCCGCAGCCGCGCGCGGTGCGTACCGAGCCGGTGCGGGTCGCCTCGCTGACGCCAACGCTGACGCTACCCCGCAATGAGCGTGAAGAGCTGACCACGCTGGTCAGCATGAAATCCTCCGCCTTCCCTTATTTCGGCACTAATCCGCGCTCGGAAGAACCGTTCCTCAACATCGTCAAAGGCGACCGCAAGGGCCATCGCAGCTACAGCGGCAAGGTCTATTGGCAGGACGAGACCTACAACGACAGCCGCGTGCTGGTACATGTCCCCGAGACATTCGATGTCAGGAAGCCGGGCGTGATCGTGGTGTTCTTCCACGGCAACGGCGCGACGCTGGAGCGCGACGTCCGCGACCGCCAGTTAGTGCCGCAGCAAATCTCGGATTCGGGCGTCAACGCCGTGCTGCTCGCCCCGCAAATGGCTGTCAACGCCGCCGACTCCTCGGCCGGCAAGTTCTGGCAGTCGGGCGGCTTCAAGCGCTTCATCGAGGAGTCAGCAAGCCACCTCGCCCGCCTTCACGGCGATCCGAAATCGGCGCAGGCGTTCGCCAACATGCCGATTGTGATCGTCGGCTATAGCGGCGGCTTCCTGCCGACGGCGTGGAGCCTCGAGGTCGGGGGCCTTTCCAACCGCGTCCGCGGTGTATTCCTGCTCGACGCCGTCTATGGCGAGCTCGACAAGTTCGCGTCGTGGATCGAGAAAAACCGGACCGGCTTCTTCGTCTCTTCGTATACCCGCTACACCAAGCGGCACGATCTGGAGCTGATGCAGATGCTCCGCGACAGGGGCATCACCGTCACCGAGAGCATGGACGGGCCGTTGAGGCCCGGCAGCGTCGTGTTCGTGCAGACGCCCGACGGCGTCACCCATCGCGATTACGTGACGCAGGCCTGGACCGAGCATCCGGTGAAGGAGGTGCTGGTCAAGATGGCCGCAACGCCGGCTTTGACGCGGGTCGCCAGCACGCCATACGCCAACCGGTAGCCTCGCCGTACCGTCAGGCTCGCGGTGAGATCTTGTCGCACCCAGATGTTACGTTATAACATTCCATTTTTCCATCTTACAGGACAGCGATGCGCCGACTTCTTGCTATCGCGATGGTTTTTAGCGGAATGTCCGGCGCAACCAGCGATGCGCACGGCCCTGCCGCCGAACATCGCACCCACGCTGCGGGCACCGCGCAGGCTTTTCGGCTCGTGGTTGCCGATGCCAAGGCCGCGGCGCTCAAGATCTTTGATCTCGAAAACGGCCAATTGCTTGCCGCACTGCCCTTGGCCAGTCCGGCGCGGCTCCACGCGGGAGCCTCTGGCCGCTATGTGTATGCTGTGCAGCCCGAAGCGGATGAAGTCGCTGTCATCGACACCGGCATTGAACTGGGGAGCCACGGCGATCATGCCGACATCAAGATTTCCGCTCCAGCGCTTCTGTCTTCCCGGCTTCGCGGCGTGCGCCCTTCGCATCTCACGCACGATAACGTCCGCGTTGCCGTGTTCTTCGATGGCGACGGAACAGCCCAGATTTTCAACGAGCAAGACTTTGTCGCGAGCCGCATGGAACGCATTCAGCGCATCCAAACGGGCGTCAAGCATCACGGCGTGGCCGTTCCGGTTGCAAGGCGTTTGGCCGTCACCGTTCCACCCGCAGGCGAAGGCCTTCCGGATGCGATCGAGCTCCGCAGCGAGGACACGCCAAAGCCGCACCGGATTGAATGCCCAAGCTTGCACGGCGAAGCGGTGACCAGCCGCTTCGTCGTTTTCGGATGTGCGGATGGCGTTGCGATCCTCGAGATGGCACGCAACGGCGTCGTCAGTCGCCAACTCCCCTATCCAGCTTCGCTACCGCCTGGACGCATGATCCGCCGCATGACCGGCGCATCAGGATTTACATTCGTTGCCGGTGATTTCGGTCTTCACGGCATGGTCATCGTCGATCCTTCTGCCGAAGATGGGGACTTCCAATTCATCGCTCTGCCCGCGCGCAGGATGGATTTCAATCTCCATCCGGAGTCGGGAGACCGGCTATTCGTCATCATTGAGGATGGTACCCTTCTCGGCATCAACCCGTTGACCGGCACGACCGAAGCCCAAACACGCGTTACCGAGCGCTATGCGATGGATCAGAGCACCGTCCGCCCGCGGATCGCTTCCATAGGCCCGTATGTCGCCGTCTCCGACCCGCGTACGGGCGAAGTGGCAATTCTCGACGCTACAACACTCGGCGAGCGACAGCGTATCAAGGTAGAGGGCGTCCCCTCAGACCTGCTTGCGATCGGAGGGGATGGCGTGAGCCATTGAATGATTGGCGCCGTGAACGATTGGCGCCTGCTGCGAACGAGCGTTCATGGACCTGCCTACCACCGCGTACGAAGAGAAAGCTCGAAGGTCCGCGGCGTGCCAAGAATGACGTAGTTCGCGTCCGTGGCCCACGCTGCGTAGACCGCGTCGGTGATATTGCGAACGCGAAACGTCAGGTCGGCGTTTTGCACAAAACGGTAGGTGGCAAAAACATCCGCGGTGGTGGCAGACGGCAACGTCACCAGGTTGGCATCGTCAGCCTTGATGGAGGCCCTGTGATTGATCCACCCGCCGACCGCCCAATTTGTGAACGGCTGCCACGTGGCGCCAAAGTTCGCCACGACCTGCGGCACATTCGGCGGCGTATTGCCCGTGTAATTCGCGGTCGTACTGGTTCGATATTCGTCATACTGGGCATTCACGTAGGCAAAGTTCGCCTCGAGCCGCAAAGCCTCCATCGGGCGATAACTGCCGGAAATCTCAAAGCCGCGGGATGACTGCTTGCCCACCTGAACCGTGAATCCCGTCAGAGGATCGGTTGAGGGGATATCGGTCTTTTCGATGTGATAGACGGCCGCCAACAGCTCACCTCGTCCATTCGCGAAGGCGTATTTGATACCGCCTTCCACCTGGCGCGCATTGGCGAGGGTGAAGGGGGTATCGGTGACGCCCAATGTGAACAGAGCAAAGCGCGGCTCAACCGCAGTTGCGTATTGCGCGTAGAGCGTCGTGTCGGCACGAATGTCCCACAACGCACCCATGCGGTACGTGCTGGCTTCGAACGTCTTGCTGTAGAGCTGGTTCGTCGGCTGCCGATTGTAGTCCACCTCCATTTGGTCGACCCGAAACCCGCCAACAATTTTGACCCCTTTGAGCACCTCCAGGCGCGCCTCGCCGAAAACCGCCTTCTGGGTCAGATCCGCACGCACGTTTTGTGTCCGTGCAGTGCCTCGCGTGAAGAAGTCCGTCGGTGCGGGATTATAGGGATCGACGAGTTGAAGCGATGTCACCTCGTTGCGCGGACTGTCCCATCGCGTGCTTGCAACCTCAACGCCCATGACTGTCGACAGCGGCATCGCTCCCAAGCTGCCGTTCCAGTTCACGTCGAAACGATCGCCAATAAAGCGATGATCGTAGCCGAGATTCTCCCACGTTTGCCGGCAGATCTGGTCCGTACCGGTGTTGTTGAGGAGGTTCTGCCCGCGGAAAGAGCAGGTGCCGCCTGCGGGAATATAGGCAAAGCGGTATGTGTTGATCCAATCGCGATCGGATTGATAAGACCAGAAGCGATTGCGGATCTTTAGCTCCTCGGTGTCATACGTCGTGTTCCAGCGCAGCCACAGCACACTGTCGTCGTATTTGTTGTTCGGCAGGTTGTTGTAGTTGACCTCGCGGAGATCGGAGCGGATCTGCCCTCGCACCAGAGGCGTGCCCCAATACGCGTTCTCGATTTTCGATTTCATGTAGTCAAAATCGACGGTCGATGACAATTGCGGCGTCACGTCCCAGCGCAAGGCGCCCGCGACGTTGCCGTATCTGACCTGGTTGTCGTCAACCGGGCCGTTGTGTCCGTTGACGACGCCATCGAGCCGATAAGAGAAGCCGTTCCCCAGCGGACCTCCCTTTCCCGCGGCCTGGCGGACGCCTTCGCGCGTAGTGAGCGAGGAGATCGTTTCAAACGGCTCGTTGACCCCGCTCGGTTGCTTGCGAACGAGATTGACGGCGCCGCCGATCGCGCCTTCACCGTAAAGCACCGACGCCGGTCCGCGCAGCACGTCTACCCTATCGAAAATAAAACTGTCGTAGTTACGCGTGCTGATCGTGGTGTTGGTGACACGGATTCCGTCATAGAGCACCGCGACGCCGTTCTCGGTGAACCCCCGCGTCGACGCGACGCCGGCAGCTCCTGGCCGGACGGCGGACGTGAAGCCGGTCAGGCCTTGAAGCGCGTCCACCCAACTCGTCTTGCCTCGCTCCTGCATCGTGGCCTGATTGATGCTCTCCACGCTGGCGGGGATGTCGCGAGCCGTGCCCGGCAGTCGCGATCCGGTCGCATTGGGTACGTTGAGATCGGTCGTCGAACGGATGTAGTCGCGCGGCAAGCCTCCCGGCCATCCGTCTATTGGGCCTTGCGGCGCTCGATCCGCGCCGGGCTGCGCCTGGCGCGCGACGGACGCGGCCCGCATCTGTGTGCGCTGGCTCGTTCGCTGCTTTGGCTTGGTGGCTGGCTGTCCTTCCACCGTAATCGCAGGCAGGACAGCCTGAGGGACGTTTTGGGCAATGGCGGGCCGTGCACCGTCCGCGGCAAAGGATGCTGCGGCCAGAACTGCCAAGAACACTGCCAAGAACCGCGTTCGGCGTCCGATCCGCCCCCTGACTTCATCCCAATTGCCAATCTTTTCCATTGCTTACAGCCCCCGAAGCGTAATGTTATAACATCACACTTATGGAACTCGCGTAAGGATGTCAAAGTCTCCGGGCGCTATCAGCGCGGCGCGCTTTCCTGGATCTTTTTCGGCTTGGTTAGAATCACCGTCGTCAGTGCGAGCGCGACAAAGGCGGCCCCGACATAGCCGTTGGCAAAAAGGAGATCGCGCGCGTACAGGAAACCGCCGATGGCCGAACCAATGGCCTGTCCGACGTAGAGCACGGATGTGTTGAGAGATACCGACGCGGACGCCAGCGCAGGCGCGGCGCCGACCAACCTCACCTGCTGCATCGAATTGGTGGAAGCAAATCCAATACCCCAGATCGCGACGGAGACAGCCATCAGCGGATAGATGCCGGCGCTGAGCGCCCATCCGCCCACGCCAGCCAGCAACACCGACGTGAACAGCATCGAAGTCTTCCATGCGCCCCAGGAATCGACGATACGGGTTCCGATCGCGGTGCCGATGACGCCGCAGACGCCGTAGACGGCGAATATCACGGCGATCGGGTCCGGGCCCGCCCCTGTCAGCCGCGCCAGCAACGGGCCCATATAGGTGAACACCACGAACTGGCCGGACATCTGCGCAGTCGTGATCAACAGCAAGAGCAGGATTGTCCGGTTGCGGCCGATCGCTGCCCAGGTCTTGAGATCGACGGGCGCACCCGTCAGCCCGCGGGGCAGGCGCCACGCCAGCAGGAGGAAACTCAGGCAGCTCATTGCACCAATGGCGCCATAGACCACCTGCCAGCCATAGCGGCTGGCGATGAAGGTGATCGCCGGCAGGCCGACGGCCGCAGCCAGCGACCAGCCGAGAAAGATATAGGCGATGGTGCTGCCGCGCCTTTCTTCAGGCACGATCAGTGCGGCCGTTCCCGCCGCCTGCGGCGTGTAGAGCGCGCCGATTGCCAGCATTAGCAGGCGAATGACGAGTAGGCTCGCATAGTCAGGCGCAAAGGCGGAAGCAATGTTGGAGAGCGCCAGCACGGCAAGTGTAGCCGTCAGCAGAGTGCGCCGCTCGATCCTGGAAGTCAGCCACGCCGTGATCGGCGAACCGACGCACAACATGATCGCGCCGAAGGTGATCAACAGCCCCGCGGTGCGGATCGAGACGTCAAGACCGGCAGACAGTTCGACCAGCATGCCCGCCGGCGCCAGCACCGAGCAGCCGGTGACGACGTTGCCGAGCATCAGCGCAGTCGGTGCAAAACGGCGCTCGGCGTGGACAGGCCCGGACACATGTTTCATGCAGATGCATCTAGACTGTGGGCCGTGCCAAGAAAAGGACGAGATACCGGATTATTTGTCATCGCTTGTTATGAGTTCATTGATCGACGGCGCTGATGCCGAGCGCACGTCGCCGTGACGGAGAAGCATTTTTTCCGGACGATGGGGCCAGATGTCTGCCCTGCGGCCCTGCCACACGGCCTATTTCGCGAAATTGCCCGATTGCAGGGGCCGAATCCCCTGCTATACCCCTGCTTTCCCGCTTACCTGCGCTCGTTCGCAGGAGTGAGCTTTAGGAGATGCCAATGCCTGACAGCAATGCACCCGCATCGGGGTTCCAATTTGGCCTTGCGAACTTGAAACCGGCCGAACCCGTGCAAAAAATCACCCTCACCTTCCCCGACGGCGCGAAGCGCGACTTCGCCAAGGACACCACCGGACTCGACGTCGCCAAGGGCATATCGCCCTCGCTCGCCAAGCGCACGGTCGCGATGGCGCTGGACGGCGTGGTCGCCGATCTCAACGATCCGATTTCGCACGATGCGAAGATCGAACTCATCAGCCGCGAAGACCCGCGCGCGCTCGAACTGATCCGGCACGACTGCGCGCATGTGCTGGCCGAAGCGGTGCAGTCGCTGTGGCCAGGCACGCAGGTCACGATCGGCCCGGTGATCGAGAACGGCTTCTATTACGACTTCTTCCGCAACGAGCCGTTCACGCCGGAAGATTTCGCGGCGATCGAAAAGCGGATGCGCGAGATCATCGCGCGCGACAAGCCCTTCACCAAGGAAGTCTGGGATCGCGAGAAGACCAAGCAGGTGTTCCGCGACAAGGGCGAGACCTTCAAGGTCGAGCTGGTCGACGCCATTCCCGGCGACGAGCCGATTAAGATCTATTTCCAGGGCGACTGGTTCGACCTGTGCCGCGGGCCGCACATGAGTTCGACCGGCAAGATCGGCAACGCCTTCAAGCTGATGAAGGTGGCGGGCGCCTATTGGCGCGGCGACGCCAACAACCCGATGCTGACGCGCATCTACGGCACGGCATTCGCAAAGCAGGAAGAGCTCGACGCGTACCTCAAGCAGATCGAGGAAGCCGAGAAGCGCGACCACCGCAAGCTTGGCCGCGAGCTCGATCTCTTCCACTTCCAGGAGGAAGGCCCCGGCGTCGTGTTCTGGCACCCGAAGGGCTGGACCATCTTCCAGGCGCTGATTGCCTATATGCGCCGCCGCCTGACCGGCGACTATGACGAGGTCAACGCACCGCAGATCCTCGACAAGGCACTGTGGGAGACCTCCGGCCATTGGGACTGGTACCGCGAGAACATGTTCGCAGCGCAGTCGGCCGGCGACGAGGCGGAGGACAAGCGCTGGTTTGCGTTGAAGCCGATGAACTGCCCGGGCCATGTCCAGATATTCAAGCACGGCCTGAAGAGCTATCGCGACCTGCCCTTGCGCCTTGCCGAATTCGGCGTGGTGCATCGATATGAGCCGTCGGGCGCGATGCATGGCTTGATGCGCGTGCGCGGCTTCACCCAGGACGATGCGCATGTGTTCTGCACTGAGGCGCAGCTTGCCGACGAGTGCCTCAAGATCAACGACCTGATCCTGTCGACCTACGCCGATTTCGGCTTTGAGGGCGAACTCACGGTCAAGCTCTCGACCCGGCCGGAAAAGCGCGTCGGCACCGACGAGATGTGGGATCATGCCGAGCGCGTGATGGCCACCGTGCTGGCGGAAATTCACGCCAGCGGCAGCAACCGCATCAAGACCGCGATCAACCCGGGCGAAGGCGCGTTCTACGGGCCGAAGTTCGAATATGTGCTGCGCGACGCCATCGGCCGCGACTGGCAATGCGGCACCACGCAGGTCGACTTCAACCTGCCGGAACGGTTCGGCGCGTTCTACATCGATGCCGACGGCTCGAAGAAAGCGCCGGTGATGGTGCATCGCGCGATCTGCGGCTCGATGGAGCGTTTCATTGGCATCCTGATCGAACACTTTGCCGGCAACTTCCCGCTCTGGCTGGCGCCGACGCAGGTGGTGGTCACGACCATCACCTCCGAAGGCGACGAATACGCCAAGGTGGTCGCGGCTGCCGCGCGGCGGGCCGGCCTGCGCGTCGAGATCGACCTGCGCAACGAGAAGATCAACTACAAGGTACGCGAGCACTCGCTGGCCAAGATCCCTGCCCTGCTCGTCGTCGGCAAGAAGGAAGCCGAGACCCATTCGGTCTCGATCCGCCGGCTCGGCAGCGACGGGCAAAAGGTGATGCCGACCGACGAGGCGCTGGTCGCCCTCGTCGAGGAAGCGACGCCGCCGGACGTCAAGCGGGCGCGGGCGGCGGCCTGATCATATAATCGGTCTAAATCGGCTTCCGCTGAAGCGGCTGTGCCACTATCTCTGGCACAGCCATTTCCGACAAAAGAGACCCTTGTGCCCGACGCCCTTGAACTTCTGAAGATCCGCCGCTCGGTAAAGCCCCGCGAGATGAGCGGGCCCGGCCCGACGCCAAGCGAACTCGAGACTATTCTGACCATCGGCGCGCGGGTGCCGGACCACGGCAAGCTGACGCCGTGGCGCTTCATCGTGTTCGAAGGCGATGCCCGGGCGCGGGCCGGCGACGTCATTGCGCAGGTGTTCGCGAAAAAGAATCCCTCCGCCCCGGCCGCCGACATCGAATTCGAAAAGCGCCGGCTGATGGACGCACCGCTGGTGATCGCCGTTGTCAGTTTCACCAAGCCGCACCCCAAGGTGCCGGGGTGGGAACAGGAATTATCCGCCGGCGCCAGCGCGATGAACATCGTCACGGCGGCGACGGCGCTTGGTTACGGCGCCTGCTGGCTGACCGGCTGGTTCGCGTTCGACCGCGACGTGCTCGACGGGCTCGGATTGAAGGCCGATGAAAAACTCGCCGGCTTCATCCACATCGGCACTCCGTCGAAGCCGGCCGAGGACCGCCCTCGCCCGGCGCTGTCGGATATCGTGACGCGGTTCTAGGATCCCTGTGACCGTCATTGCCGGCCATGACGAGTTGCCATTGCCTCACGCGGCCTTCGAGGCCCGGCTGCCAAACCCGGACAGCAGCGCCTTGAGTTCGGATGCCGGCTTTGCTGCGCTGAACAGAAAACCCTGCACCTCGTTGCAGCCTTCGGCGCGCAGTTAGTCGAGCTGGTCCATGGTCTCGACGCTTCCGCCGTCGTCGTGATGTTCAGGCTGCGCCCGAGGCCGGAGATGGCGCGTACGATCGCGACACAGTCGGTCCGCTGGGCGAGGTCTTTCACGAATGAGCGATCAATCTTGATCTTGTCGAATGGAAAACTCCGCAAGTAGCTCAGGCTCGAATAGCCGGTACCGAAATCGTCCATGGATATGCTGACGCCGAGTTCGCGAAGCTGATGCAGGATCGCAAGATTGGCCTCAGTCTCTGCCAAGAAGACCGATTCGGTAATTTCAAGTTCGAGCCGCCGCGGGCGGCGATTATGATAGTTCTAAGTTGTGCGATGGTTAGTGGGTATTAGAGACTATGACAGTCGAACGCTGAGACTTTTTGTTTGCCGCGTTTTCTGCACGCGAACCGGAGGCCACCCTTGGATAAGCCCGAGGACATGCCTCGCTCGAAAACGCCGTGGTCTAGCGCGCCACGACCTCGACCTCGCCGTCGACGCCGTTGACGACGTTGAAGGAGCGCTCGAACACCTTGCCTTCGTTCTTGGCAATCGCCCGGTACTCGCCTTCGGACAGCACCACGCGCGGAAACGCGCCGATCGATTCCTTGATGACGTCGCCGCCCGGCGTGATCACCGACCATGCGGTGTTGGCGAGCGCCTCGCCGCCCCTGTCGCTGACCAGCTTCAGCGTAATCACCGCCGCGCGGTGGGAGACGGTCACGTCCGTCAGCTTGCCGGCCTGGACGCGGATGTCCGAGCGCACCACCGAATTGGCATCGCCATAGTTGGAGATGATGTAGTAGGTGCCCTCCGGCAGCAGCGCGACGTCGCCCGCGGCGACGTTCGGAAGCAGTGGGGTGCGTTCGGAGCCTTCGAATTGGCTGCCCTTGTAGATCGCGAACGATATCTGGTTCGGGGGAATCTTGCTGGTGCCGACCCGGCCTTCGATGCGCAGTCCGCCGGCCGGAAGCACGAAAGCCACGCGGTCCGTCTCGGCTTTCAGGCTCACCGCCCGCACCGCGCTAACCAGGCCGAGAGCGACATGAACGACGTAATTGCCGGGCGGCAGCACGATGTTCGGGGTAGCGCCGCGCTCCTCGCGGATCAGCTTGAACGTGCCGGTATCGTCAGGCTTGTCGGCAAATACCCGCCACACTAGCCCGCCGTTGATAACAGGCAGATCCTTGCCGTAGCGCGCCGTCAGCGATAGCACCGCCTGACCTGCAGTGGCCACACCCGGCGGCGGTACCACCGGCGGCACGGCGGTGACTTGTGGCTGAACGATGGTCGGCTGGTTCAGCGGCGCCGGAAGCGGTGGAATCGCCCCCGTCCCCGATGGCGGCGCCAGATTCATGGCAGGCCCGGTCTGAGTGTCCGGAACCACGGCGGGCGGCACCGGTGGCGGGCGGTCCGAGAACCACTGGGCCGAGACCGGGGCTGGAAGAAGCAAAGCAAGCAGCGTGAAGGCAACCGCCAGCGCCGGAAAAGGCCGTCTGCCCCGTCCGCATCCTACGATACCGTTGCCGCCCGAAATCATCGCCATGCTTTTCACTTAAAACGCGGCAAATTCAAGCCTTCGTGGCCGAAGTTTGGCGAGCGGCGCTAGCTAGCGGAACCTGCACCGGGACCCAATGTTAATCCAGCGGTCGTGGTCCAGTCACATTTCCTGCCTAGGCCGGCATTCGCCGGGCATATAAACCATGCATCCGGATTGGAATGGACAATTCTGGCGCGGCCGCGCCGCGGCGGTTATCGTTGAAGCCGGAGAGCATGCGTGTTGGATAGCTGGATGGGCCGCGGCCAGAAGAGCTCCGATGCCCAAGACAAGGTAGGGCTCGGCAGTATCCGCCGGCCGGTGATCGGACTTGCGCTGGGTGGCGGCGCCGCACGCGGCTTTGCCCATATCGGCATCGTCCGGACGCTGGTGGCTCACGGAATCGTGCCCAACGTCGTGGTGGGAACGTCGATCGGAGCCGTGGTCGGCGGCGCCTTTGCTGCCGGACATCTCGACACGCTGGAAGAATGGGCACGCAGCCTGCAGCCGCGAACGGTCCTCTCCTATCTCGATATCCGCCTGAACGGTTCGGGCCTGATCGGCGGCGCGAAGCTTGCGGCCCAACTTGAGGCGGCGCTCGGCCAAAGCCTGATCGAGGACCTGCCGGTGAAATTCGCCACCGTCGCGACCGAAGTGCGCACCGGCCACGAAATCTGGCTGACCCATGGTCCAATGGTGGACGCGATGCGCGCCTCCTACGCGCTACCGGGAATATTCTCCCCGATCCTGGTTGGCGACCGCTGGCTGGTCGACGGCGCCCTGGTCAATCCGGTGCCGGTGTCGGCGGCGCGGGCGCTCGGCGCGGAAATCGTGATCGCTGCCAATCTTTCCAGCGATGTCTTCGCGCACGCCACGACGATCTATTCCCACGGCCAGACGACTGGCGTTTCGGTATCGGTGATGCCGGAAGCGCTGCCCGAACCCGAGCCGCGCAAACGCGGCATCGGAAAATTCTTCTCCGCCGAGCGCACGATGAAGCGTGAATTCTTCGGTGGCGGCGGACGGCCGGGCATCTCCTCGGTCATGGTCGATGCCTTCAACATCATGCAGGACCGCATCACCCGCGCTCGGCTTGCCGGCGATCCGCCAGACCTCCTGATCTCGCCCCGCGTCGGCAAGATCGGCTGGTTTGATTTTCATCGCGCTGACGATCTGATCGCCCACGGCGTGAAAGCGGCCGAGCGGGCGATCGACTCGATCCAGGAGGCGATCCATATCCTCGCGCCGCCGCAGATCGAAGCCGAGAAGGCGCTCGAAAAGCCTGACAAGGAATAGCGTAGCGTTCTCAGGCGAAGCTTGCCCTCGGACGTGATCCGAAGGTGGTCACCGGCTCGCGTCAAAAAGGCTCACGCCGTCTTGATGTAGTCGCGCAGCGCTTCCTGCTCGGCCTCATATTCCTGGACACGGCGCTTGACGATGTCGCCGATCGATATCAGGCCAACCACCTTGCCCTCCTCGATGACGGGCAGATGCCTGAACTTGCCGAGCGTCATCATTTCCATGATCCCCGCGACGGTGTCGGACTGCCGGCAACTCACGACCTTGGTCGTCATGACCTCGCTGACCGGCTCTTCGAGCACCCTGGCGCCGCGCTCGCCCAACACGCGGACAATATCGCGCTCCGAAAGGATCCCCTCCACGCGTCCCTGGTTCATCACCAGCACGGCGCCGATCTTGCGTTCGCCAAGGATCTTGATCGCGGCCGAAAGCTTGGCATCCGGCTCGATGCTCGTGATCTGATGGCCCTTGGTGTCGAGAATTGAACGTACCGTCATTGTCGCCTCCCTGAATCCGTTCGTGCCCAAGGGGCCGGACTTGTTCGTGAGTCTTCAATCAACAGTTCCGCGCCGGTTTCGTTTGAGGGCGCGGTTTGCAAGCGCGGCTGTCATCCATGGCAGCGGCATTGGCTTGCGTTACAACCAGTGCGGATGATGGATGAAATCGGCGCTCGCCGCAAGCGGCGATCAGACGCGGCCAGACTCGTCCGGCCATGAAGCATCCGCGGCATGCGGCGTCGCACGCGGTACCGGATCGAACAGCGAAAACAACATCAGGCCGGCGAGAAATCCGCCGATATGCGCCTGCCAGGCAACGCTGGCGCCTTCCGCGCCGATCGAGATTGATCCGAGGCCGAAGATGATGTTGACGCCGAACCACACCGCCAGAAATCCGAGCACGCGCGCGTTGCGCAAAGCCCGGGAAAGCGACAGCGCCGGAACCTTCGCGGCGGCATCCGCATCGCCCCGGTGGAACGAAAGAAAACTTCCCCGCACGAAGGCAAAGCGAATGGCAGCGGCCATGGCGCCGGATACCGAGGCCGAGGCGCCGATCATTGGCGCGATCGCGTGTTCATGGGTGACGAGATGTGCCACGGCGCCGGCCGCGGCCGTCACCGCCATGAAGACGAAGAACCTGACGGCACCGAACCGGCGCGCCAGCGCGCTGCCGAACGGCAACAGCCACAACAGGTTGAAGCCGATATGGCTGAGATTGGCATGCAGCAGCGAATAGGTGACGAAGGTCCATACCTTGGCGCCGGCCCCGCCTGGAAAGGTGATGTTGAGTAAGGTGGAGTCGTAGCGCTTCGGAATGAAGCCAAAGACGTCGATGGTCCAGTTCTCCAGCTCAACCGGCAGCAGCACCCGCAAATGAATTGCAGCGATCAGCGCGATATATGCCGTGAGCGCGCCCGGTAACGTCAAGATCGGCTCGTGCGGGGCGTCCGGCGGCTCGACCGGGGATGAGTAAGACTGGGATTCCAAGGGGTCCAGGACCTTAGCTGGCGGCTTCGAGTCGTATGGGCCCAGATAGGCGGCTTTGCCCGGCCTGTGCAAGTGCACAATCGCAGCTACCCCGTATCCCCCGGACGCGGCGCAGCGCCTCTTGGCGGTGCGCCGCAGAGCCGACCTACTGCGGCGGCCTGTGTCCCGGCTCTGCGTCGCATCACTGCGTGCCGCGCCGCGTCCGGGACACAAGTTCGGCCGCCTTCCAAAAGAAAAAGGGAGGATGCTGAGAACATCCTCCCTTGTCTTGCTGGCCTTTTCGCGCCCGGAGCCGGGATCACATCCCCGCCCCTCCCTGCGCGATGACCAAACTGTTTGACGCCACCTGTGTACCAACTGCGCCGGACAGATAAGCCGGAGCCGCCTGATGCGTTCCACATTACGCACGCCGCAGCGCCACCGCCAACCTCATAGTTAATTTAACGTTAACAACGCAAAGCCGCGCCCCACGCGGCCAAATCGCGTCCCCGGCATGGACGCTGCACAGCCTGTCCTGCACAACGAACAAGGGAAGGCGTGTTGCGCAAAAGCGGGACAGATGTGTCCCGCCAAGGCAAGCCGGGGAAAGGTAAGCATGAAACACCCATCGAGCCGCGAGTTCTTCGCCTATTGGGACGCGAAACGCGGCGACGCGCGGGCACCGGACCGTAGCGAGATCGAACCCGGCGCGGTGCGCGAACTGCTCGGCGACATCTTCGTGCTGTCCTACGACAACGAGGCCGGCTATCCGTTCCGCGTCGCCGGGACGCGGGTCTGCGCCCTGCTCGGCCGGGACCTGAAGGACACGAGTTTCTCGGCGCTGTTCACTCCGGACAGCCGCCGCGAGATCGAGGACATCATCAGCTACGTCGCCGAAGAAATGCTGGCGGCGATTGCCGGCATCACCGCGACCTCGCAAGATGGTACGACGGCGCATCTTGAGTTGCTGCTGCTGCCTTTCAATAACCGCGCGCATGCGCCGATCAGCCTGACCGGATTGCTGGCGCCGTTCGAAAGCGATCTCAACACGATCAGGGATTTCAAGGTGACGTCGTGGCGCTATCTGCATCGGCCGCAAAAATTCGTCCCGCGCGCCTTGCGCAAGCTCGCGATCGCGCGCGGCTTCATGGTGTATGAGGGCCTGCGGTAGTCACGAACCGCCGGGTATGTCGAACGCTGCAGCCCAACGCATGGTCGCGTGATCATGCTCGAAATCGACCCATAAAAAGCCTCCAAAAAAAGCACGGCCAAGCATTGCCTAAATGCGAGGCGTCAGGCAGGGTCGAACCGCGACGTGGAGCCGGGCCACGTCCGCTGAATGAGACGCACCGAGAGAAAATCTCGGAGGCGCGTATTCGCCGTAACCTCGGAGATCCTAAGTATGCTGTTCAAGAGACTGATGCTTGCCGCCGCACTGGCCACTGCCGCGGTGGCGACGCAGGCCCATGCCGACGCCCTCGATTCGATCATGAAGTCCAAGGTGATCAAGATCGCCGTGCCGCAGGATTTTGCGCCGTTCGGCTCCGCCGGGCTCGATCTCAAGCCGCAGGGCTACGACATCGACATGGCCAATCTGATCGGCAAGGAACTCGGGGTGAAGACCGAAATCATTCCGGTGACCAGTGCCAACCGCATTCCCTATTTGCAGACCAACAAGGCCGACCTGGTGATTTCCAGCCTCGGCAAGAACGAGGAGCGCGAAAAGGTCATCGACTTCTCCATCGCCTATGCGCCGTTCTTCTCCGGCGTGTTCGGCACCAAGGCGATCACGGTGACGAGCGCAGCCGACCTCAAGGGCAAGACCATCGGCGCCACCCGCGGCGCGATCGAGGAGCAGGCGCTGACCGCCTCGGCGCCGCCGGACGCGACCATCAAGCGTTTCGAGGACAACAACGCGACCATCGCGGCCTTCGTGTCCGGCCAGGTCGATCTGATTGCCACCGGCAACACAGTCGCGGCTGCGATCGCCGAGAAGGTCCCTACCCGCGCACCGACGCTGAAATTCGTGATCAAGGACAGCCCCTGCTATGTCGGGCTCAACAAGAACGAGCCGGCGCTGCTCGCCAAGGTCAACGAGATCATCACCAAGGCGAAGGCGTCTGGCGAGATCGGAAAACTGTCGGAGAAGTGGCTGAAAGCACCGCTACCGCCCGGCTTCTAAGCGCAAGGCTGGGGCAGTGTCCTACAAACTGCAATTCGCCGAACTGCTGCCCTACTGGAACGTGCTGCTGTATGGGCTGGTCTTCACGATCGTGCTGACGATCGTGTCGACGGTCGTCGGCATCGCGGTCGGCACCGCGGGCGCCGCGGCGCGCACCTTCGGTCCCGGCTGGCTGGGCCGTATCGTCGCTGTGTATGTGGAATTGATCCGCAACACGCCGTTCATCGTGCAGTTGTTCTTCATCTTCTTCGGCCTGCCGGCGCTCGGGCTGAAACTCAGCGAGACCACCGCCGCCTTCCTCGCCATGGTGATCAATCTCGGCGCCTACTCGACCGAGATCATCCGCGCCGGCATCGAGGCGGTTCCGAAAGGCCATATCGAGGCCGGCCTCAGCCTTGCGATGAGCAAATGGGAGGTGCTGCGCCACATCGTGCTGAACCAGGCGTTCCGAAAAATTTATCCGGCGCTGTCGTCGCAGATCATCATCGTCATGCTGGGCTCGGCGGTGGTGTCGCAGATTTCGGCGGAAGACCTCACCTATGCCGCGAACTATGTGGCGTCGCGAAACTTCCGCAACTTCGAGGTCTACCTGTTGGTCGCGCTGGCCTACCTTCTGCTGGCGATGCTGACGCGTTCGCTCTTGCGGGCGCTCGGTCGCGTCATCTTCAAGGCGAGGTAAACCATGCTGCAGTTCAGCTTCTGGGACATCCTCTCCAACCTTTTGATCGCCACGCAGTGGACCATCGTGCTGTCGCTGATCGCCTTCTTCTGCGGCGGCATCGTCGGGCTGGTGCTGCTGTTCATGCGCACCTCGCGGATCGCGCCGCTGGAATGGTTCACCAAGATCTACATCGAGTTCTTCCAGGGCACGCCGCTATTGATGCAGTTGTTCCTGTTCTTCTTCGGCATCGCGCTGTTTGGCGTGGAGGTTTCGCCGTGGATGGCCGCGACGCTGGCGCTGACGTTCTGGACCAGCGCGTTCCTGACCGAGATCTGGCGCGGCTGCGTCGAAGCTATCCCGAAGGGCCAATGGGAGGCCTCCTCCAGCCTCGCCCTCAGCTACATCGAACAGATGCGCTACGTCATCCTGCCACAGGCCTCGCGCATCGCGGTGGCGCCGACGGTCGGGTTTTCGGTGCAGGTGATCAAGGGCACCGCGCTCGCTTCGATCATCGGCTTCGTCGAGCTGACCAAGGCCGGCACCATGCTCAACAACGCGACCTTCCGCCCGTTCCTGGTCTACTCGCTGGTCGCGCTGATCTACTTCTGTCTGTGTTTCCCGCTGTCCTGGTGGGCGAAGAAAATCGAAGGTCGCCTCAATGTCGCTCGTTAGCATCCGTGACGTCAGGAAGAGTTTTGGCTCGAATGAGGTGCTGAAAGGCGTCTCGCTCGACATCGCCAAGGGCGACGTGGTGGCGATCATCGGCCGCTCCGGCTCCGGCAAGAGCACCCTGCTCCGCTGCATCAACGGTCTGGAGACCTATCAATCCGGCAGCATCGTCGCTGATGGGATCGAGGTCGCCGGCGCCAATACCAACCTGCGCGAACTGCGCCGCCATGTCGGCATGGTGTTCCAGCAGTTCAACCTGTTTCCGCACCTGACGGCCGCCGAGAACGTCATGCTGGCGCCCACCGTCGTCAATAAGGTATCGAAGGCCGAGGCCCGCGCCACCGCCGCCGAAGTGCTGGCGAAGGTGGGTCTGTCGGAAAAGATGGACGCCTATCCGAGCGAGCTTTCCGGCGGCCAGCAGCAGCGCGTCGCGATCGCGCGATCGCTGGCGATGCGGCCGAAGGTGTTGCTGTGCGATGAAATCACGTCCGCCCTCGACCCTGAACTGGTCAACGAGGTGCTGCGCGTGGTCGAGCAATTGGCGCGCGAGGGCATGACGCTCATTCTGGTGACGCACGAGATGCGCTTCGCCCGCGACGTCGGCACCAAGCTCGTCTTCATGCATCACGGCAAGGTGCATGAGGAAGGCGTGCCGAAAGAGGTCTTCGCCGCCCCGCGAACCCCGGAACTGCAGCAGTTCGTCGGCCAGGTCAGCTGAGCTAGCGTGGCAGCAGATTGGTCTTCGCCACGTCGATCACCTCGTCGCCTCGCCCGCTCATTACGGCGCGCAGCACCCAGAGGCTGAAGCCCTTGACCTGCTCGGCCGTGATGGTCGGCGGCATCGACAATTCCTGCTTGGCTGTCACAACGTCGAGGACGGCAGGACCGTCATGGGTCAGCACGTCGCGGATCGCGTTTGGTAGCTCACCGGGATCCTCGACCCGCACCGCGTGAATGCCCATGGCGCGGGCCATTACCGCGAAATCGGGATTCTTCAGATCGACGCCGGTTTCGATGAAGCCCGAAGCCTTCATCTCCATCGCCACAAACCCGAGCACCCCGTTGTTGAAGATCGCGATCTTCACCGGCAGCTTCATCTGCGTCAGTGTGATCAAATCGCCCATCAGCATGGCGAACCCGCCGTCGCCCGACATCGAGATCACCTGGCGCCCCGGCTGCGCGGCTTGTGCGCCGATGGCGTGCGCCATGGCGTTGGCCATCGAGCCGTGTACCCAGGAGCCGATGAGGCGCCGTCGGCCGTTCATACCGAGATAGCGCGCCGCCCAGATGGTCGGCGTGCCGACGTCGGCCGTGAAGACCGCGTCCTGCGAGGCTTGCTCGCTCAGGAGACGCGCCAGGTATTGCGGATGGATCGGCTTTTGCCCCGGCGTGCCCTGCGCGAGTTCGTCGAGCCCGGCGCGGGCCTTCCTGTAATGCGCGAGGCTGTCCTCGAGATGCTTGCGGTCGCTTTTCGCCTTCAGCTTCGGCAGGAGCGCGCCGACCGTGGCACCGACGTCGCCGACGATTCCGAGATCGAGCTTGCAGCGGCGGCCAAGATTTTCTGGGCGGATATCGACTTGCGCGATCTTCGCGTCCGTCGGCAGGAACTGCTTGTAGGGAAAGTCGGTTCCCAGCATCAGCAACACGTCGCACGCATGCATCGACGTATAGCCGGATGAGAAGCCGATAAAGCCGGTCATGCCGACGTCGTAGGGATTGTCGAACTCGACATGCTCTTTGCCGCCGAGCGCATGCACGATCGGGCTCTTGAGCGTCTCGGCAAGCCGCATCAGGCCGTCGTGGGCGCCGGCACAGCCGCGGCCGCAGAACAGCGTGACGCGCTTGGCGCCGTTCAGTAACTTGGCCAAGGCCTCCAGTTCTGGTTCGGCCGGCCGCACGATGGGCGCGGCCGGTAGCAGCCCGGCATTCGGCGAGATGTCGCGCTTGGGCGCTGATCGCAACGCGACGTCGCCCGGGATGACGATAACGGCGACGCCGCGTTTCCCCACGGCGGCACGAATGGCATTCTCCAGAACGTAAGGAAGCTGCGCCGGATCGGAAACCAGTTCGCAATAGTGGCTGCATTCACGGAATAGGTCCTGCGGATGCGTCTCCTGAAAGTAACCGCCGCCAATTTCGGCCGAGGGAATCTGCGCGGCGATCGCCAGCACCGGCGTGCGGCTGCGGTGCGCATCGAACAGGCCGTTGATGAGATGCAGATTGCCCGGCCCGCACGAGCCAGCGCAGACCGCTAGTTCGCCCGTGATCTGCGCCTCGCCCGCGGCTGCGAAGGCTGCAACCTCTTCATGCCGGACGTGGATCCAGTCGATCGCCTTTCGTTTGCGCAACGCGTCGGTGAGGCCGTTGAGGCTGTCGCCGACCACGCCGAAGATGCGCTTGACGCCGGCCTGGGCCAATGTCTCTGCGATGAGGTCGGCGACATTGTCGATCTTCATGTTAGGCGATCCTTTCTCAGCGTCCGGTAAACACCGCCGCACGTTTCTGGAGGAAAGCGTTGCGCCCTTCCACCGCGTCGGCACTCAGGCGAATTTCCGCCTGCGTTTCGATCTCGCGGCGGAACTGGTCGGCATAGGTGGCGTGTTCGCTCTCGTCGATCAGGCGGCGCGTCGCGACCAGCGCCCGCGTCGGGCCATCAGCGAGCCGGCGCGCCAGCTCAAGCGCTCCGTCCCGAAGCGCCGCATCGTCGAACACTTCGCGGACCAATCCCCACTCCTTCGCGAGGTCGGCAGACAGCGGCTCGTTGGTCATCATCAATTCGAGCGCGCGTTGCCGGCCGACGAGGCGCGGCAACAGCCAGGTCGAGCCGAGATCGGGGACCAGCGCGATGCGGCTGAACACCTGAATGAAGCGAGCCGAGCGTGCGGCAACAATCATGTCGCCCGCCATTGCAAGGCTGAATCCGCCGCCCGCCGCAACGCCGTTGACCGCGACCACGACCGGCACGCGGCATTGGCGTAGCGCCGTGAACGCCGGCCAGTAATATTTCATCACGCCAGCCGCGATGTCGTCGCCCAGTATTTCCGCCGCCTTGAGGTTCTGGCCCGAGCAGAAGCCACGCCCGGCACCCGTCAGCACCAACGCCCTCACCTGCGGGTCATCATTAGCTTCACCAATGGCAGTAGCGAGGTCCCCCAGGAGAGCGGGCGTCATCGCGTTCAGGGTGTCGGGCTCGTCCAGTATCAGCACGCGGACGTTGCCGTCGCGCTCTCGCTTCACTCCGGGCATCTATACCTCCGCCTGCTGACATTTGGGCCGGCCCGGCCGGGCGCGACAGGTACCCCAATCGTACCGAAACGGCGCGGCGAAGCACAATCGCCTCGCGCAGACTTGACCCAATCCCGCCTGCGGCGCGTCATGGCACGACGTCGACTCCGGTACGCAGTTCGCCAGTACAATTCGCCGGTACACTCCAAACGCCACTTTCCGCGCGCGCCAATCGCGCCGCAGCGCGCCAAATTGTCCGTCGCTGAATCTTGAGCACGTCATGCAACCAGCGCTAACACATCGTTAACCTTGTCGGCCTTAGGGTCTTCCTGACGCCGAAGGATCGGCTGTCTGGTGGCGAAGATGTCGTTTGCGCAAAAGAAAACTACCACTGTGCCGTCCGCGGAGGAGCGGCGGCGCTTCCAGCGCGTCAAGGTTCACTTGCTCGGCCGCTACATGTTGCCCGATCGCCGCGAATTTCCTTGCCAGATTATTAACATGTCACCGGGGGGACTGGCGCTGCTGGCGCCCGGCATCGGCAATGTCGGCGATCGCGTGATCGCCTATCTCGACCATATCGGCCGGGTCGAGGGCAAAATCACCCGCATCATTGACAACGGCTTTGCCATGACGGTCGGCGCCACCGCGCGCAAGCGCGACAAGCTCGCCGCCCAGCTTACCTGGCTCGCCAACCGCGATATCCTCAATCTGCCCGAAGACCGCCGCCACGACCGCATCGTGCCGCGCAACCCGATCGCGCTACTGACCCTCGAGGACGGCAGCAAGATGACCTGCCGCATCATCGACCTGTCACTGTCGGGCGCCGCGATCGCCGCGGAGAACCGCCCACCGCTGAAATCGCTGGTCATGCTCGGCAAGGTGCAGTCCCGCGTGGTGCGAAACCTCGAAGAAGGGTTTGCGCTCGAGTTCGTCCATGAGCAAGTCGCCGAGACGCTCGAAGACGCGGTTACCGCGCGGTAAAGCGCCAGCCGCCAAAAATCCCTGATTTTTCAGCCTCCAAAGACGGTGCTGGGTTGCCGGATGCCGCCTTTTCGCTGTCCGGCACCGGCCAAAGTCGATTAACGCGGGGCGCTTTAGCCCGCGCATCCCCCTGCTATTGCAGCGCCACAAGCGTTAATACGTAAAATTTGAATCAATTGCAGTTGTTTCAAATTTTATTCGAATTCGATTCAAGTATAGATCGAATTCGCCGCTAGCTTTACTAGTATTCACGTCAAATGTACTTGCCTGACTTAGCGGCGGCGCAAATCCTTTGTGCGAAACGTGGTCCCAACAAGAAACGGGGGCCACAATGTTGTTCAGGGGACAGGGGAAGGGACTGGCGGTCATCGCCGTCCTGATAGGGATGAACGCTTCGATGAGCGTCTCGGCGAAAGCCGGCGACGTGCTCTATGCCAGCCTTGGCGATACCGCGCGCTCGCCGATCGGCTGGGTCGAATTCTGCGCCGAAAACGTGGGCGAGTGCCGCAGCGGCGCGTCACAGCCGCGCGACATCGTGATGTCGCAGACGGCGTGGCGGGATCTGCTGCGGGTCAACAAGTGGGTCAACGAGGCCATCAAGCCGATCACCGACATCGATCATTGGGGCGTGATCGAGAAATGGTCGTTGCCGACGGACGGTTACGGTGACTGCGAGGACTATGTGCTTCTGAAGCGCAAGATGTTGATCGACGCCGGATGGCCGCGCGAGGCGCTGCTGATCACGGTGGTGCGCGACAAGAAGGGCGAAGGCCACGCAGTGCTGACGGTGAAGAGCGACAAGGGCGAGTTCGTTCTCGACAACCAGAACGAAAACGTCCTGGCCTGGACCGAGACCGGCTACCGCTTCGTCAAGCGTCAGTCGCAGAGCGACCCGAACGTATGGGTCTCGCTCGGTGACAGCCGCCCGGCGGTCGCCACCGCCTCGTCACGCGATCGATAACGAACAAAGGATTTTACGAACCCGCGACCCGGTCACATCCCCACCCCTCCCCGTCCCAGACCGGTTCGCGCGCGGCCACCCTTCCCCCAAAGGGTGGCCGCAACTTGTTTCGGGTGATGGTCGCTTGTGGCCTATGCCGCCAGCGCCACGCGTGAGGTGGATTTTTGCCGCATCGGCTTGCCGCCGGGTGGTCCCAACGGTCTGGGGTCGAGCATCGAGAGCGCTTCGAGAACCTCATCGATCGTCACGATGCGCCTTGTGCCTGCCAGCTCGCGCAGCGCAGGATTTGAAGCGACCGCCGCCGCATCTGAAGCCCAGGACGCCAGGATCGCGCGCTTTTCGGCGAGCGAAAGCGTCCTGTCGGCGACCACGTCGCGCGGGTGATCGAACACGGCTCCCGGATGCAGCACGGCATTCAGATCAAACACGTTATCTGTCTGGTCGATCATCAGCTTGTCCTCCCCAAAGATGGAAACGCTTCCCGCCCGACATGTTCGGGCGGGAGCCTTTGGTCCCTTTGCGAGGCGTGGCGGGCTTTAGGCCGCCTTCGCCTCGATCTGCTGAACGTTACTCGGCGCTGCGCCGTTGATCGCGATGCGGCGTGGCTTCATCGCCTCCGGGACTTCCCGGAATAGTTCGATCCGCAGCAGGCCGTGCTCGAACGACGCGCTCTTCACCTGCACATGATCGGCAAGGCTGAACTGGCGCTTGAAGGGACGCGCGGAGATGCCCTGATAGAGATATTCGCGCTGGTCCTTCTCGGCCTTGCGGCCTTCGATCGTCACCGTGTTCTGCTCGGCGGTCACGGAGACCTCGTCGACTGCGAAGCCGGCGACGGCCAACGAAATCTGATAGCGGTCTTCGCCCAGCCGCTCGATGTTGTAGGGAGGGTAGTTATCCTCGCCGGCGCGTTGCGCGGTTTCGACGAGGTCGAAAAGGCGGTCGAATCCGATGGTCGAGCGCCAGAGGGGTGAGAAATCGTATGTGCGCATAGCCAAATCCTCCAGGGAGCAAGTTGGATACGAGCGGCACCGGACACGACCGGTGCCCGTCTCAAGGCCGGGCCCATCAGGCGCCCGGACCGCCGGCCAGCGGCGGCAGCAAAAAAATTAGAAAACGGCCTTCTGGTTTCAAGGCCGCCGACAAAAATTTTTAGGCGGCCCAGCTGCCGGGCCGTCCCGCCCTCAGCGGCCTTTTGCACCGCGCGACCAATGTGCGATGATGGCTCTGGCAGCGGGGAAAACGCACCTTGGCACACAGCGAGATCCACGTCCTCCGCCCGGCTCAAACCGAATTGGCCGGTCGGCGCACAGGAACGACTGACGTCTCACTTGCCCACGCCCGTTGCACCGGCCTAGCCCTCCGGCATCCAGAACGCGAGCATGCGTTTGGTTTCGCCGGTCTTTCGACGCCGTTGCCAATTTGGGTTGCGTGAGAGAAATTGAAACGGGTCCCTGTGCTCTCTCGCGGCCTCTTCGAGATAGGCCCGCCAGCGATAGTGACTGTAGGTCTGCATCGCGTTGATCGAATAGTGCATCGCGATCTCGCGATGGCCGCGAATGACCAGAAAATTCTCATCGTTCTTGCCGCTCGCAGACTTCGAGAAATTGTGCGAGCCCATGACGGCGATGGGATCGTCGCCGAACGGGTCGATCACAATCATCTTTGAATGTGTAATGGCGTGGCCGATATTTGCCCGGAACTCTGCCGCCGTGCCCTCCACCGCCCATTCTCCAACCGTGTTTCTGACCCCTGTTGCCTGCGCGGAATCGAGAAAGAAATCCTCGGGGTTCTGTTTCAGCAGTTTGAACTCCTCCGCGCCTGTGCTGGTAAATTGCGTCGCCACACCGCGCACGTACAAGTTCTTTTCCTCCTGCATCCGAAGCAGCGTACGTACGGGCTCGTTGCCCGGCTGGAACATCACGAAGAGCACACCTTGTTTTGCGTTCGTGACGAGATCGACGAGTTCCTCGATATCGATCTCTCCGCTCAATTTGGTGAACCAGCTATCGACTGTGGCGTCGCCGAGCGGGATTCCTCGTTTCGGCCGGTTGTTTGAGGCGAGCAGTTCGTCGGACACGACATCACCCGCTTCTGCCAGTAGCTGGAACTGAGCCTCGAATCGCTCCGCCAGTTCTTCGTGAATCAGCATGATTCCGTTGTTGAGCTGAGTGCAGAGACCGGTCGGCGTCCAATTGGTGCTGCCGGTCCAGACCTTTTCCGGCTTGAATCCGCCCGCTGCCCGGCGGCCCAGAACCACGAATTTGTTGTGCGCCAGGGCTCTCGGTGCGAGGAAACGATCGTGAACCACGACGCCAGCGTCCGTCAGCCGGGCTCGGGCCTCTTCATTCTCGTCCTCTCCCTCCACCTCAACGCTGCCGTTGGCCAGCACGACATGCGCGCGCCCGCCTATCGCGACGAGACCATCCACCAGTTCTTCGTCGCTCAATTCGTATAACGCCGCATGGAGTTCAAGTCGGTCGTCATCAGCCACTTCGGCCATCATCTGCAGCATGGTCTCGCGCAGCGTTCCGCCGAGGAAGGCTCGGGCTTCGCGGTCAACCTCCTGGCTGACAATAACGGCCGTCTCTTTCAGCTCCGCAAGGGTGATGCCCTTGCGCTTCATATAGCGCGCCATGAATTGCGACAGCACGTAACCACGGTTGAAGTGTACGCTCACGCCGTCGCCGCAATCCGCGCTGAGGGTCAGCGTTCTGGACCATTCACTCGAAGGCCCGTCATGCAGCTTGCCATCGGCGCCCACCACCCTGGCAACCACGCGATATGCGATCACATCGCCCAGATCGGCCGCGTGATCGGTCCAATCATAGCGCTGAAACGGCCAGATCTGAGAAGAGCGTGAGGTAAACTGATTGCCGTCGCCGTCGACTTCGACATCGTCTTCGAAGCCGACGCGGTTCGACAGATATTTGGGCTCCGCGTCGCCCCGCCGGCATTCGATGGCGAACCCCAGGCATCCCGGGATGTCATCTGCGTGCGTCCAGACAAGGTGCACGTCGTCGGCATTCGAAAACACCTTGAGATGGATCTCCGACATTCCCACCCCCATTGAAGCAAATTGGCGCTGAAGGATTTCGCCTGACTTGCGATCCAGCGACATGGATTGGCTACTGTCATTCGCATCCAGTGCATCCGGTATCGCATACGGATACAACGGCTGGATGAAGGTTGTTTTGGAATGTATCACATCGTTTGCGTGTGTTATGCATGAAATAGTGATGCCGCCGCCATTTCGGGGCTGCACGGGCGGCAAGTTCGGCTATCGCTTTTTGCGTCGCTGGGCCGGCGTGCGATGATGGCCGGCGCCCCGGGAGAACGCACTTTGGCTCACAGCGAGATCGACGCCATCCGCGCATTGCTGGGTTCGAAACCGCGACCAGTCGGATGGACGGAGCGGCGGCAGCGGCTCGACGAAGTTGGATCGACCTGGCCGGTGGCATCCGACGTGGAATGCGAGGCGGTCGATTGCGACGGCGTTGCCGGCGAGTGGTCGATCGTGCCCGGCAGCGAGAAGTCGCTGGTGCTGCTGTATTTCCACGGCGGCGGATACTGCTCCGGCTCGATTGTCAGCCACCGCCGCCTGGTGACGGAGGCCGGGCGAGCCGCTGACATGCGGACGCTCGCGATCGACTACCGGCTTGCCCCTGAACATCCCTACCCTGCCGCCCATGAAGACGCGCTGACCGCGTGGCGTTTCCTGCGCCGGCAAGGCATTGCGGCGACGAGCATCGCGGTCGGCGGCGACAGCGCCGGCGGCAACCTGACGCTCGGGCTAATCAACCGGCTGCGCGCGGCAGGAGAACCGCTGCCCGCCTGTGCGTGGCTGATCTCGCCTTGGACCGATCTGACCATGTCAGGCAGCACGCTCGCGACGAAGGACACCATCGATCCGCTGATTCACAAGACCTATCTGGCTGAACTTGCGGACGCCTATGCGCCGCCATCCATCCATCGCCGTGATCCGCTGATCTCGCCGCTATTCGCCGATCTCATGGGCATTCCACCAGTCCTGATTCAGGTCGGATCGGCCGAGACGTTGCTGGCGGATGCCACGCGGCTTGCCGAGGCCGCGGGGGCGGCCGATGTCGATGTGACGCTGCAGATCTGGCCACACATGATCCACGCTTGGCCGGTCTGGAACGCCCATCTCGAAGACGGGCGCCGCGCGCTGGTCTGTGCCGGGCAATTCATCCAGTCGCATGTCCGATAGCACCTGAACACCCAGCTCTCGCTGGTCGCGGTAGAAAGGCCTGAGTCCCGAGGGGTTGGCCGGAATTCCTCACCCGCCCGGCAAATCCTGGGTTTTAGCGGCAGCGCGCCTGTGCTATTTGAGGGGCATTGAAATCACGTCCGGATTTGGAGTCGCATGCTCGAACTCGCCCCCCGGAGTGCCAGCCCCGTCGCGCGTTTCGGCGGTCAGCCGATTGCGATCGCCGCTGCGGCTCTCGTCATTGTCGTGCTTGGCGTAAGCTTTATCGCCCTGTGGCGCGCCTATACGGGCAGCGCTCCCGAGACCGATCGCGCGGCCGCGACCCGCCAATTGCAGGCGCGCGCCGCGCAAGCGTCCGAGCAACTGGTCGAGAAAGCCAAGGGGTTGGAAGCGACCCAGCAGGAATCGATCGACCAGTTGCAGGTGGTGCAGGATCAACTGCTCACCGTGCGCCGCCTGCTCGCTGCGCAGCAGGCCGACACCAGGAAGCTTTCCGAGCAGGTCGGAACGCTGACGGAAGCGATCGACGGCTTGCGGCAATCCTTTGCCAGCGCGCAGGCCTCCGAACCCACCGCCGCTCCCGCGCCGCGCAAGCGATCAGCCAAGGCCAGGCCCCGCTCGAACAGGACGGCGAACCGCAGCCGCGCCAAAGGGCGCGGCTGACAGGACTGGACGACGGCTGGCGATGATGTCCCGCTCAGGGGGCTGATGCCAGCACGCCCTTGCCGGAACATTTTTCCACTTTGTGAACTGGTTCACATATCCCCGCGAGAATCCCGGGCATCCTGTAATTCACCGGATGGCGTGAGCCGATTTCAATATCCGGGGCTGGCAAGGTCGTTGACGGTATACTGCGTCGACGGCCTTGTTCTTTTCGGGGCTTCCGTCAACTACCGCAGCCACATGATCTTCAATAGCTGACCGACGCCTGCAATGACACGCGCCAGGCCCCGGTACGGCTGTGCAGCCCGTGTGATGGCAGGCCACAGAAATCGCGCGCAGTACGCCACTGCGCGCGATGCTGTCGAAATCGGCTAACCGACCCGACCGCTCTTGCGATACGGCTTGGACATCCGATGCGACTTCGGCATCCTCTGTTCGATCTCCCAGAACAACCAGACGAAGGCCGCAGCCAAACCAATCACGATACAAATGAATAACAACGTCAATGTCGGGACTGTGAGCATGTTCAACATCCCTGATACAATGCCAGCGGCATACCAGCGGATGGATCAAAATACGGCTCCGGTTCTGGAAAACGCCCGAGCGTATAGCCCCCGCGATTTGCCCTTCGAAGTGCTCGACGCTTTCGGCGTCGGATCCTCGCGGATCCCGGGTCAAATCTAGAACGAGTTCTCGGGGCTGGCTGGTGCTATTTTGCTCGCTGCCTGCGACCGGAGGTCGCTCGGGCATGGATTCAGCAGCCGCGGCAAATACCCTTCATCTTGCGATCGACCGTCTTGTTTTCTTCGTTGATCACAGCATCATCGGTTGAACTGCCCGGTCTGGCCGAGCCGGTCGTCACGCCCCGGCCTGACGACTGGGCGGTGCCGGCAGTATTGGTGCCAGGCGGGGGCGGCGGCGCGAGCCTGGATGGATTTGCGGTGCCGCTCGGATCTTGGCCAGCATTGTTCAACCCACCCGGAGTCGTAGGACTTGGCGACACGCCGGTAACACCTGGCGTACCCACACCGGCCGAGCCTGCGCCCGGTGAGCCTGTGGTCCCGGGGCTGCCGGCGGATGTCCCGCCGGCGCTCTGTGCAAATGAAGTGACCGGCGATATCAGGATTGTGATCGCCGCGACAGCGGCGGCTGCAGACGCCAGCTTCATCGGAAATCTCCTTTATCTTTCAGAAGCAACGACAGCGCGCTGGCCTTGTTCCGGCCGGAACGATTCCACTGCCAGATCATTCATTCACATCCGCTCGACGGTCGGAGTGGTGACGCTTTGCGCAAATTGATTGCCTTCGACGATGACACGCTCGACAAGCTCAAGCAGCTTGCACGTGACCGGATGGCGACCTTTCAGGAACTGGCTGACGAAGCCTTTGCGGACCTCTTGAAGAAGCACGGCATCCCCATCGACCTCAAGGACGCGCTGCGGAAAAGCGCAGCCGCTTCGAACGAAGCGACGCCGAAAAGAACCAGATCGAAAACCCGAAAGGCGGCATCATGAATTCCGACCCGGACCCTTTCGAGCAAGGCCAGCGCGCCGCGCGCCAGAACATTCCGGCAGAAGCCAATCCATACCGGGATGGCAGCGAGGAGCATGCGCTCTGGGCCGCCGGCCATGAAAAGGTCGCCGGCCCTCGCGAGGCGAACGAAAGTGAGGGCGGCTGAGCCGCCAGCGATCGTTACGCCGCAGCTTCGGTCCGGACCACAACATCGGTCTGGCCGGTCCGCTCCTCGACCATGCTCACGAATAAATGGGACTTGCGTTCGGGCCCGCCGATCTGAAGCCGCCGCACCGCGATGATGCGCCGGCCCTTAACGGGGTTATCGACGGTATCGACGATCGCTTCGAGCTGCTGCTTGCGCTCCAGCAACTGCCTATCGCGCCGTTCGATCAATTCTGCAGCCGACTCCGGAAACAGCTCGCGGGCTGTTTTCCCCATGATCTCCGCGCGCGACATGCCGATCATTTCCTCGGCCGCCTTGTTGACGAACAGGTACCGCAGATTGCGCGCGTCCTTGACGAGAATCCCCTCGGGTATGTTTTCGACGATCGCGGCCAGGAACTCTTCCGTCCGCTCCAGAATGGCTTGACCTTTCCTTTGTGCGGTAACGTCTTCCTGCACCGACACCCAGCCGCCGCCGTCCATCGGCCGCTCGTGGATCTTGATCACGCGGCCATCGGTGAGGCTGATTTCATAAGAGGTCGGCTGCCGTTTTCCGATGCGATCGATGATCGCGGCGAGATATTGCTTTATGTCGCCGTCGAACAGTCCGCTGTCGGCCCGATGCTGCAGTATTTCCTCCAGCGACGATCCCGCTTTGATCTTCACCGGCAGGCTGTAGAGTTTTCGATATTGGTGGTTCAGCGCCAGGACCTGCGCCTTGCCGTCGAGCATGATCAAGCCTTGCGGCATGCTGTTGATGGCCGCAGTCAATTGCCATTTGGTCGCTTGGTACTTATCGTTGAACTTGTCGCGCTCATCCATGGCTGCATCGCGCTGTTTCGCGGTACCGATCTTGAGCTCCTCGAGCTCGACGTTGCGGATCACGGCGTCACGAAAATTCTGCACGGCATAAGCCAGTCGCCCGATCTCGTCGGCGCGGGCATAATGCGGAATATGGCTATTGACCTTGCCGGCAGCGATCCGGTCGGTCGCCTCGGTGATTTCGTGTAGCGGCTCGATGACGGACCGCCGCATCACGAGCACATTGAGCGCGGCAAAGATCAGCGCGCCGAGTCCGAGCGCGAACAGGTACCAGGCCGCATAGCGGCCCTGGTCGCCGAGATCCGCAGCCTCGACGGTGCGTTCATTGTAGATCCGCGCCAGCGCCTCGAGGTCGTAGTTGAGCTGGGTCCGCAAGCTGCGGTTGGCGTCGTTGTCGCCCCATTCGCGGCCTGCCGCCGGGCTGATGTCGACCGCACGCCGCACGAGTTCCCTGCGGAATTCGATGAACTGGTCGATGCGTCGCTTGAAGGCCGTGAATTGCTCGACGTCGTCGGCGCGGACTGTCTTCTGCCACCGCTCCATCACCCCGGCCAGTTCGCGGCTACGCTTTAAGAGCTCGTCGGCGTACCCCTTCACCTTCGCCCGTTCCGTGGACATGTAGATTCCACGCGATTCCATGACGATGGCGTAGATCAAGCCGTTCGCCTGGCTGACATTGGCGGCGGCCTGGGCCGACGACGCCTGCAGGTGCCGATATCCGGTTTGCCGCCGCACCGACTGGATCGACATCACCATCAGCACGACGGTGACGACCATCAACCCGGCAGCGATGCCGTAGATTTTCTCGGCAACGCTGAGATCGCTCGTCCAACCGACTAGTCCAGCCATCATTCTCTTCATCGGTCCGAGGTCGGGCCTTCAGGATTGCTGAATCCGTTGGCCATCGCTCCAGAACGATGGAGCCTAAGCCGCCAGCACTATCATAGGCTAAGGTTACAACCGGTAGTAATACGGGATGCCGCCAGGGAACCACGGTTCCCTGCATGACATTTAGCGACGCGTGAGCGAGATATTGCTCGGAGGCTTGTTCTCGCGAGAGCGCCCGAGACGGAAAACCAGGGAAGGCCGCCTTCAGCCGATCTTCTTCAGTCCGTTTTTGAACCGCGGTCCGTTGAGCGCGTAGAATTTCGCAGCACTTCCCATCGCCGTTACCTGCTCGGGCGACAAGGTGCGGATCACGCGCGCGGGCGAGCCGATGATCAGGGAATATTCGGGATATTCCTTGCCTTCGGTGATGACCGATCCCGCACCGACGATGCTGCCGCGGCGTATCTTCGCGCCGTTCATGACGATCGAGCCCATGCCGACCAGCGCGTCGTCTTCGAGCGTGCAGCCATGCAGGATGACATTGTGACCGACGGTGCAGTTCTTGCCGATCGTCAGCGGAAAGCCGCGGTCGGTGTGGCAGGTGGAATTGTCCTGCACGTTGGAGCCCTCGCCGATCTCGATCCACTCATTGTCGCCGCGCAGCACCGCGCCGAACCACACGCTGGCCGAATCCAGAAGGCGCACCTTTCCGATCACGACGGCGGTGTCTGCGATGAAATAGTTTCCATTTGCGGGGAGTTCAGGCCCCTGTCCGTCGAGTTCGTAGATCGCCATAACAAAAGATCTCCGTTGGCGGAGACCTTGGCACAGCCCCAGGCAGCGGATCAAGCGAACAGCTCGCAAGCCTCAGGCCAACACGCCCGCGGCTCGCAGCGTCATCAGGAAGAACGTGCCGGACATCATGCTCCAGAAGCCTGAAAGCACGGTCGCCATCATCACGAATTCGAAGCGACGGCGCTCGATCTTCGCGCCGCGTAGCGTATTGCGCATGATGATGAAGGGTGCGGCAAAAACCAGAAACGGCACGGCCGCAAATGTCTTCGGTGCCACGCCTTCCCCAAGCAGCCCGAATCCCGCCGGCCGCGCTGCCATCGCCTGATAGCCGCTGGCGAGCGCGCCTGCGAGCGCAAAGCCGATGCACAGGGAGAACAGGGAATTCAACGCATCGGGCGACATGACAACTTCCCGTACTCGACGAACCGCTCCCTGCTTTCGCAAAATTGGCCGGCCGCCGCCACAGTATCCTTAAGGAAGGGTTAACAACGAACCGCCGGGACCTCGTTTGCGCATGGCTGCAGGGCCCGGAACTCCCGTGAAATCATGCGGAAACCACATTGCCCATGGCATATTCGCGGGATGATTCGCCTTAGTTCTCGGGATCGTGCCCGAGTCTCGAACCCGACCGATGCCTCGTTCATGACCCTGCTTTCGACGGCCCAGCACCTTGCCCGCGACACCCGCAGGGATCCGCGCTCGCAAATGATGCTCATCATGGTCGTGGTAATCATCACCGCGGGCGCCGTCGCGCTGGTGGCCTATTTGTTGTGGCCAACCTGGGTGGCGCGGCCCGCCAGCGCTCCGGGCCGGTTGCCGGTCAGCGTCGGCGCCACGCTCTTCAACGTGCCGACAGCAGCGATCCGCCGCAAGATCCAGCGCCACTCCGGTCCGCAGGAGCGGGTCGATCTCAGTTTCGTCTTCCCGTCGCTTGAACCGCCGGATGCGCCGAAGCACGTCACCGCCGATACGATCGAGGAGAAGGTGCAGCCGATCGACCGGATCTTCCTGTCGATATCGGCCCACCACGACACGCTGCCGCCGGACACGCGGGTGCGCACGATCTATCCGCGCTACCTCGAACAGAAGGCAACACCGATCGACGACGCATTGACGATGCGCGCGTTCCGCGACGGCTCGCCCTACGCCAACGAGGACCTGTTCTCTGCCGGCGCACCGAGCCTCAACGCGCGTTGCACCCGCGACGGCCTGACTCCTGGCATGTGCCTGAGCGAGCGTCGCGTCGACGGTGCCGACCTGACGTTCCGCTTTCCGCGGAGCTGGCTGTCGCAATGGCGCGACGTTGCTAATGCGATGGACCGCCTGACGGCGCAAATGCGCGGGCCGAAGGACTAGGCCGATTTCGTAGTTCGTAAGGTGGGCAAAGGCGCAATTGCGCCGTGCCCACCATAACAACTCACAACACGGGGAAGACAACTGGTGGGCACGCGAAGCCTGTCATGGGGCGCGCATCGCGCGACCCGTTGGCTTTGCCCACCTACGGCTCCGCGCGACGACGCACGCACCCTATCCCAGGTCGGCGAGATCTTCTTCGAGGATCGCCATCTGAAACTGGAACGAGCGATCATCGTCCTCGTCATCGACGAACAGCACGCCGATGAATTCCTCACCGATATAGACTTCGGCGGAGTCGTCCTTTTTCGGCCGCGGCACGACGCGGATCTTGGGATTGCCGAATACGCGCTTGAGATAAGCGTCGAGCTTCCTGACTTCCTGAACGTCCACAGCAGTCTCCAATCGGATTCTTCAAATTTCCGGGGAGGTTTTAGGACGAGACGGCGCCAACCGCCAGAGCCTTTTCGGTTCTGATTGGATCAGAACCGAGGCTCTCTTCCTTGTTTTGACGCGTTTTCTTCACGCTTCGCTTGAAAACGCTATGCGCATAACTTCACAAAGATCGGCCGCAGAATACGCGCAAAATCAAAGTCCGATAGCGCCGAGCATCTGATCCATGGTGCGCGACGGCTCCGCGCAGCCTGCCTCGCCGACGATCTTCGCGGGGACGCCGGCCACCGTGACATTGTGCGGCACCGGCTTGACCACCACCGAGCCCGCGGCAATGCGCGCGCAATGGCCGATCTCGATATTGCCAAGAATTTTGGCGCCTGCCCCGATCAGCACGCCGCGCCTGATCTTCGGATGACGATCCTCGTTCTCCTTGCCGGTGCCGCCGAGCGTGACGCCGTGCAGGATCGAAACGTCGTCATCGATCACGGCGGTCTCGCCGCAGACGAAGCCGGTCGCGTGATCGAGGAAAATGCCGCGGCCGATTTTGGCGGCGGGGTTGATATCGGTCTGAAACACCGCCGATGAACGGCTCTGCAGATAATAGGCAAAATCCTTGCGGCCCTTTTGATAGAGCCAGTGCGCCAGGCGATGGGTCTGCAGCGCGTGAAAGCCCTTGAAGTAGAGTAGCGGATCAATGAAGCGCGAGGTTGCGGGATCGCGGTCGTAGACCGCGACCAGATCGGCGCGGAACGCATTGCCGAGATCTGGCTCGTCGCGCAGCGCCTCGTCATAGGTCTGCCGGATCAAATCGCCGGATAGCGCCGAATGATCGAGCCGCTCGGCGAGACGATGCACCACCGATTCCTCCAGGCGCTCGTGATGCAGCACGGTCGAATAGAGGAAGGAAGCAAGCTCCGGCTCGCGGTGGACGATGTCCTCCGCCTCGCCCCTGATGCGGTCCCAGATCGGATCGAGTGCGGCGAGCTTCGACGCTTGCGGATTGACCTGATGCACTGCCATGATTGCTCTCGCAAATTCCCTGGTTACGTTGCTACTATAGCACGGCGGGCGGACTTCTGTCCCGGGCAGGCGCAGGCCAGCGTAAACCGCCTCCGAATGCCGTGGGGGTCAGTTCAAGGTGGTCAGCGGTATCAGGAAATCAAGCCGGCGGGCCTGCGACTATTGGTGAATTTCGGCGGACCTGCCATTCGGCGGATGCTGTCCAGATGGGGGGAAGCCACATCAGCACGCAGATATTGCGGGCGCGTACCGCTGCGAATTCGCGCTCGGCCTGGATCGCCGCCATCGCCATCCCATTGATGTTGCTGGCCCCTGCCCTGTGGAATGGCTATCCCCTGCTCCAGTGGGACACCGGCGGCTATCTGGCCCGCTGGTACGAGGGCTACCTGGTCCCCAGCCGCTCCACCACATTCGGCCTCTATCTTCACTTCGGCGAGGATTCGAGCTTCTGGATCAACCTCGGGATCAACGCGCTGGCGACGCTGTGGATCCTGCAGTTAACGCTGCGCGTGCTCGGTATCTCCGAGCCGTTGCGGCTCCTGGCCATGAGCTTCGTGCTGGCCCTGACCACCTCGCTGCCTTTTCTTGCCAGCACGCTCCTGACCGACATTTTCGCCGGATTGTCGGTGCTTTCGCTCTTCATCCTGGTAGTGCTTGGCGAGTGGACTTCGATCCCGGAAAAATGCCTGCTGTTCGGCCTCACCGCTTTCGCCGCGGCGACCCACAGCGCGACGCTCGCGGTGCTGCTCGGACTGTGCTGCGTCGGCTGGATCGCGCGTCCCTTTCTGCGCGGGCGGATTTCCGTTTCCGGATTGACGCAGGGCAGCCTGACCATCGTCGCCGGAGCTGCGCTGTTGCTGTCGACCAATTTCGCATTATCCGGGAAGCTGGCGTGGACGCCGGGCGGTTACGGCGTGGCGTTCGCTCGGATGCTGCAGGACGGCATCGTCGCGCAGTATTTGCGAGATCATTGCCCGAAGCAGAATTTCAAGCTCTGCCCCTATCGAGACAAGCTGCCGGCCACCGCCGACCAGTTTCTGTGGGGCAACAGCATGTTCAACACGCTTGGCCGCTTTCAGGGACTGAACGACGAGATGCGCTTTATCGTGTTGCATTCGCTGGCCGAATATCCGGCCTGGCAGGCCAAGGCGGCAGCCATCGCCACTGCGCAGCAATTCGTCTACGTCGGGACCGGTGAAGGCACCGACGGCTGGCTCGGCCATACCTACGGCATCATCGAGCGCTTTCTTCCTGCACAGGTGGAGCCGATGCGCGCGGCGCAACAGCAGCGCTGGCACTTCGACTTCACCGCAATCAACCGGATTCACATTCCCGTTGCGCTGGCGTCGATGCTGCTGGCCGCCATCCTGTTCGGCCGCGGCGTGGTGCGCCGACCGTTCGACGATCTCACCTTGCTCGCCGGCACGGTCTCGTTCGCGCTGCTCGGCAATGCTTTCATCTGCGCCGTGATATCCGGTCCGCACGATCGCTACGGCGCGCGGCTGGGGTGGCTTGCGACCACGGTGGTGCTGATCGCGGCCATCAGGCAATTCGCCGGTGAAGACGCGCGCGACCGCTCATTGCCGTCGCGACAGGAAATCGATGACACCGACTTTGTAGACCTTGTCGCCGACCGCGCGCATATGATCGCGGTTCGGAATGTCGAGCACCTCGGCGCCCGGAATGATCTTTCCGAGCGCCGCGGCTGAGCCGGCGATTTCATCCCTGGTGCCGACCGCAATCAGGACCGGCACGCGGATCTCGGCGGCTTCATCCGATGTCATCAGCCGCCGCGAGCCGCGCAGGCAAGCGGCAAGCGCGCGGTGGTCGGATCGCGTCTGATCGGCGAAGGCGCGAAAGGTGCGGCCGACCGGATCGATGACGTCCTCCAGCGACGGGGCTTCCAGCGCGATCGCCACGTTCTCGCCGGGACCGCCGCCCTCGATCAGTCCGATCCCGATGCCGCCGAGGATCGCCGAGCGCAGCCGCTGCGGCTGCTCGCGCGCCAGGACCGCCGTCATTCGCGATCCCAGCGAATAGCCCATGATGTCCGCGCGCTCGATTCCCAGATAATCCAGCAGCGCGATGACGTCACTTGCCATGATCGCAATTTCGTAAGCAGCGGAATCGTAGAGCTTATCGGAATCGCCATGGCCGCGATTGTCGAGCGCGATCACGCGGCGGCCGTCTTTCCTCAAATCGGAAACCCAGGTCGGATAAACCCAATTCACGTTCTTGCTGGAGGCAAAGCCATGCACGAGGACGATCGGATCGCCCTCGCCTTCGTCGAGATAAGCAATTTCGACAGCGCCGTTGTGAAAACTCGGCATCATCAGTTCCATTTTTCGGGGGATCGGAAATGGACGGCCTTGCAATGACTGCAAGTCTAGCCGTGTGCGGCAGCGCCCGCCAGGACCGGGGCGGCCGGCAAGCATGCTGCCGCCGCCTCCTTTCTCAAGCGCCGCGCTTTCTTGCGGCGAAGCCACGCTTGGGTCGCCCGCTCGGTGGTCGCCTTGATCGACGACAGAAATCCGAACAGCGCCAATAGCGCACCGAATACCCACATCGTTAGATTGAAAGCGCCGGTTGCCAGCAGCAGCGCGCTGCGGCCGAGCACCTTCAAGATCGCGCGGGTCTGGCCGCCCTTGGATTCGGCAAGCCGCGCAGCGCGGGCGATGTCCTTCGGGCCTTGCGCGATGCGCAGTGCGTCGAGCGCGCCACGCGTGCCGGCCTTTTCGCCGACGCGTCCGACATCTTTCGCCAGCCGCACCAGCGCACCGGCTTTCTCGGCGCGGAACGCTGCCTTGATTGCGCTGATGGTCTGGCCCGGCCGCAGCACCGAACCTTTCGCGACCGCCTGCTGCAGGACCGGCGCATCGACGACCTCGCGCACCGAGCGGCCTGCCCATTGCGTCAGCCCCTCGCCCAGACGTCCGACCCTGCGGGCACTCTTGACCATGCTGAGGCCGGCGCGCACCGGACCAACACCCCCGATGGAGACGTAGGTCGCGGCGGTCACCGCGAGCCCGACCGTCGCCAGGCCCAGCACCAGCCGGTCCACGTCCTCGCCCGTAGCCAGGTGCTTGCCTTCGCGAACAACGTCCCTGATATCGCCGTAGACGAAGAGGTCGCCGGCAACCGTACCCGACAGGCTTGCGACATCGTCGGCATTGCCGACCACGAAACCCGTGGCAAAGCGCTTGGCAAAATGCGATGCCGAACCTGCGTCGGTAACGGCATCGCTGACGCGCTTCGATAGTTCGTCGCTGACGGCAATGCCTTTGTCGCGGGCGAGTTCGATGAAGCTGTTGGCGAGATCGGAATCGCCCTCCGCGAGCGCTGCCTCGATATGGCTGGCGACCAGCGCCTGGTTGGCCCGCAACGCGGAGTTGATCTGGACGTCGGCCAGTGTCGCGGGATCGTCCTGCGCGGCCAGAATGGCGCCGGCCTCGCGGGCATGCGGCCACAGCGCCGCGGATACCGCCACGCTGAGCGCCAAGCATCCTAGCGCCCCTGCCAGAGCCGAACCGAACCGCAATCGCCTCATCCAAAAAAGTCCAATGTTTTCGCCTTTCTCAAGATGGTATGCCGTTTTTACGACACAACTGCCTCGACGAAAGAAGGGCTTTTCTCCGACGACAAGATTGTGTCGAATTTGCATGAGCAAATGTGCGGCGGGGACATCCCGAATCGGCTCTAGGAATCATCGGCACCCCCCACTATGGTGCGCGGCATTTCGAAGCCGTCGCGTTGATTGCGTGCGCTCATCGTTGAAATCCAAGGTGAAGCTGATGTCCGACCATGTCGTCCCGCATTTCCATAACGACGCCGGAGTCTCGGTAATCGAGATCGGCTCGCAGGAATTCATGTGCGTGGGCGCCAAGCCGCCGTTCGATCATCCCCACGTGTTTCTCGATCTTGGCAACGACAACGAGATCATCTGCCCCTATTGCTCGACGCTGTACCGCTTTGCCCCCGACCTCGCCGCAGGCGAAGCCCGCCCGCCCGAATGCGTCCTGAGGGACAAGGTCGCCTGACCTTTCGGTGGCCGCCGCGCGCACCATCATCGTTGCTGGTGCCGGGATCGGGGGACTGACGGCAGCGCTTTCGCTCGCAGCCAAAGGCTTCCGCGTCATCATTCTGGAAAAGGCCGAGCGGCTGGAGGAAGCCGGCGCCGGCTTGCAGCTTTCGCCAAACGCCAGCCGGATCCTGGTCGACCTCGGCCTGCGGCCGCGCCTTGCGCCACGCGCCGTGACACCCGAGGCCATTAGCATCGTGAGCGCGCGTGCGGGCGGTGAGATCGCCCGCCTGCCGCTCGGCGAGGCCGCCGGCCTTCGCGCCGGCGCGCCCTATTGGGTGATGCACCGCGCCGACCTGCAAGGCGCCCTGCAGGCAGCGGTCAACGACCATCCGGACATCGACCTGCGGCTTGGTTGCCAGTTCGAAGACGTGACCTCGCACGCCAAGGGGCTGACCGTGGTGCAGCGGCGCGGCAATGCACGCCAACAGGAGTTGGCGGCGGCGCTGGTCGGCGCCGACGGCATCTGGTCCGCGGTGCGGAACCATTTGTTACCGGAGGTGCAACCGCAGTTTTCCGGCCTGATCGCCTGGCGCGGAACCCTCGATGCGACCGCGCTGCCGCGCGAATATACCGCTGCCCGCGTGCAGCTCTGGATGGGACCGGACGCGCATCTGGTCGCCTACCCGATCTCGGCCGCGCGGCAGATCAACGTGGTCGCTATCGTGCCGGGAACCTGGAACAGGCCGGGCTGGAGCGCGCCGGGCGATGCCAACGAACTGAGAAACGCGTTCGCCTCGCAGCGCTGGCCCGCGACCGCGCGGATGCTGATCGGGGCCGTCGACGAGTGGCGGCGCTGGGCGCTGTTCACGCTGCCCGGTGTCGGCGAATGGACCGACGGTGCGATCGCGCTGCTCGGCGACGCTGCGCACGCGATGCTGCCGTTTGCCGCGCAAGGTGCGGGAATGGCGATCGAGGATGCCGCCGTGCTCGCCAAATGCTTGAGCGAAAGCCCCTGCGATCCTGTCGCAGGCATCCCGGCGGCACTGAAGCGTTATGGCCGGCAGCGGCGCGGCCGCGTGCTGCGGGTGCAGCGTGCGGCCCGACAACAGGGACGCATCTATCATCTCACCGGACCGCTGGCGCTGGCGCGCGACCTCGCGATCAAGGCGATGGGCCCGGAGCGCATGCTGGCACGGCAGGACTGGATTTATAATTGGCGGCTGTAGAGCGAAGTTCGAGGCCGCACCCGACAACGTTCTAATTTGCCGCCCGGCTTGCCTTCGTACGACCCTTGGCAACGGGAGCCGGCGTGATCGACGGCGGGACCGGCGCCGGCCTGGCTTCCGGTTTCGGTTCCTGACACCTGTTCTTCTGCCAGGCTTCATCGGCCAGCTTCGACTGTCCGCGCAACGCGATGTAGTCGTTACGATAGGCGACCTCCGCCACCACGGGACCGGCGACGCCAGTTTCGGCCTTGGTCATCAGCCCCTGCAACTCCGCGGTGCGCGCCGCGAGGCTCTTGCGCTCGGTCTCGAGCTGCTTGCAATCGTACAGATCGTATTTGGCGGGATCGGCAAAGGCCGGCGAAATGGTGTCGCTGATGCCGGCGCAACCGGACAGGCCGGCTCCGAGCGCAACCAGCGCCGACGCCGCGAGGCTGCGCGAGAATAACCGGCGATGGGACAGCGAGTTGGGCATCGGACCTTCGTTAAGTCGATAATCTTGAGATTGCCTAAAGCTCGCCGCAGGTAAACACCCCAAGTGTCCGCATTGAGGCTTTGCTTCTACGCCCGCGCTCACTTAAAGGTGGGGAGCGTTTGGGCCGGAGGTTATCCCAATTTCACTTCTCCGGAAAACGCGCTAAGTATCTGATCTTCTGGTGAAAGCGGGCGTGGCGAAATGGTAGACGCAAGGGACTTAAGCATTTGAGTGCTCTTGGGGAAACCCAAGCTGTAGAACTGCTCAAATTCGGGGAAACCTGTCATATGGCAATCCCGAGCCAAGCGCCCGAACCTAACGGTTAGTGCGAAGGTGTAGAGACTAGACGGGCAGCACCTAAAGGCGCGAACGCGCCAATGGTGAAGGTATAGTCCAGACCACAAACGAACCAGCGCGGATGCCCACGCTGGCGAGGCGGCGAAAGCCGTAGCTGGTAAGAAAATCCCTCGGAGGATGACCTCTGTGCCGGTTCGAGTCCGGCCGCCCGCACCAGCCTTCGCTCGCGAAGCGAGTGAGGGCTGCCACGCCGAAGCCGACAGGCGAAGGCGGGCTTTGCGTCCGCGAGCTACGGCTTGGTAAGCCACCCTGGCGAGCAAAGCGAAAGCGTGGACCGATCAGGGGAGACTGGGGGATCACATTGCCGCAAATTCATCTGTTCGAAATGCGCCGGCTGGAGATGCTGAGCAACACCATCTTCGGCGTTGCCATGACCCTGCTCGCCTATGACCTGCCGAAAGCCTCTAGTTTTACGCAAGCGCCCGACTGGCACGACGTGCTTCGCGTCTATGCCCAGCCCGTCATCGCGCTGACGATCAGCTTCGTCGTCGCCGGCCTGTTCTGGTTCAGCCATCACCGGCGGCTTGCGATAGCGCCGGAAGCCGGCCGCGGCGTGGTGTTCCTCAATCTGTTCTTTCTGCTGTCGATCATCATCCTGCCGGTGACGAACGGCCTCTACGGCAGCTACTGGCTCGATGGCGTGGTCGCGGTGATCTATGGAATCCACCTGACCGTGATCGCCTCGCTGAACGCGCTGTTGTGGATTCTGGCGCTGCGAGGACGCAGCGATCCGCAATTGCTGGTGACGGCGCTGTTTCCGGTTGTCGTGTTCGTGATCGGTATCGGTGCGGCCTTCGTCGCACCAAGTGTTGCGCATTTCATCTGGTGCGTGGCGTTTCTTGCGCCACTGGCAGGCTGGGTTGCCGCGCGTCGCTCCGCCTAGCGCACCTTCGCCTTGCTCAGCGTAAGCAGCCGGCTCGCCTCCTCCGCAATCGCCCGCTCCATCTTTTCCTGAAATTCCTTGCGCGGCAGGCCCGGCGCGATCGGCGGCAGGAAGGACAGCGTGACGGTGCCGGAGTGCATGATCAGCGTCTTCTTGCCCCAAAACAGTCCGGAATTGCACGCGGCCGGCACGACTGATGCTTCGAGGTTGGTATAGAGCGCCGAGATGCCAGCGGACTGGAATCTCATCGGCTCATCGATCGCCTGGCGGGTGCCTTGCGGAAACAGCAAGACCTGACGGCCCTCGCCGGTCGCGCGCCTGGCTTCATCGACCATCTGGCGCAGCGCATGGCGTCCCGCCGAGCGATCGACCAAAATCATCGGATAGCGCTCCAGGAACCAGCCGACGAACGGCACCTTGCGCAGTTCTTTCTTGGCGACGATGCTGGCGTTCGGGAAAAGCGCGCAGAGCGCCGCGGTTTCCCACAGCGACTGATGATTGCAGGCGATGATGCAGGGACCGTCGGGCACGTTCTCGCGGCCCTGCACCGTGTAATCGAGGCCTACGACATGCTTCATCAGAAACAAGATGCCGTTGACCCAGACCTGCGAAACCGCACGCACCGTCGCGCCGCTGGCATTGAACAGCCACATGAACGGCACCGTCAGCGACACGGCAAGCGTCAGGATTACCACCGCCGTATCGAATATGATCGACCTCAAATAGTGCAACGATTGTCCCCTTAGGCATCCGGTCGCGCCTCCCAATACAGCACTTTTCAGCCGTTGCACAATTCCATCATCGGCCGGCCGGATTTGTCTCCCTAGGATGGTCGGATGCCGGCCTATGAACAAATCACCATCGCGCCGCATCTTGTGTTCGACACTATCGCCGCGGGCACGCCCGGTGCGCCGCTGGTGCTGTTGCTGCACGGCTTTGCGGAATCGATGCATTGCTGGCGTGCGCAGGTGACGGCGCTCGGCGATATGGGCTATTGCGCCATTGCGCCGAGCCAGCGCGGCTACTCGCCGGGCGCACGGCCCGATCCACGGGAATTTTCGCACTACCTGATCGACCGCCTGATGGACGACGCCATGGCGATTGTGGCGGCTGCCGGCCATGGCAACGCGCGGTTTCATCTGGTCGGCCACGACTGGGGCGGCAGCATCGCCTGGGGCATCGCCGACCGCCATCCCGAGCGGGTGGCGTCGCTCACCGTTCTCTCGCGGCCGCACCCGAACGCATTCAACCGCGCGCTGGCAACCGACGGCGAGCAGGCGCAGCGCTCAAAGCATCACAAGGCGTTTTTGGAGCCGGATGCCGCCGATGTCGTGCTCGCGAACGATGCCAAATGGCTGCGCGAGCGTCTCGCCGCCAATGGCGTTCCCTCTGATGCGATCGAGAGGCATCTTGCCGTGCTCGGCAACAAGGACGCGATGGAAGCAGCGCTCGCATGGTATCGCGCACGCGGCGCGATCCGCAGCCCGCTCGGTCCGATCCGCGCGCCGACGCTCTATATCTGGGGCGACGCCGACGACACCGTCGGTCGCGCCGCCGCCGAAGGCACGGTGGATTTCATCGCCGCGCCCTATCGTTTCGAGGTGCTGCCCGGCATCGGACATTTTGCGGCAGATCAGGCGCCGGAGCGTGTGTGCGAATTGTTGCTGGAACATCTGGCCGCGCATCCAGCGTGAGGAACGCAACGCCCGCAAAAATGTTGTCGTGCACAAAAATGGAGTATGACAACATGACAAGTGAAAAAGATCGAGAAAAGGCTGCAGCCGAGCGCAAGCAAGCGCGAGATCAGCGCTCGCCGTCGCCGCCATCGCCGCAAGTCTCTCCGCCGCTTGAGAATGACGGCCCGGAGCTGGTACGCGATACCCACTGCTGACGACGAAAATCAAAACGCGACGGAGGAACAGTCCTCCGTCGCGTTTGCTTGATGTTCGACTTAAGGCGAACCGCCCTACTCGCTCTTGTCAATGTTCCAGAAGACCGGCGTTGCCGGGCCGTCGAGCACACCGGTCAGCGACTTCCGCCACGCGCTCGGCGTGAGGTATTGGCCGAGCGGGATATAGATCACCTGCTCATAGGCTTCCTTCTGGATCTCTGCGGCGATCTTCTTTTGCTCCTCCGGCGAAGAAGAGCGCGCGAACTTGTCCTTCAGCTCCTCGATCTTGGCGCTTTCTGCCCAGCCGAACCAGCCGCCCTTGGTGCCGCGGCCGCCGATCGAGGCGTTTGCGATCGGGTTCATCACGTCGGCGCCGACCCAGTTGGTGAAGAACATGTTCCAACCTCCCTCCTTCGGAGGCTTCTGGCTGGCGCGGCGCGCTACCACGGTCTGCCAGTCGGTGGCCTGCAGATCGACCTTGAAGCCGGCGTCGCGCAACAACTGCGCCGCGACAATCGGCTGCGCCTTCAGCGTGACCACGTCGCCAGGCGCCATGATCACGACGGGGGTGCCGTCGTAGCCGGATTCGGCAAGCGCCTTTTTGGCTTCCGCCATGCTGCCGCCCTTGGTCAGATTTCCTGAACCTTCCTCGGTCGCCAGCGGCGTGCCGCAGACGAAGAACGCGCCGCAGGTCTTGTAGTATTCGGGATTGCCGACCAGCGCATCCAGCACGTTCTTCTGGTTCATCGCCAGCAACGCAGCACGGCGAACCTTGACGTTATCGAACGGCGGGTGGAGGAAATTCATCCGGCCGAGCGTCTGGAAGCCGAGCTTGTTCAATATCTCGATCTTGATGTCTTTGTTGGCGGCGACCACCGGCAACAGGTCGAAGGACGGAGTCTCTACGAAATCAATGTCGCCCGACTGCAGCGAGTTCACCGCGGTCTGCGCATCCGGCATGGTGATCCACTCGACGCGATCGACCTTCACCACCTTGCCGCCGGAGGTCCAGCTCGCCGGCTCCTTGCGCGGCACGTAGTCGGCGTTCTTTTCATAGACCGCCTTTACGCCCGGCTGGAATTCAGCCTGCACGAACTTGAAGGGGCCGGATCCCACCTGCTCCTTGATCTGCTGACCGGCGGGCGTTTCCGCGAGCCGCTTCGGCATCATGAACGGTGTGTAGGACGACGGCTTGCCGATCGATTCCAGCACCAGGCCGTAGGGCTCCTTTAGTTTCAGCGCGAAGCTCTTGGCGTCGATCGGCTCGATGCTGGCGGTAAAGTCCATCAGCTTCTGGCCCATATTGTCGTTCCTGCCCCAGCGCTTCAGCGAGGCGACGCAATCCTCCGCCGTCACTGGCGTGCCGTCATGCCACTTCAAGCCGTCGCGCAAGGTGAAGGTGTAAGTCAGCTTGTCATCTGAGACTTTCCAGTCCGCCATCTGCGGCTGGACCTTGAAGTTGGAATCGGTCGCCAGCAGCGTGTCGTAGACCATGTAGCCGTGGTCGCGCGTGATGTAGGCTGTGGTGAACCCGGGATCGATGACGCGCAGGTCCGAATGCATCACGGCGGTGATGGTCTTCTTGCTGGCGGCCGTGGCCTGCGAAGTCGGGCCCAGCGACGTCAGCGCCGCCGACAGCGCAAGCACCGACAAAGCAGTCGCTATCGTGGGACGTTTCCAACGCATGATGTGGAACATTCGATCTCCTCCTGACGTGAAACTGTTCAAAGTCCGCTGATTCATTATGCATGCGGTTCGTTATTTGGGCGAACTAACACGCTGTAAATCCTGACTATTTGAAGACTTGCATCAAGCGCGCGGCGCGTCAATCCGCTTTGAGGTGGCCACGGCGCTGCGGATACCGCGGGACGCGCGTTCATGTTTCACTTTACAAATCCGCGCGAGATCATTCTCGTACACTTCGGGGCCGGTGCCCTGTCGGTCGAAACCCAAGATTAAGAAAACCAAAGGAAGTCCATGAACCCAGCCAATCTTCCCTTTGATTCCGAGGCCATGCTGCAGGGGTTGCGCGGCTGGGTGGAGTGCGAAAGCCCGACCTGGGACAGGGCTGCGGTGGAACGCATGCTCGACCTCGCCGCGCGCGACATGGCCATTATGGGTGCGACCATCGAGCGCATCGCCGGCCGCCAGGGATTTGCCGGCTGCGTCCGCGCCCGCTTTCCGCATCCGAAGCAAGGCGAGCCCGGCATCCTGATCGCCGGCCACATGGATACCGTCCACCCCGTTGGCACCATCGAAAAGCTGCGATGGCGGCGCGAAGGCAACAAATGCTTCGGCCCCGGCATCTTCGACATGAAGGGCGGCAATTACCTCTCGCTGGAAGCGATCCGGCAATTGGCCCGCGCCGCGTTCACCACGCCGCTGCCGATTACGGTGCTGTTCACGCCCGACGAGGAAGTCGGCACGCCCTCGACCCGAGACATCATCGAGGCAGAAGCCGCGCGCAACAAGTACGTGCTGGTGCCGGAGCCCGGACGGCCCAACAATGGCGTCGTCACCGGACGCTATGCGATTGCGCGCTTCAATCTCGAAGCCGTCGGCAAGCCGAGCCATGCCGGCGCCACGCTTTCTTCCGGCCGTTCCGCGATCCGCGAAATGGCACGCCAGATTATCGCAATCGACGGCATGACGACCGAAGATTGTACGTTCTCGGTCGGCATCGTGCATGGCGGCCAGTGGGTCAATTGCGTCGCCACCACCTGCACCGGCGAAGCGCTGAGCATGGCCAAGCGCCAGGCCGATCTCGATCGCGGCGTCGAGCGCATGCTGGCGCTGTCATGCACCAGCAACGACGTCACGTTCACGGTAACCCGCGGCGTCACCCGTCCGGTGTGGGAACCAGATGCCGGCACCATGGCGTTATACGAAAAGGCGCGCGGGATTGCCGCGCAGTTGGGCCTCGAACTGCCCCATGGCAGCGCCGGTGGCGGATCCGACGGCAATTTTACCGGCGCCATGGGCATACCGACGCTCGATGGCTTGGGCGTCCGCGGCGCCGATGCGCATACGCTGAACGAGCATATTGAAGTAGACAGCCTCGCCGAACGCGGGCGCCTGATGGCGGGACTTTTGGCGACGCTGGAGTGAGGCGGTCCCTCCGCCGTCATTGCGAGCGAAGCGAAGCAATCCATGCATCAGCGCACGCGGAAGAGTGGATTGCTTCCTCGCGGAGCCTGTCATCGGGCGCGCATTCGCGCAACCCGTTGGCTTCTCGCAATGACGCGGGGGACATGTCGGCCCCGAACCGATTAGCTGCATCGCAAAAAACGCAGGCGCAATGGCACGGGACTTGCTGAAATGCTACGCTGGTGGCGCGGAAACGAAGTCTAAGGGCGGCGCTGCCCAATTCACCTACAACTAATGGATCAAGATGCTCGGATATCTGCTTCGTCGCATTCTCGCCGCCATTCCCGTCATGGGCGTGGTGGCGCTGTTTGTGTTTCTTCTGCTGCGGCTGACGCCCGGCGATCCCGCCGCGATTCTCGCCGGCGACAACGCAACGCCGGAGCAGCTCGAGCGCATCCGCACCTCGCTCGGCCTCAATGAGCCGCTCTACACCCAATTCTTCACCTGGATCGGCAAGCTCTTGCAAGGCGACCTCGGCGTCTCCTTGATCTCGAACGTGCCCGTCTTGAAGATGATCAGTCAGCGCGTCGAGCCCTCGATCTCGATTGCACTGTCCACCATCATCCTTGCGATTGTCGTAGCGGTGCCGCTCGGCGTCATCGCCGCGTGGAAGCACGGCACCTGGATCGACCGCTTCGTGATGGGGTTGTCGGTGATCGGCTTCTCCGTGCCGGTGTTCGTGATCGGCTATGTTCTAATCCAGATCTTTGCGATCGACCTGCGCTGGGTGCCGGTGCAGGGCTTCCGCAGCATCACGGCCGGCTTTGGTCCGTTCTTCGAGCGCATCATCCTGCCGACCTGCACGCTGTCGTTTATCTATGTCGCGCTGATCGCGCGCATGACGCGGGCCGCAATGCTGGACGTGCTAGGTGAGGATTACGTCCGCACCGCGCGCGCCAAAGGAATCAGCGAGACCGGCGTGCTGCTGCGCCATGCCCTGCGCAACGCGGCCGTGCCCGTCATCACCGTGATCGGAACGGGGTTCGCGCTGCTGATTTCCGGCGTCGTGGTCACCGAGAGCGTGTTCAACCTGCCCGGCATCGGCCGCCTCACGGTCGATGCCGTGCTGGCGCGCGATTATCCCGTCATCCAGGCGATGATCCTGTTGACGTCGCTGATCTATGTCACCGTCAATCTCCTGATCGACGTCGCCTACACCCTGCTTGATCCCAGAATTCGTTATTGAGGCTCGCTACTGATGGCGATCGAAACCCTTCCCGAACCGTCAATCCCTGTCACCACGCCGTTCCGGCCGAGACTTGGATTCCTCACGGCGACGCCGATCATCGCGACCGCGACCGTCTGCCTCGCACTCGTCATCGCGATGGCGATCGCAGCCCCCCTGCTCGCGCCGCACGATCCGCAATTGCTGGCGCCGGCACAGCGGCTGAAACCATCAAGCGCGCAGTTCCTGCTCGGCACCGACGCGTACGGCCGCGACGTGCTCTCGCGCATCATCTATGGCGGGCGGATTTCGCTCCTGATCGGCCTGGGTGCTGCGGTCTTCTCGATCGGCATCGGCCTCGTGATCGGCCTCGTCTCCGGCTTCTTCAAATGGGTCGACGCCGTGATGATGCGGGTGATGGACGGCTTGATGGCGATCCCTTCCATCCTGCTCGCGATTGCCGTGGTGTCGCTGTCGGGCGCCAGCCTAATGACCGTGCTGGTCGCGATCACGATTCCCGAAATTCCACGCGTGGCGCGGCTGGTGCGCTCGGTCGTGCTGTCGGCGCGCGAAGAGCCTTATGTTGAAGCCGCGATCTCGGTCGGCACCAGCCTGCCCAAGATCATGTGGAGGCATCTGATGCCGAACACGGTGGCGCCGCTGATCGTGCAAGGCACTTACGTCTGCGCTTCCGCCATTCTCACCGAGGCGATCCTGTCGTTCCTCGGCGCCGGCATCAGCCCGGAAACGCCGACCTGGGGCAACATCATGGCCGAGGGCCGCGCCTACTTCCAGGTCAAGCCGTCGCTGATCTTCTGGCCGGGGCTGTTGCTGTCGATCGCGATCCTCAGCGTCAACCTGATCGGCGACGCCGCCCGCGATGCGCTCGATCCGCGCATGAAACAACGGGAGGCCGGGAAGTGACGGCATTGCAAGAAATGAAAAGCATCATCCTCGATATCGACAACCTCGTCGTCGGCCTCGGCAAAAATCCTTCCGGTCAGCGCATCATTGACGGCGTCTCGCTGCAGGTGCACGAGGGCGAAACCCTCTGCGTTGTCGGCGAAAGCGGCTCCGGCAAATCGGTGACGTCGCTGACCGTGATGGGGTTATTGCAAAAGGGCGCGCTGGTGCCCTCGGGCGGCAGCGTCAAGCTGGTCGGCGAGGAACTGCTCACGGCCACCGACAAGCGCCTGCGGCAGTTGCGCGCCACGAGGATGGCGATGATCTTTCAGGAGCCGATGACGGCGCTCAACCCGGTGGTGCCGGTCGGCCGCCAGATCGACGAAGTCTTGCGCGCTCACACCGATCTCGACGCCCGCGCCCGCCGCCAGAAGATTTTGGCAATGATGGAGCATGTCCGGTTGCCTGACGTGGAGCGCATCTTTGCCTCCTACCCGCACCGGCTGTCGGGCGGACAGCGCCAGCGCATCATGATTGCGATGGCGCTGGTGCTCGAACCGAAACTCCTGATCGCGGACGAGCCGACGACGGCGCTCGATGTCACCACGCAGAAGCAGATCCTCACCCTCATCCGCGACCTGCAGCGCGATCACGGCACCGCCGTGCTGTTCATCACCCATGACATGGGCGTGGTCGCCGAGATCGCTGATCGCGTCGCGGTGATGCGCCACGGCCGGCTCGTCGAGACTGGCCCGCTCGACAGCATTTTGCGCACGCCGACCATGGAGTACACCCGCAACCTGCTCTCCTCGGTGCCGAGCCTGGTGCCGCGGGCGCCCCGCGTGGAGACCGACGAACCTGTCGTGCTGGAAGCCAACGAACTGGGCAAGGTCTATCGCGAGCGTTCCTTCCTCGGAAAGGCGCGCGAAGTCGCCGCCGCCAAGGACGTCACCCTCACTTTGCGCAAGGGCCGCACGCTCGGCATCGTCGGCGAAAGCGGCTCCGGGAAGTCGACGGTGGCGCGCTGCATCGTCCGCCTGATCGATCCGACGTCCGGCGGCGTGCGGCTCGCGGGCCGCGAAATCTCCGAGCTGTCGCGCCGGCTCTTGCAGCCGCACCGGAAGAAGATCCAGATCATCTTCCAGGACCCCTACCGCTCGCTCAATCCGCGCGTGACCGTCGGCGAAACCATTGCCGAGGGTCCGATCAATTATGGCATGCCGCGTGCGGAAGCGCTGGCGAAGGCGCGCGATCTGCTCGAACTGGTCGATCTGCCGGCCGATGCAGTGTCGCGCTACCCGCATCAGTTCTCCGGCGGACAGCGTCAGCGCATCGCGATTGCGCGCGCGCTCGCGCTCGACCCCGACGTGCTGGTTGCGGACGAAGCGGTCTCGGCGCTCGACGTCTCCGTGCAGGCGCAGGTGCTCGAACTGCTCGACGAAATCCAGAAGCGGCTGGGCATTGCGTTGTTGTTCATCACCCATGATCTTCGCGTCGCGGCGCAAATCTGCGATGACGTCGCTGTGATGCAGCATGGCCGGATCGTCGAACAGGGCCCGGCCGCGCAGGTGCTGACCCACCCGCAGCAGGCCTATACCAGGGCATTGCTCGATGCCGCACCCGGCCGCGGCTGGGATTTTGCCAATTTCCGGCCTGTGGAAGTGGCGGCGGAGTAGCGCGAAGGCCTCTCCCCGTCGTTGCCTGCGACAAACGCAACGCGTTTGCGCAAGGGAGCGAAAGCGACGAAGCAATCCATCCGGTGAAATGGATTGCTTCGCTTCGCTCGCAATGACGGTGGGGCGGCATGCAAAACGGAATTGCTTCACTCCTTGCGCTTGCCACGATGTCCCGCTTAACGTCCCCCAACCAAAACACTGGCTGAGGCACTATGACCCGCATCGCCGTTGGCGGCTTCCTGCACGAGACCAACACTTTCGCGCCGACCAAGGCGACCTATGCTGATTTTGTTCATGGCGGCGGTTGGCCGGCAATGGCGCATGGGCCTGATGTCCTCAAGGTCATGCGCAAGATCAATGTCGGCCTTGCCGGCTTTGTCGAAGCGGCCGAAGCCAATGGCTGGGAGCTGGTCCCGACCGTCTCCGCAGCCGCCAGCCCGTCGGCGCATGTCACGACCGATGCCTTCGAGCGCGTCATGAAGGAGATGGTCGACGGTATCGCCAAAGCCGGGCCGATCGATGCCGTCTATCTCGATCTGCACGGCGCCATGGTGACCGAGCAGCATGACGATGGCGAAGGTGAAATCCTCGCGCGCGTGCGCAAGGTGATCGGCCCCGATCTACCGCTGGTCGCAAGCCTCGATCTCCATGCCAATGTCTCGCCCGAGATGATCGCGCATGCGGATGCGCTGATCGCCTACCGCACCTATCCCCACATCGATATGGCCGATACCGGACGCGCCTGTGCCAAACACCTGGCGCTGTTGCTGGAGACCGGGCAGCGCCTTGCAAAAGCCTTCCGGCAACTGCCATTCCTGATTCCGATCTCCTGGCAATGCACCAACGACCAGCCGACGAGGGGCATTTACGCGCAGCTCGCGGCGTTCGAAGGCGACGCGGTGCCGACGTTGTCCTTTGCACCGGGTTTCCCGGCTGCGGATTTTCCCCATTGCGGGCCGAGCGTGTTCGCTTATGGAAGGACGCAGGCCGACGCGGACGCCGCCGCCGACAAGATCGTCGCGCTCGTCGAGAGCCATGAAGACGATTTCGACGGCCGCATCTATTCGCCCGATGATGGCGTGCGCCTCGCCATCGAGCTTGCGAAAACGGCGAAGAAGCCGATCATCATCGCCGACACCCAGGACAACCCCGGCGCCGGCGGCGATTCCGACACCACCGGCATGCTGCGCGCCCTGGTACGCAACAACGCGTCCCGCGCCGCCACTGGCGTGATCTACGATCCGGAGTCGGCCAAGGCAGCGCACGCGGCGGGCGTCGGCGCCACCGTGATGCTGGCGCTCGGCGGCAAGTCGGGCATCCCGGGCGATGCGCCATACAAGGAAACGTTCGTCGTCGAAATATTGTCGGACGGAAAATTCGTGGCGCCTGGCCCCTATTACGGCGGCCGCGACATGGACATGGGCCCCTCGGCCTGCCTGCGCATCGGTGATGTCAGGGTCGTCGTGGGCTCCTACAAGGCGCAGCTCGCGGATCAAGCAATGTATCGCTATGTCGGCATCGAGCCGACCGAACAGAAAATTCTCGTCAACAAGAGCTCGGTGCATTTCCGCGCCGATTTCGAACCGATCGCCGAGAAGCTTTTGATCTGCGCCGCCCCAGGCGCGATGCCGGCCGACACCGCAGCGCTGCCCTGGACGCGGCTGCGTCCGGGCATCCGCCTCAAGCCGAACGGCCCCGCCTTTGCCCCATTCGCTCCCTCACGCTCAAAATCCTCAGTCACCGGATAAAAAGACATGCCCATCATCGAACGCATCGGCGGCTATGCCGAGGAACTCACCGCCATCCGCCGCGATCTGCATGCCCATCCCGAGATCGGCTTCGAGGAGGTGCGTACTTCCGGGATCGTCGCCGAGAAGCTGAAGGGTTGGGGCATCGAGGTCCATCGCGGCCTCGGCGGCACCGGCGTGATCGGCGTGCTCAAGGGCAAGGGCGATGGCGGCAAGCGCATCGGCCTGCGCGCCGACATGGACGCGCTGCCGATGGAAGAAAATACCAACCTGAAATGGCGCTCGACCATTCCGGGCCGCTTTCACGGCTGCGGCCATGACGGTCATACCACGATCCTGCTCGGCACCGCGCGCTATCTGGCCGAGACGAAGAATTTTGACGGCACCGTGCATTTCATCTTCCAGCCGGCCGAGGAAGGCCTCGGCGGCGCACGCGCCATGATCAAGGATGGGCTGTTCGAGAAGTTTCCCTGCGACGAGGTCTATGGCCTGCACAACGCGCCGGATCTCAATCACGGCGAGATCGCGATCCTGCCCGGACCGGCGATGGCAGGCGCCGATTTCTTCGACATCACGGTCCAAGGCTATGGCGCGCATGGCGCGATGCCGGAGCGCTCCAAGGATGCGGTGGTGATCGCGACCACGCTGGCCCAAGCCCTGCAGACCATCGTCAGCCGCAACGTCGATCCCTTGAAGTCTGCGGTGCTGTCGGTCACGCAGATCCATGCCGGCTCCGCCAACAACGTGATCCCCGGCGAGGCCAGGCTCGGCGGCACGGTGCGCGCCTTCGACGACGGCGTGCGCACGCTGATCCGCGAGCGCATGCGCAAGATCTGCGCCGGCGTTGCCGCCACGTTCGAGTGCGAGATCACGATCGACATCCGCGACACGTTCAGCGTCCTCGTCAACGAGGAAGAACAGTCCAGGGTGGTCGAAGCGGTGGCGAAGACCGTAGTCGATCCGTCCAAGGTGCTCACGCGCTCGCAGCCGAAGATGGGGAGCGAGGATTTCGCCGACATGATGCAGGTGGTGCCCGGCGCCTATTTCTGGATCGGCCACGACGGCTCGGTGCCCGTGCACAATCCCGGCTACGTCCTCGACGACAAGATCCTGCCGATCGGCGCCAGCATGTTCGCCCGCATCATCGAAACCCGGCTCCCGGTAGGTTAGCATGCAGAAACCCACCCCCGAGGAAGAGGTCACCTCGCTGCATGACCTTTCCGCCACTGACCTGATCGCCGGCTATCGCGCCAAGCAGTTCTCGCCCTCGGAAGTGCTGGAGGAAGTGATCGAGCACGTCGCGGCCTGGGAGCCGCACATCAGGGCGCTCTATCTGTTCGATCCCGACGGCGCGCGCGCGGTCGCGAAGGCGTCGAGTGACCGCTGGCAGAGAGGTGAGCCTGTGAGCACGCTCGACGGCGTGCCGGTGACGATCAAGGACAATATCGCCACCAAAGGCCAGCCGATACCGCTGGGCGCGGCCAGCGTGAAGCTGGTACCGGCAGAGAAAGACGCGCCGCCCGCCGCACGGCTGCGCGAAGCCGGCGCGATCATCTTCTCCAAAACGACGATGCCAGATTACGGCATGCTGTCGTCGGGCCTCTCCAGCTTCCACCCCCTCACCCGCAACCCCTGGGATCGCAGCAAGAACCCGGGCGGCTCTTCTTCCGGCGCGGGCGCGGCGGGCGCGGCCGGCTACGGCCCGCTGCATCTGGGCACCGACATTGGCGGCTCAGTGCGGCTGCCGGCCTGTTGGTGCGGTCTCGTCGCGCTGAAGCCGAGCCTCGGGCGCGTTCCGATCGACCCGCCCTATGTCGGCCGGGTCGCAGGTCCCATCACCCGCACCGTCGACGACGCCGCGCTGATGATGTGCGTGCTGGCGAAGCCGGATCGCCGCGACGGCATGAGTCTGCCGGCTGACAGCAGCATCCACTGGAAGACGCTCGACAAGTCGCCGCGCAAGCTGCGCATCGGCCTGATGCTCGATCCCGGTGCCGGCCAGCCGCTTGAGCAGGAAGTGCGTGACGTAGCCGTCAACGCCGCGAAGGCGTTCGAATCCGCCGGCGCGATCGTCACCGAAGTCAACGGCATCCTGACGCGCGAGATGCTCGACGGGCTCGATAACTTCTGGCGGGCCCGGTTGTGGGACGATCTCTCAAAGCTTTCGCCCGAGGAGCGCGGCAAGACGCTGCCTTACATCCACAGATGGGCAGAAGCCGGCGCAAAGCTTTCCGGTGTCGACGTCGTCAGGGGTTTTAACGCCACCATGGCGATCCGCGCCGCGGCAGCAAAGCTATTCCACGAACTCGACTACGTGATCTCTCCGGTGTCGCCGGTGGTGAACTTCCCGGCCGAGTTCGCAGCACCGATCAACGATCCCGACAGACCGTTCGAGCACATCTGCTATACCGTGCCGTGGAATATGGCGGAAAACCCGGCACTCTCGATCAATGGCGGATACGACGCCAAGGGATTTCCGATCGGCGTGCAGATCATCGGCCGCCGCTTCGACGATCTCGGCGTGCTCGGTATGGCCAAGGCATTCGAGGGCCTGCGCGGTGCGCAGCGGCCGTGGCCGTCGCCGCCGGCCAAGTAACCACCGCCGTCATTCCGGGATGACCCGCAGGGCCAGGCCGGGATTCCATGCGTCCACATCACCGATCGCGGCCGTGGACGCATGGATTCCGGGCTCGCGCCAAGTGGCGCGCCCCGGAATGACGAGCTAGAAACTCCAATGAAAAAAACACCAGGAAGGAACACCCAATGGCGTATGAGACCATCACGTACGAGGTCGACGATCAGATTCTCACCATCACGCTGAACCGGCCCGACAAGCTCAACGCCTTCAACGGCACCATGCAGCAGGAATTGATCGACGCCTTCGACGCCGCCGACAAGGACGACAATGTCCGCGCCATCATCGTCACCGGCGCGGGCCGCGGCTTCTGTGCCGGCGCTGATCTTTCTTCTGGCGCCAACACGTTCGACCGCGACGCGCGGCGTGGTCCGGTGAAGCGGCTCGCGAGCGGCGCGGCCGATTACAGCGATCCCTTGGTGCGCGATGGCGGCGGCCAGGTGACGCTGCGCATCTTCAAATGCTTAAAACCGGTGATCGCGGCCGTGAACGGGCCCGCGGTCGGCATCGGCGTCACCATGCAGCTCGCGATGGATATCCGCATCGCCTCCGAAGCCGCGCGCTTCGGCTTCGTGTTCTCCCAACGCGGCATCGTGCCGGAGGCGGCCTCAAGCTGGTTCCTGCCGCGCATCGTTGGCATCTCGCAGGCGTTGGAATGGTGCTATTCGGGCCGCGTGTTCCCGGCGCAGGAAGCGCTCGCCGGCCGCCTCGTCAGCAAGGTGGTGCCGCCGGACGATCTGCTGCCGACCGCACGCGCACTCGCCAAGGAATTCACCGCCAAGACCGCGCCGGTCTCGGTAGCGCTGATCCGGCAGATGATGTGGCGCATGCTGGGCGCCGACGATCCGATGGAAGCCCACAAGGTCGACAGCCGCGGCATCTACGCCCGCGGCCGCTCGGAAGACGTCAAGGAAGGCGTGGTGTCGTTCTTGGAAAAGCGGCCGGCAGAGTTCAAGAACAAGGTGTCGAGCGACATGCCCGACTATTTCCCGTGGTGGCAGGAGCGGGAATATAAGTGAGCTATCGAGACTCACTTCCCGTCGTCCCGGCCAAGCGAGCAACGCGAGCGCGAGCCGGGACCCATAACCCCCGGCCGTAGTTTTGCGGCAGGTGTCTGCTATCTCTCTCGATAGATCACGCTGTATGGGTCCCTGCGTTCGCATGCGTTCGCAGGGACGACGATAGAGTATCATCCCATGGTGAGCGCCACCCTGCCGATCGCCTGGCGGTCGATCAACAGCCGCATCGCTTTCGCATACTCCTCCAGCGGCAGCCGATGCGAGACGTTGGGGCGGATTCTTCCGGCCTCCGCCCATTCCGTCAGCGCCTTGATCCTGATCTCGCCAAGCGCAGGATTTCGCCGCACCGCTTCGCCGGCACGGATGCCGAGCACACTCGCGCCCTTGATCATCAACAGATTGGTCTTGGCAAGCCCGATGCCGCCGGTGAAGCCGATGACCAATAGCCGCGCGCCCCAGTTGATGCAGCGCATCGAGCTTTCGAACACCTCGCCGCCGACGGGATCGAACACCACGTCGGCGCCCTGCCCGTCGGTGATGCGCTTGACGGCATCACGGAAAGGCTCCTGGTCGTAGCGCACGAGATGATCGGCGCCCCTCGCTTTGGCGATCGCAAGTTTCTCGTCGCTTGACGCGGTCGCAATCACGGTGGCGCCGAGCATCTTCCCGATTTCGACGGCGGCAAGGCCAACGCCGCCGCCGGCACCATGCACCAGCAGCACCTCGCCCGGTTGAAGCTTCCCGCGGTCGATCAGCGCGTGATAGGCCGTGCCGTGGCCGGCCAGGAACGTCGCGCCTTCGGCGTAGTCGAATGTCGATGGCAGCGGCACGAGCTGCGAGGGCGTGGTGACGGCTTCGTCAGCATAGGCACCGTGCCGCATCTTCACGATCACCCGGTCGCCCACCGCGACTCCCGTAGGGCCGTTGATCTCGACGATATCGCCTGCGGCTTCGACGCCCGGCGTGAACGGCAGCGGCGGCTTGAGCTGATACTCGCCGGCGGCCATCAGGATATCAGGGAAATTGATCCCGGCGGCGCGGATGGCCACGCGCACCTGCCCCGGCGCCAGCGGCGCGGAGGCCAAGGTTTCCAGGCGCAGCTTCTCGGGCGGGCCGAGTTCGCGGCAGACGACGGCTTTCGGCATCAGGCGGCCCGCGCTTTCACGCGCTCCAGCGCCTCGCGGATCAGCGGCATCCGGTCGTTGCCGAAATACATGTCGGTCTTGCCGACGAAGATCGTCGGCGAACCGAATCCGCCGCGCGCCATCACCTCGTCCGTGTTGGCCTTGAGCTGATCCTTGATCGCCTGCCGGCCGATGCCATCGAAGAATTTGACGGGATCGACGCCGACCTTCTGGCAGATCTCCGACAGCACTGAATCCTTTGAGATGTCCTTGTCGTCACCCCAATAGGCCTCGAACACCGCGCGCGCGAACGGCACCATGCGTTCGCCAGGTTCTGGGCCGAGCCAGATGCAGCCGCGCATCGCCTTGACGCTGTTCACCGGAAACACCGCCGGCGGCATCTTGATCGCAAGCCCCGCGGACCGCGCCCAGTCGGCGAGGTCCTTCTTCATATAGCGCGCCTTCAACGGCACCGGCGTCTCGCGAGCGGCATAGACGCTCGGGTTGACGGTGTTGAAGATGCCGCCGACCAGGATCGGCCGCCAGGTGATCTCGACGCCGAGCTCCTTTGCCAGCGGCTGAATGTTGTGGAAGGCTAGATAGGTCCAGGGGCTGGAGCAATCGAAGAAGAATTCGAGCATGGGGTTTCCTTTTGTTGGTTCTCGAGCCTCATCCTGAGGAGCGCGGAACGCCCGTCTCGAAGGATGAGGGCACTGGAGGGGCCTCTCCTCCGCGACGGCTGCCTCGCGGCCGACCGAAAGCCCCAGTTCCTCTCCAGTATGATCGAGATTTTCCAGGCAATGGCGACTTTTGTTGTTCTGTACCTCGACCATAAGTCATGGCAGACAGGCGCTCAATCAGAACCCATCGGGAGGCTCCCATGCTGTTTCCAACCACGATCGCAGGCTCCTTGCCGAAGCCGGAATGGCTGGCCGAGCCGAATACGCTGTGGGCACCCTGGAAATCAAAGGGTGACGAGCTCGCCCGCGCCAAGCGCGACGCCACCATGCTGGCGGTGAAGCTGCAGGAGGATGCCGGCGTCGATATCGTCACCGAGGGCGAGCAGGCCCGCCAGCATTTCGTTCACGGCTTTCTGGAGAAGGTCGAGGGCATTGATTTCGCCCACAAGGTCGAAATGGGCATCCGCAAGGACCGCTACAAGGCGATGGTGCCGCAGGTGACAGCACCGCTGACGCTCAAGGGGCGTGTCCATGCGGACGAGGCCCAAGTCGCCCGCACCCACACCACGCGCAAACTGAAATTCACCCTGCCCGGCCCGATGACCATCGCCGACACTGTCGCCGACCGGTATTACGGCGACAAGGTCAAGATGGCGTTCGCCTTTGCCGAACTGCTCAACAACGAGGCCAGGGCGTTGCAGGCCGACGGCGTCGACGTGATCCAGTTCGACGAGCCCGCCTTCAACGTCTTCATGGACGAGGTCTCCGACTGGGGCATAAGAGCGCTGGAGCGCGCCGCCGAAGGCCTGACCTGCACCACCGCCGTTCACATCTGCTACGGCTATGGCATCAAGGCCAACACCGACTGGAAGCAGACGCTGGGCAGCGAGTGGCGGCAGTATGAGGATATTTTCCCGGCGATCGCGAAAAGCCCGATCCAGCAGGTCGCGATCGAGTGCCGCAATTCGAAAGTGCCGCTGGATCTGCTGGCGCTGCTGCCAGGCAAGGTCGTCCAGGCCGGCGTGATCGACGTTGCCAGCGACACGGTGGAGACCGCGGAAGACATCGTTCAGGTGATCGAGGCGGTGTCGAAATTCGTGCCGAAGAGCAACATCGTCGCGACCACCAATTGCGGCATGGCACCGATGCGGAGAGATATCGCGGAGGCGAAGCTGGCCGCGCTCGGCGCGGGCGCAAGGCTGGCGCGGCAGAAGTTGGGGTGATGTTCCCGCTTGCGGGAGAGAGGGCCCATCGTGCAAGCAGGCAGCATCACCCTCGCTTCAACTCGCACTCGGATGCAGTACCGGCCGATACCCAGCGCTCAAAGCGCGCAATGTTGATGGCGGCGTCAGTAGCAGGGCGTCCTCCATCGCATCGTCCATCTCTCGATATCCCGCCATCGACCATTGCAGTGCCCTGCCCTGCAGGACCAGAAAACTCTCGGCGCCCCGCTGCACCATCGCGCCGTCAGGCAACTGCGCCACCGGCACCGGCGGCGGATGAAGCCGCTTCTTGCCGCGCTCCAGCCGCTCACCATGCAGCACTGCATCGATCTCCCGCGCACGAATGTCCTTCGCGCCATTGCCCTCTTCCCACGCCGCGCGAAAGCGGTTGGCGTCGTCGCGGCGGCAGAAGAAGCATGGGCGGTGCCCGGCGGCGAAGGCGGTCGCCTCGTCGAGAAAGAACAGCTCGGTCCAGCTCCGCCGGCCCATCACGGGCCGGCGCCAATCTCTGAACTCGCAGACGCAGGTGATCCAGGCCGGGCTCGACCAGCGCTTCTTTAGTAGCGTCTTCGTCGCGGGATCATGAATGATGCCGCGGTTGCCGGTGAACATGCCGCGATGCGGGGTGGCGATGATCTCGCCGGTAGGGGTAACGCGGTTTTGCAAGGGCATGTGAAGGGCGCGAATAGTGAATGGCGAGTGGCGAATGGTATCTTTCCCTACTCGCCATTCGCAACTCGCTATTCGCCTTCCGCTCTCACGGACGGATCGGCGGCTGGAACGACAGCGCGGTGTCCCAGGGAAAATGGATCCAGGTATCCTGCGATACTTCAGTGATGAAAGTATCGACCAGCGGCTTGCCTTTCGGCTTGGCGTAGACGGTGGCGAAATGTGCATCGGGGAGCATCTGGCGCACCAGGCGGCCGGTGGTGCCGGTATCGACGAGGTCGTCGACGATCAACAGCCCCTTGCCGGTGCCGCCGCCGAGTTTGGCGACATCGGGCGAAACGCCCTTGAGCACCTGCAGATCGCTCTGCTTGTCGTGGTCGTAGCTCGCGACACAGACCGTATCGATCACGCGCAAGCCCAGCTCGCGGGCCACGATCGCAGCCGGCACCAGGCCGCCGCGGGTGATCGCAATCACGGCGTGAAACGGCCCAACCTCGTTGAGCCGCCAGGTCAGCGCCCGGCAATCCCGGTGAAACTGGTCCCAGGACACCGGAAAGGGCCGGCCGGCTTTCGCCTCGGCGCTCGGTTCGTAATTGTTATCTGCCACGCTGCTTCGCCTACCTGTCTGCTACCGGGTGGTGACGTTCAATGCCGCCAGCATCTCCTTCACCGCGGCCATCGCGGCGTTGAGCTTGTCGGGATCGCGCGAGCGGACGACGAGGTTGGTGTTCGGCTTCTTGTCCTCGTCCATGAACGGATAGCTGCCGATGATGGTGTCGGGATGGGCGATGGCGATCTCCCGCAACGGCCCTCCGATATCGCCTTCGCGCGCATTGGCGCGGACCGAGTCCGACAGCATCCGCACGCCCGATTTCAGCTTGGGCGCGACGATGTCCATCATCGCCTGCATGATCGAGGGGATGCCGGCCATGACTATTACATTGCCGAGTTTGAATCCGGGCGCCAAAATGGTGGCGCTCTGGATCAGTTCGGCGCCGTCGGGCACACGCGCCATGCGCAGCCGCGCCTCGTTCAGATCCTGCTCGCTCCAGCGCTCGCGGAAGCGCGCCACCACCTCCGGATGATGACCGATCCCGACACCGAAAGCCTTGGCGACGCTGTCGGCGGTGATGTCGTCATGGGTCGGTCCGATGCCGCCGGTGGTGAAGACGTAGGCGTAGCGATTCCGCAGTGCATTAAGGGCGTCGACAATGTCGGTCTCGTCGTCGGCGACGATGCGGACCTCCTTGAGATCGATCCCGATATTGGTCAGGTATTCGGCGATGAACCCGATGTTCTTGTCCTTGGTACGGCCGGACAAGATCTCGTCGCCGATGACCAGAATACCCGCCGTGACGATCTCGCTCATGACTTCTCCCCACCTGCCCCGTACTTTGCGCAAGCAACGCATTGAAGTCACGGGGATTTGCTGCCGAAATAAGCACCCGGCAGCCCTTTTTTAGGGCAGCGCGGCCGGCTACCCACACGAAATGCCGCAAGCCAATGCATATCGCGGTGGCCCGAGCCTTGCTACCATCCTGTGAACTCATGCACCGTGCCGCATGGCTTCGAGAGATAGTCAGGATTTATGGCAGTTGCCTTCGATGAAATGAACGGGCCCGGCGGCGACCTCCGCCCGGCCTACCGGGAGCTCTCCCGCTGGCTGAAGGAGACGCCTCCGGACGCCCTGGAATATCGCCGTCAGGAGGCGGAACTGTTGTTCCGCCGGATCGGCATCACCTTTGCGGTCTATGGTGATGCGGAGGCGCAGGAGCGGCTGATCCCCTTCGACGTGATCCCGCGAATTATATCGGCAAAGGAATGGGCTGTTCTGGAGAAGGGCCTGAAGCAGCGGGTGCGCGCGCTCAACATGTTCTTGCGAGATATCTATCACGGCCGCGACATCCTGCGCGCCAACATCATTCCCGACGACCTGATCTTCCAAAATCCGGTCTTCCGCCCCGAGATGAACGGCCAGAGCGTGCCGCACGACGTCTACGTCCACATCGCCGGGATCGACATCGTCCGGGTCGACGCCGACAATTTCATCGTGCTGGAAGATAACGCGCGGACGCCCTCGGGCGTCTCCTACATGCTGGAAAACCGCGAAATCATGATGCGGCTGTTTCCCGACCTGTTCGCCCGCCACCGCGTTGCACCTGTAGAGCGATACCCGGACGAATTGCTGTCGGCGCTGCGCTCGGTGGCGCCGCTCTCCGCCTCGGCCGAGCCGACGGTCGCGCTGATGACGCCGGGCGTCTACAATTCCGCCTATTACGAACACTCTTTTCTTGCCGACAAGCTCGGCATCGAGCTGGTCGAGGGCCGCGATCTCATCGTCAAGAACGACGAGGTGTTCATGCGCACCACCGAGGGGCTGAAGCGCGTCGACGTGATCTACCGCCGCGTCGACGACGATTTCCTCGACCCCCTCACCTTCCGCTCGGATTCGGCACTCGGCGTGCCCGGGCTGATGTCGGCCTATGCCGCCGGCAATATCACGCTGGCGAACGCGGTCGGCACAGGGATTGGCGACGACAAGGCGATCTATTCCTACATGCCGGAGGTGGTAAAGTTCTATCTCGGCGAAGAACCGATCCTGAAGAATGTGCCGACCTGGCGCTGCCGCGAGCCGAAGGACCTCGCCTACGTGCTCGACAATTTGAGCGAACTGGTCGTCAAGGAAGTCCACGGCTCCGGCGGCTACGGCATGCTGATCGGCCCGGCCGCGACGAAGGCGACGATCGAGGCGTTCCGCGACAAGCTCAAGCGCGAGCCGGAGGGTTTTATCGCCCAGCCGACGCTGGCGCTCTCGACCTGCCCGACCTGCACCGCCTCCGGCCTCGCACCGCGCCATGTCGATTTGCGCCCGTTCGTGCTGACCGGCAGCAAGCACGTCACCATCGTGCCGGGCGGACTGACGCGGGTGGCGCTGAAGGAAGGCTCCTTGGTGGTCAACTCCAGCCAGGGCGGCGGCACCAAGGACACCTGGATACTGGACGAATAGAGGGCGAAATTTTCGTATGCTGTCGCGCACCGCCGAAAACCTGTACTGGCTGGCCCGCTATGTCGAGCGCGCCGAATATATCGCGCGCACCATCGATGCGACCTTGCGAGTCACCGCGCTTCCCACCGCCTATATCGGCAAGACCAATGAGTGGGAATCGGCGCTGCTGACGGCCGGGGTCAGCGCAAGCTTCTACGAGGCCTATCCGGAAGCCACCGAGCAGAACGTCGTCGAATATCTGGCATTCTCGCCTTCCAATTCCTCCTCGATCAAGAATTGCATCGAGGCCGCCCGGCTCAATTCGCGCTCGGTGCGCACCGCGCTGACATCGGAGATGTGGGACACCATCAACTCGGCGTGGATCGAATTGCAGGAGGTCTGGGGCAAGGGCACGTCGAGCCGCGAGGAACTGGCGCGGTTCCTCCGCTTCGTGCAGGAGACCTCGCTGCGGTTCGACGGCTCGGCCTACCGGACCATGCTGCGCAACGACGCCTACTGGTTCTCGCGGCTGGGGCTGCATCTTGAGCGCGCCGACAATACCGCTCGTATTCTCGACGTGAAATATCACGTGCTGCTGCCCGAGGAGGAGCACGTCGGTGGTCCCCTGGACTACTACCAGTGGACCTCGATCCTGCGCTCGGTCTCCGCGCTGACCGCCTATCACTGGGTCTATCGCGAGACGCTAAAGCCGTGGCTGATCGCCGACCTCCTGATCCTCAACGACACGCTGCCACGCTCGCTGGCGAGCTGCTACAGCAACCTCGTCCGCAATCTCGACCAGATCGGCGTCGCCTACGGTCGCCAGGGCGCCGCCCAGCGCCACGCCCGCGGGGTCCGCAACCGGCTTGAACACAGCCATATGGACGATATCTTCCAGCACGGCGTCCATGAGTTCATCCAGGAGTTCATCGCGGACAATTCGCGGCTCGGTGAGGTCATCACCAAGCAGTATTTGATTTGAGATTTCGGACGAACAAAACCGAATGCCGTTCATGGCCGGGCTTGTCCCGGCTATCGACGTCTTGCTATGCCAACCGAAGAACGTGGATGCCCGGGACATCTAGCGCGAAGACGCGCTTCGCGCTACTGCCCGGGCATGACGATCCGAACCGGGTCAAGCCATGCGCCTGCGAATTGCCCACTCCACCAGCTATCGCTACGAGCCGTCGGCCACCGGCGTGATCCAGATCCTGCGGATGACGCCCGGCAGCCATGACGGGCAGTATGTCGCCGAATGGCAGATCGATGTCTCGACCGACTCTCGCCTCGACATGCACCAGGATGCATTCGGCAACGTCACGCATGTGCTTACCCACGGGCCGATCGCCGACCTCACCATCCATGTCGAGGGCCTGATCGAGACCCATGACACTGGCGGCGTGCTGCGCGGTACCGACGAGCGCTTTCCGCCGAGCCTGTTCCTGCGCCAAACCGCGCTGACCGAAGTCAATCCGGCGATGGCGACCTTTGCCCGCGAGCTGCGGTCGGAGTCCGATGGCGACGTGCTCGGTTTCCTGCATGCGCTGATGGTGCAGATCAACGAGCATATGACATTCGACGAAGACCCCACCCACTCGGGCACTTCGGCGGCGGAGGCGTTTGCGCTCAAGCGCGGCGTCTGCCAGGACTATGCGCACATCTTCATCGCCTGCGCCCGCTCCGGCGGGGTTCCGGCGCGTTTCGTCTCCGGCCATTTCCTGCGCTCTGACGGCATGATTCACCAGCAGGCGGGCCACGCCTGGGCGGAAGCCTACGTGCCCGATCTCGGCTGGGTCGGCTTCGATGCCGCCAACGGCATCTGCACCACCGACGCCCACGCCCGCGTCGCGATCGGGCTCGACTACCTCGGCGCAGCCCCGGTACGCGGCACCCGCTATGGGGGCGGCACGGAAACGCTGACGGTTGCGGTCAAGGTCGAACAGGCTGGGCGGCCGGGTCAGTGGCAAAGCCAGTCGCAGTCGTGAATTTTGCATTTCCTTCCGGGATGGTGCGCGAGCACCAGACCTCAGATGCGCAATTGCGCACCGGGGAATCTCGAGATCCGGGTTCGCGCTAAGCGCGCCCCTGGTTGTAGGCCACTATGCCGCCTTCCCAGGGACCTGCCTGGGCGCCCACGCTGCCTAGCAGTCACAAGGCTGCAATCGAGCCAATCCGCGCTGATTTCCGCATGTGCCCTCCCGCCTTCGGTTTCGAGGTTTGACCGGCCGGGCGCATGCCCCGCCACGGGGAATTGGGGTTGGATGGCCCCTCGAAATTGGCTACTAGTTGGCGCCGAAAAATCAGGCGCGTTCGGGGATCGGGAATGACCTATTGCTGCGGAATTCTGGTGCGGGACGGTCTCGTCATGATCGCAGATACGCGCACCAATGCCGGCCTCGACAACGTCTCGACCTTCCGCAAGCTCCATGTTTTCTCAAAGCCCGGCGAGCGCATCATGGCGATCGCCAGCGCCGGCAATCTGGCGATCAGCCAGTCGGTGCTGTCGACGCTCACCGAGGGCATGGAAGATCCGCACACCGGCGAGCTCGAAACGCTGATGAACGCGCCAACCATGTTCCAGGCCGCGCAACGCATCGGCCGCGCCATCCGCGCCGTGCACGCCACCGAAGGCGAGGCGCTGCGATCCGAAGACGTCTCCTTCGACGTCTCCTTCCTGTTCGGCGGCCAGATCAAGGGCTCGCGGATGCGGCTGTTCATGGTCTACACGGCCGGCAATTTCATCGAATGCACCACTGACACGCCTTACCTGCAGATCGGCGAGCACAAATACGGCAAGCCGGTGCTGGATCGCGCGATGCATTACGACGTCGAACTGTATGAGGCGCTGAAGACCGGTCTGATCTCGATGGATTCGACCATGCGCTCCAATCTCGGCGTGGGGTTGCCGATCGACGTGCTGGTGGTGCGCGCGGATGCCTGCGAGGCCGATCTCAACCACCGCATCGAGGCAGGCGAGCCCTACTTCCACGATCTGCGTTCGCGCTGGTCCGCGGCCTTGCGGGCGGCACACCAGAATATTCCGAGACCACCCTACAAATCCGAAACAGAAACCAAGAAATGAAGGCGAGGAAATAATGGCCGACGCAACCAACAAGATCGCGCTCGTGACCGGTGCCGGTACCGGCGTCGGACGCGCGGCATCGCTGGCGCTGATGAACGCCGGCTTCACTGTGGTGCTCGCCGGGCGTCGCATGGAGATGCTGGAAGAAACCAGGAAGCTCGGCGACAATGTCGGCAAGAGCCTGTGCGTTTCCGCCGACATGACCAAGCCCGATTCGATCGCAGCGCTGTTTGCCAAGGTGATGGATACCTATGGCCGGCTCGATGTTCTCTTCAACAACGCCGGCATGGGCGCGCCGCCGGTCAATTTCGAGGATCTGAGCCTCGAGCAGTGGCAGGCGGTGGTGAACACCAACCTCACCGGCCCGTTCCTGTGCACCCAGCATGCCTTCCGCATCATGAAGGACCAGAAGCCGCGCGGCGGGCGCATCATCAATAACGGCTCGATCTCCGCGCATGCGCCGCGGCCCTTCTCGGCCGCCTATACGTCGACCAAGCACGCGATCACCGGCCTCACCAAAGCTTCCAATCTGGATGGCCGCATGTACGACATCGCGGTCGGCCAGGTCGACATCGGCAATGCCGCGACGCCGATGACCGACCGCATGGTCGCCGGCCCCGGTGTGATGCAGCCTGATGGCACGATGAAGCACGAACCGCGCATGGACGCGAAGGCCGTCGGCGATGCGGTGGCCTATATGGCGGGCCTGCCGCTTGATGCCAATGTGCTGTTCATGACGGTCATGGCGACCAAGATGCCGTTCGTCGGACGGGGCTGACTTTCGTGTCCCCGGGGGCAGCGAAGCGCGTCCGGGATACGAGTTGGGCTTTCACAAATCGACAAGGTTGGCATAATCGCTCCCGGGCTTTTCGGGGGATTCATGCTGCAACTGCAATCGGCGTTTGGCGTGCTGGCGTTGCTGGCGATCGCATGGGCGTGCGGCGAGAACCGCCCCGCCGTGTCGCTCCGTCAAGTGGCGATCGGGCTGGCCGTCACCATTATTACCGCGCTGGTGCTGCTCAAGCTGCCGCCGGTAGCAAAAGCCTTCGGCACCATCAACGACGCCGTCGGCACGATCGCGGCAGCCACCCGCGCCGGCACTTCCTTCGTGTTCGGCTATCTTGGCGGCGGCGCGCTGCCGTTCGATCTCAAGGCGCCGGGCGCGGATTTCATCCTGGCATTTCAGGCGCTGCCGATCGTGCTGGTCATGAGCGTTCTGACCACGCTGCTGTTCTACTGGCGCGTACTGCCGCCGATCGTGCGCGGTATGGCATGGCTGTTGGAGCGCACGCTCGGCGTCGGCGGCGCGGTCGGGCTATCGGCCGCGGCCAATATCTTTCTCGGCATGGTCGAGGCGCCGCTGTTCATCCGCCCCTATTTGGCCCAGCTTACGCGCAGCGAATTGTTCCTGGTGATGACCGGCGGCATGGCCGGCATCGCCGGCACCGTGCTGGTGCTCTACGCCACGTTCCTCGCACCGCTGATCCCCGATGCGGCCGCGCATTTTGTCATTGCGTCCGTGTTGGGCGCGCCGGCCGCGATCCTGATCAGCCTGATCATGGTGCCGGAGACTTCCGATAAGCGCACTGGCGGCTCGCTCAGAGATCCCGACATGCTTGCGTCCTCGACCATGGATGCAATCACCAAGGGCACCGCGGCCGGGCTCGAATTGCTGCTTAACATCGTCGCGATGCTCTTGGTGCTTGTGGCGCTGGTTTATCTCGTCAATGCGATCCTGGGGCTGTTGCCCGAGATCGGCGGCTCCAAAATTTCGCTACAGCGGCTGCTGGGGCTTGTGATGGCGCCGGTGTGCTGGCTCATGGGCCTGCCCTGGCCGCAAGCCGTCACGGCCGGAAGTCTGATGGGCACCAAGACCGTGCTCAACGAGCTGATCGCCTATCTCGACCTCTCGAAACTCGGCACGGACGCGCTCGACCCGCGCTCGCGGCTGATCATGCTCTACGCGATGTGCGGCTTTGCCAACTTCGCCAGCCTCGGCATCATGATCGGCGGCCTCGGCACCATGGCACCGGATCGGCGCGAGGAGATCAACGCGCTGGGATTGAAGTCGATCGTGTCGGGTACGCTGGCGACGTGTTTGATGGGGGCAGTGGTGGGGGTGATGACCTGACTTCTCTCCGTCGTTCCGGGGCGACGCGTCAGCGTCGAACTCGGGTGCGCAATTGCGCGCCTGAGAACCTCGAGATTCTCGGGTGCGCAATTGCGCACCACAGTTCACTTCGCGCCCCGGAACGACCGCGGGAGATCAACTCGCCAATTCCACCGTCTTGAACTTCGCCGGTAGGATCACCTCCAGCAACTCGACGTCATCGGAATAATCCATGATCAGATGCTTGATGCGCGGCGGCTGGGTCCAGGCGCTGCCTTCCTTCATCAGCGTCTCGCCCTGCCCCTCCATATAGGTCTTCACCCAACCCTTGAGCACATAGACCATCTGGAATTCGACGTCGTGGTAATGCAGTTTTGAAACTTCCGCCGGGTTGCACGGGCCGACCAGGCGGATGACATGCGCCTGCGCCAGGCCGTGGGTCGCGTCGGCAATCCCGAGGTCGCGGTACTTTGCATAAGTGCGCAGGCCGTCCGCCTTGAAATCTTCTTCGCGGTGATGGCTGATGGCGATGCGCTGCTTCGGCCGGGCCTTCTTTGCAGGCTTGGCCTTGGCCGCCGGCGCGCCCCTCGCCTTTGACTTGACGGACTTGCGGGCTGAGGATTTGGCTGCGGCCTTGTGACCCGACCACTTCTTCTTCACGGCGGGCTGCGCCGCGGGACGTGATGCCGCCTTCTTGGCCATTGGTGCCTCCCTTGTTGTTATGGCAGGAGGCTAACACGAATTCAGTTTCGTAGGGTGGGCAAAGGCGCGTTTGCGCCGTGCCCACCATCAAGAGCGAAGATCTACGTTGACGTGGTGGGCACGTTTCGCTTTGCCCACTCTACAGCATCGCAATCAATGCAGCCTGAACACACCGTCGACTGCACGCAGCTCAGCCGGCTTGATCAGCTTGGAATGCGCGACCGTTACGGAGAACAGCGGGCCGTCAAGCTTTTCCTGCCAGAACGCGAGGAAGTCCTTCAGCGCCGGGAATTTCGGAAACAGATCGTAATTCTGCCAGACATAGGTCTGCAGCAATGAGGGGTGATCCGGCATCCGATACAGAATTTGCGCCGTCGTCAGCCCGTAACCCAGCACCTGCTTCCGGAAGTCGTCGGAAGCAACTCCAACCCGCGAGACCATGCCAAACCTCCATTGCTGGAAGCGCATTTCACGTGGTGGCCACACACCGAGCCACCCCGGCGGAGATGCGCTCACATGAGAGAAATGTGACGCACGATACCAACCCATCACAAGCCTAAATGTTTAATGAACTGTTGAAAATTCTCGCGTTAGCAGCAGCTTACCGCACGTGCTAATACGGGGTCCGGAGGCTTCCCCGGCCGCATTAATCATGCCGAACAAAATTGGCAGGCGACATATTTGAGTGCCAATTTTTCTGCTAGAAGCCCTTGTCCCCCGAAGAATACTGGCCTAAATCAGCCGCAGCCGGATTGGCACTCGCTGGTCCGGACTGCCAAAATTACAGAATTCTACAACATTCCCAGACGTTTAGGAGGACTGCATGAACTTCCGTCCGCTTCACGACCGCGTCGTCGTCAAACGCATCGACGCCGAAGAGAAGACCGCTGGCGGCATCATCATTCCGGACAGTGCCAAGGAAAAGCCCTCCCAGGGCGAAGTCGTCGCGGTCGGCCCGGGTGGCCGTGACGAAGCCGGCAAGCTGATCCCGATCGACCTCAAGGTCGGCGACCGCGTGCTGTTCGGCAAGTGGTCGGGCACCGAGGTCAAGATCGACGGCCAGGAACTCCTGATCATGAAGGAGTCCGACATCATGGGCGTGCTCGACGCCACCTCGGCCAAGAAGAAGGCCGCCTAAGACATCGCCTGCCACGCTCACCCTGAGGGGCGCCCGCAAGGCGCCTCCCCGACAGGGTGAGAAACAAAGATCAACTCAGGGAAACCAAATATGTCAGCCAAAGAAGTTAAATTCGGCGTCGACGCCCGCGACCGCATGCTGCGCGGCGTCGACATTCTCAACAACGCCGTGAAGGTCACGCTCGGTCCCAAGGGCCGCAACGTCGTGCTCGACAAGTCGTTCGGCGCACCCCGCATCACCAAGGACGGCGTCACCGTCGCCAAGGAGATCGAGCTCGACGACAAGTTCGAGAACATGGGCGCGCAAATGGTGCGCGAAGTTGCCTCCAAGTCCGCTGACGCGGCCGGCGACGGCACCACTACCGCGACCGTTCTCGCGGCTGCGATCGTCCGTGAAGGCGCCAAGTCGGTTGCCGCCGGCATGAACCCGATGGACCTGAAGCGCGGTATCGACTTGGCAGTGGAGGCCGTGGTCGCCGACCTCGTCAAGAACTCCAAGAAGGTCACCTCGAACGAGGAAATCGCCCAGGTCGGCACCATCTCCGCCAACGGCGACGCCGAAATCGGCAAGTTCCTGGCTGACGCCATGAAGAAGGTCGGCAACGAGGGCGTGATCACGGTTGAGGAAGCCAAGTCGCTCGAGACCGAACTCGACGTCGTCGAAGGCATGCAGTTCGACCGCGGCTACATCTCGCCCTACTTCGTCACCA
>NZ_LLYA01000136.1 GCF_001440415.1 Bradyrhizobium retamae
AGTAATCGGATTTTTCTCGACGAAGAACAAGCGTTGTGATTCAAACGGTAGATGAGCAAGACATTTCGTCCTTGGGACGTTGATCAGGTTTGGCTGCTGCCGCCGTCGATCCAGGATTTGGTGCCTTCTGGGCACATGGCCCACTTTGTTCGCGACACGGTTCGCGCAGGCTTGGACCTGTCGCGGATCATGGATGTCTACGACGAGGAGCGCGGCTTTCCGCCCTATCATCCTGGCATGATGGTGGCACTGCTGCTTTATGCGTACAGCCAGGGGATCTATTCGTCGCGCAAGATCGCGCGGGGCTGCGAGGAGCGGCTGGATTTTGCGGCCGTAACGGGGATGCAGCGTCCGGACTTCCGCACGATCAGCGAGTTCCGCAAGCGGCATTTGGCTGCGCTCTCCGGATTGTTCTGGCAGGTTCTTGCGCTGTGCCGCGAGGCGGGGCTCGTGAAGCTTGGCCACGTGGCGCTCGACGGCACCAAGATCAAGGCCAATGCTGGGATCCACAAGGCGATGAGCTATGGCCGGATGAAAGAGGCCGAGCCGAGGCTTGCTGCGGAGGTCGAGCGCTGGCTGGCTCAGGCCGCCCAGACCGACAAGGCCGAGGATCGTCAGCTCGGAGCCTCGAAGCGTGGCGACGAGATGCCCGAGTGGATGGCCAACAAAGAGAAGCGGCTGGAGAAGATCCGTACCGCCAAGGCCGCGCTGGAATCTGAAGCCAAAGCCAAAGCTGCCTCGAAGCCGGACGACGACGGCTCCGGCGACGGCGGCAAGGGCCGGCCGGGACGCAAGTCCAAGCCCGTCACGGCAGAGCCGAGCGACAAGGCGCAACGCAACTTCACCGATCCCGACAGCCGCGTGATGCCGACCAAAAACGGCTTCATCCAGGGCTACAACGCACAGGCCGCCGTCGATGGCGCCCATCAGATCATCGTGGCGCACACGCTGACCAACTCGCCGAGCGATCAGGCGCAGCTTGCGCCATTGCTCGATGCCATAAAAGCCAATCTCGGGAACAACCCGGACGAAGCATCGGCCGATGCGGGCTATTGCTCGCAAGCCAATCTTCGCACGCTGATCCGACGCCGGATCGAGGGCTACGTCGCCACCGGACGGCAAAAGCACGGCGCCAAGGCGGCCACGACAAAAAGGAAGCTCAAGTCCGGTACGCTCATCGCCAGAATGAGCACAAAGCTCAAGCGCGCAGGCTATCGAAGCCGGTATCGATTGCGCAAACAGATCGTCGAGCCT
>NZ_LLYA01000137.1 GCF_001440415.1 Bradyrhizobium retamae
GTGTAAAAGTCTCGACTTAATCTGACAGAATGGTTTGGACTGGTGGGGAAATGGGCTGCGGGGCGAGCGGGAGCGCTCACCCGAACTGGCGCTCCCGCGCTGCCCCGCAGCGTCTCACACAGGAGATGCAACCATGACACAAGAGCAGAAAGTCATTCGCGCGAAGGTCGGGGTGTTGGAACTGGCCAAGCAGTTGGGCAATGTCAGCCAGGCCTGCAAGATGATGGGATATAGTCGCGACAGCTTCTACCGGTTCAAGGAACTGTACGACAAAGGCGGCGAGCTGGCGCTTGCCGAGATCAGCCGGAAGAAACCGATCCTCAAGAACCGTGTCGCGCCTGAGATCGAAGCGGCAGTGGTGGCGCTGGCAATCGAACAGCCGACCTGGGGCCAGGTGCGTGTTTCTAACGAGCTGAAGAAACAGGGCTTGTCGATCTCGCCGTTCGGTGTGCGGGGCGTCTGGTTGCGCCACGATCTGGCGAACACCAAGACGCGGCTCAAGGCGCTCGAAGCCAGAATGGCACAGGAGGGCTTTGTCCTCACCGAAGCTCAGGTCGTGGCGCTGGAGAAAGCCAAGACCGAGAAGGAGGTCCACGGCGAGTTCGAGAGCGAATGTCCCGGCTATTGCGGCGCCCAGGACACCTTCTATGTCGGCAACATGAAGGGCGTGGGCCGCATCTATCAGCAGACCTTCATCGATACCTACAGCAAGGTGGTCTTCGCCAAGCTCTACGACCGCAAGACGCCAATCACCGCGGCGGAGATGCTGAACGATCGGGTGCTGCCGTTCTTCGAAGAGCACGGTATTGTACTGTACCGGGTGCTGACGGATCGTGGCACCGAGTATTGCGGCAACCCCGAGCATCACGACTACGAGCTCTATCTCGCCGTCGAGGACATCGATCATACGCGGACCAAGACCAAGAGCCCGCAGACCAACGGAATCTGCGAGCGCTTCCATCGAACCGCGCTCGATGAGTTCTATCGTGTGGCGTTCCGCAAGAAGATCTATCGAACCATCGACGAGCTGCAGAATGATCTCGATGTTTGGGTGACGGCGTACAACGAAACGCGCCCGCATCAGGGACGATGGTGCTATGGAAAAACACCGATGCAAACCTTCCTTGACGCGCTGCCCATTGCGAAGGAGAAATTGCTGCCGGCCGCGTAGCGCCGGACACAAATCTTCGTCGGACACCCACCACGACGAAG
>NZ_LLYA01000138.1 GCF_001440415.1 Bradyrhizobium retamae
GGATGGAGCCGCGGCCATGACGATCCTCGACGATCTCCATGAGATCGCGCCGCTGACTGGCTGAGAGGCGGTCGGGTCCCCAATCGTCCAATACAAGCAAATCGACCTTGACCAGCATCCGGAACAGTCGCGGGAAGCGGCCGTCGCCATGAGCGAGATCGAGATCAGCGAACAGACGCGGCACGCGCGTGTAGTGGACCGTGTAGCCGTCGCGGCAAGCCTTTTGCGCGAGCGCGCAGGCTAACCACGACTTGCCGATTCCGCACGGGCCGGTGACCAGCAGGCCGCGGTGCTCGGCGATCCAGCGGCAGGTGGCCAACTGTTGGAACAGCGCCTTGTCGAGCCGGCGTGGCGTGCGGTAGTCGACGTCCTCGATCGCGGCTTGGCTGTGCCGCAGCCGGGCGGCGCGCAGTCGGGCCTGGAAACGACGGGTGCTGCGATAGGCGACCTCGCGGTCGAGCAGCAGAGCCAGCCATTCGGCGTGCGCGAGATTGCGAGCCTCCTCTTGCACCTCGAGCTCGGTGAAGGCTTGCGCCATGCCGTCGAGCTTGAGCGCTCTGAGCTGGTCTAGAGTGGGATGTGAGAGCATCAGTCGTCATCTCCTCAATGGAAGTAGGTCGGGCCACGGATGTTGTCGTGCGCTATCGCTGGCCCGTCCGTGGTTGTTGCGGGCTGCTGGCGATCGAGATTGTTCTTGAGGATCGAGTTGACCGAACTGTAGGAGCGCGCGCCGATCTCGAGCGCGCGGCCGCACGCAGCCTCGAGCCTCTCGCGGCCATATGTCTTGGCAAGCCGCAGGATGCCGACACAGGCGCGGAAGCCTTGCTCGGGATGCGTGCGCTCCCGCAGGATAGTCGCGATCAGTGCCGACGTGCGGCGGCCGATCTCGGCGGCGCTTCGCCGGAGGCGCTCTGGCGTCCAGTCGGCATAGCGCCGGTGGCTCGACGGCATGTGCTCGCGCACCGTCGTATGCTTGCGGTCGGAGGAAGAGCGCACATGGGCGGCAACGCGTTTGCCGCAGTGGAAGACTTCAATCGTGCGCGCCGTGATGCGCGCCCAAACCTTCTCGCGCAGCAATTGGTGCGGCACCGAGTAGTAGTGCTTCTCGATCTCGACGTGGTAGTCGAGCGCGACCCTGCATTCCTTCCATTCGGCAAAGACGTAGGGCTCGGCCGGCAGCGGTTTGAG
>NZ_LLYA01000139.1 GCF_001440415.1 Bradyrhizobium retamae
AGAGCATTCCGCGCAAGTCAAGCCCGGGCACCGGTGATCCTATCGTGACGCTCACTCTCTATGCCCTTCGCGCCCGGCAAGGCGAGACACGATTTTGCTTTCGTGGCCTTCCGATTGAGCTTCTCAGTCGTCGCGTCCTCCGCGAAAAGTGAGCGCCCGCTCTAAGTACCAAGAAGGGTCATCGCCGGACGAATCTGTCTCGACAAACTGTTCGCTTTCGTCGCTACTTCCTTCAAGGGGATCCTCGCTCTCAGCTTGGAGATACAGTTGAGGCCTGTCCGCCCGCTGCCATTCACCGTTGCCGTTCAGCGTCCACTTATCGCGATGCCGTTTGGGATCAAGCACAAACTCGTTTCCACCCACGTCAACAAAGCCCATCTGCTCCAGACGGGGCTTCAGCTCATCGTTAGAGGACGCGACATGATCAACGGCTTCTTGCCGTCGAGCCGAAGTTGATGTTCGAGCAGAACATCGCCGGCATTCTCAACGAGGGGATGTGTTACTCGCAGAGCCACAACCGATGAGATGTTTTTTCGCTCGGGAAAGTGTTCTTCCTGCCAGTCTCTCCCTTTGATGCGGAATCCTGGATCCATTCTTAGGAGCCCGACACTCTTGTCGCCCAACCGGTAGCTGAAGTACTGCGAACCCGGCCTGTCTTCTACGCTCGCGCCGACTCTAGCGAGCATTGCGCTGCGCCCGGCTTTTGAGGACACGAAATCCGAGTACTCTTGGGGATTTTCGGCTATGTGCTTGACATCATCGCCGTAGAAATTCCTCAGTTCTTGCTCGTACGTACCCCTGTCCATCTCAACGATAGGAGGGTTAGAGGTAAGAGAATAGGGCCGTGTCGTCGACGACGAAGCAGGCGCCGCCTCTGCGACCGCTCCCGCGAACGTCGGGTCATCTGCTAGTGTTCTGTCACTGACATTTGAATCCCAACTTGTCGCGAATATGATTCACTCGCGGCATGGGAAACGACTTGATTGTACTTGATCGCAAGGCTCGCAGGGAACTGGAGCAATTGCTCACCGATGGAAACACGGCTCAGAAGATCGCCAAGCGAGCGAGGATCGTGCTGATGACGGCGGACGGTCATGGCGTCGTGGCGATTATGCGTGAGGTCGGGGTTTCGAAGACCACCGTCTGGCGCTGGCAGGACTATT
>NZ_LLYA01000140.1 GCF_001440415.1 Bradyrhizobium retamae
TGGCTGGGATTGATCTGCTCACCGGCAAGGTCCACGCCCTTGTCAAAGATCGCCATCGCAGTCGAGAGTTCGTCGAACTCCTCAGGCTTATCGATGACGCCTATCCGCCGAACACTGCGATCAAGTTGATCCTCGACAATCATTCCGCGCACATCTCGCGAGAAACCAGAGCCTGGCTCGCCACTCGACCAAGCGGGCGCTTCGAGCTCACCTTCACGCCCAAGCACGGCTCATGGCTCAATCTCATCGAGGGATTCTTCTCCAAGTTCGCCCGTTCAGTCCTCCGCCACATCCGGGTGGCCTCAAAACACGAACTCAAGGAGCGCATCATGACCGGTATCGACGACGTCAATCGCCATCCGGTCATCCACACGTGGTCCTACAAACTCGCCGACGCCGCCTGATATGATTCGAACCAAGAAAACGCTAATCTAGAGGACCTGGAACGGGTATTGGCGTGAGGAGGTCATGAGGATTCTGGGCGCTGGAGCAACTGGTTCCATCGTCTCCAAAAAATGATCCATTGCCAGCTTCATGGTTCTTTCCGCGATCGTCTGTATGCAGGAGCGCCGCATGATGGCGTTCAAGAGTGGGGTATCTCGATGTTAAGCGCGGCGCGTAACGCCCGGAGGGAGAACTTCGAGATTGCCAACACCTTCGTCCCGGCAGGGAGGACGATTAGCTAACGCGCGCGGAACGTTGTCACCGTTTCCAACTGCCTCGCGAGGTATAAGGAGCCCTCGAAAACTCCGCAGGCGGGAAGTTGATCCGGCTCGCGCTCGAACCGGATCAGCTTAATCGCACCTGTCCATAGATCGCGAGCACGTACTCGCCAATCATTCCTAGGAAAACAACTGAAAGCCGGCCATAAAGGAATAGGGCGCGACGATGATCGTCATCATGCCTGATTCTGCGAGCGGCCTGTAGAAGATGAGATTGATAGAAAGATTGCCAGCGCGTAGAACAAGCTCGCTGAGGCCAGTATGAAGCCGCCAAACACGCCAAACCGAACTGGTCGTCCGTGAAGAATTCCCAAGCCGTTGATTTGGAATCCTGAAACGGCGTTTTGCCGTAAGTGGATTTGCCGGAAAGCGGGGCTTTGGAGCGGGATTCCTTGCAAACTTGATTTGTGATTCACTCGCCCCCAGAACCGGCATTGGCGA
>NZ_LLYA01000141.1 GCF_001440415.1 Bradyrhizobium retamae
TGCCGGCCGCGTAGCGCCGGACACAAATCTTCGTCGGACACCCACCACGACGAAGCGCCAGTCGTCAGGTCAAGTGCATACTTTTACACCTGAGGTGACAGGCTTTCCGAAGGCATCGAGAGGATTTGGGGGAGCGCCAATCGGAGTGCTGCCGCTCCCTGCCGCACTGGTAGGCCTCGCTCAAGCAAAAAGCCCCGAATTTGATTGATGACCGCTGTTCTCTGTGTCACCAATCGACTGCGAACTCTGTGGAGTGCCTGTAAATCAAGTTGTTCGGCCGACTTCACTGGGACGAACCGCATTGTCGGCCGCTGAGCAGCCTCGGCGATCGCTTCAGCATCCCGAAAGTCATTCTTGTGACCCTTGAGGTATGGTTTGACGTACTGTGCCGGCAAGAGCCGTACTTGATGGCCTAATTTCTCGAGCTTGCGCCCCAGATGATGTGCTCCTGCACACGCCTCCATTCCGATTAGGCAACGCGGAACATTGCTCAGCGACTGGTCAAGCTGATTTCTAGATCGCTTCTTGCGTAACGTGATTGCGCCGGTGGCATCGAGACCAATGACATGGAATGTGTTCTTCCCGAGATCGATACCGATTGTGATAATGTTCGTATTCGACATGGCTTGCGCTCCTGCTGCTGCCCCGCGGGGTAGCACGTTGCCTCTGAGAGCGGGCGTGGTCCATGCCATTAACTCATAAGGTGCGCTGGCCTTGCCCTTGCCAATGCACTCCACCTCTGGGGCATGGAAGGAATAGAGCTTCCAGCCGCGCTGGCGCTGCTGCTGCGAGCGGATCTGCGCGGCGCGGCCGAGCGGAAGTGCGAACGTCTGCTCGAGCGCCGTCTGTCCTTCGATCTTGCGGCGGATATCGCGGATGATCCGGCCCAGCCGGCTGCGCAGGATACGCAACTGCCGCTGATGTCGCTTGAACTGCTTGGCGTGGGCATAGCGTCCCGCCATCATCGCTGCCTTCTTGGCGATCCGCAGGTAGGATTGACGCAACCGCACGCCGTGCCTGCTCGCCAAGTGGTTCAGTCCCCGGATCGCCGCATGCAGCAGCTTGGCGTCGGTCGGGAAGGTGATGGCCTTCGGCTGCACCGTGGTGTGTGCGCCATGACGGCGCGAAGAAGGAGGTTGAGTATGTAGACCAT
>NZ_LLYA01000142.1 GCF_001440415.1 Bradyrhizobium retamae
CAGAGCGAGGCCGCTGACTTCGGCCGAGCCACGAGCACCACCCTGTCGGTCTGGGGAAGGATCTGGACAATCGAAAGCTCGGGGGAAACCTGTGAGCGGAAGGCATGGAGCAAGGCGAATCACGGACGTCGACTGCGATTCCGAACTTATGCCCTTATTCGCACTGTTCGTGAATCCAGCACCCTGCACCAAATGTGCGGAAGAACCCAATCTGGATGGGAAGCCGCATTGCGTCGCCTGAAATGTTCCTGAATGCTGGGCCGTTGCCTCACGTAATTTGCTCCCCAGTGAGATGGGGCTGGGGGGCGATAATGAGGCAACTGAGCATGGCGACTCGAAGAGAGCTGACGGCCGCTGTGGGGCAGCGCTACAGAGAGGCGAGCCGCGCGGAGAAGGCGCGAATTCTCGACGAGTTTGTGGTGGTGACGGGCTTCCATCGAAAGCATGCGATGCGCCTGCTCCGAGGCGATATGGGGAAATCCCCGGTTCGGCGCACCCGTCGGCGGATTTACGAGGAAGCTGAACGAAATGCGCTGGTAGTTCTTTGGGAGGCATCGGACCGGATTTGCGGCAAGAGACTGAAAGCGCTGCTGCCGCTCCTGATCGAGTCGATGGAACGGAACGGCCACATGGGCCTGGCGCCTGAAATCCGCGCGAAGCTGCTGGCGGTGAGCGCGTCGACGATCGATCGGGCGCTGGGGAAGATCCGACAGGAGGGTGCACGCCAGCGGCGCCGGCCGGTGGCGAGCGCATTGCGACGGAGCATCCCGGTACGGACGTCCGCCGACTGGAAGGATCCGGCGCCGGGCTTTGTCGAAGCCGATCTGGTCGCCCACAGCGGGCCCTCGGCGCGCGGCAGTTTTATCCAGACGCTGGTGCTCACGGATATTGCGACCGGTTGGACGGAGTGTGCGCCGTTGCTGGTGCGCGAGCAAACGCTCCTGAGCACCGTGTTGACAGAACTTCGCCGACAGCTGCCGTTCTCGTTGCAGGAAATCGATACCGACAATGATACCGTGTTCATAAACGAAACGCTGAAAGCGTATTGTGAGCAGGCGAACATTGTGTTCACGCGTTGCCGACCCTACCGCAAGAACGACCAGGCGTTTGTCGAACAGAAGAACGGCGCCGTGGTCCGACGGATGG
>NZ_LLYA01000143.1 GCF_001440415.1 Bradyrhizobium retamae
CAACTGCTCGATCAGCCGCGCCGTGCGTTCGGAGCGCGACCCATGCAACTCGCGTTTCAGCTTTTCGATCCTGAGCTGCAGATGAGCGATCAGCGCTTCGGTGTCGGACAGCTTTGCCTGCGCGCTGGCGGCTTCAGCCACGGCCGCATCACGCTCAGCCTCGACCCTTTGCCGCGCTTCACGCTCGACCAGCAGCGCCGCCTGGGCGCTCGCGAGGTCCGAAGGAAGATCATCCGGCTTCAAATTCATGAAGCCAGTGAATCAGATTGGCTGGCAAGTTCAATCGCAAAATGCTTATCCAACTCGCGTTGGACGCCACGTTTCTTGAGGATTGCGCCAGTCGATTCCAGACAAGAGATAGCTCAATTGCGCCGGAGAGATCGTCACTGCTTCCCCTGTAACCGAAGGCCAGATGAACCTTCCTCTCTCAAGTCTTTTTGTAAACAGGCATGCCCCCTGGCCATCATGCCAAATGACCTTCAAAAGATCGCCGCGTTTTCCCCTGAAGCAAAAAAGATTTCCGCCAAGAGGATTTTGCTTGAGCACTTCCTGCACGCGGAGAGCCAAACTCGGAAAGCCGCACCGCATGTCGGTGTAGCCGGTCGCAAGCCACACACGAACGCCCGTCGGAATCGGGATCATCGTCCCTCCAGCACTCTTAAGACGCGCGATAGAGCGGCGATGTCGACATCCACTCCAACGATCAGACGAACACCGCTGCCGAGCACGATCTCCATCCGTCCAACAGCCTGCTCGCAGCGAGCGTCGTCACGGCTCCCATCGCTTCTCGTTGGATCCGGCTCAATCAGAGCCGCAACAAACCCGTGTTCGCCATCTTTGGCGCTAAGCGCTCCAAGAGCGCCCTGTCGCGCCAGGCGTCGCCATCCGAACAGTTGACCAGGAAAAAGTCCGTGGCGGCGAGCAACGACAGAAACAGGATCGCCACGGCAATAACTCTCCTCCACAATCCGCTGCTTCGCTTCAATACTGAACCGCCGCCGCCGTCCTGTGTCGACAACCTCCATAACTTTCGCATTATTGGCAGTAGATATGGTGTCCATACTGCCTGTAATCATGCAATAGCCAACCTCTGCAAGGCGGCCGCCCTCGGATGCGTAC
>NZ_LLYA01000144.1 GCF_001440415.1 Bradyrhizobium retamae
CCCTCTATAGCTGACCGCGTGGCTCAGACGGTTGCAAAGATGGTTATGGAGCCGACGATGGAACGAATATTCCATCCCGACTCCTACGGCTATCGGCCCGGCCGTTCGGCGCTTGACGCAGTGGGGACAGCGCGAAAGCGTTGCTGGAAATTCGACTGGGTTATCGACCTTGATATCAAGTCGTTCTTCGACTCGATCCCTTGGCACCTGATCGAAAAGGCCGTCGCCCACCATACGGAACTGAGCTGGATTCGTCTCTACGTAAAGCGGTGGCTGCAAGCTCCCGTGGAGAAAGAAGACGGAATCCTTGTGGAGAGAACACGCGGAACCCCTCAGGGTTCAGTGGTTTCACCGCTGCTCGCAAATTTGGTTCTGCACTATGCATTCGATCACTGGATGCAGCGGACCTTCCCTTGTTTGTGTTTCGAAAGATACGCTGACGATGCGATAGTCCATTGCAGAACTGAAAGCGAGGCTCGAACCGTGATGGAGGCGATCCGGACACGTCTTGCGGAATGCGGTCTGGAGCTCCACCCGGAGAAAACCCGGATCGTCTACTGCAAGGATAATAAACGGAGAAAGGAATGCGAACACATCTCGTTCGACTTCCTTGGCTACACCTTCCAGCCGCGCAGCGCTCGCGATCGAAAGGGCGAGAAGTTCCTCAACTTCCTCCCGGCAATCAGCAACAAGGCTGCCAAAGGAATCCGACAAACCATTCGCTCATGGCGACTGGGTTCAACGCGAAACCACTGGAGTCTTGAAGAACTCGCCAAGCTGATTGATCCTGTCGTGCAAGGATGGCTGAACTATTACGGACGGTTTTACCGGACGGAATGTGTCAACGTCCTTCGTCACGTTAACGACGCGCTCGCCCGTTGGACGAGGCGGAAATACAAGCGGTTGAAAGGCCGGAAAGTCGCCTCAGTATATTGGTTGGGACGGCTCGCACAGCGCGATCCGAACCTACTCTATTTGTGGCGAGTCGGCATTCGACCTGCGGCCGGAAGATAGAAGCCGGATGAATCGAGAGGTTCACGTCCGGTTTCGTGAGAGCCTCGGGGTGCAATTCCCCGGGGCTACTCGACCGAC
>NZ_LLYA01000145.1 GCF_001440415.1 Bradyrhizobium retamae
TACCGCCACCTCGCGATTAGCCGGCTAATGGAGAGATGAGCATTAACCGGCGAAGTTCTGAAGATGCCGCGCCGGATGTTCGCCGCGCCGATCGCGCGAGGCGTAAAACAGCGCCGCTGGCCGACCTTGCCCGCCAAATGGCCGATCGTCACGGACATAGGTTGCGTGTTCCAGCCGATCGTGATCACCGATTCCAGGCCATCGTGATCACTCATTCCAGAGCATCGTGATCACCATTTCCAGCCGATCGTGATCGCTATTTCCAGCGATCGCGATCGGGGGAACGGGGAGGCGCGCACCGCTGACAGTCTGCAACCCGGGTAGCTTGGTCTTTTGCCTAACCGCAGAGGATCGAGATGCCGACCGAGAGACTGTCCATGCGCCACATTCGTGAAGTTCTACGCCTGCACTACAGCGTCGGCATGTCGCAACGCGCCGTTGCCCGCAGCCTGGGCTTGGCCCAAGGCACGGTTAGCAAGTACCTGAACCGAACCCGCCGCGCCGGCCTGACCTGGCCGTTGCCGCCGGAGCTGGATGACGATGTCCGGCTTGAGAACCGCCTATATCCGCCACCATCCGATCGGCCCAGCGACGAGTGTCCGCAGCCGGATTGGGCGCTCGTGCATCGCGAGCTGCGGCGCCCGAGCGTCACGCTGATGCTGTTGTGGGAGGAGTATTGCGACGCGAGCTCCGACAGCTTCAGCTATTCGTGGTTCTGCGAGCGTTACAAGGAATGGGCCGGCCGCCTCAAGCCGACCCTGCGCCAGGTGCATGTCGCCGGCGAGAAGCTGTTCGTCGACTATTCCGGCCACACGATGGAGGTGGTTGACGGGCTCAGCGGCGAGGTACGCAGCATGCAGATCTTCGTCGCCGTACTCGGCGCCTCGAACTACACCTACGCCGAAGCCAGCCTCAGCCAGAGCCTGCCGGACTGGATCGCCTCGCACGTTCGGGCATTTGCCTATTTCGGCGGCGTGGCCCGGCAGACGGTGAGCGATTTTGTTACCGGTAACAAAATCGGGCACCACCACTGCCGGAACCCCGCCGATGAACGCAAAGGCGCGCGTGTGCGAGGCG
>NZ_LLYA01000146.1 GCF_001440415.1 Bradyrhizobium retamae
CCTCCACCCCCTCCCCCCGCGCCGTCGAGCGCCGACCAGAATCTCGCCGAGATGGCGCAGCGGCTGGAAGCCGCCCTGCGCCGGCCGGCCGAACCGGTGGCGCCGCCGGTAGCGCCGGAAACGCCGCCCGCCCGTACCTCCCGCAGCGAACCCCCCGCTCCCACACCCGCTCCGCAGAAGAGCGGCTTCGAGAATCTCGAAGACGAGATGGCGTCATTGCTGGGCCGTCCGAAGAACCCTTCGTGAGGCCGGCGACTTCTCCGCGTAGAGTTTTATTTTTCTTAATCCTTACCGTCGCCGGATCGCTCGCCGATCCGGCGACGGCGCAGGACATCAGCATCAGTCTCGGCCAGGGCGGCGGCGGGGTGACCGAGCGCGCGATTCAGTTGATCGCGCTGTTGACGGTGCTGTCGATCGCGCCCTCGATCCTGATCATGATGACATCGTTCACACGGATCGTCGTCGTGCTGTCGCTGCTGCGCACTGCGCTGGGAACCGCAACCGCCCCGCCCAACTCCGTGATCATTGCGCTTGCGATGTTCCTGACCGCTTTCGTAATGGGTCCCGTCCTGCAGAGGTCCTATGACGACGGCATCAAGCCGTTGGTCGCCAACCAGATCGGGGTCGAGGAAGCGCTGCAAAAGGCCTCTGTGCCGCTGCGCGGCTTCATGCAGAAGAATGTCCGCGAGAAGGATCTGAAGCTGTTCCTGGACCTCTCCGGCGAGCCGCCGCCGGCGACGCCGGAAGACCTGTCGCTGCGGATTCTGGTCCCGGCCTTCATGATCTCAGAACTGAAACGCGCCTTTGAGATTGGCTTCCTGCTGTTCCTCCCCTTCCTGATCATCGATCTCGTAGTTGCATCGGTGCTGATGTCGATGGGTATGATGATGCTGCCACCCGTCGTGGTGTCGCTGCCGTTTAAGTTGATCTTTTTCGTGCTGGTGGACGGCTGGTCGCTGGTGGCAGGAAGCTTGGTGCAGAGCTACGGCGGGAGTTAGCGGCCGATTTCTGCCGGTTTCCGCGCAAATAGGCCAATATTGCTTACGTATTTGCAGCGGAGTTTCACAGGGAAATTAAGGTGAGATTAGCTCCTTCATGCACAATGGATGCCACGAACTGACTTACCAAACGCATCACCGGATTAGAGATGGCAGGCCAGCCGATCGGCGAGATGGACGTCGAATACGCCGCGACGATTGCCGACCGGGCTATGCGGTTGATGTCGCAGCAGTCGGTCCCTCCCACCCCCACCAATTTCGCCGTCTGGTTCGAATACTCGCTCGGCAGCTCGCTGGCGCTGCGAAAGACCATCGACATTCTGATTGCGGGCAAGCGCAAATTCGACCCCGCAACCAACCACGGACTCTACATCACCTATGTGGCGCAGGCCGGCACCGATCCGTTTGGCGACCTTCCCGATCAATTGGGCGGGCTGATCGAGACCGCGCAACAATTCCTCAACACTGCCGTCACCGACAACCGCAGCCACATCGAGGCGCTCGGTGAAGTGTCTTCCGAGGCCGCTGCTACCGGCGACCCCCGGGCGATCATTGCAAAACTGGTTGATGAATTGTCAAGGGCGACGGCCCGGGCCGCCAAGCTGGAGGCGAATTTCGCCGCAACGTCGGAGGAACTGGATAGCATCCGCGACTCGCTCGAAGCGGCCGAGCAACGCTCCAACACCGATGCGCTGACCGGGCTGGCCAACCGCCACTCGATGGATGAATTCCTTCGCCTTGCCCAGATCGCGGCGATGGAAAAGGACGAGCCGCTCAGCGTCTTCCTGATCGACATCGATCACTTCAAGAAATTCAACGACGATTATGGCCACCAGGTCGGCGACCAGGTGCTTCGGCTGGTCGCCAAGGTCTTGCAGGAAGGCGTTCGCGAAGTCGATCTCGCCGCCCGCTACGGCGGCGAGGAGTTGATCGCGGTGCTGCCGGGCGCCGATCTGCAGGCTTGCACGGCCGTTGCCGAACGCATTCGCCGGCGCATTGCCGAAGCGAAGCTGACACGCCGTGCGACAGGCAAGGAGATCGGCAGCATTACGGTATCAATAGGCGTGTCGCAATTCCGCCTCGCCGAATCCGCGGAAGCCATGATCGAGCGCTGCGACCGCGGGCTTTATCAAGCCAAGCGACTCGGCCGCAACCGCACGGTGGCGGAAACCGAGCTCGAGCCCGAGGCCGGCGCGGCCTAAGGCTTTATCCGTTCTGACTATACAGAACCGCGCCTTCATCCTGTGTCGTTTGCAGAGTTGCCTTAATTCGTACGGGAGAAAAAGTCGCTATCCCGCTCCGGCGCGGAACTATTGCCGCAATCCCGGCTTATCGTGGACGCCCTACAGCCGGGAGTATTCCATGAAGATCGCAGGGATGATTATGGCTGCCGCCGCGGCCCTCAGCATCGCCGGGACGTCGGCGGCTCTTGCCCAGCAACCGCGTACGGGAATGGTGACGAGAATAGACCGGATCAGCGGCACCATCACCATCAGGGATATGCCTGAAGGCACCACCGGCGCGAATACCGGCGCTGCAGCCGAAGAATTCAAGATCCAGGATGGCGCGCGGCTGAACGCCCTGCACGCCGGCGACAGAGTCACCTTCGCCGTGAACGACACGCCGGGGACCAAGACCATCACAAAGATCGACAAGACGGACGCGGTCACCAAGATCGAGAAGAAATGAGGTATTGGCGAAGCGACATCCAACCGTCGATGTCCCGCTTCGATGCAAAAACAACGAGGCCTGGAGTGCCCCAAGGCAAAATGACGCTTCTTCAAAACGTCATGTTGCTTTGGGGAGTCCAAGCCTCGTCACGCAACCGCCCCATCCGGAACAAGGAGCCGTTCGGTATAGAAAGCAAAGCAATCCGGCAGGTGTGCCTTGATCTGCCGCAAATAACGCTCTAGCGCGGCGACCGCCCGAGCGAAGCGCGAATTTCAGCGGCCGCCTCGTCGCAATACTCGTTCAACTTCTGGAATCGTTGCTGCAGCGCCAAAAATTTGACGGCGCGTTTCGCCGGCCCATCCCGATCAATATTAAATCTGTCGGCGGGCGATGGACCGGACCCCGCGGCTTCTGCGGCCGAAAGTGCCGCTCGCATCGATGTGTCGTGAACGTTGGTGGAAGACACTTCTGCACGCCTCACTAATGCGCAAATCCGGCTGGACCCGGTCCGGTGTAATTTCCGTGGAGTGACGCGCCGGCGTTGCGAGTTTGCACCCTGCAGTGTGTTGGTTGGATGCCCGGCCGGGGTCGATTTGGTGGCAAACACGGACGCCGGGGGCGAATGAGTGGCGCGACCTCGTAGTCTTACGGACTTTCTGTCCACGATTAGGATGCAATCGGCACCCAGCATTGCTGAATTGATTCGTTTGTTGCTTCAGCGATAGTTCGATATGCCCGCCCAGCCTTCAGAAACCGGTCTGCCGCCGCGCTGCGAGATCTGCGGCGGGGGTACGATCCAGATCGGAAAGCTACCCCGGATCGGACTGCGTCCTCTCGTCTACGTTTACAAGTGCGACGCCTGCAACCAGATCACTTCGATCGAGCCCGAGCGGCAGGACAGTCCCACCATCAGCCCTACCGTGACCCCGCCGATGCCGAATTCTCGCGTCAAGAAGGCCTTGCACAAGACTCCCCGGCGACAGCCACACTGATCGTCGGCTTCAGAGCGCGACTTTCCTAGAGCGTTTTCCCGCGAAGCATGCCCTCGGACCTGATCCGTGGGTGGACACCGGTTCGCGTCAAGAAAACGCGTCAAAACAAGAATCCAGAGCCCGGTTCTGATTCAATCAGAACCGAAAAGGCTTTCGTCCCTGAAAACGCCGCGATTGCGGCTGGACCGGGTTTCATCTCAGGAATGCCGCATGTATAGCTTCGGCCAAACTCCACATGAAGAAGAGGCAGGGCATGTCCGAGGGCTTCATTGACGAACTGCACAACGTGCTCGGCAAGAGCGTGGTGCTGTCAGGCGCCGACATCGACGCGCGCTATCACCACGACCTCGCCGGCAATCCGGTACCCAAACCGCGCGCAGTCGTCCGCCCCAGAACGACGGAGGACGTCTCCGTGCTGCTGAGACTCTGTCACCGCGAAGGCGTCCCCGTTACGACGCAGGGCGGCATGACCGGACTGGTGCGCGGCGCGCTGCCGAATGCGAACGAAATCGTGCTGTCGATGGAGCGCATGAACAGCGTCGAAGAGGTCGATGCCTCCGCCGGCGTCGCCATCGCGCAGGCCGGCACGCCATTGCAAAAACTGCAGGGGCGTGTCGAGCAGGACGGCCTGATGTTTCCGCTCGATCTCGGTGCGCGCGGCAGTTGCACCATCGGCGGCAACATCTCGACCAATGCCGGCGGCAACCGCGTCATCCGATACGGCATGACGCGTGACCTGATTCTCGGCCTTGAGGTCGTCACCGCCGACGGCACCGTGCTGAAGGGGCTGCACAAATACATCAAGAACAACACCGGCATTGATCTAAAGCAGCTTTTCATCGGCAGCGAAGGCATCCTCGGCGTCGTGACGCGTGCTGCGCTGCGTGTCTTTCCGGCGCCGGCGGAGCGGCAGGTGGCGCTGTGCGCCCTGCCCTCGTTCGGCCAGGTCATGGCCTTGCTGAAGCTGGCGCGAAAATCGCTCGGCGGCGATCTGACCGCGTTCGAGGTGATGTGGAATGCCTACTACCGCCAGACCGTCGAGCGTGTGAAGGGGGTGGTTCGCCCGCTGCCGACCCACCATCCCTTCTATGTGCTGCTGGAGGCCTCAGGAAGCGACGCTGAACGCATTCGGGACGGCCTCGAGAAGATGCTGGAGACGGCGATGGGAGATAATTTGATCCTCGACGCCACGCTTTCGACCTCGAACGCGTCCGTGGCTGCGATCTGGCGCATCCGCGATTCCAGCGTCGAACTCGGTCGCAGCTTTCCATTCACGGCACGGATGGGGTTCGATGTCAGTGTGGCCATCGACAGGATGGAGGAATATGCGGATACGCTGGATGCACGCGTCAAAGCGATCGATCCGCAAGCCTTCACCATCGTGATGGGGCACGTCGGCGACGGCAATTTGCATCCCAGCGTGTATCACGAACATACGCCTGACAAGCACGATGAGTTCGAGAAGCTGGTCTACGACCTCACGGGTGAGTTCGGCGGCTCGATCTCGGCCGAACACGGCATCGGCATCCTCAGGCGACCCTATCTGAAAATGAGCCGCACCGAAGAAGAGATCGAAACCATGCGCACACTCAAGCGCGCGCTCGACCCGAAGAATATTCTGAACCCGGGGCGAATTTTTACGGTGTGAAGGCGTTTGGCGGTCGCTTATCGAGCGTCAGCTCTACGAACTGATGCCGAGATGATCGTCGGCCGCAGCAGCAGGTGGCGGCCCGGCCGGCAAGTTGTCCGGAGCCGGCTGTGTCGGGATATGCTTGGTGAATATCCGAATGACGCGGCCTTTGACGGGCGGCAGCTTGTCGAAGAGATCGGACGCGATCTCCTCCACGGCGTCCCGCAATGCCACGAACTGCGCCTGCCTTGCGATGCTCTCGGTGCCCCTGACACCTCCGAGTTCATCGATCGCAGCATCGCTGATCTGGCATTCGACCGTCTCGCCGTCATTCAGCATGGTGAACTTGAACGCAAGGCGTTCTCTGTCATGTCCAACAATTCTGTCCCGGGTCAACGGCATCCGACGATCTGTTTTGAACGGTAGGCGTGGCTGAAAGCGGGTTAAGAGGCGCTAGAGCTTTCGTAATGCGCCAACACGTCAAAAATTGGCCGAAGCTGCGGCCAAATCCACTACATCGCTACGTCCTCGGGCTCATTGGGAATAGGCGTGGTCGTCTGCGCGGTATGGCTGTTGAGGCTCCCCCTCGTGCGTCGACCACCATTCCACCACAGCTCGAGCGACCTGGTCCCACAGCAGCGTCGGAAGATCGGGCACCGCGATCCTGACCACGTGGCGATTGCATGAGGTATCGCGAAACCACTCCGCTGCGCCGAAATCGAAGCCGAAACTCCCCGCATGCCGCAGCGGCAATCCGGCACTTCTCAAGTCGTCGCACAAATCCGCCGCCACTTGCTTCGTCTGCTTCTCGTCGAGCATTCGCTTCGGCGCCAGTGTGACATAGAGACCGTGCGCGAAATGCAGCTCCGCCGACGAGCCGGCAAGCCCGGATGCAAACCGGCGCGCCGTCCGCCTGCTGTTGCGCAAAATGGCCGCCATCCGCCTGTCAGTCAGAGCCCGATAGGCCTTCGTTCCGACGTAGGGCGGGAAATGCGCAGGCACCGCCGCGCCGCCGAACAATCGCACGGCATTGCGCGTTTCGTTGGCGAGGTCCTCCAGCCGCTCCTGCTTGGCCGGGGCGACGAGCTCTTCGCAAGCGACGAAAACCGCCGAGCCGAGCCGGCCGTACTCCACCCCGAGGGAGTCGAGCTTGGTATGGCTGCGCACCAGCGCGATCGGGACTTTCCAACGTCGCGCCCAGTTCACAACCCGGCGGATCCGCCCCGAACCCGTCGAGAAGCAGGTCGTGTCGAAAATCACGAGATCGAGGCGCGGCCTTGCGCAACCGAGGGTCGCCTCGAATGCGGCAGCGGGCGTGCACGAATCGAACAGAAGAATTCGCGGTCGATCAGCACAAAAGGCGACCTCGTCGGGAGAGCTTTTCAGCCGGACCAAGCGAAACTGACGTACATGATTTTCGATCAGCTCCAGGGTCTCACCATAGGCGCCAGGCAAAACCAGGATGTCCGCCTCAGATACCAAGCGTGCGAAGGCCAGCAGCAGTGCCGATATCGCCGCCATCCCCGAGGACGTATAGATGGTCTGGTTCGCCGATGTCGAATGGTCGTAAAAGGATGGGCCGCGCACTTCGAGGTCTGCGCGCTGATAATCGTAGCTGAACGTGAACGGCCCGGCGCGCAGCCGGCCCGGATGTGCCCAGGCTGTTTCCGTGAACGCCCAATCGTGCAGCGCATGCTGGGCCTTCAGTGCTGCGGCGATGTGAAATTTTTGTTCAATCACCTCGACCACCGAGGTCGGATGCCGCAGCGCCAAAGGAGTGTCGAGGAAACCGTTCAGCAACGTGATTTCCTCGTATTTCCTGTCGAGATAAGCCTCAAGTGTTTCCATGGCTGGCTTCGACCGACCCTGCCCTGCGATAACGTGCCGGAATGGCATTGGGTCCACGCCACAGAAAATGCATCGGTGCTCGGGCGAGCAAGCCGTCTCCGACTTCAGACTGCGAGCAATTCACCGGGGGAACGAAGTCGGCGCTATCTTGCCGCGTCGATCCGCCTGATGCCGGCAATCGGCGGCAAGGCGCCGGTGTGAACCGGCTCGCCCCGGGAGATTTCCGGCGACAGCGGCGCACGGGCGGTGGCATCCGGGAAGCGGATCCTCATGTCACGGATGAAGCCGTCGAGCGTGTCGACGCTGGCGGCCATCTTGGCAATCAGAGCGAATTCGGCGCTATTGGCGGCGGCCGGCTTGCTCGCGGTCTCGAATGCGAACCGATCGGCCTCGCCGGTCATCAAGGGCGCGTATTTCTCGCGGAAACGGGCCAGGCCGATCGCATCCTCGGCCAGCGCATAGCCGACCACGGCACGGATTATGTCGCTCTTCTCGGCTGCATTCAGCGGTTTGAAATCCCGCCAGCGGTCGGCGTAGTACAATTCGATCTGTTCGGAAGCTTCCCGCCACTGCCGCGACGCCCAATAGATGTCGGAGCGCAGCCGGATCGCTTCGCGGCCGGTGAGGTTGGAGATGATATCGAGCGCGAGGTCGTGGCGACCGACATCGCTCTGGGCCCGCGCCTCCAGGAGTAGCCGCTGCTGACGCAATTCGCCGGACAGATCGGAGATCCGCGTCAGGCGCAGCGCCGTGATCGCCCGGTCCGGCTTGCGGTTGGCCAGGTAGACCATGGCAAGCCGGGCCGCCACCTGCGCGCGCGCGGCGCCCTCCAGGCGTTTGTCGACTTGGTACTGCAACAGTTCGGCGGCCTGGTCGAGCAGGTCGACGGCGGCCAGCCGGTCCGCGAGGCGCCGAATCATTTCATCGCCGCGCCGGCCGATCGGCGTCAATTCGCGATATTCATAGAACATGGCGAGCGCATCGACCGGCTTCATGTCGTCGCCCTTCTGGCCGAGATAGAGGTCCGTGAACAGCGCGGACGCCGCATCCTGGCCCTGCCGCGACAGTTCGGAGTTGGGCTGCAGCTTCGTCGCGGTCTTGGCGGCGGAGAGCGCCTCGGCATAGCGCCCATTTTCGGCATAGAGCTGCGTCAGCTTGTTCAATGCCTTCAACTCGATCGCGTCGCCGCGCCAGATCACCGACAAGGTCTCCAGTTCGCGTATCAACTCGGCCTGGCCGAGTTCGCCGCGCCGGTGCCGCAGCAGGGTCTGCAGCAGACTCGCCTCCGCCGATGCCTTCCGGTCGCTGGACTGCGCCGCGAACCTGTAGGCGTCGAGCGCGTCCTTGTCGTGCCCCAATGCCTCGGCAAGACGCCCACGCAGCACGGCGATCTCGGGCTTCATCTCGTTGGGAATGCCGATCACTTCCAGTTCGCTGCGCCGCCGCGAGGCCCCGCCATAATCCTTTACCTCGAGCGAGGCCCGCATCGCGTCGGTAATGATGATGCGCTGCAGTTCCAGCGGCAGCGCGGCGATCGAGAATTCGGCGTTCTTGAACTTTTCACGCGCGTCCACCCATTTTTCCTGGCGGGCGAACGCGAACCCTTTCCACAATTGGGAATCGTAGCCGTTGCCGATCGCCGGATTGGCAAGGTCCTTCAGCGCGTGCTCGGGATGACCAATCAAGATGCTGGCGACCGCATGCACCATCAGCACGGCGCCGTCTTCGTTCCCCGGATTGGTTTCGGAGAGGATGAGGTTGGTCACCCCTCTCGCCTCCTGATACATGCCGCGCGACATGTAGAAGTTCGCAAGTTCGAGGCGAGCGTGCGTCTTTTGCTCGGGCCTCGCGGCGGCCGCGGCCTTGATCAGCGCATCCAGCCGGGTAAGAAATTTTTCTTCCCGGTTCTTGCGCCATTCATCGGCGTCGAACAGCGGCCTGACCGCCGCGGTGGCGCGTTCGGCTGCGACGTCGGCGGATGACAGCGTCAATCCGCCGGGCCGGCCGAGCATCACCTTGTCGGCGCCGACCTCGGCGTTGATATCATCGGAATTCGGATGCACCACCACGCCGTGCGCCGATTCCAATAGCGACAGTTCGACGAAATCCTGCCGCTTGATGAGGCCGCGGGTCGGTGGCGGCGCGGTCACGACCCACAGCGTATCGCCTGCGTCGGGATCGACCAGCCGGTGCATCGCGCCGGGATTGGCCAGCGGCACGGTGACATTGGCAAGCGCGGGATCGGTGATATTCCGCAGCACCATCAGCGGGAGCGGCGGTGTCTGGCCGCGGTCGGCGAAGGTCAGCGTCCACTCGCCGCCGTTGGCGCGCCCTTCGCTTTCGAGCGAAGGGATCTGCGGGCGGTTGAGGCGGATGCGGACGGCCTGGCCCTTTTCCAACGGCAGCCGGCTGACATCGCCGATGATGGCGCCGCCCTTGCTACGGATCGGCTCGATATCGAACGGCTTGGTCTGGTCGAATACCAGCCATACCGTGTCGGCACGGCGAAACAGCGCAGCCGGGGTCGGCGCGGCAAAGGAGAACGTCACGCGCAGGCCGTCACTGTCACGCCTTGCCTCGACGGCGGGTGTCTTGTCCTTGGCACCACTTTCCGGCGGCTCCACGGAAGACTGAGCCTGCTTGGGCGCCGCAGGCTTTGGCGCTTCCGCCGCGGCGGCCTGCACCGGTTCGGCGGGCGACGTCTTTTCCGGTGTAGCGGCGATCTCCTCGGTCAGAGGAATAGCGTTGCCATTGGCCGGCGGCGCCTTTTCGACGCCGGGCATTGCGGCCTCCGCAGCGGCTGGTGCTTCGTTCACCTGCGCGGGCTTGATTTCGATCCTGGCCTGTTCGGCAATCATCTCCGACGTGACGGGCGGAATCTCGGCCGGCTGCTGTGGTGGCGGCGATTCCTTCAGGGCCTTGTCGCGCGCGATCCGCGACGCAGGTCCTGGCTTGGCCGGCACGACCGGTTTGGCCGCGGCTTGCGGCTCGGCCAGCGCGGGCTTTTCCGGCTGCTGGAAGGCGACATCGATCACATAGTTCTTTTCCTCGCGGAAGGAATGCACGTCGACCTCGCCGATCAGCAGAATGTCGACGGCGGAAGAATCGACGTCGGCGCGCTGGTTGATCGAGGCGATGTTCGGCGGCGCCGCCACCTTCGCATCCGCCAGGTCGAAATTGAGCACGCTGTTGAACTGCAGCGTCAGCTTCTGATCGTTCAGCACCGACGAGACGTTGACGCCGTCGGGCATCTCGAACACGAAGCGGACGAAGGTTGGCTGCACCGAGGCGCGGACACGCACCGGCGGCTTCTTTTTCGCGGACGCCACCGCAAGCTGCGCGCGGAGCGCGCGTTCGGCGGCCCGCGCCCGGTCCGCCAGTTCGCGAACGACCGCGGCAGGAAGCGGGGGCGGCGGCCCGGTCCAGCTCTCGGGCAGGAAGTCGACGAAGATCCGCTCCCCCGCCGTCATGGTGTTGACAGTTGCCCGCCGCGCCAGCGACAGCCGGATCGCGGTGCCGTCGGGATCGCGCCGCGCCGAGCCGACATAATCGGGGACGGCGTCCGACAATTTGTCGACGGGAATGTCCACCGGGCGCTTGAAGTGGATGATAATGATCGAACCCGCGGTCGAAACGTCGGATTCGACGTCCTCGGCCAGTTTCAATACCAGCCGCGCGAAGCCACCTCCGGACGTGAACGTGGCCTCCCCGCGCACGGGATCGGCCCGGCAGGGCTGCGAGAGCGTCAGGCCGGCAAATAACAAAGCAACAGCAAGGGGCTGGCCAAGATAGTTGTGAAGGCAACGCCGCGCCGCCCGCGCCAATGCGCGGCCCGGCGACCCGGTTTCAGCGGCAGCCCTTCGCCCCATCCAGAAGATCTCGTGCCTCAATGAATTCTTCGGCGAAGCGCTCTCGCCCGCACGTTTAAATCTTGGATTGGCCGGCTTAAGGCTTTGTTAACGTCAACCAATTGATTTCATTGAAGGGACGATGGGACTGCGGCCTCGAGCAATCACACATCACAATGGGTCGGTATCCGGACCTTTCCCGGGGTCACCGCTCAAACGTCGCGAGCCTCGGGGCCGCCGCGCTCATCATCACGCCCGTGCCATGATTGAGCTGCATTATTTATCTCACGCAGCGTTGGAACTAACATCAGCGGTTCCGTCTTAGGGAAACAATGGACCCGGGAAGCGGGGCCGGCAGTCGATCAACCAACGCTCCCCCGGGTCGCCAACCTGCCTCAGGCAGCCAATTCGGAGTGCGTGAAATGGCAACCCAGATCGTGATGGATCGTACTGGCGACACCCGGCATACTTTCGACGTCCATGACCGCGCGGAGGTCGAAAAGGCCGAGCGGCGCTTTATGGAATTGACGGGCGCGGGATTTACCGCAGCGGTCCGAACGGGACCCGGCGAGCAACGGGTTATCCGCTCCTTCGATCCGAGGGCGGAAGAAACGCTGTTTTATCCGCGTCTCGTTGGCGGCTGACGGCAGTGACCCAGCAGATCGTCCTTGCGATATGCTCGTTCGTGCTGGCTTTACTCGGTACGGTGCTGCTGTCGGCACTTTCGCTGGCAGTGGCGCGGTCCGGCTCCTGCAGCAAATCGTTTCGCTTCGAGACTGAGGCGCGAGCCCTTACGCTCTTGAAGGATTGGCTGTCGCCGAAGCAGCGGGCCTCTTACGAGCGATTCCGATATTTCGACGTCGTCGGCAGCCACACCGGGACGCGCTATCGGATCCATCATGGGACGCAGACGAACATCGAGGAAATCAGCGGCACCGGCCAGCATGTTTGCAAATGGTGCTTTGTTCCCGATGGCGACCTCGTCGCCGGCGATGTCATGCTGGCGCAGAAAATCGCCCTTGAAACCAACGAGCGTGGCGCGCTCGCCGTAGCCCACCGCTCGTTTGTCTCGTCAGGGCCGCGCAGATTCTGACCGGACGCGTTAGTATCCTTCGCCGGGCAGCCATCCTGCGTCAGTTCGGCCTTTGCTGCAGGATTTTACCTTCGATTTTCGGCAACTCGGCCGTGGACGTGGACTTATCGGTGCCGGCGGCGCGGCGGGCCAGTTCGACCGTCAGCCGTTCGGCCGCTTCCGGCTGCATCAGACCCAGAATGTCCGACATCTTCCGCGGTGCAATCTGGGAGGCGATTTCGTAGAGCACGGACATTTCCAGCCGGTCGAACACCTTGGCGGCGTCCTTCGGCTTCATGCCCTCGTACATCGTGATGATGCCCTTGAAGCGGGCAGCGTCCTGTTCGGCCTTTTGCCCGCTCGCCGTCGAGATCCGCGCCTCGGTGGCCTTCATTTCCTCGACGCGGCCTTCGATGCGCTTCTCGGCTGATTTCAGAAGGCTTTCGCGAATTTCGATTTCACGCGCGCGCTGCTCCAGTTCCTGGCGCCGCGCCTGCAGCCGTTCCAGGATGGCGCGCTCCGACGGCGACACCGATTGCGGGTTCTGGTCGGGAAACACCACGACGCCGTCGGGCTTCGGCGCCTCGGTAGCCGGCGCGGCCGGCTTCGGCGCCTCTTCCTTTTTTTCTTCCTTTTTAACCGAACCGGTGATGTCGGCGGTATCCGATATCGAGCCACCGGGGTAGCCCAGATTGTCCTGCGCCCAGGAGCGCTTGGCCGGCTGGCTGACCTGATAATCGAACACGTATCCGCCATCGATCACGAGGCCGGCGACCTTCAGCACTGCAAGGCCGAAGATCGCGACCAGCACGACCGGAATGACACGGATATCGCGAAACGACTTCATGCGGCGAGGCCACTGGCCTTTCGGCGTTCGGAGAATGCTTCAGCCGCCGCGGCTAGCGCCTTGGCTGTTGAGACCCTGGGTGCTGCGGGTTCGGCTTCTTGCGGCGGCCGCGCCGCGATCGCGATCTTGGACAGCCGTCGAATGACGCCGTCACCTTCGGCGAGCATGCCCTTCAGGTGCCCCGCCATCTGCGTCGCGGCGGCGAGTTGGCTGCCGAGATTCTCGTTGACGTCACGCACGGTATGCTTGAGGCCGCCGATCGCCCGCTCGGCGATTTCGGTTGCCGTGATCAGTTCCGCGATGGTGGCTTTCAGCGAATGCTCGTCCGCCTTCAGCCGCTTCAGCCGCTTGTTGAGCAGCATGCAGTAACCGATCGTGAGCAGTAGCAAAACCGCCACCAGACTCTCGATCACAATTCCAAGAAAATGACTCATTGTGCCTCCATCAACTTGGTTTGCTCGTCGGCCTTCTCGAACATCGCGAAGGTGGTGTTCGGTTTGCGCAATTGCTTGGTGACGCGGATGGCGACGCGGTCGCCGACCCTGCCCATCCGCCCTTCGGTCAGGGTGACGTTGCCGCAGCGGACCGACACCAGCGCATCGGGCCGCATCTCCAGCGGCAGCGTGTCGCCGACCTTCAGCTTCATCAATTGCTTGAGCGGAATGTCGGCTTCATAGAGCACGGCATCGACCGATATCTCGGCCTGCGCCACTTCGGTGGCGAAGTGCCCTTCCCAGATCGGATCACGGCCGAACTTTTCGCCCATGAACATCTGCAACAGAACCGGGCGGATCGGCTCGATGGTCGCATAGGGCAGCAGCAGTTCGATGTTGCCGCCGCGGTCTTCCATGTCGATGCGCAGCCGCACCAGGATCGCGGCGTTGGCGGGCCTGGAGATCGCGGCGAAGCGCGGATTGGTTTCCAGCCGGTCGATCGAGAACGTCACCGGCGACAGCGGCCGGAACGCCTGCTCGGCGTCTGAAAGCACCACCTCGACCAGCCGCTTGACGAGGTTGGTTTCGATCGTGGTGTAGGGCCGGCCCTCGATGCGCAGCGAGGTCTGGCCGCGGCGGCCGCCGAGCAGCACGTCGATAATCGAATAGATCAGGCTGGAATCGACGGTCGCAAGGCCGAAATTCTCCCACTCCTCGGCCTTGAACACGCTGAGCACGGCCGGCAAGGGAATTGAGTTCATGTAGTCGCCGAAGCGGACCGAGGTGATGCGGTCGAGCGAGACTTCCACGTTGTCGGAGGTGAAGTTGCGCAAGCTCGTGGTCATCAGCCGCACCAGGCGGTCGAACACGATTTCGAGCATCGGCAGACGCTCGTAGGACACCATCGCGGAATCGATGATGGCGCGAATGCCGGAATGGTCGTCGAGATTGACATCACCGACGGTGAAGCCGAGCAGATTGTCGATTTCTTCCTGCGACAGAACCCGCTCGCCGGAATTCTTGTTGCCGAACTCGCGGCCGCCATCCTCGACCATGGCCGCCCATTGCAGCGCCATGCTCTCGGAGAGTTCATTGGCGGCAGCCTCTTCCGCAGCCGCCGCGGGATCTTCGGAATCCAGCGAGGCTTCCCATTGCGCGGCAATGGCGTCCTGGTCCATCTGGTCTTGGTTGCCGGCCATGATGCTAAATCCGCCCCATCACTGCACGACGATTTCCTTGAACAGCACGGCACTCACCTGCTGCGGCGCCACCGCGTTGTTGACGCGCTTGGTAAGTTCTTCTTTGAGACGAAACAGGCCCGCCGAACCATTGATGTCGGAGGGACGCAATTCGCGCAGGTAGGTCTGGAACAGATCCGTGACGCGCGGCAGGTTCGGCTTGATCGCCTCGACCTGCTTCTCTTCCTTGATCTCGAGAACGACCTTGACGCGGAGATATTGCACCCGCTCGCCCGGCGCGCCAACCAAGTTGACCATCATATCGGGCACTTCGATGAAGGACGGCGGCTTCAGCGGCGGCGCTTCGGCGTGCTTCTCCTCGCCGTGGCCGCGCATCAGGAAGAACCAGCCGGCGCCGGCGCCAAGGATAGCGAGGAATCCGGCGACCGCAATGATCAGCTTGAGCTTGCCCTTTTTCGACGATGCGGCTTCTGCGCCGTCCGCGCCTTCCGCCTGCTCGTTGTCAGCCATTGCCCCGCCCGCTTCCATCTGGGAACGAACGCGGTTGCCACCAGCCTGGGTAACGATTCCCCCACAACGCGAAACAAAAGCCGCCAGCGCACACGCGCCCTCTACACGTGCAACGCTAGGGTAATAATGGTTAACGGAACCTTTCCATTCGCGCCCAACTGGGAAAAATCTGCCGGGCAAACATGGTCAACAAGACCTTTCTGCCGCCCCCTCCGCCCGCAGAAGAATGCCTAACCCCTTAAAAAATCAGCATTTCCGTACTTGGCACGGCTTTCGCTGAGTAAACGGCGTGGACCCGCCGGCTTGGGAGAGCCGAAAGGTTTACGACGGATCCGGATTACGGGCTTGGGAGAGCCTGCTTCGGATCGATCAAGGGGAGAACCACCGATGGAGAATATGCTTCTCGTCGGACTTTCGCGGAAGATGACGTTGGAACGGCAGTTGGATGTCGTCGCCAACAACGTCGCGAACATCAACACGACGGGCTTCAAGGCCGACCGCTCGCTGTTCGAGGAATATCTGCGCTCGCCGGCGCATGAAGATAATTTCATGCGCGCCGACCGCCGCGTCTCCTTCGTGCATGACCGCGCCACCTTCCACGATTTCTCAGCCGGCCCCTCCGAGCAGACCAAGAACCCGCTCGACGTCGCGATCGACGGCAACGCCTTTCTGGTGGTGCAGACGGCCGCCGGCGAGCGCTACACTCGTGACGGCGGCCTGCAGATCAACAATCAGGGCCAGCTCGTAACCGCAAGCGGCGATCCGGTGCTGGGGACCTCCGGCCCGATCGTGTTCCAGCCGACCGACAAGGCGATCAACATCGCAGCCGACGGCAATATCACGGTCCTCGAAGGCATCGGCAGCATCGACTCCATTCGCGGCAAGCTGCGGCTGGTCTCCTTTGCCGACCCGCAGAAGCTCGTCAAGGAAGGCGGCAACCTCTACTCGGCGGGCCAGGGCGTCGCCGCCCAGCCCGACACCACTTCGCGGGTGCGCCAAGGCTTCATCGAAAAGTCGAACGTCAATTCGGTCCACGAAATGAGCCGCATGATCGAGATCACGCGCACCTACACGCAGATCTCGGCGATGCTGCAGCAGCAGCACGACCTGCACCGAACCGCAGTCGAGAAACTCGCCGACGTTCCGGCATAACGCTTAAGGCATAGATCGATGCGCGCACTTTACACAGCAGCGACCGGCATGGCGGCACAGGAACTCAACGTTCAGGTGATCTCCAACAACATCGCCAACATGCGCACCACCGGCTACAAGAAGCAGCGCGCGGCGTTCCAGGACCTGATCTATGACCATGTGCGCCGCGTCGGCGCGCAGGCTTCCGACCAGGGCACCATCCTGCCGGTCGGCGTCGACATCGGCGGCGGCGTCAAGACCGTCGGCACGCCGCGGCTGATGGGCCAGGGCACACTGTCGCCAACCGGCAACGACCTCGACGTCGCGATCCGCGGCGAAGGTTTCTTCAAGATCCAGGTGCCCGACGGCACCTATGCCTATACCCGCGACGGCTCGTTCATGATGGACGCGCAAGGCCGCGTCGTCACCGCCCAGGGCAACCCGGTGCAGCCGACGATCACGATCCCGCAGAATTCCTCGCAGATCACCATCAACGCGCAGGGTCAGCTCACGGTGATGCTGCCGGGCTCGACCACGCCGACACTCGTCGGCCAGATCGGCCTGACCCGGTTCATCAACAAGGCCGGCCTCAATCCGATCGGCGACAATCTATTCACCGACACGCCGGCCTCCGGCACGCCGCAAGACGGCATCGCCAACACCGACGGCTTTGGCGACATGCAGCAGGGCAACCTGGAACAAGCCAACGTCGAGGTGGTGACCGAAATCTCCGACCTGATCGCCGCGCAGCGTGCCTATGAGATGAACGCCAAGGTCATCAGCGCGGCAGACCAGATGCTGCAATCCACCGCCAACATGTTCCGCTAAAGGACTGGTCATGATCGCCCGCGCCCTCCTCCTGGCCGCCGCCACCCTGATCGCCGCATCGAGCACGGCCGCTGTCGCGCAGACCCAGGAAAGCTTCGCGAACCGCAACGTGATCGCCACGCCCGTGCTGCGTGGCAACGTGCAGGTATCGGGCGACCTCGTGCGGATCGGCGACGTGATCGACAACGCCGGCAGCGCCGCGCGGATCGCGATCTATCGCGCCCCGGATCTCGGCACCACCGGCTCGCTGCCGGTAGCGCAGGTGCTCAACACCCTTCGTGCCCATCATGTGATCGGCGTCGATACCCGCGACCTCAGGGAAATTTCGGTAACGCGTCTGGCCCGCACGCTCGAAGGCAGGGACATCGAGCTGCAAGTTGCGCGCGCGCTGGAGCGCCGCAATGGTCTCGGCGACGCCGCCAATCTGTCGATGACCTTCGACCGCGATCCCGGCGACGTCAGGCTGGATGCTGGCTTCAGCGGTAGCCTCCAGGCGACCATCGTGCGCTACGACAACCGCAACGGCCGCTTCGACGTCACCTTTGAGATCGCCAACGAGAACGGCGCCGCTGCCGCCAAGCTGCGTTTTACCGGCACGGCGATCGAGACCGTCGAGGCCGCGGTGCTGGCGCGCAACGTCGAGCGCAATGAAGTCTTGAAATCGTCCGACGTGATGATCGAGCGTCGCCCGAAAGCGGAAGTCGGCCCTGATGCCGCCGCGCGCGATCGCGCGGTGGGCATGCAGGCCCGCCGCCAGCTCCGCGCCGGCCAGGCCATCAGGACCGCAGATCTCGCCAAGCCCGATCTGGTACAGCGCGACCAGAACGTCATGTTGATCTACGAGACGCCCGGAATCTACCTCACCATGCGCGGCAAGGCGCTGGACAGCGGCACCGAAGGCGACGTCGTCACCGTCATGAACCTGCAGTCGAAGCGCACGGTGTCCGGCACCGTGACTGGCCGTGGGCAGGTCTCGATCTCACCGCCGGCGTCTCGCCTGCCGCAGACCAGCGATGCCACCTCCTCGCTCGGCAAAGCACCCGTCGCCGTAGCTACCGTCAGTTCGCCAGTCGCTCCAAAAGCCGAGTAATGTAAATGTCAGTTACCCGTCTCAACCGCCTCGCTCTCTCCGGCGTCATGCTGTCGCTGGCCGCCCTGGCGAGCGGTTGCTCCTCGATCGACCGTCTTTCGCAGATCGGCGAAAAGCCGAAGCTGACGGAGATCGAAAACCCGACCACGCAGCCCGGCTACAAGCCGGTGCAGATGCCGATGCCGAAGCCGGAGCAGGCGTCTTACAATGCGAACTCGCTGTGGCGGAATGGTTCGCGTGCCTTTTTCAAGGACCAGCGCGCGGCGCGCGTCGGCGATTTGCTGACGGTGACTGTCAACATCACCGACAAGGCCAACATCGCCAACGAGACCCAGCGCAGCCGCACCAGCAAGGAAGACTCAGGAATCACCGACTTCATCGGCGCCCAAACGATCACGCAGCCGAATAAGATCCTGCCCGGCCGCCTGCTGACCACGGACTCGACGTCGTCGAGCGACGGCAAGGGCTCGGTCAACCGCCAGGAAGCGTTGCAGACCAACGTCGCGGCCGTGGTCACGCAGGTGCTGCCGAACGGCAATCTCGTGGTCGAAGGCAAGCAGGAGATCCGCGTCAACTTCGAAATCCGCGAACTGATCGTCGCCGGCATCGTCCGCCCTGAGGACATCCAGAGCGACAACACCATCGATTCCACCAAGATCGCGCAGGCCCGCATCGCCTATGGCGGCCGCGGCCAGATCACCGACGTGCAGCAGCCCCGTTACGGGCAACAGGTGATGGACGTGCTGCTGCCGTTCTAGTTTCTCCCGAGCTCCCACACTCCATCGCGAACCTAGGCGCGATGAAGTGTATCAACGCGGCCTCCGTCAGCTCCCCTGGCGGAGGCCGTGGTCGCTTTGTGATCCAAGGAGCCTTAGAGCTTGCTCCAGCGCAAGCCGCCTACCCCTCGTAGTCTTCGCGTTGGAACCGAACCTACCCGCCGGCGTTCCTGACAGCAACCAATCTGCACGGAGGCTAATCATGGGCCGCGGAATGCCATCGATGACTGCTCTACTGGGGCTGCTCGCCATTGCGGGATATCAGAATCGCGACAAATTGGCAGAACTTCTCAAGGGCGTTGGGGGCCAGCCGAACACAGGCGGGGGACAGCAGCCGCCGGGCGGCTTGCTGGGCAATTTGAGCGGAATGTTGGGCGGCGCCGGGGTTGGCGGCCTGCTCAACGGCGGGATCGGCGAGTTGCTCGAAAGTTTCAAGCAAAACGGCCAGGGCGACAAGGCCGAATCCTGGATCAACCAAGGCCCGAACAAGGATGTGTCGCCTCCGGAACTGAAGCAAGCGATCGGGTCCGACGTTCTGGCACAACTCGAACAGCAGACCGGACTTTCGCAGGAAGAGATCCTGGCGAGATTGTCTCGCGAGCTTCCGGCAGCCGTCGACAAGTACACACCGGACGGCCGTTTGCCCGCAGCATGAGTTAATGGACGTGACGTTGAGGCAAACAACAGGGAGCATCGAGATGGGCATACTTTGGACGATCATCATTGGCTTCATTGCTGGCGTGATTGCGAAATTCATTATGCCCGGAGACAAAGAGCCCTCGGGCTTCATTCTCACCACCATACTGGGCATCGTCGGCGCCTTCGTGGCGACCTACCTCGGCCAGTCGCTCGGATGGTATCGGCCCGGAGAAGGCGCGGGCCTGATCGGTGCGGTGGTCGGCGCCATCATCGTGCTCTTCGTCTACGGCCTCTTCGCCGGCCGGCAACGCCGATCGATTTAAGAACCAGGCCTGATGGTTTCATCGACGGGCTTGGGTGTGGATCAGCGGAGCGCCGGCCCGAAGCCTTCGCCTGACATTGCGCGTGCGTCGAAGTCAAGGAACGCCTGCTCAACCAGAAGAACTCACGATGCCAGCGCGGTTAGAAGCATCCGCGCGAGATCGGCGCTGAGGTAAGGCTTCGGCAGCAGCAGCACGCCAGCATCGAGACGGCCGTGATGTACAAGGGCATTCTCCGCATAGCCGGAGGTATAAAGCACTTTGAGCCCTGGGCGCCTTTTGACCCCCTCGGTCGCGAGCTGGCGGCCATTCATTCCACCGGGGAGCATTACGTCAGTGAACAGCAGGTCAATGCGTTCGGGTCCATCGATGATTGCCAGCGCCTCGGCAGCATTGCCGGCGGCGAGCGTGCGGAACCCGAAACGGGTGATCTGCGCCACGACGTATTCGCGAACCAGCGGGTCGTCCTCGACAATCAAGATAGACTGATCGCCATGTTCACCCGCATACCCGCCAGTCTCGCCGGCGGGCGCCTCCGGGCCACCACCCGTGGCCTGCGGCAGGTATAGCTTCACGGTCGTGCCGTGGCCTTGTTCGCTGTAGATCTTGATGTGTCCATTCGACTGTTTAACAAAGCCATAGACCATGCTGAGGCCGAGCCCCGATCCCTTCCCGGCTTCCTTGGTGGTAAAGAATGGTTCAAACACCTTTTCGAGCAGGCTGCTGGGGATGCCGTCCCCTGTGTCACTCACTGCAATCATTACGTAGTTGCCCGGTCTAACCTCGCTGTTCAGGCGAGCGTAGTTCTCATCAAGCACCACATTCTTGGTTTCTAACGTCAGCTTCCCGCCGTTCGACATGGCGTCACGCGCATTTAGGGCGAGGTTCAGGATCGCGGTCGAGAGCTGACTGGGATCAATCAGGGCCGGCGCGGAATCGTGCGCCAGCATCGATTCAATTTCGATGTGTTCGCCGAGGGTCGGTCGTAGCAGACTCGCTGTATCGATCACCAACGCGTTGACATCGGTATTGCGCGGCTGCAGCGGCTGTCGACGGGAGAAGGCCAACAGATGCTTCGTCAGCTCAGCTCCCCTTGCTGCGGCTCCGCTAATCAGATTGGTGATCTGAGCGAGATGTGGACGATCCTTGACCGCATCGCCGAGGATTTCGATGGTCCCGGTGATCACAGTCAGAATGTTGTTGAAGTCGTGCGCGACGCCACCGGTGAGCTGGCCGATGGCTTCCATCCTCTGCGCTTGCCGAACCTTGGATTCGGTGGCCTCTTTCTCCTCAAAACGCCTGACCATGGCCTCGGCTTCGCGGCGTTGCCTGACTTCCTCCTCAAGTGCCGCATAGGCGCTCGCAAGCTGGATGCGCGTGGGCAGCACCAGGATCCGCGGCAACAGCAGCAGTAGTGCTGCCGCGATCGCGACCGAGATCAGCGCCAGGAAAGCTTTGGTCAGGGCCTCGATTTCATAAGCCGGCACCCACATTGTGTAGATCGACAGCAGGCGGGTCACTCCGCAGACCGCGACGAAGATTGCGAATGCGAAGAATACGCCCCGGAACATAAGCTCGCGGTGGCGTCGCCACACGAAGAACGCGAGGACGAACGCCGTAGCAAAGAAGGCTCCGGCGAGCATCGCGTCGGAAATGACATTCAGCCAGATCAGTTCCGGCTTCCACAGTAAGCACGCGCCGTGCGCGGTGAGCGTCGACATGTGGATAGCTCCAACAAGCGGCTGCAGGCATGCAACCGCAATCCTCCGATCCGTGCGTCGGAGCGACGGAAATTATTCAGGTTTTTCGCCACCCGCACAAGCGCAGCGCTGACCTCGGCGAATGTTGCTGCGCCCGCACGAGAGCCATCAAACCCGCATGTTGCATTCCCGGGAACAACCAGGAGGTTTCGTCGAGGATGTCAGTGGCCCTTAGCGGATGTCTACCAGACCGACTGATGTCGGTTTTGTGGGCAAACCGACATGCGCCTGGACACGCCATATCCACATCGATGCGTCGATGGGTAGCTGCCATACTCCGGAACGTCTCCCCCCGCCCCTCGTTTTTCGTTCATCCATCTAACAGGAGAGAATCCGATGGCACTGGACGCAGACGAAACCGGCAACCTGATCGGCAGCGACAAGGTCGAGGGAACTGCAGTCTATGGCGCCGATCGCAACAAGATCGGCTCGATTGAGCGCGTTATGATCGACAAGAAGAGCGGCAGGGTGTCTTACGCCGTGCTCTCCTTCGGCGGCTTTCTCGGTATCGGCGACGACCACTATCCGCTACCCTGGCAATCGTTGAAGTACGATACCTCGCTCGGTGGCTACGTCACCGGCGTGACGGAAGCGCAGCTCAAGAGCGCACCGCATTACGGCAATGACAACGCCTGGAACTGGAGCGATCCGACCCGGACCCGCGCCGTCAACGACTACTACGGCGTCGCGATCTGATCGTGGTTGCTCATTGGGGTCCGCTCAGTAGCGGGCTTTTCTTTGCCTGACAGCAGCGAACGCAGGGCCTGCGTTCGCCTGTCAGCAGAGAACCATTCCTGCTGCCTTGCGTTGTGATCTGCGAAAGGCGGAGCAATGGGAAAGTTCTTCTTGATCGTTATCGCTGTCAGCGTCGCCGTTTTGCTGGCGATGAGCGCTTACGTCATCAGCCTGTGACAGCGATGCGGCCTGCCAAACAGTGCGATCAAACAGCGCGCGGCGTGGAATCGGCCACTGGTCAGCCAAAAAGCAGGCCCCGGCGCCTCTCGGGGGGAAGATTGCGCCAGAGCCTGAGAGATTGCCGCGTGTTCAAAAACACGATTGCATAATTTTCCCGGCCAGGAATCGTTCCCGCCCGAACGTTACTTCTTCATGGTTCCCGCGGAGAAAGTAGCATCGCCCTTCTTGTCCACGGCGCCTGCAGTCCCCACGCCCTGCGTGCCGGCGTCCTTGGAGGAGGGCCTGGAGTTGCTGGTCGTTGTGCGCCGTCCTTCATGGTGGCTACCGCCGGTAGCATCACCTCGGGTGCGCAAGTTTGTCGCAGGGCGGCATCAACTGAGCGAGCAATCGCGCGGACGAACGGCGAAGGTGCTCCGAGCCCGGCAAAGTTTCTAGTTAACCATTAATTCGCAGGCGACGATGGCAAGATGGATTCATGATGGATTCATGGCCGGGGAAAGCACGATACAAGCCGTTAAACTCATTGCGCAGGGCACCGCCGGTGGATCGCCACACCTGCGATGATTACCGTATGCTTACTACCAATACACACGGACGGCGGACGCTGCGGGCATCTGGCGCTCCCGCTCCCTCTTTCTTTTTTGAGGGAACCCGTTAGCATGATCCGGCAAGCCGCGGGGACGCGAGCAACACCCAGTCATCATTCGCCCGAGAAGCAGGCGATCGATTATTCCAGAGACCGCAGTGATGGGAACGACAGGTCGCGGCGTACCAGCTACCCCGCAAGTGCGGGGTGTGACCATTGCTTGTGGGGCCATGCTCCTCTTCCTCGTGATCCTGATTCCGGCCTCGCCTGCATTCGCCGAGCCGTGCAGCAAGCCGGCAGCGCGTTCCAAGATCGCCGAGACGCTCCGTCTCGCCTCGGAGCAGCGGCCAGTCAATCTCACGTTTCGCACCGGCGCCGACGGCGTGAAACTATCGATCGGCCTCAAGTCGAAATATCCCGACGATATGACCATCATCCTGCAGAATGACTTCGAGCAGTTGAACGTAAGGGATGACCGCTTCGATGTCCTGCTGCGATTAAGGGGGGCTCGGGAACGGGTCACCGTCCCCTTCCATGCAATCAAATCATTCTGGGATAAGTCCGAGTTGAAGTGCTCCGACGGCTGATGCTCACTCCGGCGTCGCGCGCAGGATCAGGGCGCAAAGCCCTGTCATCCGTGCGATCGGATGTTCGACGAACAGGCGGCAGGAAGCGAGCGCGCCCTTCAGCGTGTCCGGCGGCGCCGGCGGCTTCAGTTGCTTTGCGAGAGTCGCACCATGCGCGTGCCCGAGCGCGCGAGTCGAAAGCGTCAGCGCGTTCAGCCGCCCTTCCCGCTGCAGTGGCGCCAGCATTGTTCGCACCAGCGCCAGATAGGACGGCCAGTACGCCAGGTGCCGGTACATACTCGCAATCAGTTGCGGTTCGGTGTCCTCTCCAAAGGAATTCAATTCGGCAACCAGCGCCGCCACCTCGGGGTCCAGCGCCTCCATCGGCGGCAGCTCCGGAATTTTTGTGCCGGGCGCCGTTGGCGCCTTATCGGCGGCCGTCGCGGCATCGGCCGCGCGCGGCTCGTAATGCGCCAGCAACGCCGAGAGCACGACGAGAGCAAGCGCATTGGTATATTGATAGCTGTCGAGCACGTTACGAATCAGCGCGCGTTCGGTCTCGTCCACGCCGACGGCGAGCAAAGTGTCGATAGAGAAGCCGGGCCAATCCGGCAGCGCGATCGTTCGTCTGATGGCTTCAGCATGCAATGGCGCGTCGCCGAGATAGAGCGGTCGCACCGTCGCCCACGTCCATTCCAGCGCGCCCGGCATGGTCGCGAGATTGCGCCAGATCAGGTTGACCACGCTGGTGCCGAGCACCTTGCGGATGTCGGCATAAATGTCTGCGATTTCGCCTCTCGCTTCGGATTCGAGAACCGACGGAACGCTCTCAGCCATCACTCTCACTCGGACTGCAGGGTGGGCAATGACAGGCTCCGCGTGGCCACCGACACAAAAATGGTGAGCACGGCGCAAACGCGCCTTTGCCCACCTACGAGATCTACGCAAATGTCGCGGTTACCGTCCCTAGCCCCTCCAACTCCATCTTCACGGAATCGCCCTGGTCGAGCCACACGGTTTTCACAAGGCTGCCGGTGAGAACAATCTGCCCGGCATGCAGCCCCGCGCCTTCTTCGGCGAGATGATTGGCAAGCCAGGCCAGCGCGTTGTGGGGATGGCCGAGCACGTCGGCGCCGGTGCCGCGGCCCACCTCCTTGCCGTTGACGACGGCACGGCCCTTGGCTGTGAGCAGGTCCGGCGCCTTGGTGCGCGCAACCGCTTTGCCGAGCACGCAGCCGGCGGCGAAGAAATCGTCCGCGACCAGCGTCGGCGCGCCCATCGTCTCCCATTTGACGTACCGGTCGTCGACGATCTCGATTGCCAGGTGATACGCCTCGATTGCCTCCATCACCCACTCCGCGGTGAACGGGGCTTCCGACGGCGCGAGATTACGTGCCAGCCGCACCGCGATCTCGCATTCGACGCCGACGCGGACGTAATCGCCGAAGCGCAGCTTGGCGCCGGAGTCATGCACGCCCTTGGCGAAAACGCCACCGCCGCAAGGATGTGGAATGTCGAGATATTCCTGCATCACCGGGCTGGTGCAGCCGATCTTGTAGCCGACCAGCGCGCCGGTCTGCGGTAGCAGCAGATCGTGAACGGCGCGTTGGATCTGATAGCCTTCGGCTTCATCGGCGGGCGCTAGCTCAGGCGGCAGCGCAGCCAGCGGCGCGCGATTGCGGCGGGCGGTAGCGATGTTCTGTGCGGCCGCGAGAATCTTGTCCATCAGCGGCGGCTTTCATGGTTGCGGGCTGCTGCACTGACCGCCCTTCGCGGTCAGCCGCCAGGCCCTGCCCTATTCGTCCCGATAAACTTTCTCGCGCTTCTCGTGACGTTCCTGCGCTTCCACCGACAGCGTTGCAATGGGGCGAGCCTCCAGCCGCTTGAGCGAGATCGGTTCGCCGGTCTCCTCGCAATAGCCGTAGGTGTTGTCCTCGATGCGTTGCAGCGCCGCGTCGATCTTGGAGATCAGTTTGCGCTGGCGGTCGCGGGCGCGCAGTTCGATGGCGCGATCGGTTTCGGAAGAGGCGCGATCAGCGAGATCCGGATGATTGACGTTCTCTTCCTGAAGGGTCTGCAGAGTGATCTTCGATTCCCTCAGGATCTCGTCCTTCCACGCCAGCAGCTTGGCGCGAAAATACTCGCGCTGGCGATCGTTCATGAAAGGCTCTTTTTCGGAGGGTCGATAATTCTTCAACTTTTCCAAGGCCAGCCCATCTTCACGTGCAAGGCGGGGCGGAAAATTGTCCGTCCGCGCGGGCCTTATATAGCGGCGGGTTGTGACAGACAATATAGGCCGTCTCCTTGGGGGTACCTCCCCCAAGGCCTTGCACAGGCAAAGTTATCGGGACCGCCTGGCGCTAGTAGCCGACTGTGAAGCGCTGGCGGATATGGGCGGGACGTTCGATCTCATCGGCGAGTGCAACTGCGAAATCCTCGAAGGAAATCGAACTTTTGCCGTCGGCAGCGGTCAAAAGCTGGTCGGTCCCGAGGCGGAACTTGCCAGTTCGCTCGCCGGCGGTGAACAGGGCCGAGGGCGACAGGAAGGTCCAGTTGAGTTCCTTTTCAGCCCGGAGCAGATCGAGGAAGGCGGCGCCCTTCTCGGCTTCCGCCTTGTATACCACGGGAAAACCCGGGGTAGTGACCAGCCGAACGCCCGGAGCCACTTCAAGACTGCCGGCTCCCCCGACCACGAGGTAGCGGCCAACCTTCGAATCCTTGGCAGCGCCGATCAGCTTGGCCGGGTCGCTGGCGAGAAAGTGGATCGAGCTGATTGCGGCATCATGACCGGCGAGCAGCCGGGCCAGTCCCGCCTGGTCCATGGCATCGCCTGCGGTGGGCGTGACATTGGCCTGGGCGACGATCTTTTCGGGATTGCGGGCGATGGCGGTCACGGTGTGGCCGCGGCGGGCGAGTTCGGCGGTGATGCGCGAACCGGCATTGCCGGACGCGCCGATGACAACGATTTTCATGGAGGTCTCTCTGCGAATTGACGATTGTGGTATCCAATGGTGACTAGATAGCGAAATGAATGTAAGTGTTAAGAGAGCACTTTTGGGTCACCTGATTACGCCGGAGTAACCGCCGTGAAAGCCAGCGCCAAAACCCCGAACGCCTATTCGGCTCAATGCCCGACGCGGCAGATTCTCGATCGCGTCGGTGACAAATGGGCCGTACTCATCCTGCTTCTCATCAGGCACGAGCCGATGCGCTTCAATGCGTTACGCCGCACCATTGAAGGCATCTCGCAGAAGATGCTGAGCCAGGTTCTCAAATCGCTCGAACGCGACGGATTGATCAAACGCCGAGCGATCGCGACCGTGCCGGTCACGGTGGAGTATTCGATCACACCGCTCGGCGCGACGCTCGCCGACGCGGTCGATCCATTGCGAGACTGGGCGGAGAAGAACCTGAAGGAGGTGCTGAACGCGCAGCGCCGTTACGACGCGGCGCGCAAGGATATGGCGGCGTGAATCAATCCACCACATCATCCGGGACAGGCGGAGAAAATCTTAGAACTGTCCGGCCTTCGCGAGCTCGACTTCAACCCGCAGCTCGATCTCGGCCAGCACCGCATCGAGGCCGGGATCTCCGGAGGACGACTTCAGCTTGGCAGCGGCATCGCGCAGCCGGTTCACCGTGGAAGCATCGAGATTGCCGGAGAGCAGGCCGATCTTGAGTTCGTCGAGCACGTCGAGCGCGCCCCTGCCCCGTGCCACCGAACGCTTGCGGCGCTCCGTCGGATCCTCGACGCCCTGCAGGGCGAGCAGCGCGTCTATGTTACCGGCGGCTTTGGGCGCTACAGCCGCGCGCGGCTCCTCGGGCGTGGTCGGCGTCTCCGGCAGCGAGAAGCCGGTCGAACTGGTTCGCCGCGTATGACTTGCGGGCGATCCAAGCGTGGTGCCGTTCGGTCCGTAGATTCGCATCGTGGTGATCTCGCCCTGAGAATAAAGCGACCTTCGCCTTCTTATGGTTAATGACGCGTAAACGGCCCGGCAAATTCTGCCGACATGCGGCAGTTTCGCCCATCGTGGTGAAGCCGCCGCGACCTCGCGCCTCCAACGAACATCCAGCAATATCAATGCATTGCATCGGAAACGCAGTGTGGCACGGCGCTCGCATAGTTAATGCCGGACCGTCGTCATGGGAGTGGCGCCTGCGGTCCGGTGGAAGACCTCGAGGGGAGCACAGGATGCCCGGCATCCGTTCAGCAAGACTGATTTGGGTGGCCTGCGCCGCGCTGTTGGCGCTCGCGCTAACGCCCTCGTCCGCGGGCGCGACGTCGCGGATCAAGGATCTCGCCAATATCGAAGGCGTGCGACAGAACCAGTTGATCGGCTACGGCCTCGTCGTCGGCCTCAATGGCACCGGCGACACGCTGAACAACATTCCCTTCACAAAGCAGTCGCTGCAGGCGATGCTGGAACGCATGGGCGTCAACATCCGCGGCGCCACCATCCGCACCGGCAACGTCGCCGCCGTCATGGTCACCGGCAACCTGCCGGCCTTCGGCACTCAGGGCACGCGGATGGACGTCACGGTTTCCGCGCTCGGCGACGCCAAGAATCTTCAGGGCGGCACCCTGCTCGTCACCCCCCTGCTCGGGGCCGACGGCAACGTCTATGCGGTCGCGCAGGGCTCGCTCGCGATCTCCGGCTTCGCAGCCGAAGGGGCTGCCGCCAGCGTCACGCGCGGCGTGCCGACCAACGGCCGGATCCCCAACGGCGCCATCATCGAGCGCGAGATCGAATTCGCGCTCAATCGCCTGCCCAATGTGCGGCTGGCGCTGCGCAATGCCGACTTCACCACTGCCAAGCGCATTGCGGCCGCGGTCAACGATTTCCTCGGCGTCAAGACCGCCGAGCCGATCGATCCCTCCACGGTGCAGCTGGCGATCCCGGCGGAATTCAAGGGCAATGTCGTCGCCTTCCTGACCGAGATCGAGCAATTGCAGGTCGAGCCGGATCTCGCTGCCAAGATCGTGATCGACGAACGCTCAGGGATCATCGTGATGGGCCGCGATGTTCGCGTCGCTACCGTCGCGGTGGCGCAGGGCAATCTCACCGTCTCGATTTCCGAAAGCCCGCAAGTCAGCCAGCCCAATCCGCTGTCGCGCGGCCGAACTGTCGTCACGCCGCGGACCGGGGTCAGCGTTTCCGAAGACGGCAAGAAATTCGCGGTCGTGAAGGACGGCGTGTCGCTACAGCAACTGGTCGACGGCCTCAATGGTCTCGGTATCGGCCCACGCGACCTGATCGGCATCCTGCAGGCGATCAAGGCCGCCGGCGCGATCCAGGCCGACATCGAGGTGATGTGATGAACGGCATCGCCAATTCCTACGACAAGATCTCGCTGATCAACGGCCGCAAGGACCCGCTGTTGGCCGACGCCCTGACCAAGATTTCGCCGGAAGCGCAGAAGAAGACACGCGCCAAGGCCGAAGAGTTCGAGGCGATGTTCCTCAACTCGATGTTGTCGCAGATGACCACCGGCGTCAAAGGCGAAGGACCGTTCGGTGACACGACCGGCACCGGCGTCTGGCGCTCGATGCTGACGGACGAGTATTCGAAATCCTTCGCCAAATCCGGCGGCATCGGCATCTCCAACGATGTCTTCCGCACCTTGATCCTCCAGCAAGCCAACCGCGTCGGCTGATCCAAAGGAAACCCCCGACATGAATCAGCGTCCTCAGGCCAAGCCCGCACCGGCCCCCGCGCCAGCAAGAGCGATCTCCACGCCAGCCGAGGCGCGCAAGCTCGCGGAAGAACTGATGGACGTGATGAGCGGGCTGCTCGGCATCATCGAGCGCGAAACTGAACTGGTTCGTGTCGGCAACGTGCGCGAGGCGATACGGCTGGAAGAGCAAAAGGGCGAGCTGTCGCGTCGCTACATGGTCGCGGTCGAGAATCTGAAGAACGCGCAAAAATATCTGGCGCAGGTATCGCCGGAATTGCTGACGACGTTGCGCCGCCATCACGACACCTTCCGCGCGATGCTGCAGATCAACCTCACCGTGCTTGCGACCGCGCACGCGGTATCGGAGGGCATCGTGCGCGGCGTCAACGCCGAGATCCAGCGCAAGAACATTCCGAATACCTATACCGCTTCGGGACAACGCGCCGCGCCGGGACCGCGCAACATCACCCCGCTCTCGGTCAGCCGTTCGCTGTAAGCGATCGCGATCTTCGGTCCGCTACAATTTTCACTAAATTTGCGCGCCCGCATCAGAGCGGGATTCAGCGTATTCCCTAACACCGTGTTGAGAGGTGCCCGGCTATATTGCGATTGATGAGGGGTTGGATTTGACTCGCAGCAAGCCTGGAGGCTGCCATGAGTACAGATTTCAACGTCAAACCGGTGGGGGCACCGGTTGCCGCGCCGATCGTTCAGCACGTCAGCGAGGCGGCACAACATGCGGTCGCAACCGAACTGCCGGCGAGCCAGAGCGTCTCGGCAGTCGACTCAAGCGCGCGCGCCAGCACCGATTCCGCCGCGGTCCGCGTCTCTATTTCAAATCCTGCGGTATCGAACCAGGTCGTGATCGACCGCGATGCGCGCGCCGTGGTCTATCAGGTAGTCGACGTCAAGACGAGCCAGGTCGTGAAGCAGTTTCCCGAGGAAGCCGTGCTGCGCCGGCGGGCCTATTTCCACACGCTCGACCTGACCAAGGACGCCCCGACGCGGCTTCTCGCAACCGACCGGAAGGCCTAAGAAGCGAGCCGAATTAGCTGGAGCGCGACGCGTAGGCCTGGTCGAGATAGGTCTGGCCGCTGGACGGATCGGTGACGACGTTTTTGATCTGGGCTTTCCCAAGGGCGGTCAGCGTGAACTTGGTATCGCCGATCCGGAACGAATTGTCCTTGATCAGAACTTCCTGGAATTTGTTGGTGCCGCCGCTCTGGTACTGCACCTTGGCGCGAAAGCCCGTGACGTTCGAGATCGTGATCTTGAACGTCTTGTTGTCGGGATACTTTCCGGTCCAGTTGCCTTCGTACAGAGTGGGCTCGACCGGCACATAGGGGGTGTTCGACGGAACGGTCAATCCCACCGTCTTGTAGTTGGCCGATATGATGCTCCAGAGGTCAGCCATCTTGGCACACTCGGCCGTTAGCTGCGGCCGGAGAGGCCAGCGGCGAGATTGCAATTAATGTCGATCAGCGACTTCAACTTGGCCGGATCCGGATTCATTTGCATGTCGACAGTCTGCTTCATCACGAAGACGCCGATGTTCGCGATGTTCTGCCGCACTTCGATCGGTTGAGGGTTCTCGTTCGCTTCCACGGCGCTCATGAAGATCGACCAGAGCCGGCGGTTGAACAGCAACGCGTTGTGCATGGCTTTATCAGGGCCATTCCAATTGGACTGGACTTCCTGGAGTTGCCGTGCGGCCTTCAGCAGCGCCTGCGCTTCAATTTCACGGGGGGACGTCGTCGTTTGCGATGTACGCGCGTAGGCTTGGGCTGCATTAGACATTCACTAACCTCGATGGGAGCGTGTTGACGTGGGACTGCAGAAAAACTGCCCAACTTTCATACAGGTTGCGCCTTTAAATATGGTTAGCAGGTGTTACCGATTGTGTCGGCAGTCCGGCAGAAATCCACATTTTCGTCAGCATGCCGGCCATCAAGTTCTGATGGAATTAACATCGAAGCCCAAATTCTCACCTTCGGTGCTTTTCTTCATGCCGGGATTTTTCTTCTCGAGCGGAAAAGTTTCGTGACGGATCTGCACGATCGACAGGTTCGAACCCAAGACTGACGCCTGCGTGCGCAGCAACGTCGAAGCGCTGGCCGGGTTGGCTACGATATTGTTAGTCGCCGCGTTGTCGATGAAATTGGCGAGACCGACACCGGCCGCGTTGAAGCCGGTGAAATTAATTCGCCGGGCTGGAATCTGCTCCGTATTCCTACTGGTCGGGCGAAAGAAACTCCCGCCAAATGGGCACTATTCGCATGTTCACCATTGGTTAACCATCATCGGGAAGGATGCGAATCCGCCGGCGGGCAATCGACAACGGGCGAAAGCGTCAAACGGAGAACAGGCATGGCCTTGAAAGTCGAGCTCAAACCGCACGAGCGAATCATCATCGGCTCATGCGTGATCACCAATACCGACCAGCGCGCCAGGCTGTTGATCGACGGCGACAGGATTCCGATCCTGCGCGAGAAAGATATTCTCACACCTGAGACCGCCGACACGCCGGCCAAGCTGGTCTACCTCGCAGTGCAGCTCATGTACCTATCGCCGGATCCGATGGCCCACCATCCGACCTATTTCAGCCTCGTGCGCGACATCCTCACGACAATGCCGAGCGCATGGCCCTTCATCGAGGGCATCAACAACTACACTCTGAACGGCGATCTTTACCACGCGCTGAAGGAAGCGAAGAAATTGATCGGCCATGAAGAGCAGATTCTGGAAAGTGCCCGGAAAATGCAATCGCCCAATGAGCCCGATCGCAAATCCGCGTAGCCATCGCATCGCTCAAAGTAAAAGGCCTCCGTAAGGAGGCCTTTTGTTTTGAAGCGAACAGGTTTTCTTCAGATCGGCAGGAACTTGGTCAGCGTGGTCTGGTAGAGCATGGACGTCGTTTGATACGAAGCCTGCAGACTGGTCTGCAGCGCCAGGATCTTGGTCGCAACCTCGTCCTGGTTTATGCCCTCGATCTGGTCGAGCATGGTCTGCGCCATTCCCTTGAGCTGGGTCTGGCGGTCGGTCGACGCCTTGATGGCGTTCTGAGCGCCGGCGAACTCCGCCTGCATGTCCTGGATCGATTGCTGGCCGTTCTGCGGCGCCAGGTTTGCCGAAATCCGCTGCTGCAGGGCATTCACCTGCGCCTTCGAGTTCGGATTAGCGGCATTGGTCGTGACCGCGGCATACACCGCGATGTTCTGCAACTGGTAGCGCAATGCCTGTTCGTTGGCGCGCGCGCCATATTGCACCGTGATGGACTGGTCGATGCGCGCGATCGCGGTACCGCGCGCCGGATCGGTGCCGACTTCGCCGGTGTACCACGAGACCGTGTTGGCGGTTGTGCCGCCGATCAGATTGGTGGCGGTGGCAAACGGCGGACCGTTCACACGCAGCGGCGCCGGATTTGCGCTCGCCGTGGCGCTGAAGCCCAACGCTGCAAATGCGGCCGCGTTCGAACTGGAAACAGTCAGGCTCGCGCCGTCACCACCATGCAGCGCGATCACGCCGCCGGTGACGGTCGACGGCGTACCGGTGCCGGTGATCGAATCGATTTTGGCCAGCAAGGTCTGAACGCTGTCGGTGACGTTGAGCTGGTTGCCGGTCGCGCCGGATGCGACAAAGGTGATCGGCGTGCCGTTGACCGTGATGGTGTCGCCGGCCGCAAAGCTCGCAGCCAGCGAGTCCGTTCCTGCCAGGCCGGACAGCAGCGTAGCACCGGTGATCGGCGCCAGCACCGCGGCCTGGTTGTTGACCGCGCTCCCGGTGACGGTTGCGGACGGATTGAAGAAATTGTCGGACGCCGCGATGGCGGACGCGGCAACCAACGCCGTGTCGCCCAGCGTCTGGATCGAAGAAGTCAGCGCTGCCTGCAGGTTCGCGGTGGTTGCGATCGTATCGACGCCGATCAGAAACGAGCCGGCAGGCGGCGGATTGGTGGTCGTCGCGGTCAGCGCGATCGACTCCGTGGTGCCGTCGGGCAGGTTGAAGTTGAACGTGATCTTGTCGCCATCATTCGGATTGACGGCGCCGAGGTCGACGGTGGCGGCCGGCGGCGCGCCGGTCGGCTGCGTCACGGTCGCTCCGGTCAGTGACGAGCTGATCGCACCGAGCTTCAACCCGAACGATGAACCGTCCTCGGCGAGGCTGGTCACGGTGGTCGTCAATGGCGGCGACGAGACCGTCAGATGCGCCATGTTGCCGACGCCCTGATCGGCCTGACGGCGTTCGTTGATAAGTTGCTTCAACCCGGCCTGGGTTCCCACACCGTCGAGCATGACGTCGGCCGGCACCGTCGCTGATGTGTCGGTGGTGCGTCCGGAAAACAGATAGCGGTCGCCCGTCTGGCTGTTCAGCAGCGACACCGCATTCGAGAACGCCGCCTGCGCCGTGATCTGACCGGAGGTTTGACCGTTGTCGTTGAGCACGATGGTCGACGTGCTGGCCGCTTTCTTTACCGACGTGCCGATATCGGCCAATCCCTGCAGCGCCAGGTTGACGACGTTGAGTCTCGTGTTGACGTTGGTTGCGGTGTCCTTGAACGCGTCGATGCTGCTGACCTGCGCGCGCAGACTGAGCGCAAAGCCGCGATTGGCGCCCTGCCCTGCATAGGTCGTCGAGACCCGGCCGCTGGCAAGCTGCTGCGTCAGATCATCGAGTTGCTTGCGGATATTGAGGATCGAGGTCCCGATGTAGGATGTTCTGCCGCTAACGCCATCGATAGACATGAAACCCTCACATGGCCTGGATCAACGTGTCGTACATCTGCTTGATGGACGACATCACACGCGCATTGGCAGAATAGGCGTTCTGCAGCGCGAGCAGATGCGCCATCTCGTCGTCGATATTGACGCCTGAGGCATCCGTCACCTTCTTCTGCAGGGTGTTCAGCACTACAGACTGACCGTCGGCGAGTTGCTTCGCGGCGGTTGCGGCTTCGCCCTGCTGGCTGATGAACTGCTTGGCGAAGTTGACCAGCGTGCCGGTGAACGGCGCGCCGGTGGTCCCGATGCCGGTCTGCGGCGAATAGCGATAGTTCCCCGACTGCAGTTGCGTGAGAATGAAATCGGAACGCGTGGTGTCGCCCGAAGGCGTCAGCGGGCTGGTGGAAAACACGATGGTGCGCGAGGGATCGCCGAGCAGCCCGAGATTGACGCTGATGCGGCCGGCAAGGCCGGTCAGCTGCGAACCATTGGCGGTGACCGCACCGGAAAACAGGCCGCCATTATCGGTGAACAGTGGAAGCTGTGGGTTGCCGCTGGTGAGCGACGACATGGTCGTTGTGACCGACGCCGCGAGGACGTCGGAGCGGTTTGGCGCGCCATCATCCAGCACGCGCAGGGTCGATCCCGACGGGTTTGAGAACTGCAGATCACTCGACCCGAGTGCGGCGTTGAGCTGGGCAACCACCGACGCCATGCCGCCGGCGAAATTGATGCCGAGCACCTCATCGTTGGGATCGAGGGTCGTAGTATTGCTCAGCGGCAGCACGCTCGGATCGTCGACGCGCACGATCGACAGATTGCGCGTAACACCGGTGGTGTTGTCCTTGTAGCTGAGGTGGATGACGTTGCCGGATTGCAGGCCCGTGAGATCGAGATCGTAGCCGGCCTGCGGCAGCACGGACGCCGGAGCAGCGGTACCGGCCGTCGTCTTGTCCGACAGCGCGCTCGACATCGCCGCCGCGAACTGGTCGATCTGCGCCTGCGCCTTCACCAGCGTATTGTCGCGCAGCTCGAGATAAGCGGCGATCTTGCCCGAACGAATCGAGTTGGTCGACACCAGGTCGTAGCTGCCGCCGTGCGGGAAGTTGATGGTGATGGTGCCGACGTTGTTCTTGGTCGGGTCGGGATTGTACAGTGTGTTGGGCGTCATCGTGCCCTGGGGATTGAACGAAAGCTGCGCCGCCTCGGTGCCGACCAGTTGCACGCCGGAATTCGTGAACACGGTCACCTGGTTGAGGTCGTTGACGACCGTTCTGATGTCCATCAGGCTCGACAACTGGGTGATGTATTGATCGCGCTGATCCAGCAGCGATGCCGTCGCCGCGTCCGTCTTGCCATTGTTCTGGAGCTGATTGTTGATGAACGCGATCTGGGCCATCGCGTTGTTCGCGGTCACGATGGAATCGTTGATGCCCATCTCGGCGTTGGCGCGCAGGGCCTGGATCCCCTGCGTCGTCGCATTGAGCGTTTGCGCCATCGTCTGCGCGGCACTGACGGCGCCGATCCGCGCCGACTGCGAGTCCGGGCTGGTGGACAGACCCTGAAATGCGGTCAACAGCTTGTTGAACGCATCTTCGATGGTGCCGGTTTCAGCCGGATTTCCGTAGACGTTCTGCAGATTTTGGAGAAAGGTCGAACGAATATCGGCATAGGCTGCGCCGGAGGTTTCCGTCCGCAACGCCGCCTGCAGATATTGATCGAGCTGACGGTCGACGCCGTGGAGCAGAACGCTCGAACCGTAGTCGCCGGTCACGCCAGCGGACTGGATGATCGACTTCCTGACGTAACCCGGCGTTTCCGCGTTGGCGACGTTCGATCCCACTAGGGAGATCGCGGCTTGCGTCGCGCGCAAGCCGGACATCGCGATAGAGAGAGCCTGACTCAAACCCATGACTAATTGCCCATCTCAAGACGTATCGCGAACGGCTCGCGCACAATCAGCGCAGCACGTTCAGGAGATCCTGCACCATCGTGTTGGAAGTCGTGATCACCTTGGTGTTGGCCGAGTAAGCCTGCTGGGTGACGATCAGCTTGGTAAACTCGTCGGCGATGTCGGTGTTGGACCCTTCCAGCGAGGAGCCGACGATCGTTCCGGCCTTGCCGAACAGCGCCTGTCCGGACGCGTCGGTTACCTCGAACGCGCCACCGTTGACGCGCTTGAGAAAGTTGGTTCCGTTGAACGTCGCGACCGAGATTTCGGCGAGGTCGAGGTTGCGGCCATTTGAATAGTTGCCGACGATGCGGCCATTGGTGCCGACGCCGACGGATTGCAATTGGCCGGCGGGGAAGCCGTCCTGCTGGATCTGGTTGACCTGCACGTTGCCGTTGGCGTCCGCGAACTGGGTGACGCCGCCGGTACCGAAGTTGATGACGGGACTGCCCAGCGCGACGCCGTTGACGACGGCATTGGTGAGTTCGATCGAAGGGATCGCCGGCGTCATCTGACCTGAGGCAGAGAAGGTGAAATTGGTGTTGACGTTTTGCCACGCAACCTGAGTGCCGGTCGCATTGGGATTGACCTGGTAGAACAGGTTCCAGGTGTCGGTATGGCCGGCGCCGAGCGAAGCGCTGTCGACCTTGGCCCAGCGGAACTGCAGGTTCACCGGCGCGCCCGAGATGTCGTAGGTCGTGACCGCTCCACCCGCAATCGACTCGGCGAGGAACGTCGAATTGTCGTTGCCGACGACCTGACCGGTGCCGGGGCCGCCGCCGCCGCCGCGCGTCGCCGTCACGGTACCGGTAAAGCCGAGCGCGGCCCAAGCCGTGCTGTTTGAACTCGATACCGAGAGATTGAAGGCGGTGCCGGAATGCAGCGTGATCGAGCCCGAGGCGATCGTGGCCGTATTCGGGGCTGACGTTCCCTGGAGAGCGTCGATCTTGCCCAGCAAGGTGCCGATGCTGTCGTCGACGTTGATCTGGTTGTTGCCGACGGCGCCCGACGCCATGAAGGTGATGGTTTGGCCGTTGACCGTAATGGTGTCGCCAGCAATGAAATTGGAGGAGATCGAGTCGGTGCCGGCCGCGCCGCTGAGCAAGGTCGCCGCGGTGTTCGCAACCGACGGCGTCGCTTTGTTGTTCTGAGTGGTGCCGCTTCTGGAGGCGTCGGTATAGGGCGCCGCAGGCGTGCCGAGCGCCAGCGGATTATGTCCGGCGCTGTATGACCCGGGCGCGATCAATTCCGATCCCGGAACGGAAACGTCGTGCTTGGTCGTCAGCGGATAGCTGGCGAGGTTGGCGCGATAGTCGATCCTGGTGGTTTGCTGCGCCGGCAGGAAGTCGTTCTGGAATCGGAGAACCTGCGGCGAACTGCCGGATGGGTTGCCGGTGGTCGGGTCGATCGGCACGCCCTGCAGATAATAGCCGGCGCCATTGACGAGATAGCCGCTCTTGTCGAGCTGGAAATCGCCGCGGCGGGTGTAGCGGTCGACGCCGTCGAACACCGGCGTGCCGTCGGTGAAGTTGCCGGGCTTTTGCACCGCAAAAAAGCCGTTGCCGTTGATCGCCATGAAGGTCGCAACCGAGGCCGTCTGCACGTCGCCCTGCACCGAGTTGGTGGAGCGGGATTGCGTGGTGACGCCGCCGGCGAGTTGCGCGGTCGCTGAGGTCTGCGGAATCAGATCGAGGAATGAGGTGTCGACGCGCTTGAACGCCGTTGTCTGCGAGTTGGCGATGTTGCCCGAGACGTTTTCCAATGCGTAGGAGTTGGCGCGGAGACCGCCGACCGCGGTGGTGAGAGCGCCGAAGATACCCATGACATTTTCTCCAAATTCGATCCGGGCGGCTCGCCGGTCCACGTAAACCCATGCCGCGTCGGGAGAAGATGTCGCAAGCGTTGTGCCAAACAACAAAACCGATACAAATCAACCATTTAAGAAAAAAGCCCCGGTCCAAAGACCGGGGCACATTTGCCGGGCGGGCAACAATTGCCGAGCGGCGGCCGCTATGATGCCGACGGCCCGGCCGGGTGGAACACCAGCCCAAACCCGTCGATGCAATAGCGCAAGCCGGTCGGTTTTGGCCCGTCATCGAAGACGTGTCCGAGGTGGCCGCCGCAGCGGCGGCAATGCACCTCGATGCGCAACATGCCGAAAGTGCGGTCCTCGGTCCTGCCCAGGGCATTGTCGAGCGGCTGCCAGAAGCTCGGCCAGCCGGTGCCGCTGTCATATTTGGTATCCGAAGAGAACAGCGGCAGATCGCAGCCGGCGCAGGCGAAGATGCCCTTGCGTTTTTCCTTCAGGAGCGGGCTCGAGCCCGGCCGCTCGGTGCCGTGCTTGCGCAGGATTTGATACTGCTGCGGCGTGAGCTGAGCGCGCCATTCGGCGTCGGTCTTTTCCACCTCGAATTTCTCGGCGGCCTGCGCCGGCGTGGTGCGCAGCCAGCGGAAAGCGGCCAAGCCAAACAGGCCGGCTACGGATGCGAGCAGGATACGGCGGTCGAACATGGAATTCTCCGTGCGAGGCGGGCCTAACGGTTCGCCATCAAGTACGGCCCGGAAGCGCCGAAGTTACACCGATCCATCCCGGACCTTCTCACTTTCCTGCGAGGAAGCGACCGGCATCCCGCCGTCCTGGGCCTCTGACGGCCGTGGCGACTGTGGACGCACGGGGCGCGGCGCGACCGGCGGACGGCGCGGCGGTCTGGTTCCGGCCTGCCGGTTGGCCTCCGCCAACCGCGCCTCGCGCACCCGTTCCCGGGCGCGGGCGCCTTCGCGGTAACGGGCCAGCGCGCCCGCCGCGGCGGAATGGCCCCGCCCCCATAGGCCGATCAAATGGCCGGTTACGCGGCCGGTGGCGCCGCCCGCCCAGACCAGTTCGAACGGCGAGAACAGTTTCCACCGGTCCTCACCCCACAGGATGCTGCGCGCGATGACCTGCCCCGCCATTGCCGAAGTGTTCAGCCCGTGGCGCCCGAAGCCGCTGGCAACCCACAGCCCTTTGCGCAACTGGCCGATCTGCGGCATGCCGTGCACGGTCACCCCGACCGCGCCGCCGAACACGTCTGATATCGGGACTTTGCCGAGCCTTGGGAAGATAGTGGCAATGCGACGCTGAATGAGGGGAGCAAAGCGGCGCGGCCGCGCTTCCCAGGTGGTTTCCGGGCTCGCCCACATCAGCCGGTCGCCGTCGATGATTCGGAAATGATCGATGCCGTCGCTGTCGGCCACCGAGCCCCTGAAGGCGATCACCTCGCCGAGCCGGTCGCCGAGCGGCTCTGTCACGGCGGCATAGCGCCAGACCGGCAGCAGCGTCTCCGAAAGGCGGCGTAACGGGGCGCCGAGATGAACGTTGCCGGCCAGCACGATATGAGAGGCGCGCAGCCGCGCCGACGGCGTCACGATGCGCTTGCGAATGCCCGACGGATCGATGCTGACGACAGGCGTATCCTCGAAGATGCGCGCGCCCGCCCGCCTTGCCTGCGCGGCAAGGCCATGGATGTATTTGCGGCCGTCGATCTGGAACGCGCGCGGATAGTAAATGCCGTGGAAATAGCGTGCCGTCCCGAGTTGATCGCGAACGCGATCGACCTGCCATCCCTCGACTTCGGTGTCGAAATCCTCGCTCAGCGTCTGCAGCCGGCTGATCAGCGTCTCGCCGACATCGACGTTGGAGACCTCCAGCGCGCCTTCAGTGAGCGCAATTCCCGGCATCGCCTCTTCGGTTGCGGCGGCGCGAACGTAATCGGCGCCCTCCTTCGACAGCGCCCATAATTCGCGCGCGTCTTCGATGCCCACGCGCTCGATCAGGTCGCCGATCGGAAGACTGTAGCCCGGCATGACCGTACCGAGTTGATGGCCGGACGCGTTCCAGCCGACATGCCGGCCTTCGAGTACGGCCACGCTGGCGCCGCGTCGCGCGGCCTCCAGCGCCACCGTAAGACCGGCAAGTCCGGCTCCCACCACGCAAATGTCGACATCGAGGTCGAACGAAAGACGCGAGCGAAAAGGGCCGTCGTCGGGGCGGTTGGTCGCACTTGAGAAAGTCTCGGGCATAGCGTTTCTTACGGCCGGCTGCAGCGCTTGTCACCTCGTCCCAGACATGAGCTTGTAGATTGGTCCAGACTAAGACGGAATCGAGATCGCGCCAATGCGCCGTTTGATGCTGCTGCGTCACGCCAAGACCGAACACGAAGCGCCTTCGGGCCATGACCACGACCGCCGACTCGACGAGCGCGGACGGCGGGATGCCGTCGCTATCGGAACCTGGATCGGCCGGCATCCGCCTTTTCCCGACGCAGTTCTGGTTTCGACCGCGGTGCGGGCGCGGCAGACCTGGGAAATCGCACGCGACGCGATTAAGGATGCAGTGCGGGAACGGCCGCCGAAGCCGCAGGTCGAATTGCTCGATGAACTCTACGGCGCCGAGCCGACGCAGCTCCTGCGGATCATCCGCATGGCCGAGGTCACCGACCCCACGCGCCTGATGCTGATCGGCCACAATCCCGGCATGCATGAGCTGGCGCTGATGCTCGCCGGCAGCGGCGACGCGGCAGCGAAGAAGGCGCTCGAGGACAATCTGCCGACTGCGGGACTGGCGATCCTCGACTTTGCCACCGAGGACTGGAGCGAGGTGGCGTTTCGCCGCGGCAAGCTCGTGCGCTTCACCAGCCCGAAACTGCTGAAGCAGGCGCTGGACGATTGAGGTGCGCGGACATCGAGGCTCTCCCGTGCTAAGCTCGCCACGATGCAATTTTCAAGCGAACTAAGAACAAGTTCGCGTAGAAGAAAGCGCGTCAAAACAAAGGGCTGGAGTCGGGTTCTGACAAATCAGAACCGGACGGGCTGCAGCGGAGGGCTCAGATGTTCAAGTCGATTCTCGTGCCGATCGATCTGGCTGATACCGATCTGGCCAAGCCCGCGATCGCGACTGCCGCAACGCTGTCGCAAACCTGGAGCGGCTCGGTACGATTGCTCAATGTGTTGCCGATGACGCCGGTGATGCTGGCGGAATACGTGCCGGCCGATTTCGACGCCCAGCAGCGCGCGACCTCGGAGGAAGCGCTCGCGATCGTGGCGCAGGAATCCGGCATCGAGGCGCCGCGCATTTCCACCGCAGTGCGGAAAGGCGGCATCTATCACGAGATCCTTGAAGAGGCGGCGGCGGTCAAGGCCGACCTGATCGTGATGACGTCGCACCGGCCGGCGATGCGGACCTATTTTCTCGGCTCCAACGCCGGCCATGTGGTGCGCTATGCCAAGTGCTCGGTGCTGGTGGTCCGCCACTAGTTGGAGTGCAAAGCACTAACGATCTCCTATCCCGGACGCCGTGCAGATGCGCGTCGGCGCTGCACCGCAGGGCCCAGACACAAAAAATCGAAAACAACCCCATGCAAAGTAGGACGGGCCGGGTCCGCAGCATTCACGTCGCTTGCGTCCGGGCAGAAATGGTCTGCCGTCATCTCCCAACCTGATCTCGTCCTGTTCTAATTTCCGATGGGAGATTGTGGACTTCACAAACCCCGCCGCTTTCCCTCCAAGTCATTTCCATCTCCAGATTCGTTCGATTCCGCGCTGTTCGTTGAGGTCGCGCACGAAATCCGCGTCCTACGAACCTAGGAGATGATGACCCGCTTCCTTTCTATTCCGGATAGTGAGCTATTTTGGTCACGCTGAATGATCGGACGTGCGCCGCATGCGACCGACAAAAAATTCGGCCCGATCGATGGACCGGGCCGTTTGATCTACCAGCGATTAATTCCGACGCCTCACATCATTCGCCCGTACATCGGATCGATGACGCCGCGCACGGCCGACGCTATCTGGCTGCGCTCAACACCGATGTCGCGAAGCGCGCGATCGTCCAGCTCGCTGAGCGTTTTGATGGCTTGGCGGCGCGCAAAGTAGGTGACGACGGCGTCTACCCAGTGACCGAGCAGGCGGAAAAAGCCACCAGCGAAGGCTCGGGACGCAGATTGACCTGCCGTGTGGGATATCGTCGTCATCGTTCTTCTCCTTGCTTTCGCGCGGCAAAGCGCTGCCGCGGGCGCAAACGCTGCGGATAGCGCCTGCACCGTGTGATGTTCTGATTGCTTGCACCCCTCTCAGTGCAATCACGGGCTTGATGGGTTCAAAATGATCCGATACATTTCTCGGTGCAAGAAAAACATTGCTCTCGGTGCAATAATGTCGAAGTTCGAGTATTTGAAGCTTGCCGATACCGTCGCCGCCGAGATCGCCAATGGCGCGCTCAAGCCTGGCGATCGCCTGCCGCCGCAGCGTAGCTTCGCCTATCAGCGCAAGATCGCAGTCTCGACCGCGAGCCGCGTTTACACCGAGCTCTTGCGCCGCGGCCTGGTGGTCGGCGAAGTCGGACGCGGCACGTTCGTTTCGGGCGAGACGCGGCGCGGTATCGCCATGCCGGCAGAGCCGCGCGGCGCGCGTATCGATCTGGAAGTGAACTATCCGATACTGCCGACGCAATCGGCGATGATCGCGAGAAGCCTGGCCGGACTGGAGCGGCCCGAAGTGCTCGATCTCGCGTTACGGCACTCGACCACGGCAGGCACGCTGGCGGCGCGGACCATTTCCGCCGAGTTTCTCTCCCGCGAGGACTGGTCTCCCGCCCCCGATCAACTCGTCTTCACGGCGAACGGGCGGCAATGCATCGCCGCTGCGCTAGCGGCAGTGGTGCCGAGCGGCGGCCGCTGCGGCGTCGAGGCGCTGACTTATCCGTTCATCAAGGACATCGCCGTCAGGCTTGGCGTGACGCTGGTGCCGCTTGCGATGGATGAGAACGGCGTTCGCCCGGACGCCGTGCAGAAGGCTCATCGGGAAGCGCATTTGTCGGCGCTGTACGTTCAGCCGACGATTCAAAACCCGCTCGGCATGACCATGCCAGCGGCGCGCCGCGCCGATTTGCTGCGCGTGGTCGAGAAGCTCGGCCTCACCGTCATTGAGGATACGGTCTACGGTTTTCTTGACGAAGAAACCCCGATGGCCGCGCTCGCGCCGGATAGCTGCATCACGCTCGACAGCCTGTCGAAGAAGGTGGCGCCCGGCCTTGCCCTCGGCTTCATCGTTTCGCCGCCGCGGCTGCGCGAACGCGTCATGTCCGCGGTTCGGTCGGGCGGATGGACGGCTTCGGGATTTGCGTTTGCCGCCGGACAGCGGCTGATGGCAGATGGCACCGTTGCCGAGCTGTCACGCCTGAAACGCATCGATGCGGCACGGCGCCAGCAGATGGCGGCCAAATACCTCGCCGGATTCGATGTTCAGGCCAACGTCAAATCCTACCATCTCTGGCTGACCTTGCCCCAGCACTGGCGCTCGCAGACATTCGTCGCGGCCGCAGCCCGACGCGACATCGCGTTGACGCCTTCGACCACCTTCGCGGTAAGTCCAGGCCACGCCCCCAACGCGGTCCGCCTGGCGCTCGGCGCCCCCAGCACCGAACAGCTCGATCTGGCGCTGCGCACGTTGTCGGGAATGCTGACGGCGAAAGAAGATGTCGATACGACCGAGTAGAACTATCGGTCGCCTGCCGGGCTTGCCGGCCACTCCGCGATAAAGCCCCTCGCCTTGTACGGCTCGATCTTGTCCCATTCGTGGAGCATGCGGCGGCTGAATTCGGCGTCGGTGTGCCAGAGCGCGCGCGGCGTCTTGAAACTGTCGACCATGACCAGCATCTTCTCCGCTTCCGGCCAGTGCCGGTGCAGCGTCATCGGATAGCGACGCGCGGTCCAGGTATTGCCAAGGCAGATGACGCTGCGGATGTTGGCGAGGCCGAGCGCAGCGTCGATGATCGGCAGCGAAAGGATCACGTTTTCGCCGGTGTTCATCGCGCGGTCCTCTCTCAGGATGATGTCGGCCGGAACGCCCCGAGCGATCATGGCACCCGCAATGACCTCGCATTCCGACAGATCCGATCCCGGCGTCGCGCCGCCGCTCACGATCGCCCAGCGAAAATATCCGTCGCGCCACAGCCTGCAGGCTTCATCGACGCGCTCCTCGACATCCACGCGCGTTCCGAATACGAACAGCAGATCGGCCGGCCGTAACGGCGTCTCGATCAGATGCCGCACGTTGATCGCGGCAATCTCGGCCTCGGTTGGCGATCGCCTGTTTCGATCTGTCACGGCAGTTCGTCTGCTAACGAAAACGGTCCGATCATGATGCCGTGCGTCAGGCGTCCGGCGAAGTCACATTTCATTTCGCCTCATTTCGCGGGATTGCGAGGCGGCGGCGGGAGCAATGTCGCGGGCAGCTCATCGAAGGTGTAGAGCCGCGGCTTGTTGCGCCAGACGAAGCCGCCCATCTGCCATCCGAACAGGGCGGCGAACCCGACCAGAAACAAGGCGCCCGCGAATTCACCGGTAGCGACTGCGCGCGCGAGCAATCCTGCGATCGCGATCGCGACCAACGCTAATAGCAGACAGCCGCCGGCATAGGTCATCGGCCCGATGCCGCCGACCAACGCGACCGTGCCGCGCGCGGCCTTCAGGCGCGCATGCAATTGCTCGATGAAGGCGCGGTAATCGCGGTCCTGCGGCGTCATCAGCACGACGGTGTGCCAGCTTGTCGAAAAAGCGGTGATGCGCTGGCCGCTCCTGTGTTCGATATCTGCGCGAAAGCGGCGCGACTGCATCGACATTGGCCGGTAGGAGAGACGCACAGCCACGATATCGGCGTACGGCCAGATCCCGGCCTTTCCCCTCGCCTGCCACGACAGCCCTTCATCCCTGAGTTCGAATTCATGCGCCGATCCGACCAGCGATGCCTTGTAAACATAGCGGGTTCCGGGCGTGCCCTCCCCTGCTGTCGTGGCCTGTTCCGTTGGTGAAGGGGACAATTCGAAAATCCCGTTGTCGGTTGAGTGCGGCCTGCTTGCGCGGCGAGCTGGCTTTACCTTACAAGCGGGCCATGGCCGATACGACTTATTTTCCGCGTCGCCTGATCCTGGCCGGCGCGATTGTTTCCGGAGTGCTGCTGGCGCTGGCCGTGCACATGCTGGGCGCGGGTTACGGGCTCGATCTCGGCGGCCTGTGGCGAACCGACACAAGCGAATTCATGCCCGCGGGCGCGGCAATCGCGTGGTGGCTGATCGCGACAGTGGGCTTTTCCGGCGGCTATTTTACCGCCAACCTGATGCACAGCGCGGCCTCGGGCCAAATTCCGCAGCGGATGCGACAGTTCCTGATCGCAGTCGGCGTACTGATCGTTGCCGGCGCCGGACAAGCCGCCTCGGCGCGGAGCCCGGTCTCGACCGTGTCGGGCGTGCTCGCCGGCCTTGCGGCCTTATGCCTCGGCGCCCTGATGGCATTCTGCGGCGCGCATTTTGCGTTGCGCAAGGCTTAAAGAAGCAAGACCCGAGAAACTAAGCGACGACCCGCGCCCGTGGCTTCGATAGCATCGTTTCCACCTCGGCAGCGGGACGCGGCGGGCTGAACAGATAGCCTTGCGCCTGCGTGCAGCCCTCCTGCCGCAAGAGGTCGAACTGCGCGTCGGTCTCGACGCCTTCAGCCGTGGTGATGATACCCAGGCTCTTGCCGAGGCCGGTCACGGCGCGGACGATCGCCATCGAATCATCGCGTGTCGCCAGTTCGGTGATGAACGAGCGATCGATCTTGATCTTGTCGAACGGGAAGCTGCGCAGGTAACTTAGGGACGAATATCCGGTTCCGAAGTCGTCGAGCGAAATCCGGATGCCAAAAGCGCGAAGCTCGTGCAGAACCGAAAGCGTCGCCTCGCTGCTCTGCAGCAGCACCGATTCCGTGATTTCGAGCTCGAGCCGGTGCGCCGGAAGACCCGAGGCTTTCAGCGCCTCCATCACCGTCGATACCAGATTGGGATTCTTGAACTGCACCGGCGAGAGATTGACGGCGACGCCGACATCCTGCGACCACTGGGCCGCGTCGATGCAGGCTCGGCGCAACACCCAGTCGCCGATCGGCACGATCAGGCCGGTTTCCTCCGCGAGCGGAATGAAGTTGGCCGGAGAGACCATGCCGCGTAGCGAATGATTCCATCGCACCAGCGCTTCGAAACCGACGACGACATCTTTGGCGACGTCGCGGATCGGCTGGTAATAGACTTCGAATTCTCCACGCTGCAGCGCGGCGCGCAAGTCGAGCTCCAAGAGCCGCCGGGCCTGCGCGCGGGCGTCCATCCCGGTCTCGAAGAAGCGGTAGGTGCCGCGGCCGTCCTCCTTGGCGCGGTAAAGCGCGAGGTCGGCCTTCTTGAGGAGCTCGTCGGGGTTCTTGCCGTCCTCCGGCGCCAGCGAAATGCCGATGCTGACCCCTATGACGAGGTGGTGGCCGGCAATCTCGTACGGCGCAGAAACCTTCTCGACCACGTGGCTAGCGAGCAAGGAAACGGCGGACGGGTCGCAATCGTTGCAGAACTGCACGATCGCGAATTCGTCTCCACCCAGCCTCGCCACCGTGTCATTCTCGGTGATGCATTCGCCGAGACGGCGGGCGACTTCTTTCAAGAGCGCATCGCCGACCGGATGGCCGAGCGAATCGTTGATATCCTTGAAGTGGTCGAGATCGAGACAGAGCACCGCAAGCTGATCGCTGCGTTTGGCGAGCCGCAACGCCTTTTCGAGTTGCTCGCGGAACAACCTCCGATTCGGCAGATTGGTCAGCGCGTCATGGCGCGCCATGTGGGAAATCTGTTCCTGGGCAGCCTGCCATTCGGTGATGTCCTCGAAGGTCGCGACCCATCCGCCGCCCTTCATCGGCTGGTCGACGACGCGGAGCAAACGTCCGTTGCGGCCGATTGACTTGGTCACGGTTTTGCCGGCCTTGGCATCCGCTACCACCGCAGCGAAGAATTCATCGGGATCGCCGTCCCACTCGCCGACCGATTTCAGTTCGCGCAGAACGTCGATCAGCAACCGGCCTTGCAGCGGCATGCCGGACCGGTCCATCAGCTCGACGTAGCGTTGGTTGAATAGCAGGATGCGGCCGTCCGCATCGAACATGCAAAGTCCCTGCGACATGTTGTCGAGCGCGGTATCGAGCAGGACTTTCTGTTGGTGCAGCTCGCCCTTGGCGCGGCGATCGATCATGGCCGCCAGCAGCGACAGCCCGAGGATGGCGAACGCCGCCACCGCTGTGAGGAAGGAAAGCGCGGTCGGTGAAATCGACAGCCCGTCGGTCCCGAGCGTCGGGTCGGGAATCAGCGTGACGGCGCCCATCGCCGTGAAATGATGCGAAACGATGGCAATCGTCAGCAGCCCCGTGGCGCCCACGGTATGAGCGGGATTGTCGCGACGCACGGCAACAAGAAGCGCCATGGCGGCAAACACGCTGCCAAACACGATCGAGGCCACAACGATGCCGGGCGACCACACAATGAACGCCGGAAGCTCGAGTGCGGCCATGCCGGTATAATGCATCGCTGCGACGCCCGCGCCGATCACCGCGCCACCAATCGCAACCACCGGCCAACGTGCGCTCGACAGCGCAATGCACAGACCGACTGCGACGATGCCTATCGCGAAGACCAGCGACAACAGCGTAACGGGAATGCTGTATCCGGCTCCGGCGCCGGGATCGTAGGCCAGCATCGCGACGAAATGGGTGGCCCAGATTCCGCAGCCGCCGACCGCTGAGTCGAGGCCGATCCAGATCGCGCGCGTACGGCCGCGCGAGGCCCTGGCACGATGAAACAGACTGATGGCAACTGCGCTGGCGAGCCAGCAAATGGCACCAGCAAGCACGACCAGACGCCAGTCATGCTCGGAAGTGAGGCAAGTTAGGACGCGGTACATACAGACCCCCCGAAGGCCTGTAACAGCATCCCTATTGGTATATTTGGCGTAACCGCCGCGGCGCAATTGCGCGGATGGTGAACAAACGCTTTTTGGCATGCCAGGCATGCCGGCACGGAGACGCCGCGCGAGCTACGTGCCGGCGCGGCGTTTTGCCTCAATGGCGCGATGAATCAGCTTGCGGCTCGCAAATTGACCTTGCCTTCCGCCAGCGAGGTCAGCTTCTTGTCGACCGTCTTTTCCTCGTCGAGCGTCTTCTGCAGGATGCTGGCGCAATCGTTGCGGCCGAGCTGCCGCGCCCACGCGACCAGGCTGCCGTAACGGGTGATTTCATAGTGCTCGGCAGCCTGGGCGGCGTTGATCAGGGCCGCGTCCAGCACGGACTTATCAGCGATTTCGCCCGCGACATCGTCGGCTTCCTCGATGATGCCGTCGATCGCCGGGCAATCGACCGCCTTCACCTCGGCGCCGTGCATGCGGAATACCTCTTCGAGGCGCTGAACATGCGTCTTGGTTTCGTCGAGATGGCTCAGGAAACCCTGCTTGAGATGCTTGTCGGTAGCCTTTTCGGCCATTATTGGCAGCGCTTTCACGAGCTGCTTCTCGGCATAGTAAATATCCTGCAATTGATGGATGAACAGATCGTTCATCGTCTTGATGTCTTTCGTGAACAGTCCCATTGCGGTTCTCCTTCATTTGGGAACACGCAGGCACAGGCCTCGTGCTGGCCGGGCGCGCGCTTCATGTTGAGTGCTTGGAGGCTAACTTGCCTGCGAAAAGGACGTTCCTGAAAGCCGCGAAAACGCCGCGATGGAACGGACGGAACGGCGCGGCAAAAAGCGCCCGCGGAACGGACCTCGTTGCGACTCAAATTCGTTAACGTCGCGACATATGTATGGCGTATGACAAAGGCGGCGAACGACGCCAAAAGGCATGCTTGTCAAGGGCTGCACAACGGCCTGGTTTTGGCTTATGGGTTTCGCGCACGGTGCCTCTGACCGTCGACTGTCACCCGTCGTGACAGGCCCCATCTTTACGTATTGCCGCCCCGCCGGGAGGATGAATGCATCGGCTGCTGACCGCGCTCAGGCGTGGCTTCAAGGAGAAGATCGGCTGGAAACGGCTGGGAATCGTCGCGAGTCTTCTCATCATAGCTCTTGCGATCACCCATCTGGTGCGCACCCTCAAGGGCGTCGACACCGGGGTCATTCTGACTGCGCTGACCGAAATCGCACCGCATCGCATCGCGCTGGCTGCGCTGTGCGTGGCGGGTGCGTTTTGCACGCTGACCTTTTATGATTTCTTTGCCTTGCGAACCATTGGCAAGACGCACGTGCCCTATCGCATCGCCGCGCTGTCGAGCTTCACGAGCTACACCATCGGCCACAATATCGGCGCCACCGTGTTTACCGGCGGCGCGATCAGGTTTCGGATCTATTCCGACTACGGCCTGACGGCAATCGATGTCGCAAAAATCTGCTTCCTCTCGGGCCTCACCTTCTGGCTCGGCAATCTGTTCGTGCTCGGCCTGGGCATGGCCTGGCATCCCGAGGCGGCGTCGGCGATGGACCTGTTGCCGCCGGCCATGAACCGCTTGATCGCGATCGGCTGCCTTGCCGGCATCGCCGCCTATTTCATCTGGCTATTGATGGGTGAGGGCCGCCGCGAACTCGGCCAGAACGGCTGGAAGGTCGTGTTGCCCTCCGCCCGGCTGACACTGCTGCAGGTCCTCATCGGCGTCGTCGATCTCGGCTTCTGCGCGCTGGCGATGTATCTGTTGATGCCGATGGCGCCGCACATCGATTTCGTTTCGCTGGCGGTGGTGTTCATCCTGGCGACGCTGCTTGGTTTTGCCAGCCATGCGCCCGGCAGCATCGGCGTGTTCGACGCGGCGATGCTGGTGGCGCTGCCGCAATTCGGCAGGGAAGAATTGCTGGCGACGCTGGTGGTGTTCCGGATCCTCTACTTCCTGATCCCGTTCGGCATCTCGATTTCGATCATGGGGACGCGCGAAGTCTGGCTCAGCGTGGTGCAGCCCTGGCAGGAACGGCGCCGGCTCAGCGAAGCCTGTACGGCCAAGGCCAGGGTGCGGCAACCGATCAACGGCCGGCAATCCTGAAGCTGGTAACGGCGTCGTTATCTGCGCCGTCTGGTGTTTTGGGCCCGAGCTGCCTCATTCTCTTATTTCTGCCTTACCACTAACGTCAAACGACGCCATGGCTGGAATTCTCCTACGTTCGATGATGTCGGCCGCGCTGCTTGCCGGCGTGCTGATTGGAATGATCACGTCCGCTGCGGAAGCCCAGACCGCCGGCGGCTACGGGCCGCTGCAGATTTCCTGGGAGGTGCGTAACCGCTTCCGCCTGTTCCGCGAGGAGCGAGATTTCCTGCTGCATGCCGAAAGCGGACGCGGCCGCAGTGTGCTGGCTTCGGAGCAGGTGCTGGCGATCCAGAGTGACGGCCGCGGCTGGGCGCGCAACACCGTGAACCGGCTCTGTATCGATCTTGCGGGCCGCGTCAGCGAGCCCTGCACGCGCGACAACGTCAAGGAAAGCTATCTGACGCCGATCGATCATCCGGTCGTTATCCGCCTGACGGGCCCGGTGCCGGTCGGCGCGACCTGTGCCTGGACGGTCGACGACGGCGACGGCCCGCAAACTTCCGCTTTCGACTGCGCCGAACCGGTCAATCTCCGGGTCCGCTACGGCCGCACCACAGTCGTGACCGCCGACGTATCCAGCTCGGAGGGCACTCAGCGCGTCTTCACCGAGATCGCGGTGCGCGACATCTTCATCGCAGGCCTCGGCGACAGCATCGCTTCCGGCGAGGGAAATCCGGACCGTCCCATTGCGCTCGCCGATGAAGGTTTTTGCTTCCGCTCCTACCTCGGAACAGCGGCCTCGCAATATTACCGGCCGAGCCGCGCGGGCTACAAGGGCGGGCGCGCGTGCGAGGCGCCCGATTTGCTGTCGGTCTGGCAGCGGCAGAGCGCGCTCTGGTTCAACCCTGCCTGCCACCGTTCGCTCTACAGCTATCAGACCCGGACCGCACTGGCCCTTGCCGTACGATATCCGCATATCGCGGTGACCTATCTGCCGCTGGCCTGCACGGGCGCCACCATTGCCGATGGGCTGTTCGGCTCGCAGCGCGCCCGCGACTGCCTGCCGTCGAAATCGGGCGGTGCGTGCCAGGGCACCGTCAACGGGCAACTGGCCGAATTGCGTGAAGCCGTCGCCGCCGCGAAACGCCGCCAGTCGGACCGCCAGCTCGACCTGGTGCTGTTGTCGATCGGCGCCAACGACATCTACTTTTCCGGCCTTGTCGCCGACGTCATCGTGGACACGGCGACCGAGCGCGCGCTGTTTCGGCGCAGCGGCGTGATGGCCTCGGTGGACGACGCACGCAGTGCGATGACGCGGGACCTGCCGCAGGGCTTTGCCAAGCTGCGCGAGGCGCTGAAGCCACTTCTCGGCGGCGACCTGTCGCGGGTGGTCTACACCGCCTACGCCAATCCGACGCTGTCGAATGGCGGCGCGCCCTGCCCCGGCGGACGCGCCGGCTTCGACATTCATCCCTCGTTCAACGCTCAGCCGCAGCGGCTGGCGGCCGTGTCGAACTTCGTCGAAAGCGAATTCCTGCCGCAGTTGCGGGCGCTGGCGCTCTGTGAAGGCGGCATCCTGTGCCGCAATCCGCGCGCCGACCGCATGACCTTCGTCGACAGCCATCAAGCCAGTTTTGCCAACCACGGCTTCTGCGCACGCGCCGAAAGCGATCCCGAATTCGACCGGCAATGTTTCTCGGCGACCGGCGACAGTTTCGATCCCGATCTCGTCACGGCCGCCAACCAGCCGATGCTGTGCGGCCGCAGCGCCGGCGAGTACCGCGCCTATCTGCCGCGCGCGCGCTGGATCCGCGACGCCAACGACAGCTACTTCGCCGCCATGACCTATCCGCAAGGCCTGCCGGCATCGCAGCAGCCATCCGATATTCATGATGCGACCTGGGGCGTCTTGTCCGCGGTCTATGGCGGCGCGGTGCATCCGAGCGCCGAGGGCCACGCCGCAATGGCGGATGCCGCCGTGCCGGCCGCCGCCGCCGTGCTGCAGCTCGATGCGGCGGTGCCTGAAGTCACATCGCAGCCAATGCAGCCGATACCGGTTTTGCCGGACGTGCCGCGCCCACCAGGCAGAACCGGATTGAATTAGCGCGCAGGTGCAGGAGCCGGTGCCGGCGCAGTGGTCTTCTTGGGCGCTGCGGGGGTCTTTGCCGCACCGGTGGGCTGCTTCATCGCAGCGGCCTGCGCCGGCAGATATTTTGCGATGATCGCGGGATCGAGTTGCGCCAGCGCCGTATCCGGCAGGCGCGTCCAGACCTCATCCCTGCCTAGCAGGGAGATGCCGAGATAGCCGCGCATCGTCAACGTCTGCCCATCGGGGCTGAGCGTCATCTTGGCCTTGTAGATCTTGCCATCGCGCGGATCGAGCACGTTGCCGTTCTCGTATTTCAATCCGTCGCGTTTCATGTCCCGTATGAAGGAGAGCCCGAGCCACGGCGCATCCTTTCGGTCGTCAGTGCATTTCGAGCAGGTCGGATTGGGAGCATCGCCGGGTTCGGAAAAGAGCTTGGCGAACACGCCCTCGAAAGCGCCGTTGCGATCGACGACGAGAAACCATCCGACCGGCTTGCCCTTCTCGACCTTCTCCCACAGCCCGGCTGCTGAGGGTTCGGCCGGCTGCGCGGCGAGTTCACCGGCAAACACGAGCCCGATCAGAAGCGGGAGTATCAGTTGAAATCCGGCCAGCTTGCGCATCGTCATCACCTGATCAATTCCCTAGATGAATGGCCGCAGACTAAGGCCATTTCGCGGAGGGTTCCAGTGACGATCGCCACGCGCGCGCCCCAGTTCCGCGAACGTCCCTTTGGGAATCAGTGGACCCCGAGCTTCTTCTGCAGGCTCGACGACGAGGTGGTGTACTGGAACACCAGCCGCTTGTCCGGATAGACGTAGCGGTGCGCCTTCTGCGCCATCAGCGCGCCCTCATGGAATCCGGACAGGATCAACTTGAGCTTGCCGGGATAGGTGTTGATGTCGCCGATCGCGAAGATGCCGGGAACATTGGTTTCGAACGCCGCGGTGTCGACCGGAACCAGATTGTTCTCGAGCGCGACGCCCCAGTTCGCAACCGGACCGAGCTTCATCGTCAGCCCGAAGAACGGCAGCATCGTATCGCACTCGATCTTCGAGACCGCGTTGTCGTTGCCCTTCATCATCGCCGCGGACAGCTTGCCGCCCTCGCCCTCGAGCGACGTCACCTGACCGATCTTCAGATCCATCTTGCCGCTCGCGACCAGTGCACGCATCTGCTCGACGCTGTGCGGCGCGGCGCGGAAATCGTCGCGCCGGTGAAGAAGCGTCACGCGCTTGGCGATCGGATGCAAATTGAGCGTCCAGTCGAGCGCGGAATCGCCGCCGCCGACGATCAGGATGCTCTTGTCGCGGAACTGCTCCATCTTGCGCACGGCATAGAACACCGAGGTGCCTTCATAGGCCTCGATGCCCGGCACCGGAGGACGCTTCGGCTGGAACGAACCGCCGCCTGCGGAAATCACCACCACCTTGCACTCGAACACCTTGCCGGCATCGGTGGTCAGGCGGAATACCGGATCGCCGATCTTCTCGATCGTCTCCACCATCTCGTTGAGATGGAAGGTCGCACCGAACGGTTTGATCTGCTCCAAGAGCGCGTCGGTGAGGCCCTGCCCGGTGACGAAGGGAATGCCGGGAACGTCGTATATCGGTTTCTCCGGGTAGAGTTCGGCACACTGGCCGCCGATCTTGTCGAGGATGTCGACCAGATGCGCCTTCATGTCCAACAGGCCCAATTCGAAGACCGCGAACAGGCCGCACGGACCTGCGCCAATAATCAGCACATCGGTTTTGATCGCTTCGCTCATCTCAGCTTCTTTTCGGTTGAACCTGGCGAAATGCCGCATCTGTCTAGCCAAGGCAGCGGCAACAGGAAAGCCAAATATCGCGCTCCTGGCCGCGGCAACCCCTTGCCGTCACTCGACAAGTGGGCTGTAACGAAACGAGACTTTCGGAGATGGCCCCGTGAATGCCCACTTGCGTCCCGATGCAACCCCGCGTCTGGAAGACTTTCCGTACCGCTTGTCGGACAATGTGAGATTTGCCGACCTCGACCCCAACCAGCACGTCAACAATGCAGTCTACGCGACCTATTTCGAAACCGGCCGCGTCACGCTGATGAAGGACCGCAGCTACGGGCTGATGCCGGACGGCGTCACCTGGATCATGGTCCGGCTCGACATGCATTTCCGCGCTGAATTGCGCTGGCCTGGTACGATCGAAATGGGACTGGGCGTCGTCAAGTTCGGCCGAACTTCGGTCACCTTCGATCAGGTGGTTTTCTCCGAAGGCAAATGCGTTGCATCGGCGCAATCGGTTTCGGTGCTGCTTGACGAAGCTACGCGCAGGCCAACGCCATTGACGCCGGAGATCCTGGCCAATTTTCAGCGCTGGATTCGCCGCGGAGCAAGACCGACATGATGCGCGCGGTGACGTCTTCCGGAGTTCAGGCCTGCCGTTCCGGCGTCGAGACCACGAGGCCGTCGAGATCGTCGCTCACCTTGATCTGACACGACAGGCGCGAGTTCGGCCGCACGTCGAAGCCGAAATCCAGCATGTCTTCTTCCATCGGGGTCGGCGCGCCGACCTTCTCGCGCCAGGCCTCGTCGACATAGACGTGACAGGTTGCGCAGGCGCAGGCTCCGCCACATTCGGCTTCGATGCCTGGAATGGCGTTGCGGATCGCGGCTTCCATCACGGTCGCGCCGTTCTCGACTTCAATGGTTCGTTTTTCGCCCGTGTGGTCGATAAAGTGGATTTTGGCCATGATCACTCGTGCTGCCGGAATAGGTAAGGAGTCCCGGCAGTCCTATAACGGGTCGATCCGCGCAGCGCCAGCGGTCGGGACGAAAACCTGAGGCAGCATTTTACCGGGATTTTGGCCGATCCGGACTGCTTTCCGATCAGGAACGATGCAGAACCGCTTCGATCGCTGCCCGCGCCTGCGCAACCGCCTCATCCAGTTCGGCGAGCGGCGCTGATGCGTTGGAGCCACCAGCGATTGCCGCCTCCAGCCGGGCTGCGGCGTCGGCGACCGCAAAAGCGCCGATCGCACGGGCCGAACCTTTGAGCGTGTGCGCCAGCGCGCCGGCATCCGCAGGCATGGCGGTGAGCCTGTGCACCAGTCTTGCCGATTGGGCCGAGAACATCGTCAATACCTCCCGCTCAAGGCCAGCATCGCTGAACGTCATGCGGTCGAGATGTTCGAAATCAATCGGCCCGTCGCCGGGAACCAGCGGTGGCGATGGCATCCATTCTATCCGTTCGAGATGAAGCGGCATGGCAGGTCCGGATCGCCCCGCCGCGTCGATTCTCGGCGGGGCATTTTGGTCAGCCAATCACGACAGCAGTTAACGGAACGTTCTCGGAATGCGCCGCAATTTCACCTTGTTTTCGCCGGCAATCCGCCCTGATCCTAGATTCGGTTCCAAAAAAATGTGTATCATTAGGGCCTTAAGGAACAAAGCTGTTAACGATGATTAAGAATGTCTTAATCACGGCCATTTCATTCGTATCGCTCAACCAATAGGATGTTCGCGGATGTGGCGGACAAGCTGCCGGCGGGCACGCTTGCGGTCCGCGGGGGATTATGAATCCGGCTTCGAGCTTGCGGGGGCATTTTTGCCAGAGCGGCCGGATGCGTAAGTTTAAGAGGGCTCGAACTGAACATGGCGAACAATCCCAAGAAGGTCAAAGATCCCACTGAAGTCGCGCTCTCCGCCATTCAGGAAGCGCTCAACATCAGCGATAAGACCGTCGACGCCAGCCGAAATTCGGTCGGCGGCGAACTCTCGCAGCCGATCATGCCCTCCGCCGCGCCGCCCTATTCAGAAACGCAGTTCGACACGCGCGCAGGCGCCGAGCGACCGCCGTTTGATCCGATCGACGAACCTCGCGGCCCCCGCCGCGCCGCCAACGACGATCGCGAAACCATCGGACAGATTCTGCAGGCGATCCAGAAGAACCATCCTGCCCGCAGCGTCTACACGCTTGCCACTGTGTTTGGCGGCGTCTGGGTGCTCGGTTGCGCCCTTCTGACCGTCAGCTTCCTGCCCTCGCTGCAGGCGGCGATTGGACAGAGCGGCGGCGTGCTGGTGCTCGCCGGGCTTGCGGCGTTGTTCTTTGCGCCGGTGCTCTTGTTCTACTTCCTCGCCAGCCTTGCCTGGCGCGGCCAGGAAATGCGGATGATCGCGCAGTCGATGGCGCAGGTCGCGATCCGCTTCTCCGAGCCCGAGGGGGCCGCCGCCGATTCGATGGTAACGGTCGGTCAGGCAATCCGTCGCGAAGTCGCCGCGATGGGCGACGGTGTCGAGCGCGCGATCGCCCGCGCCGGCGAACTGGAAACGCTGGTCGCCAATGAAGTCGCAGCGCTGGAGCGCGCCTATAGCGACAACGAAGTTCGCATTCGCGCGCTGCTGCAGGACATCGCCCATCAGCGCGACAATCTGGTCGGCCAGGCCGAGCAGGTTCGCAGCGCCATCTCCGGCGTCCAGATCGACTTGCGTCACGACATCGCGCTGATCTCGGACGCGATCGCCTCGCGCGTCGACGAGGTCGCAAAAAGCATCACCGGCGCACTGGAAGAGCGCGGCCAACACATCACGAGCGCCTTGAGCCATGCCGGCGACAACATGATCCTCGCGCTCGGCGAGCGCGGCGGCGACCTGCTCGATCGTCTGGAAGAAGCCAGCGCCGAGACCACGCGTGCCGTGCTCGACGCTTCCGAGCGGCTGACCACCAGCCTCAACTTCAAGACCGGGCACGTCCATGACGAGTTCGTCGATCTGGCTGATCGCGTCCACGAGATGCTGAACGAGCGCCTAGATCGCATCACCAGCGAATTCGAGCAGCGCTCCTCGACCATCGTCGACGGCATCTCGGACCGCACCGAGCAGGTCCACGACTCCCTGAAGAATTCGTCCGACTCGCTCTTGCTCGAACTCGAGTTGCGCTCAGGTGATCTCGTCAGCAAGATCGACGATGCCGGCAACCGCCTCGCGAGCCGCATTCTCACCTCCGGCGACAAGGCCAGTGACGCGCTGGACGTGACCGTGAACACGCTGGTCGCCAAGGTGATCAGCCAGACCGAGAACGCGCACGACAGCCTCGCCCTGCAGATGAACGCTTTCGACGAGCTGGTGAAGAACCAGGGCTCGGAGCTTTCGGAAAAGTTCGCCCGCGACAGCGGCACCCTGGGCGCGCTGATCACGCGGCACATCTCCGAATTCGACCGCACCGTCAAAACCTTTGGCGGCGAGATCGTTGAGCGCATGGGCCAGCGGACCCAGGAGATATCGGACAACCTGAAGAACTACGTCGACACCTTCGACACCCGCCTGGTCTCGAACAGCGGCGAGATCACCGCTTCCCTTGATCAGCGGCTGCTGCAGTTCGAAACCCAGCTCGGCACCCGGGTCAACAGTCTCGACGCTTCGCTCGACAACAAGATCAAGTCGTTCGACGAGACCATCGACGGCCGCCTGAAATCGCTGGAAACCACCTTCGACACCCGCGCCAAATCCGTCACCGAAACCATCGACGGCCGCCTCGGCACGCTGGCAACCTCGTTGACCGATGGCGCGGCTCAGGCGATCCAGTCGATCGACCAGCGACTCACCCTGCTCACCTCCTCCCTGACCGAGGGCACCGCACAGGCGATTGCCGCGGTCGACCATCGCATTGCCAACGTCACCGAGACCATCGACGGTCGCAGCGCCCATTTGACCGACATCATCCAGGCGCGGTTCCAGGAAATTCATCAGGGCATCGAAACCCGCGTCGGCGACATTGCCAACGGCGTCGAGACTCGGGTCGGCGCCATCGCCAGCGACATCGACACCCGCGTGGCGCAGTTTGAGGATCTGCTCGGTTCGCGCATCGAGGCTGTGGCCGGCCGGATCGAAAGCAGCGGCCGCCAGGCCAGCGAAGATCTGATGTCACGCGCCGAAATGCTGTCCTCCGGCATCAAGTCGCATGTCGAGGACGCCGAACGTTCTCTGACCAACCTCGTGGTCAATACCTCCGAGACCATCCAGACCGGTGCACGCAGCGCGCAGCAGGCGCTGCTGACGGTTTCCTCCGATGTCGGCGCGCAACTCAAGCTGACCTCGACCGAGGTCGAGGCCGCCCTCACCGCGGTGGGCACCGGCGCGGCCAATTCGATCCTGACCAGCGCCAAAGATGCCCAGACCACGCTGGTGTCCGCGTCCTCCGAGGCTGCCGCCCAAATCAAATCTCTCGCCGCCGACGTCGAGCGCACCCTCTCGGCCGCAGGCGAGGCCACGGCCGCATCGGTTCTCGCCGGCGCGCGCGAGGCGCAGACCACGCTGGTGACCGCGTCCGCCGACGCCGCAAGCCATGTCAAGTCGCTCGCCATCGATGTCGAGCGCTCGCTGTCGGTCGCCGGGACGGCAACCGCCGAAGCCGTTACCGCAGGTGCCCGTGAAGCACAGAGCACGTTGGTCGCCGCCTCTACCGAGGCCGCCAATCAGGTCAAGTCGCTTGCAGCCGATGTCGAGCGTTCGCTCTCGCTCGCCGGGACGGCAACCGCCGAGGCAGTCACCGCAGGAGCCCGCGAGGCGCAGAGCACGCTGGTTGCCGCCTCCACCGAGGCCGCCAATCAGGTCAAGTCGCTTGCGGCCGACGTACAGCGTTCGCTGTCGATCGCCGGAACGGCGACCGCCGAAGCGATCACGGCAGGCGCCCGTGAGGCCCAGACTACTCTGATCAACGCGTCCGCCGACGCATCGATTCAGGTCAAGGCGCTCGCCGCCGACATGGAGCGTTCGCTCTCGATGGCCGGCAATGCCACCGCCGAATCGATCACGTCGGGCGCACGCGAAGCCCAGAACGCGTTGATCACGGCGTCGACGGAAGCCGCCAACCACGTCAAGTCGCTGGCGATCGACGTCGAGCGCACGCTGACTTCCGTCGGCACCGAGACTGCGGCCTCCATCCTCGGCACCGCGCGCGAGGCCCAGAACTCGTTCTCTGCGACCTCCGCCGAGGCAGCTAACCAGATCAAGGCGATCGCCGCCGACATGGAGCGTTCGCTCGGCGCCGTCACCGCCAGCACGACCGATACCATCCAGACCACCGCCCAGAACGCGCAGAGCGTGCTGGTCGCCGCAACGAACGAGGTCAGTTCCAAGGTCAAATCGACCTCGGCCGATATCGAACGTTCGGTACTCGCCGCGAGCAGCAATTTCGGCTCGACGATGACCGGCAAGACCGACGAAATCGTCACCTACGTCCAGCAGCAGACCGACCGTCTGGCGCAGATCGTCGACAGCCGCCGCGGTTCGTTGGTCGAGGCGCTGAGCGCCAGGACCACGCAACTGACGACAGACATCGACCGTGTCACCGGCGACGCCCTGAAATCGATCGAAACACGCGGCCAGGCGTTCTCGCAATCGATGTCGACCCACGGTTCGGAAGTCGCGCGCACGATTACCACCGCAGGCGACCTCGCCACCGGCGCGGTGGCCAAGTCGCTGAAGGACCTCGAACAGGCGTCACGCTCGGCCATCGACCAATCGCGCCAGGTATCGATCGCCGCCGTCACCGAAATGCAGGAGACCAGCAAGATCCTGCGCACCGACACGGTGGCGCTGTTCGAGCGGCTGCGAGAAGGCAACATCCTGCTGCAGGAAGTGCTGACCGGCGCCCACGACAATCTCAACTCGCTGGAACGCGCGCTGGTGACCCGCGTGGCCGACTTCGTATCCGCGATGAACGATGTCACCGCGCGCAACGGCGTCGCGACCCAGACGCTGGAAGACCAGTTGACCGTGTTCAACTCCAAGACGACGAAGGCGCTGGAGGATCTCGGCACGCTGTCGAGCGAGTTCGAGAAACACGGCAAGGAGCTGGTCGAAGCAGCCGGCGTGGTCGAACAGGCCAACCGCTCCACCTCGATGTCGGTCGCCGACCGCAAGTCGCAGCTTGAATCGCTGGTGACCACCATCGACCTGCGCACAACCGATCTCGACCAGCGGCTGTCGCGCTTCACCGGCCTGCTCGACGAATCGCTTGCCGCGGCGGAAGAACGCGCCCGCGATATCGCGCGCGTCGTGGCGGAAACCGCCGGCGCAGGATCGGCCGCGATTAGCCGCCAATTCGAAGCTGTGCGCGCTGCGGCCGAAAACGAGCGGCAGCAGACCCTCGACGCCATGAACGATCTTTACCAACAGAGCACGCATGAAACCGATGCGATGTTCAAGCAGTCGACCGAGAAGTTCGCTGCGATGGTGCAGTCCATGAAGCAGATGGCCGCCGAAATGCATCAGGAACTCGAGGCGACGCGCAACGAGCTGCGCCGCGGCGTGCTCGAGATGCCGCAGGAGGCGGCCGACAACACCGCGCAGATGCGCAAGGTGATCGTCGACCAGATCGAGGCGCTTGCCGAACTCAACCGGATCGTCGCACATCATGGCCGCGGTCTCGACGTCGTGACTTCCGGCCGCGCCAGCGCGCAACGCCAGGAAGAGCCCGTGATGGCAGCGGCCGCCGGCGGCCGCAACGAAGTGCGAATGCGCGACGCCGGCAGCGCATCGACGCTGCCGCCGCCGGATCTCGGCATGCCCGCCCCGCGCCGTGCCGAAGCCCCGCCGGTCAGTCCGGTGAGCCAGGATGCCGGACGCGGCGACGGATGGCTGTCCGACCTGCTCCACCGCACCGACGCAGGTACAGGACGTGAGGCTCCCCGTGGCCGCTCGCCGCAGACCCCGGTCAATCCGCTGGAGTCGCTGTCGCTCGACATCGGCCGGCTGATGGATCGCAATCTCGCCGCCGAAATGTGGGATCGCTACCAGCGCGGCGAGAGCAAGGCGTTCAGCAAACGCCTCTACACGCCGGCCGGCCAGAAGGCGTTCGATGAGGTCGCCCGCAAATATCGCGCCGACCGCAGCTTCAAGCAGACGGTCGATCGCTATATCGCCGAGTTCGAACGGCTGTTGGACGAAGTTGCACGCGAGGATCGCGGGCCGCAGGCGCTGCGCGGCCACCTCACCTCGGAGACCGGGCTGGTCTACACCCTGCTCGCGCACGCAGCGGGACGGCTGGGGTAAGGGCTGCGAATAGCGCGTGGCAAATAGCGAATGAAAACGGAGGCCTCGCGGCCTCCGTTTAGTTTTTCAACCACATTCGAAGATGCGGCGCTCGCCGTCATTGCGAGGCGCAAAGCGACGAAGCAATCCATTCTTTCCTACAGGAGGCATGGATTGCTTCGCGGAGCCTGTCATCACTACGCGAGCGCTATTGCGCTCGTCGCGGGGCGCGCATTCGCGCGACCCGTTGGCTCGCAATAACGCGGCGAAAGCGCGGTTTCGCGGGCATGACAGGGTAAAGCGAACCATTCGCCTCCTGCTACTGCCGCTTCTGCCCGCTCGGCGCCCTTGGGGCCGCCGCGGCCGCTGGCGGCGGTGGCGGCGGTGCTGCCGCCTGGCTGTTGCTGCTGCTGCCGCCGCCGAAGATCACCCGGGTCGGATTGCGGTCGAAATTGTTCACGGCGCGGCTGATGTCGGAAAGGGTGCGGCGGCCATCGGCCATCAGCGCGCCCGAGCGCTTGTCGAAATCCTCGGCCAGTTCGCGGATCGATTTCACCATGAGATTCAGTTCGCCGCCGGCAGCGCCGCCTGCGATGGTGTTGAGGCCAAGCATGAGACTGTCGGCTTTGCCCATGACGCCATCGACCCTGAGCATGACGTTGTCGATCTTCTCGGAGTTGCGCGCGAGCGCAGCCGTGAAGGTCTCGAGGTTTCGCAGCGAGTTCTTCACCGATTCCTGATTGTCGGCGACAAGCCGGTTGACGTTCTGCAGCGTGGCGCGGATGGACTCCGTGACATCCTGCAGCGCGCCCGGATCGGCGGTCAGCATCGGCACGCCATCCTCATCGAGCGGCACGGCAGGAGCGGTCTCCTCGCCGCCCTTCAGCGAGATCGCCGCTACGCCGGTCAGCCCCTGGAATTCGAGACCGACGAGAGTATCTTTCCGGATCGGGGCATTGTTCTCGACCATGGCCAGTGCGACCACGCGCCGCGGATTGTCGAGTTTGACCGAGACAACCTCCCCTATCCTAATACCGTTAAAGTTGACGCTGCCGCCGTTGCGCAACCCGGATGCCGGGCCCTCGAATACAATGCGGATCGGGCTGCGCTGCTTGGCGGTGTGCAGGCTCTGAAACCACAGCACGAAGCCGAATGCGGCGGCGATCACCGCCAGCGTGAAGGCCCCGATCAGGACGTAATTCGCCCGCGTTTCCATAAATCAAGGTACTCCGGAATCAAGGTCTGTTCAGCTTCGCCGATCGGACCCGTCGTTTATCGCTGGTTTGAACATGATTTCATCAAAAACCGGTGCGCACTTCGTGATCATGCTCGTTAGCCCATGACCGCGCGGGCGCGCTTGCCGTGAAAATATTGCCTCAGCCAGGGATGCTGCGAGGCCTGCATATCGGCAATCGATCCTGCCGCAATGATCTTACCGTTCCCTAAAACCGCGATGCGGTCGCAGGCCGTATAAAGGCTGTCGAGATCATGAGTTACCATGAAAACCGTCAGGCCCAAAGTACGCTGCAGGGTGCGTACCAGCTCGTCGAAGTCCCCGGCGCCGATCGGATCGAGCCCTGAGGTCGGCTCGTCCAGGAACACCAGCTCGGGGTCGAGTGCCAGCGCGCGCGCCAGCGCCACGCGCTTGATCATGCCGCCCGACAGTTCGGACGGATAGCGGTCGGCGACTTCGGGCCGCAGGCCCACCATGCCGAGCTTGGCCACCATGATCTCGTCGAGCAGCCGCTGCGAGACGTTGAGATATTCGCGCACCGGAAACTGGATGTTCTGCCGCACGGTAAGAGAAGAAAACAGCGCGCCTTGCTGAAACAGGATGCCCCAGCGGCGCTCGACGCCGCGGCGTTCGGAGGCGCTCGCCGCATCGAGATCGACGCCGAACACCTCGATGCGTCCACTGAGCTTGGGCACCAGACCGATGATGGTGCGCGTCAGCACCGATTTTCCGGCGCCCGACGGGCCGACAAATCCCAAGATCTCGCCGCGCTTGACGTCGAGGTTGAGTCCGTCGAGCACCCGCGTCTTGCCGAACTGCACGGTGATGTCGCGGACCCGGATGATCGCGTCGGAAATCTCACCCAGCATGGTCACATTCCGATCGACGCGAAGAAGATGGCGAACACGCCATCCATCACGATCACGAAGAAGATTCCCTTCACCACCGAGGACGTCGTGTGCTGCCCGAGCGATTCAGCGCTGCCCTGCACGGCCAGTCCCTCGACGCAGGCGACGATGCCGATGACAGCCGCCATCACCGGCGCCTTGATAAGGCCGACGATGAAATGGTCGATCGAGATGGCGTCGCGCAGCCGCAGCAGGAAAGCCTCGGGTTCGACCCCGCCATAGAGCCACGCCACCAGCCCGCCGCCGTAAAGCGCCGCCATCGCGCCGAGGAACGCCAATATCGGCAATGCCAGCACCAACGCCAGCATCCGCGGCAGGATCAAAACCTCAATCGGATCGAAGCCCATGGTGCGCAGCGCGTCGATCTCTTCCCGCATCTTCATCGAGCCGAGCTCGGCGGTGTAGGCCGAACCCGAGCGTCCCGCTACCATGATCGCCACCAGGAGCACGCCAATCTCGCGCAGCACCAGCACGCCCAGCATGTCCACCACGAAGATGTCGGCGCCGAATTTGCGGAAATGGAAAATACCCTGTTGCGAAATGATACAGCCGATCAGGAACGTGATCAGCACCACGATCGGCACCGCGCGCCAGCACACCTGCTCGAGGTGATGGATGGTCGAGGTCAGGCGGAAGTGGCGGGGACGAATCAGGACATGGGCTGCCGCGGTGAGCACCGCGCCCAGCATATCGATCAGCCCAATCAAGGTGCCGCCGATGCCGGCCACGGCGCGGCCGATCTGCTCCAGCATGCCGGTGATCGTCAGTCGGTCGGTTTCGACGATTGGCTCGGCCTTCACCCGCCGCACCTCGTCGACCAGGCTCGAATAATTGGCCGAGAGCCCGGCGATCTGGGCCTCGACGCCGCCATGGGTCAGGCTGCGGCGCAGCCGCTCGATCAGCCAGGCGCCGAACGTGTCGAGCTTCGACACCTGCGAGACGTCGATGGAGATGCTGGGCCGGGTGCCGCCGAGCTTCTCGGCGTCGGCGACCATGCGTTCCAGCACCGGCGCAAAGCGCGCCGTCCAGGAGCCGGCAGCACACAGCGCCAGCCCGTCGCCTCTGGCTATCCGCTCCAATGTCGGGTCGCCGCTCACCAATGCCCACCCCTCGGCGGATACCGATGCGAATCCCTTGGGTTCCGCACGCCGTATTGCCTTGTCGAATCTGTCCCTAACCAGCCATAGTTGGTAGCGGCGGGCAAGCTTGCGGTTCACAAAATTGCCAGATTTTAAAATGACTTCCGGCCTATCTCGAAAGTTTGCCGTCAGCATCGAACGCTGGCCCATCGCAGGCGCGTTCACCATCAGCCGCGGCGCCAAGACCGAAGCGGTCACCGTCGTCGCCGCCGTGAGCCAGGGGGACTGTACTGGGCGCGGCGAGTGCGTGCCCTACCCGCGTTACGGCGAGACGGCGGAAGCGACGCTTGAAGCCCTTAATGCGATGCAGGAACCTCTTGCCGAGGGACTGGACCGAGCGGCGCTGCAAGCGGCGATGCCGGCCGGCGCCGCCCGTAACGCGCTGGATTGCGCGCTATTGGACTTCGAAGCCAAGAGCTCCGGCCAACGGATATGGACTCTGCTCGGACGGCCGGCGCCGCGCCCCTGCACCACCGCCTTCACGATTTCGCTCGGCACGCCGGAGGCGATGGCGTCGGCAACGGCCAAGGCCGCGCATCGGCCGCTCTTAAAGATCAAGCTCGGCGGCGATGGCGATGACGCGCGGATTGCGGCGGTACGCAAGGCGGCTCCCGAATCCGAATTGATCGTCGATGCCAACGAAGCCTGGACGGCGGACAATCTCGAATACCTCCTCGCCGCCTGCGCCAACGCCGGGGTCACGCTGGTCGAGCAGCCGCTGCCGGCCGGGCGCGACGAGGCGCTGGCCCGCATCAAGCGCCCGGTCGCGGTCTGCGCCGACGAAAGCGTGCACGACCGCGCCTCGCTGGAAGGCCTGCGCACGCGCTACGATGCCGTCAACATCAAGCTCGACAAGACCGGCGGGCTGACGGAGGCGCTCGCAATGGCAGATGCCGCCCAGACGCTCGGCTTCGAGATCATGATCGGCTGCATGGTCGCGACCTCGCTGGCGATGGCGCCGGCCATGCTGCTCGCGCAGCAGGCGAGATTCGTCGATCTCGATGGCCCCCTGTTGCTGGCGCGCGACCGCGACGGCGGCCTGCGCTACGACGGCAGCCTAGTCTATCCGCCGGAAGCCGCCTTGTGGGGCTGATGCGCGAGCCGGTCCCGCGCCAGCCAGACCACCAGCCCGCCGACAGCGGCCATCGCCGCCATCACGTAGTAGATGCCTTGTCCCCAGGTCTCGTAGATCGTGCCTGACCCGATAGAGGCGAGGCCGGCGACGATGCCGCCGCAGGCGGTCAGATAGCCCTGTGCCCGCGCCATCACGTGGCCGGGCACGTGATGCAGCATCAATCCCATGATGCCGACCTGCGTCAATCCGAAACTCAGCGCATGCGCGAGCTGGACGATCGCAAGGATAGCGAGCGGCAGGTCCTGCGCCGTTAGCACCCAGCGCGCGGCCGCGCTCAGCGCCGCGATCACCACCAGCATCGACGGCTGCAGGGTGAACCGCGGCGACAGGGCGAACAGCACGATCTCGGCGATCACGCCGAGCACCCACAGAACTGCAATCGTCAGTCCGTCGAACCCCGCTTGTTGCCAGGCAATCGACGCGAAAATGTAATAGGCGGCATGGCTTCCCTGGATCAGCGCCGACGCCACGATGATCGCTATGAAGCCGCCGTCGCGTAGCAGCGTGCTCGCGTCGCCGGCGGCCGGGCGGACGGTCTTGACGTCATTCAATGGCTCCAGCGCAAGGCTGGCCAGCGCCCCGAGCGCCGCCGAGCCGGCGATGATCCAGATCAGGTTTCGGGCGGCGATGAGGTCGAACAACATTCCGCAGACCAGCGCACCGAGGACAAAGGCCGCCGAGCCCCACAGTCGCAGCGGTCCGTAGTTGAGGCCGTAGCGCTTCACCCCCCGTAACGCATAGGCATCCGTGAGCGGCACCAGAGGCGTCCACAGGCAGCAGGTCAGCGCGTAGATCAGGAACACCAGTACCGGCAAATGCTGGGTGCCCAGCACGAAAAAGCCCAAAGCGGTGGCGAAGGCGGTCAAGATGATGCCGCCGCGCAAGGCCTGCCGACGTTCCGCAAGGCTTGTCACCACCGGAAGGGCGGTGAATCGGCTCACCGGCGGCACGGCCGTGATCAGCCCTATCCAAAACGCATCGATCCCGACTGCCTTCAACCATACCGTGAAAAACGGCAGATGGGTGCCGGTCATGCCGAACAGCGTGCCGTAAAACAGCGCCATCCGGGTGGCGAATCGCTTCGATGCACCTTGAGAAGCGATGGGGATTTGTGATTCGCTTGGCATCAATTCAATTGCGATTCGGTCAATATCGTGTTGTTTCGTTATCGCAATGCGCGCCGATTTGCGCGAGAGTTTGACATGGCCGACGAAGCATTCGCCCTTTCGCCGATCTCAGCACGCGCCGCGCTGCCGAGCGAGGAGGATTATGCTGCGATTGCCGAAGCCTTCATGGAGACTTCGCGGGGCCGCTGGTTCCTGACCGAATACGCCAAGCGCAACCGCAACGCCGACACCCGCATGGTGCTGGACGCGGTGGCGCGGATCGAGCAGAGCCTCACCGCGCAACGGGAAGAGACCCTTCAGCGAGAAGCAAACCTGCAGCGGGAGGAAGGCCTTTCGGCGCAGCAGGCGGCCGAGGCCGTCGCAGCGGCAGCCGCGGCGCAAGAGCGCCTGACCGAGGCGCTTGCCGCCATCCGCGGCGCCGTCGAGGCGGCCGAGGAATCGGCGGTCGAGGCGCTCGACAGCCTCGCGCTGGAGCAGCGGCTGGCGCCGGTCCGCAAGGGCGCGCGGGTGCTGCGCGAAATCGCCTGGCGGTTGCGGGAAATCGGCAATGATGGGCGAATTTGCGACCTGATCGATTCGCAGGTCACCGTCATCGAAAAGGGCACCGAACAGTTCTCCTCCGAGGAGGCGCGAGCAGCGCTGCGTGCGGCCTTCGCCGCCCTCCAGGGCCGGCTAGTGGAATTCGGGGACGACCAGTCGCCAGCGCCGGCTGCCGAGGCCGAGGCGGCGCCTTCCCGGGCAGCGGAGAAAGCCTTCGCGCAGGCACCGGAAGCTGCCGAGACGCCATTCGCTTCGATGGCCGCATCCGCGGAGGCCGCGCTTGCTGCGGCGGAAGCCGCGCTGACGGATGCGGAAACGCCGCTGGCTGCCGAAATCGCCACGGCTCAAGAGGCCTCGGTCCAAGGTACCGCTGTGCAGGAAGCGGCCGTCAAAGACGCTGCTGCCCAAGACGCTGCTGCCCAGGACGCTGCTGCCCAAGACAATTCCGTCCAGAACGCCGACGCCCAAGACGCTAATGTCCAAGACGCTGATGCGCGGGACGCTGATGCGCAAGACGAGGCGGTCCTCGACATGATCGCGATGGAGATGGGCGCACCGGATCCGATCAGCGACGAGGAGATCGCCGAAGCGATAGCCGAGCAGGTCCGTCTGGCGGAGCCTGCGCCGATTGCTCCCAAGATCGTCGCCGAAGCGCCCGAACCGGTCGCCACACCGTCGCCGCCGCCGGTCCAACAGACGGTTCAGCCGCCTGCGCCGCCCGCTGCCGCACCGGCACCCGTCGCGGCAGTAGAAGTGTCGCTCGGCTCGACCCTCATCGCGAGCGGCATACTGCGAAAGCCCGTCACGCCGGCCAACGACCCGCTGGCGCCGATCCGGCGCATGAGCCAAGCCGAGAAGATCGCGTTCTTCTCGTAAAGCGCTGCCGCCTGAAGCTCACCGGCTTAGACGACGCGCCCGCAGCATTTGTTGTACCTGCGAATAGTTCGCTTTCCGGTTGATTCGCCTCACCGCCGAGATAAAGCTCGCACGGTTTGTCTTCCCAGCGGAGACAGCCGTGAAAACCAGGATCCTTGTCAATCCGATGGCCGGCAAGGGTAACTGCGGATCACCATCGACAGCGACCGTATGGACGGCGCCGACGTCGACGGCGAAAGCATCGGAAAATTGCCGATGTCGGTGACGATGCTGCCGTTCCACCTGAAGGTGGCGGCGCTCAATCGGTCCTAGGGTGCCACTCCCGGTCGCATCGGGTTTCATTACGCTAACACGACGCCGACTCGGGCGGCTTATTAGCGTCCATGCCCGATGGGACGATCCTCAATGCCCCACGTGAACAGCTCCACCAAGCTTGATCGTCCGCAGCATCATGGCGAGTGGCACGGCGGCAAGCGAGATCAGCATCAAGACCCAAAAGGCATCCATGTAGGCGAGATACGATGCCTGTGTCTGCACCTGTTGTCCGATCCACTGGATCGCCTGATCATGCGCTTGGGCCAGTGAACTTCCGTGGCCGGCGAAGAAACTCGTGACCTGCTGCAGCGTATCCTGATATTGCGGATTGGACGGGAACACCTGCTCGATCAGCCGGCTCTGGTGGAACTGTTCGCGGTGCGTCAACACATTGGAGACGATCGAGACGCCGATCGAGCCCCCGGTGTTACGGGCTGCGTTGATCAGGGCGGAAGCCTGGTCGGTCTTGGATGGTTGAATGCCGTTATAGGATGCGGCCATGATCGGCACGAAGATCAGCGGCAGTCCGACGCCGAGCAGCATGCGCGAGCGCGCCAAGAACCAGAAGCCGATATCGGCGTAAACGTTGGTCATGGCGTACATGGAAAGAGCGCACACCACAGCGCCCGCGGCGATCAAATATTTGGGCTGAACCTTGGCGGCCAGACGACCGACCACGAACATCATCATCATGGTGACCACTCCGCCCGGCGAGAGCACGAGGCCCGCCCAAGTGGCGGTGTAGCCGAAATCCTGCTGTACCAGTTGCGGCAGGAATTGCGTGGTCGCGAGCAGGATCGCCCCGGTCGACAGCATTACCAGGAAGCAGGCGCCGAACTGGCGCGTCGCTACCATGTGCAGATCGATGATCGGCTGTCGGCGGCTCAACTCCCACGGAATCATCAGGACGAACGCCAGGATGCAGATGATTGTGAACGTCACGATGAAGGGCGAGCCGAACCAGTCGTCCTCCAGGCCACGGTCCAGCACGACCTCCAGGGCACCCAGGAAGGTCGCGACCAGCACGAAACCAACCACATCGAATCCATCTCCTTGCTGCTGCCGTGCTTGCACGCGCGCGGTCGGGGACTCCCGCAGCAGCACAGCGATCAACGCCATCGCGATCACGCCGACCGGCACGTTGATCAAGAAGCACCAGTGCCAGGAGATATTGTCGGACAGCCAGCCGCCGAGCGTCGGCCCGATCACCGGGGCCACCACGACTGCGACGCCGAACACGGCAAAGGCTTGGCCGCGCTTCGCCGGTGAAAACGAGTCTGCCAGGATTGACTGCGCGACCGGCACCATGCCCCCACCGCCGAAGCCCTGCAGGATGCGGCACAACAGCAGCGTCGTCAGATTCGGAGCAAAGCCGCACAGCAGCGAGCTGACCGTGAATGCTCCGAGACAGATCAGGAAGAATGTTTTGCGGCCCAGCGTCCGGGCCAGGAAACTGGAGGCCGTCAGGATGATGGCATTGGAGACGAGATAGGTGGTGACCACCCAGGACGCCTCGTCCTGGCTCACCCCCATGCCGCCTGCAATATAGGGCAGCGCGACGTTAGCGATGGTGGTGTCAAGCACCTCCATGAAGCTTGCGAGCGCGACCAGCATAGCGATCATCCACGGATTAGCCACGCCGCCGCTCGCGGATGCGGAAGGCTCGGCCCGGATGACCGCGGAGCTCACAGCTCGCTCCTCAGTCGCTCATAGAGGGAGGGCCTCGGATCAATCCGCGCGGTGGGGACTACCGACATGCCCGGGCCGAGCGCGACGTCGGTTGGCGGATTGTCCATGTCGATCTTGACGGGCACGCGCTGGACAATCTTGACATAGTTGCCGGTGGCATTCTGGGCCGGCAGCAGCGAGAACGCGGTACCGGAGCCGGGCTGGACGCTCGCGACATGGCCGTGGACCTTGCGTTCCGGATAGGCGTCGATCGCGAGCGTTACCGGATCGCCCGGCCGCATGCGGTCGAGTTGACTCTCCTTGAAGTTTGCCGTCACCCAGAGCTGATCGGGTACAAACATCGCCAGGCTATTGCCAGGCTGGGCGAATTGACCGGCCGCGGCGCTCAGGTTGACGACACGCCCCGGCTGGGCCGCCGTCACCGTCGTGTAGGACAGATTGAGTTGCGCCTGGTCGCGCTGGGCCTGCGCCTGGGCGAGGCTCGCAACAGCGCTCTTGCGCTGCGCCTGCAGCGCCTCGACTTGCCGATTCGCCAGCTTGAGGGTTGCCTGCGCGCTCAGTAGCGCAGCCTGCTGCTGATGCAGTTGCGAGGTGAACTGCTGGGCGTTCTGAACGGTGCCGTAGCCTGTTTGCTCCAGGTGCTGGAAGCGCGCCGCCTGTTGCTGCGCGAATACCAGTGCCGCCTGCGCCTGATCCACCTGCGCCTGGTTGGCGCCGATCTGTGCCTGCTGCACATCGAGCTGTGCGTCGATATTCTCGATGCTGGCCAGCGCCGCCGCGACCTGCGCCTGCGCCTGCTCGAGCGCCGTGCGAAAGTCGCGGTCATCGATGCGGGCGATCACGTCGCCGGCTTTGACGTGCTGGTTGTCGCTGACGGGGACGGCGGTGATGTAGCCTGAGACTTTCGGCGCGATCGAAAACTGCCGCGCCGCGACGAAGGCATCATCGGTAGACTCGAAATGTCTCGCGTAGTCCATGTAGAGGTAGCCGCCGGCGATCGCGGAGGCGAGGAGCGCAGCCCCGATCGCGGAGACAACGGGGCGGCGACGCAGGAAGCCGGCCCTGCGGTCTTTGCTCTGCGGCCGAACTGCTTCCGGCGGATCGGCTGAGGCAGGCGCCCTGGCAACCGGCTCTTCGTGCAGAAACCGAGCCCGCGCGATGATTTCCTGCTGGTCGAATCCGACGCCGGGCTCGCGCGGGTCCGGGACGGATCGCGGGCTTTCGATCCCCTGGAGCCCCCGTCCGTCCCGTTCCAATACGTTGTATTCGGACATGCGGCCGCTCCTGCTGTCAGGCGACGCCTCAGCGACATCGAGAAAAGAAACTGCTCCGTTTCGATTCTCAGGTAATCAGGCAAACCGGTCCATCAATAGGAACGAAACTGTTTCGTTCTCTTTCAGCATCACAGTTGCGTGCTTATTTGATGCTCAGCGGAGCTCGAAGCACGGTCCAGTCGCGATGAAAACCAGCAGCGCGTTGAGGAAGAAGCCGGCGCTGAAGCGCGTCAAAGTGCGCTTTGGCCGTCCACCCAAGGAGCTTGCCGGCGAGGTTGACGCCCGCATTCTCAATGCGGCGCGAAAGGTGTTTCTTGAGCGCGGATTGGAAGGCGCGAGCATCGACGAGATCGCCGAAGTCGCACGTTCGGGTAAGCCGACGATCTATGCCCGCTTCCGCGACAAGCGGGCGCTGTTCACTGCGGTGGTAACGCGGGACATCCTATCTCGTATCGCAGAGTTTAAGGTCGAGGTGCCAACCGGCGCAACAATCGAGGCGCGGCTCATAAGTGCCGCGAGCACGCTGCTGCATTGGGGTTTGGACGGCGAGAGGATCGCGCTGATGCGGCTGGCAATCGCGGAAGCACGCCGCTTTCCTGATCTGGCGAGCACGGTCGGCCGGACGGCGCGTGATCTCAGCACTGAACTCGGGGTCCGGTTGCTGGGCGAGTTGACGCAATCCGACGAGCTTCGGTCGCTGCCGGCTTTTGCCCCAAAGCAACTGACAACGACTGCACGTTTCTTCCTCGATCTCATCGCCGTGCCGATGCTGTTTCGGGCACTGTTCGAGGCGGACCTCAAGACGCTGGACGCAGAGATCGACGCGCACGTGGCGCGCAGCGTTCCGTTCTTTCTAGCCGCTTGCCGGCGCGGCGGCGTGAGCTGAGCCTTGCAGCGGCACCACTGAGGCGACGTCTGCTTGAGTCCAAAAAAGCGCCGGATAGCGGACCTCGACTAAGCCGCGCTTACGAATCCCGGTTGATGAGCCCAGGTCCTAGTTTGGCTTGCCGGCAATGAGATTCTTGTGAATCTTTCCGTCTTTCATGATGACCAGGAAATTCTTGGCCGGATCCTCTATCAGATTGATGTTGTCTATTGGATTGCCGTCAACCAGCAGCAGGTCAGCCAGCGCCCCTTCCTCCACCACGCCGAGTTTGCCCGGGTACGGATTGCGCTTGCCGGATAGCGCCAGCAATTCGCCGTTCATCCCGGTCGCCATGGCGAGTGCTTCGGCGGGGGTATACCAACGGACAAGCGAGGCCAGAATTGCCCCCTGGCGCTGGGCCAGCGCGCGGGAGAACAGAACATCGGTGCCCCACGCCGTCTTGAGCTTGTACTTCTTCGCAAACTCGTATGCTCCGCCTATGCCCGGCCAGACCTCATCCGCCTTGGCTCGCTCGACTGAACCCTCGGGAAAACCTTGCCTCAACTCGTCGGGGAGCGGCTGCAAGCTCAGCCAAACGCCCTTCTCGGCGATCAGCTTGGCGGTTGCATCGTCCATCAGGAACCCGTGCTCGATGCACTTTACGCCAGCGGCAATAGCGCGTTGGATCGCAGCCGGCGTAAAGGCATGCGCGACGACGTATGTGCCCCAATTCTCGGCCGCTTCGACCGCGGCTCGCAATTCGGGCTCGGTGAAGGTGACGGCGTCGATCGGACTGAAGGGCGATGACACCCCGCCGCCCGCCGTCAACTTGATCTGGGACGCGCCCTGCATGAGCTGCTCGCGCACGCGCACGCGCACCTCGTCGGGACTATCGGCGACCATACTGCCGCCGATCTGCTCCATGCGGGTGAGCATGCCGCCGATCGTTCTTGGTAGGTCGGAACGCTGCCGGAAGTCGCCATGGCCGCTGGTGACCGTGATCATGGCACCGGACGGGTAGATGCGAGGGCCGGTGACGAAGCCCTCATCAATGGCTTGCTTCAGCCCAAAGCTCGGCCCGCCCACGTCGCGAACAGTGGTGAAGCCCCGCATGAGCGGGTCCGTCGCTTCCGCAGCCGCAAGAAGATTGTTGTAGCCGACATCGCCCGCTATGGCGCCCGCCGGCGTTGGGCGGACTAACATCGCATGCCAATGCATGTCGATCAGTCCCGGCATCAGCACGCGTCCTCCTCCGTCGATGACGGCCGTTTGCGTGGCGTCCGCCGTGATTGCTGCGGGCGAGATTTTCTCGATGTTTTTGTCCCTGATCAGCACATTGGACGATGCTGAAAGCTTGTCGCTCCTTCCATCGAAGATACGAACGTTCTGAAACAGCACTGCCGCGCCTTGCTGAGCTTGTACAGGGGGTAAACCCGCCGCGAGGCTCAATGCCGTCGAGGCAGCGACTGCAAGGATTTTGACGACTAGATGCCAAGACATGGAAGACCTCGGCTGAATAACGCAGGCCTCGGCAAGAACCATATCGCGACCGTGACGAGCGACTTGGAGGTGTTTGCCCGGAGATCATGCTCAAACAGAAAAAGAGAGCGAGATGACGATTCGAAGAAAAGCCATCTCGCTCTAGTAGGCAGGGAGGAGCTACGCGCTTCGGGTGGTAGGCTGCCACGCGTAAGCCAACCACCCGATGCCATGGGAAATCATATCAACGCCGAGCAGCAATCCGAGGACCCACAAGCCGGTCATCGGAAATCCAGTCAGAATGATGAGGCCAGCCACTATGCCGAACGCGCCGGATAGCAGCATGATCCAGCCCGCCTCTCGCCAATGGCTGATGCTGATCAGGATGCGGACGAAACCGGAAATCACCAACACCAGGCCGAGGACGTAGGTGAGAATCAAGGCGCTGGCGACCGGCTGGCCGACCAGCACGACGCCAAAGGCGATGTACAGGATGCCGAGAAGCACCTGCCATACGAAACCTCCCCATCCCTTGGTCCAGAACGCATGGACGATCTCGAAGGCGCCGGCGACGATCGAAACCCAGCCGATGAAGATGGTGCTGATCACGGTGACGAGCATGACGTCGCCAAGAACCAGGAAGCCGGCCAGGATCAAGGCGAGTCCAAGCAGAACACAGATCCAGAACGGCGGCGCAGGCAGGTTGGTGACGCCCATCGGCGAGCTGTTGTCAATTGTGGTCATGGCAGTCTCCTCATTTCACGTCTCATCGCAGCCTCGAGCAGCGTGGCCATCACCGCCATCGCCAGCCGCAGACGCGACGGCCGCGGTGCCACCAACAGACCCAGCGGCGACGCCGACGACGATGCCAGTGATGAGGGGGACGCGACGGCCGCGTGGGCGGCCGTCCAGGCGGTCGTCGCGGTGGCCGTCCAGCCGGTGATCCAGGCGGCCGCGTGCCAGGGCCTTGAGCCTCGAGCTTGAAATCTCCGGCGCTCTTTCCAGGATCCTTCTGCACCGCGAGCGGCGCCGCCTCGGCCATGCCTGGTGGCAGGCTTGTGGCCAGGCCGATGGTCACGGCACCGCACACCAGGGTCCGCAGCGCAGTGCGACGGTCGATTGCATCCATTGTTGTTCTCCTTCTTGGGACGCCCCTTCCTCGCATGCTCGTGCTGATCAGCCGGACCTCAATCGGTTGCCGGGCGCATCGCTCGGTATCTCGCCCGGCAGGTAGTTTGGAAGCCGGCCCGCCGGAATGATCGCCAGCAGCGCAAGACCGGCCATGATCAGCAGTCCGATCTTCAGCGCACGCAGCCGCGCCTCGGTATTCACGCGCACCGCTTCCTCGACCTGCTGCGGTGTCGCGGTCGTTCCTTCCATCACACTGCGCAGCCGGTCATTGCTGACGAAGGTGATGTTGTCGAGATCGACCTGGCTCTGGATTTCCTTCGGCAGCACGGGGTTGGCCGCGATACTGCCGAGCGCGATCGCACTCAACAGACCGACCAGGAGTGCACCCGCCACCGCCGTTCCAACCGCAGCGGCCAGATTTTGCGTGGTGCCGCGCAGCGACCCGACATCGCCTGCAAGTTCCTTGGGCGAGGCGGTGACCAGCACGTTGAACAACAGCGTTACCAGCGAGCCCTGCCCGATCCCGAACAGAACCAGGCCGATCAGCACAGGAATCTCGCTCCAGTCGTTGCGCACGACAACGGCTAACCACACCAGGCCGACCGTACACAGCAGGAAGCCGTAGCGGCCGATCTGCCGCGGCGTCAGCCGGTCGTAGACATTGACGATCAGCATCGCCGTGAAGAACACCGTCAGATTGAACGGCATCATCGCAATCGCGGTCGCAAGCGGCGAGCGGCCCTGCACGATCTGAATGTACAACGGCACTGAGAAATTAAGCGCCGCCTCCAGCGCGACCACGGCAAACAGCGCATAGACCGCGCAGCGCTCCTCCGGCGAGTCGATCACCTCGAGCGCCAATAGCGGAGTCTTCCCGACGGCCTGACGCCGGTGCGTCCACATCAGGAATGCCTGCCCGAGCACGACGCCGAGAACGATCATGATCGGCGCCGGCGAAAGGCCGAGCAGGTCGAACGGCGCATTGGCGGTGGCCAGCGCTAGCCCCCATCCGTTCAGGTTGTTGAAGCCGAAACTGATGAGGACGATCGCCGATGCCGCCAAAACCACACCGAAGATATCAATCTGCACATCCGGGCGGCCATAGTCGCGCTTGAGCCGGAAACTCAACAGGAACACAATCGCGGAAACCGCGATCAGGATGCCGAATGCGGGCCGCCAACCGATATAAGTGCCGAGCACGCCGCCGATGATGAACGCCAGCACGCCGGCCGCCGCGCGCGCGGAGCCGAGCGCACCCACTGCCGTCGCCTGCTGCCGTCCCGTGTAATTCTCGGCGATCAGCGCAACCAGCGACGGCACGATCACGGCGCCGGCCGCGCCGCAAAGCGCTTGCGCTGTGATCATCAACGTCGCCGTGGGACTGAATGTCATCAATATCTGCGACGCGCAGAACAGGATGACGGCGAATCGGAACACCTGCAACGCGCCGAATCGTTGCGCGAGTTTTGCGCCGAGCATCACGAAGCCAGCCACCAGCATGGAATAGGCCACGATACCCGTCGCAACCGTCGTCGGCGGGACGCCAAAACTCTTCACCATCCCGCCGAGCGCCACTGGTAGCGAGGCGACGTTGTAGGACATGATCATCTGGCCGAGCGCGATGGCGATCATCGGTACCCATGACTCCCGCGCACCTTCCCGGATTGCTCCGATCGACATCGAGTGCGTCGCCATGGTGTCCTCCCGAGCGGCTCGGTTCGGGATCGATCGAGCTATCCACTCGATCAATCCACTCTTTGCATCTGCTTCAGTTTTCCGGTTGCGATACGAACAGATCCATTCCCAGCCGCTGCGACAGGAATTTTGCCGCGAGCTGCCCTTTCACGCTGTTGCCGGCCGCGTCGAGCGGCGGCGCGAAGGTGCCGAAGCCGCCCTTCCCCGGCGAGACCGCGACGATGCCGCCGCCGATTCCGCTCTTCCCGGGCAGGCCGATGTCGTAGAGCCAGTCGCCCGACGTCTCGTATAGGCCGGCAGTAATCATCACGGTCAGCGCATAGTGACAGACTGCAGCATCTACCACGCGCTGCCGGGTAACCGGATTGACGCCGCCGTCCGCCAGCGTCGCGCCCATGACCGCGAGATCCCGCGCACTCACATTCAGCGAGCATTGCTTGGTATAGAGATCGGTCGCCTGCTTGGCGTCGCAATAGATGCGGTCGTAGCTCTGCAGCAGCCGGGCGATACTGCGGTTGCGATAGTTGGTTTGCGACGCCGAGGCGTACACCTCTTCATTGAGCGCAAGCTTGCGCCCCGCAAACCGCGACAACCCGTCATGAATGAATTGCCATTGGCCTTCGGCCGTCAGGCCCGGCACGAGGCTGGTGGTCGCGATCGCGCCCGCGTTGACCATCGGGTTGGTGCGGCCACCGCCCTGCTCGATGGCCGCGAGGGAGTTGAAAGGCAATCCGGTGGCGTTCGCCCCAAGTCTTCTGCGCGCCTCTTCCGGGCCGATCGTCTCGCAGACCAGCGCGAACACGAACGGCTTCGACACGCTCATGATCGAGAATTCATATTCGGTGTCGCCGGCCTCGTAGACGCGCCCGCTGGTGCCGGCGACGCAAATCCCGAACAGTTCGCGGGGAACCCTGGCAAGGGCCGGATAGACCTGTGAATTTTGTCCCTCGCCATTCGACTTGAAGCGCCGATGGGCGTCGGACACGAACCTCTGCACCATATCTGGCTCAGGCAGATGTCCCGTCGAGATGTACGGCCGTTCTGATCGTTCCGAGATCAAGCGTGAGTCCATGGGACTCCTCCACCCGGCTGCTCGCAAGGGTCGAGCGGTCGGCAACGCAAATTACACGCCGATAGGCGGTCTGCGTTGACCGCCTATCATTGCAACTGAGCAAACGCTCGAAAGTGCATCGAGTCAATCGTACAACCTTAAAGTAGTTTAGCGCCCGCTACAAAGTTTTGTGATGAGTCGCATGATGCTGATCATCTATCGACAAACCTCGGCGAATTAGAAACCAATTTGACCGAGCGCGCTGTCACGGTTTGGTGGGAGCGATCAGCGAACCATGATGCGCTCGCTCGGAGGTTGTGATACGGTCAAAACTATGCCGTGCGCCGCCAAGGCGAAGCTGCCTGCCGTTGGCAAACCGCGGCTCTGCGGGATCGTCCTGATCGGCCGATTTTCCGACGAGCTGCGTTATTTGCTTCACTGTCGCAGAAAGGCGTCGACCCCTCGCGCGCCGCGTATGACTCGGACCGCCCATCACATCGAGTTGGAGGATACGAAGATGTCAGATCTGATCGCAATCATCTATCCATCGGAAGCAAAGGCAGAAGAAGTACGGCAGCGCCTGTTCAAATTGCAGAAGGAATACCTGATCACGATCAGCGATGCCGTGATTGCAGTGAAGACGGAAACCGGCCCCGTCAAGCTCAATCAGTTCGTCAATACGACAGCGGTCGGAGCCGTATCGGGCAGCTTCTGGGGACTGCTGATCGGCGTGCTCTTTCTCAATCCCATACTCGGCGTCATCCTCGGTGCGGCGTCCGGTGCGCTCGGCGGCGCGCTGTCCGACTACGGCATCGATGACGCCTTCATGAAGGATCTTTCGACAAGCCTGCAACCCGGGAACGCTGCGCTGTTTGTTCTCGTCAAGAACATGACCGCTGACAAGGTGCTGCGCGAGATCCAGGACGCTGGCGGTACCGTGCTCAAGACCTCGCTGGATGATAGCAAGGAGCAGAAGCTTCGCGAAGCGCTCGCAAGGGCGAGTGCCGAGCAGCCGCCACAGACGGACGCCGCCTAGCTCTGGCGGACGAGATCCGTAGGACCTGCCGGCGGCGGTAACGATAGCGCGGCCGGCCTCCTCGAAGGATGCGCTCAGCAAGGATGGCTTTCATGCGCCGCGCAAGCGAAGCAGGCACTGAGACGGCCAGGGCAAGCACGCCGGCCATGCTCGACGCGATCGAGCGGATCGGCAACAGCGTTCCCCACCCGGTTCTGATCTTCCTGATTCTGATCGCCATTGCCGTCATCGCTTCGCACCTGCTCTATTTGCTCGACGCGTCGATTTCCTATCAAATCATCAATCCGGCGACCCACGGCACGGAGACCGTGACAGCCCGCGCCAACAGCCTGCTGACGACGGAAGGTATCAGGCACATCTATACGCGGCTGGTGCCTAACTTCATGGGCTTCAGCGCGGTCGGACTGCTGATTGTCGCCATGATCGGCGTCGGTGTCGCCGAGGAATCGGGCCTGGTCAACGCCTGCATCCGCAAGCTCGTCGCCGCCTCACCGCGCTGGACGCTTTCCTACATTCTTGCCCTTGTCGGGATCCTCTCGAGTGTAGCCTCCGATGCGGGTTACCTCGTGCTGATCCCGCTCGCCGGCACGGCGCTGATGAGCGTCGGCCGGCATCCGCTGGCGGGGCTGGCGCTAGGCTTCGCGGGCGTGGCCAGTGCCTTCAGCGTAAACATGCTGATCAAGCCGCTCGATGCCGTCCTCACCGAACTGACCAACGATGCCATTCACATCGTCAACCCATCACTCTCGATCGAAGTGACAGCCAATTTATGGTTCTCGATTGTGTCTGTCGTCGTATTGACGATCGTGATTGCCTTGATCACGGAGCGGATCATGGAACCGCGCCTTGGCGCGTATCGCGAGGATCAGGCCAGCGCAACGCTGCCCCCGCACGAGGGCGGACAACTCTCCGCACGAGAGACGCGCGGCTTGAGGTATGCCGTCGCAGGACTGCTGGCTGTCACGCTGGTCTTCTGCCTGCTGACGCTGCCGCCATGGGCCCCTCTCCGCGATCCGGCGACCGGAGCGCTGGTCGGCAATTCACCCTTCATGAACGGGCTGATCGGCCTCGTCATGATCTTGTTCCTGGTGACCGGCATCGCCTATGGCATCGGCGCAGGAACAATCACGCACACTACCGACGTCATCGATGCTATGACCAAGGCCGTCTCGGGCATGGGCGGCACGATCCTGCTGTTCCTGGTCATCAGCCAGTTCGTCGATTACTTCACCTACAGCAACATTCCGACGCTGCTTGCGGTCAAGATGGCGGATACCCTGAAGGACGCGAGCATCGGCCCGCTATGGCTGTTGCTTGGTCTTATTGCGGTGGTTGCCATACTCGATCTGGTCTTCACGCCGGCTATCGCCACATGGGCGATCTTTGCGCCAGTGTTCGTCCCGCTGTTCGTGCAGTTGGCCGTCGATCCGGCGGCGGTTCTGGCGGCATACCGGGTCGGAGACGGCCCGATGAACTCGATCACTCCGCTCAATCCTTACTTCGCGCTCGTTGTCGGCTTTGCCCAGAAGTACGACCGCAAGGCAGGCGTCGGCACCGTCATCGCGCTGATGCTGCCCTATGTGCTCTGCATGTCCGCACTTTGGACACTTCTTTTTGTCGCGTGGTACCTGTTGGGCCTCCCCTGGGGCGTTTAGCCGGAGACGGCGCGAGCGGCAGGATGCGGTATTGAGCAATGACGAAGCCGATCTCCGAACGACACGCCATCAAAGCCGCAAAGAATACGCTGGTCGATCCGCGCAACGGCGATATCGAGGACGATGCCGCCAGTCCGGGACAGCGGTCGCTGCTGGCAATCGCCGGAAGCCTGCTGGTCGAAATCAGTTTGCCGAAGCTCTTGTTCGCCTGGACGGTCTTGCTGTTGTTGCCGTCGGTGTTGCTCGGTCTGGCGCCGTTGCTGGCTTCGGCCTGGTTTTCCACCTTGTCGGAACAGCTTGCAGCGCTGACCGAAATCGGCACCGCGCTGTTACTGGCCGCGATCGTCGCGGTGGGATGGCTCGGATGGCGCCCGCTGCTTGGGATCGCCGAAATCAATTTCTGGTCGCTCAATGCACTCGCGGTGCAGCCGGGCTATGCGTTTGCGCGCGAAGCCTTGCGTCATCTGACGGAACTGATCGTAGGAAAAAACTTCACCCCTGCCGGCCGGGCGCGCTTGCGCAGCGCCAATTCGGTTGGCGCCGGCATCATGCTGTCGGCATGCGCGGCAGTGATCGCGATACTCGCCTGGCCTGCCTCGCGTTGGGCTGGTAACTGGAGCGATCTGCTCTTGCTGCATCGGCTCGCCGTGCCCACGCTTGCGAATGCAGTTGTACTGATGGCAGGCTATCTGGCGGTCGCATCGCTGGTTTGGGGTTTTGCCGATGCCAGCATGCCTCAACCGCTAGATCTTGCCATGTTCGATACCGCCTCGGCCGAGGGCCGGACTTGGCGCGTTGCGCACCTGTCGGATATTCACGTGATCGGCGAGCAATATGGCTTTCGCATCGAAAGCGGGCGGGCTGGTCCGCGCGGCAATGGCCGGCTCAATCGAATTCTCGCGCGGCTGGCCGCCATCCACGCCAGCAATCCGCTCGATCACGTTCTGATCACGGGCGACATGACCGACGCCGGTCGCGCCAGCGAATGGGCATTAGTCCTCGAAGCACTGGCGCGCCACCCGGAGCTTGCCGCGCGCACGATCCTGTTGCCGGGCAATCACGACGTCAACATCGTCGACCGCGCCAATCCGGCTAGGCTCGACCTGCCGTCCAGCATCGGCAAGCGGCTGCGGCAGATCCGGACGCTGTCGGCGATGGCGGCCGTGCAGGGCGAACGGGTGCACGTCGTCGATGCCAAGGGAAGACCGGCCGCTACGTTGCAACAGGCGCTGGCACTGCACCGCGACGCGATCGTGGCCGTTGCGGAGTCTGGAGGTTTGCGCCGTGTCGCCGCGCTGCGCAGCCTCTTCGACGACCAGTTTCCGATGATCCTGCCGCCGGAGCCGGCAGATGGCCTCGGAATAGCTATCCTGAACTCGAATGCAAAGACCCACTTTTCCTTCACCAACGCGCTCGGACTGGTATCCGTCGAACAGGCGCATCGCCTCGAGGCAGCTATCGGATATTTTCCGCGGGCGCGCTGGATCGTCGCATTGCACCACCACCTGGCGGAATATCCCATGCCGGTGAAAGCATTTTCCGAGCGCATCGGGACAGCGCTGATCAACGGCAGTTGGTTCGTCCGCAGATTGGAAGCGCTGGGAGATCGCGCCGTCGTGATGCATGGCCACCGTCATATCGACTGGATCGGCGCATGCGGCGGGCTAAAAATCATCTCCGCTCCGTCGCCTGTGATGGGTGCGACCGACGCTGCGGCGACGTACTTCTATATTCATTCGCTGACGGCCGGCCATGATGGCCGGCTGGGCCTGTTGCCGCCCGAGCGGGTAGAGATCGAAGGCGAGACAGCCGACTAGAGCTTGCCGGGTTTCTCCGGCTCCGGTCCGCCGAGCAGATCAGCAATCCAGCGACTCGACGGATGCTGGGCACAGAAGGTGAGTGTGGCGAGCGCGATGGGCACGCCGATGAAGGTCCCGAACAGGCCCCACAGGAACGTCCAGAAGAAGATCGCAAATAGGACCACCACCGGCGAGATCGACAACAGGCTGCCGGCCACCCGCGGCTCGATGTAGCTGCCGACCGCGAATTGAATGATGTTCAGGCACACGAATACGCCGAGCACCGCCGGCCAGGTCTCGAACTGCGTCATCGCCAACAGGGTTGGAAACAGCGTCGCAACGAACGGGCCGATGAACGGGATATAGTTCAGCACGAACGCGATCACGCCCCATTCGAGCGCGAATGGCAGCCCGGTAATCCAGGCGAAGCTGCCAACCAGCAGGCCGGTGACCGCGCTCATCTGCGTCCGCACCAAAAGGTACTTTCGGAATTTCGCCGCGGTCGCTTCGCTGCCGTCGAGCAGCACGCGTGCTGCAGTACGGTTATCCAGCCGTTCGATGTTTCGCCTGATACTCTCGACTTCGAGAAGCCCCAGCATGACGTAAACCAGCGCAATCACCCAGAAGCTGAGTGTCGTGTTCACCCGTCCGGTGACATATTGCGTGGCGCGCAGCAGCCAGCCTACGTTGAAATGTTCGGCCCAAAGGCCCGCAACGGACACGCCGTGGCCGTCCAGCCAATCTACCGTCGCCGCATAAAGGGCCTGGTACCGCGCCAGGTCGGCGAGCAGTGATTGCCCAACCCGACCAAATCCCCAGGCTGCGAGCGAGGCGAAGCCGAGGCAGACTGCCACGGTGGCGACAATGGTGATCGCGAGCGCGGCAAGTTTTGGCATCCAGGACTGCAACTGTTTCTGGATCGGCCACACAATCGCAATGATAAACAATGCCGCCGCAAGCGGCGCGAACACACTGCTCGCCTGAGCCAGCGCCGCCGTGACCAACACGGCCGCGATAATTCCTGTGGTGGTCTTTAGTCCGAAGCCCATTTCGGGTTCCTCCGACCGTGGAGCAACCCGAGATTGTCAGCGGCATCGTGCGGCGGCAAGCATGGAAGTGCCGCGCGCTGCAACCGTGACCGCGGTCACGTACGACAGCCCGCACCCGGCTTAGCGTCCCAGCAGCAAATCTCGCAACGAGGTCTCGCCTGAGGAGGCAGCCATGTCCCGCTTTAAGTCATTGCTATTGGGTGCCGGCCTGCTGGCAGGCCTGTTCGGCTTCTCTGGTGCGGCGTTGGCCGAAGCCCCGAACGTCGACATCCGCAACGGCATGCAAAGCCCGCCCGCCGACCAGCGCGTCGCGCTGGTGATCGGCAATTCGAATTACCAGATCGCGCCAAAGCTCGCCAATCCTGGCAACGACGCGCAGTCGATGGCGCAGCTTTTGAACTCCGCCGGCTTCGAGGTCACCCAGGCCACCGACCTGACGCGCAGCGACATGGTCAAGGTCGTGCAAGACTTCTCCGCCAGGGTCGCCGAGCGCGGCCCCGGCACCGTCGCCATGATCTATTATGCTGGTCACGGCGTGCAGGTGGCAGGCGAGAACTATCTGCTTCCGGTCGATGCGAAGATCGCTTCGCCGTCCGATCTTGACAGCAATTCGGTCCGGCTGGTCGATGTAATGGGCACGCTGGAATCGATCCCGAGCCGGATGCGCATCGTGGTGCTCGATGCCTGCCGCAACAATCCGTTCCCCGAGATCAACGACGCCGGACGGGGCTTGGCAATCGTCGATGCGCCCCGAGGCTCGATCGTCGGCTACTCGACCGCGCCGGGCATGGAAGCGCAGGACGGCGACGGCAACCACAGCCCGTATACATCGGCTTTCCTGAATGTCGCACGCGAGCCGAACCTGCCGATCGAGCAATTGTTCAAGCGCGTCCGGCTCGAAGTGAACAACACCACCTCCGGAAAGCAGACACCGTGGGAAAGTTCGTCGCTAACCTCCGACTTCTATTTCTTCGGCGATACCGCGGTCGCCGCGAGCCGCGCGCCGGATCGCCGCCCGATCATCGAGGCAGCGTCGAATCTGCCGTCGCGTTCGGTGCGCCAGGCTTACGACTACGTGCTCTCGGAAGGCTCGCCCGAGTACTATGAGGAGTTCATCCGCCTTTACCCGCACGATCCGCTGTGCGACCACATCCGTCTGCTGCTCGGCAATCTGCGGATGGCGACGGCGTGGCACAAAGCGGTGGTCGCCAACTCGCCGTTCGCCTACAAAACGTTCCATGACAATTATTCCAACAGCCCCTACGCCAAGTCCGCGCTGAAGCTGCAGGTCGCACCGAAGGCCGTGCCCTTGATGCAGTTCACGCACCTGGCGAAGCAGTCTCCGACGTTCAAGCCGGGCAACATCGGCAATTCACCCATCCTCGGCATCTCCAAGCACAATCTTGGTGCCCAGGCCCACATGCCAGTGCCTTCCAAGATCATCACGCTACCTGCCAAGGGCATGGCAACGAAAAACCCGATCAATGGCATCAACAACGGCAACACGGGCAAGGTCACGACCCTGCCTGGCAAGCTCACTGGCAACAGTAATGGCATTGGCGGAAAGGCCACGACCTTGCCGGGCAAGATCAACCCGATCCCTGTCAATGCCAGCAACAACAGCAGCAAGGTCGGCAAGGTCACGACCTTGCCGCCCCGGATTCATAACAACCCGATACGGGTCACCAAACCCATCACGACCAGGCCCATGATGACTAGGCCCATGATGACCACCGCGCCGCGTCGGGTCAGCGGCGGCATGGGCGGCGGAGGTTTCAGCCAGCGCTTCGCCTCAAGCCCGTCCCGCAGCTCGTTCGGCGGGTCATTCGGCGGCGGCTTCAGGCGCTGAACAAGGATATCCGGGCAACAAAAAAGCGGGCAGCGCACATGCTCTGCCCGCTTCCGTTTAAGATGTGATGATCAGGCGACCAGTTTGGCGAACAGGTCCGCGTCGACATTGCCACCGGAAAGCACGATTACGACGTTCTTTCCCCTGGCATCGATGCGACCGGCCAACAGTGCGGCGAGGCCGACAGCCCCGCCGGGCTCGACCACCAGCTTCAATTCCCGGTAGGCATATGCCACCGCCGCGCCGACTTCCTCGTCGGATGCGGTCACGCCGTTCGCGAGCAGCTTGCTGTTGATCGAGAAGGTGAGTTCGCCCGGCATCGCCGCCATCAGCGCATCGCAGATGGTGCGGCCGGCGGCGTGATGGGCCTCGCGATGGCCGGCGCGGAGCGACAGACCGTGATCGTCATAGTCCTTGGGCTCGGCGACAATCACCTGCGCTTGCGGAAATTTTGCCTTCACGGCCGTCGCGACGCCGGCGATCAGCCCGCCGCCGGAGGCCGGCGCTACCACGATATCGGGCACGAGCCCGAGCGCTGTCATGTCCTCGGCGATTTCGCGGCCCGCAGTGCCCTGCCCTGCAATGACGAAGGGATCGTCATACGGCCGGACCAGTGTCGCACCGCGTTTGCCGGCGATGCCGTTGGCGATCGCTTCGCGGTCCTCCTTGTCGCGGTCGTAGAGCACCACCTCCGCGCCATAGCCCTTGGTGCGCTCGCGCTTGGTGATAGGCGAGTCCGCCGGCATCACGATGGTGGCCTGCATGTTGAGGATCTGCGCCGCCGCCGCCACGCCCTGGGCGTGGTTTCCGGAAGAGAAGGCGACCACCCCGCCGCCGCGCTTGTCCTGCGGGATCGAGGCCAGCTTGTTGAAGGCGCCGCGGAACTTGAACGATCCGGTCCGCTGCAGCATTTCGGGCTTCAGAAAGACCTTGGTCCCGACGCGCTCGTTGAGAACGGGGAACGACAACAGCGGCGTCCGCACCGCGAACGGGCCAACTACGCGCGCCGCCGCATCGATATCTGCAGCACCGACCGGTGCCGTTGAGGCTTTTTCCGTCATGCGCACTTTGTATCGCGCAAGCGGACCGGCGGGCAATACAGATTCAGGTGATATCAGGCGGCGAAATGCGGGTCCTCCGCCACAAATTCGGCCAGCTCGCCTTCCGGCTGCGGAGGACCAAGATTGAGGGCATGATGGACAAAAACCCGCGCCGAGGCCTGCCAGGTGTGGGCGGCGGCAAATTCCACGCATTCTTTCCGCGAAATCTGCAGCGCCTCCAGGCAGGCCGCGCGCAAATCCTCGTTCAGCACGCCAACCGGCGCCGAGCCGATCACGTCGCGGGGACCGTTGACCGGAAAAGCCGCAACCGGCAGGCCGCTGGCCAGCGCTTCCAGCAGCACCAAGCCAAACGTGTCGGTCTTGCTGGGAAACACGAAAACATCGGCCGCCGCATAGATTTCGGCCAGTTCCTCGCCATGCCGCGCGCCGAGGAACACGGCGTCAGGATATTTGCCCTCCAGCGACATCCGGGCCGGCCCATCGCCGACGACGAGCTTGGTGCCGGGCAGATCGAGATCGAGGAAGGCTTCGAGATTCTTCTCTACCGCGACACGGCCGACGCTGAGATATACCGGCATCGGCATGCAGAGATCGGCGCTGCGCGGATGGAATAGCGAGGTATCGACGCCGCGCGACCATAGTACCACGTTGCGAAAGCCACGCAGGCGCAGCTCAGCCGCCAGCGCCGGCGTCGCCGCCATCACTGCCCGGCTCGGCCGGTGGAAGGCACGTAGCGCCCACCAAACCCAGGATTCCGGAATCGGCGAGCGCGCCGAGACATATTCCGGAAACCGGGTGTGAAAGCTCGTGGTGAACGGCAGGCCGCGCTTGCGGCAATAGCGCCGCACCAACAGCCCAATCGGCCCCTCGGTCGCGATATGTATGCTGTCGGGCCTTGCCGCTTCGATCAGTTGTGCGATCTTGCCGGGAAGCGGCAGAGCCAGCCGCAGGTCGGGATAGCTCGGCATCGCAAAGGTGCGAAACGATTGCGGCGTGAGAAAACTCACCTCGATGCCAAGCCCCGTGGCCGCCTCCGCCATCGCGGTCAGCGTCCGCACCACCCCGTTGACCTGGGGTTGCCACGCATCGGTCGCGACGAGGATATGCGTCATGCGGCGCGCGCCGCGACGCGGGGAACGGGCACCGCCCTCCGCTGCGGATCGGTCCAGGTGATGATCTCGAACCGGCCGTCCTCGTGCTCGGCGAGCGCGGTGCAGCTTTCCACCCAGTCGCCGCAATTCATGTAGCGAATGCCGTGCTCGTCGCGGATGGTGGCGTAGTGGATGTGGCCGCAGATCACGCCGTCGGCGCCGTGCCGCCGCGCCTCGCCGGCCAGCGTCTGTTCAAACGCGCCGATGTAGTTGACGGCGTTCTTGACCTTCAGCTTCGCCCATTGCGATAGCGACCAATAGGGCACGCCGAACATGCGGCGGAAGAAGTTGACGAGGCGATTCATCTGAATGGCGAAGTCGTAGGCCTTGTCGCCGAGATGGGCGAGCCAGCGCGCGTTCTGCACCACGAGATCGAAGATGTCGCCGTGGATGATGAGATAGCGCTTGCCGTCGACGCCGGTGTGGATGGTGTTTTCCACCACGTCGATGCCGCCGAAATGCGTACCGTAGTAGTTGCGCAGGAACTCGTCGTGATTGCCCGGCACGTAGATGACTTTGGCGCCCTTGCGCGCCTTGCGCAGCATCTTCTGCACGAAATCGTTATGCGATTGCGGCCAGTACCAGCTCGACTTCAGCGCCCAGCCATCGACGATATCACCGACGAGATAGATGGTGTCGGCGTCGTGGCTTTTGAGGAAGTCCAGCAAACGGTCGGCTTGCGAGCCGCGGGCTCCGAGATGGACGTCGGAGATGAACAAGGTACGAAAGCGCCGTTCGGGGCTCTCTTCACTCAGGGAGTCACTGCCCATATCTGTGCACCTACCAGATTTCTGTGACAGGGCGATGACTGTTCACGCGACCTATAGCCCCACGAGAATCAAAATGCCGCCCTTGGCTCTCGCGGATAGCAGCGCGATGCGACAGGCAAGCGACACGGCCTCCGCAACATCTTCTCGTCGTCCCTGCGAACGCATGCGAACGCAGGGACCTATAACCACCGATGCTTACTGTTGGAGAAGATAACGAGCCGCTTGCTTCAATTGACAAGCCGCGGCGTATGGTCCTTGCGTTCGCAGGGATGACAGTTCAGCTAGTAAAACTTATGAAAATGGTGGATCGGGCCGTGACCGCGGCCGACGCTGAAGCGATCTGCCGCCGCAATCGCAGCGCTGACCCACGCCTTGGCGTTACGCACGGCGGTTTCCATGCCCCCGCCCTTCGCGAGCTCCGCTGCAATCGCTGAGGACAATGAGCAGCCGGTGCCATGGGTATTTTTCGTCGCAATGCGCGGCGCGGCCAGCGCGATGGTGCCGCTCGTGCCGATCAGATAGTCGACGCAGTCGGCGCCCTCCCCGTGGCCGCCCTTGATCAGCACCGCCTTGCAGCCCATGGCCAGCAATCGCCTGCCCTGGCTTTCGACGGCGGCCTCACCCGCAGCCACCGGTTCGTCGAGCAGCGCGGCGGCCTCAGGCAAATTGGGCGTAATGACCGAAGCAAGCGGAATGAGTTTTGTCCTGAGCGACTCGACCGCTTCTGCAGCCAGCAGTCGATCGCCGGAGGTTGCGACCATCACGGGATCGAGCACGACATGCTGCGGCGACCAGCGCTTGAGACCGGCGACGATGGCGTCGATAACCGATGGCTGCGCCACCATGCCGATCTTGACCGCTCCGACGTCCAGATCGGAAAACACCGCATCGATCTGCGCGGTCACGAAGTCCGCCGGCACCTGATGGATGCCGCTGACGCCTTCGGTATTCTGTGCGGTCAGCGCCGTGATGACGGAGGCGCCGTAGACGCCGAGCGCGGCAAACGTCTTCAGGTCGGCCTGGATACCGGCGCCGCCAGAGGAATCGGAGCCGGCGATGGTCAGCGCGATCGGCGCCGTCATCGCAAACCTCGTGCAAGTCGTCGGTTGAAGGCCATGGAATGTCCTATCGCGCCGTCGCATGGGCAGCAAGCTGGCTTGCCATTATCAGCGGTTTTTGGCCTAGTGGGACCAACCAATTCGGAGACGACAGCGATGGTTCCCTTCTTCGTCCAGTTCAAATGCAAACTCGGCCAATCCTATGCCGTCGCCAATGCGCTCGCGGAGGCCGAGATCGCCTCGGAGATCTATTCCACTGCCGGCGATTACGATCTGCTGGTCAAGTTCTACGTCGATAAGGACACCGACATCGGCCATTTCGTCAACGAGAAGGTGCAGGTGATTCCAGGGATCCAGGACACCCACACCATCATCACCTTCAAGGCGTTCGGCGCGGGTTAGGCATCGGCCCGCCTTCCCGCCTCTATCCTCGCCCGGCGGATGGCTGGAGGTTTAGGCGCGCCGCCGCTTCAGCCTACGCCCGATCGCGGGGCTTCTCACCGCAACGGAGGGTTAACGACGTTAACCATGGCATGCTTTTGCCATATGAGGATCATCCTACCGCCTTGATATTTTTGATTAACTAGGGCGTCGTCAATCGGAAGCTCCGCGGCGGGGACATTCCGAGGGGGGAAACAGTCGCGAGTACCACCATGGGGACGCTGTACGATTTGCTCGGAGCGCTTCCGAGTGATGACGCCGAGGAATTGCGGAAGGCATTCCGCAAGGCCGCGAAGGCGACCCATCCCGATATCAATCCCGATAATCCCGATGCTGCGCTGAGGTTCAGGGAACTCGTGCGCGCCTATGACATCCTGACCGACACCGAGCAGCGCTCGACCTACGATCAGTTGCTCGCCATTGCGCTGCAGCCGCCTGCCACCCCAGCGGTCCGCACCTATGAGACCGTCCGAAAGGTCGCCTCCAATACGATGGCGGCAACGATCATTTCTGCGGTGCTGGTCGGCGGCTACACCGTGTTCGGATTGTTTTCAAAACCGCCGGGCGCCGCCGAAATGCTGACCGGCAGAACCGCCGGCGGCGCGCAGGAAGTTGCGGCCGTGCAGCCCGACGGTTCAGCGCAGGACGAACCGCGCATCCAGCGCGGTGGAGAGGTTTCAACCGGCGGAGCGATCGCGCTCGCCTCCGCAGTACCCGCAGCTACGGAATCGGGCGCCGCCCCCATCGGCCGCTTCGAGCCTGTCCCGGCCTTCGTCACGTACAATTTGGGCGTCCAGTACTATCCGCGGTTCGCAACCGCCTATTTGGACCGCGGCGTCGTGCTGTACCGGACGGGCGATTTCGATCGCTCGTTCGCCGACACTGCGCCGGCCAAACGTCCCACGGATTTGAAACGGACCAAAAACGCCACGGCCGTGCCGCGCAAGCTATTGACCATCGTGCCCACCCTGCCGGAAAGGCGCGAGCTGATGCCCGCGGCTCTGACGCCCTGACGGCGCGCCAAGCCGTCATGACTTTTCTGCGTCCTTCTTCTTCGGGCGTGGCGGTCCCTCGACCGGCGGCAGCGACTTCACATACTCCGCGATGGCGTCGCGATCCTCCGGCGGCAACTGCGACGTGTTCCTGATCACCCGCGCCATCGATCCACCGGCGGTGTCGCCATCCGGCGTTTGCCCGGTTTCGAGGAAGTAGGCGATATCCTTTGCGCTCCACTCCTCCAATCTTTTCTGGGTGATGTTGGGTACCCAGCCCTCTCCTTCCGGATTGGGCCCGCCCGCGAAGCGTTGCGCTTCGACGATACCGCCGAGGAAGTTGCGCGGGCTGTGGCACTCGGCGCAATGGCCCATACCGTTGACGAGGTAGGCGCCGCGATTCCATGACGCCGAATGTGCAGCGTCCGGGCTATGGGGCTTGCCATCCATGAATAGCCATTTCCAGACGCCGATATTGCGACGGATGTTAAATGGAAACGGCACGTCGTGATCGCGCGTCTTGCCGCTTACCGGCGCAAGCGTCTTCAGATAGGCGAAAAGATCGCGAACGTCGTCGACGGTAGCGTTTTGGTAGGACGTATATGGAAAGGCCGGAAAATAATGCACGCCGTCCGGCGACGTCCCCTTGAGCACCGCTGTCACAAAATCCGCCTCGCTCCACCGGCCAATACCGTAGGTGGGATCTGACGAGATGTTGGGAACGTAAAACGTCCCGAACGGAGACGGCATTGCGAGCCCGCCGCCCAGGTTCAACCGATCGGGCTGGTTGGGAACGGCATGGCAGGAGGAACAGCCTCCGGCATTGAACGTTGCAACGCCGTTGGCAAGGTTCGGCGTGCGGGGAGGAAGCGAGGCTGGCGCAACCACCGCCGGGATCGTGAGCCACCAGAAAACACCGGCGCCGGCGACGACAGCCAAAATCAAGCCAAGGAGAATTCGTCGCAGCATTCACTGATCCGTTGTCAGGGAGTCCTAAACTCAACAACCAGTATGGACGCACTTTGCGCCATAGGCTTCTGCGAAACTTCGAGCCTTTGTCTGCATCTCGGGAATAAATTCGGAAAGGCGTTGTTTTGAGGCTGACATCGCCGTTTTGACGTCCACAGGGAGAAACACCATGTCGAACAAGACCATGCTTGTCACGCTTGCGTTGGGGGCAGCGATTGCTTTTGCAGGGCCCGCGTCTGCCGACAAGATGAAGGCGACGCTCGACGGCAAGTCCCAGGTGCCGCCCAACACCAGCACGGCCAAGGGCACCGCCGACATCGACTACGATCCCGCCAGCAAGAAGCTGAGCTGGAAGCTCTCCTATTCCGGCCTGTCCGGACCTGCCACCGCGGCACATTTCCACGGCCCCGCGGAAGCCGGCAAGAATGCCGGTGTCGCTGTCGCCATCCCCAATGCGACGTCGAGCCCGGTCGAGGGCAGCGCAACGTTGACCGATGCGCAGGCCGCCGACCTCGTGGCCGGCAGGTACTACATCAACATTCACACCGCAGCCAATCCGGGCGGCGAAATCCGCGGCCAGGTGACCAAATAAATCAAGTCACCAAGTAAATTTGGTGACGAAGTAAGCTCGAGCACGAGTAAACAAAAACAAGAAAGGCTAACACAAAAAGGGCGGACGCTTCCTGGCGTCCGCCCCTTTTGAGGTCAGAGCATGATCCAGAAAAATGTGTAGCGGTTTTCCCTCGCGACAAACGCGGAACGCGTTTGCGCGGAGATCATGCTCAAGGTTGGAATGCGATCAGCCCTTCTTGATCCGATATGTCTCGTGGCAGCCACCGCACTGCTTGCCGATGACAGGCAGTTCCGCCTTTAGCGTGTCGAGATTCTTGACCTTGCTTTTGGCATCGGCGACGACCTTGGCGAAGCTCTTAATTTGGGACTCGAAGCCGGCCTTGTCTGTCCAGATTTTCGGCGAGGGATCGTAATCACCTTCCAGCTTGACACCTTTCATGCTCTCGGGGAACAGCGTCGGAAGGTTCTTGGCGGTGTCATCGAACTGGTCCAGCGCGGCATTGACAGTCGACTGATCGTAGGGCTTTTCGCCCTTGACCATCGCCGATAACGCGGCTGCGTTCTTGCCATTGTCCTTCATCATGGCCTGGGTGCGCTTGACCTGATCCTGCTGTGCAACGACCGCACCGGCACTGAATGCAAGCGCAGCTACGACGACGACGATCCGTTTCATTGGCTAAATCCCCCTTCAATTCGGGTTTGTACCGGCCCCAAAGGTGGCGCGGACCGACTGTTTGTAAAACACCGCAGGCGCCGCATCATTCCGCACGCGACAAAAATATCAGAGGTTATGCCGCTTCTGTGCCTCGCGGATCGCGATCCAGATCCGCTCGGCGGTGGCCGGCATGTCGATGTGGTCGATCTTGTACTCGCGCCACAGGCCCTCGATGATCGCGTTGACCACCGCGGGGCAAGAGCCGATCGCGCCTGCCTCGCCTGCACCCTTGACGCCGAGCGGATTGGTCGTGCACGGCACATTGTGCGTTTCGAAATGGAACGACGGACCATCGGAAGCCCGCGGCACCGCATAATCCATGAAAGTGCCGGTGACGAGCTGGCCATCGGTTGCGCTGTAGACCGCGTGCTCCATCAAGGCCTGACCGATGCCCTGCATCGCGCCGCCATGCACCTGGCCGGCGAGCAGCAGCGGATTGAGCGTGACCCCGAAATCGTCGACGATGACATAGTTGATTATTCTGATGATGCCGGTGGCGGGATCGATCTCGATTTCGGCGAGATGCGTGCCGTTCGGATAGGTGCCGTCGGCCTGGGCGAAGGTCGCGCTCGCATTCAGTTTCGACGGATCGACGCCTGGCCGTTTCGCGAGGTCGGCGAAGCTGATCGAGCGATCGGTGCCCGCGATGCGCACGACGCCATTGCTGATCTCGAGGTCGCCGGCGCTGGTCTCCAGCGCTTCGGCCGCGATCTCCTTCAGCTTGTTGCCGAGTTCGCGCGTGGCGCGCTCGACGCTGACGCCGCCGGTCGGGATCGACGCCGAGCCGCCGGTGCCGAGCCCGGTGGCGATCTTGTCGGTGTCGCCCTGCAAGACATGGACACGCTCCGGCGGCACGCCGAACTGCTCGGCAACGAGCTGTGCATAGGCCGTCTGATGGCCCTGCCCGCTCGACTGCGTGCCGATCAGGATATTGATGTCGCCGTTGGGATCAAGCGCGACGTTGGCGGTCTCCTCGCCCATCGTGCCGCAGACCTCGACATAGCAGGACATGCCGATGCCGCGCACGAGACCTTGCTTCTTCGCCGCCTTGGCGCGCTTTGGAAATTCCTTCCAGTTGGCGACTTCCATCGCGCGCTTCATATGCGCGGTAAAGTCGCCGGAATCGTAGACCTTTCCGGTCGCGGTCTTGTAGGGCATCGCCTTCGGCGGAATGAAGTTCTTGCGCCGGATCGCATCCGGCGTCATCCCGAGCTTTCGCGCGGCCGCATCGACCAGACGTTCGACCACATAGGCCGCTTCGGGGCGCCCGGCGCCGCGATAGGCATCGACCGGCACGGTATTGGTGAACACGGTGCGGACGCGGCAGTGGAAGGCCTGGATATCGTAGAGCCCGGGCAGCATGCCGGCACCGCCATGGGGGATGTAGGGCCCAAAGGTCGAGAGATAGGCGCCCATGTCGCCCATCAGATCGACGTCCATGCCGAGGAATTTGCCGTCCTCGGCCAACGCCATCTTGGCGGTCGTGACGTTGTCGCGGCCCTGCGCGTCGCCCATGAAGTGATCGGAGCGATCCGCGGTCCATTTGATGGTCTTGCGCAGCTTGCGCGCCGCCACCGAAATCAGCGCATACTCGCGGTAGGGAAACAGTTTTGTGCCGAAGCCGCCGCCGACGTCGGGGCAGATCACTCGCATCTTTTCCATCGGAATCTTCAGCACCATGCCGCACAGGATTTCGCGCAGGCGATGGCTGCCCTGGCTGCCGATGGTTAGCGTTAGATGATCGCGCTTGGCGTCGTATTCGGCGACCGCGGCGCGCGTCTCCATGAAGTTGGTGATGACGCGCGGGTTGACGATCGATATCTCAGCGATCGCATGCGCTTTGGCAAAGGCGGCCTCAGCCGCCTTCCTGTCGCCGATCGACACGTCGAACAGCAAATTGCCGGGCTTGTCAGGCCAGACCAGCGGCGCGTCTTTCTTCACGGCGTTGACGACGCCGACCACCGACGGAAGCGGCATCCATTTGACGTCGATCGCCTCCATCGCGTCACGGGCCTGGTCGATGGTGTCGGCGACCAAGAAGGCGACGGCGTCGCCGACATGGCGCACCTCGTCCTTGGGAAGAATCGGATAGGGCGGGCCGGTGAACGGATCGACTTCCAGGTTGAACAGGCACGGCAGGTCGCCGAGATCCCTGACATCGTCGGCGGTCAGGATCGCAGCCACGCCCGGCATCCCGCGGGCCTTGGTGACGTTGAGCGTGAACTTCGCGTGCGCATGCGGCGAGCGCAGCATCAGCGCGTGCAACGCCGGCTGTGGTGAATGGTCGTCGGTATAGCGGCCCTTGCCGCGAATGAGCGCGTCGTCCTCCTTGCGAAGGACGCTTTGACCGACGCCGAACTTGATGGGAGCTGCCATCGTATCTCCAATTGTCGTTAGCGCGTGATGACTTTTCCTGGAAACGTCACCGCACTCACTTTTGTTTTTGAGCATGACCCTTTCGGAGAACCCGGTACCCGCGTTTCCGGATCACGCACCTGGAAGCGTTCTATATTGCAGCGGTTCGCGAGCCAGCGCAAACCCGCTTTCAGCGGCGACTACTATTCCAGCGGCCGGATTTTCCGCACCTGCACAACAAGAAAACTTGATGACGTCCGGCTCACAATGCCGGCGTTTGTCCGGTGGCAGACGCGAACCTGCGCCAACGCAGCCACCGCGCGACTTCTAGAAAATTTCTTTTATTCACAGAAGCTTAGCCCCGGGATTGGCGGTCGCGGAGCAGCACAAATAGCCATCCCCTGCCAAACAGCAGCAGGATCAAGACCCCGTACACGAATGCACCAGCCACGATCAGCAGCAGTAGCGAGGTCTCGTCGCGGAAGATGTGCATTTGCGCGAAGTAGAAACTAGCGAATCGCGCGGTGGCCCAAAGCGCGGCGGCGAGCAGAACCCCCGCCGCCGCGAACTTGGCGAGCGATGTCATCCAGGCGCGGTCGAGTTCGAGGTACCCCGCCCGCACCGCGAAAGCGAGCACCAGCAGGAGATTGACCCAGGCCCCGATGGCAGTGGCGAGCGCGAGACCGATTTGCGCCAGTGTGCCCATCAACGCGATCTTCAGCGCCACGTTGACCGCAACGCCGGTCAGCGCCGCCTTTACTGGCGTCGCGGTGTCCTGACGGGCATAGAAGGTCGCCACCGCACTGCGGATCGTCACGAACGGAATGAGTCCGATCGCGTAAGCTGCCAATGTGGCGCCCGCGGCTGCCGCATCCGCTTTCGAGAACGCGCCACGCGCAAACATCGCGCGCATGATGACATCAGGCACGGTCAGGAAGGCGGCGACGAATGGCACCGAAAACAGCAGCGAGAACTCGAACGCCCGCCGCTGCGCGGCTGATGCCCCAGCGACATCGTTCGCAGTCAGGCGCCGCGACATTTCCGGCAACAGCACGGTGCCGATCGCGATCCCGATCACGCCGATCGGCAACTGGTTGAGACGGTCGGCGTAATACAGCGCCGAAAGCGCTCCCGCCGACAGAAAGGTCGCGATGATGGTGTCGGCGAACAACGCGACCTGCGTTCCCATAGAGCCGATGGTCGCAGGTCCGAGCGCCCGAAAAAACGCGCGCACGTCTTCGTCGAATTTGACGAAAGCGAATTTCGGCAGGATGCCGGTCTTTGCCGCATCACCCGCCAGCAGCAGGAACTCGAGGATGCCGGCGAGCAGAACGCCCCATGCGGCGGCGTAGCCCGCGCCCGGAAAGAACGCCGCCAGCGCCAGTGTCGCCATCATCGACAGGTTGAGAAAGATCGGCGCGGCGGCGGCGCTCGCAAAGCGGTGCATCACGTTGAGCATGCCGCCGTACAGCGTCACCAGCGTGATCAGCAGCAAATACGGAAACGTGATCCGCGTCAGCGATATCGCCAGTTCGCCGCGCGCCGGGTCGTCCTTGAACCCCGGCGCGAGAATGGCGATCACCTCGGGCATGAACCACCACGCCAGGACGAGCAGGATCACCTGCACGGCGAACAGCAGCGTGAAGATGCGGTCGGCGAATAGCCGCGCCGAGGCTTCACCCTTGCCGCGCAGATGCGCATAGGCCGGCACAAAGGCGGCGTTGAAGGCACCTTCGGCGAAGATGGCGCGAAAATGATTGGGCAGCCGCAGTGCCACGAAAAACGCGTCCGCGACGGGGCCTGCGCCGAGAATCGCGGCGAGCATGATATCGCGCGCGAATCCGGTCAGCCGCGAAAGCAGCGTATAACCGCCGACGGTGAAGATGCGTCCGAGCATGCGCCGCTTCTAGCGCATATTCGCAGAACGGGGAAATCAGTCGGCGGGCAGCTTAGCCATGATGTTGACCGAAACCGGCGACCACGTCGCTGACGCGGCCCTTCGGGTCGGGATCACGCCTGAAGCGCGCCGCGCACCGCCTTGATGACCCGCTCCTGCGTCGGCTCGTCGAGATAGGCATGTATCGGCAGGCTGATGACGTCGGCGGACAGGCTCTCGCAGACCGGCAGTCCGCCATCCGCGACTGGGAAATTGCGATAGGCGGTCTGCTGATGCATCGATTTCGTGTAATAGATCGCGGTCGGAATCCCCTGCGCCTTGAGGTCGGCCGCAAAGCGGTCACGGTCCGTGCCTTTGGGCAGGCGGATCGTATAGCAGGCCCAGATCGAGCTGCAGCCGCTGGCAAGACGCGGCACGGTCACGACATTGCCGAGCCCCCGCGCATAGCGCTCCGCGACCACATTGCGCGCGGCGATCTCGTCCTCGAAAATTTTCAGCTTCTCGATCAGAATCGCGGCCTGCATGGTGTCGAGCCGCGCGGTGAGCCCGATACGGACATTGTCGTATTTGTCCGAGCCCTGGCCGTGGACGCGGATGCTGCGCAGCGTTTCGGCGAGCGCATCGTCGTCGGTGAAGATCGCGCCGCCGTCGCCGAAGCAGCCGAGCGGCTTTGCGGGAAAGAAGCTGGTTGTGGTCGCCAGACCGAAGGTGCCGAGCCGGCGGCCCTTGTAGCTGGCGCCAAAGCTCTGGGCAGCGTCGTTGAGCACGAACAGGCCCTCGGCTTCGGCGATGGAACCGATCGCGTCCTGGTCGGCCGGCTGTCCGAACAGGTCGACCGGAATGATGGCGCGCGGATTCAGGCCACGCTGCCGCGCGGTCGCGATTCCGCGCTTGAGCGAGCCGGGGTCGATGTTGAAGGTCACCTCATCGACATCGACGAAGACGGGCGTGGCGCCGGTCAGCACCACCACCTCGCCGGTCGCGCAAAAAGTGAAGGACGGACACAGCACGGCATCGCCTGGGCCGATATTTTTCGCCATCAACACCATCAGCAGCGCGTCGGTGCCGCTGGCGCAGCTCACCACGTGCTTGGCGCCGCAAAATTTTGCGAGCGCGGCTTCCAGCTCAGCGACCTCCGGTCCGTTGATGAACTGGCAGTGATCGAGCACGCGGGCAACGGCCTCATCGATCGATTTGCCGAGCCGGCGGCGCTGCGCGGCGATATCAGCGAAGGGAACGGGTTCTGGACGCATGTGCTGGTTCATGGAGCCTTGCTCGGTTCTGGAAGAAATTCAGCCGGCGATACGGCGCGGTCCCTTGCGCGCGGCAGACGCCGCGGGCTTGGCGGGCTGCTCGAGGCAGCGGATCGCGATCTCGAGACTGGCGACGCCCTCGTCGCCGGAAACGGCGGGCACATCGCCGGTGCGGACGGCATCGAGGAATGCGATCAGCTCGGCGCGCAGCGGTTCGTCATGACCAACGGGCAAATGCCGCATCGAGTAGCTGCCGTCGGGCTTGAAGCCGAAGCACTCGGTCACCTGCCGTGTCAAAAGATCGCCCATCACATATTTGCCGCGGGTTGCGACCGTAACGCTGCGCGCCTTGAACGGGGTCAGCCAGTTGGTGTTGATATGGGCAAGCACGCCCGAAGCGGTGCGGAATTGCAGGAGCGCGATGTCCTCGCGCTCGGCAACCGCGCTGGAAAGCTGCGGCTGCACCTCGACGATATCGGACTCGGTGAACCAGCGGATCAGGTCGATATCGTGGACGGCGAGATCAATCACGACGCCGACATTGGACATGCGCGGCGGAAACGGTCCGACGCGGGTGATGCCGATCGAAAGAATGTCCTCACCCGAGATCGCCTGCTTGATCGCGGCGACCGCCGGATTGAAGCGCTCGACATGGCCGACCATCAGCGTCACGCCGGCACTACGCGCCGCATTGACGATGTCCTGCCCTTCCTCGACGGTCGAGGCCACCGGCTTCTCGACCAGGAGGTGGATGTTGCGGGTGATGCAGGCGAGCGCAATCTCGTGATGAAGATGGGTCGGCGCCGCGATCGTAATGGCATCGACGCCCTCGTCAAACAGCTCGTCGAGTTCGGCGAACGCACGGCAGCCGGCGAGCGCGGTGGCGCGCGCGCGGTGTTCGGGCAACGGATCGACAATGCCGACCAGCGTCACGCCGGGCAGACCGGCCAGCACGCGGGCATGGTTGCTGCCCATCACGCCCGCGCCGACCACGCCGACGCGCAAGCCGCGTTTTGCGTCGGCCTTCGCGTCGAATGCGGCCCCTTTGGAACTCATGATTTGTCGACCCCAAGCAGATTCCAGGCAGAATTGCGCCGGTAGTATCCCCGGCGGTTCTCTAGCACGCCATCACAGATGTGGCGAACGCGATCGACGGTTTTCAGACACGTTTTGATTCAAAGAATTACAACCGCGGGCCCGGTAGAACTACGGTCGGCTCAACTGCGCTGGTAGTCGTCCTCGATGCGGATGATGTCGTCCTCACCGAGATAACTCCCGGTCTGGACCTCGATCAGTTCGAGCTGGATCTTGCCCGGATTTTCCAGCCGGTGCACCGCGCCGATCGGGATGTAGATCGATTCGTTCTCGTGCACGGTCTTGACCAGTTCGTTGACGGTCACCTGCGCCGTTCCGCGCACCACGATCCAGTGCTCGGATCGATGATGGTGTTTTTGCAGCGACAGCCGCCCGCCCGGCTTGACGATGATGCGCTTGACCTGATGCCGGTTGCCATTGTCGACCGACTGATAGGATCCCCAGGGCCGATGCACCCTGATGTGGTCTTCCGTCACCTGCGGCGCCACTGTCTTCAATTTCGCGACCAGCCGCTTCAGCCCGTTGGCGTCCTTCTGCCTGCTAACCAGCACGGCGTCCTGAGTTGCGACCACCACGAGGTCGTCGACGCCTTCGAGCGCGACCAGCGCGCGATCGGTCGATACGTTGCAATTGCGAGAATCCTCAAACACGGCTGCGCCGCGCGCTGCGTTGCCCTCTCCGTCCTTGCCGGACAATTCCCACACCGCATGCCAGGAGCCGACGTCGGACCAGCCGCACGCGACCGGCACGACCGCGGCACGCGAGGTCTTCTCCATCACTGCATAGTCGATCGAGATCGATTTCGCCGATCCGAACGCGGCCTCGTCGAGCTTGACGAAGCCAAGGTCGGTGCCTGCCTTCGTCACTGCTTCAGTGACGGCTTGGACGCTGTCCGCATCAACCTTGCTGTACTCATCCGACAGCACGGCGGCGCGGAACATGAAGTTGCCGCTGTTCCAGAGATAGCCCGACTTGACGTACTCAGCCGCGGTTGCCGGATCGGGCTTCTCGACGAACTTCGCGACTGCGCGAACCTTGCCGGAAATGACTTCGCCGGGATTGATGTAGCCATATTCGGTGGCGGCGCGTTCGGGCTGCACGCCGAACGTCACGATGTGCCCGGCTTCCGCGGCAGCCAGCCCTTCGCGGCAGGCGGCGAGGAAAGCGGGCGTGTCGCGCACCACGTGGTCGGCGGCGAGCGCCAGCACGATGGCATCCTTGTCGCGCGCTTGCGCAAAGGCAGCGCCGGCCGCGATCGCAGGCCCGGAATCGCGCCGCATCGGTTCGAGCAGCACGTCGGCTTCCAGTCCGACCTCCGCCAATTGCTCGAGCACCATGAAGCGATAGGCGTTGTTGGTGATGATGACGGGCCGTTCGAACAGCCCAGCATCCGAAACCCGGAACAGCGTATCCTGGAATGTCGAACGCGCGCCGAACAGGGACAGGAACTGCTTGGGATGAACCTCGCGTGAGGCCGGCCACAGCCGGGTTCCCGCGCCGCCGCACATGATGAGAGGGATAATTCGTCGGTTCATCGGCGCCTCAAATCCTGTAGTAGCCACGATACCAGCCAACGAAGTCGCGAAGCCCTTCCTCGATCGAAGTCTGCGGCCTGAAGCCGGTATCGCGCATCAGTTCGGTTACGTCAGCAAAAGTCTCGGTCACATCTCCGGGCTGCATCGGCAGCATCTCCTTGACCGCCGCGCGGCCCAATTCCCGCTCCAAAACTGCTATCACATGGGTCAGCTCTTCCGGATGATTATTGCCGACATTGTAAATTTTTGCCGGCGCCCCGGCGCCCTGCCCCCCGTCGCGCGGGGCCTGGTCGACCAGTCGCAATACGGCGCGCGTCACGTCCTCGATATAGGTAAAGTCGCGTCGCATCCTGCCATGGTTGAAGAGCCTGATCGGGGTACCCTCCACGATCGCCTTGGTAAACAGGTAGACCGCCATGTCGGGCCGTCCCCATGGCCCATAAATGGTGAAGAACCGCAGGCCCGTTACTGGAAGACGATAGAGATGGCTGTAGGAATGCGCGATCAGCTCATTGGCCTTCTTGGTGGCGGCATAGAGGCTGATCGGATGGTCGGTTTTGTCCTCCACCGAAAACGGTAGTTTCGTATTGGCGCCGTAGACCGATGAGGACGAGGCATAGACCAGATGGCCGCAGCCATGATGCCGGCAGCCTTCCAGCACGTTGACGAAGCCTGCGAGATTGGCATCGACATAGGCGTGCGGATGATCGATCGAATAACGCACGCCGGGCTGGGCTGCGAGATGCACCACGCTTGGAAAGCGGTGTTTGGCGAACAGGCGTTCCACTGACGTGCGACTAGCGAGATCGATCTGCTCGAATGTGAAACCCTGCTCCCGGCGCAGCTCGTCCAGCCGCGCCCGCTTCAACGCCGGATCGTAATAATCGTTGAGATTGTCGAGCCCGACCACCCCTCGTCCTTCGGCCAGCAGCCGGCGCGCAACGTGGAAGCCGATGAAACCCGCAGCTCCGGTGACCAATATGGGTTGATCCGGCATCGTATCCTTGGAAGGCGCCGCTCAATGGCTGAAATCTCTGTCGCTAGGCCTCTTTACCTGCGTTGCCGAGGCCACCGCAACACCTACCAGCCCCGCTATTGCCAGATCGGCCCGAAAACCATACCAAGGCGCCGAATTGCACCGCTTTTTGCACCCTCTTCTCAAACCCGGCACGGGCGAGATGCGCCGAATCCTGCTTTCGACATTAAAGATACTGGTCTCGGCGGCGCTCTTGTATTTCTCGTTGCGCAAGGTCGACCTCGCCGACCTCGCGGCCCGCATCGACGTTTCCAGCCTGGGCTGGATCGGTGTTGCGATTGCCGTGACGTTCCTGCAGATATTCGTCGGCGTCCTGCGATGGCGCGAGATCGGAGCGGAATGCGGCGCGCCGCTGCCGACCCGGCAGGCGATGCGCTTCAACGTGATCGGGATGTTCTTCAACCAGACGCTACCGTCCTCGATCGGCGGCGATGCGGTCAGGCTATGGCTCGTCGCGCGCAGCGGCGCCGGCTGGCGGGCGGCGACCTATTCCATCTTCGTCGACCGTGCCATCGGCCTGATCGCGCTAGCCGTCGTCATCGTTGCGAGCCTGCCGTGGAGCTATCGCCTGATCACCGATCCCCACGGTAGGTCGGCGCTGCTGTTCGTCGATTTCGCAGCGCTTGCCGGTGGCCTCGGATTTCTCCTGCTCGGCAGGCTGCGGTGGCCGTGGCTGAAGCACTGGTGGGGCACCCATCACATCTACGCCTGCTCGGTGATCGCCAATCGCGTGCTGTTCAGCCGCACTCACGGCCCGAAAGTCGCGGTGCTGTCGTTATTGGTGCACGTACTTGCCGTCGTCATCGCCTGGTGCGTGGTGCAATCGATCGCCGCCCCCGTTGTGTTCGGCCAGATCTTCCAGCTCGTTCCGCCCGTCATGCTGATCACCATGCTGCCGATCTCGATTGCCGGCTGGGGTGTTCGCGAAGCCACCATGGGGCTGGCGTTCGGGTATGCCGGCCTGATGGCCAACGAGGGCGTCAACATCTCCCTGCTCTATGGCGCGGTATCCTTCATCGTCGGTGCGATCGGCGGCCTGGTCTGGATTTTCAGCGCCGAGAAAGCCGCGCGGGGCGTGACGCCGATCGAAGTTCCCAAGTAATTTTCGAACAACTTGCCGCGCGGGTAGAATGGCCAATTCGCAACTATTGCTGTCGTTTGCCGCAGTAGTGCCGGCTGTGCTGTTGTCGGCCGTCCTGACATGGGCGATCCGGCCGCTGATGGTGCGGATAGCGCTGGCAAAACCGAATGCGCGCTCCTCCCATCAGGTTCCGACACCGCAGGGCGCGGGCGTCGCGGTGATCGCGGCCACGCTGATTGCGGCGGCTGCGGTCATCGCGCTTGCCGACGCGGTGGAGATGAGAATTCCCGTCGCCGTGTTCGGCGCGACGCTGTTCATCGCAGCCGTCGGCTTCGCTGATGACGTCAACTCGATTCCCGTGGTGCCGCGGCTATTGCTGCAGGGACTGGCCGTCGCGGTGGTGATCTTGGTCGCCCCCGACAGCTTGCGGATCGTTCCCGCCTGCCCGCTCTGGCTCGAGCGCAGCCTCCTGATCCTCGCAGGCCTGTGGTTCGTGAACCTCGTCAACTTTATGGACGGGCTGGACCTGATGACGGTCGCCGAGATCGTGCCCATCACCGGCGCACTCGTTCTGCTCGGTTGGCTCGGCGGACTTCCGGCATCGACGACGGTCGCTGCCGCAGCGCTGTTCGGCGCGATGCTCGGCTTCGCCCCCTTCAACCGGCCGGTAGCAAAAATCTTTCTCGGGGACGTCGGTAGCCTGCCGATCGGCCTGTTGGCCGGCTGGTGTCTCTTGCAGCTCGCCTGGCACCAGCAAGTGGCAGCGGCGCTGCTGTTGCCGCTGTATTACCTCGCCGATGCGACCGTCACGCTGCTGCGGCGCGTCGCGCGGCGCGAGCCGTTCTGGGCCGCGCATCGCACCCACTTCTATCAGCGCGCCACCGACAACGGCTTCTCGGTATCGCGCGTGGTGAGCGAAGTGTTCGCGCTCAACCTCGTGCTGGCCGCATTGGCAATCGGCTCGGCCATGACCTCGTCGTCTACGATAACTGGCCTGCTACTCGGTGCTGGAGGCGCCGCGACGGCGCTCTTGATGCACCGTTTCTCGCGGCGGCGACCGTCTCGCGTCTGATCCAGCTACTTTTGGGCGAGCTCGCGGATGAGGCAGCAATAGTTGGCCATGGCGATTTCAAAATCAAAGCGCCTGGAGATTTCAGCCGCGCGTTCGGCCCGCTGTGGGTCGTCGGCCTGAGCGGCGCGACTGACCGTTTTCGCCAGTTCGCCGGCGTTGCCGGGCTCCACCACCCAGCCGACATTGTGCTCGATGACCGTCAGCGCCGCCTCGGCATCCGCTTCGGAAACCAGGATCACCGGACGGCCGATCGCCAGCAGATTGTAGAATCGGCTGGGCACCGACACGCCGGCGACGTTCCTGCGGTAGGGAATGATCCAGACGTCCGCCGCAGAAAGAAACGCCTCTAGCTGCTCCTCCTCGACGCGATCGACCAGGGTAACGTTCGGGAGCTTTGCCTCGGCCTGCATGGCCTTCAACTGGTCGAACCCGATCCCCCAGCCCGACAGCAGGAAGTGTATATCCTTGTCGTCGCGCAGCAGGCGCGCCGCTTCGAACACGATGACGGGATCGTGGGTAAAGCCGAGATTGCCTGACAGTCCGACGACGAAGCGGGCGGAAAGCGACTGGCGGTACGGATTGCCTGGGTCGATCGCGCGAACGCCACGCGCAAGTGTCGCCCAGTTCGGAATGAAGCGGATCTTGTCACTTGTCATTCCGCCATAGCGCAGCAGCAGCTTCTCGGTGTCGCGGCCGATGATGACGACGGCGTCGAGCGCGCGAAACATCGGCGCGTTCAAGGCGCGCATCGCTTTCGCCACGATCGACTGCGGCTTCAACAGGCCAGCCATGACGAGGACGTCGGGATAGAGATCGTGCATGATCAGCGCCGATCTCGCGCGTTTCAATTTGGCCGCGGCGGCAAACGCGTAAGGCAGCATGAAGGGGGCCGGCACGGTCAGCGTGACGTCACCGCGCCGCAACCTCGCCAGCAGCACGAAAAACATCCGGACCGTGAACAGCAATTCGGCCACGGCGCGCCTTCCCAGCGCGCCCTTGCCCGGCATCCAGTTCTTGACCTCGACGACCTCAGGCTTGCCCGCTTGCGCCGATATCGCGGAGCCCGCCGTTCCCGACAGCACCAGCACCTCGGCCTCCGGCGCCGCGCGGTCGGAAACCGCGGCCATGATCGCCGCCGTCGTGCTCGGATCGGGCGGATAATGCTGGCTGACGACGACGACTTTTCCGGACTTCTGAATCATGGCTTCCGAAGGGGTACGAATGGCCGCGGGGACCAACCGGGCGAGGCAGCAAAATCAGGCGGCGTTCGATCCGAATTCCGGCACGGCATCCTTGAGCACCGCGCGGATGGTGGAGCGGTCATCCCGCGCGATTGCATCCTCCAGCGCAGCAAGCCATTTTCGCAAGGTCTGCATCGGCGGCTCATTCGGCTTCGCCGCCATGATGCCGGCGACCCCGATCTCGACCGGCGGCTCCTCGGTGGCGAACAGTATCTCGTTCAGCCGCTCGCCCGGCCGCATGCCGGTGAACACTACCTCGATGTCGACGCCCGGTTCGAGGCCGGACAGGCGGATCATCCGCTCTGCAAGCTCCACGATTTTGACCGGCTGTCCCATGTTGAGAACATAGACGGAGACGTCGGGCCGCGCCGGCGTCAGTGCGTGCGTGGCTGCGGTCAGCACGAGGTCGCAGGCTTCGCGGATCGTCATGAAGTACCGGACCATGTCCGGATGCGTCACCGTAACAGGACCGCCGGCCTCGATCTGCGCCTTGAATTTCGGCACCACCGATCCGTTCGAGGCCAGTACGTTGCCGAACCGCACTGAGATCAGCCTCATGTGCGGCTTGCCCTCCGATTGCGTCATCAGGTCGTGGTCGAACGCCTGGCAATACATTTCGGCGAAGCGCTTGGTCAGTCCCAGCATCGAGACCGGCTCGATCGCCTTGTCGGTCGAGATCATCACCATGGCTTCGGCGCCCGCCGCCTGCGCGGCGTCGGCGACATTGACCGAACCGAAGATGTTGGTCTTGACGCCCTCGCTCCAATCGCGCTCGAGGATCGGCACGTGCTTCAGCGCTGCGGCATGAAACACGATATCGGGCTTGAACTCCCGCATCAGGCCCATGATCCGTTCACGATCGCGGATGTCGGCGATCCGGCCCTCGACGGCGACATTGGCTGCCCGTGCCGTCAGCGCTTCCGTGACCGCGTAAAGCGCCGGTTCCGAGTGCTCGATCACCAATAGCCGCGCGGCGCCAAAGGTCGCGACGCGGTCGCATATCTCCGAACCGATCGAGCCGCCGCCGCCGGTGACGATCACCGATTTGCCCTTCACCAGCGCTTCAAGCCGCGCGTAGTCGATCTTCTCGCTTGGCCGCAGCAAAAGGTCTTCGACGGCGACATTGGTCAGCCTCGGCACGTCGCCGCTTTCGAGCGACGGCAGGCGGCTGACGAACAGCCCGAGCCGCTTGGCCCGCATCAGAACCGCCTCGGGGTGCGCCTCGGGTTCGAACGCCGACGGCGTCATGACGACCCGCGAAATCGGCTTTCCCCGTCCGGCATAATCGCGGACCACGTCCTCGACGTCGTCGATCCCGCCCAGCACCGGCACGTTGCGGATCGACTGCCCGCGGTCCGCGGCCGAAGGCGACAGCACGCCAACGGGCCAAAGCTGCTTGACTGCGCCGCTCTCGATCGCGCGCAACAGCACCTCGGCGTCGGCGGCGCGGCCGATCAACAGCGTCGCCGATGCGCCTTCGGTCCGGGCATGGCGGCGAACCCGCGTGTAACGGAAATAACGATAGCCGAAGCGGAGCGCGCTCAGCGCGAACACCTGCAGAAACCAGTAGAGAACGATGGTGACACGGCCGAACAGCACCGGCGTCTTGCCGTTCGATGCGGCGAAAATGAAGGCATAGTCCAACACGACGAGCGTTACCGCCAGAAGGGTCGCCACGCGCAGGATATTCAGTGCATCGGGAAGCGAAATGAAACGCCATTTCGTCGTCGTCAGATTGAAGACGTAGCAGATAACGATGCTGAAGGCGACGAAGAGGGGCAGAATGCGCAGCAGCAGCGGCAGGCGGGCATAGAAGCCCTCGCCTCCCTCGAAGCGCAGGTAGAAGCTTGCGAGCAGCGCAAGCGCGGTCACCAACGCATCATGCGCTGCGATCAGGTAATTGCGACGGGTCAGTTGCGAAAGAGGCGTCATTCCATTGGCCGGCTGCGGAAACGATCGGGATTCGCGGGGCGTCCCTCGCCCGCTGATATCTTATCTGCGGCGTGCATGCCAGCAATCATGGCCGGACTGTTCCGGAAGATTCCGCCCCTTCCGATCTGGCGCGCAGCACCATGCCTCCGGCAACTCCGACGCCCAGCACATACATCCAGCCTTCATGGAAGTCGAAGATGTGGGAGTTGAACAGCGAGGTGAAGATGTTCTGCACTACGACCAAAAGCCCGATCCAATTCGCAAGCCCATCGCCACGGAACAGGAGCAGATGCAACAGCCACATCGCGTACAGTATGACGACACCGGCAATGCCCCATTGCACCGCGACGTTGAGCGTCTGGTTATGGGGGTTTCCGATCACTTCGCTGCTGGCCTGGTATGAGTCGTGCGTGGCGACGCGCTCGAACAGGCCGCGCGTCGCGCCCGTGCCATGACCGATCAGCGGTGCCTCGGCAAAGAAGCCGAGAGACTTCCGCCAGAACTCGAGCCGCAGCCCAATCGATGTCGGAATGTTTTTTTCCTTGTAGAGCTGGTAGTCCCGGGCAAACGTCTCCGCGGTCCGGCGCAATGCCGGCGAGGTCTGCCAGGCAACGGCGGCGAACGCGGCCGCTACGCACAGGATGACGACGATGCTGCGCCACTTCAGATGCAGCAGCGCAAACACCGCGAACATGATCGGCACCGTGACCAATGCCGTGCGCGACACCACCAGGAACGCCATGTTGACGAAGAAGCCGAAGGCGATGGCGGTGAGCAGCACGGCCAGCGCAATCCGCTTTGCCCGCAGCAGCATGATGACCGGATAGGCCAACGCAACCGCGCACAGCGTGAATTCCTGGCTCTGGGCGATGTAGTTCTTGACAAAGATGCCGCGCGCGGCGAGCTCCGGCGTCCGCAACGAAAGTTCGGGACGCAAAAACACCAGCCAGGACATCAGCATCAACAGCGTGCACGAAGCGAGGAACGCCACCAGCACCCACGCCCCGCGCGCCGAGCGCTCGAAATGATAGAGCAGGACCGGAAGCACCAGGAGCTTCGCGGCCGGCCCCACGGCATAGAATCGCGCGCCCCAAGCGGCGTCCGACCACAGGGTTCCGACAAGCGCCAGAACGAACAGGACGATCGGCAGCGCGGAAATCGGACGCTTCAGCGAGGCAAGAAAGCCCTTCAACTCGACCGTCGGCGCAACCGTGACCAGAAGCACAGCGCCGAGAATACCGACCAGCGAAGTCGACCATGGCAGCGACAGCGCAAGCAGGACCGCGACGACGTCGCTCACCTTCATCCATGCCGCCGGATCGCGCCAGGTCGGCAGCGCCTTGGCGATCGGCGACGAAGCTGCGTTCGCGCTCACGCCTTGCCTCCTCGGGCGCGGCCGACCAGCGACGTCGTGCTGTGGCCCGGCAGGATATCGACGAGCACGACCTCGCCGCCGGTAGCCTCGACGATCTCGTGGCCGACGACCTGCTCGCGCGTATAATCGCCGCCCTTGACTAGCACGCTCGGCCTCACCAGCGTGATCAGGTCGATCGGCGTGTCCTCCGCGAAGATCGCAACGAGATCGACCGCCTCCAACGCTGCCAGCACTTCGGCGCGCGCCCGCTCATCCTGCACCGGGCGTCCCTCGCCCTTCAATCGTTTCACCGAGGCATCGCTGTTGAGGCCGACGATCAGGCGGTCGCAGGCGCCGCGCGCCGCCGTCAGCACCTTGACGTGGCCGGGATGCAGAATATCGAAGCAGCCATTGGTGAAGCCGATGCGCAGCCCCTGCCGGCGCCACTCTGCCAGATGCACGGCGAGATCGCCGCCTGCCGGCACGATCTTCTCTTCGGCCGCCAGCGACGCATGCGGCAGGATTTTCCGCCGCAGCTCCGCGGGCGTCACGGTAGCGGTGCCTTTCTTCCCGACCGCGACCGCGGCCGCGGCGTTCGCCATCCTGAGCGCCGTCTCCCAGTCGGCTTGGGCCGCAAGCGTCAGCGCCAGCACTGCGGCGACCGTGTCACCCGCGCCCGAGACGTCGCGTACCTTGACCGGAATCGCCGGCACATGGATCGCTTCGCCGCCGCGAACCACCAGCGTCATACCGTGTTCGCTTTGCGTCACCAGCATGGCCTCGCAGTCGGCGAGATACATCGCGTCCTGCGCCGCCTCGGCAATGTTCTGGTCGGTGTCGGCGCGGCTGCGGGTGGCTTCGGCAAACTCCTTGCGGTTGGGAGTCAGCAGCGTGGCGCCGCGATAGATCGCAAAATTGGCGCTCTTGGGATCGACGATCACGCGCTTGCCGAGCTTTTTCGCGGCGTCGATGATGTTGCGGATGACGCGCGCCGTCAGCACGCCCTTGGCATAGTCGGACAGCAGCACGATGTCGGCGCGGGGCACAAGCGGCAGAATTGCATCGATCAGCCGCTGCTCGACATCGGCCGAGGCCGGCACGGCCAGCTCCCAATCCGCGCGCAGCATGTGGGTGGAAAAATGCTCGGAGACGAAGCGCACCTTGCGCGTGGTCGGGCGGGAAGAATCTGATACCAGCACGGCCTCGATCAGGCCTTCCCGCGCCAGATCGGCCTTCAGCTTCGCACCCGCCTCGTCTTCGCCGATCAGGCCGGCAAAGATGCAGCGGGCACCGAGCGAGGTGATGTTGCGCGCGACGTTGCCGGCACCGCCAACATTGGTCTCGCTACGCTGGACCGCGATAACGGGCGCCGGCGCTTCCGGCGAAACACGGGATACGTCGCCATAGACGAACTCGTCGAGCATGAGATCGCCGACGCAGAGCACGGTCTGATTTGGGATCGCCTGGCTCAGGGCTTCAAAATCGAACATCTGTCTACCTGGTGCCCATCAGCGAAAGCGATCGGGACGATCGAGAAAAATCTTCACATAGGTTTCGACCGCGTCTTCCAGCGCCGTGAAGCCGCCATTATACCCGGCGTTCAGCAGCCGATCGACCTCGCTCTGGGTGAAGTATTGATAGCTGCCGCGGATCTGCTCGGGCATGTCGATATACTGGATGTTCGGTGTAATGCCGAGCGCGGCATAGGCCGACAGCATCAGATCGCGAAAGCTGCGCGCCGTGCCGGTTCCGACGTTGAAGATGCCGCTGACATCAGGCGTCGAGAGCAGCCACATCGTGACGCGCACGACGTCGTCGACATAGATGAAGTCGCGCCGCTGGTCCCCGTCGGCGATCCCTTCCCGATGCGACTTGAACAATTGCACCGGACGGCCGGCCTTGATGTCGTCGAAGCGCCGCGCCAACACGCTCATCATCGTGCCCTTGTGATATTCGTTGGGGCCGAACACGTTGAAGAACTTCAATCCCGCCCATTGCGGCGGCAGCCGTTCGCCGCGCGCTGAGCGTTCGGCGACCGCCATGTCGAACAAATGCTTGCTCCAGCCATAGAGGTTCATCGGCCGCAACCGCTTCAGCGCGTCCATTGACTGATCGTCGCCAAACCCCTGCTCGCCGTCGCCATAGGTCGCGGCCGACGACGCGTAGATCAGCGGCGTGGCGTTGGCCGTGCACCAGTCGAGCAACCGCATCGACAGACGGAAATTGGTCTCGATCACCAGGTCGCCGTCGGTTGCCGTGGTCTCGGAGATGGCGCCGAGATGGACGACGGCTTCCAGCCGGCGGCCCTTCAGCCAGTCCATCAGTTCCGAAGGCGGTACAAAATCGGCCAGCCGGCGTTTGGCCAGATTGCGCCATTTGCCGTCATGGCCGAGCACGTCGCACACGACGACGTCCCGGCCGGCGTCATTCAACGCAGCCACGACGTTCGACCCGATAAAACCGGCGCCCCCGGTCACCAGCAACATGCCATCCCCTGCCATGATCGTTCGGGCGAAAGCTTTGCCTCACTCCCGCGCGGCAGGCAACTTTGCTTCTCGGCGAACCGAACACCGAATCGACCGGCTTTACGTGTCGCCTTGGAGCGGTTACCGACGAGCCGGCAACTGGTTAGCGGCGAAACAAGCCAAGATATGAACTTCAATTCATCAAATAGGATCGAAATGGAAGATAGCGCCGACGTCAGGCCTACTCTGATCGTTCCCTATATGTGGATTGGCGACTTCGTTCGCGGCCATACCGTGGTGCGGGTATTGAAGCAGCGCTGGCCGAACCGCCCGGTGGACCTGCTCGTCACCTCCCTCTGCGCGCCGCTGGTCGATTATATGCCGGGCGTCCGCGCCGGAATTGTCTGGGACCTGCCCCGCAGCCGGCTTGCTTTGGCCAAGCAAAGAGAACTGGCCGCCGAACTGCGCGCCCGCGGCTATGGAACCGCCCTCGTCCTGCCCCGCACTTGGAAGGCGGCGATTGCGCCCGCGCTGGCCGGGATCCCTGAGCGTGTCGGCTTTTTCGGCGAGGCGCGATTCGGGCTGATCAACCGGATCCGCTGGGGCGAAAAGGCCCTGCCCCGCTTTATCGACAAGAATGCCGCGCTGGCGCTGCCCAACAGCGCGCCGCTGCCTCCGGAATGGCCGGTGCCGCAGCTCGCGGTTCCGCCGGAGGAAACCGCCCGCTGGCGGCAGGCCAACGGGCTCGGCACCGGTCCCGCCGTAGCGCTCGGCCCGGGCTCCGTCGGCGCCTCAAAACGATGGACCTATTATCCGGAAGCCGCGCGGCTCCTGATCGAGCGCGGCTTCGACGTCTGGGTGGTCGGCGGTCCCGGCGAAAAGACGCTGGCGCAGGAAATCGTCTCCGCCACCGGCGGCAAGGCCCGCGACCTCACGGGGACTGACTTGCGCAACGGTATCCTGGCGATGGCGGCGGCGAGCGTCGCGATCTCGAACGACTCCGGCCTGATGCACATCGCGGCTGCGATCGGCACGCCGACCATGGGCATTTTCGGCCCCACCAGCCCCTATCTCTGGGCGCCGCTAAACGGCCTTGCCGCCACGGTGCTGCAGACCAAATCGAAACTGTCCTGCCAGCCCTGCCAGCGCACGGTCTGCACGATGAACGATCACCGCTGCATGCGCGACATCGCGGCGGCCGAGGTGACCGACATCGCGCAGCGCGTGATGGCTCAATCCAGCGTGCGATAGACTGCGGCGATCGCATTAGCCTCCGCCTCAAGACTGAACTTTTCCAGCACGCGCGCACGCGCCCGCCCGCCCATCGCATGTGCCGAGGCCGGATCGCGCATCAAAGGCTCAAGCGCCGCGACCAGGGCCTCAGTATCGCCCGGCGGCGTCAGCACGCCGGTCACACCGTCCTCGACCACGAACTCCGCTGCGCCTGCCCGCGCCGCCACCAGCGCTGCACCTGCCGCCATCGCCTCGATCAGCGTCAGGCCAAAGCCTTCGTTGCGCGAGGTGAAGGCGTAGATCGTCAGCCGCTGATACCAGCGCTGCACTTCCTCGATTTCGAGCTCGCCGGTGATGACGATGCGCGATTGCAGCCCGGCCGCCTCGATCTGCCGTTTCAAACCGTCGGCAAAACCCTGCTGCTCCGGCACGACCGCGCCGACGATGACAGCGGTGAAATCGGGATAGCGCGGCAGCAACCGGCACATCGCCTCGACGAAGACATCCGTACCCTTTTGCGCGCGCACGCGGCCAAAGCAGCCGATCGCGTAATGTCCCGGCAGTCTCGCCTCGGCGAACGCCGCGGCGCGATCGGTCGGCGGCGCGTAGGCGTTGGTGTCGACGCCATGCATCACGACCGTCGCCTCGCGTTTGAGAAACGACGCCGACAGTTCGGAGGTTGCGATCACGGCATCCATCTGCCGGATCAGCCATCGCGTCAGCCAGGTGTGATGCCGCTGCGCCGCCGAGGTGAAGACCAGTTTCAGCGGCCAGCCCAGCGCACGCAGCAAGACGCTGACAATCATCTCGTCGTTGCGCCGCGCGTGCCAGATCACGGAGTTACGGCGCCGCCAGAGTTTCAACATATCCGCAAAGCCCATCCGCGTGATACCGTCGGGCACGTGCGGCCCGAGCCATGCTGCGCGGTACATCTGCGCGAGCTTCGGCGCCACCATCCGGTTGGTCGCCGTGACGCCCGAATAGCGCCTGTGCAGATTCGGCACGATGAGCTGCAGATCACTGGCCAAATTGTTCTCGATCGGCACGTCCGGCTCCGTTTCGGCCAGTTCCTATACGCAACATTAAGCATAGTGGCCAGTTCGCCGACGCCGAAACCCCCTCTTCACCGCGAGCCCCTAACATTGCCCTCCAAATAAATCGGGAGAGGTGACCCATGACCGTGCTCGTCACCGGTGGCGCCGGCTATATCGGAAGTCATACGGTTCATGCGCTGGTGGATGCCGGCGAAAGCGTCGTCGTGATCGACAACCTGTCCACCGGATTCTCCTCACTTTTGCCCCGCCCCGTGCCGCTGTTCATCGGAGACGCCGGCGACGAAAACCTCGTCGAGGGCGTGATCGCCCAACACCGTGTCGAGAGCATCATTCATTTCGCGGGCTCCGTTGTGGTGCCGGATTCGATGCGCGATCCGCTCGGCTATTACCGCAACAATACCATGACGACCCGCAGCCTCTTGAATTCAGCCGTGAAGGGTGGTGTCAGCCGCTTCATCTTTTCGTCGACGGCTGCCGTCTACGGCAATCCGGACCAAGTACCGGTGCCGGAACATGCACCGACGCGGCCGATGTCGCCTTACGGCTCTTCCAAGCTGATGACCGAAATCATGCTGCATGACGTCGTGAGTGCACACGACATGAAGTATGTCGTGCTGCGCTATTTCAACGTCGCCGGCGCCGATCCGAACGGCCGCTGCGGCCTCTCGACTGTCGGCGCGACGCATCTGCTCAAGATTGCGGTCGAAGCCGCCACCGGACAGCGCGCCAAGGTCGACGTGTACGGAACCGACTACCCGACGCCGGATGGAAGCTGCATCCGCGATTTCATCCATGTCAGCGATCTCGCGGAGGCCCATCGAGCCGCGCTGTCGTACCTGCGAGGCGGCGGAAGCTCGATCACGCTCAACTGCGGCTACGGCCGCGGATACTCGGTGCTGGAAACCATCGAGGCCGTCCGCCGCGTCTCGATGCGCAATTTCGCGGTTCAGTATGCGCCGCGCCGCCCCGGCGACATCGTGACCATGGTTGCTGATACCAGCCGCATTCGTTCGATGCTTGAGTGGACGCCGCAATACGACAATCTCGAAACCATTGCCGGCCACGCGCTGACCTGGGAAAAGAGGCTGTTCAGCGAACGCGGAAGCCTTCCGCAGCGTGCGGAATCGGCCTGAAATCAAGCGCTTATTGGGCTTGAAAAAGCCCCTCTAAGCAGGCAAGGAGGCCTCGCAGCAGCCCTGACGCGCCGGGCTATCCAGGTGCCGTCAATGGAACGCGGATGACCGAACTTCCTACAGAAACTCCGAAGAAAATCACCGACGACCCATATGGTGCGGCGATCCTGATTCGGCGCCTCGTCGCTGAACAGGGGCTCGCCTACTGGCGGCGCTATCTGCTCGCCTTTTCGCTGATGGGACTAGCGGCGGTGACAACCGCGGGTTCCGCCTACCTGCTCGGCGAGGTCATCAACGAGGCCTATGTCGACAAGGATGTGCGCGGGATTGCGCTCTTGTCGCTGGTCACCGTCGTCATCTTTACGATCAAGGGTGCGGCGACCTACGGACACACCGTGATCCTGTCGCAGATCGGCAATGCGATCCTCGCGAATAACCAGCGCCGGCTGTTTGCCAAGCTGATGAGCGAAAACATCGCGTTCTTCTCCGAGCGGCATTCGTCGGAATTCCTGGCGCGGCTCACTGCTGGCGCCACCGCGGTGACGCAGGTGCTCAATCTCCTGATCAACGCCATCGGCCGCGATCTGCTGTCGCTGATCGCGCTCGTCGTCGTCATGGTGATGACCGATCCCCTGATGGCGCTGCTCGGTTTTGCGGTGGCGCCGCCGGCGATGATCGTGCTGCGCAAGCTGGTGAAGCGCATCAAGGGTCTTGCACACAACCAGTTCTCCGGCACTGCCGACATCATGGAGACGATGCAGGAATCGCTGCAGGGCATCCGCACCGTGAAAGCCTTTACGCTCGAACAGGCGATGCGCGAACGGATCGACGCCAGCATCGCCGCGGTCGAGCGCAACGCCAACAAGATGGCGCGCGTTTCCAACCGCTCCAGCCCATTGATGGAAACCCTCGGCGGCTTCGCGATCGCGGGCGGCCTGATGTATGGCGGCTATCGCGTGGTCGCGATGGGCGCTTCGCCCGGCCAGTTCTTTTCATTCCTGACCGCGTTCCTATTGGCCTATGAGCCGGCCAAGCGGCTGGCGCGGCTCAACATCGAGCTCAACAGCAACCTGATCGGCGCGCGCAAGCTGCTCGAAATCGTCGACAGCCCACCGAGCGAGCCCGACGACAGTGACAAGCCGACGCTGAAACTCACTGACGCGCGGGTCGAGTTCCGCGACGTAACCTTCGGCTACCGGCCAGACGAGCCGGTCCTCAATCGCATGAGCTTCGTCGCCGAGCCCGGCAAGACCACCGCGCTGGTCGGCCCCTCCGGCGGCGGCAAGTCTACGGTGCTCGCGCTGCTGCTGCGGCTCTACGAGGTGAACCAAGGCGAAATCCTGGTCGACGGCCAGAACATTTCCAGCGTGTCGCGGCAATCGCTGCGGCGGCAGACCGCCTATGTCGGACAGGACGTCTATTTGTTCCGCGACACGATCGGCGCCAACATCGCCTTCGGCAAGGAAGGCGCCAGCCAGGACGAGATCGTGGCGGCGGCGAAGGCGGCCTGCGCGCACGATTTCATCATGGGCTTTCCACTCGGCTACGACACGCCGGTCGGGGAGCACGGCACGCAGCTATCCGGCGGCCAGCGCCAGCGCATCGCAGTGGCCCGGGCGCTGATCAAGAACGCGCCGATCATCTTGCTCGATGAGGCGACCGCGGCGCTCGATTCCGAGTCCGAGAAAGCCGTGCAGGAGGCGATCGAGCATCTTTGCCAGAACCGCACCACCATCGTGATCGCCCACCGCCTGCACACCATCATGCATGCCGATGCCATCCTGGTGGTCGAGGCCGGTGAGATCGTCGAACGCGGCCAGCACGACGATTTGCTGCACCGCGGCGGGCGTTATGCTTCCTTCTTCCGCCTGCAGCAGCGCGAAGCCGGTCCGCCCAGTCTGGCGCCGGTCAGCGCAACCGCGTAAAAGCTAGAGCATGATCCGGAAGAGTGGGCACCGGTTTTCCGAAAAGATCATGCTCAACTAGAAGACTCCGGAATTCCACCGTAACCCGAGACCCTTTTCATGACCGCAGCCTCCTACGTCATATCAGCAGCCCCACAGCCCGCGCTTCCCGTCGTCGGCGAGACTGGCTCCTATCCGGTTCGCCGCATCTGGTGCGTCGGGCGCAACTATCTCGAGCACATCAGAGAGATGGGCAATGACGAGCGTGCGCCGCCGTTCTTCTTCGCCAAGCACGCCGACATGCTGGTGCCCGACGGCGCCACGATTCCCTATCCGCCGCTGACCAAGGACCTGCATCACGAAGTCGAACTGATCGTCGCGATGAAGAGCGGCGGCCTCAACATCCCGGCCGACAAGGCGCTCGATCATGTCTACGGCTACGCCGTCGGTATCGACCTCACCCGCCGCGACCTGCAGATCGCCTCGCGCAAGAAGGAGCGGCCGTGGGAAGTCGGAAAGTCCTTCGACTATTCCGCGCCCTGCTCCGCTATCCAGCCCGCATCCAAGATCGGCCACCCTGCCAAGGGCAAGATCTGGCTGACGGTCAACGGCAAGGAAACGCAGAAGGGCGACCTCACCGAACTGATCTGGAGCGTGCCCGAAATCATCTGGCAGCTCTCGCAGCAGGTGAAACTCGCCGCCGGCGACATCATCATGACCGGCACGCCGGCCGGAGTCTCGCAGCTCAATCCCGGCGACAAGATCGAGTGCGGCGTCGACGGTGTCGGCACGCTGAAGGTGAATATCGGCAAGCCGGAATAGGCCGACGGTACTTTCGACAGCAAGAAGCCCCGGGTACATCCGGGGCTTTTTATCGCAGGAAGACCTATTTCTGCGTCACTGCGTGCTCGCTGAGATAAGCTTGGTAGGCGAGCCGGATGCCGTCCTCGAGCTTCGTGCTGGCGCGCCAGCCGAGTTTGGCCAGACGGCTGACGTCGAGCAATTTTCGCGAGGTACCGTCCGGGCGCGAGGCATCAAAACCGATCTCGCCGCTGTAGCCGACGGTCGCCGCGACCACGCGGGCGAAATCGGCGATCGTGATGTCCTCGCCGGTGCCGATATTGACCAGTTCGCGATCCGAATAGGCCTTCATCAAGTGGATGCAGGCATCGGCAAGGTCGTCGACGTAGAGGAATTCGCGCCGCGGCGTGCCGGTGCCCCAGACCACGACGTTGTCAGCACCGGCAACCTTGGCTTCGTGAAAGCGGCGGATCAGCGCGGCGACGACGTGGCTGTATTCGGGATGATAATTGTCGCCGCGCCCATAAAGGTTGGTCGGCATCACATTGATGAAGTCGGCGCCGTACTGGCTGCGATAGGCCTCCACCATCTTGATCCCGGCGATCTTGGCAATCGCATAGGGCTCGTTGGTCGGCTCCAGCGGCCCCGTCAGCATGGAGTCCTCGCGCAACGGCTGCGGCGCCAGCTTGGGATAGATGCAGGACGAGCCTAAGAACATCAGCTTCTCGGCGCCGTGGACATGCGCCGCATGGATCACGCTCGAAGCAATCGCCAGATTGTCGTAGAGGAATTCGGCGCGCAGCGTGTTGTTGGCGACGATGCCGCCGACCTTGGCGGCCGCCAGAAACACCACCTGGGGCCTGTTGGCGGCAAACCAGCGGTTGACCGCGGCCTGATCGCGCAGATCGACCTCGCTGCGAGTTGCCGTCAGCAGTTCGACGTGTTCCGCAGCCAGCCGGCGCACCAGCGCGGCGCCGACCATGCCGCGGTGGCCGGCGACGTAGACCGTCTTGCCCTTCAGCTCAAACGGCAGGCTTGCCATTGGCGACCTCCCGCTTCGCTTCCTCGAGATCGTTCGTGACCATTTCCTT